>JBLXHN010000010.1:0-164574 GCA_048259585.1 Vibrio sp. | reverse complement strand
TTTGCTGACTGGCGAGCTTTTTAAAGTCGATATTATTAAGGCTATCCATGGTGAATGATTTCTGTTGTTGAATAGCCCCAATTAGATCATATTTTTACTTAGATTGGTATTATACAAAGCCTCAGTCAAAAGATTGGGGGCTTTTGAAACCCTCTATAATCACTTAACCTCTTACAGTCGTCTTAATATTTGCATTAAAGTTTTTAAAGAGCAGATATAAAAAAACCGACGCTGACGCGTCGGCTTAGTACCTGTTTAACTTAAGCCCTGTTAGCGACTTTCTGTCTAAGCGCTGTTTTATCTGCCTCAGATAAAAATGCCAGTTCTAATCCATTTATCTGTGCCTGACGAATTTGCTCTTGGGTTAATCCAGCTTGAGGAGCTGCTATTTCATATTCATGTGGTAACTCAATACCTTCTACTGCTGGGTCATCGGTATTTAGACAAGCTAGAACACCTTGTTCTAAGAATTGTTTAAGAGGATGTGTTGCTAAGTTTTCTACAGTACTTGTTTGGATATTTGATGTAAGACACGATTCGATACCAATCTTATTCTTAGCGAGATACTCCATCAGCGTTGGATCTTGGATAGCCTTTACCCCATGTCCGATTCGAGTCGCACCAAGATCTTTGATTGCTTGCCACATACTTTCTGGCCCAGCCGCTTCTCCAGCATGTACTGTAATATTTAGACCAGCATCTCTCACTTGTTTAAAGTGGCTGACGAAGCGACCTCCTGGTTGACCTAGCTCATCACCAGCCAAATCCACCGCTACAATGTGATCTTTTTGATAGAGGATGCCATCCAGTTCTTGCTGGCAAGCGTCTGAACCAAATGTACGACTCATAATACCGATAAGGTTAGCTTGGATACCAAAATCTCGAACACCTGCTCTAACACCATCTACAACCGCTTCTACTACGCCCGCTATTGGTAGATTATGTTTCATTGCCATGTAGTAAGGTGAAAAACGTAACTCTGCGTAGTCGATCTGAGCATTTAAGGCATCTTCAACATTTTCATAAGCGACTCGGCGGCAAGCGTCCAAATCACCTAGTACCGCAACGCCCCAATCTAGTTTGGATAGGAACGCGACTAATGAGGGTTCCGCTTCCACGATTTGTACATGAGGTGTGAGTTCAGCGATAGTGTCAGCAGGTAATTGCACGCCAAACTTATTGCCTAAGTCTAGGATGGTTTGAGTTCGGATATTTCCGTCAAGGTGACGATGTAAGTCCGTTAATGGTAAGTTTTTAGAAATCATTATGCGTTCCCATTTTATGTCTGGGTGAAGTATAAGAACCATTGTTAGACATGTCAGTAGACCTCACAGCGAATATCGGTCTAATTTGCTGATTGTTGCTTCATGTTAACTAAATTTGTTGGCCATTCTTGATACTGAATGGGTTTACTAAACAAGAAGCCTTGACCTTGAGGACATTGCAACTGATTTAAAAGGTCGACCTGCTCTTGAGTTTCTATTCCCTCAGCCACGAGTTCTACTTTGAAGCCCTTCATCATGTTTACAATAGCGGCAACAATACTGCTTTCTAATTGTTCTTGTTTTAACTGAACGACAAAAGCCCGATCGATTTTTAGGCAATTAAAAGGAAGCTTGTGCAGGTAAGATAAGGAGCTATAACCAGTGCCAAAATCATCTATTGCGATATGAATTCCTAAATTTTTAATCGCTAACATGTTATTAAAAATAACGGGGTCGCTATCTACAATTTTAGACTCAGTAATTTCTAATGTGAGGTTACTTGGACTCAACGAAGTTGTCGCTAATATACTTTTTAGCTGTGGTAAAAATTGCGCACTGGACAATTGGCTGACGGATAGGTTTACGTGCATGCGAAAGTCATGCGACCATTTTCCTTCTTCTATTCCTTTAACTGTATCAAAACATGATTGGAGTAGGATCTGTTCACCAATGGTGTTGATCAAGCCGCTATCTTCAGCAGTAGGAATGAAATCGTTAGGTGGGACTAACCCAAACTCAGGAGATATCCAGCGAGCTAAAGCTTCGGCACCAAGCACTTCTCCGCTTCTAAGATCGACAATAGGCTGATAAAAAGGCACAAATTCTTCGTTTTCTATCGCCATCTTTAGTTGAGTCACCATCTGAGTACGCTTTCTTGATACCCCATCCATCTCTGGTGCATAGTAACTGATACGGGTAGCGTCTAATTTGGCATTACTCAATGCTATGCTGCCGTTTCTTAACCACACCGTCATATTTGATGAGTTGAAACTATGCACGATACCGACAGAGACATTTACAGCGATTTGTTCTAGTGGCATAACGAATGGTGTAGAAAAAATCTGTAAAATACGTTGAGCTTCAGATTGAATTTCGTCGTCTTGATTGACTAAAGGAAGATAAAGAGCAAACTCATCACCACCAATACGGGCTATATAAGCGTCTTGAGCAAATTCGGTTTGGAGCTTTTGTGCAATCATAACTAAGAGCTGGTCAGCTTGTTGATGACCTAAACTATCGTTAATGTCCCTGAACTTATCTATGCCGATTAAAAATAGACAGCCATTTAGGTTTTTAAGGTTGCTACTTGTTTCTATCAGCCCCTCACGGCTATAGAGTTTTGTTAGCGAGTCAAAGACAAGTTGAGCTCTTAGTGCTTTAAAAGACGCTTTCAGATTGTTGGCCATTTCATTAAATGCCTTGACCAGCATGCTGGTTTCATAAATATGGCCAGATTTTGGCATCGGGCTTTTCCAATCGCCCCGAGCAAGATGCTCTGCTGCCGTTGCTGTTGAAGTAATTGGCGCGGTAACTCTATTAAATGTGATATATCCAATCGCAATGCCAAACATGCTGATAAATAGCCCAACTAACCAGCTATTACGTTGATTATGAGGTACTTCTCCGAGTAATTCTGGCTCTGAAATCGAAATTCCAATGAACCAATGTAAACCGTGTTTATCGCTAAAGGATGTCACTTTATTAAAATAGCGATCGTTATTTACCTGAGTGACAAAATTGTTGGTTCCAGTAAGAGGGAGCATTTCTTCAGACTGTTGAATGTATGTCGCACTCGCTTGTATTACAGGACTGGCACTTTCTGTTGTCAGTAACCGACTCCCTTTCGGGGTCTGAGCAGTCCCCCAAGAAACAACACCACCGCTACCAGAGTGGGCGACTAGCCTATTTCCTTCATCAAAGATATAAATATCGGCATCTGTTTGCTGCTTCATATCTCTTAGGAACGCATTAAAGGTGTCAATTTTTACATCACTGACTGCAACGCCCACAAACTGATCAGATTGAAAAACGGGAGTCAGAGAGGAGAGTGTGATCTCTTGTCGCTCGTCTGCATTAGCGTAGATCTCAGACCACATAGATTTTCTTTGTTGCGCAACTGGCGCATACCAAGGACGAACTCTAGGGTCATAGTTATCGATAACTGAGCGTATGTTGTCACTGATTTTGTTACCGTGATAGATAACCAATTTACCGTTTGTTCGGTCGTCTTGAACCATTAAGGTGTATGTTTGGTCATGCTCTTTACGGAACCCAACGTATTCAGTGTTTATCCCTCCAAAGCCAACGGCATCCATTTGTGGTATAGATTGATAGAGGTCTGAGAAGTTAGAGAGAAAAAACGCCTCCATTTCTTTTGTGCTGCCAACTTTATATAACCCACTAAGGCCAATGTTATGGCTCATATTAAGGTTGGCTAAGAAGGGCTCCTCGAGGAAGTTATGTAGTTGTTGTTCAACGTTATCAGTGAGGTAGGTAAGCTGCTTACTGCTAATGTCTTGAACCATTTGTTCATAGTTGGTTTTCTGTAACACAGCAATAACACCAAATGTGACCACAAAGATGATCACGAATGGCAACAAAACGGCGGTTTTTAGTTTTATCTGTTTATTTAAAGGCATATCCCAATCTTATACAAAGCACTATCCATGATGCTTACGAAAGAGACTGCCTTTTATTTTTATTAGTACAGCTCTTTAAGTTTTCGTGTAAGTGTATTTCGTCCCCAGCCTAGTACTTTTGCAGCATCTTGCTTATGACCATTAGTATGATGTAGTGCTGCTTCTAAGAGTATACGTTCAAACTCTGGGAGTGCGTAAGAAAGAATTTCCGTTTCACCTGAAGCTAATGCTGTTTTTGCCCATGACTCTAATTGCTTCTGCCAACTGGTATCGTTTTCAAAATCGACAGATTTTTTCTCAGATAGCAGTTCTGATGGTAGATCACTTGGTAAAACTTCTGAACCGCTGGCCATCACGGTAAGCCAGCGACACATGTTTTCTAACTGACGAACGTTACCTGGCCACTCTAATCGATTTAGAATTTCTACTGCTTTAGGGTGAAGGGTTTTCATCTCGACGCCTAGTTCTTTAGCTGCGAGGGCGAGAAAATGTTGAGTAAGCTTTTCTATATCTTGACGACGCTCACGTAAAGATGGAATCTGGATGCGTATTACATTCAAACGATGGAACAAGTCTTCACGAAATTTTCCCTGATGGACAAGCTTTTCTAAATTTTGGTGAGTAGCGGCAACGATCCTAACATCTACTTTAATTGCAGAGTGGCCACCTACTCGATAAAACTGACCGTCAGCTAAGACGCGAAGTAAGCGTGTTTGAATATCGAGTGGCATGTCGCCAATTTCATCTAAGAATAGAGTACCGCCATTGGCTTGTTCAAAGCGACCTTGGCGCACATTGTTTGCACCAGTAAAAGCGCCTTTCTCATGACCGAAAAGCTCCGATTCGATGAGATCTTTCGGGATAGCGGCCATGTTTAACGCGATGAATGGTTTTTGAGCGCGAGGACTGTGACGATGGAGTGCGTGCGCGACCAGTTCTTTACCTGTTCCTGATTCGCCATTGATAAGTACCGAAATCGAGGAGCGAGAAAGCCGACCTATTGCGCGGAAGACTTCTTGCATCGCTGGGGCTTCACCAATAATTTCAGGTGAATCGTAAGGCTGATTTAGTTGGTTAGATTGCTCTTTACGTTGTTCCTGACCATGAGCAATCGCTCGTTCAACTAATGTGAGAGTTTCATCAACGTCAAAAGGTTTAGGCAAGTACTCAAATGCCCCTTTTTGATATGCGTTAACTGCAGCATCGAGGTCGGAGTGAGCTGTCATAATGATGACGGGAAGTTCTGGTGAGCGTGAATGTACTTGGTTAAGCAGTTCGATACCATCAATACCAGGCATGCGAATATCTGAAACCAGGACGTCAGGTGTCTCACGTTCTAATGCCATTAAAACGCTTTCGGCATCTGAAAAGGTTTCACACTTGATATTGGCTGATGAAAGGGTCTTCTCCATAACCCAACGGATAGAACTGTCGTCATCGACAACCCATACGTATCCTTTACTCATAGTTTTGTTCCTTAACAGCAAACTTTGCGACTAATGTGTCTAAATTGGTAAATAAATAGTGAATGTTGTTCTACCTGGCCAGCTTTCTACTTCAATTTTGCCATTGTGCTGATCAATCAGGTTTTGCGATATTGACAAACCTAGGCCAGTACCGCCTTCGCGACCACTGACCATTGGATAGAAAAGAGTGTCTTGCAATTCCATTGGAATCCCTGGTCCATTATCAATAATCTCGATTCTTGCCACTAACTTATGTCTTTGTCCTTGAATAGTGGCTTGGTGCACCGTTCTGGTGCGCAACGTAATTTGGGGATGTTTCTGTCCAGATAATATCTGCGCTGCGTTACTGACTATATTCAGTAGCGCTTGCTCGATCTGATCCGTATCCATCACAATATCGGGAAGGCTAGGATCGTAATCCCGCTCGATAATGAGTTCTGTTCCACCCTCTAATTCAACGAGTTGACGAACTTTTTCTAGAATTAAATGTAAGTTCTCGGATTGCTTTTTCCCCGGCTTTTGCGGACCTAGTAGTCGATCCACTAGCGCTCGCAGCCTGTCAGCTTGCTCAATAATGATTTGGGTGTATTCCGCTAGGCTTTGATCTGGCAGCATGCGCTCAAGTAGTTGAGCCGCTCCACGTAATCCACCAAGAGGATTCTTTATCTCGTGAGCAAGTCCTCGAACCAACAATTTCGCAGCTTGCTGTTGAGCGTGTTGGTTTAGCTCTTGAGTCAACCTTCTCTGCTGGCCAATGCGGCGCATTTCAACCAATAAGTACAAGTCTTTGTTCCAAGACATTGGGCTAACTGTCACCTCCAGCATTAGAGGTTTTCCATCAACGACGAAAGTTACATCACTATCAGTAATGCTTTGACCGCTTTGTAGTGGTTGGGTCAGTAACGCTAAATCCATAGAAGCATGCTGAATTAATTTGGAAAGAGGTTGATCAATAATGCGTTTAGCACTTTGAGCAAACAGCTGCTCTGCGGCTGGATTCGCGTACCTTACGCACAGCAGCTCATCTAGCATCAGTGTTGCTGTTACGACGTTGTTTAAAATGGTATGACTCAGTTCCGCGCTCACAGTTTCTTCCTTGTCCGTGTTCCAATTTAATGCAATGCACCATGTTGGTGCGTGGTAATGTCAAGTATGGCGCAACGGTAAACAAAGAAAAAGCAAAACACCTTGCGAAATCAGGCTTATTAGTTCTTTTTGGGCTAATTCACGGACGCCTGATGAAGATATACCGTTACGAAAGAGCTTGATGCAATAACCTTGCCGCTTACAACTAACTGAATTGAAAAGCGATGAGCTCCTCGTTCCACATTTTTTAAATGCCACACCTTTTTGGTGCTTGGTGCACCAACAGGCTTGTTATCCACAACTAATTGCAACTGTTCTTGCTCCATTAACTCGCGACTGAGTTCTGCTTCTACGCTTATCGTACCAGTGTTATCACGAATAGTTTCACCATTAGTGGGCGATACAATTCCTATTGATAAAGGTGATGGACGTTGAGATATTGGGTTCTTTTTCTTTGCTGTTATAAGCGATCCTTCTGGGGGGGTAGAAGAAAATTCAGGCATGGAAAGTGTGATTACGTCACTGTGATTAGGAGTATCTGAAATATGTCGGATACCATTTTCATCAACCCAGGTGTAAATTTCTCGACTGGATGAAGGGGCTGTCAGCAATAGCGTTATAAGGAAAATGAGACGAGCCAAAATCTACTCTCCATAAAGGTTGTTGCAATAGAGGTGTTTTATGCTAGAGAGGTTTTGTGCGCAGCTAAATACAAAAAAGGCCCGCCTGCGAGGCGAGCCTGATATACATGCAATACTAATTACATCTTACACACTGAAGCGAATTATACAGAGTAGTATAGTTCAAACTCTAGTGGGTGAGTTGCCATGTTCACACGTTGTACGTCTTGAGATTTCAGAGCGATATAAGAATCGATGAAGTCGTCAGAGAATACGCCACCTGATGTTAGGAACTCACGATCTGCGTCTAGTTCAGCAAGTGCACCTTGTAGAGATTCTGCAACTGTTGGGATTTCAGCCGCTTCTTCTGCTGGTAGGTCGTACAAGTCTTTATCCATCGCTTCGCCTGGGTGGATCTTGTTCTTAATACCGTCAAGGCCAGCCATAAGCATTGCTGCGAATGCTAGGTATGGGTTAGCTGCTGGGTCACCGAAACGAACTTCGATACGGCGAGCTTTAGGGCTTGGTACCACTGGGATACGGATAGAAGCAGAGCGGTTACGTGCAGAGTATGCAAGCATAACTGGAGCTTCGAAGCCTGGTACAAGACGCTTGTACGAGTTAGTTGATGGGTTAGCAAATGCGTTGATTGCTCGAGCGTGTTTGATGATACCGCCGATGTAGAAAAGCGCAGTTTCAGAAAGGCCGCCGTACTTGTCACCAGCAAATAGGTTAACACCGTCTTTAGCTAGAGATTGGTGAACGTGCATACCTGAACCGTTGTCGCCAACGAGTGGTTTTGGCATGAAAGTCGCTGTCTTACCATACGAGTGAGCAACGTTGTGTACAACGTACTTGTAAATTTGGATTTCATCCGCTTTAGTCGTTAACGTGTTGAAACGAGTCGCGATTTCGTTCTGACCTGCAGTAGCAACTTCATGGTGGTGAGCTTCAACCACAAGACCCATTTCTTCCATGATTAGACACATTGCAGAGCGGATGTCTTGCGAAGAGTCAACTGGAGCTACTGGGAAGTAACCACCTTTAACGCCTGGACGGTGACCTTTGTTACCACCTTCAATTTCAGAACCTGTGTTCCATGCCGCTTCTACGTCATCGATTTTGAAGAAAGAACCAGACATGTCAGTAGAGAACTTAACATCGTCAAATAGGAAGAACTCTGGCTCAGGACCGATAAGAACAGTATCTGCGATACCAGTTGAACGCATGTAATCTTCAGCGCGTTTCGCGATAGAGCGTGGGTCGCGGTCATAACCTTGCATAGTTGCAGGTTCTAGAATGTCACAACGAATGTTTAGAGTCGATTCTTCTGTGAATGGGTCTAGCACAGCAGATGCTGCGTCAGGCATCATTACCATGTCAGATTCATTAATACCTTTCCAGCCAGCAACTGATGAACCATCGAACATTTTACCTTCTTCGAAGAAGTCTGCATCAATTTGGTGAGCAGGGATAGAAATGTGTTGCTCTTTACCTTTTGTATCTGTGAAACGTAGGTCCACAAACTTAACTTCGTTTTCTTGAATCAGCGATAGAACGTTTTCTACTGACATCTCGGATAACCTCCAGTGTTAATAAAGCGATTTGGGCTCGAATCAAAATTAGTTTCTTGCATCAATCTGTGCGTAAACCCATCTTAATCGATGTTGTATACATGCTTGCTATATTCATGCCAAAGTTTTAAGGCTATATATATCAATATGTTATTGCTGTTATGTTTTTTTTGGTGCTTATCACTGCACCAAAATGATCCTTGATTGGTTTATTTTGGTGCAATATTGCGAGATATGCACCAATTTCTATCAAACCGGATGATATTCAATCAATCATTGATGACATTTTCTAGTTCTAAATAGATTTAATATTACATTGTTTGTTTTAAGTCACTTTAGCAACTAGGCTCAATAGAGCGAAAATCAGCGTGATGGATCACATATTCCTAGGTTTTTCGCCAGAATCTGGTACATTATTGCCCGTTTTTTGAACCAAATTGAGGCTACGTCTTTATATCCTGTAGAGACGGGCCATTTTGTGTATATAAGTGAAGCAAAATCCATGGCTACTCCACAAATTGATAAATTAAGAAATATCGCGATCATCGCGCACGTTGACCACGGTAAAACTACCCTTGTCGATAAACTACTTCAACAATCGGGTACGTTAGAGTCTCGCGGTGACATCGAAGAGCGAGTCATGGACTCGAATGATATCGAAAAAGAACGTGGTATCACGATTCTAGCTAAGAACACAGCAATCAACTGGAACGATTACCGTATCAACATCGTAGATACTCCAGGACACGCAGACTTCGGTGGCGAAGTTGAACGTATCATGTCTATGGTTGACTGTGTGTGTCTAATCGTTGACGCAGTAGATGGCCCAATGCCACAAACTCGCTTCGTTACACAAAAAGCATTTGCTCATGGCTTGAAGCCAATCGTTGTTATTAACAAAATTGACCGCCCAGGTGCTCGCCCTGATTGGGTTATGGATCAGGTTTTCGACTTATTCGATAACTTGGGTGCAACCGATGAACAGTTAGATTTCCAAGTCGTTTATGCGTCAGCACTAAACGGCTGGGCAACACTAGAAGAAGGTGAGACAGGCGAAAACATGGAACCATTGTTCCAAGCGATCGTTGATAATGTTGAACCACCTCAAGTAGATCTTGAAGGTCCACTTCAAATGCAAATTTCTCAGCTTGATTACAGCTCATACGTAGGTGTAATTGGTGTTGGTCGTGTAACTCGCGGTACTGTTAAGCCTAACCAGCAAGTGACTATCGTTTCTGCTGACGGTAAAAAGCGCAACGGCAAAGTCGGTACAGTACTTGGTTACCTAGGTCTGCAACGTACTGAAGCTGAGCAAGCGACAGCGGGTGACATTGTTGCGATTACAGGTCTTGGCGAGCTAAAAATCTCTGACACTATCTGTGATGTAAACGCAGTTGAAGCTCTACCAGCTCTAAGTGTTGATGAACCAACAGTAACCATGACGTTCCAAGTAAATACTTCTCCGTTCGCGGGTAAAGAAGGTAAGTTCGTGACTTCACGTAACATCCTTGAGCGTCTTGAGAAAGAACTGGTTCACAACGTAGCACTACGTGTAGAACAAACTGACGATCCAGATAAGTTCCGCGTATCTGGTCGTGGTGAACTTCACCTGTCTATTCTTATCGAGAACATGCGTCGTGAAGGTTTCGAACTTGCAGTATCTCGTCCAGAAGTCATTCTGAAAGAAGAAGACGGCCAGCTAATGGAACCGTTTGAAACAGTAACGATTGACGTATTGGAAGAGCACCAAGGCGGTATCATGGAGAAAATCGGCACGCGTAAAGGTGAGCTGAAAGACATGTCTCCAGATGGTAAAGGCCGTGTTCGTCTAGACTTCGTTATGCCATCTCGTGGTCTGATCGGTTTCCAAACTGAGTTCCTAACTCTGACTTCGGGTTCTGGTCTTCTTTACCATACGTTCGATCACTACGCGCCACACAAAGGCGGCGAAATTGGTCAACGTGTGAACGGCGTATTGATTTCAAACGCAACAGGTAAAGCACTGACTTACGCACTGTTTAACCTACAAGAGCGTGGTCGTCTATTTACTGAGCACGCAGATGAAGTTTACGAAGGTCAGATCATCGGTATTCACAACCGTTCAAACGACCTGACAGTTAACTGTCTGAAAGGTAAGCAGCTAACCAACGTTCGTGCTTCAGGTACTGATGAAGCACAGGTTCTGACTCCAGCTATTAAGTACACACTGGAGCAAGCACTTGAATTCATCGATGATGATGAGCTAGTAGAAGTAACACCAGAGAGCATTCGTATCCGTAAGCGTCACCTAACGGAAAACGATCGTAAACGTGCTGCTCGCGGTTAATTAACCCCATTAGGTTAACGTTTTTAAAGCCCCTAGCTGTGTAAGCTGGGGGCTTTTTGTATCTGGGGTGAATAACCTCTTATTGATAAGGAAATTTTGTGCTTCCTATTATTATTACTGGCGGCCCTGGAGCTGGAAAAACAACATTGATACGAGCTTTGGCTGATCGAGGTTATGCAACTTTTCATGAGTCATCGCGAGAATTGATAGAGCAGCAGCGTCAGCTAAAGGATGGCATCTTGCCGTGGGAAAATATGTTGGGCTTTGCTGCTCTCTGTTTGGATGTGATGACTGAGCAAAAGAGGGAGGCTGAGCGCCATCCCATCGCATTTTTAGATAGAGCTATCCCCGATATTTGTGGATACCTGAAAGGTGCGGGGATACAACCCGATGTGCACTATATGGAATCGAGTAAAGGTTACTGTACTCAAGTGTTTATTTGCAGACCACACCAAGAGATTTATGTGCAAGATGACGTGCGTCCATATCCTTTTGAGGAAGCTTTGAATATTCATCAAAGGCTGGTGGAAACTTATCAGCAGTTAGGTTATCACTGTATTGACGTTCCATTTATGTCGGTTGTTGAGCGTGTAGAGTTCGTATTAAGTCACCTTGAGTAATCGGAACTCGGTATATTGTTTGGTTTACACAGCAAAGTTACTCTTTAACCGAGAAAGTTGGGTTACACTCTATTAAAATTAATACGTTACATAGAAATAGAGATAGAAATGGCCATGAAACCACCGTTGAACTTACATCACTTGGTTAAGCAAACCTTCGCGTTTGGACGGTATTTATTTTTTAGAATGAAGCATGACCGAGTTAATGTGAACGCTGGATATCTGGCTTACATTACCTTGTTGTCTATTGTTCCTATGTTCACCGTCTCTTTATCGATTATGTCTTCATTTGAAATATTTTCAAATGTGGGCGGGGTGTTACAGGATTTCATTATTGACCATTTCGTTCCGGCTGCAGGTATGGCAGTAAGAACCGCGTTAACAGAATTTATTGGTAATACTGCGAAGATGACAGCGGTTGGTGGTGTGTTTTTGTTTGTTGCAGCTCTAATGCTGATTTCTAATATTGATAAGAATTTGAATTATATTTGGCGAGTAAAAACCAAACGTCGTCTCGTTTTCTCGTTCTCTATGTATTGGATGATCTTAACGCTTGGCCCTCTGTTGTTAGGGGCCAGTATCGCGATGACGTCATACATTACGTCGCTGAAGCTAATTGATAGCGAAGCTCTGGTCGGAATTTACAATCTGTTCTTGCGCTGGCTTCCATTCTTGTTGTCGTTTTTTGCTTTTTCGGGGCTATATTTACTTGTTCCTAATAAAAAGGTCTATATTTATCATTCCCTTGCCGGAGCTTTAGTCGCCGCACTGTTATTTGAACTAAGTAAGAAAGCTTTTGCTGCCTATATTACTCATTTCCCATCGTATCAATTGATCTATGGTGCATTGGCCGCTATTCCCATTTTGTTTGTTTGGATCTATTTGTGCTGGGTGATTGTGCTGATTGGCGCTGAAGTAACGGCTGCTCTTGGGGAGAGTGAATGCTGGAGTGAAGAAATAGACGTGTTAAACTCTTCTTCCCTTGGTGAACAAGAAAAGAAAGAGAGTTCCAGTGATAGCGTTGATTCAAAGAGTAAGTGAAGCTGCAGTACGTGTCGATGGAGAAGTTGTCGGTGAGATAGGAACTGGCTTGCTAGTATTGTTAGGAGTTGAGCGTGATGATGATGAGGCGAAAGCCAAACGTTTAATGGAACGCGTAACCTCTTATCGAGTATTTGAAGATGACGCTGGGAAGATGAACCTTAGCGTGAAAGATGTGAGCGGCAGTATTCTGGTTGTATCTCAGTTCACACTCCCAGCTGATACCAAAAAAGGGACGCGTGCGGGGTTTTCTAGAGGAGCTCATCCAAAAGATGCTGAACGCCTGTATGATTATTTTTCTGACTTGTGTGAAAGTGTATTGCCAACAGAACGAGGACGTTTTGCTGCAGACATGAAAGTTTCACTGGTTAATGATGGTCCAGTGACTTTTTGGCTACAGGTCTAGTTTTAGTTTCCTCTTTACTTTGAGGTTGACTTTATAATTTAGGAACGGAATCTATGTTTAAACTTATTACGCCGAAAACGGATAATCAGCTCAATAAGTACTATCATTTCCGCTGGCAGATGCTACGCGAGCCTTGGCGTATGCCAATTGGCTCAGAACGAGATGAATACGATCCGATGAGCCATCACAGAATGATTGTTGATGGACGAGGAAGACCAATTGCCATAGGTCGTTTATATATTACTCCCGATAGTGAAGGCCAGATACGCTATATGGCGGTTAAATCGAATCGCCGAGCTAAGGGGATGGGTTCTCTGGTTTTAGTTGCGCTGGAGTCTTTAGCGCGCCAAGAAGGGGCTAAGCGTTTAGTATGTAATGCCCGTGAAGATGCAATTTCTTTCTATACAAAGAACGGATTTGAGCGTCGTGGTGAGTTGAGTGATGAGCGTGGACCTGTACGACACCAGCAAATGGTTAAGCATCTCGACCCTATGGCCAATGTACTGCGTAAACCAGAATGGTGTACTGAATTGCAAGAACGCTGGGCATCACAGATACCTATAAGTGATAAAATGGGTATCAAAGTGATGCAATATACGGGATACCAGTTTCAATGTTGCGCCCAGATTAATCCGAACTTGAATCCACACAATACGATGTTTGCTGGCTCAGCGTTTACCTTAGCGACCTTAACTGGCTGGGGGATGGCTTGGTTGTTGATGCGCGAGCGTAGTCTTCAAGGAGATATTGTGCTGGTGGATAGTCGTATACGATATCGTCATCCAGTGGTGTTAAGTCCTGTGGCTTCTACATCTTTGGATGGTATTAGCGGCGATTTAGATCGACTGGCGACGGGGCGAAAAGCCCGCATTGTTGTAAACGTCACCATATCCAGTGGTGAAGTGGATGCGGTCGAGTTTATCGGTACCTACATGTTGATACCTAACTATCAAGATATTGTCAGTAATCTCAGCGTTAATTGATGTTAATGAACGTTAATTAAGTTCACGGCAGTTTTGAATCTCTTTTAAGTTGTTAAGCATATCGTAGCGAATTGTTTCGCATCCTTGGCTAACATTGAGATTAAATTGCCCATCTTTCGGTGAGACTAAATCCAGTTGAGCAACAATATCTGCATCTAAACCTACGCCGGTCAGAGGGACTTGGTTTAGTGTCATTCGTCCCCGATCTGCGATGAGCAGGATGTTGTTTATTTCGAAGGGCTGAACAATCAGTGAGTTTGGCTTTTCAATCACCATGGTACCATCTCGCATGCTGGCATTGAGTTCACCGGATAGAGAGTGAGCAAACATCGAATAGTCCCCGGCTAAGCCTTCCGCATTGATATCAAACTCTGTAATACCATCTAACTTAATGGGTAACTTAAAGAAGTAGTTGATGACAGGGAAGGGTAAACCATCTGCATGAGCGGCTAGTGACCATGGGGAACTTGACTGAGAAAAGTCCCAACTAGCGGTGGCGTCTAAGTAACCATTTTCTAGAGGAACAAAGGCTCGATGAAGTTTCCACTTTCCGTCAGTACTTTGCATCTCTATAACACCTTGAGTCGTTATTAACTCTCCAATACTTGCGCTATTAGCGCTTAACATTAGTTTGCCGTTCCAAAGCCCCCATCGCTTATTGCGAATAAGTTGGTTTTGTTTGCCTTCAATAGTTACGCCGGAAAGTTGCCAGAACGGTTTGTTGACCAGTTGTATTAATTGTAAGTTATTGATTTCAAGTTGATCAATCGATAGCTGTCTTAGCTGTGGCCACTGCTTTGGAAGCCAAGCTAAATCTTCCGGAGTCTCAGCAAACCACTTAATGCCATTGATGTTGAGTTGTCTCAGGTGAAGGCTATCGGGGGTCATTGTGCCTGAAAATTGGACGTGACCCTGATACACCTCGCTGGCGAAATCACTGATTGAAATCGACTGGCTGGAAAAATCGATCTTCATACTGGGATCAATGAGTTGTTGTCCACGCCATGTTATAGAGTCAGCATTTAGGGACAGGTAGCCACTATCTTGTGTCCATAAAGAACCGTTGAGATTTATGTTTTCCACTGAGGCTGCTAGATTGTTGAACTCAACGTCTACCCAGCTAATGTTGCTATTGAGAATGTCTAGACTGTTGATGTGACGAATATAACGAGAGGACAACTGCCCAAGTTGCTGGATCGTTGGCTGTAAGCTTTTGGTTACACTCAAATGGCTGATAGTTGTGTTGATGAGTGACCAACCATTGTCAAATTGTTCGGCTTGGCCCGAGATCTCTCCACCACGCCATCTAAATGAGGCACCATAAATGGTACTCCCTTTTTCTTTATAATCCGCATCAAGCAGTACGTTATTAAACGCTTCACCTTGCCAATAAAACTGCTCAGCGGATAATTGAATTTCTCCATAAGGCAAACTGCGATCGTCAGAAGGCCAACGAGGCTGTTTTATTTGCAAATTCACCCCGCGTGCAATCAGCCCATTCTGGACAAAATCAATGTTATGCAGTGCAATTTGATGGACTTTTAGTGAGTGAACAAAATTGGAAGAAGGCAGACCCTGAGCAAAGTTAGCACCATCGAGAAGCAAGCTGTCAATCACGAGTTTATTGCTATCAATGAGCTTTTGGTTAAGCCAAATATCTACTTGCTCGAAATTTACGGGTTGTTTATCTGTGGCAATGGTAACTTGGTGTAGAGTGAAATGAGTCGGGTAGTTATATTCAAGTTTGCTGAAGGAGAGTTGATTGGGCCAAAGCTGTTGAGTCAACCACTGTGCTGAGGGCGTGAAATAGCGAGTATGCATTACCCCGAACACGACGAGTGTTAACGTAAGTAGCACAATAATAAACCCCACACCTAATGCAAACAGCTTTTTCATTATTTCTCGTACCAACCATCCTTATTCGAGTCGAATAACAGCTTGAATCAAATCTCAGTAGGCTTCAACAAAAAAGCCCCTAAAAATAGGGGCTTGATAGAGCTTTTTGAACTTTTCTATGATTTTAGTCTAGCTGAGGTCCCGCTGAGACTAAAGATTGACCTTCTGCATTATCAGTATATTTATCAAAGTTATTGATAAAGCGGTTAGCCAAATCTTTCGCTTTGCTTTCCCACTGTAATGGATCAACATAAGTATCACGAGGATCAAGGATACTTGAATCAACACCTGGAAGTGATGTTGGTACTTCTAGATTGAATATAGGTATATGCTTAGTTGATGCTTGTTCAATCGAACCATCTAAAATAGCGTCGATGATACCGCGAGTATCCTGAATAGAGATACGTTTACCTGAGCCATTCCAACCTGTGTTAACCAGGTAAGCTTCAGCACCTGCGGCTTCCATACGTTTTACTAGCACTTCAGCATACTTGGTTGGGTGCAGTGTTAAGAATGCTGCGCCAAAACATGCAGAGAAGGTTGGTGTTGGTTCTGTGATACCACGCTCAGTACCTGCAAGTTTCGCAGTGAAGCCTGATAGGAAGTGGTATTTAGTTTGCTCTGGCGTCAATTTAGACACTGGAGGTAACACACCAAATGCGTCAGCAGACAGGAATATGACCTTATTTGCGTGACCGCCTTTTGATACTGGCTTCACTATGTTGTCGATGTGGTAAATTGGGTAAGAAACACGCGTGTTTTCTGTTTTTGAACCATCATCGAAATCGATTGAGCCATCTGCACGTACAGTTACGTTCTCTAGTAGAGCATCACGGCGGATTGCATTGTAGATATCAGGTTCTGCTTCTTTCGATAGTTTGATCGTTTTCGCGTAACAACCACCTTCGAAGTTGAATACGCCATCGTCGTCCCAACCGTGCTCATCGTCACCGATAAGTGCGCGTTTTGGATCGGTAGACAGTGTTGTTTTACCTGTACCGGATAGACCGAAGAATATTGCTACGTCACCATCTTTACCCATGTTCGCTGAACAGTGCATAGAGGCAATACCTTGAAGAGGCAGAAAGTAGTTCATCATTGCGAACATACCTTTCTTCATTTCACCACCGTACCAAGTACCACCGATCAGTTGCATTTTCTCTGTGAGGTTGAAAACAGTGAAGTTTTCAGAGTTCAGACCATGTTCTTCCCACTTAGAGTTTGTGCATTTTGCACCGTTCATTACCACGAAATCGGGTTCGAAAGTCGCAAGTTCTTCATCGCTTGGGCGAATAAACATATTTTTCACGAAGTGCGCTTGCCATGCGACTTCAGTAATGAAGCGAACACGTAAGCGAGTATCGGCGTTAGCACCACAATAACCGTCGAAAACAAATAGACGTTTCCCAGAAAGCTGTTTATTCACTATAGCTTTTAGATCATTCCAAACAGCTTGGCTGATTGGTTTGTTGTCGTTTTTCGCTTGTTCAGATGTCCACCACATAGTGTCACGTGTTGTGTCATCGTTAACGATAAATTTATCTTTTGGTGAACGGCCGGTAAAAATACCAGTATCCACTGCTACTGCTCCCAGCTCTGTCACTACGCCTTTTTCGTAGCCTTCAAGATCTGAGCGAGTCTCTTCTGCGAATAGCATTTCGTAACTTGGGTTGTGTACGACTTCAGTTACGTTAGTTATTCCGTATTGGGTTAGGTCTAATTGTGCAGCCTTAGTATGTTCCATAACGGTCATAGGTGCTCCTTATAAGGATTTTTTTGTAGGGATTTTGTAATAATATTTGTAATTGTAATCTGTAAACCATGCTAGCAACGGGCCTGGGAGAAAACAGGGAGATAGTTCAAAAATTATCCACTTATTTCCTGTGGTTTTAGGCGACTCGTCACATATCTTGGTCTAAGCATTTTATCTTGTTGTTAAACAGATATACCAGAGTAAATAAATTATTAATCTTAAAAAATTAAGTATGGCGTTCTGTAGTGGTAAGTGTTGATTTTATTGACTTTTGATCACAAAAAAAGCCAGCTTTAAGCTGGCTCTTATGCGGTTTTTACGTGCTTGTTATTTTTAGTGAATTAATGCAAAGTCTGTTGTTTATCATTGGCTTGTGTGTACAACTCTTCGACTTCTGCTGAATTAAAAGAATATGTTGTGCCACAGTAATCACAATGTAAAGAAACTGAACCTTCTTCAGCCAAAATGTCATTAATTTCGTCTCTAGCAACGGTAACAATGGCTGCACCGCTTCTATCTCGAGAGCAACCGCAACGGAATTCAACTGGTTGTGGTTCGAAAACTTTCACTTGTTCTTGGTTGTATAAGCGGTATAGCAGTTCATTGGCTTCTAAAGTGAAGAGCTCTTCGTTTTTCACGGTGCTTGTCAGTTGTTCTAAATGCTCAAAATCTTCTGGTGTGCCTGTACCGTCAGGAACAACCTGTAGCAACATACCAGCTGCATGTGGTTGATCACCTTGAGTGCCAGTGCGAATCCACAGACGAGTTTTCAACTGCTCTGAGCGTAGGAAGTAGCTCTCTAGTACTTCAGCAATGTCATTACCTTCGAGACCAACGACACCCTGGTAGCGTTCGCCTTTTTTCGGCTCAATAGTGATCACTAAGTGACCTTTACCCATTAAGTCGTGTAGGCCTGCGTCATCGGCGATATCGCCTTCCCAGCGAGCAACACCACGAATTTTTTGGTTGTTATCGCCATTGATTACTGCCAAAGAAACCGGTCCATCACCTTGTAGTTGCATAGTGATAGAACCTTCAAACTTCAATGTTGCAGTCAGTAGTGTTGTTGCAACCAGCAATTCGCCTAATAACGATTGAATAGGAGCTGGGTATTCCTTGCTAGTGATAATTTGTTGGTACGCTTTATCCAGTTGTACCAGCTCACCGCGAACCGATAAGTCTTCAAATAGGTAGCGATTTAATACGTTTGTCGCCTTTGCGCTTGTAGTCATAAGGAATAATCCGGCTTAGTTACTGATGTTTAAATTTTAGAATATCTCGACGCTGTTTTTTATCTGGGCGACGATCTGGGCTTGGATTGTGTGCGTTTAATTTGCGTGCCAACGCATGACGCTCACGTTTTTCTATACTCTCAGGCGTTTCTGAATAGAGGGTTTGCGCTTCCGGTGCACCGCGCCTTTGATCCGATACTTTTTCAATGGTAACGGTTTTCTCTTCGTTACCTTGGCGCAATGTAATGACTGCACCAAGTTCGACAACTTTGCTCGGTTTAGAGCGTTGGCCATTATAATGAACTTTGCCACCATCGACCATATTTCGTGCAATGGAACGGGTTTTATAGAACCTCGCGGCCCATAGCCATTTATCGAGCCTAACCGCTTCGTCAGTGGAACTCATGGTGTTTAATGACCTCTAATTTACAACTCACAAACTTTGATGGTTTTCTAAGTGGTGTTTAAAGCTAGGAATTTCAACCGAGCCGACAATTTAATAATAGAAAAAAAACATCAATTATCTTTTAATGTTATATTAGCCCACTTATCATTTATTTTTATGATTAAGTCTGTTGATTCATAAAGAAATAATAGACTTTAGGCATAGTAAAAAAGTTATATAACAGGGAATAGATTAGCGAGAATATTGATGAATAATCTCGATTTTCGAATAAGCGGACAGTTAAAGTGTTGAAAATACTATCTCAATGGCAAAATACCCTCAGTGTTAGTCTTACCCTTGTTTTATTGTCTCTATCAGCTTGGACGCTAGGTAAAATGGTATGGATGGTTCAGACTGATTCATCGATTAGTTCTCAATGGACGCCAACACAAGGTACGTCGTCAACCGATCGCCCACAACTTGATCTGAGTTCTCTACAAAAAGGTATTTTGTTTGGAGAGTATTCTGAAGCGGCACCTGAAGTTATTATTCAAAAAGTGGTGGATGCGCCGAAAACGAGACTTAACCTCACTTTGGTTGGTGTCGTTGCTAGCAATGACGTTAGTAAAAACCTAGCTGTAATAGCGAATAGAGGTTCTCAAGCCACCTATGGAATCAATGAAATTATCGACGGTACAAGGGCTAAATTAAAAGCAGTACTGCCAGATCGAGTAATTATTGATAATTCTGGCCGTGATGAAACGTTAATGTTGGAAGGGATTGACTACTCAAAACGTAGCACAGTTTCAGAAAGAGCAAGCTCTCGTCCTGCAGAGCCGAGCCAGGATAAATTAGCCTCTATTCGAGAAGCTATCCTGAACAATCCACAAGACATTTTCCAATATGTTCGACTTTCTCAAGTAAAAGATGAAGGCAAAATTGTTGGTTATCGGGTGAGTCCCGGCAAAGATGCTGCTTTATTTGAGTCGGTAGGCTTAAAAAATGGCGATATCGCCATTGAATTTAATGGTTTTGATTTAACACGACCAGACGTAATGAACGATTTGGCACGCGCTGTGTCAGACATGACGGAAATTAACCTATCTGTTCTCCGCGACGGGCAGCAACATGATATCTACATACAATTATAATACTGACGTATTAGCTTCAGCTTAGGGAGTGTTTGTGAAGCATTGGCTTAAAAAAAGTGCATGGCTGCTCGCCAGTAGTTTATTGGTTTCACCAGTCGCTTTAGCGAGTGAATTTAGCGCGAGCTTTAAAGGCACTGATATTCAGGAATTTGTGAATATTGTCGGACGAAACCTTGAAAAAACGATTATTGTCGATCCATCGGTGCGCGGCAAAATTGATGTT
Source organism: Vibrio sp. (assembly GCA_048259585.1). Taxonomy (GTDB): domain Bacteria; phylum Pseudomonadota; class Gammaproteobacteria; order Enterobacterales; family Vibrionaceae; genus Vibrio. The sequence continues at coordinate 143,908 of JBLXHN010000010.1, read as the reverse complement.
CGTAGTTACGACACACTAAACGACGAACAGTATTATAGCTTCTTCTTAAACGTGCTTGAAGTTTATGGTTATGCTGTTGTTGAAATGGATAACGGTGTACTGAAAGTCGTTAAAGCGAAAGATGCAAAAACCTCTCCTGTACCTGTTCTTGGAGATAATGACCGTGCGAGTGGTGATGCTGTTGTTACTCAGGTTGTCGCGGTTAAAAACGTCTCAGTTAGAGAACTTTCTCCTTTATTGCGACAGTTAATCGACAATGCAGGTTCTGGTAACGTGGTTCACTATGATCCGGCCAATATTATTCTGATCACGGGGCGTGCTGCGGTGGTTAACCGCTTAGCTGAAATTGTACGTCGCGTCGATCAGGCGGGTGATAAAGACATTGAAGTGGTTGATCTTAAAAATGCTTCTGCAGCAGAGATGGTTCGAATTGTAGAAGCATTGAATAAAACTACCGATGCCAAAAATACTCCTGAGTTTTTGCAGCCTAAACTGGTCGCTGATGATCGCACTAACTCTATTTTGATCTCAGGTGACCCTAAAGTACGCCAACGTCTCAGAAAACTCATTAAACAACTAGATGTTGAGATGGCGACGAAAGGTAATAACCGCGTCGTGTATTTGAAATATGCACAAGCGGAAGAGATGGTTGACGTTCTTAAAGGGGTCTCAGAAAACCTGCAAGCCAAAGATCAACAGGGTGGGCAAAAGTCTAGCAGATCGAACAATAACGAGGTTATGATTTCGGCGCACAAAGGGACTAACGCCTTGGTGATCACTGCGCCGCAAGACATGATGAGTGCGTTACTTGATGTTATTGCTCAGCTTGATATCCGCCGAGCTCAGGTTCTGATCGAAGCGTTGATTGTGGAAATGTCAGAAGGTGATGGCATTAATTTAGGTGTGCAATGGGGGTCTTTAGAGAGCGGCTCGGTAATTCAGTACGGTAATACAGGTGCTTCTATTGGTAATGTGATGGTGGGTCTAGAAGAAGCCAAAGATCAAACCACCACAGAGTATTACTATGACTCAGCGGGTAACCGTCATCCTTATGATTCTACTGAATCTGGCGACTACAGTACTTTAGCCACAGCACTTTCTGGCCTAAATGGAGCTGCAGTCAGCATCATGATGGGTGACTGGACGGCACTTCTTAGTGCCGTATCCAGCGATTCAAACTCAAACATTCTATCCTCTCCTAGTATTACTGTTATGGATAATGGAGAAGCCTCTTTTATCGTAGGTGAAGAAGTTCCGGTTATTACCGGTTCTGCTGCAAGTTCAAATAATGAAAACCCATTCCAAACCGTTGATCGTAAAGAAGTCGGTATTAAGCTGAAAGTTGTACCACAAATCAATGAAGGTGATTCCGTTCAGCTTAAAATTGAACAAGAGGTATCCAACGTGTTAGGCGCGAATGGTGCGGTTGACGTCCGTTTTGGTAAACGCCAGTTGAACACCTCAGTGATGGTACAAGATGGTCAAATGTTGGTTTTGGGGGGACTGATTGATGAACGAGCGATGGAAAGTGAGTCTAAAGTACCACTGCTAGGTGATATTCCATTCTTAGGCTACCTGTTTAAATCGACTAGCACACAGGTCGAGAAGAAAAACCTGATGGTATTTATCAAGCCAACTATTATTCGTGACGGTATGACCGCTGATGGGTTAACTCAACGCAAATATAATTATATTCGCGCAGAGCAGTTGTTTAAAGCTGATGAAGGTTTGAAGCTCATGGCCGATAGTAACATCCCTGTGTTACCAAAGTTTGGTGAAGAGCGTCGTCACCCTGCAGAAATCCAAGCCTTCCTAGATCAAATGGAAATTGACCAATGATTGAGGTAGCGACTCCATTAACTCGTCGATTGCCGTTTAGTTTTGCTAATCGCTTCAAGCTTGTATTGGAATGGGACAAGAGCTTCACGGTAGCAACCGTCTATTATGTTGCGCCGGTTTCTGTTGCTGCACTGTCAGAAGTGAAGCGAGTCGTTCAACGTCAGTTGAATCTAATAGAGCTTAATGCAGAAGATTTTGAGAGTAAGCTAACTCAGGTGTACCAGCGAGACTCTTCTGAAGCACGCCAATTGATGGAAGATATTGGCGCCGATAGCGATGATTTTTTCTCTCTTGCCGAAGAATTACCGCAGAGTGAAGACTTACTCGAGTCAGACGATGATGCGCCTATTATCAAGTTGATCAACGCGATGCTGGGTGAAGCGATTAAAGAAGGCGCTTCTGATATTCACATCGAAACATTTGAAAAGGCACTATCAATTCGCTTCCGAGTGGATGGTGTGCTGCGCGATGTGCTGACGCCTAGTCGCAAGTTGGCTCCACTGTTAGTTTCTCGTGTCAAAGTCATGGCGAAGCTGGATATCGCTGAAAAACGCGTTCCGCAAGATGGTCGTATCTCGTTACGTATTGGTGGTCGTGCCGTGGATGTTCGTGTGTCTACGATGCCGTCATCTCATGGTGAGCGAGTGGTACTGCGTTTGTTGGATAAAAATGCAACGCGATTGGATCTGCATAGCTTAGGGATGACGGAATCCAATCAGCAAAGTTTCCGCCGACTTATTGAGCGTCCGCACGGTATCTTTTTGGTTACTGGCCCAACGGGTTCTGGTAAATCAACCACCTTGTATGCAGGGCTACAAGAGCTCAATTGTAATGAGCGCAACATTCTTACCGTTGAAGACCCTATCGAGTTTGATATCGATGGTATTGGTCAAACTCAAGTAAACCCGAAAGTCGATATGACGTTTGCCAGAGGTTTGAGAGCGATTCTTCGTCAAGATCCGGATGTGGTGATGGTCGGGGAAGTTCGTGACTTGGAAACGGCGCAAATCGCGGTTCAAGCGTCATTAACTGGTCACTTGGTCATGTCGACACTGCACACCAATACCGCGGTGGGTGCGATTACTCGTCTTCGTGATATGGGTATCGAACCATTCCTTCTTTCTTCCTCACTGCTTGGGGTACTGGCTCAACGTTTGGTACGAACGTTATGTCCAGACTGTAAAGAAGCGTATCCAGCGGATAACTCGCAGAAAAAACTGTTTGGTATGAAGAAAAGCGAGTCACTAACGCTATACCGTGCTTCGGGTTGCCCGCAATGTAATAACAAAGGTTATCGTGGACGAACCGGAATCCATGAACTGCTCATTGTGGATGAAAAAGTTCAGTCTTTAATTCATGATGAAGTGGGTGAGCAAGCAATAGAAAAAGAAGTGCGCGAGCATACACCGAGTATTCGTCAAGATGGTTTAGATAAAGTGCTGCAAGGCATCACTTCATTAGAGGAAGTGATGCGAGTGACCAAGGAGTCATAATGGCAGCATTTGAATATAAGGCTCTGGATACCAAAGGGAAGCAAAAAATCGGTGTTTTAGAAGGTGACAGTGCCCGTCAGGTACGTCAGCGTCTAAAGGATCAAAACTTAGTTCCTGTAGAAGTGATTGAGACAAAGCTTAAAGCGGAAAAAAGTCGCACGGCATCGTTCAGTTTCAAGCGTGGTATTAGTACGCCAGATTTAGCACTTATCACTCGCCAGTTATCAACCTTAGTGCAATCTGGAATGCCATTGGATGAATGTTTAACCGCAGTTTCTGAACAAGCGGAAAAACCTCATATTCGTAATATGATGGCTGCAGTTAAAGCCAAGGTGAACGAAGGGTATACATTAGCAGATAGTTTTGCTGATTATCCTCATGTCTTTGATGATTTATTTCGCGCTATGGTTTCAGCCGGGGAAAAATCAGGTCATCTAGATGCGATACTTGAACGCTTAGCCGACTATGCCGAAAATCGTCAGAAAATGCATTCTAAGCTGCTACAAGCGATGATTTATCCCATTGTACTGGTGGTCTTTGCAGTGGGTATTGTTGCTTTTTTGCTTGCCGCCGTGGTGCCTAAAATTGTTGGTCAGTTTGTTCAGATGGGCCAAGAGCTGCCCGCGTCTACCCAATTTTTGTTGTCATCCAGTGAGTTTATTCAACACTGGGGGCTGCAACTGCTGGTAGTTATTATTGTTGCCATCTATTTAGTTAAGTGGATGCTAGCTAAGCCAGACATACGATTAAAATGGGATAGAAAACTGATGCACTTACCTATGATTGGTAAGATCGCCAGAGGACTGAATGCCTCACGGTTTTCTCGTACATTATCGATTTGTGCCTCAAGCTCGATCCCAATTTTAGATGGCATGAGAATCGCCGTTGATGTTATGTCCAATCACTTTGCCAAACAGCAAGTTAGTGCTGCTGCTGACAGCGTGAGAGAAGGGATGAGCCTTCGAAAAGCCTTAACGAATACCAAGCTGTTCCCACCGATGATGTTGCACATGATTGCCAGTGGTGAGCAAAGCGGTGAGCTGGAAAGCATGTTGACACGAGCTGCGGATAATCAAGATGCGAGCTTTGAATCGACAATTAATATCGCTCTGGGTATTTTTACCCCGGCGTTAATTGCCGTGATGGCTGGAATGGTGTTGTTTATTGTCATGGCGACACTGATGCCAATTTTAGAAATGAATAATTTGATGACGAGATAACAATCCCTTGGCGGTCAGCCAATTTAGGAGTGTTATGTTAATAAAAACAACGTAATAGACTTTTGCAGTATGGAGCAAAAATGAAACAACGCAGTAAGAATCAGGCTGGTTTTACCCTTTTAGAAGTGATGGTCGTGATTGTTATTCTTGGTATTTTGGCCAGTTTTGTGGTGCCAAATCTGTTGGGTAACAAAGAAAAAGCAGATCAACAAAAAGCGATTACCGACATTGTTGCGCTTGAAAACGCATTGGACATGTACAAGTTGGATAACAGTGTTTACCCAACTACGGATCAAGGTCTTGATGCGCTGGTGACTAAGCCTACCAACCCAGAACCACGCAACTACCGTGATGGCGGCTACATTCGTCGTTTGCCTCAAGATGCTTGGGGTAATGATTACCAGTACTTAAGCCCGGGCGATAATGGTGCGATCGACATTTTCTCTCTTGGTGCTGATGGTCAAGAAGGTGGTGAAGGTATCAACGCCGATATTGGTAACTGGAATCTCCAAGATTTCCAATAAGGATTAAAAGGGGGCTTTGGCCCCCGGTTTTCTGTTATGAAGCAGTCTCGCGGTTTTACGTTATTAGAAATATTACTGGTACTTGTGCTGCTTTCAGTCAGTTCTGTTGCTGTGATCGCGACACTTCCTCTTTCGCATAAAGATGAAGCGAGAGCGGTTGCCCAGAGTCTGTTTCAGCGTATTCAGTTACTTAATGAAGAAGCGATTCTCAGTGGTAGAGATTTCGGCTTAAGAGTTGATGAGCAAACCGGTCAGTTGCAATTTCTAACGTTAACAGCAGAAGGCTGGCAGAAATTAGAGAAAAAGCAGTTTAATTCAGAGTTGAAAGTTGACCCAGAATTAGAGTTGGAATTTCGCTTGGGCGGTGACGCTTGGTTGAAGGATGATAGACTTTTTGAGCCGGGCTCTTTGTTTGATGAGGAGTTGTTTGCGAAAGAGAAGAAAGAGCTACCACCACAAATTTTCATTTTATCCAGTGGCGAAGTGACGGCTTTCAGTATGGTTATTGCGCCCAAAACACGCGATTCAAACGTTAGTGATTCAAATCAGCGCTGGCAAATCGTGGTTGGAGATAATGGACAGATATCGTTGTTAGCGCCAGGAGAGCAAAATGAAAAAGCATAACGGCTTTACGTTGCTCGAGGTCCTGGTAGCTCTAGCTATATTTGCGACAGCGGCAATTAGTGTTATTCGTGCAGTCAGCCAGCATATTAATACCGTGAGCTATTTAGAAGAAAAAACTTTTGCTTCGATGGTGGTTGATAACCAAATGGCTCAGGTACTACTCGCACCAAGTGATCTTAAAGCTAAAAGTGGAACCGAACAACTAGCTGGGCGAACATGGTTTTGGCAAGTGAAACCGGTCGAGACATCGAGCGGGTATTTACGTGCTTTTGATGTGAGTGTCTCGGTGGATAAAAGCTCAAGTCCTATTATCACGGTAAGAAGCTATGTCGCGCGCTAGTTTTACAACATGTGGTACGCGTAGTGCTGGCTTTACTTTAATCGAAGTGCTGGTGGCGCTGGCTATTTTTGCCAGTTTAAGTGTTGGCGCTTATCAGGTTCTGCATCAGGTTCAACGCAGTAATGAAATATCTCTGAGTCGGACACAACGCCTAAATGAGATCAATCGGGCAATGGTGTTGATGGATGCAGACTTTCGACAAATTGCAGCACGGCAGTTCCGTACTCAAGGTGGCGAACCTAATAATCAGTATCTTATATGGCAAGATAACTTGTTGGGCTCTGATCAAAAAGGCATCGTGTTTACTCGGTTGGGTTGGCAGAACCCACAGCAGCAATTTCCTCGAGGGGAAACCACCAAAGTTGCTTATCGACTTGTCTCTGGTGAGTTGGAAAGAATCTGGTGGCGTTACCCGGATACCCCTGCAGGACAAGAAGAGATTGTCGCGCCCATTCTTTCGCAAGTAGAAAGTTGGAGTATGCGCTTTTACTTTGATGGTAAATGGAGCCAGGAGTGGGAGCAAACTAAGGCGCTGCCTAGTGCAATTGCGGTGAAGCTCACTTTAAGAGATTACGGTGACATTGAGCGAATATATTTAGTGGCTGGTGGTAAAGCGCAAGGGGATGATGATGAATCGTAGATCTCCACAACGCGGCGTGGCGTTAATCATAGTGTTATTGCTACTGGCTATTATGGTATCGATAGCTGCAACTATGTCGGAACGAATGTTTACCCAGTTTCAGCGAGCAAGTCATCAGGTTAACTACCAGCAGGCGTATTGGTATAGCTTGGGGGCGGAAAGCTTGGCCAAAGTAGCGATTGAACAAAGCTATAAAGATAGCGACACCATTAATCTGAGTCAGGTATGGGCGTTAGAGGAGCAAACTTATCCTCTGGATTATGGGCAGTTAAGTGGAAGAATTTGGGATAAACAAGCGTGTTTTAACCTCAATGTCCTGGCGAGTGTTGAAGGCAACTTAAGTGGTAACAGCAAACCGTATCTGATTCGTGTGTGGCAAACACTATTGGAAGAGCTGGAAGTGGATAGCTATAAAGCAGAAGTGATTGCCGACTCTACCCGAGAGTACATTGATAGCGACAATCAGGTTCAGAGTGTTTACGGTGTTGAAGACAGTTATTACGAATCCATGTCTCCATCGTACATGACTGCGAATAGCTTGATTTCCGATGCCAGTGAGTTACGAGCTATACAGCAAGTCAGCGGCGATGTGATGTTAAAGGTCGAACCGTATGTTTGCGCGCTACCTTATGATGATTGGCGTTTGAACATCAACACGCTTCAACCTGAGCAAGCTAAGCTGCTAGTGGCCATGTTTAGCCCTAGTTTATCTGAATCCAACGCGATTGCTGTGTTGGAGAATCGTCCTTTTGATGGTTGGAACAGTGTGGATGCGTTTCTATCAGAACCGCAAATCGCTGGAGTCGGAGAAAGTGTTATCGATCAAGCCAAAGGATATTTAACGGTTGATAGCCAATATTTCGAACTGGATGTTCAAGTTTTAGTGGAAGAGGCGCGAGTCCGAATTCGTAGCCTTTTCTATAGTGATAATCGAGAAACTGCAACGGTAGTACGCCGTCGCTTTGGAGGGATCAGTGAGCGAGTTTCTGACCGTTCGACTGAGTAGTCAAAAAGAAGCCATTATCCCTTGGTTGGTTTGGTCTTCTACGCAACAAGAAGTCATCGCTAGTGGTGAAGTGTCTGGCTGGGAGCAACTTGAACAAATAAGTTCGTACGCTGAGCAAAGACCTACCTTGGCTTTAATCTCAGCAAGTGATGTGGTGCTTAGCCAAGTTGAGTTACCAGCCGGAGCTGGACGTCAGCTGGATTCGATTCTGCCTTATTTGGTTGAAGACGATGTCGCCCAAGATGTTGATGACATGCACTTTACCGTACTAAACAAGTCAGGAAATCAAGTGGATGTTCTCGGTATCGACCGAGACTTTTTAGGCGCTTGTTTAAACGCACTAACCAGTGCTGGAATGGATGTCAAACGTGTTGTGCCAGATGTATTGGCGCTCCCTGTTCAAGAAGGGTTGACCGCACTACAGATAGGGAATGAGTGGTTAGTTCGTAAAGGAGAATGCCAAGGCATTTGCGTGGATGAAAATTGGTTAGATCTATTTAGTCGTTCCGATTGGGTAAAAGATGGAGAGACATTTCTACCTTTAACTTCTTTTACTCCGCTTCCTGATCTGAATTTAGCGGATGGTCAAATCTGGCAGTTCACTCCGTCAGCATTGGTGATGCAACTGCTCACCGAACAGGTGTTGACATCCAAAGTTAACTTACTGACAGGTAGCTTTAAACCGAAATCGTCACTGTTAAAGCATTGGCGCATATGGAAGAAAACCGCCGTTGCTGCGGGTATTCTTGTTGCTGTTATGATTGGCTACAGCGTGCTTGAAACTCAGCACTATCAACAGCAAGCTCAAGCCTACCGAGCTGAAAGTGAACGAATTTTCCGTTCGGTGTTTCCTGATAGGCAAAAAATTCCAACCGTGAGTTATTTAAAACGTTTGATGAATGATGAAGTTCAGTCATTGCAGGGTGGCGGGAGCCAAGGTTCGGTATTGGAGTGGTTAACTCAACTGCCGTCAACGTTTGAAACTATCAAAGGCATGCAGTTACAGAGTTTTAAGTTTGATAGTAACCGTGGTGAAGTGCGTTTAGAAGCGACAAGCAATGATTTCCAAAGCTTTGAACGAGCAAGAGTGAAGTTAGAAGAAAAGTTTGTTGTTGAACAAGGGCAAGTCAATAAAAATGGCAATGTTGTTGCTGGTTCATTTGTTTTAAAACAGAAGTAGGAGCGGAAAATGAATAGATTTATCACACCGCTTCAAAGCTGGTGGCAAAGTATCAGTCAGCGTGAAAAGCGCATGGTTGTTGTATGCTCGGTTTTCGCTCTAGTTGCCGTTGTCTTTTGGGGTGTGTTGCAACCAATGAGTGAGAAAAGCACTCAGGCTAAAAACCGAGTGTTAAGCGAGAAACAGTTGGTTAAATGGGTTACTGACAACGCCGATAAAATCGTGACTTTACGTCAACAAGGTGGTGTTGTTCGTAGTTCTGAGCCTTTAAATCAATTGATTACAGCTTCTACCCGTCGTTTTAATATTGAACTGGTTCGTCTTCAGCCTCGTGGAGAGATGATGCAAGTCTGGATTCAGCCACTTCCTTTCACTAAATTGGTGGATTGGGTTGCCTACTTGAAAGAGACCAAAGGTGTCGACGTTGAGTTTATGGATGTTAAACGCGGTCAACAAGCCGGAGTGGTTGAAGTTCAACGCTTACAGTTAAAGCGAGGCATCTAAGGTGAAGAAAGCTTTAGGTTATGGGTTGGTGTTTGTGTTGGTGTTTGTTTCCAGCCTCATTGTTTATCTTCCCGCTTCGTTTGTGGTGAAACAACTGCCACTACCTAGACAGCTTCAACTGATAGGTGTTGATGGCACTATTTGGCAAGGTCAGGCAGAGCAAGTCATTTGGCAGAATCGTAACTTTGGTGATGTTCAATGGAAGTTAAATATCTCGTCTTTATTGAGTCAAAAACTGGAAGCGATGGTTCGTTTTGGCCGCGGTAGCTCGCTAAATCTTTATGGCAAAGGTTTGATCGGTTATCACACTGAAGGGGCTTACGCCAAAAATTTAGTGATGTCGATTCCAGCCGATACGGCGTTGACTCAAGCACCAATGCCGCTGCCCGTTGTTGCTCAGGGGCAGTTGGAATTAACGATTAAGGATTATGTTTATCAAGCGCCACTATGTTTGAGTGCACAAGGAACATTAGCGTGGAGTGCGGCTAAAGTTGAATCTCCATTTGGTAATTTAGTGTTGGATCAAGCCATTGCCGATATTCAATGTGCTCAAAGTACGGTGCAAGTGAATGGTAACCAAAATAGCGCTGAAGTCTCGAGTGAGTTCTCTGCGCAACTAAGCCCGAATTATCGTTATCAAGCGAATGGTTGGTTTAAGCCCGGAACGGACTTTCCTAAATCGTTGTCTGACAAGTTGAAATGGTTGCCAAGGCCTGATGGTCAGGGACGATATCAATTCAAACAACAAGGTCGGTTATAGAACGGGTATGAAAAAGGCGAGAAGAGATTCTCGCCTTTTTACTTTAGTGTTGCCGGGAGAGAATCATCAGCACTTCAGTATTTGATCCCAAGGCAGATCCGCATCGCCGAGTACGATGAAATTGGGGTTTTCCAAAGTTTCACGTTCGTTATACGAAAGTGGTGCAAGTTCGGTATTCAGAATTCGGCCGCCAGCTTCTTCGACAATACATTGAGTTGCAGCGGTATCCCATTCGCCAGTCGGCCCCAAGCGAAGATAACAATCGACAGCACCTTCCGCCACTAAACAGGCCTTCAGTGCGGCAGAGCCAAGTGGGACCAGTTCATAATTCCAAGCACTACTTAATCGACTGGTAATTCTATTAATATCTTGTCGACGACTAATCGCAATTGCGATGGATTGATTTGGAAGTTCATGCTTGTGGGTTCTAATCCGCAGACTTTCTGACATATCTGGAATTTTCCATGCCCCTTTACCTGCATAAGCATAATAAGTGACACCTGATACTGGGCCGTAAACTACGCCCAGTACCGGACGATTATGCTCAACTAAGGCGATAATGGTGGCAAAGTCTCCACTGCGAGCAATGAATTCTTGTGTACCATCTAGCGGATCGACCAGCCAGTAACGCTCCCAAGTTTCTCTTGTATCAAGACCGATGTCTGCGTCTTCTTCGGAAAGGATAGGAATGTCAGGGGTCAGCTCCTGGAGCTTATCCAAAATGAGTTTATGGGCGGCTATATCTGCACTAGTGACAGGGGTTTCATCTTTTTTAGTAAAAGATTGATAAGACTTTTTATCATAAATGTCTAGGATTAGCTGACCGGCAGAGCGTGCAATAGCGATGACGTCAGGAAGTAGATGAGAGAGGTCTTTGGCTGTTGGCATAATCTTTCCTTTGGCTCTGCTTAAATTATTGTAAGTAGCGCAGAGTAAGCATTAAGGCGGTGATGCTACGAGCCTCACAGAAGTCTAAGTGAGTTAATAGCTCTTCAGCTTGAGCCAAAGGCCAACGTACTACTTCTAAAGGCTCCGGTTCATCACCTTCCAGTTGTTCTGAGTATAGTTCTTGAGCGATAAACAGTGTCATCTTGCTGGAGAAGTATGAAGGCGCTAACACAACTTCTTTAAGTGGCGTTAGTTTTGTAGAGCCGAATCCGACTTCTTCTTTCAATTCTCTATTCGCAGCTTGTTCCGCTGTTTCCCCTGGGTCCATGAGTCCTTTAGGAAACCCCAGTTCGTAACGTTCAGTACCCACACAGTATTCCCGAACAAGTAAAAGATCGCCCTGTTGAGTGACAGGTACCATCATTACAGCATTGCGGCCGCTGGACTTCATTCGTTCGTAAGTGCGTTGCTCACCATTTGAGAAGCGGAGATCGATAGCTTCGATAGAAAATAGTTTCGATTGAGCCACTACGTTCTGATCAAGAATCTCCGGTAACTTTGATGACATACACTTACTCCTCTAACATATGGGTGATAGTCACTTTCTTACTATATGAGAAAATCTCTCAACTTAAAATATTACTTTTACTTGTTAGTCGTTATTGGTGACAAAATAAAAAAGCTGATGCTTGTAGGCATCAGCTTTTAATCATTTTGCATTAGTAGTAAGAGTGTTCACCACGGTCATGCTCGGTAGCGTCTCGAACGGCGGTTAACTCCCCTTCGAACTGAGCCAGAAGTTCTTTTTCTATCCCTTCTTTTAGAGTGACATCAACCATTGAACAGCCGTTACAACCACCGCCGAAAGCAACGATAGCAACGCCTTCGTCAGTAATTTCTACCAAACTTACGTGACCACCGTGACCGGCAAGCTGAGGGTTAACCTGAGTTTGAATCGCGTACTCTACACGTTCAATTAAGCTTGCATCATCGGCAACTTTACGCATTTTGGCGTTCGGCGCTTTTAAGGTTAGCTGAGACCCCATTTTATCAGTGACGAAATCAATCAGTGCGTCTTCTAGGAAAGGTAAGCTGAGTTCGTCGACATAAGCCGAAAAACCTTCATAAGGAATTTCAGTATCAGTAGCTTCTACCGCCTCTGGTGGGCAGTAAGAGACACCACATTCAGCATTCTGTGTTCCTGGGTTCACAACGAATACGCGAATGTTAGTACCTTCTGGTTGTTGAGATAGCAACTTGGCAAAATGTGACTGAGCAGATTCAGTAATAGTTACAGAGTTAGTATTTGACACGACTAATACCCGAGTAATTTTGTAGGTTATTTAGGCACCATTCTACTCCTGTCATTAAAATGATCCAAGGACCTCGCTGCTTTTTGTTTATCACAGCGTTATTAAATGCGTTCTTTTGGTTCAGGAGTCCGGCATATGCAGTAAATATCAATCCTTTTGATGCCGACTTCAAGTAGCAATTGGCATAAATGATTAACAGTACTACCTGTTGTCACAACATCATCAACAATTGCGATATGTTCAGTATTTGGTGAGAAGTTCATTTCATACGCCTTGGTGAGGTTCGTAATTCGTTGCTTCTTAGTTAAATTTTGTTGAGTTTTGGTGTGCTTTACACGTGAAAACAGCTTTTCTTCATAATGAACATCTAGCGCTGTTGCAGCGTATTTGGCAATTAATGCACTTTGATTAAACCCTCTAACCAGCTGTCTCCGCCAGTGCAATGGAACACTCGTTATCACTGGAGCTGGTACGGGGATTCGTTTAACGAGCATTTGTGCTAACGGTTTTGCTTGCCAGAATTGACGATGGTGCTTGAGTTGATGAACTGTATTGCTGAGTGGAAAGTGATAGTCACCAACACAGTATAAACGATGCCATCGTGGCGGCTTGGAAAGGCAGTGCCCGCACTGCTCTACAAAATAGAGTGTTCTTAGACCGCAGCGTTGGCAGCGAGGCTCCTGTTGATACCAAATCTGACAAGCATGGCAAATGCCGTGAGTATCTTGGCGGCTTAACGGGAGTTTACACAGAGTACATTGGGTATTGAGCCAACTCTGCATGGCTTTTTGGAACCGATCGGATACCATGTATAACCGCTTTAGGTGAGACCAGCCGACACTATGATTTCTTTTCTCGGTTGGGAAGGATTAATTAAGTAGGAGAGTGCGTGACAATGTCTTCAGAGTTGTACTGGCATGTAAGTGGTTCAGGTCCCGATTTAGTATTAATCCATGGATGGGGAATGAATGGCGCTGTTTGGCAGCAAACGGTAGAAGTTCTTCAAAGCCAATTTCGTGTGCATGTGGTCGATTTACCGGGCTATGGTCATAGCTCGCACTGTCACGCAGAGAACCTAGAAGACATTGCTCAGCAGTTAATGACTCGCGCGCCTCATCATGCGATTTGGATAGGCTGGTCGTTAGGCGGTTTAGTGGCCACTCATATGGCGCTTCACTATAGTGACTATGTGAGCAAGTTAGTCACAGTGGCGTCTTCTCCTAAATTCGCTGCAGATAGGCCTTGGCGCGGAATACAGCCCAATGTATTAAGCGCGTTTACTGACCAATTGGTTGATGACTTTCAACTGACGATTGAGCGCTTTATGGCGCTGCAAGCGATGGGAAGCCCAACCGCTCGCCAAGATGTGAAAGCATTAAAGCAGGCAGTGCTGTCTCGCCCTTCTCCGAATCCGAAAGCATTATTAGCCGGTTTAAAAATGTTGGCCGATGTGGATCTGCGTGAACAACTGTCTCATATCTCAGTGCCGATGCTTCGTCTTTATGGCCGCCTCGATGGTTTAGTACCGGTAAAGGTTGCCCACGACTTAGAACAAACGGTTCCAAATAGTGAACAATATATCTTTACTGAGTCTTCTCACGCGCCATTTATGACCGAGTTAGATACGTTTTGCCAGCAGCTGATCACTTTTGCTAATCGTGAGATTTAGCCAATAATTTATTGATATATGAGAAGTTTATAAATTGTGCTAAATTTTTAATCAAGTTGGTCGATAAATGTACTAAGCCAACAATGTGGATGAATTCCTTAACATTGTTGGTTGGGCGATACTGAGGAGGTTTCGGCTATGATCGTGTCACCGACTAACGTTAGTGTGCCACTTATCGCCCCATCAGTGAACGTTCAGACAGAGCAGGCTGCGCGTGACAATAAAGTCCGTGAACCTGTGATGCCGACCGTAGAGCTGGTTAAATCCAACTCGGAGCGTAGCATCAAAGCCGATGATAAGCGGCGAAAGCGATCGTCCTGGGACCCTGCAGAGCATCCTGACTATGAAGTGGTCACAGAGCATGAAGCACATGCTTCTTATCATGAAGAGCGTAACAGTGAATTAGATAGGCTGTTTGAACTTCTGGCTTTGGCGAGTTACAGCGAAGAGCAAGGCAAAGGCTATGCAATGCGGTTTCGTTTACCGAAACGAATCATTGATGAAGCGATTATCGGTGGAAAAATGGCGCGGAGACGTACAGTGATTAAATATCACTATGGTCATGCGGTTGCGCCAAATACGCCATCAGAAGTGATTGCGGTCTTATAATCATTATGAAAGTACCTACGCACTTTATAATGAAAGACACAAAGTAAAATCCCCATGGAGAATATCAATGGGGATTTTTTTGATCATGACATTGAGCTAAACCTTAGCGTTTTGCTTTGGCAAAAGCATCGGCAAATGCACTGTTGAAAGCTCCACCACTCTGAGGCTCGTTGCGACGCACCTGACTCTGTTTACGAGGTGCGGAAGGACGGGCTTGTGAGTTACGCACAGGACGGCTTTCTTGCCCCGGCTCATCGTTAAGGCGCATTGAAAGTGCAATACGCTTACGTTGCACATCCACTTCCATTACTTTCACTTTGACGATATCACCAGCCTTGACTACTTCTCGAGGGTCTGAGACGAAGCGATCAGTCAGAGCTGAGATATGGACTAAACCATCCTGATGAACACCGATGTCAACGAAAGCGCCGAAGTTAGCCACGTTAGACACCACACCTTCTAGCACCATACCTGGTTCAAGATCGGAGACTTCCGTCACGCCATCAGCAAACGTTGCCGTCTTAAATTCAGGGCGAGGGTCGCGTCCTGGTTTATCCAGCTCTTTGATGATATCGGTCACGGTCGGAACACCGAAGTTGTCATCGGTGTAGTCGATAGCTTTCAACGAACCTAAAAACTCACTATTACCAATCAGTGTTTTCACTTGCTGGTTGTTCTTTTCCGCAATGCTTTTGACCACAGGGTAAGCTTCAGGGTGGACCGCAGACGCATCAAGAGGATTCTTACCATTCATGATACGAAGGAAGCCGGCACACTGTTCAAAAGCTTTTGGCCCTAAACGTGCGACTTTTTTCAGTTCTGTACGTGCGTTAAAGCGGCCATTTTCATCACGGTAATCGACGATGTTCTGCGCGAGTGCCGTCGACAGACCCGCAACCCGAGTTAATAGTGCTGCTGAAGCTGTGTTTACATCAACGCCAACCGCGTTTACACAGTCCTCGACAACCGCATCAAGACGCTTTGCCAGTAGAGATTGGCTAACATCGTGCTGGTACTGGCCCACACCGATAGATTTCGGGTCAATTTTTACTAGCTCTGCCAGTGGGTCTTGCAAGCGACGAGCAATGGAAACCGCGCCACGTAAAGAGACATCCATATTCGGAAACTCTTTCGCCGCCAGCTCTGACGCGGAATAAACCGACGCGCCTGCTTCGCTTACCATAATTTTTTGTACTTTTAGGTTGTCACGTTTCACCATCTCAGCAACAAAAGTATCGGTTTCGCGAGAAGCGGTACCATTACCAATCGCAATCAGATCAACGTTGTGCTTCTTAACCAGTGCAGCCACGGTCTGCATTGCACGGTCATATTGGTTTTGTGGTTGATGCGGATAAATGGTGTCGGTTGCCAGTACTTTACCTGTTGAATCGACCACGGCGACTTTACAACCAGTGCGTAAGCCTGGGTCGAGACCCAAAGTGGCACGAGGGCCAGCAGGCGCAGCCATCAGTAAGTCTTTTAGGTTGGTAGCAAAAACGTCAATCGCTTCGATCTCTGAACGCTCTTTTAGCGCAGCCATTAACTCGGTTTCCATGTGCATAGAAACCTTGATGCGCCAAGCCCAGCTAATGACCTGCTTGCGCCAAACGTCGGCCGGAGCCTGACTTAAGTGAATGCCATAGTGCTCCGCAATAATGGTTTCACAGTGAGATTGACGAGCCGTTTCTTCCAGCTCAGGATCAGCGTTTACAGCCAGAGTCAGGAAGCCTTCGTTGCGGCCACGAAGCATCGCAAGGGCACGGTGTGAAGGAACCTTGCTTACCGGCTCCTGATGTTCAAAGTAGTCTTTGAATTTTTCACCTTCGCGTTCTTTGCCAGCGACGACACGAGAAACCAGCTCCGCATTGCGAGTCAGGTGACGACGAATCTTCTCAAGTAAGTCTGCGTCTTCAGCTATACGCTCCATGATGATAGCGCGAGCACCGTCCAGAGCGGCTTTGGTATCCGCAATGCCGTTGTCAGCTGAAATGTAATTCGCAGCTTCTGATTCAGGTTCGGTTTGCGGTTCATTCCATAGCTTGTCTGCCAGAGGCTCTAAACCGGCTTCGATAGCAATTTGACCTTTGGTGCGGCGCTTTGGCTTGTATGGCAGGTATAAATCTTCAAGGCGAGTTTTGCTGTCGGTCTCAGAAATGGCTTTTTCCAGCTCTGGTGTTAGCTTTCCTTGGTCTTGAATCGATTTCAGAATCGTTTGGCGACGATCATCCAGCTCTCTTAGGTAGGAAAGACGACTGTCTAAATTACGCAGTTGGGTATCATCTAACCCGCCTGTAACTTCCTTACGGTATCGAGCGATAAAAGGAACAGTGTTGCCATCATCAATCAGTTTGACGGCGGAGATGACTTGCTCAGAGCGTACATTTAACTCATTAGCAATCAGTTGACAGATAGCTTGGCTCATCCGTGGATCTCTTTCATTTATTTGATTCGGGTATATATGGGGGCTCGAAGAGCCGTTTTCCACTCAAGGTGTTTAGCTTTGATAGCGAATGGCGTTTACAAACCACTCTTTAGCACCTTCAGGAGTATGGACAACAAACTCTTCGTCGACCTCTTTTTTTAGTAATGCGCGAGCCATTGGTGAGTCAATGGAAATATAACCTTTGGCATCGCCATAAATTTCATCCGGACCGACAATGCGGAAAGATTTGGTATCGCCGTTTTCATTTTCGATCTCAACCCATGCTCCGAAGAACACTTTGCCTTCCTGTTGTGGTGAATAATCGACAACTTTGACCTGTTCAAGACGTTTTCTTAAGTAACGAACTCTGCGGTCAATTTCGCGTAAACGCTTCTTATTGTATTGATAATCAGCATTTTCGCTGCGATCTCCCAAGCTTGCAGCCCAGGTAACTTTTTTAGTGACTTCAGGGCGTTCTTCTCGCCATAAATAATCCAGTTCTTTTTTCAGACGATCAAAGCCTTCACGTGTAATAAGGTTTGTCTTCATATTCCTGACTTTTGTAGATTGCAACTGCTTGCTACATTAGCTAAAAAAGAAATAAACGTTAACAATTCTTTGAATTACTTTCGTCAGAACGATGTTACATTTCACTATCCCAGAAATAGTTGGGGCCGAACAAAGAAATAGGTGGGACGTAAATGCAAGAAAACTTTAAAGTGTTAGTGGTCGATGACGACGCACGTCTGCGTGCTTTATTGGAGCGTTACCTTTCGGAACAAGGGTTCCAAGTACGAAGTGTCGCGAACAGTGAGCAAATGGACCGCCTATTAACTCGTGAAACTTTCCACATCATGGTGCTGGACCTTATGTTGCCAGGTGAAGATGGCTTATCGATTTGCCGCCGCCTGCGTAACGCCAACAACATGATTCCAATTCTGATGCTGACAGCCAAAGGTGATGAGATCGATCGCATTGTTGGTTTGGAAGTCGGAGCGGATGATTACCTGACTAAGCCTTTCAACCCTCGCGAACTGCTTGCGCGACTTAAAGCGGTATTACGTCGTCAGACTATTGAAGCACCAGGAGCGCCAAGTTCTGAAGAGTCTTTGGTTGAGTTCGGTGAGTTTCGTTTGAATTTAGGTACGCGTGAAATGTTCCGTGGTGAAGAGCCTATGCCTCTGACTTCTGGTGAATTCGCCGTACTGAAAGCATTAGTCCAAAATGCTCGTGAGCCGCTTTCTCGTGATAAATTAATGAACATGGCTCGTGGACGTGAATATTCAGCGATGGAACGTTCTATCGATGTGCAAATTTCCCGTTTACGCCGTATGCTGGAAATAGACCCAAGCAAACCACGTTATATTCAAACGGTATGGGGTTTAGGTTATGTGTTCGTTCCGGATGGTAAGCTCAATAGTTAGGGTCTGTATATAAAAAGCCCCTAATCCAGGCACGCGTCGGCTAAATAAAATAGGTGGCGCGTGTTGCTCCTATTCTCCGTGTGCCTGTAAGGTATCCTATGCGTATTCGCAGCTCCTTTACCCAATCGATCATTATATTTCTCACTCTGCTAATCGCCAGTCAGGTGTATTCGTACTACGCGGTATTTAATTACGCCTTGATGCCGAGCCTTCAACAGTTCAACAAAATTCTTAGTCACGAAATTAACCTGATGCTCGATGATACGGTAAATCAGGAAAACGGCATGCCGATGGATGCACTGTTGCGCCGTCGGGTGTTGGAGCAGCTAGGTGTTACCATCCACAGTGAAGATAGTCCTATTGCTGAGGAGTATGAACACGCAGTGAGTATTGATCTGATGAGTGAAGACATGAGCGTTGAACTGGGCTCTCCCACCGATGTTCGGATGATGCTGGGTGAAGAAAGCTACGTCCTGTGGATGAAAACAGAAGCGCTGCCGGGACAACTGCTACGTATCCCACTTTCGGCGTTGCAGGAAGAAGATTTTGCGCCTCTTTTCCGTAACAGCATCATTATGGCGCTGATGATCATTTTCGGTGGCTGGCTGTTTATTCGGATGCAGAATCGTCCATTGATTGCGCTGGAGAAAGTCGCCAAAGCGGTAGGGCGAGGGGAAGTACCGCCACCGTTGCCTGAACGAGGTGCTTTGGAAATTCGTTCAGTAACTCGGGCTTTTAACCAGATGTCGAAAGGTATTCAGGCGCTGGAAGAAGATCGAGCATTACTTATGGCGGGTATCAGCCATGATTTAAGAACTCCGTTAACTCGAATTCGTCTGGCGACAGAAATGATGTCACCGGAGGAGAGCTATCTTGCGGAAGGGATTATCAGTGATACCGAAGAGTGCAATGAGATCATCAGTCAGTTCATGGACTATTTAAAGCCAGTGAACAAAGACACCTTTGAGTTAGTTAATATTAACGACATTGCTAAAGATGTCGCCAGTTCAGAAGGTGGTTATGAAGTGCAGATTGAAGTTGATTTGCATAAAGGTGAAGCCAACGCTTTTGGTAACCCTATTGCCGTGAAACGTGCTGTGAGCAATCTTGTTGTGAATGCGGTCCGTTATGGTGAAGGTTGGGTAAAGGTGAGCTCTGGTATCACCGCTGACAACACAATGGTTTGGGTCTGCGTGGAAGATAATGGTCCGGGCATTGAATCGAGCCAGATAAGTAAACTGTTTGAACCTTTCACTAGGGGAGATACTGCCCGAGGCAGTGAAGGGACAGGGCTAGGCTTAGCGATAGTGAAGCGAATTGTTAATCAGCACAGTGGGTCAGTGATGGTGAGCAATCGAAGTGAAGGCGGCTTACGCGCACAAATTAGTTTCCCTACTAAATAATCGACAAACACAAAAAAGCTCGCGTTAGCGAGCTTTTTTAGTTAATCGGATTAAGAATCCGTAGCTTGTTCTAGCTCTTGTTCCGATTCTTCTTCGCGCTTAGCTTCAGGAAGTAGCAGGTTAAGAATAATCGCGGTAATACCGCCAGCAGCTACACCCGTTGAGAAAATACTTTTCACAAAGTCAGGCATGAACTGAAGAATTTCTGGTTTTTGCGCAATGCCTAAACCCATTGAGAAGGAAAGTGCCATGATCAGAATCGCACGACGGTCTAAATCAACTCGAGAAATAATTCGAATACCTGCTGCGGCAATAGTACCGAACATCACGATAGTTGCACCACCAAGTACAGGTTCAGGAATCAGTTGAACAAAGCTTGCTACTCCTGGGAATAAGCCAAGAAGTATCAACATCGCTGAAATGAAGTAACCGACATAACGGCTAGCCACTCCAGTCAGCAAAATAACTCCATTGTTCTGGCTGAAGGTAGAGTTAGGGAAGCTATTGAAAACAGCCGCTAGCGCTGAGTTTACGCCATCTGCTAATACGCCGCCTTTAATACGTTTCATATAGACAGGACCTTTTACTGGTTCTCCTGAGACTTCTGAAGTCGCGGTGATATCACCAATAGCTTCCAGTGCAGTAATCAGGAATATCAGAACCAAAGGAATGAACAGTGACCAATCAAAACCTAAACCGTATTGCATTGGTGTAGGGAGAGCAATCAGCGGAGCGTCGCTCATACTACTGGTATCAATCATGCCCATAAAGTTTGCCATTACGACACCGACAAGCATAGCAATGACAATGGAAGCGACTCGGATATAAGGGTTACGAGAACGGTTCAATAAAATAATAATGGCTAAAACAGTACCCGCTAGAGCCAGCTTATCTAGGCTACCAAAAGTACCGTCACCCATGGCAGCGTAGCCGCCACCCATAGAGACTAAACCAACTTGAATCAGAGTCAGACCAATCAGTGTTACTACGATTCCTGATACCAGCGGTGTAATCACTCGCTGAGCAAACTCCAGTACGCGAGAAAGTAGAATCTCCGCAAAAGAAGCCACCAGAATAGTGCCGAAAATTGCAGCCATCATGGTTTGAACATCTGCTCCACCAGCTTTCAGCGCTAAACCTGCACCAATAATTGGGCCGAGGAAGTTAAAACTGGTACCTTGAATAGAAAGTAAGCCAGATCCGATCGGGCCTATTGTGCGAATTTGAATAAACGACGAAATACCAGAGGCAAACAGTGACATGCTAATAATGGTATTGGTTTCAGCTGCCGGTACGCCCAAACTTTGGCAAATAATAAGGGATGGCGTAATTACAGCGACGAACATAGCCAGCAGATGCTGAAGTGCAGCAAAAAAAGTTTGTGGCAGAGGTGGCCTGTCATTGAGTTGATAGACGAGATCGGACTTACGAGCCGCTTTTTCGGTTGTCATTTTTGCTTTCCTAATTGAGTGATTCACAGAGATGCGCTGAATGGGCATACACTGCGGAGCAGAAGTGTTGTCTGTGATTGCTGTTAATCAGAATCTGCTCTGGAAATTAGTCTTAAAAACTTAAGGCTAAATTTTGCGGCGATTATAGAGTAATCACTGCAAAAAGCAAACGTTTGCTTTAATTTGGTGCAAAGGAAAATATGATGAATAAATTCAAGGGCTAAGCTTTGGCGTAAACGTCTCGTTCGCCAAGCCAACGATCAATAATCGCGGTTGCGTTTGTCGGGTAGTTATCATGAATATGACGAGCTATGCGCTGAACTTCAGGGATTAAGCGTTGATCTCGCACTAAATCAGCAATTTTAAAATCAGCTAACCCAGTCTGTTTTGTACCGAGTAGTTCACCCGGGCCACGTATTTCTAAGTCGCGTTGGGCGATAACAAAACCATCGTTGCTTTCGCGCAGCACGCCAAGACGCTTCTGAGCGGTTTTTGACAGTGGAGAGTGATACAGAAGCACACAATGGCTGGCTACCGAACCTCGACCAACTCGGCCACGTAACTGGTGGAGTTGTGCTAAACCAAGGCGCTCTGGGTTTTCGATGATCATTAAGCTTGAATTCGGTACATCAACCCCGACTTCTATAACGGTGGTTGCAACCAGAAGGTGCAGTTCATTATTTTTGAATGCCTGCATGACTTGTTGTTTTTCTGCAGGCTTCATTCGGCCGTGAACTAAACCAATTTTCACATCTGGCAGCTTACATTGCAGCTCTTCTGCAGTATCTGCTGCAGCCTGAGCTTCCAATACTTCGGATTCATCAATCAGAGTACAAACCCAATACGCTTGTTTTCCTTCATTGAGACAAGCGTTACGTACGCGCTCAACAATATCGTTACGCTTGGTATCAGGGATGGCCACGGTTTGTATTGGCGTTCGGCCCGGCGGTAGTTCATCGATGATGGACGTTTCCAAATCTGCATAAGCAGTCATCGCTAGCGTTCGAGGGATAGGGGTTGCCGTCATAATAAGTTGATGAGGATAGGCACCTTGCTTTGCGCCTTTTTCACGTAGCTCTAAACGCTGGTGGACACCAAAACGGTGTTGTTCATCAATGATAACCAGCGCGAGGTGGTCAAACACCACGTGTTCCTGAAACAGTGCGTGAGTACCCACTACCATTTTTACTTCACCACTGGCAATACGTGCCAGTTCTGCTTCTTTGGCTTTACCTTTCAGTTTTCCTGCTAGCCAGCCTACTTTAATACCCATCGATTCAAACCACTGACTAAAGTTAAGGGTATGCTGCTCCGCGAGCAGTTCGGTTGGTGCCATAAGGGCAACTTGATAGCCGTTTTCAATCGCCCTTGCTGCTGCTAATGCCGCTACTAAGGTTTTACCCGAGCCAACATCCCCCTGAACCAAACGCATCATTGGGTGCGATTTTTCAAGGTCTGTTTCAATCTCTTTCACTACTCGAGTCTGAGCATTGGTTGGAGAAAACGGTAGCTGGGCTAACAGTTGCTTCTTCAGTGTATCCGCTCCCTCAAGGGGCAGAGCAACATCTTGTTGTCCCTTGCTGCGTACTGCCAGCATCGAAAGGTTTTGTGCCAGCAGTTCTTCCATTATCAACCTGATTTGAGCTGGATGTTTCCCTTCATCAAATAACGATAAATCGATATTTGGCGGTGGGCGATGTATGGTATGTAAGGCTTGCGATAGCGTTATTTGATGATCGTAAAGACCCGCAGGAAGCAGTTCCTGAACCGCTGCTTTGTCTAACAGTGAAAGAGCCTGATCGGTCAGGTTGCGTAGCGTGAGCTGACGCAGACCATCTGTGGTTGGATAAACCGGAGTCAGGCTTGCTTCCACATCTGGCTTTTGCTCTGGAAAATAGAACTTGTAGTCAGGGTGGATAATTTCCAGCCCGGTGTTACCACGCTTAATTTCACCGTAAGCGTGTACTAACTTGCCTTCAGTGAAATTGTTTTTAATTCCGGCGGTAAAGTTGAAGAAACGCAGAGTCAGCGTGCCGTTTCCGTCACTGATTTTCACCGTTAGCATTTTGCGGCGACCAAAGGTGGTGTCTACCGCCATGACTTTACCTTGTACTGCAGCCCAAAGTCCTGGATGCAGTTTTACGATAGGGTAGACACGGGTGCGATCTTCATAGCGCAAAGGTAAATGGAACAGTAAGTCCTGCACGGTAACAAGCCCAACTTTTTCCAGTTTTTCGGCCACTTTGGCGCCCACACCCGAGAGTGAGGTTAATGGAATTGCTGATAGAAGTTGGGACATAATCAATCGCTTAACGGTTTGAGATAACAGTTATTCAAACACTAAGCTGTGTTTTTGTACAGGGGAATTATTTGCTCTGCATCGCTTTCCACCAAGATTCATTCGCAACAATTTGACCTTCGTCATCCAGAGGTGGGTAAGGCAGCTTTTTGCGTTTAGCCACTTTGGCTAATACAGGGTGGCCACGTTCAAATAGAATTCGGTGAATGGTTTCTTCAGGAAGCGGGCTTTTTTCTTGCTGATACATGCCCGCAGCTTGGCGTTGACGTTGTGCTTCATACAGAATCAGTGCGCTAGCAACAGAAACATTGAGTGATTGCACCATTCCAACCATAGGGATAACGATATCTTGATCGGCCAGCTCAAGAGCTTGCTTTGAGATACCCACTTTTTCACTACCCACGATAATTGCTGTCGGTTTGGTGTAGTCAATTTCACGAAAATCGACCGCAGTTTCTGACAGGTTCGTCACCAATACCTGCATGTTCTGTTCTTTTAGCGCTTTTACTGCTTCTTCAATGTTGTCGTGTGTATCAACTTCAACCCAGTTACGCGCACCAGCAGAAGTGTGGCCCAAGGTACGCATTTGCTTGTTTGGCCATACTGCATGAATTTTATGCAGACCAATAGCATCAGCGGTACGTATGACGGCAGATACGTTATTGGGTTTGTGTACTTCTTCCAGACAGACAGTTAAATCTGGTTGGCGTGCTTTTAGTACTTCTTGGATACGAGTGTAACGGTCTAAATTCATAACGGGTTTTCTTGCTAATAGTGTTGTGTCTTCACAACAAATAAAAAGCCCTTGATAGGCACTATCAAGGGCTACATTAAGTCTGAAACTTAGTGCCTTCTGCGCCTTACTTTCGGAGCATTTGGCATCGCGCGAATCTTCTTCATGATTCCAGCTAAGTGGACACGATCTTTTGTTGTCAGTACCACTGTTACCGTGTACAGGCGGCCATCACGTTCTTCGGTAGACAAACCATGGATGTTAGAGCCTGTTTTAGAAATCACGTTGGTGAGTTCTGCCAGAGCGCCCTGACGGTTTTGCATGTCAACTTTGAGCTCGGTAATGAAGTCCTGTTCGTAATCGTTGGTCCATTCTACCGCCATGTACTTATCGGGTTCTTTTTGGTGACCACGAACGTTTGGACACGTTTCACGGTGAACAACTAAGCCACGGCCCGGTGATACGTGAGCAATAATGTGATCATCCGGAATTGGGTGACAACAGTTCGCAAAAGTTAGTAGGATTCCCTCAGCTCCGCGGATAGGCAGTTTTTTCTTCGGCTGGCCGTCTTTGCTTTCAACCTCGGTCAGCTCGTCAGCGTTGCCGAGTAAACGACGAGCAATCACGATACTCATCAATTCACCTAAACCAATCGCAGCAAGTAGGTCATCAACAGAAGCGACTTTTAGATCGCCAAGAACGTGTTGAATACTCTCTTCGCTGATGGTGCTAATGGACTCTTCGCCCAAAGCATGATTTAGAAGGCGGCGACCTAAACTGATCGACTCTTCACGACGCATTGTTTTCAGAACCTGACGGATCTTAGTACGAGCGCGGGAAGTCACGACGTAGTTTAGCCATGCAGCATTAGGGCGAGCACCCGGAGCACTGATGATTTCAACGGTTTGACCATTTTTCAGTGACTTACTTAATGGGTAAGGGTTACGATCAACACGAGCACCGACACAGGTATTACCGACATCAGTATGTACCGCGTAAGCAAAGTCTACCGCTGTTGCACCAACTGGCATCTCAACAATACGACCTTTAGGCGTGAAGACGTATATCTCATCCGGGAACAGATCAGATTTAACGTTTTCAATAAACTCGAATGAGTTACCTGCACTTTGTTGTAGCTCAAGCAGACTTTGCATCCAGCGCTGAGCTTTAATCTGTGCCGTTGTGCCAGTACGATCACCATTGGCTTTGTATGACCAGTGTGCCGCGACACCTTTATCCGCCATTTGGTCCATGTCTTCAGTTCGAATCTGAACTTCAACCGGAACACCGTGAGGGCCAACCATAGAGGTATGCAGAGACTGATAGCCGTTCGCTTTCGGAACGGCGATATAGTCTTTCATGCGTCCCGGACGCGGTTTATACAAGCTGTGCACCTGACCAAGCGCTCGGTAACAAGTGTCAGCGGTGTTTACTACAACGCGGAAAGCGTAGATATCCATAATGGTGTGAAAACGCTGCTCTTTGGTCTTCATCTTGTTGTAGATGGAGTAGAGGTTTTTCTCACGACCAACGACACGAGCGGGTAGGCCAAACTCTTGTAGTCGACCTTCAATTTCACTATGGATGCGTTGAATCATCTCTTTACGGTTACCACGCGCCGCTTTTACGACTTCTTTCAGCACGCGATAACGGTTTGGGTACAATGCTTCAAAGCCCAGCTCTTCAAGCTCAGTTTTGATGTTGTGGATACCTAAACGGTGGGCGAGAGGTGCATAAATTTCCAACGTTTCTCGGGCGATACGACGTTTTTTATCCGGACGAAGTGCTCCTAAGGTACGCATGTTATGCGTGCGGTCCGAGAGTTTGATAAGAATAACGCGAATATCCTGCACCATGGCAAGAACCATCTTGCGGAAGTTTTCAGCCTGAGCTTCTTTGCGATCGCGGAATTTCAGCTTATCAAGTTTAGAGACTCCATCGACCAGTTCAGCAACCGCTACGCCAAATTGTGTTTCTAAATCTTCTTTGGTGACATCACAGTCTTCAATTACGTCATGAAGAAGTGCTGCTTGGAGCGTTTCTAAATCCAAACGCATTTCAGCAAGGATTCTCGCTACCGCCACAGGATGGATAATGTAAGGTTCGCCGCTTGAGCGGGTTTGCCCTTCATGGGCATCTCTTGCCACTATATAAGATTGGCGCAGAGCCTCAATTTGAGGCTCTGTGAGATATTCCTGGGCAACGTCTTTGAGGCTATCGAATAGATACAAATTATAGGCCCGAGAGTTGTCTAATGTCTTACTTGCAGGGATTAACGGTTGTGAACGATGCTGCTCACTGCTGCTAATTCAGCTGCTTCTTGCTCTTGCTGCTCTTGACGCTCACGTGCATCAAGTACGTCTTTAGTGATAAGGCCTTCTTCGATTTCACGAAGAGCGATAACAGTTGCCTTATCGTTCTCTTCAGGCACTAGTGAATCTTTACCACCAGTTTGCATTTGACGAGCGCGGCGAGCCGCAATTAGAACTAAGTCGAAACGGTTGCCAACTTTTTCAACAGCGTCTTGTACAGTTACGCGTGCCATGAGAACTCCAATATAAACAAAAATGTTGAATGACGAGAAAGTATACAACCTAACGCCAAGGGTTTCTAGACGGTCAGGTTGCTAAAAATACGTTTAATTTACAGCATTACTCTGAAAGTAGTGCGTTAAGCATGCCTTTGTATTTGATCGACTGCTTATCTTGTTTCAATCGCTCTGCACGAATGATTGCTCTAAAGTCCGTTAGGGCAGTATCGAAATCATCATTAATAATGAGGTAATCGTATTCGTTGTAATGCGAAATTTCAGATTTAGCTTCAGCCATGCGCTTAGCAATCACTGCTTCACTATCTTGACCACGTGTGTTCAAACGACGCTCTAGCTCGCCATTTGATGGTGGCAGGATAAACACGCTTTTAGCGTCGGGCATTTGTTCGCGAATTTGGCGAGCACCTTGCCAGTCGATATCCAAGAAGACATCAATACCTTTATTCAGTGTTTCTTCGATCCAAACACGAGAAGTACCGTAGTAGTTACCAAATACTTCTGCGTACTCCAGAAACTCACCTTTTTCGATCAACGACTCAAAGTGAGCTTTTTCTACAAAGTGGTAATGAACACCATCTTGCTCACCCGGGCGCATGCCACGAGTGGTGTGCGACACGGATACTTTCATCGCATATGCAGGGTTATGTTCCAGCATTTCAGCGATTAAGCTTGATTTACCTGCGCCGCTTGGTGCAGAGACAATATACAGAGTACCTTTGCCCATGTATTCGGTTCCACTTGTGTTGGATGAAGTGTTCAGAAAGCTTTCCGACACCTTAAAAGATAGCACTAACCTAAGATTTTCATTAAATCGATGAAATTTAGGTCAGAAAAATGGAGCGGAAGAGTACCACGATCTTTAGGATCTTCTCAAGAAAAAGGTCGAAGCTGAGGTTGTTTCTTACTCAAAATGACTGTGATAGTGAAAACATTAAGAGGATAGTGACGATTCTAAACTGGTAAACGTTTGCTATTTTGCGAACTATTGCAGGTGAAATCGATTAATGTATAATCGCCGCCCTTAGCTCAGAATTAGCCCTCTTTATTCTGAATTTACAATGAGAGAGAAGCGTAAGCTTCGTTTGGGTTCCCTCGCCCCCAAATCAAACTAAAAAGGTACAATATGAGTAACTTTACCCCTGCGCAGCAGCGCAAAGCCCTGACATTTTTGGTTTTGTTCCACCTTGTTATCATTGCTTCTAGCAATTATCTGGTTCAAATCCCGTTCACAGTATTTGGTTTACACACCACTTGGGGCGCTTTCACTTTCCCATTTATCTTTCTAGCTACTGACCTGACCGTGCGTATCTTCGGTGCTGGGCTAGCGCGTAAGATCATTTTCTACGTGATGCTGCCTTCATTGCTTGTTTCGTATCTGCTTTCTGTGGTGTTTTACGAAGGCCAGTTCCAAGGTTTTGCTCCTTTAAGTGAGCTGAATATGTTCGTGGCACGTATTGCGATTGCAAGCTTTATGGCTTACTTACTGGGTCAAATCATGGACGTGCACGTGTTTAATCGTCTACGCCAAATGAAACAGTGGTGGGTTGCGCCAACGGCATCAACGCTGTTTGGTAATGCGCTAGACACGGTGGCGTTCTTTGGTATCGCTTTCTACCAAAGCCCAGATCCATTTATGGCTGAGCACTGGACTGAAATTGCACTCGTCGATTACGGCTTTAAGCTGGTGATTAGCCTTGGCTTGTTTGTACCTATGTATGGTGTTTTGCTGAACTACCTGATCCGCAAACTGACCACTGTAAATCCAAGTTTTACTGCGGTGGATGCTAACGCTTAATTTGCACCGAACGAAAAAGAGAAAGCCCAAAGCAATGCTTTGGGCTTTTGTTTATCTGTCAGTCAGATATTAATGGTCGTGAGCTGCACCCGCACCTTTAGGGAAACGGATAGATTCAACCATGTCTTGTACTTCAGTTGGAACTTCAGCAGTGAACTTGTTCACAACAATAGAGACTACGAAGTTCAGACACATACCTAGAGTACCGATACCTTCTGGGCTGATGCCGAAGAACCAGTTGTCCGGTGTGCTTGCTGCTGGGTTCACAAACTTGAAGTAGATGATGTACGCTGCAGTAAATGCGATACCCGCAACCATACCTGCAATAGCACCTTCTTTGTTCATCTTCTTGTAGAAAATACCCAAGATGATGGCAGGGAAGAAGGATGCCGCCGCCAAGCCGAAGGCAAATGCGACCACCTGCGCTACGAAGCCTGGAGGGTTAATACCCAAGTAACCCGCACCAACGATAGCAACAACTGCGGCTAGACGTGCTGCCAGTAGTTCTTGTTTATCTGTCATGTTTGGTCTGAAACCTTTCTTCAATAAGTCATGCGAAATTGAAGTCGAGATTACCAGTAGTAGACCTGCTGCTGTTGATAGTGCCGCTGCTAAACCACCTGCTGCTAGTAGACCTACAACCCAGTTAGGCAGTTTAGCTAACTCAGGAGAAGCCAGTACGATGATGTCACGGTTGATGCTCATCTCGTTACGCTCATCGCCAGAGTAGAACATACGGCCGTCGCCATTCTTATCTTCCCAGCTTACTAGACCAGTACTTTCCCAGTTTTTATACCAGCTAGGGGCTTCCTCACCTGGAACACCTTGCATGTCTGGACCATTAATAGTGTCGATCATGTTTACACGAGCAAACGCTGCAACACCTGGTGCTGTTGTATAAAGTAGAGAGATGAACAGTAGTGCCCAACCTGCAGAGATACGAGCATCACGTACTTTTGGTACCGTGAAGAAACGGATGATTACGTGAGGTAGACCCGCAGTACCCACCATTAGAGCTGCACAGATGAAGAATACATCCACCATGCTCTTGTTACCTTCGGTATAGGCGGTAAATCCGAGCTCTTGGGTTAAGCCGTCCAGCTTATCAAGCAGATAAACATCGGAACCTGAAACTGTTGAACCCATGCCGATTTGCGGTAGTGGGTTACCAGTCATCATGATTGACGTAAAGATTGCTGGTACAAGGAAGGCGAAAATGAGAACACAGAACTGAGCGACCTGCGTATAAGTGATGCCTTTCATGCCACCAAGTACGGCATAGAAGAATACGATAGCCATACCAATGATGATGCCCATGTTGATGTCGACTTCTAAGAAGCGAGAGAACACCACACCTACACCACGCATTTGGCCAGCAACGTATGTAAACGATACGAAGATCGCACAGAATACCGCTACCATACGTGCTGTTTTTGAGTAGTAACGCTCACCGATGAAATCAGGCACTGTGAACTGGCCAAACTTACGTAGGTAAGGTGCTAAGCAAAGTGCGAGTAGAACGTAGCCGCCTGTCCAACCCATTAGGTAAACCGCGCCATCATAACCAATGAATGATATGATACCTGCCATGGAAATGAATGATGCTGCAGACATCCAGTCGGCTGCTGTCGCCATTCCGTTTGCTACTGGGTGAACACCACCGCCCGCAACATAAAATTCACTGGTTGATCCTGCGCGAGCCCAAATCGCTATACCAATATAGAGGGCGAAAGAAAGACCGACTAATATAAACGTCCAAGTTTGAATATCCATTTCTAAAACCTCTTAGTCTTCATGTACGTTATATTTCTTGTCGAGCGCATTCATGCGCGCAACGTAAATAAAGATTAAGGCGACAAAGGTGTAGATTGAGCCCTGTTGTGCAAACCAGAATCCAAGCTTAAATCCGCCTAAGTGAATTGTGTTGAGCGCATCAACGAATAAAACGCCAGCGCAATATGATACAAGGAACCAAACTGCAAGCAGTGACCCCATAATTCCCAAGTTTTCTTTCCAGTAGGCTTGAGCATGTTCTGTAGATTCGAACGCCATGGCCTTCTCCTTCCTGTTAGATGTTGTGTTAACGCAATGTTACGATTCATAGGTTAGCAGTGTTAGGGCAAGGGATCTGTGCAACTTTAGTCTGTGTGTGTTTATTTTTAACTTGTTGTTTTTATTTTGTTTTTTATTGTTTGTGCTAGTTTTGAGAATGTTAATTTACTGTTAAATTAGCCAAAAGTATAAGGTTGTGAAGGTGAAAGTGTAAAAACATTCATGTTTTAAACGGGTCATTGTTACTTTTCTCTCTTCTATGCTTGATCCACTCTGCGCTGAAACTATTTACACAGACTTTTCTTACGCCTGTAAGAAAAATGTGCACAATGAGAGGGCATAAATGTATGAAGAGTCATTTTAGTTAGGAAGGTGAAAGATTGGATGCATACGCGATAAATGGTTTTTTTCTGGTTGGCGCATTGTTAATTGCGTTAAGTGTGCTGTTAAGCCCAGTATCTTCGAAGCTTGGGATTCCGATCCTACTCGTGTTTCTCGTGGTGGGGATGTTGGCTGGCGAAGATGGGCCGGGTGGGATTTTATTTGATAATTATCCTTTAGCTTATTTAGTTAGTAACTTAGCACTTGCGATTATCCTGCTTGATGGTGGCATGAGGACACGAGTCGCTAGTTTTAAAGTCGCGTTTTGGCCTTCTGTATCATTGGCAACCTTTGGGGTTACCATAACCACATTGATGACCGGAGCTTTAGCAACCTGGCTGTTTGATTTGTCGTTGATGCAAGGCATTCTTGTTGGTGCGATTGTGGGCTCTACCGATGCAGCTGCGGTCTTTTCATTGCTCAAGGGACGTAGCCTTAATGAGCGTGTAGGCTCAACGCTGGAAATTGAATCTGGAACTAATGACCCGATGGCGGTGTTTTTAACGGTTACCATGATTGCTATTTTAGGTAGCCCAAGTGGCGATTTTAGTGCCACTTTTCTTGCTATGAATTTCATTCAACAATTTGGATTTGGTGCACTGCTTGGCTTATCTGGTGGTTGGTTATTATGGAAGATCATTAATCACAGTATGCTTCCTGAAGGGCTTTATTCAATTTTGACGGTCAGTGGTGGTTTAATGATTTTTGCGCTGTCCAATACTTTGGGCGGAAGCGGAATATTATCCATTTACCTGGTGGGTTTACTGCTTGGAAATCGTCCGACACGTTGTCGCCACTCGATCCTTAATGTTTTGGATGGTATGACGTGGTTGGCGCAAATAGGCATGTTTCTTGTGCTTGGCCTGTTGGTTACACCTTCTGATCTGTTAACCATAGCAATACCGGGTCTAGCGTTAGCCTTTGGCATGATATTGTTTGCCCGCCCCATATCGGTTTGGATTAGTTTATTACCGTTTACTAGTTTCACATCCAAAGAGAAGTGGTTCATTTCTTGGGTGGGACTACGTGGAGCTGTACCTATTATTCTGGCGGTATTCCCCATGATGGCTGGATTACCTGAGGCTCAGCTGTATTTCAACTTAGCGTTTTTCGTTGTTATGGTTTCGTTGATTGTTCAGGGCGGCTCGCTGACCAAAGCAATGAGTCTGGCGAAAGTGGAGCTTCCTTCTAAACCGGAACCGATTTCACGATCTGGATTAGAAGTGTACCCAACCAGTGAGTGGGAACTGTTTGTTTATCAACTGCAGAAAGAGAAATGGTGTATCGGCGAACCGATTCGCAACCTATTTATGCCTGACGGTACGCGTATTGCGGCACTGTTTCGTGACAAAACGCTACTGCATCCGACAGGGAGCACATGTTTAGAAGCGAAAGATATTCTTTGCGTCGTCGCTCAGGAAAAAGACTTAGAAGCACTGAGCCTATTATTTAGCGAAGCGCCGGTTAAAGCTTCTTTCGAACGTTTCTTTGGTGACTTCTTCTTGGATGTTGAATCGAAACTAGCCGATATTGCAATGATTTACGGGTTGGAATTGAGTGACCATAGGGCTGACATGACCCTTAAAGACTTAGTGACAGAACATCTTGGAACTACCCCTGTATTAGGTGACCAATTTGAGTGGTCAGGTCTGCATTGGGTTGTCGCGGATGTGGTCGACTGGCAAGCGACTAAGGTAGGTTTGCGCTTGCCAACAGATGAAGAGAGTACAGAGGTATCGGGAGAATAAAGTTAGTCGTGTAATTCTTTTAGTAAGATAACGGCTTGCGTTCGACTTTTCACCCCAAGTTTTCGGAAGATTGCTGTCATATGTGCTTTGATGGTCGCTTCTGAAACGTTCAGTTCGTAAGCAATTTGTTTATTGAGCAAACCATCAGAAAGCATCCCTAATACTTTGTATTGCTGAGGTGTCAGGGTGGCAATTTTACTTGCGAGATCATTACAAGCGTCGTTGTTAGTGATTAATCCTTCAGGGAAGTATGGTTCACCGTTTAATACCTGATTTAATGCGCTGATAAGTGCACGCATGTCACTCGATTTGGGAATAAAACCAAATGCACCATGGCTTTTTACTTGGGATACGACAGAAGCTTCTTCACTGGCAGAAATCACCACTATCGGTAGCTCAGGATACTCTGCTCGAAGATGAATCAAACCGGACATGCCGTTCGCACCGGGCATTTTTAAATCCAGCAGTAGTAAATCAGGTTCTGGGTCTTTCTCTAATAGAGTAAGCAAAGCATCCAGTGAATCTGCTTCGAGTAAGTTTGCACCGCTAATTGCCATATGGACAGATTGAAACAGCGCGTTTCTGAAAAGCGGGTGATCATCGGCGATGATGATAGTGTAGGTCGAGTCCATGACGTTAAGCACTTATAACAATTACGTTAAAGAAATTATTGTATGCTTTAACGATTGGAACAACGCTCACGGACTAAAAGTCTGAACTGTATCCAGTTTTTATCTGCATTAAGATGAATACCGCAACAAGCTTTGACGTAAAGTGTGAAACCTAAGCGCGGCATTCATCAAAAAATTAGATCTGGTGGTCTTTTAAGTGTTGTAAAAACCGCTCTGCGTCCATAAAACCAGTAATTCGAGCATTGGGCACTTTCTCTCCCTGACGGTTCCAAAACTCTATGGTCGGCAACCCTAGAACATCCATCGTTTTTAGCAGTTCGATATCCTGCGGCTGGTTTTTGGTGACATCGGCTTGCAGTAAAACCACATCTTTCAATTTGTTTTCTACATCAGACTGATGGAAAGTATATTTCTCAAACTCTTTACAAGCGACACACCAATCTGCGTAGAAATCTAGCATCACTGGCTTTCCGGCCGCTTTGGCTTTAGCTAACTCTGTATTGAGTTCGGCAACATTGGCTATTCTGGTGAATGTGATGGCCGGTTGAGTATTTTCAGTGTGATTATCGGCGTACCAGTAATTCAACGCGGGTTGGACTGAAGCAAGAAGACCTAAAATTGCGATAATTCCTATTACACTTTGTTTCCAACCGCCGAATGGCAGGCTATTCTTGACATGGTATAGCCAGGCGAATGTAGCAAAGCCTAATGTTGACCATAGCGCTGTAGCCCAAAGTTCAGGAAGCAGGCGTTCCAGCAAAAATATTGGCGCAGCGAGTAAGACAAAACCAAAAGCGGTCTTCACTCTGTCCATCCAGATACCAGTTTTAGGTAACAATCGATTGCCAAATACCGCCACCAACATTAGTGGGATGCCCATGCCTATTGCTAATGCATACAATGCAACACCACCAGTGAGCAGGTCCCCACTTTGTGCCACATAGAGTAAAGCACCAGAAAGTGGAGCTGTGGTACAAGGTGAACAAACTAAGCCTGAGATAGCGCCCATAGCAAATACGCCAGCAAGGCTGCCTCCCTGCTGTTTATTGCTTAGGTTGTTAAGCCAAGTTTGCACAGAACTCGGTAGCTGCAGAGTGTAAAGGCCGAACATAGATAGTGCGAGTAGAACAAACAACCCACTTAACCCAATTAAAACATAAGGGTGTTGGAGGGCGGCTTGAAATTGCAGCCCAGCAGACGCGACCACTAAGCCAAGCAGTGTATAGGTGAGCGCCATGCCTTGAACATATACCATGCTTAAGACCAATGCTCTCTTTTGGCTCAATTGACCATTACCAAGCACAATACTTGTTAGGATAGGGTACATAGGGAGCACGCAAGGCGTGAATGCTAACCCAATACCGAAAGCGAGAAATAGGATTGGGGTCCACCAGCTTTGAGCCAATTTAGAAGCTAAAGAATCTTGTTCCGAAGTTAGTGGCTTGGATGCCGAGTTCGATGTTGTCTCTGCTGTTTGTTGAGTATTTTCAGAAACATCAAAAGGGCTAATTTCAATCACACGTATCTCGGGTGGATAGCAGAACCCTGCTTTAGCACAGCCTTGATATTGAACCATAACACTCGCTCCGAGCTGGTATTGCTGCAGAGGTAACTCGATTGAAAGGGGGCGAGTGTAAATATTGACATCACCAAAAAACTCATCGTGGTAGGGTTCACCATCATTGAGCTGATAATCACCTACAATGACATTCTCTGCGGTTATAGTGATCCGATTTTGGTAAAGGTAGTAACCATCCTTAACTTGCCAGTTGATGAGTAGGTGGTTTCCTTGTTGAATACTACTAAATGGAAACGCTTGATCGACAGGTACAAACTGGTTGTCATTGCTGTTCAGCGAGACGGTACTGTTATTACCCAACACAGCAAAGACCGAGTGGCTAAAAATAGACAGTATTAGAAGTAAGAAGTAGCAGAGTTTACGGTTCATCTAATCAATATTCTGTTTGAGTGAGTAGCATAAGCGACAATCTATAATTGCCATATTAACTCAATCAGACCCTGATTAGTGGTATTTAGTTTCACAGAGTTATAACAAAGCCGCGAAAATCGCGGCTTTGGTTCGTTTAGTATGTTGGTGGTGCAGAAAACTAGATAAATAATCCGCCAAACAAGAAGCCAAATGTTACAGCAGAAGCAATAGTCGCAACGCCCGGAATAAAGAACGGGTGATTGAAGACATACTTACCAATACGTGTCGAACCTGTATCATCCATTTCAACCGCAGCAAGCAGTGTCGGATAAGTTGGCAGTACAAACAGGGCGCTCACCGCTGCAAAAGAAGCCACCGCAGTCAGTGGTGCAACACCAATAGCCAGAGCTGCTGGCATGAGTGCCACAGTCGTTGCGCCTTGAGAGTAGAGCAGCATCGACGCAAAGAACAACACGATAGCTAGCATCCATGGGTTGTTCGCTAATAGTGCGCCAGCTACATCTTTGATATCTGCGACGTGAGCGTTAACGAATGTTGAACCTAACCAAGCGACACCAAGTACACACACACAAGCTGTCATACCTGAACGAAACGTTGGTGCGCTTGAAATTTTCGCCGCATCAATTTTGGTCATTAGCACGATAAGGGCCGCGGCTCCTAACATTACTGTCATGATCGCTTCATTACGACCTAAAGCCGGGTTTTCAATTAAACCTACAGACTTAGATATGGCCGCTGCGTAGCAAACGACTAAAGCGATAGCCGCAAGGAAAATATAAGTCGCGGTTTTTGCTGTCGGTAGAATTTTGCGTTGCTGTGAGTCAGCAAGTTTAATCAGCCCTTTTTCTAAACGCTCTTGATAAACAGGGGCGTTTTTAAGCTCACCCCCCATAAAGTTAGCGACAAGCGCACCCATCATGCACGCGGCGAATGTGGTTGGAATACAAACAGCAAGAAGCGTGATGTAATCGACACCAAAAGGAGCCAGCATCGCGGCAAAAGCAACAACCGCAGCGGAAATTGGAGAAGCGGTGATAGCGATCTGCGATGCAACAACAGCAATCGAAAGGGGACGCGATGGGCGAACACCTTGGCCTTTTGCTACTTCAGCAATAACTGGTAATGTTGAAAATGCAGTGTGTCCAGTACCTGCCATTAGTGTCATGATGAAAGTTACAACTGGCGCGTAAAATGTAATACGTTTAGGGTTCTTGCGTAGAAAGTTTTCTGCAATCTGTACTAACCAGTCCATGCCCCCAGCTACCTGCATCGCAGCAATAGCCGTGATTACAGACATGATGATAAGAATAACGTCAACCGGAATAAAGGCCTGACTAGTCGGGACGCCAAGACCAAGAGAAAGGGCAATAACACCTGCACCGCCTGCTAAACCAATCCCAATGCCACCAATACGAGCACCTAGAAAGATAAAGAGAAGAACAACTAATAGTTCGAACCAAACCATAGTGATACCTCGTTAAGTAAATGAAAAGATAGATGTATGCAGTCCATTGCCTTGTATTTACGCGCTATTTCTTACAGCTTTTTTAAAGAAAAAGGCTCCTTCCAGAGCCTTTTCATTGAGCCTATTATTCGTAGCGCTTCGCTTTATACTGTGGGCGCATCAGGTTTTCAACAGAGAAAATGTCATCAAGCTCCTCTTCTGTTAATAATCCGCGATCGAGTACAACTTCACGCACACTCTTTCCGGTTTCAGCGCAGATTTTTCCTACAATATCACCCTCATGGTGACCGATATAAGGATTAAGGTAAGTGACGATGCCAATAGAGTTGAATACGTAGTTTTCACACACTTCTTTATTGACGGTAATACCATCAATACATTTATCGCGAAGGTTTATACATGCATTGGATAACAGCGAGATAGATTCAAACATAGCTTGAGCAATCACTGGTTCCATGACGTTTAATTGTAATTGACCACCCTCAGCGGCAAAAGAAACGGTATTGTCGTTACCCAGAACTTTAAAGCACACTTGGTTGACGACTTCAGGTACAACCGGGTTTACTTTGGCTGGCATAATCGATGAGCCAGCCTGAAGTTCCGGTAGGTTTAACTCGTTTAAACCTGCACGAGGGCCTGAAGAGAGCAGACGTAAGTCGTTACAGATTTTCGATAGCTTCACTGCCAGACGTTTTAGCGCGCCGTGCGTCATCACGTAGGCACCACAGTCTGATGTTGCTTCGATAAGATCTTCTGCTGGTACAACATCTAAACCTGTTACTTCCGCTAAATGTTTCACTGCCAGTGCTTGGTAGCCGGGTGCTGCATTTAAGCCCGTACCGATTGCTGTTGCACCTAGGTTGATTTCAAGCAGTAGTCTAGATGTGTATTCCAGAGCACGAATTTCTTCATTTAATGTGACAGCCCAAGCGTGGAACTCTTGACCAACGGTCATCGGTACTGCGTCTTGTAGCTGAGTGCGTCCCATCTTAATGACAGTGTTGAACTCTTGGCTCTTAAGCTCGAATGCTCCTTTTAAATATTCGATGGCTTCAATCAGTTTGAGCACGCTGTTGTAGACAGAAATTCGGAAGCCAGTTGGGTAAGCACAGTTGGTTGACTGGCTGCGGTTTACGTGGTCATTCGGGTTAATAAACTCGTACTGACCTTTTTCTTTACCCATGAGCTCAAGGGCGAGGTTAGCGATCACTTCGTTAGTGTTCATATTGACGGAAGTGCCCGCGCCGCCTTGGAATACATCTGTTGGGAACTGATCCATGCACTTACCTGTTTCAAGGATCACATCACAGGCTTGAATGATGTAGTTGGCGATGTCTTTAGGAATAACCGCCAACTCTTTGTTCGCGAGAGCGGCTGCTTTTTTGGTCATTACCATACCGCGAACGAATTCTGGTACATCAGAAATTGTTGCACTAGAGATATTAAAGTTTTCGATGGCACGGAGAGTGTGGATACCGTAGTAGGCATCCGCAGGAACATGACGTTGGCCTAATAGATCTTCTTCAATGCGGTTGGCTTGGTGAGCTGTTTTTGGAGCTTCTGTTAGAGTAGCCATAGTTTGGATCCTTAGAGAATAATTCTCTTGATAATAGTTACAGTAAGCCGTATCTGTATTAAGAATCCATTCATCAGAATATTTGGCTAAAAAACCGTCCTGATATAGGGATGTATCATACTGGAGTTTTTATTTAAAAATAGTAGCTTCGTCACCTTTTACGTCAGCAAATT
This sequence comes from Vibrio sp., assembly GCA_048259585.1. Lineage (GTDB taxonomy): Bacteria > Pseudomonadota > Gammaproteobacteria > Enterobacterales > Vibrionaceae > Vibrio. The sequence continues at coordinate 105,243 of JBLXHN010000010.1, read as the reverse complement.
ATCAGTTCTTGGTGAGTTTGATTTTAAAACGTTCAATGATTCGATACTCAGCACAGAAATGCATCGACCATTGGTCTTTTAGTTGAGCAAAAAACTATGTTAGGCAGGTGAGCTTTACGGTTCACAGTAAGCCTAAACGTTCTTTTACTACGGTTTCACACTTTTCAATTTGGTTCACATCTCTTGGTATAATCAGCACGGTATCGTTACCGCCAATGGTGCCGAGGATTTCGCTGTGAGGATCTATATCCACAAGACGTGCAACTAACTGGGCGCTACCCGGGTGTGTTTTGACAATAACATTGGCTTGATTATGAGTGATTAAGTCAATTTGCGAAGATATGGAAGATTCGATGCGGACCGGAGCGGTTTCGACAGTAATACAATAGACTTTTTTCCCGCAGGCATTTTGTACCTTTACCACTCCTAGTTGTGATAAAAGGCGTGAGACAGTCGATTGACTGATACCCGTGTAACCAATATCGACCAGTTTTTCCCGCAATTCATTTTGATTAGTGAAGCTTTGCTGATGTAATAAGCGCTTACAGGCGTTCGCTAATGAGTCATCTTCTGATTCAAATGTAACGTGTGGAATATGTCTGTTCACGGGTCATTCCTTATCTTACTGCGCATGCGCGTGACAAATATTGGTCATCCGTTTTTACGGTACACTCTGTGATCCTTAGAGTGATGTCTGAACCTAAATAAGTAACATTGGTAGGTGCTTAAGTGGTGTTGATTAGTGGACAATAGTCTCAGTGACCTATTTATGTCGGTTATCGGTTTGCACAATATCATTAATATAATCGTGGGTTTTTGAAAGAGATCACCAAATAAAAAACTACAAAAATAATGATAAATAGGTTAATTGTTTTGATATTGAAAATGTATGCACATTAAAATCAAGGAGAATACCACCCAAATTTGACACTGTTTGAGTGGTATCAGGTGCTATTTCAACTCGGTCATGATTTCGCGAGAGAATACTTTCTCACAATAGTGGCATTTTAATTGAATACTATGCCCTTTTTGCAGCACCTTAAATTGACTGTCAACGGGCTCGCCATGAGAAATACAGTTGCTGTTTGGACAAGCAAAAATACCATCGATGTACTCTGGTAAGGTCAACGTAAGTTTATTGACGACCTGGTAATCTTCGATCTGATTCACTGTGGCGTTAGGTGCATACAGTGCCAATTGGTTAGCCTGACTTTTGCTCAGGTAGATGTTCTCTATTTTGATCAAATCTTTATGCGTTAGCTCTGAAGAGGGGAGGTTTAAACCAATAGTAATACGCTGGTTGGTTTCGTTAAGCTTGAACAGAGACAGAATTTTAATCCCTAGATTGGCAGGAATATGGTCGATGACAGAGCCATTACGAATTGCTTCAACTTGTAATTGATGTTTTTTAGTCATGATGTCGCCTCCTACATTAAATCGTTGCATTGAGAACAAGGGCTAACAGGGCTTCACGAGCGTATACACCATTTTCGGCTTGCTGGAAGTAGTAAGCGTGAGGCGTTCTATCCACATCGGTAGTTATTTCATCAACACGTGGTAGTGGGTGAAGCACTTTCATATTTGGACGCGCGTGCGTGAGCGTTTCTGCGGTCAAAATGAACGCGGACTTAATATGGGCGTACTCTGATTCATCAAAGCGTTCTTTTTGCACTCGAGTCATATACAGAATATCGAGTTCTGGAACCACCTCTTCGATGCTGTTGTGAAGACTGAACTGAATGCCATGTTCTTCGAGTTCCTGGCAGATGTAATCTGGCATCGCCAGTACTTCCGGAGCGATGAAGAAGAATCTGACGTTATTGAACTTCGCTAGTGCTTGAGTCAGCGAGTGGACGGTTCGGCCGTATTTAAGATCACCGACAAACGCCACATTGAGGTTGTCTAAGTGCCCTTGGGTTTCATAAATCGAAAATAAATCTAATAGGGTTTGAGTTGGGTGTTGGTTCGCTCCATCACCACCGTTGACAATCGGCACGCCATTAGAGAATTCAGAGGCTAAGCGTGCTGCGCCTTCTTGAGGATGGCGCATGACAAACGCATCTACATAAGAAGAAATAACACGTACTGAATCGGCTAGAGTTTCTCCCTTTTTGGCGAGCGAGGTATTGCCACCGTTATCGAAACCAATCACGCTTCCCCCTAAACGTTCAACAGCGGTTTCAAAAGAAAGGCGAGTTCGAGTCGAAGGCTCAAAGAAGCAACTGGCAACCACTTTGTTTTTCAATAACGTTGGGTTGGGTTCAGCTTTCAACCTGGTTGCGGTATCGACGATAAGCTCTAATTCATCTCTAGAGAGTTCTGGTATCGAAATGATGTGTCGGTTAAATAACGAATGCGCCATAACGTTTATCCTTCTTAGGTTTCAATACGCTTCTTCATGAGAGCGAAATTTAAGTAAAAAAAAGCCTCCTAAAATAGGAGGCTAGAATTGGGGATCAAACGGAAATACAAAACAGAGTATCCCGCCTTATACAGACGCGATTGGCAACACGATGATATTGGTAAGCTGCTCATACATTGTCTCCGATTGAAAATTTGGGTGGATTATACGGACAAAAATAGTGCCTTCAATAACTTAGTGAAAATATCCATAAAATGGATTTTTATGCACAACTTGGGCTTTGTTCGGCACAGATGGCATCACTTTGTCGTACTTTGCTTAAGCCGTAAAAGCGAGAAAATAACCTTGAAATAAAATGCTAGCTTTATTCAGCCCGCATCACATTCAGCGGCTGTCGCTAATCGCCTAGGGTAGACACCATTACTGCTTTGATGGTGTGCATACGGTTTTCCGCTTCATCAAAGACAATCGAGTAATCGGACTCAACCACTTCATTGGTTACCTCAACACCCTCTTTCAACGCTGGGTAGTCACGTGCTAACTCTTTCCCTACCGTGGTATCTTCGCCATGGAATGCCGGTAAGCAGTGCATGAATTTGACATGTGGGTTACCGGTCAACTTAAGCATTTGCTTGTTCACCTGATATGGCAGCATAAGATCAATGCGTTCAGCCCAGGCTTCTTTTGCTTCGCCCATAGAGACCCATACATCGGTGTAGAGGAAATCACAGCCAATCACACCCTCTTGCACATCATCAGTTAACGTGATTTTTGCTCCGGTTTCTTGGGCAATGGAGCGACAAGTTTCAACCAGATCTTCGCTAGGCCAGAATTGTTTTGGCGCCACGAGGCGAATGTCCATTCCCATTTTTGCAGCCCCTACCATCAGTGAGTTACCCATATTGTTTCTGGCATCACCAAGGTAAGCGAACTTAATATCGTGCAGTTGTTTTCCTCGTCCGTGCTCCATCATGGTCATGAAGTCAGCCAGGATTTGGGTTGGATGGAACTCATCGGTTAATCCATTCCAAACCGGCACTCCGGCGTGCTCACCCAACTCTTCCACAATGCTTTGGCCAAAGCCGCGGTACTCAATACCATCGTACATACGACCCAATACGCGAGCGGTGTCTTTCATTGATTCTTTGTGACCAATTTGCGATCCAGTTGGGCCAAGATAAGAGACTTGTGCGCCTTGGTCGAAAGCCGCGACTTCAAACGCACAGCGAGTGCGAGTGGAGGTTTTTTCAAAGATCAGTGCGACGTTTTTGCCTTTTAAGCGAGGCTGCTCATAGCCGTTATATTTGGCTTTTTTTAACTCCACAGCTAAATCCAGTAAGTGTTGAATTTCGCGTGGTGTGAAGTCGAGTAGTTTTAGAAAATTACGGTTACGTAGGTTAAAAGCCATGATGTTATCCTCTTGTCTGGCTCTCATTAAGAACAACAAAGAGCCTAAGTAATTAGTAAGTTTTGTTGCTAACTTGGAGTCTAATCGCGAGTAATATTGGTTCCCGCTTCACCTTGTAGAATGCGGAGTCCATCTTCTAATGCTCCGATCCCCACGACCGTTCCTCCTTGTTTGATGAACTCACAAGACGCTTCAATTTTGGGTCCCATAGAGCCTTCATCAAACTGGTAGTGAGCCAATTCGCTTGGGGTGGTGTTTCGCAGTGCGGTTTGAGTTGGCGTGCCCCAGTCGAGATAGACAGCATCGGCATCGGTTAAAATCAGCAAGGCATCCGCGCCAATCTGTTTGGCAAGAAATGCTGCGGACATATCTTTATCAATGACGGCTTCCACCCCGACGAGTTTTCCATTTTCTCGTTTGACAGGAATGCCACCACCACCGGTACAAATGACAAGGTGACCTTGCTCAATAAGCTGGACTATCGCTTGGTCTTCAACGATGCCGGTTGGTTTCGGGCTCGGCACCACACGGCGGAAATGATCACCGTCCGGTTTTACCGTCCAGTGATATTTTTCTGCTAGCTCACGCGCTTCCGCTTGTTGGTATATCGGGCCAATCGGCTTAGTTGGATTAATGAAAGCGGGATCTTTAGGGTCAACCGTCATTTGTGTGAGCATGCAAGTGACATTTCTGTCCGGTAAGCGGTTTTTGAACTCTTGCATTAGCATGTAGCCAATCATGCCTTGCGTTTCACTACCTAAAACATCAAGTGGGTAAGGATTGACTTTTTTGTACTCTAAGCCTTGTAGCGCAAGCAGTCCGACTTGAGGGCCGTTACCATGCACCAACACAACGTTGTATTCTTGAGAGATTTCAGAAATCGCTTTTACGGCAATTTCAATATTGTGGCGTTGCACATCGGCTTCCAATGGTTCACCACGGCGGAGTAATGCATTGCCACCCAATGCGACGACGACAGTTTGTTTAGTCATGAGTTGTTATCCTTCTGCATGGGTTGTAACGTTTATCGTTACGTAACAACCCAGAATCAATGGTTAGATATCGTCACGTTCAATAGGGCAGCTCATACAGCGAGCACCACCTCGACCACGGCCCAGTTCATCGCCTGGGATTGGCAGCACTGTAATGCCTGCCTTGTCATATTTTTCATTGGTGTAGGTATTTCGCTCATAACCAATCACAACCCCCGGACGGACTGTGAGCACATTGTTCGCATCGTTCCATTGCTCTCGTTCCACTTCAAAACTGTCACCGCCGGTGGTGATCATGTTGAGCTTGTCGATACCTAGAGCGTTCTCAATGGTATGGATGTAGGACTGCTGCTGTGTTGCTTTCACTCTTCCAGATTCATCACCGGTTAAGCTCCAACATTTCACGTCATCTGGGATAACATTCGGATAGACTGAGAAAGTATCTTCACGCATGTGTGTCATCACGGTATCTAAATGCATGCACGAGCGGTCTTTTGGTAGCTCTAGCGCGATCACTTCTTTTGCTTGCCCATGCTTGAATAGAGATGAAGCGAGCTGTTCAACACCTTGTGGTGTGGTGCGCTCTGACATACCAATTAAAACTGCACCTCGGCCTATAACCAGCACATCGCCGCCTTCAATGGTGGATTTGTCATAGTTATGCTCTTCATCGCCGAAGTACTTCACAAAGTCTTCACCGGCGAAGGTTGGATGCCAGCGGTAAATTGCACGCAAGTGGTTGGTTTCTCTTTGTCGAGCAACTTTTGCCATTGGATTGATTGAAACGCCGCCGTAAACCCAGCAAGAGGTATCGCGAGTAAACAGGTGGTTTGGCAGTGGTTTGATGATGAAGTCATTGGTTTTGTTCATCTGTTGAATAAACGAAGATGATTTCATTGGCATCTCGCCGTATGAAAGACCACCGGTCAGTATTTTGGCTAAGTCGATGGTTGGCAGATCATTTAAATAGCAGCGAAGATCGTTGGCAAAGGTCGGGCCGAAGCGGTAATCAGAAATTTGCGTGTTGAGGAGCCATTCTTTGGCTTCAGGAACTTCCAATGTTTCAGCGAGCAAATGAGTGAGCAATAATACTTCTACACCTTCGTTACGCAACGTTTGGGCAAAAACATCGTGTTCTTTACCCGCACGTTCGATATCTAAAACATCATCAAACAATAAATCATGACAATTTGATGGGGTTAAATGACTAAGCGCACGTCTTGGACGGTGGATTAAAACACGACGCAACTGACCGATTTCTGAACCTACATATAACTTACTCATAATCGTATCTCTCTATATTTTGTATTTCTATTTACTGAAATACATAATTATTTATTAGTGTTTATAGGATGTTTTTAAATTAGGGTTTTCTTTGTTCTGATATTTATATTACGGGGAGGTGGTTACCTTTCTTGGATATTAATCACAGTTTGTTATTAATCATTTAATATGCCCAAGTAATCGTTTTTAACAAAATTTATGCATTTAATTTATTGTATTTTCCTTTGGTAAATTACAGTTTTTAATGAAATATAAATCACGAATGCATTAAGTAAATCTCCACTATAAAGGCGTGAGTCGTTCTATTTATGCATTTTGGGGAATTTTATTCATTTTTTCTGGTTGTGATTGGATAAAAATTTAACGTGAATATGCATTTAAAAAGGGTAGCTAGTTAATTTTTTTATCGCTGCTTATCATTTGTTAACAGAAAAGAACACTAAACTGTGATCTAAGACAAGTTCAATAGTGGCTAGAATTTTAGGAGAGAATTCACTTCAGATTACTTTAAGTACTTTATGGATTATAAAAACTTATTTAAAAATATTATTGAGTATATTGTTTGAGAATAATATTTCTAACTCGTTCATTAATTATTCCTATAGGTGTGAGCGACAGTATGGCTCTGCTGGTGGGGTTGAGGAGAGTGAGGTGAATATTAGAGATGACGATGATGCTGTTGAGCAGAGATGCTCGTTTAGCATAAGGCTAGCTAAATCTAGATTAGAAAAAGTAATAGAAAAGCCGCGCAAAAAGCGCGGCTAGTTGTCGATCTATTCGGCGTTACAAAAAGACGCCAATACTTAGCATCGCCATGATTAGGACGCACAGGATACCGAGCAAAGGCGCTACCCATTTTATCCAGCGAACGTAGGGAACTCGTGCGATAGCTAAACCGCCCATGACTACTGCGGATGTAGGAGTGATGAGGTTAACAATGCCGGATGCTGATTGATAAGCCGTGACAACCAGTTCTCTTCCAACTCCAGCAAAGTCTGCAAGCGGAGCCATAATCGGCATGGTCAGTACGGCTAAGCCAGAAGAGGATGGAACAAGGAAAGACAGAAGTATTTCCAATAAATACATGACGTTGATAAAGATAACTGAAGACAGCCCAGTGACCGCTTGCTCCGCAGAGTTTAAGATAGTGTCGGTAATCATCCCCTGATCCATTACTACGACTATTCCACGAGCAATACCAATAATCAGTGCCACACCGAGTAGATCTCGGGCTCCGTCTATAAAGCTGGTGGTGAATTCCTCTTCACTCATTCTTGCCACTAAGCCAATGATGATGGTTGCTCCTAAGAACATAGCGGATATTTCAGCCATCCACCAACCCGCGACTGACACACCATAAATCATCACACCGAATGCGGCGGCAAATATAGTGAGTATTAGTTTTCGAGTCCCTGTGAACTCTATAGTTTCGTCACTTTGGTTGCCGATGAAGTGAGCTTTGTTTTCTTCAAATTTGTCATAGACAATGGATTTGGTTTGATCTGCGCGCACCATCTTGGCGTATCGCATGACATATAGGACACAAACAATCCATCCTACAATCAAGATGGCAGCTCTTAATAAGATACCGTCAGTGAATGGGATACCTGCTGCGTTGGCAGCAATGACGGTAGCAAAAGGATTGATTGTCGAGCCGAGTGTGCCAATGCCTGCCCCGAGTAAGACCGTTGCAGCAGCGACTACCGGGTCAAACCTTGCCGACATCATCACTGGTACCAAGAGGGTATAAAACGGCAATGATTCTTCAGCCATACCATAAACTGTCCCACCAGTGGCAAACAGAGCCATCAGAATTGGGATCATCAGCTCTTCCCGACCTTCAAGCCTTGCCGTCACTCGTGCAATACCAGCGTCAATTGCACCTGTTTTTGTCACCAAGCCAAGAAAGCCACCAATGACGAGAATAAACAGAGAAACATCAATGGCCGCGGCTTCGTAACTATTATGGTTATAAAAGCCGTCAATCGGTGCCATTAGAATATCAATAATTCCTTGAGGGTTACCCTCTGTAGGTTGGTAAGTCCCAGCAATAGGTACTTCTCTTCCTAGATCGTCATTCATTGTGCGTTCATATTGACCGGCGGGAACAATCCAAGTCAGTGCTGCTACGAGAGCAATGAGCAGAAATAAAATGGTATAGGCGGAAGGAAATTTAAAGTTAGAAAAGAATCCACCTTTAGGCTTAGTCGTTACAGTTTGGGTTGTCATAGCTATCTCCTTACATTTGGATAGGAAACACCCAAATGTGTTCAGTGGCTAAAGTTTTTACGCTCTAATCTCATTAATTAAAATATTTAACATCATTAAATAGAGAATGATTACAACGTATTAGATTAGTATTATTTTTAATGGAAAAATAATCACATAGAGGTTAATTAAGTTTAAGTTGTCTAGTTCGGTATCTTTTTAAATTCTAAGTTGACTGAATTTGACGAACTTTGCCATGCTTCACAAAATAACTTTGATGTGATTTTAGGAATATAAACGACTAGTTTAATGTAAGGGTATTTGCTTAGGTTTAATGGAATTATATTCTATGGTTCTTATTTTTCTCTATAACTGTGGGCTTATTAAAATAGTAAGTAATTAAATTTTGGAATTTTATTCATGAGTGATAATTTATTATTAATGTGCAAAATTTTAAATTTTTTTGATACATATCAAATTACATTGTACAAATAACAGACTGACTGGGCTGATTTTAGTGAGTTGATATTGTTCATATCGCTGCCATTGTTTGTGACAGGACAAGTTATAGTCGCAACGGAACACTTTGATTGCAGAGAATGGTGGCGCAGTGGTATTCGTTTAGGTAAAAAATCAATTTTATTGGTTTGGTGAGTTTGACTTTAAGATACTGAATCTTTCAATACCATGTACTGTAACGCAGTTTTTCCCTTTACGTTTTGAACGATACATTGCTTTATCCGCATGCGAGAAGGTTTCCGATTCATCCGCGGTGACTTCTGCTAAACCAATGCTGACGGAGACAGTGAATTGGGTCCAATCTCTAATATCGGCAGAGACTCTACTCATCAACGCTTGGGCTTGCTCAAGCTCTGTGTGTTGGATCAATACGGCAAATTCATCACCACCAATACGCGCAATACAATCAGTGTCACGCATGACGGCTCGTAATTGGTTCGCAATGTGAAGTATAACTTTGTCACCGGCATTATGACCAAAGGTGTCATTAATCTCTTTGAATGAATCAATATCTAGAATAGCTAGGCAGCAAGTCGGATGACTAGGGTAACGTAGCTTTAAGCGACATTGATATTGCAAACTCTGGTCGAACTTTTTTTTATTCCACAGTGCTGTTGCTGGATCTTTCTCTGAGCGTTCTTTCAATGCGGCAATGGTGTTGTGGTGACTAGATATATCGGTAAACGAGTAAACGTAATATTGAATTCGACGCAGTTTGCCACTAATGGCGTGAATCTCAGTTTGACATATGACTTCAATATTGTCGGTAGTATGTAAAGAGAACTCTCCTTGCCATACTCTTCTAACAGATAATTGGCGTTTGATGATGTTCTCTTTGGATCTTGAGAGGAAAAAGTCAGTGATTTGTGTACCAATTAACAGACTTATATCGCTGTTGACGAGATTACAGAAACCGGTATTTACCCGTAAAATTCTCATGTTTAAGTCGGTTACGACCACCGCCATGGAGTTTTCAATAGCGTATTCAGCATAGGTTTGATCGGCTTTTAATCGACGGTAGGCATCAATGAATAACGCACTAGTAATTGATAAAAGGCCAAGACATAGCCAGATAATAAATGCTTCAATTTTTAGCTGTTTATCCCGCTGAGAAAACAGGTTAGTGATAGCTGAGGTTGGGTATAGCGTTAGCATTGTTAGGGGATCGTCTGCACCAAACAAATGACTACTTAAAGCTCGAAAAATGTATAACCCTTTATCTGTCAGCAAGCTACTTCCAGAGATATTGATATTTCGTAAGGCTTCCCAAACCTCTGGATTCTCAGCGGCTAAATTGAATTTGCCACGCTCGCGAACAATCTCACCAAATGGCTTATTCTTGTCACTACTGATGACGTAACCTCCCTGTTTATTAATGAAGTCGATATTCAGGTTGTCTGGGTTTGAGGTGATTTGGTCAACAATGGCCATGACATCTAAGTTGGCTATGAAGTAGCCTTGTCTTACAGAGTTAGCGATGATTGGGTAAATAATTCTATAGCCTGGCCTATAAGGGATGACTGGCTGATTATTTTCGTATTCAATGTCGATGCCGAAGCTACCTTGTTCGCCATTGGCTAGCTTTTGTGCATAAAGGAAATAATTGCGGTTGCTTTTATTTTGTAGTCTATCGCTAGGTACAATGGATGGATTAGCCATACTCGGCATGTAATCAACACGGATAACTTCATAGCCCCGGTTATCAATAAAACGTAATTGATAAAACAGCGCGGAATTGAAGGACGTCAAGTACCACTGACTTTCGATATATTTCCGATAATTAGCATCACGGGTGATTGCAAAATCGTGTAATAGGGCGGAATGGCCAAGCTCATAAAAAATTTGTTGGATTTGTGCATGGGTTCTTTTCGCTTTTGAATCGATGAAAGATAATTGTTGCAGACCTTCTGATTCAACACGGGAAATGATGAATTGATGAGCTTTTTCAGAAAGATGGAAGTAGTAGGCAAACGGAATTAGTGACAATAATAGCCACAACACTGTACCTGTTTTGATAGTGCTGAATATCCGTTTCATGTTTTAGCTCTTAGAAGAGGCCTATGTATAAAGTAGTTGAGCCTTTTCTAATTAGCCATGTCGCCGCAACTGAATATGGCTGTTCACGCTTTATTACGTTTTTATTTGATAAATGTTCAATAGCAGGAAGCTTGTCACTGTTTGTTCAGCCGCTCGCTTGCACAGCGGAATCGTTAGGGCTAAGGTGTAGCAAAATAAGGAGGAGCTGTGTTTCCTATACTACTAATTCTTTTTATAGCGGTACCTATTATTGAAATCGGCTTGTTTATACAGGTTGGTGGGATGTTAGGCCTATGGCCGACAATCGCTTTAGTATTAATTACGGCATTTGTTGGTGCGTCTTTGGTTAGAAGCCAGGGATTGCAAACTTTGTTAACGGTACAACAACGTATGCAGCGAGGTGAAATGCCTGCACAACAAATTGTTGAGGGCGTAATGTTGGCTGTCGCGGGTGTTTTGCTGTTAACGCCGGGTTTTATGACTGACGCAATGGGGATGTTGGTGTTAGTACCGGCACCTCGGGCAATGATCGCAAAATACCTAATGAGTAAAGTGGTGGTTTCTAACCTATCTAGTGGTTTCCATTCGACACATTCGAGCCATTTCGATGGCAACTTTCATTCTCATGACTCTCAACAGGGGAATACTTTTGATGGTGAGTATGAGAAGAAGGATGATGACGACGACGATAATAAAAACAATCGTCTGCACTAAGTTTTGAATTGAAAAGCTCTGGTATTCGCCAGAGCTTTTTTGTATTGATGAGCTTATAAAGCCCCTTTAAATCCCATTTGCCGCCATGCTTCAAAAGCGATAATCGCCACGGCGTTAGAAAGGTTGAGACTTCGTGCGTCAGGCATCATGGGAATACGCACTCTTTGTTCCATCGGCAAACTTTCTATAACGTCAGCCGGTAATCCGCGGGTTTCTGGGCCAAATAACAGCACATCGCCTGGCTGGAATTTTGCGTCGACATGATGACCAGTGGTTTTTGTCGTACAAGCAAAGACGCGGAATTCCCCTTTCTCTGCCATATGATCAAGAAATGCCTGGTAGTTCTTATGACGAGTTACACGAGCCAGATCATGGTAATCCAAGCCAGCTCGGCGCACTTTTTTTTCTTCTAAATCAAAGCCTAAAGGTTCTATTAAATGCAGGTTAGCACCGCAGTTAGCACATAAGCGAATAATGTTACCAGTGTTCGGGGCGATTTCAGGCTCGTACAGGGCAATATCAAACATGAGAGTTTACTTCCTTTTTAGGCCTATTGACCCGTTGCGGAGTGTTTATAAATTTAAGGGCGAGTATAAATCTCTCGCCCTATTAATCACAAGTTTGGAATCGTTTCAGAGAGGGAGAGAGAATTGAACTTTAAGGCCATTAAGCGGACTACGACTAGCAATGATAACACCACTATGTTGGCGAACGGCACTTTCGGTGATAGCCAGGCCTAAACCTGTACCGCCGCTGTGTCGATCGCGTGCCGTTGATACTCGATAAAATGGGCGAAATATTTCAGACAGTTCATCTTCAGGAACACCATCGCCATTGTCTTCTACCGAAATGGATACGCTTTGATCTGTTGCTGAAAAGGTCACGACGATTTTATCTTTCCCATAGTAAATTGCATTGCGAACGACGTTTTCAAGTGCGCTCATTAGTAGCTTGGGATTGCCTGAAATGGATAGATCAGGTATCTCATTAAATTCCAGAGACTTATTCATCTGCTCAGCTTCAAATTTCGCGTCATTTAGTAATTCTTCCCAGAGGCTACTCATGGGTTGCTCTTCCCGTCCCAGATGACTGTTGGTTTGCATTCTGGACAGTTCGAGCAGTTCACCAATCATTTGCTCTAGACGTTGCGCTTCAGTATCAATACGCTCCAGCTCATTGCTAGAGCCTTGTTTCCGAGTTGCAAGAGCATTTGCCATTCTCAGGCGAGTCAGAGGTGAGCGAAGTTCGTGAGAAATATCGGACAATAAGCGCTGTTGTCCGGAAATCATCTGGTTTACGGCTTCAACCATTTGGTTAAAGCTGCGCCCGGCTTGTCTAAACTCTGTGGTTCCTTTTTCTAAATCAGGATCAACTTCAAACTGTCCACGTGCAACGCGTTGAGCGGCGAGTGCCAGCCTTTGCGCGGGTTGACTGAGCGCCCATGCAAGCCAAAGCAGTAATGGTGTGCTGACTAACATCACAGCCAGTAGTAGTTGGACTGGTTTATCAAACAGCTGTAATAGGAACGGGGGAGGCTCATTCCAGCGGAAGCCAACAAAAAGCAGTAATTCTTGTTGAGCTAATGTCACTGGAACAGGACCGGCGATCATGTAGCGCCCATAAAGTCGTTGTTGCGGTTTATCAACGGATTCAATACTACTGGCAAAGTTTTGCAGCGCTTTGTACTTAAAATCGGATTGTTGGCGGGTGGTTAATATTTTCCCATCTAAATCCGTCACGAAAAAGCGAGGACGCATATCGGGTCTTTGGTCATTGTTACGCCTCATCCCACCTTGGCCTCGATTAGCGTTAGTTTCTAGAACCATTAGGACTCTGGCCAGGTTTGTCTCATGTTGAAAGTGAGCCTCGAGCATCTCTTTTTCAGCCACAATTCGTTGATGCATCTCTTGTGGTAAATCGCGAGACTTTCGTGGGTCAAGATGTGGTAGTGCCAGTACTGCAAGCAATACTAGAAACATGGTTAGCCAGAAAATAGCGAAAATGCGTCCGTAAAGGCTATTGATTCTCGGTAAGCGCATTAGTCCTCCAACACCATTAAGTAGCCGCGGCCACGGAGGGTTTTGATGCGTAGCTTTCCATTCGATCTTTCAGGGAGTTTTTTACGTAAGTTGGATACGTGCATATCAATTGCACGATCAAAGGCTGCCAGTCGTTTACCCAGAACATCCAAGCTTAAATCTTCTTTTGTCAGTGTATTTCCTGGGTTCTGTACAAAATGGGCAAGAAGAGCAAATTCTGTGGTGGTGAGGTCAAGAAGTTCTCCCTGACAGTAGGCCTCCTGTTTTCCGGGGTAAACTTGGATGTCCTGACACTCGATAACGTCGGAGTGCTTGGCGTGATGGTGCTGCGTACGGCGCAATACAGCTCTTATACGAGCTAAAAGTTCCCGGTCGCTGAAAGGTTTAGGTAAGTAGTCATCAGCACCAAGTTCAAGGCCTATCACGCGATCTATTTCTTCCCCTTTTGCGGTCAGCATTAACACTGGTGTTTGCCATTTCTCACGCAGTTTTTTCAATGTTTCCATGCCGTTCAGTTTTGGCATCATGACATCAAGTAGTATGAGGTCGACACTATCATTGACCGCTTCTAGACCCGCTTCACCATCATTGGCTTCGGATACATAAAACCCTTCGTAGCTTAAAACTTCGTTTAATAAGCTGGTGAGTTCTGTGTCGTCATCAATTAATAGGATGTGTGCCATAGTGACCTCTTCAACATGAGCATTTAGTTTATAGTTTACTGTTATTTCTCGTTCAACATCATACGTAAACTCACCCTTTACGATTATTTACGCTTCTCAAACACTGCTTTACCTAGCAGGTCGTATTATAAATTCAAGAGCTGCATAGGCAGCCGATTCAAGTCCAAACGAGAAGGAAAAGATTATGAAAATGGCGAATAAAATGATCCTTGCAGCAGTTGTTCTACCTATTGCTTTAGGCTCAGCAGCCGTGTTCGCTGCTGGTGGTAAAGGTCCTGGCCAAGGTCGAGGTTTCGATGGCGATTGTGGTCGTGGCGGTATGATGAACCCCGCCGTTTTCGCTCAGTTAAATGTTACTCCTGAGCAAAAAGCACAAATGGCCGAACTTCGCTTACAACAGCGTGATGCGATGCAAGCTCAACGTGCAGGTAAGCGAGCAGAAATGCGTACCTTGAAAATGAAAGAAAGAGAGCTAGTGATGTCTGCAAATTTTGACCAAGCAGCAGCACAAAAACTGGCGCAACAGATGGTGGAACGCCGAGCAGAACAACGCGTAGCAATGATGAAGCAGCGTAATGCAATGATGAACGTTCTAACCGCAGATCAAAAAGCTAAGTTGACGACGATGCAACAAGAACGCATGAATGAATGCGTGTTGTTTGGTCAGGGTGGTCACCGTGGTGGTAAAGCGGGGCAAGGCCCTCGTGGTCAAGGTATGATGCAAGGCCAAGGTATGATGCGTGGTGGTCCTCAAGGTCAACCGGTTCAACCGATGATGCAGTAATGGTTAGAGTCTTATTGTACTTAACCGTTAGTTATTGTGTTCATTAACAAAAAAGGCAGCTTAGGCTGCCTTTTCCTTATTCTGGATGTTTTTACTTGTGACAAATTCGCTCATCAAACAAGCATCTTAAACGGATTTAGGTATAATCAAGTCATTGTTTGTTATGGTAAGACGTTATGAAAAAGGAATACGCACGTTTAGTGACGATTGCTGCATGGACTGCCACTCTGGTTGCGACCTTACTTCTGATTGTCAAAGTTGCGGCGTGGTGGATTACTGGATCCGTGAGTCTGCTGGCCTCTCTAATTGACTCGATGCTGGATATTGCCGCTTCAGTTGTGAACCTCGTTGTTCTGCGTTATTCATTACAACCTGCTGACAGAGAACATGCATTTGGTCATGGAAAAGCAGAATCCTTGGCGGCATTAGCTCAGGCGATGTTTATTTCTGGTTCGGCATGCTTTCTTATTTTAAATGGAGTAGACCGTTTCTTCCGTCCCCATGAACTCAAAGCGCCTGAGTATGGTATTTATGTCAGTTTACTTGCTATCGTGGTGACCTTCGCTTTAGTGCTGTTCCAACGTCATGTGGTTAAGAAAACGGGTAGTCAGGCAATTGCAGCCGATTCGTTGCATTATCAGTCTGATCTATATATGAATGGTGCAATTATGGTTGCACTTGGTTTAAGCTGGTTTGGTGTGAAACAGGCTGATGCCGTTTTTGCTATAGGTATTGGCGGCTTTATCTTATATAGCGCATTTAAAATGGTCAAAGAGGCGATTCAAACTCTTCTTGACCGACAACTTCCAGAAGAGGAAATCGCTAAGATTCGTCAAGTCTCTCTGTCTGTTGATGGTGTATTGGGTATCCATGATTTGAGAACTCGTATGTCAGGTCCGGTGAGATTTATTCAGCTACACTTAGAGCTGGATGACAAGATGCCTCTGATCGAAGCGCATCGAATTTCCGATGATGTTGAGGAGAAGTTATGTGAGGAGTTCCCAGGCGCTGATGTTTTAATCCATCAGGACCCATATTCATTGATATTTGGGCCTGAAAGGAAACAAAAACTTCAACCATGGTAGCGACAAAGCTTGTGAGATAGACTATATTTTTTGCGGCTTAAATAAAAGGCGCGAATCTGATGTGAATCAACGATGTGAAAGTGCAAAACTGCAATACTGCTTCTGGGTAAAAAGCTTTATTACAGCACATAAAATGCACACTAGTCTTTCTAGCTGGCAAACATAATTACAAGATTTTGTTGTTTGAACTTGATTTCAGGCGACGCAAAAAATAGTGATACAAATTCCAAAAAATTGAGGGTGATCATGATTAAAAAGATCGGTGTTTTAACAAGTGGTGGCGATGCGCCGGGTATGAACGCAGCGATTCGCGGTGTTGTACGTACAGCATTAGGAGCTGGACTAGAAGTTTTTGGTATCTACGATGGTTATCAAGGTCTTTACGAAGATCGTATTAAGCAGCTTGATCGTTCAAGTGTATCTGACGTTATCAACCGTGGTGGTACTTTCTTAGGTTCAGCGCGTTTCCCAGAGTTTAAAGAAGTGGCTGTTCGCGAAAAAGCGATTGAGAACTTGAAAAAACACGGTATTGAAGCGCTAGTGGTTATCGGTGGTGACGGCTCGTACATGGGTGCGAAGAAACTGACTGAAATGGGTTACCCATGTATCGGTCTACCAGGCACCATCGATAATGATATTGCAGGTACGGATTACACGATTGGTTATCTTACAGCATTGAATACCGTTATTGAGTCTATTGATCGTCTGCGTGATACATCTTCATCTCACCAACGTATTTCTATTGTTGAAATCATGGGCCGCCACTGTGGTGACCTTACTTTGATGTCTGCACTTGCTGGTGGTTGTGAGTACATCATTACGCCAGAAACTGGTTTGAATATGGAAGAGCTAATCTCGAATATTCAAGATGGCATTAAGAAAGGTAAGAAGCATGCAATCATTGCACTTACTGAACTTATGATGGACGCTAACGTGTTAGCGAAAGAGATTGAGGCGGCAACACACCGTGAAACTCGTGCAACCATTCTTGGTCATATTCAACGTGGTGGTAAACCTACAGCGTTTGACCGTGTGCTAGCTTCTCGTATGGGTAACTACGCGGTTCATCTATTGATGGAAGGTCACGGTGGTCGTTGTGTGGGTATCCAGAAAGAAGAACTGGTTCACCATGATATTATCGATGCAATTGAAAACATGCGTCGTCCAGTTCGTAAAGACCTATTCAAAGTAGCAGAAGAGCTGTTCTAAACTTTTTTGTTGTATAGAGAAAACCCCCAGCTAGGCTGGGGGTTCCGTAAAGCTTACAGCTATAAATCAGTTATATAACCCCTTTCAATTTGATAAAAACGTCTTGTGGTCTGGCAACTACAAGAGTTAATTAAGAATTGAAAGGGGGTCCCAATGGGGGACGAAAAGAGCTTAGCGCACAGGCGCTGGAACTGTAAATACCACATAGTCTTTGCACCGAAATATAGAAGGCAAGTGTTCTACGGAGAAAAGCGTAGAGCAATAGGTGAAATATTGAGGAAACTATGTGAATGGAAAAATGTGAACATTCTTGAAGCGGAATGTTGCTCGGATCATATCCACATGCTTTTAGAAATACCGCCCAAAATGAGTGTTTCAGCGTTTATGGGGTATTTGAAAGGTAAAAGTAGCCTAATGCTTTATGAACGATTTGGGGATTTGAAGTTTAAATATCGGAATCGTGAATTTTGGTGCCGAGGTTATTATGTAGATACGGTAGGTAAGAACACTAGCAAGATACAGAATTACATAAAGCACCAACTAGAGCAGGATAAAATGGGAGAGCAATTGTCGATCCCGTAATCAGGTAGCCCGTTTACGGGCCGCAGGAAATAATCATATGCAAATGTCAGATCACTACGCGCCTGCTAGGGCGCTGCCAGTAGGAGAGCCTTATAGGCGCATATGAAAAACCACCGGCTATGCCGGTGGATACTTTTAGTCCATATTTAAAGAATGATATCGCGGATATCAGCGTCTTTTCGCTCTAGATAGTGGATAGACTTAATACGACGAATAGTACGACAACGTCCACGGATTAGGAGTGTCTCTGTGGTCGCGATGTGCCCTTGACGAGTAATTCCCTCTAATAGGTCACCTTTAGTAATGCCCGTGGCTGAGAAGATAACGTTATCACTACGCGCCATATCTTCCATTTTTAGTACCACATTGGCTTCAACGCCCATTTCTTTACAGCGTTCCAGCTCGCTAGCTCCCCAAATGCGGTTGTCTTCCGTATCACCTTTCACTTGATGACGTGGTAGTAATCGGCCATGCATGTCACCGTCCAACGCACGGATAACCGCTGCTGAAACCACCCCTTCTGGTGCGCCACCGATGCAGTACATAACATCGACTTCACTGTCTGGCATACAAGTTAGAATGGAAGCGGCGACATCTCCATCTGGTACAGCAAATACACGTACTCCCATCTTTTGCATTTCCGCAATCATTTCATCATGGCGAGGTTTAGCTAAGGTAATTACGACTAGGGTGTCTAAAGTTTTGCCCAGTGCTTGTGCTATGTTCTCTAGGTTTTCTTTAAGAGGCTTGTTAAGGTCGATACAACCTTTAGCGCCTGGACCTACAACCAGCTTTTCCATGTACATGTCTGGGGCTTTGAGAAAGCTGCCTTTTTCACCAGCTGCTAGTACAGCAAGGGCGTTAGACTGCCCCATGGCTGTCATGCGAGTCCCTTCAATGGGGTCTACTGCAATATCAACCTCGTCACCGCCTAGTCCGACTTTCTCACCGATGTATAGCATTGGAGCGTCATCAATCTCCCCTTCACCAATAACGATCTCGCCTTGGATTTCTGTTTGATTCAGTAGGGTACGCATGACTTCTACCGCTGCGCCGTCAGCGGCATTTTTGTCGCCTCGGCCAAGCCATTTATAACCTGCTAATGCAGCACCTTCAGTAACTCGAGAAAAAGCCATTGCTAAATCACGTTTCATGTTTACTCCAACTTATAACAATATACTCTTTCTACTTGAAGTAGCGCCGGTGTTGGCTACGTTCGTTCATCCCAATCACATAGTGATTTATGCTTATGGAAATTCTCTCTCGCTGCCTACCTGCAAATCCAACTAGCTTGAGTATTGGGGATAATTTCGGGCGGTAGTTTATCACAATAGTAAGTAAACGTTTGCTATTTAGAATCGGTGGGAGTTGCAATGGATCAAAAGTTGGTGAGATTTTAGAGATTTACTTAGAATGACTAAGCCACACAGATTGCGCCGCGATTAAAACGTTTTTAACTCGAACAAAATTTAACCTCAAACGATAAACAGGCTCTAATTGGCTGAGAGCCAATAGCCATCAGCTTTACAAGTGATTTCGGTCATTAAGTTAGCTTGATGTAAAATTGCGCTGTTTTTTTAACCGAATAGCAAAAAAGATCGAATATAGTAAGTGTTTATCGTGGCTTGGCTGAGTAGAATGGGGTATCAGTGACGTTTTGTCCATTTCAACCGAATCAATAAAGGGTAAGTACCATGTCTTTTGAAGTACTAGAACAACTAGAAGCAAAAATTCAAACCGCGGTTGACACAATCGCTCTTCTTCAAATGGAAGTTGAAGAACTTAAAGAAGAAAAGCAGAAACTTGTAGAAGAAGCGAATGAGCTGAAAGCGAACCGTGAATCTCTTGAGCAAAAAGCACAGCAAATTCAACAAGAGCACGATCAATGGCAAGAGCGCATCCGTAGCCTATTGGGCAAAATGGATGATGTTGAATAAGCCTTATTGCTTATCGAATAAAATAGAAATGCCGATACATCAGTGTCGGCATTTCTACATCTAAAGCTCGGAGTATTAGCGAGCAGGACGTACGCCTAGTGTATGGCAAAGTGCGTAAGTCATTTCAGCACGGTTCAGTGTGTAGAAGTGGAAGTCTTTAACACCTTCACGAGACAATACGCGAACCATGTCGATAGCCTGACTGGCACCGACCAACTGACGAGTGACAGCATCGTCTTCCAAGCCTTCAAACTGTTTAGCCATCCAATTAGGAACTTTCACATTGTTCTGTGCTGCAAAACGCGAAGCTTGAGTAAAGTTTGATACAGGGAGAATACCCGGTACGATTTCTACATCAATACCCGCTGCAACACAGCGGTCACGGAAACGTAGGTAGCTTTCTACATCAAAGAAGAACTGGGTAATTGCACGGTTAGCACCCGCGTCCACTTTACGTTTTAAGTTGAGCAGATCAGCTTGAGCACTTTTGGCTTCAGGATGCACTTCTGGGAATGCTGCCACTGAGATATCAAAATCGTGACGAGATTTCAGTAACTCGACGAGGTCAGAAGCGTACATTTCAGGTTTGCCGCCACCAGGAGGAATATCACCACGTAGTGCTACGATATTTTGAATGCCATTTGCCCAGTAGTCGTCAGCGATGTTGATGAGTTCTTCACGAGAAGCGTCAATACATGTTAGGTGTGGAGCTGATACTAGGCCTGTTTGGTCTTTAATAGCCTTGATAATGGAGTGAGTACGGTCGCGCTCACCTGAGTTAGCGCCGTAAGTCACAGACACGAATTTTGGCTTAAGCGTTTTTAGGCGATGCACTGAGTTCCATAGCGTTTCTTCCATTTTCTCAGAGCTTGGTGGAAAAAATTCAAAAGATACATTAATGTCAGAAAGCTCAGAAATATTCTGATTTAAAGCGTCAATATGGCCGGCGTGTGTGTATCCCATTTTTCTCTCCTTGTAGTTTTCACTACAAACGCTAATATTCGTGAATTGACGTTTAGACGTCTATATGGCTACAGAATGTATTGAATACCTTTTAATGTCAACCTTACATATATGAATTTTTTTCATGTTGAATGTGAAGATAATTCAATCAAGCTAATTAATTTTTAGCGGAAATTCATGTCATTAGATAACCGCTTGGAGTGATGTTCCGAGCTTTTCTGTTCAGTCGGTGTTAAAAAACAAAACTCGCCTAATTTGGCGAGTTTTATAAAACTTTAAAGTAAGCTGGAAAGTAAATTTAAATCCGATTGGATGGCTCCCGCGGTGACTTCTCTCCCTGCTCCTGGACCTCGAATGACCAGAGGATTATCTTTATACCACTTACTTTCAATCGCAAAGATATTGTCACATGGTAGCAAGTTGGCCAAAGGGTGATCCTTTTCCAGCGCTTCAACACCGACGGTTGCTTTACCATTTTTCTCTAAACGAGCAACGTAACGCAGCACTTTCTCCTCACGCTGGGCTTTTGCTAGACGTTCAGCGAGGCGTTGGTTCAGCAACTGACTGTTATCTAGGAAGTCATCCAGAGATATGCCTTGTAGCTCTTCAGGAACCAATGACTCGACTCTGATACTGTGTGGTTCTACATCTAGACCAGACTCACGAGCAAGAATGACCAACTTACGCATAACGTCAGAACCATCTAAATCGTTACGAGGATCGGGTTCGGTTAAGCCTTGTTGCCACGCAAGGTCGATGAGTTCACTGAAAGGAACTGAACCATCATATTGTTGGAATAGCCAAGAAAGTGTGCCTGAGAAAATACCTGATAGGGCAGTGATTTCATCGCCACTTTCACGTAAATCACGCACCGTGTGGTTGATAGGCAAGCCGGCTCCAACAGTGGCGTTGTATAACCAGTGACGACTGATTTTGGCGAATGAACTTTTCACCTGATGGTAGTAATCACTGGATGCTGAGCCTGCAACTTTGTTGGCAGAGATCAGGTGCATCCCTTGCTGTGCGATATCCAGATATTGATTAGCCAGTACTTTGCTTGCGGTAACGTCTAAGACAATCGCGTCATCATAGCCTTGCAGTTTTCCCAGTTTGTAGAGCCAGCTATTACTATCATTCTCAATCGCTTCATCTTGATAACGGCTAAGAACGGTATCTGGGTCAATACCTTTGGGTTCAAACCAGTACGTTTGACTATCGATAACTGCAACCAACTCGAAGTTCATACCACGTCGTTTTTCCAACTCTTCTTTTTGTTCGGCAAACAATTTAAGCCAGCTAGAACCTATGTTGCCTTTTCCGCATAGCGCAATAGCGACGCGTTTTTGTGCCTGAAAAATTTGGTTATGTATGCTAACCACCAACTTTTCTACTGGCGTTTGGCGTAGTACGGCGACAAGGCTCAGTTCTGACTCTGCTTCACAAATAAACTCGATAGGAGAGTTTTTCAATTGTTGGTAGAAACCGTAACTATGGTTTGCATTCTTAGTCACGCCTGCGCCAACAGCACCAACAAGTGAATAGCCTTCTTTGAGTTTAATTTCCGCTTCTGTGGCGGTGTCTTGTAAATAAGCGAGTGCGCCAGAGGCAATTTCAGCGGTATAAGCTAAGCGAAGTGTGTATTGGTCAGGTTGCGCTTCAAATGCGAGCGGTTCTAGTTGCTCACGCTTAAGTTTGGCTAGTGTCTCAGTGTGGATGCGTGAGAAATCGTGGCCGTGGCCAAATTCAAGTTCAATAAGCAGAACTTCATCCAGTGAGGTAATAATTTTCGCCCCGCGACCAGAAGCCAGTACTCGTTCAATCTTGGTTGAACCTGACTCAGGTTGATGGCTACATCTCAGTTCTAAATCCATCGCGCTTTGAGCAACTGGTTGAAGCGTTCTACTGTGAAGAACAGGAGCGGCTAGACGCGCAAGTTCGTTCGCTTCGTCTAAACGTAACAGTGGCAGTAAACATGCATCTGAAACCAAACGTGGGTCAGCGCTATAAACACCAGCCACATCACTCCAGATCGTCACTCGAGCAACATCAGCAAGGGCACCAATAACCGTTGCTGAATAATCGGAACCGTTTCTGCCGAGTAGTACGGTTTCACCTTGCTCGTTTTGCGCCATAAAACCAGTAATGACAATACGGTGATGTGCATGCTGTGCTAAAACTTTTTTGACCAGCGGGTATGAACGTGAACGATCGACTTCGGGTTGCGTTCCTGCTTCTGCACGTAGAAATTCGCGAGCATCTTGAGATACGGCGGGGAGTTGGTTTTGGTTAAGCAGGGCTGCTAACAAACGAGCTGACCACATTTCACCATGACCAAGTACAGCCGCTTGTTCTGCTTTACTCAGTGGCGCTGTGAGCTCTCCTAAACGAATAAACTCACCATTCACTTGAGTTAACAGATTGTCTGCGACCTCACCTTCTAATAACTCTTCAACCAATTGGCATTGGAACTGGCGCAGAGACTGAAGAGTTTCATGCGCGATACGACCATCTTTATTGAGCGCTTCAAGAAATGCAATTAAACGGTTTGTGGTTTTACCTGCGGCAGAAACCACAATTAAATCTTCAGCTTGAGAATACTCTTTTAGAATATTTGCGACACGTAAATAGCACTCAGGATCGGCTAAGCTACTACCACCAAACTTGTGTAGCTGACGTGATACAGACATTAAAACTTCTCCTTGGCTTTAGTGAAGGCTTGCTCTAAGTCAGAGATAAGATCGTCTGGGTCTTCTAGGCCGACAGATAAACGTAGTAATTGAAGGGAGATTCCCGCTTCCTCAAGAGCCGCTTCACCCATTGCTCTGTGTGTCATGGTTGCAGGGTGACAGATTAAGCTTTCTACGCCACCTAATGACTCTGCTAGAGAGAATAGCTCAAGTTCACTGACAAAGTGTTGTAGCTGTTCGTAGCTACCAGCAAACTCAAAGCTTAGCATTGAGCCAAAACCTTGTTGCTGTTTCTTAGCAATATCATGGCCCGGATGCTCAGGCAGGCTAGGGTGATATATCGCTTTCACCAAAGACTGAGATTTTAAGTAGCCTAAAATCTGCATTGAGCTCTCTTCATGCACGCGCATACGTGCTCCCAGAGTACGAAGGCCACGCAGTGTCATATAGCTATCAAATGGTGTACCTGTCGCGCCAATACAGTTACCCCACCAGGCTAAATCTTCACCATGTTGTGCTGATTTACTGATCACAACACCACCAATGACATCAGAGTGGCCGTTAATAAACTTAGTGGTGGAGTGAATAACGAAATCGGCACCGAGTAATAGCGGCTTTTGGTATACCGGCGTGAGGAAAGTGTTGTCTACCGCGACTAAAGCGCCAACGGATTTAGCCTGCTGGCAAACTTTTTCAATATCAACGACACGAACAAGTGGGTTAGATGGTGTTTCTAACAAAATGAGTTTCGGTTTTTGCGCTAGTGCCTGTGCTAATGCTTGGTCGTTAGACTGATCGACAAACAGTACTTTAAAATCCCCTTTATTTGCCCGCGTATTGAATAGACGATAAGTGCCACCGTAGCAATCGTGTGGCGCGACGATAACGTCATTTGGACCAAGAAATGCGGAAGCAAGAAGGTTTAATGCAGAAGTACCGCAGTTGGTGATGACAGCATCTTGGCCTTCTTCCAGTTCAGAAAGTGTTTTCTCTAGCAGTCCTCGGTTTGGATTGCCTGAACGTGTGTAGTCGTATTTAGGCACTTCGCCAAACGCAGGGAAACCGTAGTTGGTTGATAAATAAATGGGTGGAACGACAGCGTGATACTGAGTGTCTGATTCTATACCGGTGCGAACAGCAATTGTCGCAGGGTTGCGTTTAGCCATGAGTGTGATTCCTTCCTGAAGCGCTGCAACTTAAACACGGGATGATTAGGCTTTTAGATCCTAGTATTGTTTTTCCGAGTTCAGGTTTTATAAATTTCCAAATCTTTGCGGATATATTCCCAAGCATCTTGAGATGACTTGGCTATAAACTACACGTATTCTTCAATTTGGTGAATAGCTCATACTTTACTTATCTAAAATAAAGACGTCAACACTTCTAGACGTCTATATGTCTTTGCTTATGGCGGTAAATCCCGCTAAAATCTGTGCTTAAAAATTTTGACTTCGAATTTGAATAATGAAGGTGCGCAATGGCAGACTGGAATGGTGAATATATAAGCCCTTATGCAGAGCATGGGAAAAAGAGTGAGCAAGTGAAAAAAATCACTGTTTCAATCCCTCTTAAGGTGTTGAAAATACTGACAGATGAGCGCACTCGTCGCCAGATCAATAACTTGCGTCATGCGACGAATAGTGAACTTTTGTGTGAAGCTTTTTTACATGCTTACACCGGGCAGCCACTACCAACAGATGAAGATTTACGTAAAGATCGTCCGGACGATTTACCTGCGGAAGTGAAAGCCCTTATGACAGAAATGGGTATCGAGTTCGAAGCTTACGATGACTAAGTGTTATTTAGCGCACTTTTTTACAAAATAAATGCAAAAAGCCCCAGTTTATAAAATCTGGGGCTTTTTAATCGCTCAATGAAATTTAGTTTAGTTGTTCATATAATTTTCAGGCATCTCGATACGAGCCACACCAGAATCTACCGCCGCTTGTGCTACGGCTTTAGCAACACGAGGAAGTAAGCGCGGATCCATCGGTTTCGGAATGATGTAGTTCGGCCCAAAAGTCAGAGCATCAACACCTGCAGCTTGCAGTACGTTAGCTGGAACTGGCTCTTTAGCAAGTTGACGAATGGCTTCAACCGCAGCCAGTTTCATCTCGTCGTTGATTTCACTGGCACGAACATCAAGTGCACCACGGAAAATGAATGGGAAACAAAGTACGTTGTTTACCTGGTTTGGATAGTCGCTACGGCCCGTACCCATGATTAAATCGTCACGGACTTCATGCGCAAGCGCTGGCTTGATTTCCGGATCAGGGTTTGAACAAGCAAATACAACCGGTTTATCAGCCATCAGTTTTAACGCATCTGCTGGAAGCAGGTTCGGACCTGATACACCTAAGAATAGGTCGGCACCTTCGATAACATCTTCCAATGTGCGCTTATCTGTGTTGTTAGCAAACAGCTGCTTGTATTCGTTTAAATCATCACGACGCGTATGAATCACACCTTTACGGTCAAGCATGTAAATCTTTTCGCGCATTGCGCCACACTTAATGAGTAGTTCCATACATGCGACGGCAGCCGCGCCTGCGCCTAAACACACAATGGTACATTCATTGAGGTTTTTGCCTTGCAGTTCAATGGCGTTTAGCATACCTGCGGCAGTCACAATCGCTGTACCGTGTTGATCATCGTGGAACACAGGAACATCACAGCGTTCAATCAAACGACGTTCAATCTCGAAGCAGTCTGGTGCTTTAATATCTTCTAGATTGATACCACCAAAGGTGTCAGCAATATTGGCCACTGTGTCGACGAACTCATCGATAGTGCGGTGCTTGACCTGGATATCGATAGAATCTAAGTTCGCAAAGCGTTTAAACAGCAGTGCTTTACCTTCCATGACAGGCTTGGAAGCCATTGGGCCAAGGTTACCTAACCCTAAAATTGCAGTACCGTTGGAGATAACTGCAACCGTATTACCTTTAGCGGTGTACTTGTAAATGTTATCAACATTTTGGGCGATTTCACGGACCGGTTCTGCCACACCAGGGCTGTAAGCCAGTGCCAGATCTTGAGCTGAATCTGCGGGCTTAGTCAGTGAAACTGCGATTTTTCCCGGAGTTGGGAGTGCATGGTAGTCGAGGGCTTGTTGGCGAAAAGCCTCTTCTTCGGTAAGTTCTTGGCGATCGTTGTTGGACATGAAGGGGGGAGCCTTATTGTTATTATTTAAGGCCACTCATTCTAGTCGATGTGAATGGTTCTGCCTAGTTAAGATAAGTATTGATAATGGCTCATAAGACCAGATTATTTGTTATTTGAGTATAGAAACTAAAAAAGGACGCCGTAGCGTCCTTTTTGAATCTTCGCGTAAAGTAAAATTACTTCTTGCTTGATAGAGCGCCGAAACGCTTGTTGAAGCGATCAACACGACCACCAGTATCAACGATACGTTGCTTACCAGAGTAGAATGGGTGGCACTTGTCACATACGTCTAGGTGCATAGAGTCTTTACCTAGAGTAGATTTGAAAACGAAAGAGTTGCCGCAAGAGCAAGTCGCGTTTACTTCTTTGTATTCTGGGTGGATACCAGCTTTCATGGGATAACCTCAAATTAGGCCGTGTCGCTATCCGAGTCTATGCCGGACACCACACGTAGATTTAAATTAAATATAGCTACTATTGATGAGTGTTTATATTAAGCATCTCATCAAGGCGCGATATATTAATGAATCCAGCAGTGTGGATCAACCGTTTTCGCTGATATTTTCACCACATTCGCTGCTCGAATTTACCTCCATCATCCAGTAGACTGTATTTTCTCCCATTTTTGTATATTGCTAGACTTCTATGCGACCAACTATTGCTCGAGTTGCACTGCCTGTCCCGTTGGATAAACAGTTCGATTATTTGATTCCAAACTCTCTGTTTCCAATTATTGGTGGGCGTGTTTCTGTTCCTTTTGGGCCTAAAACCCTGGTTGGTATTGTTACTGAATTAGTTCAGGAGTCTGAGTTTTCGATAGATAGACTTAAACCAATCAAAGAGGTCCTCGATTCACAACCTATTTGGTCAGATAATCTGTACACGTTATTAAAGTGGTGTAGTCAGTTTTATCAGTTTCCTTTGGGAGACACTTTGGCCAATGCGATGCCTAGTGCTCTGCGTAAAGGAAAACCAGCCGATTTTGCTAGTTGTAAACAGTGGAACATGACTGAGCGTGGCCGAGACCAGATGATGCAAGGTTTTGGTCGGGCATTTAAACAGGCTCAAGTGATGAACTTGTTGGCTTCTGGTCCGGTCTCGCATTCGTCTCTATTAGAAGAAGAGGTGAGTAGTACCACACTGAAAGCACTACAGGAAAAAGGTTGGATAGAGGTAAGCGAACAGAAGCCTCAGTTTAGACCTTGGCCGAAGCTGGTTGAAGCTGATGTTGAAAAGCCTAAGTTGAATCAAGAGCAGGCGATCGCGATCGCTTCAGTCAATAGTAAACAAGGGTTTGGTTGCTATTTATTGGAAGGGGTGACTGGCTCTGGTAAAACAGAGGTCTATCTCAACTTAATTAAACCGGTACTTGAACAAGGTAAACAAGCACTGGTTTTAGTGCCTGAAATTGGTCTCACTCCGCAAACCATTAACCGTTTTAAAAAGCGCTTTCATGTTTCTGTTGAAGTGATTCACTCGGGTTTGAATGATACTGAGCGGTTAAATGCTTGGCTTTCTGCGCGCGATAAAGTGGCTGGTATCGTCATTGGTACTCGCTCGGCGCTACTGACGCCTTTTGCTGACCTCGGCATTATTATTGTCGATGAGGAACATGATAGTTCCTATAAGCAGCAAGATAGTCTGCGCTATCATGCTCGTGACGTCGCTGTGATGAGAGCTAATCAAGAGCAGATTCCTATTGTTCTTGGCTCGGCAACGCCGGCTTTAGAGACGCTACATAACGCTCTGACCGGTAAATACCATCATCTTCAATTAACCGAACGTGCTGGTATTGCCGTTCCTACCCGTAATCGCGTTTTAGACGTAAAAGGTCTTTATCTGGAAAGTGGCCTCTCTGCTCCACTAATAGCAGAAATTCGTCGCCACCTTTCTTCAGGCAATCAGGTGTTACTGTTTCTCAATCGTCGTGGTTTTTCTCCCGCGTTAATGTGCCATGAATGCGGCTGGATTGCGGATTGTCAGCGTTGCGATGCCTATTACACCTTCCACCAATACAGTAACGAAATTCGCTGCCACCATTGTGGTTCTCAGCGTCCGGTTGTTCATCAGTGTCAGGGGTGTGGTTCTACCCAACTGGTGACGGTAGGTGTCGGAACTGAACAGCTAGAGAAACAACTCGAGGAACTTTTCCCGGAATATAAAACGATTCGTATCGACCGAGATAGTACTCGCCGTAAGGGGAGCTTAGAGTCGGCGTTAGAATCGATTCGTAAAGGCGAGTATCAGATCCTGATTGGTACTCAGATGTTAGCCAAAGGCCACCATTTTCCTGACGTCACTTTAGTTGCGTTATTGGATGTGGATGGTTCGTTATATAGCAGTGACTTCCGGGCATCAGAGCGTTTAGCGCAACTGTTTATTCAAGTGGCTGGACGAGCCGGGCGAGCAAGTAAGCCTGGCGAGGTGATTTTACAGACCCATCATCCAGAGCACAGCTTATTGCAAGACCTTTTACAACGCGATTATCACCACTTCGCTTTAACCGCTCTTGCAGAACGTAAGTTGGCTATGCTGCCGCCGTATACCTTCTTGACCTTATTTCGGGCAGAAGGTAATCAATCACAACTGGTGGAAGACTTCTTACGTCAGGTAAGGCAAACCTTAGAAGCTCATCCACTGTTTGATACTCACTGTATGGTGCTTGGGCCCACACCAGCCCCACTAGCCAAGCGAGCGGGAAAATATCGTTGGCAGTTACTGCTTCAAACCGAAGCGCGCTCCGTTATGCAGAAGTTATTGATGAGTGCTAAACCTGCGATTTCGATGTTGCCTTTGGCTAGTAAAGTGCGTTGGACCATTGATATAGAACCACAAGATTTGAGTTAAAAAATCACTGATTTTATTAATCAATTTGTTAGGAACAGAACATCATATTATATAAACATTCTCTAATGTGATGAGCGTCACGGTTGTAGTGCAAAAATTGTTAATTTGACCGTAACATTCTACTTGGAAATGAATAGACTATCGGTATTACTGCGTTAGTGAATCGTTTTCGTGACGTGAAATGTGATTAAATCACTAAAAGGCTGGGTGTGTATCACATAACTTATACGCCACTGCATAATTACAAAGGTGTTGTTGAGACACCGCTAAGGAATAATAAAGAGGGCTATTAAACATGGCGACAATGAAGGATGTTGCTCAGCTTGCTGGCGTATCGACCGCGACAGTCTCGCGCG
The DNA here is from genome assembly GCA_048259585.1 of Vibrio sp. Taxonomy (GTDB): domain Bacteria; phylum Pseudomonadota; class Gammaproteobacteria; order Enterobacterales; family Vibrionaceae; genus Vibrio. Next base: position 75,382 of record JBLXHN010000010.1, on the reverse strand, counting down.
CTCTGATGAATCCTGAAAAAGTATCGTCTTCAACTCGCAAACGCGTAGAAGAAGCGGTTTTAGAAGCGGGCTATTCACCGAATTCTTTAGCTCGAAATTTGCGTCGCAACGAGTCCAAGACAATTGTTGCAATCGTCCCTGATATTTGCGACCCATACTTTACTGAAATCATTCGTGGTATCGAAGATGCCGCAATGGAACATGGTTATCTTGTGCTGTTAGGTGATAGTGGGCAGCAGAAAAAACGAGAGAGCTCGTTCGTCAATTTAGTTTTTACCAAGCAAGCGGATGGAATGTTATTGCTCGGTACCGATTTACCTTTTGATGTGAGTAAGCCAGAGCAGAAAAACTTACCACCAATGGTCATGGCGTGTGAGTTTGCCCCAGAGCTGGAGCTGCCAACGGTTCATATTGATAATTTAACTTCAGCATTTGAAGCGGTGAATTATCTGACTCAACTTGGCCATAAACGCATTGCACAGATCTCTGGTCCAGAAAGTGCTACCTTGTGTCAATTCCGTTTCCAAGGATATCAGCAAGCTTTACGTCGTGCGGGTATCACGATGAATCCAACCTATACTGCTTATGGTGACTTCACCTTTGAAGCTGGTGTTAAAGCGGTTCGTCAGCTGATGTCATTACCTGACGCGCCAACTGCGATTTTCTGCCACAACGACACCATGGCAATTGGTGCGATTCAAGAAGCGAAGCGATTAGGTCTAAGAGTGCCGCGTGACTTATCTATTGTTGGTTTCGATGATATCCAGTTCTCACAGTTCTGCGATCCACCGTTAACTACGATTTCTCAGCCTCGTTATGAAATTGGCCGTCAGGCGATGTTAATGATGCTGGAACTGCTGCGTGGTCACGATGTACAAGCAGGCTCTCGTCTGTTGGAAACTCAATTAGTGGTGCGTGAAAGCGCAGCTCCTCCTCGTTCTCACTAAGCGTTTTTTAGGTCGTTTAGGATGGTTAGGTAGTATCAAATACGGTACTGCCTATCTGGCCTCTGTTATCTAAGGTAAAACTGCTTTAACATGTGGGCTGATTTTTGTAACTGTTGAAAATATCTAGTGGCTAATAAAGATTATGTAAGACGTGGTCGTAGTCAAAAAAAGCCGGCCCCCAAAAAATCATCTTCTCGTCGTAAACCTTGGCGTAGTGGTCTATTGGCTATTGTTCTCGTCAGTTTATTTGGCTATGGATTGTATATCTTGAACAATGATCCAGAGCCGCCGGCACCTGTAGCGGTAAAACCGGCAGCCAAGCCAAAACCGAAGAAAACTGAGACTATTCCACCGCCTCCAACGGAGAAATGGGACTACGTTGATACCTTACCGAAGCGTGAAATAGAAGTTATCGCGAAAGAACAGGAAATATCCGAAATACCTTACATAATGCAGTGTGGTGCTTATAAAACGATGCACCAAGCTGAAGAGCGTAAGGTTGACATCGCCTTTCAGGGGTTGACCAGTAAGATTCGTAAGAAAGAAGGCAGTAGCTGGTTCCGTGTCGTGCTTGGTCCTTATACTTTTAAGCGTGATGCCGAACGTGATCGCCACAAACTGCAGCGCGCTAAAATTGAGCCGTGTGCGATTTGGAAAGAGCAGCAGTGATCATTGCTATTTGATATTGAAGAGCCCAGAGAGATACTTACTCTGGGCTTTTTTATGGTGAATCCACAAGTTTATGCTTAGCTTATCCCTTGAATTCTATTTTTACGATCCTCATATATCCTCTATCTCCATAGTGAAAATAATTAAGAGGCCCTCTCGTGACTACCATCGTATCTGTACGTCGTAATAATAAAGTTGTCATCGCAGGTGACGGGCAAGTGTCGCTAGGCAACACGGTAATGAAAGGCAACGCGAAAAAAGTTCGCCGTTTGTACAATAATAAAGTTTTAGCAGGATTTGCTGGTGGTACGGCAGACGCCTTCACTTTGTTTGAGCGCTTTGAAAGTAAGTTGCAAATGCATCAAGGTCACTTAACCAAAGCTGCGGTTGAACTGGCAAAAGATTGGCGAAGTGATCGCGCTTTGCGTCGTCTGGAAGCCATTTTGGCGGTTGCTGATGAAACGGCATCGCTGATTATCACGGGTAATGGCGATGTGGTTCAGCCTGAGCATGACTTAATTGCGATAGGTTCAGGTGGTAATTTTGCTCAAGCAGCAGCCATCGCACTTATAGAAAATACCGAATTAGATGCACGCGAAATCGCGGAAAAATCATTAAAAATCGCTGGTGATATTTGTGTGTTTACCAACCATCACCACACAATTGAAGAGTTAGAGATTCCGGCAGAACTCATTTCTCAAGATCAAAAATAAACCAGTGTGATTAGAATTTAAGGAATTCATTATGTCTGAAATGACTCCTCGTGAAATTGTCCATGAACTGAACCGTCACATTATCGGTCAGGATAACGCTAAACGCGCTGTGGCTATTGCTCTTCGTAACCGTTGGCGTCGTATGCAGCTTGAAGAGAGCTTGCGTGTCGAGGTGACACCAAAAAACATTCTTATGATTGGTCCAACGGGTGTAGGTAAAACAGAAATCGCTCGCCGTTTGGCTAAACTGGCGAATGCGCCATTTATTAAAGTCGAAGCAACTAAATTTACGGAAGTTGGTTATGTGGGTAAAGAAGTTGAAACCATCATCCGTGATCTAACAGATGTTGCCGTTAAGCTGACTCACCAACAGGCGACTGAAAAGGTAAAATTCCGCGCGGAAGAATTAGCAGAAGAGCGTATTTTAGATGCGTTGTTACCACCTGCTCGTGACGCTTGGGGTAAAGCAGAACAAAATGAAGAGAGTTCAAATACACGCCAAGTTTTCCGTAAGAAATTGCGTGAAGGCAAGCTAGATGACAAAGAAATTGAGCTGGATGTTGCTGCGCCACAAATGGGTGTTGAAATCATGGCTCCTCCAGGTATGGAAGAGATGACTAACCAGCTTCAAGGTATGTTCCAAAACCTAGCTGGTGACACCAAGAAAAAGCGTAAGCTGAAAATCAAAGATGCGTTTAAGATTCTAACTGAAGAAGAAGCTTCTAAACTGGTGAATCAGGAAGAGTTGAAAGAACAGGCGATCTACAGCGTAGAGAACAACGGTATCGTATTTATCGATGAGATCGATAAAATCTGTAAGCGTGGTGAGGTGTCTGGTCCGGACGTTTCTCGTGAAGGTGTTCAACGTGATTTACTACCGTTGATCGAAGGTAGCACGGTATCGACTAAGCACGGTATGGTTCGCACAGACCATATTCTGTTTGTCGCTTCAGGTGCATTCCAGGTGGCGAAACCTTCAGATCTTATTCCTGAGCTTCAAGGTCGTTTGCCAATCCGTGTTGAACTGGAAGCACTATCGAGTGAAGACTTCAAACGTATTCTGACTGAACCTAAAGCGTCGTTGACTGAGCAGTATATCGCGTTGATGAAGACCGAAGATGTGGATGTGGATTTCACTGAAGACGGCATTGCGCAAATCGCTGAAGCAGCATGGCAGGTTAACGAGACCACTGAAAACATTGGTGCGCGTCGACTTCACACTGTGATGGAGCGTTTAATGGATGAGATTTCATTTGATGCGACAGACAAAGCGGGCTCAGCATTGACGATTGATTCGGCCTACGTGAAAAGTAAGCTAGGTGAACTGGTTGATGATGAAGATTTAAGTCGCTTCATTCTGTAAGTATTAACGTTGAATTTTGAAAAGCTCGCTTGTGTATGGCGAGCTTTTCTGTATTCAACGGATGTATCGATAGCCCAATAGACTCGCTGACAGCTAAAGGGCTTTGGGTATATACTGACGGTATTGTTGAATGAAACTGCACTTTTATGAATAACTCACTGCATATTTGGCTTGATGCGGCGCGACCAAAGACTCTTCCTCTTGCTCTCGTTTCTATTTTTACCGGAAGCGCTTTGGCTTTTTCTTCTGGGCATTTTTCTCTGCCTATTGCTTTGCTCGCTCTGCTGACAGCGACGCTACTACAGATATTGTCAAACTTGGCCAATGATTATGGCGATGCGGTGAAAGGTACCGACAATGACAAGCGGATTGGGCCAATGCGAGCTATCCAATCAGGTTCTGTAACCTTAAAGGATATGAAACTCGCTATTATCATCAATGTGCTACTGACTATTACAGCCGGGCTAATGCTGGTGCTCTATGCATTAGATAGTTTACAAAGTATTTTGGCTTTTATTGCACTAGGTGTTTTGGCCATGATTGCCGCTATCGCTTATACCGTGGGTAATAAACCTTATGGTTATCTCGGGCTCGGGGATTTATCGGTATTTATCTTCTTTGGTCTGCTGGGAGTGTGCGGTACTTACTTTTTGCATATTGGTAGTATCGAGTGGAGTCTGTTTTTACCTTCACTAGGTTGTGGGTTAATGGCTGTTGCGGTGCTTAACGTCAACAACATGCGAGATATTGAAAATGATGCTGAGTGCGGCAAGCGTACAGTTCCTGTTCGCCTTGGTCAGTTAAAAGCAAAGAAGTACCATTTTTTCCTTTTGTCGGGCGCGGTCACCTCATTCTTTGTTTACCTCTTGATGCAAGGTAAGCCACTTTGGAGCAGTTTGCCATTCTTACTCAGTGTCATTGTGATCGCTAAACATGGTCGAGCGGTGTGGCAAACTGATAAGCCTGCACAAATAGCCCCTATGCTGCCCGTGATAGTAAAGTGCTCTCTAATTACTAACTTATTGTTTGTTGGAGTGGTTATCGCTCAAACTCTGACAAGTTAATTTGCGTTGTATCATTGCAAAGGCTTAATCACCCGATATACTCCTTGGTAGACTTTTCGTAAAGAGAACAAGGCTATGGAATACAACACCTCTGCGCTATGTGATATTTACCTCGATCAAGTTGACGTGGTAGAACCTATGTTTAGCAACTTTGGTGGCTGCGCCTCCTTTGCAGGCCAAATAACGACAGTGAAGTGTTTTGAAGATAATGGGCTCATCCGTGACACTCTTGAACAAGATGGCGTTGGACGCGTTTTGCTTGTCGATGGTGGTGGTTCACTGCGTCGTGCATTGATTGACGCAGAGTTAGCGGCTCTTGCGGAAGAAAATGAGTGGGAAGGAATTGTCGTCTACGGCTGTGTTCGTGAAGTTGACGAGCTGGAAGATATGAGCATCGGTATTCAAGCGATGGCTTCTATTCCTGTCGGTGCCAATAACCAGGGTATTGGTGAAGTGGATGTCCCCGTTAACTTCGGTGGCGTAACTTTCCTACCTGAAGATTATCTTTACGCGGATAATACGGGGGTTATCCTGTCCCAGGAACCACTGAATATTGAGTTTGAAACTGATGAAGATGTCGTGGAAGAAGACGAGATTCTGTAGTCAGTACTGTCGAAGAATAATTAGCCGATGCAAGTAGCATCGGCTTTTTTATTTTAGGGGACAGAGTTTTCTGCTGATGTTGTGTTAATGCGGTAATTCTTTCTGAGCCAAAGAGCGTAAAAGTAACCCAGCAACCCACCTACTGCATTACCAACAGCAATACCGATGAACAGTCCTTCAATGCCATAAAGCTGAGAGCCAATCCAAGCTGCAGGAAGCGTGAAGATAAATAGACGCATGAAACTCCATTGAAAAGCTTTTATTGGCTGGTGCAGCGCATTGAGGGATGAGATGAGCATCATTACAACGCCTTGGAAGCCGTAACTAAATGGCACCACTAATAAGTAATGCCACAACAAATCTTGTACCGCCGTTTCTTGAGAAAACAGTTTTGATAATGGAATGCTCAGCGGCACCATCATCATGAAAATGAACAACTGGAAAACTAAAGAGAATCGCATGCTAAGAAACAGGCCAGCAAAGCTACGTGTTGGGTTACTGGCACCAAGGTTTTGCGCCATGAATGGCGTTAATGATGAAGTCAGTGACATGATGACCAGTATAAGAATTGACTCAATACGCTGAGCCGCGCCGTAAGCCGCCACTGCCGCAGTCCCATGGCTTGAAAGCATCATCATGAGTAAAGCGCCTGATATTGGATTCATTGCAGTAGAAAGGGCGGCAGGAGTTCCAATTTTTAAAATTTGATTCCAGTCGTTGCGGAGACTTGATAGGTGTGGCACAGCTAACAGTTTGTCACGCTTTATGAGTACATAGAATGAACCGATTAATGCGCCTAGCCATGATAATCCACTGGCAATCGCCGCACCTTGGATCCCCAGTTCTGGAAATGGCCCATATCCGAAAATAAGTAGTGGGTCCAACATACCGTTAATGGCCCCAGATAGCATCATGATTTTGGCTGGGGTTTTTGTATCTCCTGTCGCTCGAATCGCACTGTTACCCGTCATTGGTATCACAAGCAAAGGCACGGCTAGATACCATACTTGCATATATTGTTCGATTAGGGGGATGAGATCTTGTTCAGCTCCGAGTAGTAAAAATAGTGGTTCTATTGTGAAAAAACCGAGTGCAGAAGCGAGTACAACAAGTGCTAATGCTAGTAATATACCGTGACTGGCAAAGCGTGCTGCATTGTGAGCCGCACCTTGGCCTAATAGACGACCAATATTGGTGGACAACCCGATGCCGATGCCCATCGTTATACAGTTAATCACGAAGGTCACAGGGAAGGTGTAACTAATTGCGGCCAGAGCCTCAGTGCCAAGTAGGGAGATAAAGAAAGTATCAACAAGGTTGAACATCAAAATCGCTACCATTCCGAAAATCATCGGTACGGTCATTTGGCGCAGTACTGTGGGAATCGGCGCGGAAAGCAGACCGTGTTTATCGTGCATAGAGAAAACGAGTTAGCGATAAAGAGCGTTTAGATTACTCGATTTTTACTCAGGGCACTACCCAAGTAGAAATCTCGGATTCACAAAATAGAAAAGGCCTGCAATGCAGGCCTTTAAGATAGGAATAAGCTTTTAATTACGCTTTTGCTGCTGCCGCTGCTTTAGCAATTGCTGCGAAGCTTTTCGCATCTAGAGAAGCACCACCAACTAGAGCACCGTCGATGTCTGGTTGTGAGAAGTAAGCTTCTGCGTTCTCTGGCTTAACAGAACCACCGTATTGGATGATTACCTGCTCTGCTACTGCTGCGTCTTTCGCTGCAATAAGAGCACGGATAGAAGCGTGGATGCGTTGTGCATCTTCAGCTGTTGCTGCTTTACCAGTACCGATAGCCCAGATTGGTTCGTAAGCGATAATTGCACCGTTTAGCGCTTCAACGCCGTAAGCGTCGATAACTGCGTTGATTTGACGAGCACAAACAGCTTCAGTTTCGCCAGCTTCGTTTTGAGCTTCAGATTCACCGATACAGAAAACAGGTTTTAGGCCATTTTCTTTTAGGAATGCGAATTTTTTAGCAACAAATTCATCAGATTCGTTGTGGTAATCACGACGCTCTGAGTGACCGATGATGATGTGAGTAGCACCGAAATCTTTCAGCATTTCTGGAGACATATCGCCAGTGAAAGCACCGCTGTTGTTTAGGTCAGTGTTTTGTGCACCTAGGATGATTTTGTTACCACCTTCAGCGATTAGACGCTCAGCTAGGTCTAGGTAAAGTGCTGGTGGAGCAACAGCAACGTCAACGCCTGTTACACCTTCAAGTTCAGCATTAAGGCCATTAAGCAGCTCAGTTACCATTGTTTTGCTGCCATTTAGTTTCCAGTTACCCATTACGACAGGACGACGCATAGAAAGATCTCCAATATCAATAAACGTTTAAATAAAAAGTCATAAACAAAATGTGATAGCGACAGAATATAGCAGATAAAATTCAGCAGATCATGATTAGGGTCATGACTTTCTGGGATCTTAGACCAGATGAAGCTTGGATTAGCCGTGATCTCACTGACATATTCAATGGTTTATGCTCGGCTTTTATGCTGTAGCTTGCTATTACTGTCATCAAGTATAGTGAAATATAGAAAAAGGAAGTCAAAATGCCCAATTTAGTGCTGGAGTATTCCAACTCAGTGGAAGAGAGAGTCAATATTCAGGGATTACTCGAAGATTTACATCAGGCGGTACTAAAAAATGGGGAGTTTGAAAGCCGTTCTGTAAAATCTCGTACCCTGCGAGGTCATCACTGGCTAATTGGAGATGTCGGTGATAGTGAAGATTTTATTCACATTAGTTTAGAGTTGGTCGCTGGGTTCGCGCCGGAAAAAAAACGAGAACTGTCTAATCAACTGATGGATGTTCTGGTCTCTCAAGCAAGTCACATATACAGTTTAACTATCGATATTCGTGAGATGGATACGAACGGGTTCAATAAAATTATTAGGTCAACAGACTCTAGGTTATAGCTATGCCGATGACTACATTACTTTTTTCTTTTCAGGGCAGGATTGGACGTAAAACGTTTTGGATCTGGAACTGTTTTTATTACCTTATAATTGGTGGGTTTGTTGTAGGAGCAAATCAGCTGTTTCCAGGGATTGCAACGTATATATTGCCGCTGTTTTTAGTGGTTATTCTAATCCCTGATTTAGCGATTACGGCCAAACGTTGGCATGATAGAGACAAAACTAGCTGGTGGTTGTTACTGAACATTCCTCTGGTTGTTGGTCGTATGAGTGTGCCCGTAGGCACGGCATCATTAAGTGCGGCTGAACCAAATTTAATTGAGACGCTGATTTCTGCGGCAGCATTACTATGCGGCTGTTGGATATTAATTGAATGTGGATTTATGAAAGGTAGCGAAGGGGACAATCGATTCGGTAAACAACCGGATTGAATTTATCTTAAAATAATTTAACAAAACAAAAGGGAGTGGGAACTCCCTTTTGTTTTATCGCCATTTATTGTCTGCAGGGTTGCGCTGAAACGGAATGACCTCCGCTTGTTGTTGAGGCATGAAATCACCTTCAAGCGCAAAGCGGAATTTTTCCATTTGGATGGTCATTTCTCGCATTAAAGTGACATTGATGTGGTTTGGGTTTTTGCATTGGCTAACAACCAAGTCGATGTGGGATTGTTGAGCTCGCAAGCGTTGCTGCATATTGGAAGATGCGGACAAAATCATTTCTTCACACATATCGCGTTTGAATTGAGAAAACGCTTCTGGATTTTTTTGTGCAAGGGCAACCAGCTCATCGAAGGGTGGGAGCTCTTGATTAATTAAGGCGGACTGAGGTTGGGGCATAAAAGGCTCCTCTACCAGATATTGTGTTGTACCTGCTTAAGCATAGCTACAAACATCAGATAGGGGAGGGGCAGACTGGGAGGAAAATCTCGATTCTTGAATTTGAGACAGAACGTGTTCAAATGGATGAAATGAGATAAGTACAACGACGCTCACCTTGGATGATGTGTTCCTGACGTTGTACTTGGTAAGTCTGGCCTAAAAGCTGTTGGAAAACATTGAGTTCTGAAGCGCATAAATTTGGACAGCGAGTCGCCGCCTTACAGATCGGGCAGTGGTTTTCAACCAGAAGGTAACCTTGTTCAGTTTTTTCTAATTCCGCCATGTAGCCTTCCTGCTCACGCAGTTTGACCAGAGCGTTCAGTTTATCTTCCAGGCTGGATAGCTCATCCAGTGTTTTGCGATAGAGCGATAAGGTTTGTGCTTCGCGCTCGGCGGCCACCTTGGCAACGCCTTCTTTGCCAAAAAGGTGCTCGACAGCATCAATGACTTGAATGGTAAGCTCGCCGTGACGATCGGCGAACTGGTCATGGCCTTTACGAGTTAAAGCCCAATGGCGAGTCGGGCGGCCCACTTTGACTTTGACATCATAAAAAGTGAGGATTCCGTCTTCTTCTAAACTTTGCAAATGCTGACGAGCACCCATGGTGGTGATAGACATATCCTCAGCCAACTGTTTAGCCGTGACAGCACCTTCTCGCTTGATGGTGTGCAAAATTCTATCAATGGTTTTCATCGTCCCTCGCTCATGGAATCTCTGCCCAAACTTATTTCGACAGAAATCTCGCTCCTGTTGCTTTTGTATCTTGATAAGCCACTAGCAGATATTATGAGTCTTGATCTTAATAAAGCAAATTATTTACTTAGCTAGCGCGATGAAGTGCGTGCCAATCCTCTTTTCACCCACTCAAAAGCCAGTTTGAAATCACTTTGCGGAATACTTCTCAATTGAATCGTTAATTTCATCACACTTTTTTGCTTTTTACCCCTTGGGTTATGCTCGACTGCCCCCCACATATCATTCACAAGCTAATGGGTTAACTGACCCTACACAGCATTTATTAACCAAATGGAAATTAAATCAGGAGAGACGACCGATGAACATTCGTCCATTACATGATCGAGTTATCGTTGAACGCCAAGAAGTTGAATCTAAGTCTGCTGGTGGCATTGTTCTTACTGGTTCTGCTGCGGAGAAATCAACTCGCGGTAAAGTAGTTGCAGTAGGTAAAGGCCGCATTTTAGAAAACGGTACAGTTCTACCATTGGACGTAAAAGTTGGCGATTCTGTAATTTTCGCAGAAAGCTACGGCACAAAATCAGAAAAGATTGATGGCAAAGAAGTTCTAATTTTGTCGGAAAGCGACATCCTAGCAATCGTTGAGTAAATTGCTCTGATCTTTAATAAACAGATCGTTCTAACCAATAGATCAATAATGAATTCTTGAGAGGAAATACAACATGGCTGCTAAAGACGTAAAGTTTGGCAATGACGCACGTGTAAAAATGCTGGAAGGCGTAAACGTTCTAGCGGATGCGGTAAAAGTAACTCTTGGCCCTAAAGGTCGTAACGTAGTTCTAGATAAATCTTTCGGTGCACCGACTATCACCAAAGACGGTGTATCTGTAGCTCGTGAAATTGAATTGGAAGACAAGTTCCAAAACATGGGCGCACAAATGGTTAAAGAAGTTGCATCTCAAGCGAACGATGCAGCGGGTGACGGTACAACAACAGCGACTGTACTGGCACAATCTATCGTAAACGAAGGTCTAAAAGCGGTTGCTGCGGGTATGAACCCAATGGATCTTAAGCGCGGTATCGATAAAGCAGTGATAGCAGCAGTTGAGCAACTAAAAGAGCTTTCTGTTCCATGTGCAGATACAAAAGCTATCGCACAAGTAGGTACTATCTCTGCGAACTCTGATTCAAGCGTGGGTAACATCATTGCTGAAGCAATGGAAAAAGTGGGCCGCGACGGTGTTATCACAGTTGAAGAAGGTCAAGCGCTTCAAGACGAACTAGACGTTGTTGAAGGTATGCAGTTCGACCGTGGTTACCTATCACCATACTTCATTAATAACCAAGAAGCGGGTAGCGTAGACTTAGAAAACCCATTCATCCTATTGGTTGATAAGAAAGTTTCAAACATTCGTGAACTACTACCTGTTCTAGAAAGTGTTGCTAAAGCGTCTCGTCCGTTACTTATCATCGCTGAAGATCTAGAAGGTGAAGCTCTAGCGACGCTAGTTGTGAACAACATGCGTGGTATTGTGAAAGTTGCAGCGGTTAAAGCACCTGGTTTCGGTGACCGTCGTAAAGCAATGCTACAAGATATCGCTATCCTAACTGGCGGTACTGTGATTTCTGAAGAGATCGGCCTTGAGCTAGAAAAAGCAGCTCTTGAAGATCTGGGTCAAGCTAAGCGCGTGACGATCACTAAAGAAAACACAACTATTATCGATGGCACGGGTGAGGAAGATGCGATTAAAGGTCGTGTAACTCAAATTCGTCAACAAATCGAAGAAGCAACTTCAGACTACGACAAAGAGAAGCTACAAGAGCGCGTTGCTAAACTAGCAGGTGGTGTTGCAGTAATCAAAGTTGGTGCAGCAACTGAAGTTGAGATGAAAGAGAAGAAAGACCGTGTTGAAGACGCACTTCACGCAACTCGCGCAGCGGTTGAAGAAGGTGTTGTTGCCGGTGGCGGTGTTGCACTAATCCGCGCAGCTTCGATGCTAACTGAACTTACTGGTGAAAACGAAGAGCAAAACGTCGGTATCCGCGTAGCACTTCGTGCAATGGAAGCACCAATTCGTCAAATCGTTAAGAACGCAGGTGACGAAGAGTCTGTGGTTGCAAACAATGTTAAAGGCGGTGAAGGTAACTACGGTTACAACGCGGCGACTGGCGTTTACGGCGATATGATCGAAATGGGTATCCTTGACCCAACTAAAGTGACTCGTAGTGCACTTCAGTTCGCAGCATCAGTTGCTGGTCTAATGATCACAACAGAAGCTATGGTTACAGACCTACCTAAACAAGATGCTCCAGCAATGCCTGATATGGGCGGCATGGGTGGCATGGGCGGTATGATGTAATCGACCCTGCCTATGCTAAATCTTTGTTTAGCATAAATAATTAGCAAAGCAGAGTGTGTGAAAACATACTCTGCTTTTTTGTTTTATAACCTCTTATATTTTTATTCTAAGTTCCCTTCACAGCTTTTTTAATCACAGATAGCTATTATTAGAACCTCCGTTATAACAGCATTTTATATGAGATTTAGTCGATGTTTTTGCTTACTTATTGGCCGAAAAGTGAGATTTATGGCATATAAATAAAATGATACTCCCAAATTTATAAAACGATGGTTTATAAATGTATATAGATAATAAAAACCCTACTAGGAGTACTCCTAAATGAAAAAGACTTACCTTGCTGTTGCTATGGTTGCTGCTTTAGCTGGCTGTAGCAGTGTTTCAACTATTTCTGCTGATTCTTCTCAAGCGAGTGGCTGGGCGACGGTTGATGGCGCTGTAACCGGTGGCGAAGGCGCAAAATCTGAAAATATCTACGTCGTTGAGAACCGTGCACAGTTAATCGAAGCGTTATATGGCAGTGCCGATGCGAATCTGAATAGCCCTGCGAGTGATGTAGCGAAAATCATCTATATTAAAGGCACGATCGATTTAACAGAAAATGCTGATGGTCAAACAATGACAGGTTCTGACTTCATGGCATTGTGTGAAGAAGAAACGGGCTATAGCGACTACGATACTTTCTATAATGATTACCGCGCGACTTATGACCCAGCGGTATGGAATAAGCAAGATTTAGCGAAAAATGGCCGTCCACCAGTGGCTAGCGGCCCATTAGAAGATGCTCGCGATTGTTACCAAAAAGCACAAGCGAATCACACAGTGCTTCGTGTTGGCTCAAATACCTCGATCTTGGGTGTTGGTTCGGATGCGCACATTAAGTTCGGTACGCTGCGTTTGGGTACTGCGGGTAAAGATATGGTGAAGAACATCGTGATTCGCAATATCGAATTCTCTGATGCGTTTGACTTCTTCCCACAGTGGGATCCAAAAGATTCATTCAAAATTGATAAGAAAGAGTTTGGTACAGGCAACTGTAGTGCAACGTTCGTGAATGACGAAGTAAACCCGTACGGTTGTACGAGTGCTGTAGGTGGCCGTTGGAACTCAGAATATGACTTGATTGCAATTGATAATGCACAGCAAGTTTGGATTGACCACAACACATTCAGTGATGGTGAGCGTACTGATGACCAGTTCCCACCAGTGTTTGCTGCGCCTTACAACATCAAAGAGATGAAAGTACAACATCACGATGGTTTAGTGGATATTACTAATGCGGCAACTAAGATCACTGTGTCGTACAACATCTTCAAAGACCACGACAAAACCAACCTACTCGGTGGTAGTGATAAGCCAAATGCGAAAATTGGTTACGGCCCTGGTTCCATTGATGTAACGTTCCACCACAATATTTGGGACAACACTGGTCAGCGTATGCCTCGTCTACGCTTCGGTCGTGTTCACACTTACAATAACTACTTCAACCTCAATGCAACTAAGGGTAAAGAAGCGGGTAAATACGGCATGATGGATGCGGTCATTCTGGGTACTGCGGCGAAGATTTACTCTGAAAATAACGTATTTGATATCAAGAACGATGGTGAAGGCTCGTTTGAGCATAAGATCATTGGTTACTACTCTCGTACTAAAAACGAAGACCGTTGTATTAAGACGGGTGATTTTGCAGAAGGCTCATGCAGCACCTATTTCTATGCTGATGGTACTTTGCTAAATGGTCAGGCTATTGACTTGAACGAAGTTGCAGTGAAAAACCAGGCATCTTCAAGCAGTAACGCCAAGCTGACTCTGCTTGATCCAAATGATGAAAACGCATTCTGGTTACCTAAGCAGACTTATCAATACGAAGTTGATGCTGCGGAAACAGTAAAAGATAACCTACTGAACAATGCAGGTGCTGGTAAGTTAGATATTAAACACTAAGCCCAGTCAATGAAGTGAAAGTGGATGCCTTGTGGCATCCACTTTTTTATGTTTAGTCATCAGGTTTAGACCAAGGAATAACTAGAAATTACCGTACAACTTATGCACTATAAAATCATCAATTTCCACGGAAGGTTATTATGCAAGTTGAGCAGCTCAAACATAAAACGGAATCAGTTTCTCTCACTATTGATAGTTGGCAGCTAGGGGCTGGAGAACATTGGGGTATGTTTTCCACTCACAGCCACGCTGCGTCTCTATTAGTTAGAGTGTTAAGTGGTGAGCTTGAACCTCAGCAAGGGAAAGTCTTAGGTATACCTGAAAACATCGCCTGTGTTTCTCTGCATGAACAACAACGGTTACTCGACCTTGAATTAGAGAAAGACGATACCGATTTTATGGACCGGATTGATTACGGGTCTACGGTTGAAGAGCTGGTCAAAGAAACCGGTTGTGATGCACAGGAACTCGAGCACTTATTAGAACAGACCGATTTAGCTGCTATCCGTCAACGCGGTTTTCGCCAGCTTTCTACCGGAGAAACTCGTCGGGTTATGCTAGCGCGAGCGTTGGCAGTCAAACCGAAAATGATGATTCTTGATGAGCCCTATTCAGGTTTGGATATTGCCCATCGTCAGCATCTATCAGAATTGTTAGCGCAGTGTGCTGCAACCATTCAAATGATCATCATCACTTCTCGAGAAGATGAACTGCCTCCTTTTATTACCCACGTTGCTTTGTTTGATGAACAAAAACTTTCTCAGACATTGAGCCGTGATGAGTGGTTGAATCATCCAGTCATGGCTCAAATGATCGCTTTATCTGAACAGAAAAGTGATGCCATGCTAGAGCTACTACAAGCGCATCAATCTGAGCATCAATACCCGAATCCTCTGGTGAAAATGAATGATGTGACTGTTGAGTATGTCGATGCGAAAATCTTTTCTGGTGTGGACTGGCAAATAGAACAAGGTCAGCATTGGCAGGTCCGTGGGCCTAATGGCTGTGGTAAAAGTACCTTGCTTGGGTTAATCCTTGGTGACCACCCTCAGTGTTATAGTAACGACGTTACGGTTCTGGGCATGAAGCGGGGTAGTGGTGAGACTATATGGGATGTGAAGCGCCATATCGGTGTTGTTTCATCAGCGTTGCATCTTCAATACCGAGTGAACTGTACAGCTCTGGAAGTGTTGGTCTCGGGCTTTTACGACTCCATTGGTTTGTATCAGCAGCCAAGTAAAAAAGAGATCGTTTTAGCTCGCGAGTGGTTACAACTGCTAGAAATGACGCAATTTGAAAAAGTGGGTTTCCGTAACTTGGATTATGGTCAGCAGCGGCTACTGTTAATCGGACGAGCCTTGATAAAACAGCCTGCGTTGCTGATATTGGATGAACCCTATCAAGGGCTGGATTTTCTCAATCGTAAACTGGTATTCAAAGCGTTGAACCGAATAGCTTCAGCAAATATCAGTCAGCTTTTGTATGTGACTCATCACGAAGAAGATGCATTAGATGCGATTCATCATTTTGTAGACTTTGTGCCTGATGAAGGTGAAGGTTACCGCGTGAATATCTACTCACAGTAAACAATGTAGAAAGCGTTGTGAAAGCAACGCTTGTTCTTTCGCTATGGTTTTAATGACGGCGACGAAGTTTCTGGTGCACACCTCGGCGCAAACTATGAAACGTGTTCTCTGCTTTATCAACACCGTATAGTACACTCAATGCGAATAACGTAATCACGACGGATTGAGTTAAGTAGCCCAAACCAATCATCAAGCCAAGAGAGGCAAGTACCCAAATCACCGCCGCGGAAGTCACTCCGTGAATTTTTCCGTCGAGAGTCATCATCACGCCCGCACCAAGAAAACCAACGCCAGTGATTATCTGTCCAAGTACCCGAGCCTGATCTAATGTATTGGGCGAAAGAGAAACCGCCATCGCCATAAAAAAGTAGGTACCGGAAATAATCAGGATAGAAGTGCGGATACCAACGGGCTTGCCTCGGGTTTGACGCTCAATACCGACTAATAATCCGTTAACAGTGCAACAGAGTAACGCAGTCCAGCTGAATGGGCCTAGGTTAAGGATAGAATCTAAGGTGAACATGTTACTCTCAATGCATATCAGCGTGAAAAGCGCGCAGTATGCAGCGAATCTATCCTAGGATCGAATCAAAGGTTTTATGGGCTGGATAAGGATTATTTATTAAACCGCTTTTCCGTTACTCGAGATGTAAATCAAGTGGGGTTTTACTGGTACGCCCGCCAATTTCTCGAGTTAGTTTGGGCACTAAATAACCGGAGACTCGTTCGATCACTCCCGCCATAATGGTTTTTGCCGCTTGGTCATCAATAAAGAAATGTGCAGCGCCCTGCACCTTGTCCAACACATGAATGTAGTAGGGCAGAATCCCTGCATCGAAAAGCGTTTCACTCAAGTTAACCTGAGCTTCCACCGAGTCATTCACGCTTTTTAACATCACGCCCTGATTGAGCAGGGTGACATTAATCGCCCGTAGTCTCGCCATTTGCTGCTTGAGCTCTAGGTTGATCTCGTTGGCGTGGTTGATGTGGGTCACCAGCACAACCTGCAGGCGCGTTTGTGCTAATGTTTCTACCAGTTCATCAGTGATACGCGCAGGGATCACTACCGGTAAGCGTGAGTGAATTCTCAATCTTTTTATGTGCGAGATCGAAGCGATCTGTTCGATAAGCCAGTGAAGCTCGTGATCTTTGGCCATTAGTGGATCGCCACCGGATAGAATGACTTCATTTAACTCAGGATGCTGAGCAATGTAGTCGAGGCTCTTCTGCCAAACGGATTTAGATCCTTTGTTATCCTCATACGGGAAATGACGACGAAAACAGTAACGACAGTTAATCGCACAGCCACCTTTTACAATCAGCAGTGCTCGATTGCGGTATTTGTGCAGTAGTCCGGGAATTTCATTGTTCTGTTCTTCTAATGGATCAACGGAATAACCGTCATGAACTTCAAACTCCTCGCTCAATGGCAGAACCTGACGTAGCAAAGGATCGTGCGGATTGCCTTTCTCCATTCTTTGGACAAAACTTTGCGGTACACGTTGAGCAAACAACTTGCGTGCAGCAAAGCCTTCTAGCCAAGGCGTGGGATCAATACCGAGTTGATCGAGCAATGTAACGGGATCTGAGACAGCATTTGCTAGTTGTTTGATCCAGTTTTGCTCAACAGAATCGACTTTTCGGGTTATTATGTGCGGCATTGATTTTAACTCGAAGAATGTAAGAGGAAATATGGCTACTGTTAGCACGAATGAATTTAAAGGCGGTCTTAAAATTATGCTTGATAATGAGCCTTGTGTCATTCTCGAAAACGAGTATGTAAAACCAGGCAAAGGTCAGGCTTTCAACCGTGTAAAAATCCGTAAACTGCTTTCTGGCAAAGTTCTAGAAAAGACATTTAAGTCTGGTGACTCTGTTGAAGTAGCTGATGTTATGGATATCGACCTAGATTATCTATATACAGATGGTGAATTCTACCACTTTATGAACAACGAAACGTTCGAACAAATTGCAGCGGACGTTGCATCAGTTGGTGACAACGCTAAGTGGTTGGTAGAGAACAACACTTGTACTCTAACGCTTTGGAATGGTAACCCAATCACAGTAACACCACAAAACTTTGTAGAGCTGGAAGTGACTGAAACTGACCCTGGTTTAAAAGGTGATACTCAAGGTACAGGTGGTAAACCTGCAACACTATCAACTGGCGCAGTTGTTCGTGTTCCTCTGTTCATCCAGATCGGTGAAGTGGTAAAAGTTGATACCCGAAGTGCGGAATACGTTGGTCGCGTGAAGTAATTAACTTCGAAACACTAAAAAGACCAGCTTTAATAAGCTGGTCTTTTGCTATCTGGACGGGCTTGCTTAAATGAATTAAGTGAGCCCGTTTTGATTTAGATCATCAGCATTATGATAAACACAACGGCCAATGCTGAAATGAAAGCAGCAAAGCCGTAGCAGGCAATTTTACCTACAACACCTGTGTGGAATTTCAGATCATGCATGCCATGGTGTACACGGTGCATCGCATGCCACATAGGTAAAGCGAGTGTGCCTATGATAAACAACGCACCAATAATGCTGGTTGCGAAATCGGCGACTCGCTCATAGCTCAATGCTTCTGCATCAATGATACCTAGTGGAACAAGGATACCCAGTACGAAGATCGTTACAGGGGTGATCATCGCGAACCAAGTACCGCCAGCACCGAATAACCCCCACCATACCGGTTCATCTGAACGTTTTGGATTGGTATTAATCACAATAAGCTCCTTACACCACAATGAGAACAATAAGTGAAATGAACGCAACGGCTGCCCACTGGCTCAGTACGACGATTTTTTTATCCACAACTTTACCTTTAATACGAATAGGCATTACCTGCGGCATCATGCTAAAGAAGGTTTGAGCGTGGAAAAGGCTGCCTGCTAACGCAACAATATTAATTGCAATCACTACAGGGTTCGCCATGAATCCAAGCCATGCATCCCAAGCTTCCGGCCCTTTCACTAATGCGCCTAAGCCCACAGTTAGGAATAGGGTAAATAGGATCAGAGGTAAGATAGTCGCTTCTCGTACCATGTAGAAACGGTAGAACGGATGGTCTTTCCACCAAGTACGCTTCATTTCACGAACATAAGGTTTACGATTACTCATCCTTAAGCCTCCTCTTGGTTTTTTGAGCCATCAGGTTTTAGCATTGCAATAACAAAATCCATTGAGGATTCAACTTTGCCTTGGTTAACTGCAGCTGCTGGATCAACGTGTTTTGGACATACTTCAGAACAGTAACCGACGAAGGTACAACCCCAAGCGCCATTTTCTCCATTGATGAGCTTCATACGCTCAGCTTTACCGTTATCACGAGTATCCAAGTTATAGCGGTGTGCCAACGTTAACGCTGCTGGACCAATAAACTCTGGGTTGAGACCAAACTGAGGACAGGCCGCGTAACACAAGCCGCAGTTAATACAGCCAGCGAACTGTTTGTAGCGAGCCATTTGCTCTGGTGTCTGCTTGTTTGGACCATCCTCTGGCGTTCTGTCATTACCGATGATGTATGGCTTGATTGCTTCTAAACGCTCAATGAACGGTGTCATATCGACAATCAAATCTTTTTCGATCGGGAAGTTCGCTAATGGCTCAATTTTGATGCCATCAGGGTAGTCACGAAGGAAGCTTTTACAAGCCAGTTTAGGCACACCATTGACCATAATGCCGCAAGAACCACAGATAGCCATACGGCATGACCAGCGGTAAGAAAGCTCTTTGTCTAAGTGATCTTTCACATAACCAATCGCATCAAGCACTGACATGGTTTCATCGAATGGTACTTCGAAGTTTTGTAGATACGGTTCGGCATCTTTAGCTGGGTCGTAACGTAGAATTTGTAACTTTTGAATGCGATTAGCCATTGTTCTGCTCCTCCGCGTTTTCCCCAGCGGCTTTTGCTGCTTCTTCAGCCGCTGCTTTTTCTGCCGCTTCACCATAAAGTCGTGCTTTTGGTTGAGACTTAGTGATGGTGACCGGGCTGTAATCAATCTGAGGTGCATCGCCATTTTGATAGAATGCTAATGAGTGTTTTAGATAATTTTCATCATCACGCTCAGTGCAACCTTCATCAAGACGTTGGTGGGCACCACGAGACTCTTTACGTAGAATCGCTGAGTGAACCATCGCCTCTGCCACTTCTAAGCCGTAACCCACTTCAATCGCATAAAGCAGATCAGTGTTAAACACTTTGCCTTTATCTTTAATGCTGATTTTCTTGTAACGTTCTTTTAGCTCGGTGAGTTTGGAAATGGTTTCTTGCATTAAGTCTTCTTGGCGGTAGATACCACAGCCTGCTTCCATGGTGTGACCCATTTCGGTACGGATATCAGCCCAGTTCTCATCACCTTCTTGATTTAGAAGCGCCTGAATGCGCTCTTCAACAGCTTTGACTTGCTCTTCAATTGCTTTATCGTCCCAGCCTTTGAACTTTTCAGCGCGTTTCACGGCGTGTTCACCTGCCACGCGACCGAAGACCACAAATTCAGCCAGAGAGTTAGAACCCAAGCGGTTCGCTCCATGCAGACCCACTGAAGCACATTCACCAACGGCGAATAGGCCATTAATACGCGTTTCACATTGGCCATTGGTTTCAATACCCCCCATGGTGTAGTGAACTGTTGGACGAATTGGAATCGGCTCTTTCGCTGGGTCAACGTTGACGTAAGCTTTGGCTAGCTCACAGATGAATGGTAGACGTTCTTGCAGGTACTCTTCACCTAGATGACGTAAGTCCAGATGAACCACATCGCCAAGAGGATGTTTGATGGTGTTGCCTTTTTGCTGTTCGTGCCAGAACGCTTGAGAAACTTTGTCACGCGGACCCAGTTCCATGTATTTATTTTTCGGCTCGCCAACCGGAGTTTCAGGGCCCATGCCGTAATCTTGTAAGTAACGGTAGCCATCTTTGTTGACGATAATACCGCCTTCGCCACGACAACCTTCAGTCATTAGGATACCTGTACCCGGCAAGCCAGTTGGGTGGTACTGAACGAACTCCATGTCACGCAGTGGAACGCCATGACGGTAGGCCATTGCCATACCATCGCCTGTTACGATACCGCCGTTGGTATTACAGTGATAAACACGACCAGCGCCACCTGTTGCCAGAACAACCGATTTTGCTTTAATAAGCACCAATTCGCCTTCAGACATGTGAATGGCGACTAAGCCTTGAACTTCACCATCAACCACTAACAAATCAACTACGAAGTACTCATCGAAACGTTTGATTTGTGGGTATTTAATAGAGGTTTGGAACAATGTGTGCAGCATGTGGAAGCCAGTCTTATCTGCCGCAAACCAAGTGCGCTCGACTTTCATACCACCAAAACGGCGAACGTTAACATCCCCGTTTTCTTTGCGGCTCCAAGGGCAGCCCCACTGTTCCATTTGAATCATTTCGCGAGTGGAGTTCTTTACGAAATACTCTACAACGTCTTGTTCACATAGCCAGTCACCACCACCAACGGTATCGTTGAAGTGGTTATCTAAACTATCTTCTTCCTTGATAACAGCTGCTGATCCGCCTTCGGCTGCAACCGTGTGAGAACGCATTGGATAAACTTTAGAGATAAGGGCAACTTCTAGGTTTGGGTTCGCTTCAGCTGCTGCAATTGCAGTACGAAGACCCGCACCACCTGCGCCGATGACTGCGATATCTGTGGTTATTGTTTGCACAGTTATCCTCCAGTGTAATGTCATATTGGTGATGAGCTATATTGCTCATTGCTATTCTGTTGATTTTGATTGGTTATTCGGTTTAGAAGAAGCGTTGTAAATATCACCGAGATAGCCAGACCACTAAAAGTGGTAACTGCAAGTGTAGGAGAGGAAGAAAAGGAAAAAATTGATTCTGTTAGGCTTTTTCTCCGGTAATGCAAACATGAGCATACTTATTTTATCTTGTGTGAGGAAGGTCACACTCATGCTATTGTTAACCGCTAAGAACAGGTAAAATTAACGTTATCTATTGTTGTAGTGAAATGTTAAATGAATAAGTCAAACTGGATGCCGACCGCATCCATTGAGCAATTGAAACAACGAGCTCAGTTATTAGCCCAAGTGCGTCAGTTCTTCTCTGAGCGAGAGGTGCTTGAAGTGGATACGCCTGCGATGAGTCATGCCACCGTCACTGATATTCATTTGCACACCTTTCAAACGGACTTTGTTGGTCCAGGGTATGCTGATGGCAGCCATTTGTATTTGATGACCAGTCCGGAGTTTCACATGAAACGCTTGTTGGCCGCAGGTAGCGGTTCTATCTATCAAATCAACAAAGCTTTTCGGAATGAAGAGAATGGCCGCTATCACAATCCAGAATTTACCATGCTGGAATGGTATCGAGTTGGATTCGACCACCATGATTTGATGGATGAAATGGATGCTTTACTTCAATTGGTTTTGAACGTCGGATCCGCAGAACGAATAACGTATCAAAATGCTTTTTTGACGGTTCTACAGGTGTGTCCATTGGAAGGAACGATGCTTCAGCTCAAGCAAGTCGCCGAAAAGCTTGGGTTGAGTGATATTGCTGAGCCGGAAGAGGATAGAGATACACTGCTGCAGCTTTTATTTAGTGTTGGGGTTGAACCTCATATTGGCCAGCAAGTACCGGTATTTGTTTATGACTTTCCAGCCTCTCAAGCTGCATTGGCGAAGATTAACCCGCAAGACGCACGTGTTGCAGACCGCTTTGAGGTGTATTTTAAAGGGATTGAATTGGCGAATGGTTTCCATGAGTTGGATAACCCGCAAGAGCAATTAGCGCGTTTTAAACAAGACAATGTTAAACGTCAGCAGATGGGGCTAGCAGAGCAGCCAATTGACTTCCATTTGATCAGTGCACTAGAGTCAGGTTTGCCTGATTGTGCTGGTGTGGCTCTGGGGATTGATCGTTTGATTATGTTAGCGTTGGATGAAGACCATATCGATCAAGTGACGGCTTTTCCATTTCCGAGAGCCTAATAGGTAAAGGCTTATTTAGTCTGAAACCATGACATATGCCAAGGATTATAAGTGGTAACTACTCGCGTCAGGCGTACAACCTCGTTATACTCCTTGTTTATTTTTGATCCACCATTGTAAGAGCGCAGGATATGCAAGAATACATCGAGTTTTTTCAACAAAATATGATCCTATCATTAGCGTGGGTAGGTATTTTAGTTGCTTTGATATTCAATATTTTTAAATCAGCAACCGCAGCATATAAAGAAGTAACAGCACCAGAAGTGACTCAGCTTTTGAATCGCCAGAATGGTGTTGTGGTGGATATTCGTGCGAAAGATGAGTTCAAACGTGGTCACATTACTGACGCAGTTCACATTTTGCCGACTGATATTAAAGCTAATAATCTAGGTACGCTTGAAAGTCATAAATCTGACCCAATCATTGTGGTATGTAAGATGGGACAAACAGCACGCGAGAGTGCGGACTTACTTGCGAAAGCTGGTTTTGAGAACGTAAACGTACTTAAAAACGGCATTACTGGTTGGAGTGATGCAAAACTTCCACTAGTACGAGGCAAGAAGTAAACCCTAACACCTAATTGGAATGCTGCCCAAAAAGGCAGCATTTGATTAAAAGAGATGTGATGTTTTCCACGTAATGGTATCTCAGCCTCGTGAATCAGAGCTTTCTCGGTTAGTCTCAAGGCAATTACCTTGACCCGAAATTATCAGTATTAAGGACTTAAAT
The DNA here is from genome assembly GCA_048259585.1 of Vibrio sp. Lineage (GTDB taxonomy): Bacteria > Pseudomonadota > Gammaproteobacteria > Enterobacterales > Vibrionaceae > Vibrio. The sequence continues at coordinate 51,909 of JBLXHN010000010.1, read as the reverse complement.
CATGGCTGAAGCAGCACCACAAGAAGCACAACAAAACTTCGCAATTCAACGTATTTTCCTAAAAGACGTTTCTTTTGAAGCACCAAACTCACCAACAATGTTCCAAAAAGAGTGGAATCCAGATGTTAAACTGGACCTAGATACTCAAAGCCGTGAGCTAGGCGAAGGTGTTTATGAAGTTGTTCTGCGTTTGACGACGACAGTTAAAAACGAAGAAGAGACAGCATTCCTATGTGAAGTTCAACAAGGCGGTATCTTCACGGTTGAGAACATGGAAGCGGGTCAATTGGCTCATTGTCTAGGTGCATTTTGTCCGAACATTCTGTTCCCATACGCACGTGAAACAATTTCAAGCTTAGTTGTTAAAGGTACATTCCCACAACTAAACCTTGCACCAGTTAACTTTGATGCATTGTTCATGAACTACTTGCAGCAACAAGCGGGTCAAGGCGCAGAAAACGCTGAGGCTTAATGCGTTAAGTGATTTCGACTATTTAACTGCTAGTTGATCTAGTGGTGAATAAATGCACAGCGTATCTAAAATTAATCGATGCGATGTGCATTTTTTGTTTTTACCTATGTTAATAGTTTATTAAAATTTGGGTATAGACGGATTAAAATAAGTTTTGGTTATCTTTTAGGCGGAACAATGACACAAGCACAAGTAAAAAATGCCTACGGTAAAGAAGTTGCTATGACCGTTATCGGTGCGGGCTCTTACGGTACCTCTCTTGCAATCTCATTAGCCCGGAATGGTGCTAATGTCGTGCTTTGGGGGCATGAACCCGAGCATATGGCAAAGTTACAGGCTGACCGTGCAAACCATGAGTTTTTACCGGGTATTGAGTTCCCAGAATCACTGATTGTTGAGTCTGACTTACAAAAAGCGGTAGAAGCATGTCGCGATCTACTGGTTGTCGTTCCTAGCCATGTTTTTAATATTGTTCTAAAAAGTTTAAAACCATACCTACTGTCAGATACCCGCATTTGCTGGGCAACAAAGGGTTTAGAGCCTGAAACAGGACGTTTATTACAAGACGTCGCGCATGATGTTATTGGTGACAATCATTCTCTTGCGGTTCTTTCTGGGCCAACTTTTGCGAAAGAGCTTGCGATGGGAATGCCAACCGCGATTTCTGTCGCTTCACCCGATCAGCAGTTTGTTAAAGATCTTCAAGAAAAAATCCACTGTAATAAGACCTTCCGGGTTTATGCCAATAGTGATTTTATTGGTATGCAACTGGGTGGTGCAGTGAAAAATGTTATTGCTATTGGTGCGGGGATGTCTGATGGTATTGGTTTTGGTGCCAATGCACGTACCGCTTTAATTACTCGTGGTTTAGCAGAAATGACTCGTTTAGGTACAGCTCTAGGTGCAGAAGCTGAAACCTTTATGGGCATGGCAGGTTTAGGTGACTTGGTTTTAACCTGTACCGATAACCAATCACGTAACCGTCGGTTTGGTTTAGCTTTAGGTCAAGGTAAAGATGTTGATACCGCTCAGACAGAGATAGGTCAGGTTGTAGAAGGTTACCGAAACACCCAAGAAGTGTGGGCTCTGGCTCAACGCATTGGGATTGAAATGCCAATCGTTGAACAAATTTTTCAAGTATTGTATCAAGGGAAAGATGCACGCTTAGCCGCTCAAGATTTACTTGCGCGAGACAAAAAAGCGGAACGTTAACCTGATAGAACAACGTCCGGGATAGATAGCAAAATGAAACAATGCGCAAAAAATAAAGTGTGGCAAACCATCATCCAAGAAGCTCGTGAGCAGTCAGAGCAAGAGCCGATGCTTGCTAGCTTTTACCACGCGACCATTATTAAGCATGACAGCTTGGCGGCTGCATTAAGTTATATCCTTGCTAACAAGCTGAATACGCCTTCTATGCCAGCGATGGCTGTGCGTGAAGTGATTGAAGAAGCTTTTGCTGCTGATAGTAGTATTACTGACTCTGCAGCGTGTGATATTTGCGCGACCGTTAATCGTGACCCCGCAGTGGCCATGTATTCGATGCCTTTATTGTATCTAAAGGGCTACCATGCGTTGCAAGGCTACCGCGTCGCAAACTGGTTGTGGAAGCAGGGACGAGTCGCTCTTGCGACTTATTTCCAGAATCAGATATCGGTTACTTGTCAGGTTGACATTCACCCTGCTGCACGAGTGGGGCGTGGCATTATGCTCGACCATGCAACGGGTATTGTTATCGGTGAAACGGCCGTCGTGGAAGATGATGTATCTATCCTTCAAGATGTTACGCTTGGTGGTACAGGTAAAGAGAGTGGTGACCGCCACCCGAAAATTCGTGAAGGTGTGATGATTGGCGCTGGGGCGAAAATTCTCGGTAATATTGAAGTAGGCGAAGGGGCTAAAATTGGTTCCTGCTCAGTTGTACTTCAAGCAGTGCCACCACATACCACGGTTGCTGGTGTACCTGCGCGTATTGTTGGCAGGCCGAAGTCGGAGAAACCATCTTTTGATATGGACCAGCAGTTTAATGGTCGTACACAAACCTTTATTGGTGGCGATGGTATTTAGGTTAGCCGAATATCGAAAAAGGGATAGTGCTTAAGCATTATCCCTTTTTTCTTTCTAAGCGATAGTTTCTAATTCAACTAACACTTCTTCAGCCCACTCAATCCAAGTTTGGCGAAGTAACAGGTTACGACGTAAAGTTAAACGTTCTAAACGCTGTTGTTTATCCAATACTGCTGGATTTGCGTAGTAAGCCGCTTCAATTTCCTGGTAGTGAGACACAAGCTTGCGAGACTCTTCCACAAGCTCAGCTAGCTGAGCTTTGAAAGGTGCTGCAGCTTGAACGGAACAAGCGATAAGCTTAGCACTGAATTCATCGCGTACCGTCGGGTGAGCTGTTGGTTGTTCAAACCATTCACCTAAAGCACGGCGTCCTAAATCTGTAATTGAATAGACTTTTCTATCGGGTTTACCTTCTTGCGGCTCTAATACACATGTGACCAAACCTTGTTGGCCCATTTTATTTAGCTCGCGGTAAACCTGCTGGTGGCTCGCTTTCCAGAAGTAACCGATACTTGCAGAAAACTCTTTAGTGATGTCGTATCCCGTAGCATCACGTGTGCTGAGAACAGTGAGAATTACGTGTGGTAATGACATGTCTTTAATCCAAATTGGTTAAGTAAGTTAAATTCTGCTTGACTATCATTTGTGCTTCTAATGGCACTCATTGTTAGAAAGTTAAGCAGATTCAGCACAATACGTGCTAATCATGTCACCTTTTAAAGCCGTTTATCACCTAAGAAGAGATATGTGTAATCATATCTCGCTGCAATAATTTTGTATTTATGAGGCTATTGCAGAGGTTCAGTAGTATATCTAAATAATAAGCATAAAGTAGAATACAGTATGGTTTTCCAATAAAAAACTGATATTATTCTCAATAGGATGTGAATCGCAAAATAAAAGGCCGCAAAATGCGGCCTATTTCTTATTTTTCAAAATTAAATTTTATCCAGTGTTGCGCATGCCTGCTGCAATACCAGCGATTGTTACCATCAATGCTTCTTCCAATTCCGTCTCAGGTGTTTCTATTTGACGAGTACGGTAAAGCAGTTCAGCTTGTAACATGTTCAATGGTTCAACATAGATATTACGTAAACGAATAGACTCCTGACCCCATGGATCGCTTTGCATCAGGTTCTCGTTATTCTCTACATTCAGAACTGTCTTGATATCTTTTTGTAGTTGTTCACGTAGACGCTGGCCTAGAGGACGCAGCTTCTCATCAACCAAACGTTCATCGTAGTAACGAGCTAAATCAACACTGCACTTGGTGTAAACCATTTCTAGCATACCAAGGCGCGTTGAGAAGAATGGCCACTCGCGGCACATCTCTTCAAGCAGAGCTTGATGGCCTTTATCGATAGAATACTGGATGGCTTCACCCGCTCCTAACCATGCTGGAAGCATCAAGCGGTTTTGGCTCCATGAGAAAATCCATGGAATCGCACGTAAGCTTTCTACGCCACCATTCGGGTTACGTTTCGCAGGGCGAGAACCCAGTGGTAGTTTACCTAGTTCCAGTTCAGGCGTTGCCTGACGGAAATAAGGAACGAAATCGGGTTCACCACGAACAACGTGTCGGTACGCTTCGCAAGACACTTCTGATAGGGCATCCATTAAATCGCGCCATTCTTGTTTTGGCTCCGGTGGTGGCAGTAAGTTTGCTTCAAGAATTGCACTTGCGTACATGCTGAAGCTGTTGACTGCGACTTCGGGTAGCCCTAGCTTAAAGCGAATCATCTCACCTTGTTCGGTGACACGTAGTCCGCCTTTCAGGCTTTTTGGTGGCTGAGAAAGCAGTGCTGCGTGTGCAGGAGCGCCACCGCGACCAATTGTACCGCCACGGCCATGAAATAGCGTTAGTTCAATGCTTTCCTCTTCACAAGCTTTAACCAGAGCATCCATTGCACGGTATTGCGCCCAACCTGCAGACAATACGCCGGCATCTTTTGCTGAGTCAGAATAACCGATCATGACCATTTGATGGTTTTGGATAAATCCTCGGTATAGGTCGATGCTCATTAACTGCTTAATTACGTTTTCTGCATTGTTCAAGTCATCTAGAGTTTCGAACAGTGGGCACACGTCCATACGATAAGGGCAGCCTGCTTCTTGTAGAAGTAGGTGAACCGCTAGAACATCTGAAGCAGTACGAGCCATTGATATTACATAAGAGCCAAATGCTGCACGCGGCTGTGCTGCGATGATTTTACACGTATCAAGTACTTCTTTAACTGGTTCTGATGGTTCCCAGTCACGAGGCAGAAGCGGACGCTTAGAGCTGAGTTCATTGGTGAGGAAAGCAATTTTATCTTGCTCACTCCACTGATCGTAATCACCAATGCCTAAGTAACGAGTGAGCTCTGAAAGCACATCTGAGTGACGAGTACTTTCCTGGCGGATATCCAAACGAACCAGGTGAACACCAAATGCTTTTATACGACGTAGCGTATCTAACAGTGAGCCATCAGCGATAACACCCATGCCACATTCATGTAGGGATTTATAACAAGCGTAAAGCGGATCCCATAACTGACTGATGTCTTGAAGCGGTGCTTTTTTGGCTAGCTTTTCACCGTGGACTTTCGCATCCAGTACTTCTAGGGTTTCCTGAAGCAGAGAACGCAGTCCTTTCAGAATTGCACGATAAGGTTCGTGTTCATCTTCCCCAGCCAGTTGACGTACTTCTTCACTACACTTGGTCATTGAGAGTTCACTAACCAATTCGTTAATGTCGCCTAGATAAAGGTCAGCCGCTTTCCAGCGAGAAAGTAACAGTACTTCGCGAGTAATGGTGTGAGTCACGAACGGGTTACCATCACGGTCCCCCCCCATCCAAGATGAGAAGTGAACAGGGCGAGCATCAAGAGGGAGGCCTTCACCAAGATACTCTTTAACGCGCTCATTCAGTTCACGAAGGAATTCTGGTACAGCTTGCCATAAGGAATTTTCTACCACGGCAAAGCCCCATTTAGCTTCATCGAGTGGCGTAGGGCGCTGCTTACGAATAACGTCAGAGTGCCAGCTCTGAGCGATAAGTTGCTCAAGGCGACGTTCTGTTTTTTGACGCTCTTTAGAAGACAGTTCGGTCAGCTCAAGCTTAGATAAACACTCGTTCATCTTAACCAACTTGTTGATCATGGTGCGACGAGTGATCTCTGTTGGGTGCGCGGTTAAAACAAGTTCAATATTCAATTCGCGAATCGCTTGCGCAGTATCGAGCTTGCTAATTGAATTTTGGCTGAGTTTAGAAAACAGAGCATGCATAGCATCTGGTTCACACACGTTTTCTTCACAGTGGCGTGAAATCGTGTGGTATTGATCAGCAATGTTAGTCAAATTCAGAAATTGGTTGAAAGCTCGAGCAACAGGGGTCAGTTGATCGTTTGGAAGGTTTTTTATCTCTTCAATGAGAAGGTCTCGGTCAGCTTGGCTACCTGCCATGGCAGATTTTGAAAGCTTACGGATGGTTTCCACTTTCTCTAAAATAACATCTCCGTCAGCGTCTTGGATAGTTTGTCCAAGTAGTCGCCCGAGCATGCTCACGTTACTTTTGAGAGCAGAGTATTGTTCGTTCATTGTCATCCTGCCTTGTAAAAAAATTACATCCTGTGTTCCTTGTTAGACCGACAATTTAGCTAAGTTTATACTGTATAGTCAAATGGTGGTCGCAGAAAAGGTGCTTAATCTTGGTGCAATTTATGCACTATAAGATTGCCTATTTAGTATAAATTGTTGGAATTTTCTTACAGAATAATAAGACGCGCATCACATTACTTTCTTGAGGCACGTCATATTAGTGACAGTTAAAAACAGTATTTATACATGGCTTTCGACAACACGTTAATGGTTGGGTCAATAAACTCAAAAGCGAGGAATTCATCTGGCTGGTGCGCCTGATCGATAGAACCTGGCCCCATCACGAGTGTTGGACAAATTTCTTGTAGGAAAGGTGCTTCGGTACAGTAGTTAACAGTTTGCGCTTCTATACCAGCGATCTCACTGACGCCCGAAACAAATGGATGACCATGCTCACATTCATAACCCGGAATAGGATCATGTAGCGGCTCTATTTCGATACGGCCTGGCCATTTTTCTTGTACCTGAGTTAAAGCCCCACGTAACATATTATCCAATCCGTCTAAGCTGATCCCAGGCAAAGGGCGAACATCGTAATGCAGCTCACAGCAGCCACAAATACGGTTTGGGCTATCGCCACCGTGAATATGACCCAGGTTTAATGTTGGGCTTGGGATTTCAAAGCCTGGATGATGGTACTCCTTGACTAGCTTATCGCGCAGTTGCATCAAAGCAAACAACACTTCATGCATGATTTCAATAGCATTGACACCTAACGCAGGGTTGGAAGAGTGACCGGATTTACCCGTTACGCGAATTGCGTTTGCAACGTGGCCTTTATGCCCACGTACAGGAACTAAACTGGTGGGTTCACCTATGATGCAGTAATCTGGCTTAAACGGTGTGTTTTGCGTAAAGTGACGAGCTCCCAGCATGGTGGTTTCTTCGTCACAGGTGGCCAAAATATAAAGTGGCTTCTTCTGTTTACTCCAATCTACTTTTTTTACCGCTTCTAATATAAAGGCAAAGAAGCCTTTCATATCGGCGGTACCCAGTCCATAAAAGCGATTGTTCGCTTCAGTTAGGGCATGAGGATTATAGTTCCAGCGGCCTTCGTCAAAAGGGACGGTATCACTGTGGCCTGAAAGTAGAAGCCCACCTTCACCTTCGCCCATTTTAGCGATTAGGTTTTGTTTACCGGGCGCGACATCGACGATTTCAACCTGAAAACCGAGGGCGCTGCACCAGTCCGCCAATTTAGTAATCACTTTTTCATTGCCTTCATCCCAACGACTGTCAGTTGAGCTAATGGATGAGGTTGAAATTAGGCCTTCATAAACCTCAAGGAAACTTGGCAATTGCATATTATATTTGCTCCTACTATTGACAGAATTGCATTGAAACTGTAAAACACATATTAAATCACTTTTTATGAATAAAAAACCAATAAAACAGCGGTTTTTAAATATTTATAGTCACTTTTGTTTGCTGTTTTTTTACTCAATTTTGGATAATTTAGATGCTAAAAACGACCATCATCGGCGCAAGCGGTTATACCGGAGCAGAACTCGCTCTTATGGTGCTCAAACACCCTGAGCTCACGCTATCAGGTTTATATGTTTCAGCCAACAGTGTGGACGCAGGAAAGTCTATTGGTCAACTGCACGGCAAATTAGCGGGTGTGATTGATCTCCCTGTTGAACCATTGGTTGATGTCGAAAAAGTGGCTTCTGAATGCGACGTTGTTTTCCTCGCAACCGCTCATGAAGTGAGTCACGATTTAGCACCGACATTCTTAGCGAACAACTGTCAGGTATTTGATCTTTCTGGTGCATATCGTGTTCAGGGTGAAGAGTTTTATACCAAGTATTATGGTTTTGAACATCAACATGCTGGCTGGTTAAGTAAAGCAACTTACGGTTTGGCTGAGTGGAATCAGCAGGGTATTAAAGACAGCCAACTTATCGCGGTTGCTGGTTGTTACCCAACAGCATCTCAATTGGCGATTAAGCCATTAATTGAGTCAAACCTGTTGGATTTACAACAGTGGCCGGTGATCAATGCAACCAGTGGTGTTTCAGGTGCAGGTCGTAAAGCGACAATGACCAACAGTTTCTGTGAAGTGAGCTTGCAACCCTACGGCGTGTTTACTCATCGTCACCAACCTGAAATTGCGACCCATCTTGGCCGTGACGTTATCTTTACACCGCACTTGGGGAATTTTAAACGCGGTATCTTGGCTACGATTACTATGAAGTTGGCACAAGGTGTGAATGAACAGCAAGTAGCTGAAGCATTTAATCAGGCGTACCAAGGTAAACCTGCGGTTCGTTTATGTCTTGAAACGCTACCTCGCATTCAAGATGTTGAATTTACGCCGTTCTGCGATATTGGTTGGAAAGTGCAGGGCGAGCATATCATTGTCGTATCAGCGATCGACAATTTATTGAAAGGTGCATCCAGTCAAGCGATGCAATGTTTAAACATTCACTACGGTTTCGATGAGCTAACCGCTCTGGTGTAAGGGTTTTTTATGACAGATACAAAACTAGATCCATTGGTGATTAAGTTAGGTGGCGCGGCTCTGTCGTGTTCAGAGACGCTAAGTAAGTTATTTGGCGCAATCGCACAGTATCAGGCCCGCGCACAGCGACGAATTGTCATCGTTCACGGAGGGGGGTACCTAGTGGACGAGCTGATGTCAAAGCTACAACTGCCAACCGTGAAGAAAGATGGCTTGCGTGTCACACCATACGATCAGATAGGTGTAATCGCCGGTGCTTTGGCTGGTACTGCTAACAAAATGCTTCAAGGTCAGGCAATTAAAGGTGGTTTGAATGCAGTGGGTCTTTGCTTAGCGGATGGCGGCCTATGTGTAGTTGAAGAGTTAAATCCAGAGCTTGGTGCGGTAGGTAAAGCATCAGCAGGTGATGCAACGGTAACCAAATTACTTTTAGAAGCTGGTGTTGTTCCAATTATCAGCTCAATTGGCCTAACAAAAGAAGGCCAGTTGATGAATGTTAACGCTGACCAAGCTGCTGTTTCAGTTGCAACAGCGTTGAATGCAGAGTTAGTGCTGTTATCCGACGTCAGTGGCGTGTTGGATGGTAAAGGCCACCTGATTGCAGCGCTCGATGAAGCGAAGGCAGCAAACTTAATTGAAGGCAAAGTGATTACTGACGGTATGATCGTCAAAGTCAATGCGGCGCTTGAAGCGGCAAAAGACTTAGGTCGGCCAATTGAAGTAGCGTCATGGCGTTACCCAGAAAAATTGGTCAAGTTATTTGCTGGTGAAAGTATCGGTACTCAATTTTTGCCTTAACTATTATTGAATTAAGTAAACGATTTTAACGAATTTAAAAGCAATGCTGAGCCCTGACCGCCATGTGCAGAGCCAGATATTTGGAGAAAGAAAATGAGCAAAGTTCAAGTAAAAAAAGTTGTTGTAGCCTACTCTGGCGGTCTAGATACTTCGGTAATCATCCCATGGTTGAAAGAGAACTATGACTGTGAAGTTGTCGCATTCGTTGCGGATGTCGGCCAGGGTGACGAAGAGCTCGTGGGCATCGAAGAGAAAGCCATTGCTTCTGGTGCTTCTGAGTGTCACGTTGTTGACCTAAAAGAAGAGCTAGTGAAAGACTACATCTACCCAACATTAAAAACAGGCGCATACTATGAAGGTAAATACCTGCTAGGTACTTCAATGGCTCGTCCTGTTATTGCAAAAGCACAAGTAGAAGTAGCTCGTAAAGTGGGTGCGGATGCGCTAGCACACGGCTGTACTGGTAAAGGTAACGACCAGGTTCGTTTCGAAGGTGCATTTGCAGCACTAGCACCGGACCTACACGTCATTGCTCCTTGGCGTGAATGGGATCTTGTCAGCCGTGAAGAGTGTCTGGATTACCTTGCAGAGCGCAACATTCCATGTGCAGCATCGCTAACTAAAATCTATTCTCGTGATGCAAACGCATGGCACATCTCTACTGAAGGTGGCGTTCTTGAAAGTACTTGGAATGCGCCAAACGATGATTGTTGGGCGTGGACTGTCGATCCAGAGCAAGCACCGAACGAGCCTGAGTTTGTTACTCTGAAAGTTGAGAAAGGTGAAGTGGTTGCTGTTGATGGTCAGACATTATCTCCATACCAAGCACTTGTTGCTCTAAACGAAAAAGGTGTGAAGCACGGCATCGGCCGTATCGATATTGTTGAAAACCGTTTGGTAGGTATGAAGTCTCGTGGGTGTTACGAAACTCCTGGGGGTACTATCATGATGGAAGCGCTACGTTCTGTTGAGCAACTGGTATTGGATAAGAGCTCGTTTGAGTTCCGTGAAGAGATTGGTGTTAAAGCTTCGCACATCGTTTACGACGGTCGTTGGTTCACTCCACTACGTAAATCAGTGTTCGCTGCAGCAGATGAGCTAGCGCAAGACGTGAATGGTGAAGTGGTTATCAAACTTTACAAAGGCCAAGCAACGGCGACACAGAAACGTTCTGATAACAGCTTGTACTCTGAAGAGTTTGCAACTTTCGGTGCTGACGAAGTGTATGACCAAAGCCACGCTGGCGGCTTCATCCGTCTTTACTCTTTGGCAAGCCGTATTAAAGCTCTGAACGAAGCTAAGAAGTAATCGATAAGCTCCCCTAAAGGGAGCTAAAATAGAGATAAAAAGGATCGCGTATCTGCGATCCTTAGTTATAAGTAGATAATTAAAAAAACACTTAAACACTGGCAGAAATGAAGTATTCTTTGGTGCAGTAACCAAGGATTGAGATGCAGGAGAAGCGCAATGGCATTATGGGGCGGAAGATTTACCCAAGCAGCAGATACGAGATTCAAAGATTTTAATGATTCATTGCGCTTTGATTACCGATTGGCTGAACAAGACATTGTTGGTTCTATCGCGTGGTCTAAAGCTTTACTTTCTGTAAATGTGCTAACCGAAGATGAGCAGCAGAAGCTTGAGTTGGCTCTCAACGAGTTAAAACTTGAAGTGATGGAAGACCCTGAGCAAATTCTACGTTCAGATGCAGAAGATATTCACTCTTGGGTTGAACAGCAACTGATCAGCAAAGTCGGTGATTTAGGTAAAAAATTACACACTGGTCGTTCCCGTAATGACCAAGTAGCAACAGATTTAAAACTTTGGTGTCGTCAACAAGGACAGCAGCTGTTGATTGCTCTAGACCGTTTGCAAAGCAAAATGGTTGAAGTGGCAAAAGAGCACCAAGGCACCGTACTTCCGGGTTATACCCACTTACAGCGTGCTCAACCAGTAACTTTTGCGCACTGGTGTTTAGCGTATGTTGAAATGTTTGAGCGTGATTACTCACGTGTAAGCGATGCAATTAAGCGTCTTGATACCTGTCCACTAGGTTCTGGTGCACTAGCGGGTACTGCCTATCCAATGGATCGGGAAAAACTGGCTTATAATTTAGGCTTCCGTCGTGCAACTCGTAACTCGCTTGATTCTGTTTCTGACCGCGATCATGTAATGGAACTGATGTCAGTAGCGTCTATTTCAATGCTACACCTTTCTCGTCTTGCAGAAGATATGATTTTCTACAACTCAGGTGAATCAGGTTTCATCGAGTTAGCGGATACTGTCACTTCAGGTTCATCGCTCATGCCGCAGAAAAAGAACCCTGACGCGCTAGAGCTTATCCGTGGTAAAACGGGTCGTGTATACGGTTCATTAGCGGCGATGATGATGACAGTAAAAGCATTGCCATTGGCATACAACAAAGATATGCAGGAAGACAAAGAAGGTCTGTTCGACGCTTTGGATACCTGGAATGATTGTATGGAAATGGCGGCACTGTGCTTTGAAGGCATCAAAGTTAACGGTGAACGTACACTGGAAGCTGCGAAACAAGGTTATGCTAACTCTACTGAACTTGCAGATTACCTCGTTGCTAAAGGTATTCCATTCCGTGAGGCACACCACATTGTGGGTGTAGCCGTCGTTAGCGCGATTGGTAAAGGGTGTGCTTTAGAAGAGTTGACTCTGGATGAGTTAAAAGCTTTCTCGCCAGTAATTGAAGATGATGTCTACGCAATCCTGACCATTGATTCTTGTTTAGAGAAACGTAGTGCACTAGGTGGTGTTGCTCCTCATCAAGTCGCCTACGCAGTCGATCAGGCACAGCAGCGTTTATCTAAGCGTGATGCCACAGCTGTGAAGGTTCGTCCTGCACGTCTAACAGATATCGAAACGTTGGAAGGTATGGTGACCTACTGGGCCAATATGGGTGAAAACCTACCACGCTCACGTAACGAAATTGTGCGCGATATTGGTTCGTTTGCTGTGACAGAGCATCATGGTGAGATAACTGGTTGTGCATCACTTTACGTTTACGACTCTGGCTTAGCTGAAATTCGCTCTTTAGGGGTAGAAGCTGGTTGGCAAGGTCAAGGACAAGGAACGGCTATCGTTCAATACTTGGTAAATAAAGCTCGTCAAATGGCGATTAAGAAAGTGTTTGTACTGACTCGCACTCCAGAATTTTTCATGAAGTTGGACTTCATCCCAACGTCGAAAACTTTATTACCGGAAAAAGTGCTGAAAGATTGTGAAAAATGTCCTCGTCAGCATGCTTGTGATGAAGTTGCACTTGAAGTTAACGTTTCAGAGCAGCTTATTACTAAGATGAAGGTTGCATAACACGTTGAATTTTAGCCGGAGAAAATAGATCGTAAAAAAGATCAAAAACTTTGGAACTAATACTAAGAAGCAGGGTCTACTTTAATACCACTGCTTTTTCTTAGAAGAATATCTAAGAGAGCCCTAAAACATTTTTAGTTTTAGGGCTTTTTCTTTTTTAGAGGAGCTATTTTTCCTTCTAATTGCGTTAGGTGAATCAGATATAGTTAACTAGTATCCAATTCACCTGCCTTGTTATAGGAAAAAATGTCCTTCTCCATGTCATCAGAGTATTTGATTATTAAAGAAAGATATCTTCGTGGTCGGGTTCAGTCACTTTTCCCCTGACGTTTGCGCCATGGGAGGATGATATATTTCATCCAAAGGTGTAGGAATAGTAAAGTGTTGAACGCGAAGCCTGCGATGATCAACGCGATCGATTCGATGCTGCGTGGATCTTCTTTAAAGAAGAAAAACCAAGCTACCCAGCAGAGGACAGACAGCACTGTAAGTTGATCCATACAGCGCTGGCAGCGCCCTATTTTTTTCCAAAACCAACCTTCTCTGCAATTATCGCAAGCCATGATGTTTACCAATCTTCTTCTGTATCAGAATATTTTAACGCTGATTAATCATTCTGATAGAGCAAATTGTTATGTATTTTGAGAATAAATTATTTGATAGTTATAATCGTTTGATGCTATTGTTTTGATAGTTCAATTCTATCGAGGTGAAAGATGAATATTCGAGATTTTGAATATCTAGTTTCTTTGGCGGAACACAAACATTTTAGAAAAGCTGCCGAGGCTTGTTTTGTTAGTCAGCCAACGCTAAGTGGTCAGATTCGTAAGTTAGAAGATGAATTAGGTACCATTTTGCTTGAACGTAGCAGTCGTCGAGTATTGTTTACCGACTCTGGATTGCAACTGGTCGATCAGGCTAAACGGATTTTAGGTGAAGTGAAGACATTTAAAGATATGGCGAGTAAGCAGACGGGCGAGATGACAGGTCCGATGCATATTGGCTTTATTCCTACGCTGGGTCCCTACCTATTACCTAAAATTGTGCCAACATTGAAAGAGCGTTTTCCTGACTTAGAACTTTTTTTACATGAAGCCCAGACTCACCAACTGGTTCAGCAACTGGAAGATGGCAAGTTAGACTGCTTAGTTCTTGCTTCGGTGGATGAAACTGAGCAGTTTAAAGAGATAGACGTGTATAACGAACCGATGAGCATCGCTGTCCCTTGTGAGCATCCGTGGGCTCAGCTTGATGAAGTCAATATGTTGGAACTCGATGGTAAAACGGTTCTTGCGTTAGGTGATGGACATTGCTTGCGAGATCAGGCTCTTGGTTTCTGTTTTGCTGCTGGTGCTAAAGATGATGACCGGTTTAAAGCGACGAGTTTAGAGACGCTTCGCAATATGGTCGCAGCTGGTGCTGGAATAACCTTATTACCTCAGCTATCTCTGCCTACTGAAAAAGTTAAAGATGGTGTTTGCTATATTAAAGCAGTGAACCCAGAGCCATCTCGTCGACTCGTGGTAGCGTATCGTCCAGGGTCACCTTTACGTCAGCGCTTTGAAACATTAGCCAAAGTGACCAAAGAGATCTTAGAAGCTCAACGACCATAAAAAAGAGGCTATATAGCCTCTTTTTATTGTATAACAATGAGTTAGAATAACTCTTCTCCACCTTCCGAGGAGTATATATCGTCTGTGATACTCTCAGCGACATACTCTTTGGGCTCGGTTCCTTTTAAGAAGTATTCAAACATAGATGTGGAATCTTGCTTGTTGGTCAATAGACCAGTATCACGATCGATTCTTACTCTAACGATTTCATTTGGTAGAACTTTGTCATGCTCAGGTACGCCTTCTAAAGCGTCAGCCATGAAAGATATCCATGCTGGTTGAGCGGTTTTAGCCCCAGCTTCTGCCCCAGAAATATCGTCTTCTATGTTTGGATTTGGCGTTGTTCTGCCAAGGTTTCTGCTGTGTTCATCAAAACCAACCCATGCGGTGGCAACAAGGCCGGGCGCATAGCCGTTATACCAAGCGTCTTTTGAATCGTTTGTCGTACCTGTTTTTCCACCGATATCGCGTCGTTTCAGCACCTGAGCTCGCCAGCCTGTCCCATTCCAACCTGTTTTTTCTGCCCAGTTACCGCCACCCCAAATGTTGCTATACATCATTTCTCGGACAAGAAAAGCGGTTTGTTCGGAGATCACCTGTGGTGCGTAATGCGAATCTGCATCTTGCTCGTTGAACGCACCTTGCGACTTAGAGCAATTTTTATGACATACAATAGTTGGCTGCGCTTCAAATTCTAAATCGCCGTAAGGGCCTTCAACCTTTTGAATATAGAAAGGTTCAACATAGTAACCCCCGTTAGCAAATACAGAGAAGCCCTGTACCATTTTCACTGGTGTTAAACTGCCTGCACCTAGAGCAATGGTTTCGGATCTAGGTAATTGATCAATGTTAAATCCAAAGCGAGTTAAGTACTCTCGTGTCTCATCTAAGCCGACTTCACGCAGTACTCGAACAGCCATAACGTTTTTCGACTGAGCCAGACCAATACGAACTCGAGTTGGACCACCATAAGTCGGTGGGGAGTTTTTCGGACGCCATGCTGTTCCTTGGCTTTTATCCCACTGGTTTACGGGGGCATCGTTGATAAGTGAAGCGAGTGTCAGTCCTTTATCGATGGCTGCGGAGTAGATAAAGGGTTTGATACTTGAACCAACCTGGCGTACCGACATGGTTGCTCGGTTGAACTTGTTGTGAACGAAGTTAAATCCACCTACAAGCGCTTCAATAGAGCCATTTTCAGGGTTCATTGCAACAAAAGCGGTATTCGCATTTGGAACCTGGCTCAGAGCCCATGTTGGTTCTGATGATTCATCTTGTGATACTTGACGAACCCAAATTTGTTCACCAACGGCTAATACATCATCAATACTTGTGGGTAATGGGCCTTGGCGATCATCAGTGATAAAACGACGAGCCCAGCTGATACCGTCCCAGTTTAATGTGAACTGACCTTGGTTCTTAATCCATACTTGAGCAGATTTTGTCTCTGTACTCAGAATGACCGCTGGCGATAGTTCACCATAAGTAGGCTCACTCTTTAAGTGTTCAACGATTTGGTCTTGCGTCCATGCTGCTTGGCCTGGTTTCCAAAGTGTTTTCTCAGCCCCACGATAACCGTGACGTTGGTCGTAATCGAGTAAGTTATTAATCGCGGCTTTATTCGCTGCGATCTGTAGCTTTGAATCAACGGTAGTGTAGATGTTCATTCCCGATGTATAGGCATCTTCACCGTAGCGTTCAATCATCCAAGCACGTGCAATCTCGGCAACATAAGGTGCATTGAGTTCGATTTCTGCACCGTGATATTTGGTTGGTAAAACCTCTTGTCGAGCTTGGTCAAACTGTTCTTGTGTAATGTAGTTTTCAGCCAGCATACGAGCAAGTACTACATTTCGACGGTTGGTCGCTCGCTCCAGAGAATAGATAGGGTTCATGGTTGAAGGCGCTTTGGGTAAGCCAGCAATCATTGCAACTTCACCCAGAGTTAAATCCTTCACTTCTTTACCGAAATATGATTGAGCAGCAGCACCGACACCATATGAACGATAGCCTAAGTAAATTTTATTCAGATAAAGTTCAAGAATCTCATCTTTTGACAGCAACTGCTCAATATGGATAGCGATAAAAATCTCTTTGATTTTACGCATAATCTTTTTCTCATTAGTTAAGAAAAAGTTTCTGGCGAGCTGTTGGGTAATGGTACTTGCCCCTTGTGATGCACTACCCGAAGCGACGACAGCAATTGCAGCTCGGGTAATACCAATAGGGTCAAAACCGAAGTGGTCATAGAAGCGAGAGTCTTCTGTTGCGATAACGGCTTCGAGCAGTTCTGGTGGCATATCCTCTAATTTTAGTGGGATACGACGTTTTTCACCGAATTGTGCGATGAGCTTGCCATCTTTGCTAAAGACTTGCATTGGAGTCTGTAATTGAACGTCACGTAGCGTAGCTACGTCAGGCAGTTCAGGTTTCACATAGTAATAAAAGCCAAAAATTGTACTGACTCCAAGAGCTATGCAAATCAATGAAAAAATAAATAAACGCTTTATGAACTTCACCGGAGAATCCCTGTTTAGTTGAGGCTGCCTTAATGCAAACCCTAGTACTCTAAGCTAACAATTTAGCTCTCTAAAGTTGTTACCGCTTATTAGTCCATTGAATAGGCGTTATAGCGGAGCTTATTTTTGGAGAAGAGCTATATGGTTCAAGCATTAGTTATTGGTGTCGATATTGGCCACCATAGTATTAAAGCAGTGGTCCTAAAACCAGCGGGCGACAATTATACGCTGTTAGGTTATCAGGAAATTACTGTTTGTGATGATATTTTCACTGATAACCATACGCTGGATTATCAGAAAATTGTAAAGAAACTCAAAGAACTAAAAAAGGGGTTACCGCGATTTAGTCGAAAAGTTGCGGTTACCATTCCTGATACAACAGTAATAAGTAAAGTATTACAAATAGATAGCGAACTAAATGAACATGAAAAAGAGTTCGCTATTCAGCAGGCTTTTACCCATCAACTACCTTACTCCCGTGAAGAGCTGTGCTTTGACTTTGTCTCAATCAGTGGTGCTGTTAATAATGATTCAATGTTATCTCATCGAGATGTAGAGGCATTCCAAGTCTACGCCACCAAAAGGGATGTGATAGATAGTCGTAGTCTAGCCTTTGAAAAGGCGGGCTTTCTTCCGGTTTTGGCTGATGTTCATAGCCATAGTCTCGTTCATTTGTGGCAACGCTTGAGTCAAACGTATCAGCGCTATGACTGGATGCTGGTGGATATTGGACAGACGCAAATCTCTTTATGTATGGACCTGATTAATCAGCCGCCATTTTATAAATCTATGGCTATGGGGGTGGAAGGTTTCACTGACTGTAAGGCTAACAATGTTTACGATGATGCTCAGCCGTCTTCAGAGCAGTTATCTGATTTGTCTGACAATATTACTCGGCAGATTAATAGATTTGTGTCGGTGAATGGAGCGAATAGTGTCAATGGAGTATGGCTGTGTGGTGGTGGAGCCAATCGTGAGCATCTAATGAATGCACTTGCGGAAAAGTGCGATGTTATGTGCGGAGTGGTTGACCCATTCTCACTTTTCATCGATAAAGTCGCTAATCGGCACCGAAGCCAGCAGTATTCAACTAACTTCGCTACAGCAACAGGAATCGCATTACTTGGTCTGAAGTGGCTGGAGGCTAAGCATGTTGCATAGCATTAATCTGCTCCCATGGCGTGAAGCTCAAAAGAGGGCCTATAGACAGCGCTTCGTCTACCTTTTGTTTTTAGCCAGTGTGATGTCGTTCTCTCTACAATGGCTAGCAAGTTGGTATTTGGATTATCAGTTTCAGGTCCAGCAACAGCGTATTACTTTTCTGAATCAGCATATCGCGGAACTCGATCAGCAAGTATTGTCTCTTACGCAAGCGGAGCAGCAGCATCAAGACGTCACTGATCGATTAGCTACGGTTGAAGCTTTACAAGCCAAAAGAAACAAAACCACACAGCTCATGGATTTGGTTCCCCAATTAATTCCTGAAGGCGTCTATATCGATCAAATGACCATGAATGGTCACAGTATCGTGATTAGTGGCATCAGTGATGGTACTGCACGTTTAGCAACCATGCTGAATCTGCTGGAGAATTCTCCGCTTGTCACTGAACTAGAAATGCACTCCATCGTATCGGGTAGTTATCGGTTTAATAAGCAGTTTCAGAGTTTCGAAGTCTCATTTTTGTTTGATGAGCCAAAGACGAGCGTGAGAGAGACAGCCAATGGATGACTTCAAAAACCTAGAACTAGACGAAATTATGGAGTGGCCGCGCTTGGCTCAAGGGATGGTATTGGTGTTGTTAACCCTAGTGATACAAGTGGTGGGGTACGGCTTGTATTTGCTTCCTAAGCAGGAACAAGTAGAACTATTAGCGGCGAAAGAACAGGATTTGAAGACTGAGGTAAAAATTAAAGCTGATAAGGCTGCGCGTTTACCTCAATTTACGGCTCAGATGGAGCAACTCTCTCTTCGATACAACTATCTGTTACAACAACTCCCAGAGCAAAAAGAGCTCGCCAATATACTGGCTTCGGTTAATGAGCTTGGAATCCAGCATCATTTAGTAATCAGTCGAATTGAGTGGGGTAACAAAGAGCATTTACAGTTTTTGTATCGCTTACCACTGAATATTGAGTTGGCCGGAGACTACCATGATATCGCTAAGTTTTCACAGGCTATTGCTCAGCTTCCTCGCATCATTTATTTCGAACATGTTGACTGGCAGAGAAGCCGATTGGATAGCCAAATATTGAACGTGAGTCTTCAGGCTTATACCTATCAATACAGGGTGGGGGAGAACCATGAAGAATAGCTCTCTGATATTTGCCATGTTTGTGGTTACTTTAGTCGGCTGTCAGGCTAATGATGAGCATTTGCCTCACTACATTGAACAAATCACAAAATTATCCCGCAAAGAAACTAAGCCTCTCCCTTCGGTTTCGCCTTTTACAATCTTTATTTATACCCAACAAAACTCGAGACAACCATTCGAGTTGCCAGTGGAGGCGGTGGCTCTATATCAACCCAAAGCGGATAAAGGTTGCTGGCAGCCAGTGCAGCGAACAAAAGCGACGATTTTAGAAGGGTTCACGATAGAGCAATTGGCGTTTAAAGGGGTAATTAGCCGTGGCAGCAGAATGTCAGCTTTGATATCGACGCCTGAAGGCAGTTTGGTTTATGTCAACGAGGGACACTACGTCGGTGGACATCATGGCCGAGTCTCAGAGATTAATGAGCAATATTTATTAATTAACGAGGCTTTGCCGGATGGGTTGGGCTGCTGGAGTCAGAGAAG
Organism: Vibrio sp.; assembly: GCA_048259585.1. Classification (GTDB taxonomy): domain Bacteria; phylum Pseudomonadota; class Gammaproteobacteria; order Enterobacterales; family Vibrionaceae; genus Vibrio. Next base: position 32,200 of record JBLXHN010000010.1, on the reverse strand, counting down.
TCTTAAGTTAGCGATGAAGTCACCCTAGGAGACAACAATGAGCAATAACCTTCTGATTAGGTACAAAATAGTGTTCAAGAAATGGCTGTTAGTTGTTGGTTGCTGCGTTTCTATTTCTGCTTTAGCGGCCACATCTGGTGCGCAGCGCAAACAACTTAATGGTATCGATTTTAGTATTGATACGGATAGATCTGCCGTCATTGCGCTTGAACTGGACGTGAGCTCTGTTGATGTTGAGGTTAGCAGAACATCTAATGGTTTAAGCATTGAACTGCCCAATACGAGAATACCTGATGAGCATCTATCTATTATTGATGTGTCAGATTTCGCAACCGTTGTCGACAATATTGAGGTTTTTCGCTACAAAAGTGGCGGCTTGGTGGAGGTTAAAATAAACGGCAACTATCGCTATCACTATCAGTTTAGGGGCCGTATTCTCGAAGTTGTCGTTCAACAACCGAAGCAAGAGCAGCATTCCAAGATCCTCGCGACTCAAAATAACCAACCGATTTCCATTAATTTCCAAGATATCCCTGTTCGTAGTGTTCTGCAGCTTATTGCTGATTACAACGGCTTCAATTTAGTGGCTTCTGACTCTGTAACCGGCAACATTACTCTGCGTCTTGATAGCGTACCATGGCAAAAAGCACTGGATATTATTCTTGAATCTAAAGGCTTAGATAGGCGCGTTGATGGCAGTGTTATTTTAGTGGCTCCCAAAAATGAGCTGGCTTTAAGAGAGCAGCAACAGCTAGAGCAAGCTCGAATGGAAGAATCACTCGCTGATTTGCAATCAGACATTATCAAAATCAGTTTCGCTAAAGCGTCAGACATTGCCAATATGATTGACGGAGATGGTGAACTGAGTATGTTGTCTGAGCGCGGCTCTATCAGCATTGATGAAAGAACTAATGCGCTGTTAATTCGAGAGTTACCGGAAAACATAGTGGTTATTAAGGAAATTGTTCAGTCTCTGGATGTGCCTGTTAAGCAAGTACAAATCGAAGCTCGAATAGTGACTGTTAATGAAGGTGATCTCGAAGAATTAGGCGTGCGTTGGGGATACACATCAACCAATGGTAGTCACACCACAGGTGCGAGTATTGAGAGTAATCTTTTTACAGCTGGTTTGTATGAACCTAGTGGTAATAATTATAAAGGTGATAGTAAACAGCTTCCGATAGACGATTTTCTTAATGTTAATTTGGCGGCCACGGCTGCAGGAGCTTCCAGCATTGCATTTCAAGTCGCGAAGTTAGGTGCAGATACATTGCTGGATTTGGAGCTCTCTGCACTGCAACGTGATCCCAAAGCGGAAATTATTTCAAGCCCTCGACTAATCACCACCAATAAGAAGCCAGCCTATATAGAACAAGGTACAGAGCTACCCTATTTGGAAGCCTCATCTAGTGGTGCAACAACCGTTTCGTTTCGAAAAGCAGTATTGAGTTTGATGGTAACTCCACAAATTACTCCAAACAACCAGTTAGTGCTCGACTTAAACGTGACCCAAGACCGTGTAGGAGATGTCGTAAAAACGGGGGTGGGTGAAGCGGTTGCAATTAATACTCAGCGAATAGGGACTCAAGTTTTAGTCAATAGTGGTGAAACGGTTGTTTTGGGCGGAATTTACCAGCATGGAGTGACCCGTTCGGTAGAAAAGGTTCCTCTGCTTGGTGATATACCAGTGCTAGGAACTCTGTTTCGTCGTAGTTATGAAAAGACAGGAAAAAGTGAATTATTAATTTTTGTCACTCCTAAGGTTGTTATTCAATGACTTATGGGCATTATTCGCAATGAAGGAAAATTAAAGTTGCATTAGTGCCAGCAGATCTAGATAATTTCGGGTCTTATCACGAATTATCTGTGAGGAATAGGTGCCACAAGCATTCCTATCGTTGACTTATGTCTGACGAACTTGTGGCGATGTCATTGAATTAACGTTGTAAATTACTGCTAAACATGGCTGAGAAACGCAATATTTTTCTTGTCGGCCCTATGGGCGCTGGCAAAAGTACAATTGGTCGCCACCTGGCTCAACAACTGCATATGGAGTTTGTAGACTCCGATACAGTAATTGAAGAGCGCACAGGTGCTGATATCGCATGGGTATTTGATGTTGAAGGTGAAGACGGTTTCCGTAAACGTGAGGAAAACGTCATTAATGATCTCACCGAACAACAAGGTATCGTCCTAGCAACAGGTGGTGGCTCAGTAATGAGCAAAGAAAACCGTAACCGCCTATCTGCACGTGGTATTGTTGTATATCTAGAAACAACTATCGAAAAGCAGCTTGCTCGCACTAACCGCGATAAAAAACGTCCTTTACTACAAACGGACAGCCCAAGAGAAGTTCTTGAAAGCTTGGCTGATAATCGTAACCCTCTGTATGAAGAAATAGCGGATATTACCGTACGTACAGACGATCAAAGTGCAAAAGTGGTAGCCAACCAGATCGTAAAAATGCTAGAAGAACATTAATTTGTTCTTTTTATGGAGTGCATACCATGGAACGGATCACTGTCAGTCTAGGTGAACGTAGCTATCCAATCTCAATTGGTGCCGGATTATTTAATGATCCGGCTCTTCTTTCTTTGTCCTCAAAACAAAAAGTTGTTGTGATCACAAACCATACGGTGGCTCCACTGTATGCTGAAAAAATCACGGCTCTCCTTGACCAAAAAGGCTGTATTAGCTCAGTACTCGAGCTGCCTGATGGAGAAAAATACAAGACACTCGAAACCTTCAATACGGTGATGAGCTACCTGCTTGAGAATAATTTCAGCCGCGATGTGGTTGTTATTGCTCTTGGCGGTGGCGTCATTGGTGACCTTGTTGGTTTTGCTGCTTCTTGTTATCAACGTGGTGTTGATTTTATTCAGATACCAACAACGTTACTTTCTCAGGTCGATTCTTCCGTTGGTGGAAAAACGGCGGTCAACCATCCGCTAGGTAAAAATATGATTGGGGCGTTTTATCAGCCTAAGTCAGTCATTATTGATACCAATTGTCTATCCACTCTGCCTGCTAGAGAATTTGCTGCCGGAATGGCCGAAGTTATCAAGTATGGTATTATCTACGACGAAGACTTTTTCGTTTGGTTAGAACAACATATGGATGAGTTGTATGCGTTGGAAGAGCAAGCTTTGACGTATGCTATTGCCCGTTGTTGTCAGATAAAAGCCGAAGTGGTTGCTCAAGACGAAAAAGAATCAGGTATTCGCGCATTACTAAATTTAGGTCATACTTTTGGTCATGCTATTGAGGCTGAGCTAGGGTATGGTAATTGGTTGCATGGTGAGGCGGTTGCAGCAGGTACCATGATGGCTGCGAAAACTGCTCAGTTGCAAGGTTTGATTACCCAACAACAAGTTGACCGAATTCTGGCTATATTTAAAAAAGCGAATTTACCGGTACAAACACCTGAAAGCATGTCATTTGACGATTTTATCAAGCATATGATGCGCGATAAGAAAGTTCTCTCGGGTGAACTGCGTTTAGTCTTACCGACCAGTATTGGTACTGCTGAAGTAGTTAAAGGCGTTCCGGAAGACATTATTAAGCAGGCGATAGACGATTGCCGCACAATTTAAACTTGGCGCTTGGGGCTCGCAGTTAGAGCAGCGCCAGTATGATGCTGTTTGCCGTAGGATGAACCATGAGCTTAGCGCATGTATTGGAGTTAGATTCACAAACTGAGTTGTTGGAACGTTTACAGCTTTTAACTCGGTTTGGTTCAAGTTTGGTCAATGTATGTGGAAGCCAAGGTGCAGGTAAATCTTGGCTTGCCCAACGTTTTCTTGAAGCTTGGGCTGATGATAAAAATCAATCGTTGCTCATGTGTCATCCTAATCAAGATGATGAACAGCGTCGTACCACTATTCTCTCCCAACTCAGCTCTGAGTCATTGTTCAATCCCAAAGATTCGCTGTCTCAAAGTTTCTCCCATATGTTCGATCAAAGCCGTTGTGACATCGTTGTTGTTATCGATGATGCTCATCTTCTGTCGGAAACGATGGTGTCTGAACTTTGGATGTGGATTTTAGAATCTCAGAATAACCCGCTTTGGACCGTCAATGTTGTTATGTTTTCTCAAGCAACGGGTTTAGATGCGTTGTTGACCCGATTAAGTTATGGTCAGGAACTCAAACCTGTTGATTTAGAAGTCGAACTTTTGACTAGAGATGAAGCAGATCGCTTGTTTGAACAGCGAGTTATGCGTTATGTTGAAGATGAGCATGAGCGACGCGTGCGTGCCGCTTATAAAAAAGTGAAACACTTACCGGGGGAAATTATGGCGTTGGGAGAACAGAAGGCAGAAAAACGGATTGTCATTCGCTCAATCATTGGTTCACCAATTAATGCAGCGTTAATAATCATGGTACTTCTGTTGTTGATTGGGGGCGGTTACTGGTGGTGGCTATCTCAACCTTCTCCTGATGATAAAGCGCAGCAATTGACACTTGCGCAGCAGCAAACTCAGACAGTGATTCCGACTTTGAAGGAGTCTGAAGAGTCTTCAAACGCTAGCACTGCGGTAGATGAACCCGTCGTTGCTAATTCTGATGCTGTTAATGATAACGGTGCTATTGATGATTCATCTGCTCTGCCACCGGATGTGATGGAAATGAGTGATGGTGTTGGTGTCGCAGATGATGACCAACAGCGAGTTGTGATTACTTCTGATGTGGTTGACGCTCTGCTAGAAGGTAAACCTGAAACGGCAGATACCAGCGATATTGATAACTTGGTGGAAGAGAGTTCTGTCACACAAACTGAAATGTCAACTCCAGCACAGACCGTGGATGTTCAACAGGTGGAGCCAAAGCCTGAAGCTACCCAACCAGAATCCGCACCAGAGACCAGAATCACGTTCTCATTTGCTCGTGAACAATTAAAAGCGATGTCGCCTCGTAGCTATACGTTACAACTTGCAGCGGTTAATTCATTGTCCGATGCTCAAAAGTTCATCGACACTTATCAGTTGCAAGGTAAGGTAAATGTGTACCCAACGTTAAGAAATGACGTTGAGTGGTACATCATCACTTATAGCAACTACCCAACCATTCAATTGGCCAGAGATGCGGTAGATACCTTATCAAAACCGCTGCAAAACTTAGGTCCATGGGCAAAATCGTTAAGCCAAGTGCATAGAGAAATCGATCGTGCGAAATAAACCTGAGCTTGGGTCTAAAATATGTTACATTTCGCAGCCTTATTTTTGTGGTGATGATTTAGAGCAGTAGATGAAAAAGCAGCGTGCCTTTCTGAAATGGGCTGGGGGGAAATATGGCCTAGTCGAAGACATTCAACGCCACTTACCATCTGCTGATGAGTTAGTTGAGCCGTTTGTTGGGGCAGGGTCGATATTCTTGAACACAGAGTTTAAGCATTATCTTCTTGCTGATATCAACCCTGACTTAGTCAATCTTTATAATCTTCTTAAAGAGCAGCCTGAAACCTATATTTCAGAAGCTAAGCGTTGGTTTGTTCCCGAAAATAATCGCAAAGAGTTCTACTTAGACGTCCGTGCCCAATTCAATGGCACTAATGAAGTGATGTATCGCTCTTTAGCTTTCCTGTATATGAACCGTTTTGGTTTTAATGGCCTGTGCCGTTACAACAAAAAAGGTGGTTTCAATGTGCCGTTTGGCTCGTATAAGAAACCATACTTTCCTGAAGCTGAACTGGAATTCTTTGCTGAAAAAGCAAAGCGAGCGACATTTATTTGCGCGGGGTACGAAGAAACGTTCCGTCGAGCGGGAAAAAACAGCGTAGTGTATTGTGATCCGCCGTATGCACCGCTATCCAATACGGCAAACTTTACTTCTTATGCCGGGGCCGGGTTTACTTTGGATGATCAGGCTGCATTGGCTGATATCGCTGAAAAAACGGCAACAGAACGTAAAATCCCTGTACTGATTTCTAACCACGATACCATTTTGACTCGTCGTTTGTACCACGGTGCAGAACTGAATGTGGTTAAAGTGAAGCGAACCATTAGCCGTAATGGTGCTGGCCGCAACAAAGTCGATGAACTGTTGGCATTGTTTAAAGCGCGCTCTTAATTACTTGTTTAAGCTCTCTTGGCAGAATCCTTTCTGCCATTTTAACTTCCATCGCCTTAACGCTAGGATCTCCAGCCACCCTTAGGTAGAATGTCGCACACATTGTGCTCGCATTTATTTAGCCTAAGAGGTCAGGTATGAAAGATTTTCTCATTGCACCATCCATTCTTTCCGCAGATTTAGCTCGTTTGGGAGAAGATGTTGAAAAAGCGCTCGCCGCTGGTGCGGACGTTGTGCACTTTGATGTGATGGACAACCACTACGTACCTAACCTGACTTTCGGCGCTCCTATTTGTAAAGCTCTGCGTGACTACGGCATAACAGCACCAATTGATGTTCACCTTATGGTAAAGCCGGTTGATCGCATCATTCCTGATTTCGCTAAAGCGGGCGCTTCGATGATCACATTCCATGTCGAAGCTTCAGAGCACGTCGATCGCACATTGCAACTGATTAAAGAACACGGCTGTAAAGCGGGTGTGGTTCTTAATCCGGCAACCTCTTTAAGCCACCTAGATTACCTGATGGATAAAGTCGATATGATTTTATTGATGTCGGTGAACCCAGGCTTTGGTGGTCAGTCATTCATTCCTCACACTCTGGATAAGCTTCGTGCGGTACGTAAATTGATTGATGAAAGTGGCCGTGATATTCGTTTAGAAGTCGATGGTGGCGTAAAAGTTGATAACATCCGTGAAATTGCTGAAGCTGGTGCAGATATGTTTGTTGCTGGTTCAGCGATTTTTGACCAGCCAGATTACAAAGCTGTAATTGATGATATGCGTGCTGAATTAGCGCGCGTTGAAAAATAATAATTAGGGTCTTTAGGCCTTAGTATATGAGAAAGTTAGGAAGTAAAGAGTGAACCAAATAAAGCTAATTGCGTTTGATTTAGACGGCACCTTGTTAGATAGCGTGCCCGATCTAGCCGTAGCAGCTGACCAGGCTGTTCAAGCTTTGGGTTACCCGGCGGTTACCGAAGTAGAAGTTCGAGATTATGTCGGTAATGGTGCTGATGTTTTAATTGGTCGCTCATTGAGCCGCAGTATTAATGTCGATCCAGATCTAAGTAAAGAAGTACACGCAAAAGCACGTGAATTGTTTGATGATTTTTACGAGAAAACAGGGCATAAGCTAAGCCATTTATACAGCAATGTAAAAGAGACATTAGCTTCATTGCATCAGGCGGGTTTTACGCTTGCATTAGTGACAAACAAACCATCGAAGTTCGTTCCTCACGTGTTGGAACAACACAACATAGCTCAGTACTTTACTGATGTGATTGGTGGTGACACTTTCCCTAATAAAAAACCTGATCCAATGGCATTAAACTGGTTGTTAGAAAAGCATCAGGTAGATGCACGTCAAATGCTGATGGTTGGCGACTCAAAGAATGACATTTTGGCAGCGAAGAACGCAGGGTGCGCATCGTTTGGTTTAACTTATGGTTACAACCATGGTGAGCCGATTTCAAATGCCGCTCCAGACTTTGTCGCCGACGATATTGCTGAACTTCTCGAAGTTGTCGCGGTTTAAGCACATATCTACTAGAAAAATACTCGTTAATGAGTACACTGCTAAATCGCGTTGAAACAACTTCTCAGCGCATTTTTCAGTTTGTTTGACCTTTATTCATATAAGTAACAAGGAAATCATACCCATGAGCAAACCCATTGTATTGAGTGGTGTTCAGCCATCTGGCGAACTAAGTATCGGTAACTATTTGGGTGCTCTACGTCAATGGCAACAAATGCAAGATGACTATGATTGCCAATACTGCGTTGTTGATTTACATGCGATTACGGTTCGTCAGGATCCTAAAGCATTGTATGAAGCAACATTAGATGCATTGGCGATTTGTTTGGCAGTTGGTGTTGATCCGAAGAAGAGCACGCTATTTGTTCAGTCGCACGTACCAGAGCATGCTCAACTTGGTTGGGTATTGAACTGTTATACACAAATGGGTGAGCTGAGCCGTATGACTCAGTTTAAAGACAAATCAGCACGTTACGCGAACGACGTAAACGCAGGTCTGTTTGATTACCCAGTATTGATGGCGGCGGATATTCTTCTTTACGGTGCACATCAGGTTCCTGTCGGTAGCGACCAGAAGCAGCACCTTGAATTGGCTCGTGATGTTGCGACTCGTTTCAACAACATCTACTCACCAGAAGCGCCAATCTTTACTGTTCCTGAACCGTACATTCCAACGGTAAACGCTCGTGTCATGAGCCTTCAGGATGCAAGTAAGAAGATGTCTAAATCAGATGACAACCGTAAAAATGTGATTACGCTTCTGGAAGATCCTAAGTCGATCATCAAGAAGATCAACAAAGCGCAAACAGATACAGAAACTCCGCCACGCATCGCTCACGATGTAGAAAACAAAGGTGGTATCTCTAACCTGATGGGCTTGTATTCAGCAGCGACAGGCAAAACGTTTGCTGAAATCGAAGCGCAGTATGCGGGTGTTGAAATGTATGGTCCATTTAAGAAAGATGTGGGTGAAGCATTGGTTGCAATGCTTGAGCCTGTACAGGCTGAGTACGCACGTATTCGTAATGACCGAGAGTACCTTGATAGCGTAATGCGTGAGGGGGCTGAAAAAGCTTCTGCTCGTGCGTTAGAGACATTGAAGAAAGTTTACGATGCAGTAGGTTTTGTTCCTCGTCCATACTAATTTCGAGTTAACATTCCCTAAAAGGCCAGTTATTACTGGCCTTTTCTATATCCCTTGAGTGACTTCGGTGCAAGGTTCAGTTCTTGAACGACGGATTTTAGTGTCAATAAATAGCGCTTGGAATCGTTCCTCATTTTAAAGTTGTATTTTTATTGTTTGAATATTGAGTCTGGCTTTGTAGAATGCGGATGTTTTTTACTGCAACAGACAAATATCTGCTTATGCTGCTCATTATTGATAATTACGATTCGTTTACCTATAACCTCTATCAGTACTTCTGTGAGCTTGGCGCTGAGGTTAAAGTTGTACGTAATGATGAAATGACTCTTGAGCAGATCGAAGCACTAAATCCGAGCCATCTGGTTATCTCTCCGGGCCCATGCACGCCTAATGAAGCGGGTATCTCTCTTTTAGCTATTCAACATTTTGCTGGTAAATTGCCTATTCTAGGTGTTTGTTTAGGGCATCAAGCTATTGCCCAGGTTTTTGGTGGTGAAGTGGTTCGTGCTCGTCAGGTCATGCATGGTAAAACGTCACCTATAAAACATACGGGTAAGAGTGTCTTCACGGGGTTAAATAACCCCTTGACGGTGACTCGTTACCATTCATTGGTCGTAAAAACAGACTCTTTGCCCGATTGTTTTGAATTAACAGCGTGGACTGAGCGAGAAGATGGTAGTGTTGATGAAATTATGGGTTATCAGCACAAAGCACTAGCGCTTGAAGCTGTGCAATTCCACCCAGAATCGATTAAAACAGAGCAGGGGCATGAACTGCTGGCGAACTTTTTACGTCGTTAACCTGAATGTTTGTTAAAAATCAGCGCTAATTACTGTTAAAGATTGTCAATGTAGCGATTAGAACTGCATAAATGCTTTCGTAAAGCAAATCTTTATAATTTATCTGACCGCGATCACTTTTCTTGATTTTATTGTCATCAAATTCACCACTCTATGGTGATGCAAAATTATTCGCAACATTTCCTTTTTTATTTGCTTGATCCCTTATATATCATGGCATCTGGTTAATTTTTTTCTTTTTGAGGAAAAAATTACTTCATAAAAGCGTTAGCTTATTGCATAAATACTCATCAGTGGTGTCATTTATTAGCCTGACTTAGAGGCCAATAGAATAAATCACTATTGAAATGGTTAATAATTTGTAAATACAATGCTGCACTATCTAAAATGCAATACAAAATATTAAACATCTAATTTTGTGGTTAGGTCGACGATCTACAAGGCATGGGTAACAAGAGGGATGAACAATGACAATTGAAAACAATGTAGAACGCGGCTTGTTTGATGAGGTAATGGTACCTTGTTACAACCCGATGGAATTTATCCCAGTGAAGGGAGAAGGCTCTCGAGTATGGGACCAACAAGGTAAAGAATATATCGACTTTGCTGGTGGTATTGCGGTGAGCTGTTTAGGTCATTGTCACCCTGCGATGGTGAACGCGTTAACTGAGCAAGGCAACAAGCTTTGGCATCTAAGTAACGTCATGACCAATGAGCCAGCTTTACGTCTGGCTAAGAAACTGACAGAAATCAGTTTCGCTGAAAAAGTATTCTTTTCAAACTCAGGTGCGGAAGCAAACGAAGCGGCACTGAAACTTGCTCGTCGTTACGCAGCAGACGAGTTCGGTCCAGAAAAGTCTGAAATCATCGCATTTAAACAAGGTTTCCACGGTCGTACATTCTTTACGGTCACAGTAGGTGGTCAGGCTGCTTATTCTGATGGCTTTGGTCCAAAACCTGGCGATATCACTCACCTAGAGTACAACAACGTAGAACAGCTACGTGAGCATATCTCTGACCGTACTTGTGCGATCATGATTGAACCTCTTCAAGGTGAAGGTGGCATTGTTTCTCCAACACCTGAGTTTATTCAAACGGTTCGTGAACTGTGTGATAAGCACAATGCACTACTGATTTTCGATGAAGTTCAAACGGGTAACGGTCGTACTGGTCACTTCTTCGCTTATCAAGGTTTAGGTGTCACTCCGGACATCCTAAGTACCGCAAAATCTCTCGGTGGTGGTTTCCCTATTGGTGCGATGCTAACAACAACTAAGCTTGCTGAGCATCTAAAACCAGGTACTCATGGCTCAACTTACGGCGGTAACCCTCTAGCATGTGCGGTTGCGGAAGCTGTGGTTGATATCATCAGCAAGCCTGAAACTTTGGCTGGCGTTGTTGAGCGTGAAGCTCTGTTCCGTGAAGGTTTAGAGAAAATTAATGCTAAGTACAACTTGTTCACTGAAGTTCGTGGTAAAGGTCTGTTGATTGGTGCTGCACTCAACGAAGAGTGGCAAGGTCGTGCTCGTGATGTTCTTGTTGCTGCTGGTAAGCAAGGTCTGATGATCCTGATGGCGGGTGCAAACGTGGTACGTATGACCCCTTCACTTGTGATCACAAAAGAAGAAATTGAAGAAGGCTTGGCTCGCTTAGATAAAGCAATCGCAACACTTGTGTAAGTGCTAAGTTGTTAGGCTCGCCATTTTTCGGTGAGCCTTAAAGGCCTCATGATTAGGCCTTTAACCAGCGTTGGCTAACCCTTTGTTAACACTGGTTTAAAATGCATCTGGAGGGAAGTATTGATGCTAGTTATTCGCCCAATTTCCATATCAGATTATGAGGCGTTGCACACTTGTGCTGTTGAATCTGGTCATGGTTTCACTTCACTGCCGGTTAATGAAGAGTTGTTAACCAATCGAATTAAACACTCTGAGTACAGTTTTGCTAAACCAGACGTAACCTCTCCATCAGATGAAGGTTACCTGATGGTTGGTTTTGATTCAGAAACCGGTGAAGTGGCGGGAACGACGGGAATCGAGGCTGCAGTGGGATGGGATGTGCCTTTTTATTCTTATCACATCAGCACCATTGTACATTCATCACCAAAACTCAACGTAAATAATGTCGTAAAACTTCTGACGTTTGGTAATAACTACACCGGCTGTTCAGAAATTTGTACTCTGTTTTTACGACCTGAATTTCGTCAGGGGCTAAATGGGCGTCTAATGTCTAAGTGTCGCTTCCTGATGTTAGCTGAGCACCCACACCGTTTTTCAAAAACCATTTTTGCTGAAATGCGCGGTGTATCTGATGAAGATGGTAATTCACCGTTTTGGGAATGGTTGCAGGAGCACTTTTTCTCAATTGATTTCACCATGGCTGATTATTTGACGGGGATAGGTAAAAAAGGCTTTATCGCGGACCTGATGCCTAAGTTGCCCATTTATATAAACTTGCTAAGTAAAGAAGCGCAAGCCGTGATCGGTCAGGTACATGAAAAAACACGCCCAGCTCTAAAGTTGCTAGAAAGAGAAGGGTTTACTTGTCGCAATTATGTCGACATTTTTGATGCGGGCCCAAGCGTCGAATGCGACATCAATAATATTAATTCGGTACGTGATTCTGTTCGGGTGAAAGTAATGGTTTCCGAGCATTCAAGCTCTCAAGACTTTTTGATGTGTAACTCGTCATTTGAAAATTTTAGAGCGACAGCCGCCAAAGCAGCATTTAACCGAGAAAGCGGTAGCGCGATTATCTCACCAGAAGTGGCAAAAGCGCTTCTTGTTGATAACGGCGACTATATTCGAATTTTGGCTCAATAATACCAACCACCATTACGTTGGTATCTTAAATCTAAGGAATACGTCATGACTCAGTGGATTGCAGGACAGTGGTTAGAAGGTAAAGGTGAAACTGTTTCTTCTCTCAGCCCTTATAACGATGAAGTTATATGGCAAGGCCAAAGTGCAACTGCAGAACAAGTTGAACAAGCTGTATCTGCAGCTCGTAAAGCGTTTGTTACATGGAAGAAGCTTCCATTTTCTGAACGTGAAAAAGTGGTCTTGGCTTTTGCTGAAAAAGTAAAAGAGCACAGCGAGCAAATCGCAGAAGTGATTGCGAAAGAAACCGGTAAGCCAATTTGGGAAACTCGTACTGAAGCAGGCGCAATGGCGGGTAAGATCGCGATCTCAATCCGTGCATACCATGACCGTACTGGTGAAACGGTGCGTGAAGCTGCGGGTAACCAAATCGTTCTGCGTCACCGCCCTCTCGGTGTTATGGCGGTGTTCGGTCCTTATAACTTCCCTGGTCACTTACCCAATGGCCACATTGTTCCTGCACTTCTTGCGGGTAACACCGTGGTATTTAAGCCTTCCGAGCAAACCCCTTGGACTGCTGAAATTACCATGAAACTATGGGAAGCAGCTGGCCTTCCAGCCGGGGTTATCAACCTAGTTCAAGGTGCGAAAGAGACAGGTATTGCTTTAGCTCAGTCAAAAGGTATTGACGGCCTGTTGTTTACGGGTAGCGCAAATACCGGTCACATCCTTCACCGTCAATTTGCAGGTCAACCAGACAAGATGCTTGCACTTGAGATGGGAGGGAACAACCCAATGGTTATCTCTGAGCAGTTTGGTGATGTTGAAGCAACGGTTTACACCATCATCCAGTCGGCATTTATCAGTGCAGGTCAACGTTGTACTTGTGCACGTCGTTTGTACGTCCCTAATGGTAAGAAAGGTGATGAATTAATTGCACGCTTAGTGGCTGCAACTAAGAAGATTCGTATGGATCAGCCTTTTGCCGAACCAGCTCCGTTTATGGGACCACAAATTTCTAAAGCGGCTGCGGACTTCATTCTTAATGCGCAATCAAACCTTCAGTCTTTAGGTGGTCAAAGCCTGGTTGAAGCACAAAGCAAAGGTGCGGCATTTGTGTCTCCGGGCATTATCGATGTCACTCCTATTGCAGATCTTCCCGATGAGGAGTACTTCGGTCCTCTGCTTCAGGTGGTACGCTACGAGACTTTGGAGCAAGCGGTTGAGCTCGCCAACGATACTCGTTTTGGTTTATCAGCAGGTTTGGTAACAACGGATGATGCTGAGTGGGAATATTTTGTAGACCACATTCGAGCGGGTATTGTGAACCGTAACCGTCAGCTAACAGGAGCAAGCGGCGATGCTCCGTTTGGTGGCCCTGGTGCTTCAGGTAACTTGCGTCCAAGTGCGTTCTATGCGGCAGACTACTGTGCTTATCCAATGGCTTCGATGGAAGGTTCTGCAACAGAACTTCCAGCAACACTAAGCCCAGGTGTAGAGCTATAAATTACTAAATGTTCTAAACAGGCTTCATCAACCGGTGAAGCCTGATTTCTATAACAATGATAAAACTGACTAATTTAGTCATTTCAATCCAATACATCGTGTTCATTGCAGCCAAGGAGGCACTATGACGCCTGCAGTTCTTTTCCAATCTCTATGGAATGATTACATCACTCGCCTTTGTCCATCAGCCGATAAAGTACATCGTTTACTTGAAGAAGATGAAGCGCTAATTAACGATCATATTGCTCTGCGTACGTTTAATATCGCACCGTTAGGTATCGATACACTCGCTAAGCCTTTTTTGGCTTTGGGTTATAAAGCATGCGGCGACTATGTGTTTGAAAGTAAAAAGCTGGTGGCGAAACACTTCGAGCATCCAGATCCATTGCAACCGAAAGTATTTATCAGTGAACTGAAAGTTGAAGAGTGTTCAGAACCGTTACAAGCGATTGTGGCTAAACTTGTTGCTCAAGTTGAGCCAACTAAACTTGAAGGTAACGCTTTTCTATATAGTGGTCGTCTATGGGAATTGAGCTTTGCCGATTACCAAGTTCTGGCGGAAGAAAGTGAATATGCTTCATGGCTTGCAGCACATGGATATGGAGCAAACCATTTCACAGTGAACGTGAATCAGCTAAACACATTTAGTGAAGTCAAACAGGTGAACGATCATTTGCGTGAAGCTGGCTTCACCATCAATGAGTCGGGTGGGGAAGTGAAAGGTTCACCTGAGGTGCTCTTAGAGCAGTCGTCTACAATGGCAGACAAAGTACCTGTTGTTTTCACTGAAGGCACTCAAACCGTACCAGGTGGCTTTTATGAATTTGCTAAGCGATATGTGATGGAAAATGGTGAACTTTATACCGGCTTTGTCGCGGCTTCAGCGGATAAAATTTTTGAAAGTACAGACAGTAAATAAATGTTCTGATAACTTTTTTCGTTTGAACACAAAAAGAAAAGCCACCTTCCGGTGGCTTTTGAATTTTTGTTTAACAGCGTTAGCTATTAACGAGTTCCGTACACAACGATAGTTTTACCGTGAGCTGAAATTAGGTTCTGCTCTTCCAGCATCTTCAGAATACGGCCAACCGTTTCACGAGAACAGCCAACAATCTGACCGATCTCTTGACGAGTGATCTTGATTTGCATGCCGTCTGGGTGTGTCATTGCATCAGGTTGTTTTGCTAGGTTAAGTAGCGTCTGTGCAATGCGGCCGGTTACGTCTAGGAACGCAAGGTCACCGACTTTCTGGCTAGTTACTTGTAAACGGCGAGCCATCTGACCAGAGAGACGCATTAGGATATCTGGGTTAACTTGAATAAGCTGACGGAATTTCTTAAATGAAATTTCTGCTACTTCGCATGGAGATTTTGCTCGAACCCATGCTGTACGCTCTTGACCTTCTTCAAACAAGCCAAGCTCACCGATGAAATCACCTTGGTTAAGGTAGGAAAGGATCATCTCCTTGCCTTCTTCATCTTTAATCAGTACCGCAACAGAACCTTTGACGATGTAGTACAAGGTTTCCGCTTTCTCGCCCGCGTGAATGAGCGTGCTTTTTGAAGGGTACTTATGAATATGACAATGTGAAAGAAACCACTCTAATGTTGGGTCGGTTTGAGGTTTACCTAGAACCATAATATCTCACTTCCTCTGCAGGGTACGCTTGCTGCTATCCATATTTAGCAAAGCTTTAAAATAAGTTTACTAGAATAAGAGGACTTTGATGTCGCTGCAAGCTATCTTGTGTTCGGTTAAGAATAGTATCCTTTTTCGGCAACTATTTCTTGATTTTAATCGTATAGGCGTTGCGATATTGTACGCAAAAGTGTGCACATGGTCACGCTATCGAAACTAAAACTAAAACTTCCGTTTTACTTAGCCGATTTTTCCGGTTTCGATAAGTTGCTGTAGGATTGGCCTTACA
This sequence comes from Vibrio sp., assembly GCA_048259585.1. Taxonomy (GTDB): domain Bacteria; phylum Pseudomonadota; class Gammaproteobacteria; order Enterobacterales; family Vibrionaceae; genus Vibrio. The sequence goes on along the minus strand of JBLXHN010000010.1, from coordinate 16,400 downwards.
ATTAACTCCATCGCAAAACTCATCTTACCACCGGGCACAACGATTGTATTGTGGCGTGACATGAATGAACCATCAATCATCGCTAGCAAGTATGGAAAGTCAACATTCTTAATGCCGCGTAGGCGAATGACTACAAAGCTCTCGTCAAGACTAGGGATTCCTTTTGCGTTAAGAGGGTTTGATGTATCAACGGTAGGGACACGCTGAAAGTTAATATGAGTTCGGGAGAACTGTGGAGTAATAAAATTTAAGTAGTCATCCATTGAGCGAACAATGGAATCCATTACCGCTTCACGAGAGTGACCTCTGTCGCGAGTATCACGGACATATTTTTGAATCCATTCCAAGTTCACGATTGGCACCATGCCAATCAGAAAGTCTACGTGTTGTGCGACGTTGACTTCACCATCAACGACACCACCATGCAAACCTTCATAAAATAGAACATCTGTGTTTTCTGGAAGATCTTGCCACGGAGTAAACGTACCGGGCATTTGATTGTAAGGAACGGCTTCATCGAAAGTATGTAGGTAGCGACGAATCTGGCCTGTTCCTGACTTTCCATATTGACGGAAGAACTCACTGAGGGCATCGAAATCATTTGCTTGAGGACCAAAATAGCTAATATGACGACCTTGTTCACGAGCTTTACGTATTTCTATATCCATCTCTGGACGAGTAAAACGGTGAAAACTGTCACCTTCAACCCACGCAGGTTTTATGCTCATCATGTTGAACATTTTGCGGAAAGCTTCAGATGTTGTTGTAGTACCGGCGCCTGATGAACCAGTGACCGCAATAATTGGGTGTTTTGCTGACATGACTAACCTTGTCTATATAAGTCCTTGGAAAGGGCTATGCCCAAATTAAAATCACTATAACACGGATTTATTATTGCCACTGTTTAGAGATTATTAACTTTGATATCTACACTCTCGTGGAGCTCTGAATAAACAATGACGGCTTCTCCTGATGCTAATAAGGCTTTGACTTGTTGAATTTTTTTATCGAGGGAGATTTCTACTTCACCGTAGTCAGTACCTTCTCGAAGGATAAATTCTTTGATTAAGTTTTCCAGTGTCTCGGGTGCAATGTCTTGCCAGGGAACAATCATAATGCTCTCGTTATTCCTGATTAATAAAAATACTTGGTATAGGGTACGTTAGTTTGTTGCTGAGTCTTTCGCGTCTCGTAAGCTTTCGTAATAGGCTGGAAGAGATTTTTCCAGCCAGAATTCGGGCTTGAGTATTGAACCTGATACAAACCCCACATGCCCACCCTGTTCGAATAATCGGTAATCGATGTTGTCGGGCAAGATAAATTTAGGGATCACTGCGTCATCCATGAATGGATCGTCTTTGGCGTGAATGATTTGTGTAGGAACTCGGATATCTTTGAGCTTATTGATTCCAGAGCATTTAGCATAATAGTCTTGTGAATCTTTAAACCCATGCAGTGGTGCGGTAATTAGGTCATCAAAGTCACTAAGGTGCGTAACTCGCTTAATACTTTGATAAGAAAGTCCCAACTCTCCTTTTAGCAGGTGATGTTTTTTCATCGCGTTACTTTTCAGTGATGAGACTAAATAGCGGCGATAGACTTTAGAAAAGCCAAATTCAATCCGTTTAGCACAAGCGGCAAGGTCAAGTGGTGCAGAAACAATGGTGGCCGCAGTGACAATTGGGTCTTCGTTGTAATCGGCGAGATAGTTTGCCAGCATATTCCCACCTAAGGAAATGCCAGTCGCAACGATAGTTTGATTCGGGAAGTGCTCGCGCAGATATTCCAAAACAAAGCGGGCGTCTTCCACTTCTCCTGAGTGGTAGGCTCGCGCTAAGTTGTTCGGTTTACCACTACAACCACGGAAATGCATCATTACTGACAGCCAGCCATCTTGAGCAAAGGCTTGCATTAATCCGTTGGCATAAGGACTGTAGAAGCATCCTTCCAGACCATGGAACAGGATAAATATCGGTTTTTTCTTAGCGCTTTCGTTTTTTGCGTCTTCGCTCCAAGCTAAATCAAGAAAGTCCCCGTCAGGTGTATCGAGTGTTTGCCAAATAGGTTCAAACAACGCTTTTTTACGAATAAAGCGCGGAAAAAGCGTTTGTAGATGTGGGTTTTTTAAGCCTGTTGCGGCCACAAATTGGGTCATTGTTTAACCATTATAATTATATAGTTATCTCCACTTTACGGATGTAAAGCCTAGGAGACTAAGACATTAAGTGGTTTAGGTATATTGATTATATACGTAATTAGAAAAAGCGGCAGGGTCAGCACTTAGGTGCCGGTTTAACAAACTGATCGGCTAGTATGTCTGCACCAAGTTGTCGGCAGTAACGCTGAGTTAGGGGAGTGCCATTGTTGTTGATTAGGTTAAGGCTATTAACACAATCAACTAAATCTGATTGTTGCTGTTTTTCAAGTTGTAGTTCAAATTGCAGAGCTTCTCGATAGAGCGTATCTGGAATAGATAGCTTAAACTTGCGTCGTAACTCTCTGTAGCTATGCAGAAGTGTTTCGGAGCGGCTAATACACTCAATGACGGTCTGCCAGTCGTTTTCTTGGAATGCAACCTGCTGTTCATCTAACCATTTTAGTAGCAGCAGCAGGTTAACATTGCCGTTGTAGTGATTTTGTAGACTTAAGCACGCCTCTTTGACTTCTCGAACGCTGTAATACTGCAAGCTGAATTGCCATAGTCTTTCAAGCGTGAGGGATATTCTGACGTGCTCTTGGGTCATTGACTGTTGAACTCCTGTTCCATTTCTTCCAGCACTTCTTGCTCGCTCATCCATACCATTTCGATCTCTTCGAGTTCCGATTTTGCGTTGGCTTGAGTGGCAAGAACTTGGTTAAGTTTAGCCTTGTTTTCTGCATCATACAGTGAGGACTCCGATAATTGTTGTTCAGAATCCGCGACAATTTGGTTCAACTTATCCATTTTTGCTTCGAGTTGTGTCAGCTTTTTGCGAATTGGCGCAGTGAGTTTACGCATCTCAGCTTCGCGACGTTTCTGTTCTTTTTTCGCAGCCGCGCTATTAGTATTGTCTTTTGGTGCCGCTTGAGCCTGAACTTCTTTACGTTCAGCTTTTTGCTGATCTTGAAGCCATTTGTAGTAATCTGCTAAGTCACCATCAAATGGTGCCACTTGACGATCATGGACTAAATACAGATCGTCGGTAGTTGCACGTAGTAAGTAGCGGTCGTGGCTGACAATCACCATCGCGCCTTCAAAGCTTTGTAACGCAAGGGTTAGTGCCTGGCGCATATCTAAATCGAGGTGGTTGGTCGGTTCATCGAGTAGCAATAGGTTTGGCTTTTGCCAAACAATAAGCGCCAAAACTAAACGTGCTTTTTCACCACCCGAGAAGGGGCCAACTTTATCTAACGCTTTATCGCCTTGGAAGCCAAAACTTCCCAGATAATTGCGTAGCTCAAGCTCGTTTTTGTCCGGTGCGATTTGCATCATATGCTGAAGCGGTGTCTCTTCAGGATGCAAGGTTTCTAGTTGATGCTGAGCGAAGTATCCGATTTTAACCCCTTGTGAATAGGTCAGATCACCACCTTGTGCGTTTAACTCTTTTGACAGCAACTTAATCAGTGTTGATTTACCTGCACCATTACGCCCAAGCAAACCAATCCGGCTACCCGGAACGAGATTGAGACGGATTTTCTCTAAAATTAAATTGTCACCATAGCCAGCGTATACGTCATCCATCATTAAAATAGGGTTTGGTAGCGCAGCCGGTTCACGAAACTCAAAGCTAAACGGGTTATCAAATTGTGCTGGTAGCACTTTTTCCATTTTTTCCAAGGCCTTAATACGGCTTTGTGCCTGACGTGCTTTAGAGGCTTTGTAGCGGAAGCGATCAATGTAGCTCTGCATATGGCTCATTTGTTTTTGTTGCTTCTGATACATCGCCTGTTGCTGGAGCATTTTTTGTGCACGCTGATCTTCAAACGAAGAGTAGTTACCTGTGTACTCGTTTAGCTTCTGGTTTTCGATATGGATAATACGACTGATGATCGGATCTAAGAAATCGCGGTCGTGAGAGATCAGAATCAGAGTTCCCGGATAGCTCTGCAACCAACGCTCTAACCACATAACGGCATCTAAATCTAAGTGGTTGGTTGGTTCATCCAGTAGTAATAAGTCAGAACGACAAATCAGTGCCTGAGCTAGGTTAAGGCGCATACGCCACCCACCAGAAAACTGAGTTAGGTTCCAGGACATTTGTTCCTGGCTGAAGCCCAAGCCATCTAATAACTCAGAGGCGCGAGCACGAATGCTATATCCACCAATGGTTTCTATTTTACCGTGCAGTTCAGCGACCAGAGTACCATTATCAGCAATCTCCGCTTCACTCAACTGGCGTTCTAAATCTCGGTATTCACGGTCGCCATCAATGACGTATTCCAAAGCACTGCGCTCTAAAGCCAGCGTTTCCTGTGCAACCCATGCGAGCTCCCACTGCGCCGGTTTACTAAATGAACCTGCGTCAATTGAAAGTTCGTCTTTAAGTAAGGCAAACAGAGTGGATTTACCACAACCGTTTTTACCGACTAAACCGACTTTGTCGCCCGGATTAATGGTTGCTGAAGCTTGGTCTAGGAGAGGTTTCCCTCCGCGTAGTAATTGGATGTCCGAGAATATAATCATAAATTCGTATTAGAGCCTGTAGAGATTTCGCCCAGAATAGTAGGGGGTATAAGGATAAATGTCGATCATTATGCAAATTACGTTATGATGATTAACCAATGGATATGCCTCGGAGTGCGGTCAAGGAATGACAAAAGAGACACCGTCAGATAAACAACTACCTAAAGTTCTAGTGATTTATGCTCACCCTGAGCCCCATCATTCTATTGCAAATCAGGTGATGATCAAAAAGATCGCTTCACTTGAGCATGTCACCATCCTAGATCTCTATGCGACGTATCCAGATTTCTTTATCGATGTTCAGGTCGAGAGGCAGCGTTTGTTGGAGCATGACGTTATCGTATTTCAACACCCACTTTTTATGTACTCTTGCCCTGCTTTACTGAAAGAGTGGATGGACCGAATTTTGGCTAAAGGTTTTGCTTTTGGTAATAAGAGTGCTCTGCAAGGAAAAGTATGGCGAAGTGTTATCACTACGGGCGGTAATATCGGAGCTTTCGGCGAGAAAGGTTATAACCGCTATCCATTGAAAGATATTTTGCAACCTTTTGAGCTGTCGGCTGCATTGTGTCGCATGCAATGGGTGGATCCACTTGTCTTATACTGGTCTCGTAATATCAGTGATGTTGAACGCTATCAACATGCGGAAGACTACCGCCAATGGCTTTTAGATCCTCTAAGTAATTTAGGAGAACAAGATGGCTGAGTTGGGTAGTGATTTTCTGCAAAGTACTGCGGTATTTTTAACGGCAGCTGTCGTGGCCGTCCCACTGGCACAACGAGCTGGTTTAGGTTCTGTTTTAGGTTATTTGCTCGCAGGTGTGATTATCGGTCCATGGGGACTCGGCTTGATCAGCGATGTTGAAGCCATAATGCATTTTGCTGAGTTTGGTGTCGTTTTACTGCTTTTCTTAATTGGCTTGGAATTGAACCCGAGAAAGCTATGGCAAATGCGAGGCCCTATTGTTGGCTTAGGGGGAGCGCAGGTCGTGGTTACTACGGCAGTGATAGCTAGTATTGCATATATGCTTGGTACCAGTTGGCAAACCAGCCTCGTTATTGGTATGGGGCTAGCCCTATCATCAACTGCTATTGCATTACGAGTGATTGAAGAACGTGGTTTATCCCGAAGCGAAACCGGACAGTCGGGTTTTGCTGTCCTGCTTTTCCAGGATATTGCGGTGATACCAATGCTAGCACTATTACCCGTTTTGGCTGGGAATACGGCAGGAAGCTGGCTTGATGTGGTATGGATGATAGGTGGTATTGTTGGGTTATTGGTGGGTGGACATTACCTGTTGAGTCCTCTGTTTAGATACGTGGTCTTAAGCGGAGTGCGCGAACTCTTTACTGTCGCAGCGTTGCTGTTAGTCATCGGCATTGCTTTGTTAATGCAGTGGCTTGGTTTATCAATGGCTCTTGGTACTTTTCTGGCTGGGGTGTTGTTGGCAGAAAGTGAATTCAGGCATGAACTAGAAATATCAATCGACCCATTTAAAGGCTTGTTGCTGGGGTTGTTCTTTATCTCTGTCGGCATGGCTGTCGATTTAGGTTTATTGGCACTGGAACCATTCAAAATGTTAGCTGCTGTGCTGGCTTTAGTGATCGTTAAAGGGCTGTTGTTATACGTTCTTGCACGTTTGTTTGGCACTCGAGCGAAAGCTCGAAGTCGAATGGCGGCTATATTGAGCCAAGGTGGTGAGTTTGCGTTTGTTATTTTTACTGCTGCAAGCTCTGAAGGGTTGCTTCAATCTGAACAGTCTGCATTTTTGTTAGTCGTTGTCAGTCTATCGATGGTAACAACACCTTTGTTACTGTCTGCTCAGAACCGATGGTTTGCCCGCAACTTGAATACTGGTGATGAGGAGGCTTTGTCATCAGAAGTTTATAACAAGGAGCCTCGAGTGATCATTGCGGGTTTTGGACGTTTTGGTCAAATCGTTGGACGTTTAATGTATGCCAATAAGATCAAAATTACGGTATTGGAAAGTGACGCCAGCCAAATTAAGTTACTGCGTAAATATGGCTATAAAGTTTTCTATGGCGATGCAACTCAATTAGAGTTACTAAGAGCCGCAGGTGCTGATGAAGCTGAAGCGATAGTGGTCTGTACTGATGCTCCGGATGAAATTTTAAAAATAGTAGAATTATGTAAACACAACTTTCCAAAGTTGAAAATATTGGCTCGTGCCCGAAGTCGTGTCGAAGCCTACCAATTGATGAATCATGGTGTTGAACGTTATTCTCGAGAGACTTTCCTTGGGGCATTGGATCTTGGACGTCAAGCCCTGATATCCTTAGGCATGCACCCTTATGAAGCCAAGCGTGCAGAGGCTCACTTCCGTAAGCTGGACATGGCAATGCTGAAGGAGCTCTTACCGCAACATAATGAAGGTAAACAACTAACATTACGAGCCAAAGAAGCTCGTAAAGAACTTGAAGAAATCTTTGGCCGTGAGATGGACGGTGATCGACAATCTCGCAGCTATTGGGAAAAAGACTAGGAAGCCAATACGTGAAAATTAAAAAACGCTTTATTGCTGGTGCAAGTTGTCCAAATTGTAAAGCCCAAGATACATTGCGCTGGTGGGTGGAGAACAGTATTGAACTCGTCGAATGCGTGGAATGTGATTACACAGAGCAGCGAAAACCTCAGTCTGTAGAAAAAAGTGAACATGCTGAGTCACAAATGATTGGAATTTTTAAGCCGGAATAATTGAGTTTCTGCTCATGATCCCCATAATATTGTTCATCAAATTATTTTTTAGGCATGAATACTGTGTCTAAAAAGCACCAAAACCGCCCTGGAGCCGTTATGAAAATTGAAAAGAACGTGGTTGTAAGCCTTGCTTACCAAGTAAAATTGGAAGATGGCGTAGTCGTTGACCAATCAACAGTTGAAGCACCATTAGACTACTTACATGGTCACAACAACCTAATCACAGGTCTTGAGAAAGAGCTGGATGGTAAAACGGCAGGTGATAAGTTCTCTGCAACTATCGCTCCTGAAGATGCATATGGTGAGCACAGTGATGCACTGGTACAACGTGTTCCTGCAAACGTATTCCAAGGTGTAGATGAGATCGAAGTAGGTATGCGCTTCTTGGCTGATACTGACCAAGGTCCAATCCCAGTTGAAATTACTGAAGTTGATGGTGATGAAGTGGTGGTTGATGGCAACCATATGTTAGCTGGCCAAACGCTAACTTTCGATGTGGAAGTCGTAGCAGTTCGTGAAGCGACAACTGAAGAAGTTGAACATGGTCACGTTCACCAAGCTGGTGGTTGTGGCGGTCATGGCCATGATCACGATCACGAAGGTGGTTGTTGTGGTGGTCACGATCATGACCACGATCACGACCAGAAAGATGGCTGTTGTGGTGGCGGTAGCTGCAAATCACACTAAGCCTAATGATTTTGGTTGCGTGAATACCCACGTAACCTTATAAAAGAAAGCGCGAGCCGAAATTCGGTTGGCGCTTTTTTTATTATACTGAGTAAGGAAGTGGAATAATGTCTCAACCTTTTTCTATCGCAATTCATGGTGGTGCTGGCACCATTTTAAAACAACAAATGAGCGATGAACTTAAAGCTGAGATATTGTTGGCATTAGAAAAGTCTGTCAGAGCTGGACATGCTATTTTGTCTTCTGGTGGTGATGCACTTGAAGCCGTCGTTGAGGCGGTTAAAGTGTTAGAAGATGCCCCCCAATTTAATGCTGGACGAGGTTCTGTTTTGACCAATAAAGAGATGGTTGAAATGGATGCTTCTGTGATGCATGGTCGAGAAATGGATGCTGGCGCAGTGACTGGTATTCGTCACATTAAGAACCCTATCGAACTGGCTCGTGATGTGATGTTAAAAAGTGATCATGTTTTATTGATGGGCGAGGGGGCGGAAGAGTTTGCCTTTACACTCGGTTATGAATATACCGAGCAAGACTACTTTTTTACTGAGCGTCGTTATGACCAACTGCAATCAATGAAAGAGAAAGGGCTGTTTGCTCTATCTGAATCGAAATACCCCGATGATAAAAAATTTGGCACTGTCGGTGCGGTGGCTTTGGATCAACAAGGTAACTTAGCCGCAGCGACCAGTACAGGTGGCGTGACCAATAAGAAGTTTGGCCGAGTGGGCGACTCACCCCTTATTGGCGCAGGAACTTTCGCTGAAAATGGCAATGTTGCGGTATCAACCACTGGAATGGGCGAATACTTCATCCGTAAAATGGTGGCAGGAGATGTGGCGGCGCGCATGCGTTACCTTAACGAAGATGTCCACACCGCTTGTGAGCACATCATCCAAGGCGAGTTAAAAGATATTGGCGGAGAAGGCGGATTGATTGCGGTAGACGCGGCAGGAGATATTCATTTTGCTATGAACAGCTCAGGAATGTATCGAGCGAGTATGGATTGTACTGGTAAACTGATCGTCAAAATTTATGCGGATGAATGATGTTTCGGCTTAAAAGTAAGATTTCTCTTTCGGTACACATCTGAAGAGTTTTTTTGCCTAAAAAATGACTGCAACGATTTAAATTCGGTGCTAGAATCCATTTTTAACTAGCAATCAGATTTGGAAAGATGGGTAATAACGTAGTCGTTCTTGGCACCCAATGGGGTGATGAAGGTAAAGGTAAAATCGTAGACCTTTTAACTGAAGATGCAAAATATGTGGTTCGCTATCAAGGTGGTCACAACGCTGGTCACACACTAGTCATTGATGGTGAAAAAACCGTTCTTCACTTGATTCCATCAGGTATCCTTCGCAACAACGTGAAATGCATTATCGGTAACGGTGTTGTACTTTCACCGGATGCACTAATTAAAGAAATGACAGGTCTGCAAGACCGCGGTGTTCCAGTTCAAGAGCGTCTTTTCATTTCTGAAGCTTGTCCTCTAATTCTTCCTTACCATATTGCTTTAGACCAAGCGCGTGAAGTCGCTCGTGGTAAAAAAGCAATCGGTACCACTGGTCGTGGTATCGGTCCAGCTTACGAAGATAAAGTTGCTCGTCGTGGCTTACGTGTTGGTGACCTGTTCGACCGCGCAGCATTCGCTGAGAAACTAAAAGAAGTGATGGCATTCCATAACTTCCAGCTACAGCATTTCTACAAAGTTGAGCCAGTAAGCTACGAAGAAGTACTTGAGCAAGCTATGGGTTACGCTGACCTATTAACTTCAATGGTTATCGATGTTACTGACGAACTTGATGCCGCACGTAAGCGTGGTGACAAAATTATGTTCGAAGGTGCTCAAGGCACTCTACTAGACATCGACCACGGTACTTACCCATACGTAACGTCTTCTAACACGACTGCTGGTGGTGTTGCTGCAGGTTCTGGTTTTGGCCCTCGTCACCTAGGTTACATTCTTGGTATCGCGAAAGCATACTGTACCCGTGTCGGTTCTGGTCCTTTCCCGACGGAACTGTATGACGGTCAAGACAAGCAGGATCCAGTTGGTAAACACCTGGGCACTGTAGGTCAAGAGTTTGGAGCAACAACGGGTCGCTTACGACGCACTGGTTGGTTCGATGCTGTTGCAATGCGTCGTGCAATTCAAATCAACTCAATTACAGGTTTCTGTATGACTAAACTAGACGTCCTAGACGGTCTAGAAGAAATCAAAATCTGTACGGGTTACCAAATGGCTGACGGTTCTGTTCTTGAAGTGTCGCCAATGGCTGCAGATGCGTACGAAAACGTAACGCCAATCTACGAAACTATGCCTGGTTGGTCTGAAAAAACTTTTGGTGCTAAGTCTATCGATGCCCTTCCTCAAGCTGCACTTGATTACATCAAGCGTATTGAAGAACTAACAGGCGTTCCAGTAGACATCATCTCTACAGGTCCTGATCGTAACGAGACTATTATCAAAGTACACCCATTTAGCGTGTAATTTAGACGATTCTGACGAAAACCGGCTCAATGAGCCGGTTTTTTTATGCCGCTAGTGATGGTATTTTGTACGTCGGTGGCAAGGCATTGCCGATTTTTTACAAGATTTGCCTAAAGAGATCCGCTTAATCGCCGATAAAAAAATCAAACCAGCCATTATGTGGTAATAACACTATACTCAGGTGACGTGAGTTAACCCTCAGTCTATATCGAATCAAAAGAGTATGGATGGCTATCGGAATTAAGTAAGAGTGCGCATATGAAGCTACGAACGGTAGCAGCTTCGCTTATGTTGTTATTGCACTCCTCATTTAGTCATGCAAATGTGACTGAGATTGGGGAGCCAGTACCAATATACACAGAAGCTGAACTCATAAAATTGATTGAAGAAAATAAGCACTTGGAACGTGTCAAAGCCGACAATTGTCAGTTGGTGGAAGATATCGTTGCCCGTGCCACCCGTATCAGTTTGCCATCATACGAGTTTTTGTATGGTGACATGTTGGCTTGGGGTGTCTGTGTCGATCAGGATGTCGAGCTAGGTTTGTACTATATGGAAAATGCGGCTCATCAAGGTTTGCCGACTGCGTTGGAGCAGTTAGGTCGCTACTATTCGCATGGAACTTTGGTTCAACAGGATAAAGAGCGCGCTATTCCATATTTACGCGAAGCCGCCTCTATGGGGAACTTGAATGCTCGTATTCAGTTAGCTGAACTTTTACTGCGTGATTACGGTAGTCCACTGGATTATGAAGATGCCTATCGCTGGCTCTATAACTCAGCTACGGCTGACAAACGAATGCATAACCGCATTAATATTTTGCGTCAGGGACTAGAGACCCGAATGCCGGAAAATATTATCGCTCGAGCAAAACGTCGAGAAACCTTCTGGTAATACTCACTTAATTCCGATTACTGTTTCATGTTCATCAGCCCTGTTTGAGCATGAAACAGCAATTCATTTTTTAGAATTTTTTTCTTATTTCACTTTTCTGACACCAAACTCGCTTCATCCAAGCTATCTTATTAGTATTCCAAGCTTTTTATCCTTAAGCTTAAGTGCACACTAGGATATACTTTAATTCCCCTCTGACTTTAAGTAGGTCTGTCTATGTCTGATTCCACCCATATTGATCCATTTGCGGATCGCGAAGCCGATAATTACGAAAATCCGATCCCAAGCCGTGAGTACATCATCGAATTTTTGACTCAGGCTAACGTGCCAATGAATCGTAATGATTTGTTTGAAGCACTCAATCTTAGTGGAGAAGAACACTATGAAGGCTTGCGTCGTCGTTTACGCGCTATGGAGCGAGATGGTCAGCTTGTCTTCACTCGCCGCCAATGCTACGCCTTGCCGGAAAAGCTTGAACTAATAAAAGGCTATGTTATTGGACATAAAGATGGCTATGGCTGGGTACGTCCAGAAGGTAACACTAACAAAGACAACGACATTTTATTACCTCACCATCAGATGAGAACCATTATTCATGGTGATTACGTATTAGTACAACCTGCGGGAACAGACAAACGTGGTAGAAAAGAGGGACGTTTAGTTCGCGTATTGGAAGAGCGTAAAACTCAGATAGTGGGGCGTTTCTTTTATGAGCATGGCTACTCTTATGTTGTGCCGGATGATTCTCGTATCCATCAAGATATTTTGATTCCAAACGAGCATCGTAGCGGTGCACGTATGGGTAATGTAGTCGTGATTGAAATTACTGACCGCGGTTCTCGCAACCGCGGCATGATGGGTAACGTGGTTGAAGTACTGGGTGAAAATATGGCGCCGGGTATGGAAACACAAATCGCAATCCGTACTCATCAAATTCCTCATGAGTGGCCGGAAGAAGTTGATAAGCAGATTGTTGGCCTAGGAGAAGAAGTTCCGGAACAGGCAAAAGTAGGACGTGTCGACTTGCGTGAACTACCTTTGGTGACTATTGACGGCGAAGATGCGCGCGACTTCGATGATGCCGTTTTCTGTGAAGCGAAGAAAGGTGGTGGCTGGCGTTTATGGGTCGCTATCGCCGATGTGAGCTACTATGTTCGTCCGGATACTGCATTAGATAAAGAAGCAATCAACCGCGGCAACTCGGTTTACTTCCCATCACAAGTTGTCCCTATGCTGCCGGAAGTACTTTCTAATGGCCTATGTTCACTTAACCCACAAGTGGATCGCTTGTGTATGGTGTGTGAAATGACCATTTCAGAAAGTGGTAAACTATCTGGTTATAAACATTATGAAGCGGTGATGAATTCGCACGCTCGTCTGACTTATACCAAAGTGCATGACATTCTAGAAGGTGATGAAGAGCTACGTGAGCGTTATAGCGATGTGGTTCCCCATTTGGAAGAGCTGCACAAAATGTATCAAGTGCTGAAAGTCGCTCGTCAGCATCGTGGCGCAATTGAGTTTGAAACAGTTGAGACCAAGTTCATCTTCACGCCTGAGCGCAAAATCGAAAGTATTGAGCCTGTTATCCGTAACGATGCTCATAAACTTATCGAAGAGTGCATGATTTTAGCGAATATTGCTTCTGCTTCATTAGTAGAAAAAGCCAAGGAACCCGCGCTATACCGTATTCACGAAACTCCGGGTGAAGAGCGTTTAACAGGTTTTAGAGATTTTCTTGGCGAGTTAGGTTTAGAACTGTCTGGTGGGTTAGAACCGTCACCAACCGATTATGCACATCTGATGCAGCAAATTGGTGAACGTCCGGACAAAGAACTCATTCAAACTATGCTACTACGCTCAATGAAGCAGGCGATATACAGCCCAGATAATGCGGGGCACTTCGGTTTGGCATTGAAACGTTACGCGCATTTTACCTCGCCAATTCGCCGCTACCCAGACTTACTATTGCACCGTGCAATTAAATATCTGATTGCGAAACACGAAGGTCGTAATCAGGATCGATGGACACCAACCGGTGGTTTCCACTATTCCTTTGATGATATGAACTTTTATGGTGAGCAGTGCTCAATGACTGAGCGCCGCGCTGATGATGCAACTAGAGAAGTATCCGATTGGCTCAAATGTGAGTATATGCAAGATCATGTTGGTGAAGAGCTGGAAGGTGTCATTGCCAACGTGACTGGTTTTGGTTTCTTTGTTCGTTTAGCTGATTTACATATTGATGGTTTGGTGCATATTTCCACTCTAGCTAACGACTACTATCAGTTTGATCCAGTAGGTCAAAGACTTATCGGTGAGTCTTTCGGTAACATTTACCGATTGGGTGACTCGGTTAAAGTGAAAGTGTTGTCGGTGAATCTGGATGACCGACAAATTGACTTTGAAATTGTTGAAACTAGCCGTAAGCTACGCGGCAAAGGTAAAACAGCGAAAAAACGAGCTGCTGAATCTAAAGCAAAATCCAGAGGTAAAAAGGCAGTAGCTAACCTCGGTAGCAAAGCTGTTCCGATGGTTGAACCAACCAAACGCCCCGAAGAGGGTGACGGTAAGGCAAAGAAAAATCCGAATAAGTCTGCTAAGGCTCGTAAAATGAAAGCCCGTGCTCAAGCGGGTAAAGCGCGGGCGAAAAAGAACAAATAGGTAACTCATGAGTAACGAACTAATTTATGGTATTCACGCGGTAAAAGCTGTGTTGGAAAGAGACCCAGCCCGCTTTGTGGAAGCCTATGTACTAAAAGGTCGTCAGGATGATCGACTACTACCTGTTCTGAATGAACTATCTCGCTTGGGTGTCTCCATTCAGGAAATGAACAGAAAAGTACTGGATGACAAAGCAAAGGGAGCAAATCACCAAGGGGTGATTGCGAAAGTTAAACCAGCGAAGCAATTGAATGAGCATGATTTAGACCTGATTATCGATCAACATGAGCAACCACTGTTCCTGGTTCTTGATGGTGTGACAGACCCGCATAACTTAGGTGCTTGTTTGCGTAATGCTGATGCGGCAGGTGTCGCAGCCGTTATCGTACCGAAAGATAAGTCAGCCCCGTTGACGGCAACGGTAAGCAAAGTTGCTTGTGGTGCTGCAGAAACGGTGCCATTAGTTCGTGTAACCAACCTTGCCCGTACTATGCGTGCGATGCAGGAAAAAGGCGTTTGGTTCGTTGGCACTGCCGGTGAAGCGACTCATGATATTTACCAAAGCAAACTGACAGGTTCGCTAGCCATTGTTATGGGGGCTGAAGGTGACGGCATGCGTCGTTTAACTCGTGAAACCTGTGACGGGTTAATTAAAATCCCTATGGCGGGTTCAGTATCAAGCTTAAATGTATCGGTTGCTTCTGGTGTCTGCCTGTTTGAAGCCGTTCGTCAGCGAATCGCGGCTAATAAATAATTACCCCATCCATTTAATCAAGCGGGTAGAGATTTCTGTCCGCTTTTCGATTTATAAATCCTCTTCTCTTGATTGATTGCTTTTTGTTCGTTTATTTTTCAAACAGCCCTTGCAAGTGAAACTGTGATCTGTATAATGCAGCGCACTGGTTAAGCCAGTTGTGAACCAATGAGCGGCGAGGAGCCGGAGAATCTAGTTTTTATAAACTTTAGATTTAACGGGTAATGTATACTCTGCTTATGTTCGCAGTTAATAAAAATTTAGCTCGCTGCTGTCTATTTATAGATAGCCAAGGTTAATCACCTATTAGCTGACAATGTGCCCAATTCGGGTACTACGGTTTCACATAAATCAATCGGCATTCTCTCGTCTTATACGAGTTTGAGTGGCGATATTGTTTGTGTAATTTTTAATTATTGGAGCTCTGTCTCATGCAGAACCAACGCATCCGTATCCGCCTAAAAGCTTTCGATTACAAACTAATCGACGCTTCTACAGCGGAAATCGTTGAAACAGCTAAGCGTACCGGCGCGCAGGTTCGTGGTCCTATCCCACTACCTACTCGTAAAGAGCGTTTCACTGTTCTTATCTCTCCACACGTCAACAAAGATGCACGTGACCAGTACGAAATCCGTACTCACAAGCGTCTGATCGACATCGTTGAACCAACTGACAAGACTGTAGATGCGCTTATGCGTCTAGACCTTGCTGCTGGTGTTGATGTACAAATCAGCCTAGGTTAAGGGAGATTAGAAGAATGATTGGTCTAGTCGGACGTAAAGTGGGTATGACCCGCGTATTTACTGAAGAAGGCGTTTCTATCCCAGTAACAGTTGTGGAAGTTGAAGCAAACCGCGTTTCTCAAGTTAAAACTCTTGAGAACGATGGTTACACAGCTATCCAGGTAACTGCTGGTGCTAAGAAAGCTAGCCGCGTTTCAAAGCCTGAAGCTGGTCACTTTGCGAAAGCAGGTGTTGAAGCTGGTCGTGGTCTTTGGGAATTCCGCTTAGAAAGCGGCGAAGAGTTTGAAGTTGGTGCTGAACTAACTGTTGAACTTTTCAACGAAATCAAAAAAGTAGACGTTACTGGTACTTCTAAAGGTAAGGGCTTCCAAGGCGTTGTAAAACGTTGGAACTTCCGTACTCAGGATATGACTCACGGTAACTCTTTGTCTCACCGTGCTCCTGGTTCTATCGGTCAATGTCAGACTCCAGGTCGCGTGTTTAAAGGCAAAAAAATGTCTGGTCACATGGGTGCTGAGCGCGTTACGACTCAAAACCTTGAGATCGTTCGTGTTGATGCTGAGCGCAATCTGCTTCTTATTAAAGGTGCAGTCCCTGGCTCAATTGGCGGTAATGTTATCGTCAAACCAGCAGTTAAAGCATAACGTCTAGGAGTAAGTAATGGAATTGATGGTTAAAGGTGCTAACGCACTAACTGTTTCCGAAACTACTTTCGGACGTGAGTTCAACGAAGCTCTTGTACACCAAGTAGTTGTTGCATATGCAGCAGGTGCTCGTCAAGG
>JBLXHN010000009.1:0-207886 GCA_048259585.1 Vibrio sp. | reverse complement strand
AACCAAGTGCATTACGAAAGAAGCCAGTGAACACTCACTGGCTTCTGAGAAACGTCAACCTATTTCAGGACGACACATTAATTGCTGAAGTAGATGCGAGCTCGTAGCCCGGGATTGTTATCTCGTAGAAACAGATGCGCATTGTGTAATTTGACTACCGCATCAACTAATGACAGCCCTAGGCCGTTTCCGGCTTCAGAACGGCTTTGGTCTGCGCGGTACATTGGACGACATACATACATCTTGTCGTAATCAGAAATACCGATCCCGGTGTCTGCAACCACAATACCAAAGCAATCCGCTATTACTTCTATCTGTCCGTCGTTTGGTGTGTACTTAACAGCATTCTCTAGTAGATTGAACACAGCTCTAAATAGGAGGGATCGATCACCGATGACGGTACATGGTGTGTCTTGCCTAAAGGTTAAGATCTGACGCTTTTCATCAGCGACAGGAGAAATGAACTCTAATGCATCCTGAGCCACGTGACCTAAGTCGACGCTTTCAGTATTAATGTTCACCTGGCCGCTGTTAAGCTTGGCGATTTCAAGCATGCTATTGAATAGAGACAAAATAAGTTCTAGCTCATCGTAGCAAGCTGAAAAGCTAGTTTGCTGTTGGGGGGATAAATCACTCTGGTCTAAGATGTCTTCTAATCTTAACTTCAGCCTCGCCATGGGCGTTCTCATATCATGAGCAAGCCCAGTGGTGAGCGATTTGAGGCTCGACTCATTTTTTGCCATCTGCTCGATCATGAAGTTGAGGTGGATTGCCAGTATGTCGAACTCATCATCTTGACGTGAGACGGCTATCTTCACATTCGGCTCTCCACAGAGAACGCGGTTCATCGCTTGGTTAACCTTTTCTAGTCGTTTTAGGATCAGTACAGTAAAAAAAAGGGCGGATACCACCATGATGGCGGTTGGGAAGATGATGCCAGAGAACACGATTGGGGTGAGGGATTTTCGATACTCTTCTACTGCGCTTTTATCTACGCCGATTTCTAATTTTAGATTCTGGCTCAGAGTTATGTTGTGGCGGTTTCGTTGTAAGTCGATAGGATAGGCGGAGCGAGGGGGATGATTCTCTTCAGTCTGAATTAACCGGTAATAAAAAGGGGTCGCTGCTGCTTGTTTGGTTCTTAATAGACGCTCAACTTCCTCTGTACTCTGTTTAGCGGCGAAGTTGAATTCGAGTATTTCTTCATTCAGTTGTCTAGTGAGCTGTTGCCGATGGAAGTTATCTGAATCTCTAAATACTTGGTGGATGACAATTATGTTAGTAATGGTGACCAGCAAGAAAAGCGTTACTAATGTCTTAAAGACAGATGAGCGAGTCAGCGCATAGTCATCGACGAAGGACATAACCTACCCCTCTCACGGTATGCAGTAATCCTTTACATCCCGCATCTTCGAGTTTTCGGCGCAAGTTAGCCACGTGAACATCAATGACATTGGTTCTTGGGTCAAAGTGATAGCTCCAAATATTCTCGAACAACCGCATTCGTGACACGACTTGCTCACTATGTTCGATGAAATATTGAATAAGATGAAACTCTTTGGGCTGCAACATGAGTTCCTGCTGATTACACATGACTTTGTGTGCTTTAAGATCCACTTCTAAACAGTGATATTTTAGAATGTGCTGATTGGTTGTTGGACGTTGATTACGGTTAATGATGATATCGACTCGGGCAATCAGTTCAGCCAGCGCAAATGGCTTAATGAGGTAATCATCACTCCCGGCTTGCAGACCGTCCACTCGGTCGTTAACACTGTCCATAGCACTCAATATCAGTACCGGAAGTTGAGATTCTGCGGCTTTTATTGCTGCGAGTACTTTCATTCCATCTAAGTACGGTAGCATTCTGTCTAAGATGATGAGTTGATATTCTGAACTCAGAGCCATCATTAGCCCTTTTTTACCGTCTTCAGCCTGATCAACGATATAGCCATGCTCAGTGAGTCCTTTACTAACGAACTCTCTGGTCGTTGCATCATCTTCAATGATGAGTATTTTCATGAGCTTTCCTCTATTTTTTAGTACTTTACCGATGAAAGAGAGGGGAGGGAAGTTGAAAAATAGGCTCGCGTGACTAATGCGAGCCAGTGCGATTAGGGGGAACAATCGCCAATTCTTTACGGAGTAAATATAAACACCATGAATACTACATGGTGTTTTATTGAGCGGACCTTTTGGAAAGATTAAAAATAGTTAATGAAACCGAATGAAGGTTTTGAGATGTGTCATGATCACTTTTCTTGAGTAATAAAGCTGGCTTCAGCAAGTTCCCACAGGGCTTTAACTAAGGCGTTGTCTAGCTGCGATCTTTTACAACATACTCCTAACTGGAAAGGTTTAATCGGAGCAAATGAGAGGCGCTGAATACTATCGCGCACAGGACTATTATTAATCACCACATCGGGTGCGATACCAACGCCACAGCCCAGGGCAACCATACTCACAATGGCTTCATGCCCTGAAATTTGGGCGTAGATATTGGGCTTAATTTTCATTTTCTTAAACCAGGTATTTGCTCTATCTCGAGCGGTCCCGGCTTCGGGAACAATAAAAGGAATTTTGCTCCACTCGGGCTTTTCTTTATGTAGCTCGTCTACCCATGAGCTAATCCCAATCGGTGCAATGACAGAGAGCGGTATTTCACTGATGGTGGTGAACTCGACTTTGGATGAGAGGTGCTCTGGCATGGCTGAGATAGCAATATCAGCCTCATCATTCATGATCTTATCAATCGCTTGAGCCGGATCTCCGGTCAGTAACTTGAACTCAATATATGGATGCTTCAAGCGAAATGAATTAAGCAGTTGTGGTAAGTGGCTGTAGCTTGCGGTTACCGAACAGAACAGTCGAACTTCTCCTTTAAGGACGTCATCCTGCACATTGATCTGCGATTGGAATTGCGTCCAGTCATGAACCATCTTCATTGCCACTGGCTGGAATTTTTCACCAGCGGGTGTAAGTTCGACGCTCCGGTTATCCCTGACAAACAGGGGATGGCCGATCTCTTCTTCCAACTTTTGAATCTGACGACTTAAAGCGGATGGACTGACGTGCATTGTTGCCGCTGTCTTACTAAAATTTTTGCTGTCACAGATGTCAAGGAACAGTCGGATGGTTTTTATATTCATGAAAATACCACGTTGCATTTATTGCAATTACTAGTTGTGAATATATCACTTTAAGCAATTAAATGTCTGTTTTAGTATGAACTCATTCGGTGCAGAGCCACCGACCCTACGGAAAGATAATAACAGGAGCACCTCAATGGCTAACTATTTCAATACGTTAAACCTACGCCAGCAACTAGACCAACTTGGCCGCTGTCGTTTTATGGACCGTGAAGAATTCGCGACAGAAGCTGATTACCTGAAAGGTAAAAAAGTAGTTATCGTCGGCTGTGGTGCTCAAGGCCTTAACCAAGGTTTGAACATGCGCGATTCTGGTTTGGACGTATCTTACGCACTTCGCCAGGCTGCAATCGACGAACAACGTCAGTCATACAAGAACGCAAAAGATAACGGTTTCAACGTAGGTAGCTACGAAGACCTAATTCCACAAGCAGACTTAGTAGTAAACCTAACACCAGATAAACAGCACACTAACGTGGTTGAAACGGTAATGCCTTTAATGAAAGAAGGTGCTGCACTAGGTTACTCACACGGCTTCAACATTGTTGAAGAAGGTATGCAAATTCGTAAAGACTTAACAGTTGTGATGGTTGCACCTAAGTGTCCAGGTACAGAAGTACGTGAAGAATACAAACGTGGCTTCGGTGTTCCTACACTGATCGCGGTTCACCCAGAAAATGACCCTAAAGGTGAAGGTTGGGATATCGCTAAAGCTTGGGCTGCGGCAACTGGTGGTCACCGCGCTGGTTGTCTAGAGTCTTCATTCGTTGCTGAAGTTAAATCTGACCTAATGGGTGAGCAAACGATCCTATGCGGTATGTTGCAAGCAGGTTCAATCGTTTGTTACGAGAAAATGATTGCTGATGGTATTGATGCTGGTTACGCGGGTCGTCTACTTCAATACGGTTGGGAAACTATCACTGAAGCATTGAAGTTCGGTGGTATCACTCACATGATGGACCGTCTGTCTAACCCAGCTAAAGTGAAAGCATTTGAACTTTCTGAAGAGCTAAAAGACTTAATGCGTCCACTGTACAACAAGCACATGGATGACATCATTACTGGTCACTTCTCTAGCACTATGATGGCTGACTGGGCTAACGACGATGCAAACCTTCTAGGTTGGCGTGAAGAGACGGCAGAAACGGCATTCGAAAACTACCCAGAATCAGACGCTAAAATCAGTGAGCAGGAGTACTTCGACAACGGCATTCTAATGATTGCAATGGTTCGTGCTGGGGTTGAATTGGCATTCGAAGCAATGACAGCTTCAGGCATCATCGATGAGTCGGCTTACTACGAGTCTCTACATGAGCTACCACTAATCGCGAACACGGTTGCTCGTAAGCGTCTATACGAAATGAACGTGGTTATCTCTGATACTGCGGAATATGGTAACTACCTATTCGCTAACGTTGCAACGCCATTGCTACGTGAGAAGTTCATGCCAAACGTAGGTACTGACGTGATTGGTAAAGGTCTGGGCGAAACGTCTAACCAGGTTGATAACGCGAAACTTATCGAAGTGAACAGCATTATCCGCAACCACCCAGTGGAATACATCGGTGAAGAACTACGCGGCTACATGAAAGACATGAAGCGCATTGCAGTAGGTGACTAATATTCACTGAATGCCAGCAGAAATAAAATAAAACGTATTGCTGGCATTGTTATCGCTGTAAACAACAAGCAAACACAACATAAATAAAAAGGGCTGAGTCGTAAGATTCAGCCCTTTTACTATTCTATACCCAAGCATCTTGAGGTTACTTGAGTGTATGTAACATTACTTGTCAGCAAGTTTGCTTTCTAGCTCAGCGAGTTTTTGTTCCATTTCAGTTAGCTTTTGGCGTGTACGCAGTAGTACTTGAGTTTGCACATCAAACTCTTCACGGCTAACGACATCCAACTTGTTCAGTTGGCCTTGAATTACCTGACGGACTTTCTGTTCAACATCAGCACCTAGCTCTTTGACCGGCTGAGGCATTGAGTCGTGAATCTGCTTAGCAACTTGCTCGAGTTTCTTTGGGTCAAACATTGTGTTGTTCTCCTATCTTGATGGGCAATATTCTATGCAATTCACATGGGAAAGTCGTTAATTGGCGTAATAAAAAAGGCCACATATGTGACCTTTTATGAAGATGAGAACATTTAAGTGGCTTAGTGAGCGCTCTTAGCCTCATTTTCTCTGTCGAGTTGCTCAAGAGCTTTTAGCTCCTCTTCTTCGACAAACACCGGTAGTGGCTTGTGTTTTTCAGCTAGGTAGCTGTAGATCACCGGTAATACGAACAGGGTAAATAGCGTACCAATCGCCAGACCCGATACAATAACAATACCGATACTAAAGCGTTGAGCGGCACCTGCGCCTGTTGCATACATCAGAGGAATCAAGCCTGCAATCATCGCTGCTGTGGTCATCAGGATTGGACGCAGACGAACTTTTGCTGCTTCCATTACCGCGTCAATGCGAGATTTCTGGTGGTGTAGCTGTTCTTCTTTGGCTACCTCACAGATCAAAATACCGTGCTTGGTAATCAGTCCAACCAGTGTAATCAAACCCACTTGAGAGTAGATGTTCATCGTCGCCGCACCCCACGCAAGGGTGATTAACGCACCACAGATAGCCAGTGGCACCGAGACCATGATAACAATCGGATCTTTAAGAGATTCAAACTGAATCGCTAGAACTAAGAAGATAACCGCTAGCGCTAAACCAAAGGTTGCGTATAACGCACTGCCTTCAGTGACATACTGACGAGCTTCGCCCATGTAGTCGTGGTTGTATCCAACTGGCAGTTTAGTTTCCGCTATGTTTTCAAACCAGTTGATCGCATCACCCATGGCTGTGCCTGGCATTGGTACGGCACCAATGGTTGCAGAATTCAACTGATTGAAGTGAGGCAGTGCACGTGGCTCTGCAACAACATCAATGGAGATCAAGCTACCCAGAGGAACGGCATTACCATCAGCTGCACGCACGAAGTAATTGTTCATCGACTCAGGGTTTAAACGGAACTTACGTTCAACCTGAGGGATAACTTCGTAAGAGCGACCATCGAGGTCAATACGGTTTACATAGCCATCAGCCATCATGGTACCTAGTGTGATGCCGATGTCCTGCATGGTTACGCCATAGGCGCCCGCTTTGTCTTTGTCGATGTTTACCTTCATTGTTGCTGAATCGAAGTTCAGATCTAAATCGGTATACACCAGCAACGGACTTGCTGCCGCTTCAGCCAAAATGTCACTGGCTACGGTAAACAAGCTTTCAAAGCTGTTTGGCGTTGTAATCACAAACTGAATCGGAAGACCGCCCCCGGCACCTGGAAGTTCTGGCATTTGGAAAGCCGTAATCGACATACCAGGAATATCTTTAAGTAGGGTTCCAAGTTGATTTGCGATCTCTGACTGACTTAAATCACGTTCACTCCATGGCACTAGTGATGCGATACCAAATGCCTGATTTGAGTTAGGAACACCAGTAAATGCCTGAGCGTAATCCACCTCTGGTAGTTCGTTCAGGGTACGGTTTACTTCATCCATGGTGTTAGATAGATAATCCAGGTTTGCATTTGACGGACCTGTACCAATCATCATTACTGCACCTTTATCTTCTGAAGGTGCCAGTTCACTTGGAATAAAGCTAAATAGTGCTGGTAAGCTAGCAAAAACAATCAAAGCAAACGCGATGACTACTGGACGTCGCTGCATAACCGCCGCAAGCATACGAGCGTAACGATCAGTCATACGCTCAAGCACATTGTGGACAGACTGCTCAAATCGGCTTGGTTTCTCGTTCGCTTTTAACATGTTCGAACACATCATCGGCGACAGTGTTAATGCGATAATACCCGATACAAAAACGGCACCAGCCAGAGTCAAAGCAAACTCTTTAAATAGTGAGCCTGTGATACCACCCATCATGGCGATCGGCGCGTATACTGCCCCCAGAGTTAAAGTCATAGCAATAACTGGTGTGGCAATTTCTCGTGTACCGATGATTGCTGCGCGGAAAGGTGTCTCGCCAAGCTTAATGTGACGGTCAACGTTTTCTAGTACGACGATTGCATCGTCCACCACCAGACCGATAGCAAGTACCATCGCCAGCAGTGTCATTAGGTTCCACGAGAAACCCATCGCCTGCATCGCCATGGCTACACCAATCAGAGATAGAGGGATGGTAACGATTGGAATCAGTACTGCGCGAAACGAACCTAGGAACAGGGTAATCACCACCAATACGATTAATGCCGCTTCAACGATGGTTTTAATCACCTCTTGAATCGATTCGTTAATCGCAACAGTCGAGTCATACATTATGTTCATTTTGATGTTGCTTGGCAGGTTCGCTTCCAGTTGAGGGAGCAAATCTAGAACATCGGCTGCAATGTTAATTGGGTTCGCACTTGGTGCTGCGTTAATTGCCGCGACAACCGCTTCTTGCCCATTCGCTGTTGCGCGGTAAACATCGTGACTTTTCTCCATCGAAACTTTCGCGATATCACTCAAGCGAACAACGGCACCTTCTCCGGTACGAACAACCAGACGTTCCAATTCTTCAACCGTTGAAACCTGAGTATCAGCACTACCGTTGTATAGTACAAACTCACCGATAGATTGACCGGTAGCTGATTGATAGTTGTTGGCACTTAAAATGCTCATTACGTCAGTCGCAGTTAGATCAAGCGCAGCCATCTTGGCTGGATCCAACCAAATACGTAGCGCGTATTTCATACCACCGTATAGGTCGACTTTGGATACACCGTTAACCGTGAATAGCTGTGGGTTGATTACACGTTCCAAGTAATCGGTAATCTGGCTTGAGGCCAACTCGTCACTGGTAAAACCGATGTAAAGTACAGCCGTTGTCGAACCTGTCGACATGGTGACCGTTGGATCTTCTGCTTCTTTAGGAAGCTGAGAACGTACCGAGTTGGTCTTGGCCAAAATATCGGCCAACGCTGCGTTCGGATCGGTGTTTAACTCCATGGTGACTGTGATGGTCGATTTACCGAGCACAGAAGATGAAGTCATATAATCAATGTTATCGGCCTGAGCCACCGCTTGTTCCAAAGGCTGGGTAATAAAGCCTTGAATCAGGTCGGCACTGGCACCGTAGTAGCTGGTTGAAACCGTAACTACAGTATTCGTCATTTCCGGGTATTCATTAACCTGCATTTTGAAGATTGCTTGTAAGCCAAGCAATGCGATCAAAAAGCTGATTGATACCGCGAGAACTGGACGTTTTATAAAAACATCAGTAAAGCGCATGCTTCCTCCAATTACAGCATTGGTGTTTCAGCGTGTGGAGTAGTTGCATTGCTTTCTACTACACGAACTTTTGCGTTATTGCTCAGACGAACCTGACCTGAAGTCACGACCACATCGCCGATCTCTACACCGTCAAGGATGTGGGCATCCGCACCTTTGCGTTCACCAACTTTAACCACACGCTGTTCAACGCGAGAAACACCATCAACCTCTTTCATTACATACACGTTGTCACCGTACAAGGTATAGGTGATGGCTGTTTGAGGAAGAATGACCTGATCTGTGAGTTTAGGCAGAATGATGTTGGCACGAGCGAACATACCACTGCGAAGCTGACCATCGCTGTTTGGAATGTCAGCTTGAACTTGAATTAAACCACTTTTCACACTAACCGCAGGCTCAATCGCAGTAATCGAACCTTTGAACGCGCTGTCTGGATAGGAATCAACAAAAATATCCACTTCCTGGCCAAGAGAGATACGCGAAATATCGGTTTGTGAAACGGTAAAGCGTAGACGCATTACGCTGGTATCTTCCAGGCGAACGATATCGGTACCTGGTTGTAAGTACTGGCCTAAGTAAACGTTTCGGATACCCACCACACCTGCAAACGGTGCTTTGATTTCACGACGCTCGATAGATGCTTTTAAGCTTTCAATATCAGCAGAAAGAGATAGGAAGCTTGCTTCCGCATCGTCGTAAGATTCTTTAGAAATTGAGCCTTTGGCGAATAAGCCTTTATAGCGTTTGTATTTTGCTTCGGCTGCTGGCAAACGAGCTTCGGTACTCTTTAAATTCGCTTTCTCTACTTTAGAGTCAAGCTGAATCAGTGATTGTCCTTCAGTCACCTGAGTACCAGATTCAAATGAAATGTTATCAATCACACCGCTAGTTTCACTGGTAAGAGTAACCCCTTGATTTGGCTCGATAAATCCAATCGCTTGAATAACTGGAGTCCAATTGCTTGCTTTAACATCAGTTACGGTCACAGGGAAGTCTGGTTCAGGACGATTTGCCATATACTCAGCAATTTTTTGTTGCTTAAACAAATTGAAACCAATCACACTACCGAAAAGTAGTGTCGCGATCAGTAACATAAAAAAAGTCCACTTTTTCATTCTAAATAGAACTCCAAGTTGGTGATTGCGTGTTTTGCTATGGTGGGCAAGGTCGAGCAGTCACTTCGGCTAACGAAAAAACCTCAGAAACACTCTTCTGAGGTAAATGAAAATCATAAACTGACGTTATTATGCACAGTGTCCTATATTCTTTGCAATACACTTGTGCAGTAAAGTGATAAATCGTTACATTTTTATCTTTGTTTGGAAATCATCGCTTATGAGGATTATCATAAGCGGCCTTTATTCATTGACTCGAGACCAATATGAAGCTGAATCCAAGACAAGACGAAGCTGTAAAATATGTATCAGGCCCTTGCTTGGTATTAGCCGGTGCTGGTTCGGGTAAAACACGTGTAATCACAAATAAAATAGCCTATTTAGTACAACAGTGTGGTTATAAAGCTCGTAATATTGCAGCGGTTACTTTTACCAACAAAGCCGCTCGTGAAATGAAAGAACGAGTTGGACAGACCTTGGGGAAGCACGAGTCTCGTGGTTTGATGGTTTCCACTTTCCATACCATGGGCCTTAACATTATTCGTCGCGAATATAAGCACCTTGGTTTAAAGGCGGGTTTTTCTCTGTTTGATGATCAAGACCAACTCGCTTTGCTTAAAGAGCTGACCGAAAAGCAACTCGATGGTGATAAAGATCTGTTACGTCAGTTACTGAGTACCATCTCAAACTGGAAGAATGACATGATCAGCCCTGATCAAGCCAAAGCAATGGCTCAGGGAGAACAAATGCAACTGTTTGCGTTCTGCTTCGAAATGTATCAAACCCAAATGCGCGCCTATAACGCATTGGACTTTGATGATCTGATTTTAATGCCGGTGATGCTACTTCGTGGTAACGAAGACGTTCGTCAGCGTTGGCAAAATCGTATTCGTTACCTTCTTGTGGATGAGTATCAGGACACCAACACCAGTCAGTATGAATTGGTCAGATTGCTGGTGGGTGAGCGCGCCCGTTTGACGGTCGTCGGAGATGATGACCAATCGATCTACTCATGGCGTGGTGCAAAACCGCAGAACTTAGTCTTGCTTGGTGAAGACTTCCCGAATCTTCGGCTAATTAAGCTAGAGCAGAACTATCGATCAACCAGTCGTATTTTGCGAGCGGCGAATATTTTGATCGCCAATAACCCGCATGTGTACGAGAAGTCCTTATTTTCTGAAATTCCTGATGGCGAAAAGCTGAAAGTTATTTTAGCCAAGAATGAAGATCATGAGGCCGAGCGCGTTACCGCTGAAATCATCGCTCACAAGTTCCTTAATCGGACTGAATACCGAGACTACGCTATCCTTTACCGCGGTAATCACCAGTCGCGTTTGATTGAAAAATCGCTGATGCAAAACCGGGTGCCGTATAAAATCTCTGGCGGAACATCATTTTTTGCTCGCGCTGAAATCAAAGACATCATGGCTTACTTACGAGTACTGGTGAACCCAGATGATGACAATGCATTTTTACGTATTGTTAATACCCCTCGTCGTGAAATTGGTCCGGTGACGTTAGAAAAGCTGGGTAGCTACGCCAATATGCGTGGAAAAAGTTTATTTGAAGCAAGTTTTGAAATCGGTTTAGAACAGTATCTGTCAGGGAGAGGCTTAGAGAACCTGCGTCGATTTACAGAGTGGCTGGTGGCAATATCTGATAATGCAGAACGAGGTAATACGGTTGAAGCCGTACGTTCTTTGGTTCGCGATATCAATTACGAAGATTGGTTGTATGAAACATCTTCAAGTCCTAAAGCGGCCGAAATGCGGATGAAAAACGTTTCTGATCTTTATTCATGGATTGTTGCTGACCTGGAGGGGGATAACCCTGATCAGGAAGAGAAAACACTGAAAGAAGTGGTTCAAAGGCTGACTCTGCGCGACATGATGGAGCGTGGAGAGGGCGATGATGACAGTGATGCGGTTCAGCTCATGACGCTGCATGCATCCAAAGGTCTGGAGTTCCCCTATGTTTATCTGCTGGGGGCGGAAGAGGGCATTTTACCGCATCAAACCAGCATTGATGAAGATAATGTTGAGGAAGAACGTCGACTGATGTATGTGGGGATCACTCGTGCACAGCGAGAACTCACGTTCATCATGTGTAAAGAGCGTCGCCAGTTTGGTGAGCTTATTAAACCCACACAAAGTCGTTTTTTAGAAGAACTTCCCTATGACGATCTAGAGTGGGAAAGTCAGAAAAAACCGCAAACCGCAGAAGAGCGTATGGCGAAAGGACAGGCGCATATCGCCAACCTGAAAGCGATGTTTAAGAAATAACGATAGTTGAACGCCCAGAAAGTTTCTGGGCGTTTTAGTTTTAAGGTTGTGGGATCTCGCGAACTAACCTTAGAAGCCCTGTTGATTGTAAGAACGGAGTATTGTTGAAAGTGTTACCCCATCCTTTAAAGTTAATGCTGTAATAAGGCTTATAACCTCTAAGTATTAAAGGAGTATCGGAAAGCACGGTATAGTTTTTATATGCCTCTCCTTTGTATTTTGTGGCTGTTTCGATACGAGAGACTGTATCAATATCTTCAATAGCTCGCGCTTCTTCGAGAGCGACCTTATCGTCACCAGCGGGTCGTCCGCTTGTCAATTCCGTAATGTCATCAAGAGAAGCATTAGTAGCGTAACTGAACATAGGATAGATAGCTGGATTACAGTTTTCGTTATAGATACTGAGGAGTTCTTTGATATTGGGAAGCCGCCAAGACTGATTTCGCGCATCTAAGCTTTGATTCTCCTGTTGTACTTGTGCCATCGTCAACTGACGAACATCAACATAATCTTTAGCTTTAAAATCGTATGGTACAGTTGGCTGTCCAGTGCATTCTAATTGGTTTCCATCAAGTTGTTGGCCTACAAAGCAATAGCTCCATTGCAATCCGGTGGCTGTATCATTCACGACTTTGTAATCACCCGCATCAGTGGTGATGATATGTTGGCTGAAGCGATTGTTCGGGTTTAAATTTGTCTCAGCTCTGCACTCTTGATTACTCTCAGCCGCATGAGTTGAAGTGATTGTGATTACTAGGCTTAATGTTAAATATTTCACCTGTTACTCCTTATTGTTGTTCAACATGAAAGCCATCGCTCACTAGCATTAACGGCTGATAATGGTGGATATCATTCCTTAATGTGTTCTGGTTTTGTAATGACAACGAAAGGTATGTTGTGGCGTCTAAGCTCGGTGTGTCTAGCCACATTGCTTGTATGTATGGAAAATAATGATGGTCGATACCAGAAGACTCAGCATTGAAATCCACTAGGGCAATCGCCTCATGTAAGGTAGGCATTCGCCAGTTATTTAATCCACAGCGCTCTACGCTGTTAAATGTCTGAACTTGTTTCGTGACAGTACACTGGTTAGGGTCTGTCGAAATTTCATTGGTTTCATGTTTAGTACAGGTACCACCAAACTGAGTTGCTCCATTAGCGGGTTGAATGACAAACCTATTGTCACTGTCATAGATGGTAGGATCTTCGTCATCCCCGCGTTGGTGTTTGGTTTCCCATACAAGACCAGTATGGGCATCTAAAACACAAGCAAAAGGCAAAATACTATGATTTAAATCCTGGCGAGGTAGTGGTTTACCAGTACTGTCTAATTTGAGATAGCGAGCACCAAGTACACCGTCATCATTGCTGTTTTCAGCTTTACCTGTCAGTGGGTCACAAGTTGAGCTGCTATCTCTTCCGCGAGTACTATCATCGCCAGCTAAGCCTTGAATAACTCGAGAATCTGCAATGTGAATGTTACTTGGGGAGTAAGAGAGTAGTGCACTTGGGCTGCCGGTATTGCTCTGTACTCGAATGTAATACTCTTTTGTGGAATCTAAGCCAGATATGGTTGCACGCATGCTTCCATATTCATTAATCGCCAATACGTTTTGCGCTTCAATGAGTTGCTCGAAACGGTTTTTCCCCCATCCTAATGTATAGCTAGAGGCACCTGCCTGTTCATCCCAACCAATGGTAACCCAATGGCCTGTTTCGTCCTGTCCTTTGCCTTCGATCCTTATTCCAACCAGTTGACTGTCTTGCATTGTTTGTTGGCAAGTCACATCTATTGCCGAGACAGGATAAACGGTTACCCAACTTCCTGGTCGAATTCCAGTCGGAAAGTAATATTGGTCGACTTCTGAATCACCTAACCGCTGAGTTATCGCTTGAATAATATGTGAGATGTTTACATCTGGGTTTGCTATTAATACTTGGTTAATCGCATAACGATTAGCAAATTTATTTTGCAGATCTTCTATTGAAGGTATTGAGTTGTCTGGACTGAGACGGTAACCACCCAGAGTAATATCGATCAGTGTTAATAGATCTTCATATAATGATCCTAGTTCACCAACATCGACGGTAGCGTTAAATAGTGAGCCTTTTGCCTGTAAAGCTATAAATGCAGCTAATAGTTCCACTTGTTTGCGCGGTAGTTGGTTGTATTTATCGATAATGCTCTGGTGCGTTAAGGGGATAATACTGCTGGGACCACCCCATGAAGAAAGTGATGATTTAAAAAGTAGTGCGGCTTGAGCGGTACTGATATACCCCACATTAAGCCTTTCAAACTCTTCATAGCTGAGTACGCCATTTTTATTGCCCTGAAGTTGGTCGAGTTGAGCAATGTCGCAAAAAGATCCGAGAACAGATCGCAGTTCCACACCCGTTTTCTCATCACGAACATGAATGGTTAAAGTGTCCTGCATTTCATCAGAGGTGTGGTGATTTTTACCCAATAATCCCGGTTGGCAGTGCGCGTATAAGTTATCAATATCGCGTAGAACGATAGTAGTGACGAAACGATTTTCACCACTTAGGTTTAATTTTTTATGTCGTTGGTTTTCACTATCAATGAGGTCAATAGGTAGATGACGGTCTGGGGATGTTCCTAGTTCTTCCCATGTTGGTTTCGGGCGACTGCCTAATACGATACTCATTGAGGCTTGTTCGAGCTCTTTGGGAAAACGGCCGCTGATCTTTAAGTAACGCTCCGGAGCTAAAGCTAAGATTGCTGGCTTTAATGGGTGAACATGGTTTGCATCTTGCAAATTTTGTATGTGGTTTTGATGCAGATAGGATTTTTGAGTATTGGGTGAAAGTGCTTTGCTCAGCTCCTGATAGACAGGCACAGAGTAATGCGTAGCCGCAAACTCATTTTGATAATGCTCCCATAATTCTAATGAAGAGTTTGAATCTGCGGCATTTAATAGTTTGTCTCCAATTTGTGCAAAGGTTTTATTCGATTTAGACCACAAGGCATGACTGATCGCGATGGTGAAATCTGCAAAACCATTTTCCTCTACCGTTTTTTGGTATTGTTGATAAGCACGATTCATCTTATCTGAACTAATTTCCATATTAGCTTCAATACCGATAGGTATGTCAAACATTCCCATTTTTATTAATTCTTTGCTATCAATGGGAATACTGTAGTTTTGCGTTACAGTTTTAGATTCAATTTTTTCTATGAGTGCCGCTTTGTCATACTTGCTAATGACAAAATCAGTCATTTTGGGTTTTAGGAGTATTTGATAAAGAGCCGCTAACTCTAGAACGAGTTGTTGAGTATAGATTTGCTCATGATGAATAGCATTCGTTTGACTTACACTGAGGGTTAATGGGCTTTGGGGCTTGGAATAGCGGTGATTGTGATGTATCTCTTTAAGTTGAGCAGCATTGATGTTTACAAATTTTTGGTCATTATTGGTGTTTAATGGACCATCGAGATCAGCCCATTGCTCAGGTGTTAATTGTAAAGAGTACTCACCAAAAATTTTCTTGTCTTGGCTGTTAATGTGCGCGGTTATTTCCTGTATTTGACTCTGTGAAAGCTTGAGTTGTGCTTTTTTACTGTTGTTAGACAAGTACTGACGTACCGCTTGATATTTAGCTTCATAAGGCAAATTATTAACGTTACTTAATTTAGTGCTCAGTAAGTGTTTTGCAACAGCATGGAACGCCATGTTCACTGGGTTAAGTGATAGCGTTGCTAGCTCTTTCTCATCAATCATTCCATCATTATTGCTGTCGCGTTTTATCAGTTGTTCAAATGGGGCGACTTCTGTTTTGAAGTAGGATGATGATAGTGCATCAATCGCCTCTGCAGGTTGGCTTGCAGGGTTCTCTTTCTTATTGCCTTCTATGGTCAAAGGGATATTGGTTGACCATTGTGATAGATGGAATTTTCGCTGATACATTCCCTCAGACATCACTTGCTGCCAAGAGTCACACTCTTGACCTGCACACACTTGAAATGCATAGGTATCTTCTGGCTGACTACCCGAGACTGATCCGGAAATCGTCAATGACTTTCTCGATAACGACGATACGGCAGGAGGGGTAATTGGCGCATTATCGTTGCCTGAAGTCGGGTCTGTTAACGATGGAGGTTGAGAGCCAGAATCAGCAGAATCATTGTCTCCGCCATCTGGCGTAGAGTTATTCACTCCATTGGTGTTATCTCCCTTCGATGGTGGAGTCGTTCCTCCCTCTTGCATCGGTTGATCGCTACAACCTGCTAGCACAAAAACTATCGCACTGAAGGCAATAAGTTGTTTAAAGAGCATTATTAGTTCCCTTGCACAATTATGTAATTAGCACGAGATAACGATGCTAAAAATGCGACTCACCACAAAAAATATCATTCATTATTTCGTACCGTAAAAGATGTAAATATCAATTTTTAAGATTATCTTGGGTTATTGATCTGTAAATTTGATATATTTTGGCATTATTATATAAATGAGATTGATTTTTACAATGGTATTGATAATAATTCTCAAACTTGTTTTATTATCGATACCACATTTAGGGAGAAGTAAAAGGTGAATGACTTTATCACTCTGATAAAACGCTACGTTGACGATGAAAATGGTGCTACAGCGATTGAGTATGGAATTCTTGCGGCAGGTTTGGCTGCTGGTATTTTGGCCATTTTTGGATCAGATGGTCTGTTTATCACTGCACTGAAAGATAAATTTCAAACGATTATCGATGGGATGAACATGGGTAGTGGTGGAGAGTAGTAGTGGCTTCTCATTACAGATTATAACGGCAGGTGTTTTGGCTGTTATTGCTGTAAATGACGTATTCAAGCGTGAAATCCCTAATGCATTGCTATTGATTTTGATGGTGGTGTTTAGCGTAAACACTCCGTTTTCTATTTTCTCTTTGTTGGTCTGTTTTTCCATTTTAGCTTTTGGCATCTTCGCTTTTCACCACGGTTGGTTGGGAGCGGGAGATTCCAAATTATTGGCTATATGTGCTTACGCATCGTTAGGGCAGTGGTATTGGCTGTTGATGACAACCGCACTGTTAGGGGGCGCTTTGAGTGTCATTTATCTCTTTTTCAATCGAATGGTTAGGCATGGCGTGATAATAGGAACACCATCCCAAACAGTGCCTTATGCAGTAGCAATCTGCGGCGCAGCTATGACAACCATCCACTACATGTAGCTCTTACTCATGAAGAAATTAATTTTTATTTTACTCAGCGGAGTGGTGTTGAGTGGAATGCTTGCATTGGTTTGGTTTGATACTGAACCCAAGCAAAAAACAGAAACAACCGAAACGGAAGTGGTTAAGCAAGCCGTTGTTCCCAAGGTGCTGGTCGCAAAATATCCGATTCAAGCCGGTGCTTTAATCCGTGGTGAAGATCTGCGCTGGGAGCCTTTACAGTCTGATAAAGAAGCGGATTTTAATGAGCTTTTCTTAGAGGGCTTTATTCAGCCTGATGATATTGAAGGCAGTCTACTTACTCGAACGGTTAGAGCTAATCAGCCGTTAGTGATGTCAGACATTATTCGCCCAGAGCAGAGCCAATATATGTCGGCGATGTTATCGCCGGGCATGCGAGCGGTAACGATTGAAATGACATTAGCAGGGATGAATTACGACATGCTTCGACCTGGTAATTTCGTCGACGTTATTCTTACTAGTGAAAACACTCATACCTCTAGCCAAGGATTCGGTGAGATCAATAAGCATGCGACCAGTGTGATTTTGCAGAATACACGTTTGCTGGCGATCAACAGTACGTTAACTCACCTGTTGGATGGGCCAAAACACCATAAAGCAAATGAAGATTTATCAGGAATGAAAGAGACCCTTCCTGTTACGTTTGAAGTTACGCCAGAAGGTGCTCAGCGTCTGTTATTGGCAAAACAGCTTGGTAGCCTTTCTCTGATATTACGTGGTCATCGCGATCGCGATGTTGCACGGTTTGATAGCCCAAAGACTTTGTGGGACGAGCAACTGTCTGAAAACCATCACCCTTCAGGTAAACCTGAACATTCCATTCGGATTTTCGCTGGTACAGAAGTTCGAACACAAGAAAGAAGTGCAGTGAGATAAGTCATGATGATGTTTAGACAAATTACTCTTTTAACCGTGTTGATGATGGTGCCTTTTTCTCTATTGGCAAAATCAACGCAGCACTCACTGGATTTACACATTAATCAGAATCGTATTTTATCGGTCAAAGAAGACATCAAGGATGTTTTTGTTTCTGACCCTAGCTTGTTGGTTGTTCATGCACCTTCAAGTCGACATGTGATGTTATCTGGTAAAGCCTTAGGTCAAACCGATGTCTTGCTGTTGGGCGAAGATGCGCAAACCTTAGCTCATTATCAAGTCTCTATCTCTGCCGATCTCTCGGACTTACAGCGCAGTGTGAAACACGCTTTTCCTGAGGCTGATGTTCACTTTGCTTATAGCAAAGGAACCATCATTGTCATGGGCGAGGTAGCAAATGCGTTGCAAGCCCACGATATCCTGAGCATGGCTTCAGGCTTTGCTAAAGGTTTACAGCAAAAAGACCAGCAAGATCTAGCGGTTGCTTCTCAGCCAAGCAGTAGTAGCGCTGGTGGTCGCAGTGAAGGTGTTGCTAAACCTGGTGGCGGTATTGGTATGTACCCGTTGGTGGTCAATCAGCTAAAAACCTCAGGCAGCGCTCAGGTTAATATCTCGGTCAGAATTGTTGAAATGGAACGTTCCACCAGTGAGCAGCTTGGCCTGCGTTGGAGCTCTATTGGTAATATGCGTTGGGGTACTTGGGACACGTTACAAACGGCACTCGGTATTACTCCGGGCAATAAGTTTCCAACCAATACCATGCCAACTGATGGTCAACATGGTCTGAATGTAATCATTGATGCGCTGGTTGAAAACAGCTTAGTGAATGTGCTTGCAGAACCTAACTTAACCGCGAAATCCGGTGAAGCGGCGACATTCATGTCTGGGGGTGAATTTCCTTTCCCAGTCGATAACAGTGACGAAGGTGTCAGCATTGAGTTTAAACGATTTGGTATCTCATTAGAGCTGACCCCAACTGTGTTGAGTAACAATCAGATTAGCCTAACGGTTGCTCCGGAAGTGTCTACTTTAAGCCGTGAGCACAGTGTTTCTATTGCTGGGGTTGAAGTGCCAGGAATTGAAAGCCGTAGAGCGACCACCACCATTGAACTGGCGGATGGACAAAGTTTTGCGCTGGCAGGGCTAGTTCGCACCTATCAGGACCACAAGATTGAGTCTTTGCCATTCCTTGGTGAAATCCCAATTCTTGCGCCTTTCTTTAGTAGCAACAGCTTCAAGAACTCTGAGAGCGAACTGGTGATCATTGCCACCGCTCGCCTAGTTGAGCCCACCAGCGATCCGAGTCAGTTGACCACACCGTTGGATCGTTTTCGTCCTGCTAACCGTTTCGAACGACTGTTTTTGAGAGATATGGGTGATACCCACGATGACCGTACTCGTCTGTTTGGCAACTATGGCTACAACTACTAAGGCAAGGTGAAAGAGATGAAATTAGTTTTAACCGCGTTGAGCCTTGTTTTACTCATGGGATGTCAACGTCCGTATGACGCGGAGCCCCATGCTCGTTTTCAAGACCAACTGTCACTGAAGACGACACAAACTCGATTAGAGCAAGACTTGTTGGCGGCGGTATCACCACTTAATCAGCGAGAAGAACAAGGCTACCTGACCATTATGTTAAAGGGGGGGCAGCTAGATTCAAACACTCAACAGCGTCTTGAGTCACGTTTGGCAGAGCTGGTGGTGATGCCGGTAGAGATCAATCACCAGTCAAACAGTGATAGTGCGATTAATGCTGAGTTAGGCGTTGTGCTCAAGCCCAATACTTGCCGCTTTAATCAACAAGCTTTGGTGTTATCAACCAACGCTTGTCAGCAAATGAGAAATCGCTACTTCAGTGTTGCCAGCAAGAGTACATGGCAGCATGGCGAACAATATCAGCAAGGCACTAGCGCGTTAGCGACAGGTGCAGTGCAGCGTCTGTTCAACAATCAGCTTAAGTCTGCTGAAAGACAACCAGTAACAGGAGAATAACGGTGACAGAGAGTGTATTTAACGTTGTTGCTTTTGTTCTTGACGATCATAGCCACAAAGTTTTCGAGCAACTGAAGAGTAATCTCACCACTCAGAATATTGAGATACGTAAAGGCACCATTGAGGATGCTCGCCAGTGGTGCGTCAAACACGGTGCACCCAATCTGCTGGTAGTCGACGGCGGTGACTGTATTGGTCTTGAAACTGCTTTAAGAGGTCTTGCCGAATATTGCCCACCACAAATGAAACTGATGGTGTTAGGTAATAAACAGGAAGTGGCCTTGTACCGCAGTTTAATGTTTGCTGGCGTTAACGATTATCACACCACACCGCTTGATATTGATGCAATTCGCTTAAGCTTACTGCATTTGCAAGGCTATCAGATCGCTAAGCCTCTACGTCAGGGGCGAGTGATCTGTGTGCTAGGCAGCACTGGTGGTTGTGGGACCAGTACGATTGCTGCGAACTTAGGCTATTTTCTTGCTGAAAAGCAGAGTCAGTTTGTTGCTTTGGTCGATTTTGATTTGTACCACAGCCAGCACCCAATACTTCTTGGTGTTGATTATGAACCACACCTTGAAAACATTATCCAAGATGCAGAGCGTATCGATGAAACTTTGCTGGCGCACAGTAGCCAACAACTGACTGAACGCTTGCACCTATTTTATGGTCAAGACAGTCAGCTCTCTCATGATGATGTTTCTCAACCGGTCAAAACGGTACAAGCTTTAGCCGAGCATTACGCAACGGTGATTGTTGATGTACCGGATTTGAATCATCCGGCAATGAAAGCCATTTTGCAGCAGGCTGACAACTGCATTTTTGTCACCGACTACAGCCTCAATAGCTTCCGTTATTTAGCCAAACTCATGGCGAATATCTCACTCAAGCATCAGCGTCAGATTCTGGTGGGTAACCTGTGCCGCAATGCGAAAGGGCGAGTGCCGCAACAGGAAATCTCAAACACATTGGGTTTGGACATCAGTGTCGAGCTTCCGTTTGATGCAAAGGCTATTGAAAAATCAGAGCGTGAGGGTTCGCCTTTGCTGGCCACGCGAACAAAGCTGAGTAAAAAGATTACCCAGCTTGGACAGCTGCTAGGCAGTCCTTCTTCTGAGCAAAAAGGGTAAACCCAATGTTTAAGCAAGAAGTGTTAACTCAGCAAGCTCGCAGCTCACAACTGCTGTCGATGTCTGATGAAGCAAAATCCGCATTCTACGAACTGGTCGATCCTTCGATCGCCGCCACGCTAGACCGTGATGAACTTTTGCCTCGTGTCAAAGATGCTCTGAACATCATTTCAGCAAGGAAGATGCTGCCTTATAACCGACAAGAGTTGGCGGTGTTAGCGCTGCAACTGGTCGATGAAATGGTGGGGATTGGTCCAATACAGGCGTTACTCGAAGATCCAGAAGTATCCGATATTCTGGTTAACGGACCAGAAACGATCTACGTCGAACGCCGTGGCAAGTTAGAGAAGACAGACATTCGTTTTCGCGATTCCAAGCATGTATTGAATGTGGCTCAACGCATAGTGAACGCGATTGGTCGTAGGGTGGATGAATCCAACCCTATGGTTGATGCGCGTTTAAAAGATGGCAGCCGTGTTAACGTGATTGCTCCGCCTTTGGCGCTGCACGGTACGTGTATCTCTATTCGTAAATTTCCTGCCAGTAAGCTAATGCTCTCTCACTTGGTTGATAATGAAAGTCTTTCTACTCAGATGGCTGAGTTCTTGGCTTTAGCGACTTATTGTCGCTGCAATATTTTGATTTCCGGCGGTACGGGTTCTGGCAAAACCACACTGCTGAATGCCCTTAGTCGTCATATCAGTGAAGATGAGCGAATTCTCACCATTGAAGATGCAGCCGAGTTGTCTCTGGCACAACCGCATTGGGTACCACTGGAAACGCGTAATGCCAGTTCTGAGGGTAATGGTGAAGTTACCGTACGTGACTTGGTGAAGAACGCGCTGCGTATGCGTCCGGACAGAATTGTTTTGGGTGAAGTGCGTGGCGCTGAAGCCTTCGACATGCTGCAAGCAATGAATACTGGCCATGATGGCTCTCTGTGTACCTTGCATGCGAACAACCCTCAAGATGCGATCATTCGACTGACCAACATGCTGCAGATGGGCGGTGAACGGTTGTCGGACCATATTATCCGTAGCCAAATCGTAAGTGCCATTGATTTAGTGGTGCAGTTAGAGCGTATGCGCGATGGACGTCGACGTATTACTGCTATTAGTGAAGTGGTGGGAATTAACGGTGAGCAGATAGAGCTAAGCCCCGTTTTTCGTTTTGATCTGAAACGTGCGGAACAGCAAACCATTCATGGCCGCTTTAGCGCCCATTCCATCTCTAACGATCTGATAGAAAAAGCCGCCCACTTCGCCCAAGACCAAGCGATTCAACAATGTGTGGAGAGTGGTGAGTGAGCGTGTTGATTTACATAACTGTCACTTGGCTGGTGATTGGCGTTGCTGTGTGGCGTTATATCGAGCAACAAGAAGCGTGGCGTAACCAGCTTAAACGCTATGCTCTGTTAGATGTCGATGATGGTAGCGCGGGATACCAACCTCCTTGGTATAGCTGGTTGTGGTATCAAAACCTGCAAACTTTTGTCAGTCCTCAGAAGTTGAAACAGGGGCAGTGGATTTTGGCGGGATCAGTTTTGCTTGCGCCTTCGGTGCTCTGTTTCAACGGGATGGATTGGTATGTGGCTGTACCGTTGGCATTGACGACTGCGATTTTGGTGGTGTGGTTTATTCATCAGCAGCTCCAACAAAAAGCGAAAGATAAGTTTCGTAATGAACTGCCAGATGTGATTGATGGCTTGATTCGAGCGTTACGGGTCGGTGCGCCAATGGCGGACGTTCTGCTGGAAATTGCTCAACAGCATCAGGATGTCACGGCTCGTCTGTTTACCAAGATGAATGATGAGTTGCGAGTCGGCCAGAGCCTGGATGAAGTCATGAAGTCAGCTGCACAACGTATGCCGATTGCGGAGTTTCGTTTTTTAACCATCGTACTGAGTTTGCAGCAGGAAACCGGTGGGCGTTTAACAGAAGTACTGGAGAGGCTGGGAACTACCTTGAGATCGCGAGCTGAACTGAATGCCAGTATCCAAAGCATCACGTCTGAATCGAGGAACTCCGCCAAAGTACTTGCTGCTTTGCCTGTACTGGTTTGTTTGGTGCTGTTTTCTACTGGCCGCGAGCATTTCGACTTTCTAATGACATCGTCCGGTGGACAGATGGTGATGGCGTACGTGGTCGGCAGCATTCTTGGTGGACTGTTCTTGATTAGACGTATGACGCAGTTAAAGGGGTAAGTGATGAATGTTAACCCTGTAGTCATGGCTTTCGTGGGTGTTGGCATCGTGTTTATGAGCGCACTGCTGTGGTTGTTCTTATCGCGTCAATCTAAAACGGCTTGGCAGTTGCAGTGTCAACGATATTCCAGCGTAGATAAACACAGTGTGCCACAACCGGAATCTTCATCATTTTTTGTTTCTCTTGGTGCTTTGTATCCGGTTTCTGAACAGGAAGCTGAACGTTTAAAACAGAAGCTGGAACATGCTGGAAAAGCCGGGCCTGCGATGCTACTGACTGTGCTTGGTGCCAAGTTGTTTCTCGGTTTAATGGCCGCAACATTAGGTGCCGTTTGGCAAGCGTTCGAAGGGGAATTGTTTGGCGCGTATACCGTCATGGTGGTACTGATTGGCTATGTCATAGGTTCCAATTCTCCTGAATATTGGCTACGACGTCAGGCAACTCAAGCGCAGCAGAAGCAGCAACAAGTAGTGCCTGATGCGATAGATCTCATGGTCATCAGTGTTGAGGCAGGCTTATCGCTCGAGCGGGCGCTGGAAAAAGTGGGTTTATATCTGATGGATGTTGAACCCATGCTCGCGAAACAGATGCTAAGGACTTACGCCGAAATCCAAGTGCGCGGTGAATCAGCGCAGTGCTTAAAAAAACTGGCGTGGCGTACCGGACTTATCGAACTAGAACGTTTGGCAAATACGTTGGCGATGGCGGAGCGGTATGGTTCACCTCTGGCTGAAACGATGCGAACCATCAGTAGTGATGCAAGGCAACAGCGAAAAATGTCACTACAGGAGCAAGCTGGCAAGCTGCCGGGTCGTATCACCTTAATTCAAATGGCGTTCATCATGCTGCCTTTAATGGTGTTGATTGTCGCTCCAACCATGAACCTATTACTCGAGAGTTTGAAATGATGAACAGTCGTTTTGTGCGTATGTGTGCGTTGGCTTGTTTAAGTTCTTTACTTATCGGTTGTGCTACACCGAGTAAAGTGAAAAAACAGACGGAATCCAATACCAAAGCGTTGGCTGAAGCCGCCTTTAACTACGGTCAGTATGATAAAGCGGAAGCTCAGTATTTCGCTCTGCTTGAGTCATCGCCGGACAACTTACAGTATCAAATGATGCTTGGGCGAAGCCAGTATCATCAAGATAAGAAAGAAACCGCGATTGCAAAACTGCGCTATGTCTGTGCCAGCGATGATGCGATTTCAGCGGAGTCTTGTGTCTATCTAGGTCGTTTTTTACTTAATGAAGGCAGGGTATCAGAAGCGGTCGCGGTCTATCAGTTAGGTGTGGCCAAAGCCAAAAACACTTATGTTCAAGCACAGTTACACAACGGGCTTGGGGTTGCCTTGTTAGCGACTCAGCCAGCGCAGGCGCGTACAGAGTTGGAACGGGCAATTTTACTTTCACCTGATGAGCCTTTTTTCCGTTCAAACCTTGCCGTGAGTTATTTGCATCAAAATAAAGTTGAAAAAGCTCGTGAGGTGTTCTCACCATTGCTGGCTTATCAACAGCTACCGCGTCAGGTTGAACTGAACTTTGCATTGTTGCTATTGGCCGAAGGTAATGAGAACGATGCTCGTGCTTTGCTTGCTCGCCACTTACCTGCCAGTGAAGTCGAACGAGATATCGCAATTCTGTCCTCTCGTTTAGCGGCTATTCGAGCTAAATAATGAGAACGAATCGTCGCTTTCAGCGCGGAGTGATCAGTATTGAAACAGCGTTGTTGTTGCCTGCGGTGCTCGCTGTACTCATGGTGTTTTTTGATATCACCCGAGTTCACCTGCAATACAGTTTACTTGAACACGCTATGCGTCACTCACTGCGAGTGCTTATCGCTGAAGACTGGAGGAAACAACCGCTGAATATCGGTGTGGTGCAGGGAATGATTGAGGCTAACAGCTACGGCTTCATTGATGCTGTGGATGTCGATATTACCCGATATAACTCACTCAATGAGTTACTCAGTGTTGAGGAGGAAGAGCAAGTGGATAATCGTGTTTTTCGCCCAGCGGATCCGGTGTTTCGAGTTTCTGCGACCTTGAAAACTCAACTTCAGTTTAGCCCTTTAGCCGCGTTTTATTCACAACCACTGGTGTTTCGAAGCACGGTGATTGTCTCTCAAGATTTACTGTTTGATTAATTGTTTGATTAGTGATGACTCGATACCCCAAATTTTCAACTCACCTTAATCAATCTCGCGGCAGCGTCAGTTTAGAAGTGACATTGATATTACCCATGTTGTTGATGGTAATTGTGGCGACTTCAGAAGTGCTGACTATCTTGCGAGTAGAACAACGTTTGGTGAACCTTAACTACAACATTCTCGAAATGGTGGGTAACCGCCGCACGTTAACGATTAACAATAATATTGCGCAGCTTCCTTATTTTGAATCGTTTGCCCAGCAAGAGCTTTCAAATGTGGCACAAGGGACAGCGTACCTGTCGATTGCGATGCACAACGCTGCTACCAAACAAACCACTCCTATCTTGGTTAGTGCTCAATGCCCGCTTAGCGATCGTTGGCCTGATTTTGAGTTAGGTAGTTTGGTTGAAGTGGCGGTTTGTTATGCGCCTGATGAAAAGGTCAGTGGTAATGCTGTGTGGAAACTCTGGCCCTCCGGTCGCTTTCATTCACACATGATTAGGGAGACTAACTAATGTTTAGGTCTTCTCATTTAGTTTCTTCTATCGACAGACAAAAAGGCGTTATTTCAGCGTCTGCCGCGATCTTTCTCTCCGGCATGCTGACGTTTTTCAGCTTTGTGGTCTTGGTGGTGGTCAGTAGCACTGCCGATAGTCGTCTTTCGATGTTGGCGGATGCAGTTCTGTACTCTTCGTCAGATAGTATCAGCGCTTCTCAGGATGCCAATCAGTTAATGGCTGCCAATGCCGGTGACGATAATAGTGGCCTTACTGGGGCTCGAAGC
Organism: Vibrio sp.; assembly: GCA_048259585.1. GTDB lineage: Bacteria > Pseudomonadota > Gammaproteobacteria > Enterobacterales > Vibrionaceae > Vibrio. The sequence continues at coordinate 181,727 of JBLXHN010000009.1, read as the reverse complement.
CAGCTCAAGAGCCAAGACTTAAGTACTCACGCGACAGTATCAGGCAAAGTAAAAGCTAGCCAATTGGCGATGAATGATGAGTTAGTTGCTGGCGATGTAAGTCTTAGCCATCAAGCTTCAGCTCGCTTGCATCAGACAACGTTAGAAATTGTCATCATGCTTGATGTGTCTGGCTCAATGGAAGGTGCGCCCATGTCGCAAGCCATTAAAGGCTTGAGGGACTTTGCAGACATTCTTTATGAAGAAGAAAGACGTAACTTAAGTAAGACCATCAGTATTGTGCCTGCCACAGGCCTGATTAATGTTGGCTGGCAACCCCACTTTATGAAGTCGAGCGCGCTTGCTATCCCAAGAGGGCTGAGGCCCTTAGCAAAAGATGAAGGCTGGAAAAACTTGCTTAGTGAAGGTGTACCTGGCCGCTGGCGTCAAGCGATGTGCATGCAGCTACCGGAAATTCAGGATGGTATGACTAAAGCGAGTCTGATTAATCCGGGCTGGATTCGCAGTCTCGAAAAAAGCCCTAAAGAGCAAAATCTGCGTTTTTATTTGGAAACCAACAAAAAGCCGCCAGAGGCGAAGTATAAAAATGGCATGCCATTGTACGCCCACTATCCAAAGATCAATTACCCGAATTACAACCCTGACTGGAAGCATGCCCAGGCTTTGTTTGATTCGATTGATTGCGGCGTGAGCAGCGTTCAAGCGTGGAAATCAAACCACAGGGAATTTATCGACAGTCTTGATAGCTTGTATCCAGAAATGAACACCAACAACGCCGAAGGTGTGATGTGGGCTTGGCGATTACTGTCACCCTATTGGCGCGGTCAATGGGATAAAACCAAGAAAGAATTACCCCGCGATTATGGTTTAGAAACCAATAAAAAAGTCATGGTGCTGTTTACCGATGGTGATCACTTGATTGATCGGCAAGTGCGAGACCGAAAGCAGGTGATGTTGTGCCGTGAGATGAGACGTAAAGGGATTGAGATTATCTCGATTGATTTTAACAACCGCTCCCCAGCGGTGAAATCTTGTGCAAGCCCTGGTCAGTATTACCAGGCAGATAACCGAACCATTAGAACCGTATTACAACAAGTTGCCACCACGCTGAACAAGATTCAGTTAGTGGAGTAGTTAGGGTCAACAGACCCTATTATTTAGGAAGGAAAGATATGTCATATCGCGAAGAACAATTACAGCGTCTCCCTGACCGCATTCAGGGGTTTATCGAACAGTTTTCGACTGCTCAACTAGGAACGGTTGATAATACAGGAACACCATTGGCCAGTTACGGACCTTTCGTTCGTGACGGCAATGACTTCATTATGTTGCTTAGTACGGTGTCAAAGCATGCCCGCAACCTGCAGTGTTACCCGAAAGCTTCGTTAATGTTGGTTGAGCCAGAAGATAAAGCTCGTCACCTTTTTGCACGAGAGCGCTTAGTGATTGATTGTGATGTTGTTCATATCGAAAAAACTGAACACGAAGCGGAACCGCTTAAGCAACAAATGAAGGCCGCTTATGGCGATATTGTTGATCAGTTATGCGGAATGAAAGATTTCAGCTTCTACCGTTTTGTTCCTAAATCCGGCAACTATGTAAAGGGTTTTGGTCAGGCATTTGATCTTGATAGTAACCTAAGTCGAGCTGTGCATTTAACCGAAGGCCATACTGAAGAAGTAACTTGAGTACAAGTTGCAGGTGTGAAGGAAGCTTCACACCTTTTCTAATTAAGAAAATAGAGCGAATCAGAAAAGTTTGCCATTTAAAGTCAGTACTTCGATATAGATACCCAAGCAACCTCAAAAGATTTTTAACATGATAAGAAGATATACCTATTTGAGTATTGGTCTGATAGCAACAGGACTTGGTATGGTCGGTGTTGTTATGCCATTACTCCCCACCGTACCTTTTGCTTTGCTCGCACTCTATTGTTTTAGTGTGAGTTCCCCTCGCTTTCAACAATGGTTATTGGCGAACCGCCTACTCGGCCCCACGCTTCGCCATATAAAAGAGAAGCGTGGGTTGACGATGAAAGAAAAAATGAGAGTGCTGTTGGTTGTGTGGGTGTCCATCTTGGCCACTGCTTTTGGCCTACTGAGTGAAAGACCGTCTGCGCAAATCACTTTGATTGTTATTGCTTTGATCGAAACCTATGTCATTTTGAATTACAAGACCCGTGATACTTGCGAGGTGGAATCATGATAGGTGCGATTCCCCAAACAGCAAAACCTTGGTTGCTGGGAACGGTGACCAGTGGCATCTTCATTATTCTTACCTTGGTTGCTCAGTACTGGCTGGTTAGTCAGATGTTTTCTGATGATTTCTTTCAACTGATTCATTGGCTGGTACTGGCGATGGGTGCCTTACTGTTAGGCCGTTTTGTCACCATTATTTGGCATCGCTCGCTTGGAGCCGGAACGTCTGCTGAAGTAAAACAAACGATTCGAGTGCAGTTGTTAGAGAAGCTTGCCAAGTTGCGTCCGTCTGAGCTGACTCCTGAATTACGTGGAAAACTGAACTATCTACTTGGAGAAGGGGTAGAAGTGCTGGATTTGTACTGGGGCTTGTTTGTGCCTCAGTTTTTTATTGGCTTACTGGGCCCTTTATTAGTTTGTGTCTTTATTGCCTTTATTGACCCGTTTTCTGGGTTGGTTCTGCTATTAATGATTCCAGTCATTCCTGCCATTTTAATGCTGGTGTTCAAGCGATTTGCTAGTGTTAGTGCAACCTACAAACATAACTTGGCTTTGCTGACTGAATTGTTTACTCAAAGCTTACACGGTTTGCCTGTTTTGAAGTTGTATCGGCATTCACAAGTGTGGGGAGGCACGATTGAGCAGCATGGAGCGAAGCTGAGGCGTTCTACTATGTCGCTGCTTAAAACCAATCAACTGGTTATTTTGCTGGTCGACTTACTTTTCTCCCTCGGAACTATCATTGCTGCTTCGCTTCTTGCGATTACTCGATATCAGGCTGGGTTAATTGAGGCGAGCACTGCGGCATTTATCATTCTCGCTAGTGTTGAGTTGATCCGTCCTTTATCTCTAATGGGCGCTTTTTTCTTTGCTGGCGCACTTGGTAGAGAAGTCCAAAATGATGTGAAAACCATCTTATCGATGCCAGAAAATAGCCAAACACAAGCTATTGATAGCGGTAGTGAGGTCGTACTTGATATGCAATCGCTTTGCTTTGGTTACGACCCTCAAACGCCACTTTTTGAGCAACTGAATCTCAGGGTTAACAAAGGGGAGTTAGTGGTTATTTGTGGTCAAAGTGGCTGTGGTAAATCGACGTTGTTTAAGTTGATACGAGGGCAGTTAACGCCTGATAGTGGTGTGATTGCAAGTCAGGCAACCGGATACTTACAGCAGTCACCGTACATTTTTGATAGCAACCTAGAAACAAACTGCCTGATTGCTGATCCACATGCTTCTGCTGAAAATATTGATGCTGCATTAAAATCATCCGCATTAGAGCGGTGGGGAACAGACTCAGAGCACTTACTTTACCAACTTGGAGAAGGCGGAGGGCATATCTCTGGAGGTCAAGCCGCGCGAATCGGTCTTTCCCGTGCATTTTTATCTCACAAGCCGTTATTACTGATTGATGAACCGACACGTCAACTGGATAAGAGCACAGAGCGTAAAGTCATTGAAGCGCTGCATCAGCTTAAGCAAACCGCAGGGGTATTAGTGATTAGCCACTCTCCACAATTGATTGCACAAGCTGACCGCTTAATCGATTTAACTATGGTGAACGCAGAAGAAAAGGTTCAACTTAAAGAGGTGGTTGCATGATTTATCGTTTACTTAAGTTTGCTCAGCCTCATTTGGCTCCGTTAGCTTTATCTCTATTGTGTCGAGTTCTCAATCAGTTGGGGACTATCGCGATTCTTGTTGTTGCTGGGCTCTATGCTCAAAAATTGTTTGATTCACCATCGTTTGAGCCACTATCGGCACACTTTTGGCCACAACTGATATGGCCTCTTTTATGGATAGGGGTAGGAAAGGCGTTTTGTCGTTACATAGAACAGTTATCAGGACATAACGCGGCTTTTCGTATTCAAGAGATGTTGCGTAACCACATGTATTGGCAGCTTGAATCTCAAGCTCCGGATAACATTCAAGAACTTTCTACCGGCGATCTAACCGCGAAAGTGGTATCAGATATCGAACGAATCGAAGTGTTCTATGCACATACCATTGTTCCGGTAATGTCTGCGATAATTGTTTCTCTTTGTGTCACCCTCTATGGTTACCAAGTTGCAGGAGGAATCGCATTCGCTCTGTTTGGATTGTTGTTGATCGTTGGCCTCGTTATTCCTGGTTGGCACCTTTTTAAAAGCAAAGCAATTGGCGCACACTTACGACGGGATTTTGGACGTTTCAACGTGACGCTGACAGATATTGTTGGTGGTATTGGCGAAATTCAAAATTGGCATGCAATGCCGTTTTTTCAACACAAGGTCGTCGAACAAGGCAAGCAGTTGCAGACCTACTACCACCAACTGGCTAAACGTAATGGCCTCAAAGACGCACTAACGGATCTTGTTATTGGTATGGGCTTCCTAGGGGTAATGTTGCAGGTATGGTGGCTTAATGGCGATATTTCACTACCTCTGCTATGCCTCTATACGGGGGCTTTTGGTCCTGTTCTGGCACTGACCCGAACATTTGAGGATTTACCTCAAACCTTTCCTGCCTGTAAACGAGTTCTATCGATGCTGGATTTAAAAATACAATCCGAGTCAGTGAATAAGGTGGGCGACAAACAACCAAAAGAAAAAACTCACCAACTCAAGGTAGAAAAACTGAGTCACCGTTATTCAGAGAATTCGGAGTGGTTGTTTAAGGATTTATCACTTCAGTTCTCATCCAATCAGCATGTTATTATTCAAGGGGAAAGTGGCAGTGGTAAAACGTCTCTTCTACGTTATCTCGCGGCAATCTATATCTCTGAAGGGACACTATGTTTGAATGACGAGGAGATCACTAAAGCAAACCGTTCTAGCGTGTGGGCATGCAGTTGTTATGTACCGCAGCAAACCGTTATTTTCCCTGCAAGCTTGCGCTACAACTTGTGTTTGGGACAAAGCTACAGTGACGAAGTACTGCACCAGGCGCTTAAGTTGGTCTGCCTTGATGACTTTTTTGCCTTTTTAGAAGATGGATTTGATACAGAGCTCGGACTCAATGGTTCAAGAGTGAGTGGCGGTGAGGCTCAGCGAATCGCACTTGCACGAGCGTGGCTAAGAGATACGGAGATGTACTTCTTGGATGAAGCTTTCAGCGCATTAGACAAAGAGACAGAGAAAACGATACGCACGAATTTGGAGAACCATTGGAAGGATAAGTTAGTGGTGGAAGTTGCTCATCAGCCAGAGGGTGTAAGGAATGCTTGCCAACATTGGCAGTTGATAAACGGGCAGTTGCTTACCTAGAAGACTAAAAGGCTTGGTCACATGATAGAGACCAAGCCTTTTTAATTAGTACTGCTAATTTGCTGAGGTTATAAACCGGCAATCATATGCTCGATAGCCGCAACGATTTCGTCGTCAGAACAATCCATACATGTGCCCTTAGCTGGCATTAGGTTTAGGCCTTCGATAGCGTGTTTTTTCAACACGTCTTTACCTTGAGCAATACGAGGTGCCCATTGGTCAGCATTACCTTTAATTGGCGCGCCACTAACACCAGATGCATGACAAGCAATACAGAAAGTTCCGTATACTGTCGCACCATCTCTAGGCCCTGTTGGTTCTGCTTTTACTGGCTCGCTACCCGCTAAGTACACATCACCGACAGGTTTGATTCGTTCAGCAATAGCATCATAATCTGCTTGGCTTGTAGCTAGGGCTGCAGTAGAAAAAGTTAGAGCAGCGAACAATACGCTTAAGAGTGATCGAGACATATCCTATAAACTCACTTTACATTCCGAAGGTAAGTGCTGCTTACCTATATTTTTATTTGATTAGGGTGATTTAAAGCAGCAATGCTGTTAAATCAATGTAAACAGTGAGTGATTATATCCCGATAAGTTGTTGCAATAAACAACAAGTTGCGATCTTCAGGGGTTCAGTCACATCATTATTGTGGGTATAGCAACAACTATGTGACGAAAAAGCAATCAAACGGCAAAAAAAGTTGAAAAAATACTAGACGACATAGTGTGAACTACGTATTATTCCACTCCGCCGATAGGGCATGCGCCCGTAGCTCAGCTGGATAGAGCGTTGGCCTCCGGAGCCAAAGGTCGAAGGTTCGAATCCTTTCGGGCGCGCCATCCGGACGCTTACGGGACGTAAGTAAATTGGCAACATATAGTGGTGGCTATAGCTCAGTTGGTAGAGTCCCGGATTGTGATTCCGGTTGTCGCGAGTTCAAGCCTCGTTAGCCACCCCATTATTTGGTAACTTCGGTTCCCTTTCTTGTGAAATTCAAGATAAAACATAAGTCGGTGAATAGCGCAGCTTGGTAGCGCATCCCGATTTTGGAATAGCGGGACCAGAGGGCGACCCTTTGAGAAGTATTCCAATAAAAAGATTTAGTTCGGTGAATAGCGCAGCTTGGTAGCGCATCTGGTTTGGGACCAGAGGGTCGGGGGTTCGAATCCCTCTTCACCGACCACTTTTTGATTTTTTTGCTAAAATGCGAAAGAATAACAACTTAAGTGTTGTAACAAATTATGGTGGCTATAGCTCAGTTGGTAGAGTCCCGGATTGTGATTCCGGTTGTCGCGAGTTCAAGCCTCGTTAGCCACCCCATTATTTGGTAACTTCGGTTCCCTTTCTTGTGAAATTCAAGATAAAACATAAGTCGGTGAATAGCGCAGCTTGGTAGCGCATCCCGATTTTGGAATAGCGGGACCAGAGGGCGACCCTTTGAGAAGTATTCCAATAAAAAGATTTAGTTCGGTGAATAGCGCAGCTTGGTAGCGCATCTGGTTTGGGACCAGAGGGTCGGGGGTTCGAATCCCTCTTCACCGACCACTTTTTGATTTTTTTGCTAAAATGCGAAAGAATAACAACTTAAGTGTTGTAACAAATTATGGTGGCTATAGCTCAGTTGGTAGAGTCCCGGATTGTGATTCCGGTTGTCGCGAGTTCAAGCCTCGTTAGCCACCCCATTATTTGGTAACTTCGGTTCCCTTTCTTGTGAAATTCAAGATAAAACATAAGTCGGTGAATAGCGCAGCTTGGTAGCGCATCCCGATTTTGGAATAGCGGGACCAGAGGGCGACCCTTTGAGAAGTATTCCAATAAAAAGATTTAGTTCGGTGAATAGCGCAGCTTGGTAGCGCATCTGGTTTGGGACCAGAGGGTCGGGGGTTCGAATCCCTCTTCACCGACCACTTTTCAAAAGCTCTAATCGAAAGGTTAGAGCTTTTTTGCATTTCGGATATAGGCATTCGAACAGAGCGGGGTTCGCCTAGTATTCAGAATCTAGCTCTTCACCGAACACTATTCAAGGCCTCGTCAGAAATGACGAGGCCTTTTTACATCTAAGATTTATAGATTCGAACAGAGCGGGGTTCGCCTAGTATTCAAAATCTAGCTCTTCACCGAACACTATTCAAGGCCTCGTCAGAAATGACGAGGCTTTTTACATCTAAGATATAGATTCGAACAGAGTGGGGTTCGCATGATGTTCAGATCTGGCTCTTCTTGTTTTCCTTCTATAAAAGTACCAACAATCAAAGCTCAGTTGCAGATTAGTGTGTGATAGAGAAATTTAGTTCTTTAATTACTAATCAATCACTACTTGGTGAGTAAAGTGTGATCATATGTGAAAATTTCTGGTTAGTAGCTTTGTGCCACGTAAAAATAGTCTAGTTTGAAATAAGTCACGGATAAATCGGCACTTGTATACCGAACTGGGTACTTGCTTAACTTTGCATCTTTTACGCCGTTCTGGTTGTGAAATAAACCGCTAATAAACGCTATTTATTTCGTTTTTATTTCTAGGATGTATGGCGTGATTAGTATTAAGTTTTTTTATAGCTCTCTAATAGCGCTGTTACCTCTATAACTCTGAGTGGTTTTTTAGTCTTTATTTTTGATTATGTATTCAATGTTGATAATTTATAATATGTTAAATATTTGATGCTAATTAGTGATAAAAACTAAAATGTAGCAGGTGGCTAATTTGGCTTAAAAAATGGTTGGACCATTTGTATATGTACATTGATTGCATACTCATTCGATAATAGTGCTTTGAATTGGTTTGTTATCGACTTTTTATACTATCATTGTTGCTTTTCTGTGAAATATTTGCCAAATTGTATGGCTTGTAATTTGCCAGGATAATGTACTGGTAAGAATGGATTCACTTGTACTTAAATGAATGTTTATTTTATCGTTCATTTGGGGCGCAGACAGGGCAGAAAACTGCCGAGCAGTAGAGGTCTGGTGTAAATGTCACTTTTAGAAGTAAAAAACCTTCGTATCGAATACCCTTCACGTCATGGAGTACACGCCGCGGTTAAATCTCTTTCGTTTAGTATTGAACGTGGGGAAATCGTTGGTGTTGTCGGTGAATCTGGTGCGGGTAAATCTACCGTGGGTAACGCAGTCATCGATTTGCTTAGTCCTCCAGGAACGATTGCTGGTGGCGAAGTATTCCTTGATGGTGAAAAAATCTCCGGGTTATCACCAGAAAAAATGCGAAAAGTGCGTGGTTCTAAAATTGGTTTTATTTTCCAAGACCCAATGACATCATTGAACCCGTTGTTTACGGTTGAACATCAGCTAAAAGAAACCATTCATGCCAATATGAAGGTTTCTGATGATGAAGCTTATCAACGTGCACTCTCTTTGATGAAGCAGGTTGGTATCCCTCAACCAGAAAACCGTCTAAAACAATATCCGCACCAGTTTTCTGGTGGTATGCGTCAGCGAGTGGTTATTGCTATTGCTCTTGCTGGTGAACCTGATCTGATTATTGCGGATGAACCAACGACAGCATTAGATGTTTCAATTCAGGACCAAATCCTAAATCTAATCCGCGAGTTGTGTATCAAAAATAACGTAGGCTGTATGCTGGTTACGCACGATATGGGTGTCGTTTCTAACGTAACTGACCGTGTTGCTGTGATGTATCGTGGTGATCTGGTTGAGTTTGGTCCTACAGCCAAAGTGCTGGGTGATCCGGACCATTCATATACTCGTAGCTTAATTTCAGCTGTACCTCGTTCAGATAGAAAGCTGGATCGCTTCCCGCTTGTTAGTTATATCGAAGAGGCGGTTGAACCCAAGAGTATTGATATTAAGAACCACTGGCTTGGTCAAAGTCAGGATGATCGTGAGTACACCGGCCCACTGTTGAAAGTGGAAAACGTTAATTTGCGTTTTGTGACTAAAGATTCTCTATTTGAAAGTCGTCGTGAATATGTTCAAGCGTCAAATGATGTGAGCTTTGAAGTGTTTGAAGGTGAAACGTTTGGTCTAGTGGGTGAATCAGGTTCTGGTAAATCGACCATTGCGCGTGTTATTGCAGGTCTTTATACACCGAATGATGGGCGAGTTACATTTGAAGGGATTGACCTTACTGGATTGAAATCTGAAAAAGAGCGTCGCCCTATGCGTCGTCAAATGCAGATGGTGTTTCAAAACCCTTATACGTCAATGAACCCACGTATGAAGATTTTCGATATTGTTGCGGAGCCGATTCGTTTCCACAAATTAACCAGTGGTGAAGCGGAAACTCGTCAAGTTGTTAACGATCTATTGGAACATGTCGGCCTAGGTAAAATGGCTGGCCTGAAATACCCACACGAGTTCTCTGGCGGTCAACGTCAGCGTATTTCTATTGCACGTGCGTTAGCAACACGTCCACGTTTATTGATTTGTGATGAACCAACATCAGCGCTCGATGTATCGGTTCAGGCTCAAATCCTGAACTTATTGAAAGATCTTCAAGATGAATTAAATCTAACCATGCTGTTTATTAGTCACGATTTACCGGTTATCCGTCAGATGTGTGATCGTGTAGGTGTGATGCGGATGGGGACTTTGTTAGAAGTTGCGCCTACAGAGCAACTATTTAATAGCCCTCAGCATGAATATAGTCAGCAACTGATTTCCTTGATGCCTGAATTTACAGGCTTAAGAGAAGAAGTAGAAACGGCCTAAAGCCGTAAACCCAAGTCATTTGGGAAATAATTACCAAACGCTTTGTTTGGCATTTAAAAGCAGAAGCAAATACAACAACTAGGGATTTGGATTCCCGCATAAGGAGTTATGCAATGAAAACCATGAAAAGCAAATTAGCATTGGCTTTGATGGCCGCTGGTTTGAGCTTTGCCGCTAGCGCAGCTGATATCACAGTAGCTTACGATGCAGACCCAGTATCGCTTGATCCACATGAGCAACTTTCTGGTGGTACGCTACAGATGTCTCATATGGTGTTTGATCCACTAGTTCGTTACACACAGGAATTGGATTTTGAACCTCGCCTAGCTGAGAAGTGGGAACGTGTTGATGATAAAACCGTTCGCTTCCACCTACGTAAGGGCGTTAAGTTCCATTCTGGTAACGAACTGACAGCAGACGATGTTGTTTGGACATTCGATCGTCTAAAAGTTTCTCCAGACTTTAAAGCAATTTTCGAACCGTTTGAAAAGTTAGTAAAAGTTGATGATCACACGGTTGAAATCGTGTCTAAAGGTGCTTACCCGCTAGTTCTTCAATCGGCAACTTACATCTTCCCTATGGATAGCAAGTTCTATTCAGGTAAAGATGATGCAGGTAAAGACAAGGCAGAGATCGTTAAACACGGTAACTCATATGCTTCTACTCATGTATCAGGTACAGGTCCATTTATCGTAACTGCTCGTGAGCAAGGCGTGAAAGTCGATTTCGAACGCTTTGATGGCTACTGGGATACGGCGTCTAAAGGTAACGTTGATAAGTTAACTTTGGTACCAATCAAAGAAGATGCAACCCGTGTTGCTGCTCTTCTATCTGGTGACGTTGATATGATTGCTCCTGTGGCGCCAAATGATCACAAACGTGTTGAATCAGCGAAAGGTGTTGATCTAATCACTCTTCCTGGTACTCGTATCATCACGTTCCAGATGAACCAATCTAGTAACGAAGCTCTGAAAGACGTTCGTGTTCGTCAAGCTATCGTTCATGCAATTAACAACGAAGGTATCGTTGATAAGATCATGAAAGGTTTCGCTACAGCGGCTGGTCAGCAAGGTCCTAAGGGATACGCGGGTTACAGCGAAGAACTTGTTCCTCGTTACGATCTGAAAAAAGCGAAACAGCTAATGAAAGAAGCGGGATACGAGAAAGGCTTCACTTTAAGCATGATCGCGCCTAACAACCGTTACGTGAACGATGCAAAAGTAGCTCAAGCTGCTTCTGCTATGCTGTCTAAGATCGGTATTAAAGTTGATCTGAAGACAATGCCTAAAGCGCAATACTGGCCAGAGTTTGACCTATGTTCAGCAGATATGTTGATGATTGGTTGGCACTCAGATACTGAGGATTCAGCGAACTTCTCTGAGTTCCTGACTATGACTCGCAACGAAGAGACAGGTAAAGGTCAGTACAACTGTGGTCACTATTCTAACCCAGAAGTGGACAAGCTAGTTGAAGATGCAAACGTAGAGACGGATCCAGCTAAACGTGCAGCAATGCTACAGAAGGTTGAGACGACTCTATATAACGATGCAGCATTCGTTCCTCTACACTGGCAAAACCTTGCTTGGGGTGCGAAGTCTACAGTTCATGCTAAACCTATTGTGAACGCAATGAACTTCCCTTACTTTGGCGACCTAGTGGTTGACGAAAAGTAAGTTTGGGTTTCATTAAGTAAGATTACGCCTTCGATGTACTGCATCGAAGGCGTGTTTTAACTGCTTTGGTATCTAATACCAACCAACATAAGTTTATGTTCATTCTTGCTTGCTAAAAACGTCAATAACTGCGTTATAGATTTTGTAATTAGAATAACTAGTTAGCTGCAATCTATGCCTTGTTCTTTACGTTTTTTTCTACGCAATTATCAGAACATTAACTTATCCAGGCTGGTATGTTTTTTCAGTCGGATTTGATACCTGCTTTAAGGCTGAGTATTTGCACCCATGGTGCATTCTGAATATTTCATGGAAAGTTAAGGGGCAAGGAATGTTTACGTTTCTGGTCAAGCGCCTATTTCAGGCACTGATAGTGATGTTTGTGATCAGTTTAGTGGCGTTTGCCATTCAGGATAACCTGGGTGACCCGCTACGTGAGCTTGTCGGTCAATCAGTTTCAGAAGCAGAGCGTCAAGCACTGCGTGATGAACTGGGCCTCAACGATCCTTTCATTACTAAATATGGACGCTTTGTTACTGCTGCTGTGCAGGGTGACTTAGGCACATCTTATTTCTTTAAGCGCCCAGCTATCGAAGTTATTTTAGATAAGCTTGTCGCGACTCTAGAACTCGTGTTTGGCGCATCGTTAATTATTGTCTGCTTGTCGATACCTATCGGAGTCTATACGGCGATAAACCCAAAAAGCTTCTTCACTAAAGTCGTTATGGCTGGTAGTAGTATCGGTATCTCTATCCCGGTTTTTTTAACCGCGATTATGTTGATGTATGTGTTCTCCATTGAGCTTGGATGGTTACCTTCCTATGGTCGAGGTGAAACCTATAACCTATTGGGCTGGGAGTCTGGTTACTTCACCTGGGACGGAATCTTACACTTGATTCTTCCTTGTGTTTCACTGGCTTCTATCATGCTTCCATTGTTTATTCGTTTAGTGCGTTCTGAAATGTTAGAAGTATTGAGTTCTGAATACATCAAGTTTGCTAAGGCAAAAGGTCTTCCACTAAAGAAAATCTATTATCAACATGCCTTGAAAAACACAATGTTACCCGTATTAACTGTTGGTGGTGTTCAAATTGGTACTATGGTCGCATACACCATTCTTACAGAGACTGTTTTCCAGTGGCCAGGTACAGGCTTCCTTTTCCTAGAAGCGATTAACCGCGTCGATACACCGCTCATTACGGCTTATGTTATCTTCGTTGGTTTGATCTTCGTTGTTACCAATACAGTGGTCGATTTGCTATACGGATTAATCAACCCAACAGTGAACTTAACAGGTAAAGGAGCTTAATCATGAGTCAATTTGCAGCAGCTCCTTCACGCTGGGAGCGTTTTAAACAGTCAGATTTTCTGTACTACTTCTTACGCGACAAAGTAGCAATGTTCAGCTTTGCGGTTTGTATGATCTTCTTAGTGCTTTCAGTGGCTGCGCCTCTGATTGCACCCACTGATCCATACGATATGTCATCTATCGACATTATGGATGCTGAGCTCCCTCCGTCATGGATGGATGGCGGAGACAGCCGATTTGTTCTAGGTACTGATGAACAAGGGCGTGACATACTTTCGACTATGCTGTATGGCTCTCGTTTGTCACTGACGATCGGTTTCCTTGCGGTAGGTCTTCAGTTATTCCTTGGTATCATTATCGGTCTATCTTCAGGTTACTTTGGTGGCCGTATTGATAGCTACTTAATGCGTTTTGCCGATGTTCAGTTGTCGTTCTCAACCATGATGGTGGCGATCATTGTATCGGCAATTTTCAAAGCGAGCTTTGGCAGTGAGTTTTATAGTGAGTATGCAGTATTGATGCTGGTGGTGATCATCGGTGTGGCTGAATGGCCTCAATATGCTCGTACTATTCGTGCATCTGTATTAGCTGAGAAGAAGAAAGAATATGTCGAAGCGGCGCGCGTGATGGGCTTTAAAGCACCTCGTATCATGTTCCGTCATATTCTACCGAACTGTCTGTCGCCAATTTTGGTTATCTCTACGGTTCAGGTGGCAAATGCTATCATGTCTGAAGCGGCACTTTCGTTCCTTGGTTTAGGTCTACCGGTTGACCAACCATCATTAGGCGCGCTGATTAGTATCGGTTTTAACTACATTTTCTCAGGTTCATGGTGGATAACCGCTTTCCCTGGTGTATTACTAGTAACACTCGTTCTAGTGATTAACCTTCTGGGTGACTGGCTGCGTGATGTATTTAACCCGAAAATCTACAAAGGGTGATCCGCGTCGATTGATTTTGCTGACATAATGTACATAAACTAGAGCCGTAAGTGATTGCGGCTCTTTTTTTGCATCAATTAAAACTGGAGAACAATAGTAATCATAGTCACCCGGACGGAGAGCGTATGGATACAAGAGTGGTTTCAATACCAAAACTTTCTCACCTGCTTCTATTGGGGTTACCTGTCTTCTTTGTTCCACTGCATGGTTACGCGGCTGAAACAGAGCAGTTTCTTTGCGGTGGGACTCAGGCTTCAAAGAATGAACTCCCTCAGCTAAATAGTGATTGTCCTATCGGTACTGGCTTATGGGGAAAATCGAAGCCTAAAGGTAAAGATTCAACGTTCTGGATTCAATGTGGGTTACTTAATAATCCAATGCCATTGAGTCGAGCAAAAATCTTGTACCAACATATATCGACCGATGTTTGGATGAAAGCTGAAGGTAAAGCGATGCGTTGCTTAATCGGCCCATATAATGATTACGCAATAGCAAAGAAAGAACTCTCAAATGTTCGAACCGAAAAAATCTATAAGGAAGCGTTTATTCGTGAGGTTCGAAAAGGAGTAAAAGATTCTGCGATGGTAAAACCTGTTGCGAACAAAAAAACAGCGCCTGTGACTAAGTCAACACCTAAAACCACAACTATTATGCCTGCTGTTAAAAAAGCTCCTGTTGTTCCACCTTCTAGCCCTTCGGAAGACCAAAGTTCAATGGTATCAATACGTCGCCAAGCCACGGTGAACGGACTAAAGTACGCGGTACCTTATGTTATGGACTCGAAAATCCAGTTTTATATGGAGCATGAGTTGGCTTGGAATCGTTTAAACTACCAAGATGCTCAAGCCATATGTAAGCAGCAGAAGATGCGTTTAGCTACTGAACAAGAGTGGTTGCAATTGCTTGACTCTAAAGTGATGGAAAAAGATAACTGGCCCGTTTATCTACCTTATTGGGGCGCAGATAATAAAGGGTTGTTTACCACAGGTAAGATTAACACGCTTAAAGGAACGTCATTACTCAATGTGCTTTGCGTAAAGTAATCCTAAGTTTACTTATTTAAGAGAATAAAAAACCCAGTGAATGCCACTGGGTTTTTTCATTGCTAGATAAGATTATGCATCTTCTGGGATCTTATGCGGTTGAGTGCGGAACAGCTTCATCACAATCACAAAGAATACCGGAACGAAGAAGATGGCCAGTACCGTTGCGGCAAACATACCACCGACAACACCCCAACCAATCGCGTTACGGCTCGCGGCACCCGCACCAGTACTGAGTGCTAGTGGAAGTACACCCAAGATAAAGGCAAATGACGTCATCATAATTGGGCGGAGACGCATACGACACGCTTCTACCGTCGCACTGATAAGATCTTTTCCATCGTCGTAGAGTGCTTTCGCAAATTCTACAATCAATATGGCGTTCTTCGCTGACAGACCGATAGTCGTTAATAGACCCACTTGGAAGTAAATGTCATTAGAGAGCGACTTCATTGTTGCCGCCGCAATAGCACCAAATACCCCTAGTGGAACAATCAGGATGACAGAGAAAGGCACACTCCAGCTTTCGTATAGAGCTGCAAGGCTCAGGAATACGATCAGAATAGACAACGCATAAAGTAGCGGAGCTTGTGAACCAGTTTGTACTTCTTGGTAAGAAGCCCCTGTCCACTGCAGGCCAATACCTTGAGGCAGTTGAGCCACAATGTTGGTGATCGCCTGCATCGCGTCACCCGTACTCTTACCTGCTGCTGCCGAACCTTGAATGTTGACTGCAGGAACACCGTTGTAGCGCTCTAGACGCGGTGAACCGTAAGTCCAGTCCGTCGTCGCAAAGGCATCAAACGGAACCATTTCACCTAGGTTATTTTTTACATGCCATAGGCGCAGATCTTCAGGATTCATACGGTATTCAGCATCGGCTTGTACGTATACTTTTTTCACGCGGCCGTTATCGATAAAGTCGTTAACGTAGCTTGAACCTAACGCCGTTGACAGCGTGCTGTTGATATCCGAAACAGACAGACCCATTGCCATCGCTTTTTCGTAGTCGATGTTAATGCGAAACTGTGGTGTATCTTCCATACCGTTTGGACGAACACCTGTCAGGTTAGGGTTTTGCGAAGCCATACCTAACAACTGGTTACGAGCCTGAATTAACTTATCGTGACCTAAGTTCGCATTGTCGGTGATGTACGCGTCAAACCCCGTTGCGTTACCTAAGCCCATAATCGCAGGAACGTTAAAGGTATAGATGTTCGCTTCTTTCACCTGAGAGAATGCACCCCAAGCACGACCAACAATCGCGTTGACTGACATTGCTGGGTTTGTACGCTCGTCCCAATCTTTAAGACGGATGAACGCCATACCCATGTTCTGACCTTGACCTGCGAAGCTAAAGCCCGAAACCGTGAACACAGACTGAACGGAGTCAGATTCATTTTCCATAAAGTGTTTTTCAACTT
Source organism: Vibrio sp. (assembly GCA_048259585.1). Taxonomy (GTDB): domain Bacteria; phylum Pseudomonadota; class Gammaproteobacteria; order Enterobacterales; family Vibrionaceae; genus Vibrio. Next base: position 165,205 of record JBLXHN010000009.1, on the reverse strand, counting down.
TATCCATCACGTTCAGCGTTTGCTCTTGCGTTGAACCTGCTGGCAACTGAATGATAGAAAGGAAAATACCTTGGTCTTCTTCAGGAACGAAAGAGGTTGGTAGGCGAGTCCAAAGCGTACCTAACACACCAACAATAATGACGTACATAGCTAGGTAGCGAATGCGCTGGTTTACACCTTTACTTACGACGTTTTTGTAGCCGTTAGTGCCACGGTCAAACGCTTTGTTAAACCAAGCCAGCGGACCACGGCGAACATGGTGTTCGCCTTTGTGCATTGGTTTTAGCAAAGTCGCACAGAGAGCCGGTGTCAGAATCATTGCTACTAATACAGACAACACCATAGACGATACGATAGTCAGTGAGAACTGGCGATAAATCGCACCCGCAGCGCCACCGAAGAACGCCATAGGGATGAATACCGCACTCAGTACCATCGCGATACCGACTAGTGCGCCTGTAATTTGCCCCATCGATTTTCGGGTCGCTTCACGTGGAGGAAGACCGTCTTCTGACATAACCCGCTCAACGTTCTCGACCACAACGATAGCATCATCAACCAACAAGCCTATTGCCAGCACCAGACCGAACATAGTCAGGGTGTTGATTGAGAAGCCAAACGCCGCCATAACACCGAAAGTACCTAGTAATACAACCGGAACCGCGATGGTCGGAATTAACGTTGCACGGAAGTTCTGTAAGAACAGATACATCACGAGGAATACCAGTACGACCGCTTCAATCAGCGTATGTACCACTTCTTCGATAGAGATCTGGACAAATGGTGTTGTATCGTATGGATAAATAACGTCAATGCTGTCTGGGAAGGTCGGTGACATCTCGTTAATACGAGCTTTCACTAACTTAGAGGTTTCCAGCGCATTGGCTCCAGTAGCCAGTTTAATCGCAATACCAGCTGCGTACTTACCGTTATATAAAGCAACCGCTTGGTAACTCTCGGCACCTAACTCAACACGAGCCACATCTTTCAAGCGAATTTGCGCACCATCGGTGTCAACACGCAATAGGATGTTTTGGAACTCAGCTACCGTTCTCATACGGCTTTGAGCGGTAATTGTAGCGTTGAGGCGTTGACCTTTGATTGACGGCGCTGCGCCTAGCTGACCTACAGAAACCTGAGTGTTCTGGGCACTGATTGCCGATTTCACTTGAGCTGGTGTTAGGCTGTATTTGTTCAGTTTGTTTGGATCTAACCAGATACGCATCGCGTTCTGAGCACCGAACACCTGAACCTCACCGACACCCTGAACACGGCTTAGTGGGTCTTTGACGTTTGAAATCATGTAGTCAGAAAGGTCTGTGTTGTCCATGCTACCGTCGGTAGAGACGAAGCCGACAACCATCAAAAATGAGCTAGATGATTTTGAAACGGTAATACCTTGTTGTTTTACTTCACTTGGCAAAGTGGCTTCGGCAAGCGCAAGTTTATTCTGCACCTGTACCTGAGCAATATCCGCATCAGTACCACTTTCAAAAGTAAGCGTAATGCTGAATGCTCCGGATGAACTACTTTGAGACGACATATAAATCAGGTTATCAATCCCGTTCATATTTTGTTCTATCGTCTGTGTCACACTGTTTTCAACGGTATCAGCCGAAGCACCTGGATAGGTACCTGACACAATAACCGTCGGTGGTGCGATATCCGGGTACTGAGATACCGGGAGGGTCATGATCGATAACACACCAGCAAGCATGATGATTATTGCAATCACCCAAGCAAAGATTGGGCGATCTATAAAAAATCGAGCCATATCTTATTGTTCCTTAGATGATTCCATCAGTTGCGGATTTACCGTACTGCCCGGGCGTACTTTTTGTAGGCCTGCCACAATAACAGTTTCACCAGCTTCTAAGCCTGAATCAATCAACCATTGTGAGTTCACAGTATGACTTGCTACGACTGGACGGCTCTCAACCACATTTTCTGCATTGACAACCAATACAGAAGCTTCACCTCGTGCATTACGACTTAGAGCTGCTTGCGGAATAAGAATGGCGTCAGAACGAGCTTCAACTGGCAGTTGCGCACGAACATAAAGACCCGGAAGTAAGAATTGATCTGGGTTTGGTAGCGTTGCACGAACGTTGACTGTGCCAGTGTTTTCGTTGACAGAAACTTCAGCAAACTGCAGCGTTGCTTTTTGCTCAATTGGTGTACCGTCATCGAGGAACAGCTTAATACCTTTCAGCTCGCTTTTTTCTTTACCTGTACTTTGGCGCAGTTTCAAAAGCTCATTACTTGGCTGAGAAAGGTCAACATAAAGTGGGTCAAGTTGTTGAATCGTCGCCATTACATCAGTTTGGTTAGCGGTTACTAACGCACCTTCGGTAACGTGTGAACGACCGATACGACCTGAAATCGGCGCTTTAATATGAGTATAATCAAGGTCAATCTGCGCAGCATTAACGTTCGCTTGCGCCGCTTTAACAGATGCCAAAGCTTCTTTGTAAGTGGCTTGTGCGTCTTCATAAGCTTGCTGGCTTACAGCATTCTTTTTCACCAGCTCGTTATAGCGTTTTGCTTGAAGTTCTGTACGACTTAGCGTTGCTTCCGCTTTCGCTAAGTTAGCTTGCATGCTTGCCAATGAAGCTTGGTAAGTTGAAGCGTCAAGTTCAAACAGAACATCGCCTTTGGCAACTAAGCTACCTTCAACAAATTTACGTGCCGTGACAATACCGCGAACCTGGGGGCGAACTTCTGCGATTCGGAAAGCATTAGTACGACCAGGCAGGGTGCTTGTTACTTCAACTGGCTGGGTTGTGACTTTGATGACATCGACTGCGACAGCAGGTGGTGCCCCATTGCTTGCCGCTTTTGGTGTGGCATCAGGTTGACATCCTGAAAGCACAATTGCCGCAACAATTGTGGTCAACCACGTTTTTGACAAGGTGTTACCTTGGCCCATGTTTATATCTCCTTTACCACTAGAACTCATCCAGCACGTTAGCCTTTTTATGTTGCAGGTTATTGATGCGCAGGACGCTTAATCGTGTAACTTAAAAATACGTCTATAGATATCATTAGTATAAATACTCTGCAGTTAATGATGGGTTAAGACTAATGCAAGTTACAAAATGCAAACCTAACTTTGTCATTTATTATACAACTGGACAAGACCTAACTCGCAATTCATTTCGATAACTTATGTAACGATACTAGGTGTGGTTGTTGGAAGAGGTGAGTAAGTGGAGATATTAATGGCTCTGATTGGTATACAGAACCACAAAAAAGCCCTGTTTGAGTAAACAAACAGGGCTTTTTTAATGCGATTGACGATTAGCGCATGGTAACAAACTCTTCTGAGCCCGTTGGGTGGATAGCCACAACAGAATCGAAGTCTGCTTTGGTTGCGCCCATCTTCATTGCAACAGCAAAACCTTGGATCATTTCATCCACAGTGAAACCAATGCCGTGTAGGCCAACTACTGTCTCTTCTTCACCAGCACAAACTAGCTTCATCTTACATGGTTGGCGGTGTTTGGTGACTGCAGTGTACATCGCAGTAAAGCCAGACGTATAAACTTTGATGTTGTCTTTACCGAATTTTGCTTCTGCTTCTTGCTCGGTTAAACCAATCGTGCCTATTGGTGGGTGGCTGAATACCACAGTAGGCACTAAGTCGTAGTCCATTTTTGCGTTTGTTTTGCCATTGAACAGACGCTCAGAAAGCTGACGCCCTGCTTTCACAGCAACAGGGGTTAACTCAATACCACCTTCCATGATGTCACCCACACAGTAGATACCGTCTACGTTTGTGTTCTGGTATTCATCAACTTTGATGTAACCCTGTTCATTAGTTGCAACGCCTGTCGCTGCAAGGTTGATTGCATCTGTAGCCGGATGGCGACCGATAGCCCAGATTAGAGTATCAACGTTCTGGCTTTCACCGTTTTCTAAGTGAAGAGTTAGGCTACCATCGGCTTCTTTTACTACTTCTTTTGGTACGCTGTGCGTGTGCAGCGTCGGACCTTCAGTGTTCATCACTTCTACCAATGTTTCAATAATCATTGGGTCGAAGCTACGAAGTGGTGACTCTTTACGGCAGAACAGATGAGTTTCTGTACCCAAAGCGTGTAGCACACCTGCAATTTCAACCGCGATGTAACCTGCGCCGATAACAGCAACACGCTTTGGCTGTTCTGCAAGGTCAAAGAAACCGTTTGAATCGATGCCGTATTCAGCTCCCGGAATGTTTGGGATAGTCGGGCGACCACCAACAGCGACCAGAATGTTGTCTGCTGTGTAGTGCTCTCCATTTACTTCAACGGTTTTTGCATCGACAAAACGCGCGAAGCCACGAATCACTTCAACTTTATTGTTACCAAGAACGCGATCGTAAGATTGGTGAATGCGGCCAATGTATGCCTGACGACTTTCAACCATTTTCGCCCAGTTAAAGTTTTTCACATCAACATCGAAGCCGTAATCTTCTGCGTAAAGGTTCATCGCTTCTGCAACTTGAGCCCCATGCCACATGACTTTTTTCGGTACACAGCCAACGTTGACACAAGTACCACCAAGATCTTTCGCTTCAATTAGCGCAACTTTGGCGCCGTACATAGCTGCACGGTTTGCTGAAGCGATACCACCGCTACCACCACCGATACAGATATAATCAAAATGCGTTGCCATTACTTTCTCCATCTTTTTAGCTATTTGTTCGCCCACGCTGTGAGGACAAAATTTGCGATTCTTTATTAAGGCATTAATCAATACGTTGGGGTAGATTGTTTAAATACAATCTACGAGTTGGAAAAACTTGAGCAAAGTCTTTCCCCTCATTTATTCCGGTACAATCCATTCCACTTTGTGGTGACCCGTCGCCGGAGCGATGGCTTGCTGTAAAAATGGAAGTATCTCTTTCATTTGGCTTTCTAGTTTCCACGGTGGGTTAATGACTATCATGCCAGAAGCTGTCATGCCGCGCTCATTGGTGTCTGGTGAAACGCCGAGTTCAATTTGTAAAATCTTGTTTATTCCCAAGCGTTCCAAACCTTCGATCATATCTTCAATATCGCAGCGATTCACCACCGGATACCAAATAGCGTAAATGCCCGTTGCCCAGCGTTTGTAGCTTTGTGCAATTGCATTGACCACATCACGATACTCTTTTGCCAGTTCGTAAGGTGGATCGATAAGGACCAGACCCCGACGCTCTTTTGGTGGCAGGCTTGCTTTCAAGCGCTGAAAGCCATCTTCTTTATAGATAGATACCTGGCGGTCGCGATGAAACTCTTGCTCCAGTAATGGGTAATCACTTGGATGCAGCTCCGTTAGAACCATTCGGTCTTGTGGGCGAATGTGCGCGCGAGCGACGCGCGGTGAACCCGGGTAATAACGTAACTCTTCACCTTGGTTTAATGTTTTGATCGCTTCAAGGTAGCTTTGGATATCTTCAGGAACATTGTCTTGTTGCCAGATGCGAGCGATGCCTTGTTTGTATTCGCCGGTTTTTTCTGACCATTCGTGAGTTAAGTCGTAGCGACCAACACCGGAGTGAGTATCGTGGTAGACGAACGGTTTATCTTTTTGCTGTAAAGCGTTGAGGATCAAGCTTTGTACGATGTGTTTCACTACATCAGCGTGGTTTCCAGCATGGAAACTGTGTCGATAACTTAACAAATGTCGCTCTCTAATCTGTTTGGGATGACTTAAAAACTAATGTGGCTAATTATACACTAAGACACATTTCGAATCGTATTGCATTCACTTCACTCTTGAAAATTTCCATTCCCACCTATATTTATTAACGTAACAGAAGGGAAGTTTGTCCCTCATTATCCCGATAAAAAGGAACGTTTTATGTCTAATCCACTTCTTAGCTTTACGGATTTACCTCCGTTTTCAAAGATTAAGCCGGAGCATGTAAAGCCTGCTGTTGAACAAGCGATTGAAGATTGTCGCAACAAGATTGAACAAGTTCTTGAAGGTAATACTGAGCCGACTTGGGAAAGCATTGTTGCACCGATTGAAGAAGTGGATGACCGCTTAAGTCGCTTATGGTCACCGGTAAGCCATATGAACTCTGTCATGAATAGTGACGAATTGCGCGAAGCGTATGAGAGTTGTTTACCTTTATTATCTGAATATGGCACCTGGGTTGGTCAGCACAAAGGTTTGTTTGAAGCTTATAAAGCAATCAAAAGCAGCAAAGATTTTGAAAAGCTCACCCAAGCGCAGAAGAAAACCATTAAAGATGCACTACGTGATTTCGAGTTGTCCGGTATTGGTCTGCCAAAAGATGAACAAAAGCGCTATGGCGATATCAGTAAGCGCATGTCGGAACTTGGTTCGAAATTCTCGAACAATGTTTTGGATGCAACCATGGGCTGGACCAAGCACGTTACTGACAAAAACGAACTAGCAGGTATGCCAGAATCAGCTTTGGCAGCAGCCGAGGCGGCGGCAGAAGCAAAAGGTTTGGAAGGCTATCTACTGACTCTGGATATTCCTTCATACCTGCCAGTAATGACTTACTGTGACAATCAGGAGCTGCGTAAAGAACTGTACGAAGCCTACGTGACTCGTGCTTCGGATCGTGGTCCAAATGCGGGTAAATGGGATAACACTGAAAACATCGCAGAGATGCTGAAGCTACGCTACGAAATCGCACGTATGTTGGGCTTCAACACCTACAGCGAAAAGTCTCTCGCGACTAAAATGGCGGAAAGCCCAGCTCAAGTACTGGAATTTTTGAACAATTTAGCCAGCAAAGTAAAACCACAAGGTGAGCGTGAAGTTCAGGAATTACGTGAGTTTGCGGAAAAAGAGTTTGGCGTAACCTCATTTGAGCTCTGGGATATTGCTTATTACAGCGAAAAACAGAAGCAGAAATTGTTTGAGATCTCTGACGAACAACTGCGCCCTTACTTTCCAGAAAGCAAAGTCGTTTCAGGTTTGTTTGAAGTACTGAACCGTGTGTTCGGTATGAAAGTCCAAGAGCGTCAAGGAATTGATACCTGGCATGAGTCAGTGAAATTCTTTGATATTTTCGACAGCAACGATGTGCTTCGTGGCAGCTTCTATCTTGATCTTTACGCACGTGAACACAAGCGTGGCGGTGCGTGGATGGATGAGTGCCGGGTTCGCCGAATTAATGCTCAGGGTGAACTACAAACGCCAGTTGCATACTTGACGTGCAACTTCAATCGTCCTGTCGGTGATAAGCCAGCACTATTTACTCATGACGAAGTGGTGACTCTGTTCCATGAAACAGGCCACGGTATTCACCATATGCTAACGCAGGTGGATGTAAGTTCGGTCTCTGGCATCAACGGTGTGCCTTGGGATGCGGTTGAACTGCCAAGTCAGTTCCTAGAGAACTGGTGTTGGGAAGAGGAGGCTTTGGCGTTCATCTCGGGTCACTACGAAACTGGCGAGCCGCTACCGAAAGAAATGCTGGATAAAATGTTGGCTGCGAAAAACTTCCAGTCAGCGATGTTCATTCTTCGCCAGCTAGAATTCGGATTGTTTGATTTCACCCTTCACACTACTTATGACCCAGAAGAAGGTCCTAAGGTGTTGGAAACATTAGCTGAAGTGAAGAAAAAAGTTGCGGTATTGCCAAGCCTCGAGTGGAACCGTTTCTCGCACAGCTTCAGCCATATCTTTGCTGGTGGCTACAGTGCGGGTTACTACAGCTATTTATGGGCAGAAGTGTTATCGGCAGATGCGTATTCACGCTTTGAAGAAGAAGGTATTTTCAATACTGAAACAGGTCAAAGCTTCCTCAACAACATCCTGGAGATGGGTGGTAGTGAAGAGCCGATGGAGCTATTTAAACGCTTCCGTGGTCGTGAGCCACAGATTGATGCACTACTACGCCATGCCGGCATTGCTGTCTAAGTTGGTTTAGAACTAATATAACCCCGCTCGATAGGCGGGGTTATTTGTTCGGGTCACCTTTTTATCCCTAACGTATTGATATTATTTTGGATATATAGACATGGAGATAAGAGTGGAACAGCGTCAAATAATAACGTTTTCTATACTCGCACCATTTTTGCTTTTGGGGTGTGCAGAACTTAAGCAAGCGGGTAAAGAAATTGGTCACGCGACGCGAGATGCGACTACCGTTATCGGTCATGCAACCCGAGATACCACCAGAGCGATTGGCCATGCGTCACGTGATGCAGTGACCAGTATTCATGACGAGCTGTCACAATAAGGTTTTCCGACGAATCCATTGATCGATGGATAACGCTCCTGGTCCCCATACTATTACGGCTAACAACATCACTCCCCATAGTTGATGATCATAGAATCCTCTTTCCCACAGCAATGGGTATGAGATAACAGCTATAGCATTCACAGCGAAAAGTGCGACAGCACTGAATCGACCAAACAGCCCTAAAACTAGAAAAATTGGAATGACTAACTCCGCCGCAGTCGCGAGATAAGCGGCTATTTCCCAAGAGATGAAAGGAACTTGGTATTCCAACTCAAACAGGAATAGCGTGCTATTCCACGTGGTTATTTTCGTCAGTCCTGAATTGAAAAACACCCAACTTACCCAAATGCGACAGATCAGCAATACGACAGGTGCAAGCTGTGATGCAAACCCTTCAATAGATTGGTTGAAGCGAGCAATGATGGATATCATACAGAGACTCCTAGTGAGGGTTTACCATTGAGAAGCCGACAACGATATTGAGAGCGATCAGTGACGGCAATTCGGCCAGTGCTTCAGGCGGAATTCTACCTAGTGGCATTTCGTTGCTGAGATTCAACAGCAATTGGTATTCTTGACGGTTTAAGCCTTTCGCCCAAGGAAGCCCATTTTCATCACAAGTGATGACTCCTGATTGTGAGTGGTTTAGGGTGACGTTATCGAAGTTTTGTTGGCTAAATGCTCTTTGTAGATCGAATAAGGCGAAAGCGGCTGTAAACGGAAAAACCCAAGGATCAAGATGAAGCACTACGCTAGCGTGCTGTTGTTCAGAAAGAGTATGGATGGCTTCCAGTGATTGCAGTGACGGCTTTTTACTTTGTCCAAACGTTTGTTGAGCTCTATCTAGTGTCCACTCAAAACGCGCTAAATCGCTAGCATAGGGCGCGGCGTCGGTGACTTGCGCAAACTGACTGATCACATCATCAAAATGGTTACCATAATGACTGACATTACCTTCTGTTGGCGGCGAGCGAAGAATGTATTCACGGGATAGGGCATCAAAGCATTCTTCTCCCAAGACTTCCCTAAGCATTGGGTAGGTGGCCTGTAGTACTTCTGTTAAACTCATAACAAAATTATTGCGATAAATCTGAAGTCGATCGGTTGCAGTCAATATATCGCTAGTAATGTCGCACTCTTCACCTTCTGCCTGATATCTCAGACCTTGAGCAAACTTTTGCTGCAATTGTGCTAGTGAAAGCGTCATGAAGCCTTCCTTTGTAAATCATTTAGCTCAACCAGAACATCATTGGCTTTGTGAGCTTCAGCAAGAAGGACCTCTACATCAGGTAATTCTAAGTCCCACTCGATTAAGGTTTTGCGACTACCATGAGCCTCACACCAGTTCCGATAGAGACTCCAAACTTCATCAGTGACCGGGCAGCTGTGCGTATCAATCCAAATCTCTCCTTGAGGCAGCGTTTGAACTGTAAAACCAGCGAGATGAATCTCTTCGACAGCATCAGCGGGAATAGCATCGATATATACCTGACTGCTAAAGCCATGGTTAAATGCAGAAACATGAATATTGTTTAGGTCGAGTAGAAGTTTGCACTCCGTGCGTTTTTGAACTTCAGCAAGGAACTCCCACTCATGAATAGTTGAGTGATTGAAACGTAAATAGCTGGATGGGTTTTCAATCAACATAGGACGCTTTAAGTAATCTTGTACCCTAAGAACGTTATTACAAAAGATATTCAGCGCTTCTTCTGTGTAAGGCAGTGGCAGCAGGTCATTGAAGTAGTGGCCACCATTTTCACTCCAACTAAGGTGGTCTGAAACAAACAGAGGCTGGAGTTCATCAATCAGTATTTTTAACTGCTTTAGGTGTTGTGTACTCACTCCTAAAGCAGAACCGAGAGATAAACCAATCCCATGACAGCTGATGTCGACATTTTCCCGAATAGTGCGCAGTTGTTTACGTGATTGAGAGTAGGGGGCGAAGTAATTTTCGCTATGTACCTCAAACCAACTGACTTGTGCAGGATTCTGTGAAAAATAATCGAGGTGTGGGGAGCGCAATCCAACCCCTATGTCAGAATAAAGCATGAATCGTTGTCCTTTTTGAACGGGGAAGGGAAGAGTGCGCTGGTTAAAGTACAGCGCACTTAAAGTATCCGATTAACAGCATTAAGAAGACATGGTGTTCCCGCCAGAAAGTTTTCCGCATAACCCTTTCGGAACAACAACGAAGGCATCTTTCTGATTGTCTTTTTTCGACGTTCCTGCACAAGAACTTGTTTTTGTTGCGCAGTCGTTTTGTCCTGCTTTAGCGACCCCATAGCACTTTTCTTGTTCTGCCGCGACAGCTGACGTTGCGGTTAACATAGAGCCACCAACGGCTAACAGACTGGTTACTGCCGCAGTAACGGCTAGATTTGATTTTTTCATTTTCACTTCCTCATGAATGGTCCTTTATATGAAATCACAAGTTAACAACTTGTTAATTGCTAGCCTGCTTATTGGAAAAGAGAGGGATGAAGCTGAAAAACTTTCACAAAGTAGAATAAAAAATCGTCACAAGCTGGAAGATTAGCCAGTAACTGAATGAAATTTCAGCAAATAAATGAGTAAAAATTATTCAATAAATTTTGGTGGTATTTGGAATTACGGTGAATAAATTCCATTCATCGCGAGCATTATAGGGCGGTTTATGGTTATAATTGTCGCTATTATGTATAAATAACCAGTAGCTAAGCCATGATGGATCCTTCTCTTTTACTCGACGGTTTGAATGACAAACAACGTGAAGCAGTTGCCGCACCACTAGAAAACTTATTAGTGTTGGCGGGCGCGGGAAGTGGCAAAACACGGGTTCTCGTACATCGAATCGCGTGGTTGTTATCTGTCGAGCAAGCATCACCGTTCTCAATTATGTCGGTGACCTTTACCAATAAAGCAGCAGCAGAAATGCGTGGCCGTATTGAAGAGCTGATGATGGGCAGTGCTTCTGGTATGTGGAATGGTACTTTTCACGGTATTTGTCACCGTATTCTGCGTGCGCATTATCTGGATGCCAAGCTGCAAGAAGATTTCCAAATCATCGATTCCGAAGATCAAATACGCCTTCTGCGTCGCTTGATTAAAGCGCAAAACCTCGATGATAAGCAGTGGCCAGCGAAGCAAGTTTCCTGGTGGATAAACGGCAAGAAGGATGAAGGTCTTCGCCCGGCACATATCGATGCGTATCGCGACCCAGTGACGCAAACATACGTGCAAATTTATACCGCTTATCAGGATGCGTGTGATCGCGCTGGTTTGGTCGACTTTGCTGAGATCTTGCTGCGAACGTTAGAGTTATTGCGCGATAATAAGCACATTCGTGAACATTATCAGGCGCGCTTTAAGCACATTCTGGTCGACGAATTTCAGGATACCAACAACATCCAATACGCATGGCTACGTTTGATGACGGGCAAAGATGCCAACGTGATGATTGTGGGTGATGATGACCAGTCTATTTATGGTTGGCGCGGCGCAAAAATCGAAAATATCGAGAAATTTACCCTTGAGTTCCCAAGTGTAAACACTATCCGTCTGGAGCAAAATTACCGCTCAACCAAAACGATTCTGGAAGCTTCAAACACGCTTATCGCTAACAACAGCGAACGCATGGGGAAAGAGCTTTGGACCGACGGTGTTGAGGGAGAGCCGATTTCCGTTTACTCAGCCTATAACGAATTGGATGAAGCCCGTTTTGTGGTCGGAAAAATCAAAGCTTGGCATGAAGACGGCGGCTCGCTGGAAGACAGTGCGATTTTGTACCGTAATAACGCCCAGTCTCGTGTATTGGAAGAAGCATTAATTCAGGCTGGTTTAGCGTACCGAATTTATGGTGGTATGCGATTCTTCGAACGTCAGGAAATTAAAGATGCCTTGAGCTACATGCGTCTAATTGCCAACCGTAACGACGATTCAGCTTTTGAGCGTGTGGTTAACACTCCGACTCGTGGTCTGGGTGACAAAACTCTGGATACCATCCGTTTCGCCGCTCGCGACCGTGGTTGCACATTGTGGGATGCAAGTAATGTTCTACTGGAAGAAAAAGTACTTCCTGGCCGAGCTTCTACAGCTTTGAGTCGTTTTGTCGAATTGATTAACGCTTTAGAAGATGACAGCGCAGAGATGAATCTGCATGAGCAAACTGACCATGTGATTAAAACCTCTGGCTTGTTTGAGATGTACCAGCAAGAGAAAGGTGAGAAATCTAAGGCACGAATTGAAAACTTGGAAGAACTTGTCACTGCGACTCGTCAGTTTGAAAAGCCAGAAGAAGCTGAAGAGATGACTCTGCTCACCGCATTTTTAACCCATGCGGCTTTGGAATCTGGTGAAGGTCAGGCGGACGAATTTGATGATGCGGTTCAGCTGATGACTTTGCACAGTGCAAAAGGTCTGGAGTTCCCACTGGTGTTTATGGTGGGTGTGGAAGAAGGCATGTTCCCAAGCCAGATGTCAGCAGAAGAAGCTGGTCGTTTGGAAGAAGAACGCCGTCTTTGCTACGTGGGCATGACTCGCGCAATGCAAAAACTGTACATCACATACGCTGAAATGCGCCGTTTGTACGGACAAGATAAATACCACAAACCTTCGCGCTTTATTCGTGAACTGCCTGAGAAATGCTTAGATGAAGTTCGAATGAAAGCACAGGTTAGCCGACCAGCCAGCAGCGGGCGCTTTAGCCAAACCGTGGTGAAAGAGAACTTTAATGAGACAGGCTTTACGCTGGGTTCTCGTGTGCGTCATCCAAAATTTGGTGAAGGGACTATTATCAATTTCGAGGGTAGTGGTCCGCAGAGCCGGGTTCAGGTTGCCTTTAATGGCGAAGGCATCAAGTGGCTGGTCACGGCTTATGCGAAATTAGAGCGTATGTAGTTCTAAGTTTTCAATAACGACTAAACCTAGCCTGATGGCTAGGTTTTTTTGTATCTGCGGATAATATCTATCCAAGACCAAAAATATTGGATTATAGAAAAGAAAAACCCCGAGGGCGCGAGCCCTTCGGGGTTATAGTCTTACTTGCAGCAATCCGGCTACTAATAGGTGCTCCCTGCATCTATTCCTTGATAAGTGTGCTGTGTCCTTCAGCGCAATCCATTCATCGCCATCCTAGCGGTGTCCATGATCTTCCTGATCTGCTAACAGTCCTCGTTAGCTCACATCACTTGTTCCTTGAGCGGTGTCCCTTACATCATCCTGATGCTTAGTCCATTCCTCATCCAGAGGTGTCCATTGCCATTCCCTTGTCGCTACCATCCTAGTAACGAATGAGTCCGTTCAATGTCCAGTTCGCTATCCGTGCCGATCATTCATCCTGAATAACCGAATCTTCATCCTGAAGATTACCGTCCTTAGCTTTTCCGTTCCGTGTCAGCATCCTACCGACGAGATTCATATTACCGCCAACACGATATTCGGCAATGCAGGTAAATCGATTTTCTTACTATTTATTTTGGTCAAAAAGTGTCTGTTCTATGTTTTTCAATAGCTTATGCTATTTTCCTGTCAAATGGCTATGCGACAAAGAGATATTTCCCTACCACTTTGTGCGAGATCTCGCACAAAGTGTTGGGTTGATCGGCTATTGCTGTTTGTGGGTGTGTTTTCGCCAAAAGTGAATATAACGCTAGTTTTATGCACTTTTAGTGAATATACCTAAGTAACCTCAAGATGCTGGTTCAGCGAGAATTTATTCGTTCTTAGGCAAGGCACTGATTTGAAGACATAGTTATTCTAAGTTAAAAATCAGTAACGCAGCATAGGAGCGAATAAAACTCGCCCTTCGGGAGCTCATCAACGAGTCCATTTCTGCGCTCAATAACGTTGAAAGGGAGTGCCATTCCTACCGTTATTAAGCTTGACCTGAACTCGTTGATGAAGCTCTGGATCCTGCATCTTGAGGTCACTTAGGTATAAGGGCAATAAACGACTGCCACAGGATCATCGATCCGATAAGTGAGAATACTGCCCCACACAGTATATCAATGTAGTGGCTAACCGAATGCAGTTTGGCTTGTAAATGTTTGGTGGAAAGCATCCAAGCTAATGTAGCAAACCACACCAGAGACAAACCCCATAGGATCAGCAATGCAATGCTTTTTCCTGTCAGTGACATGCTTGCAGGTACCAGTGTCGACATTAAGCTAACGAAGAAAACCAGAGCTTTGGGGTTAAGAATATTGGTCATAAAACCACGGGAAAATGCTTGTCGTTTATTGCTCAATAGCAGTGCGCTATCCTCTTTTGGTGTTGATGATGTGCGTTTCCAGTTGCGAAAAGTTGCCTTCAGAGCTCCAACTCCTAAGTACAGCAAATAGCTCCCACCACAAAATTGCAAAATAGCGAACAGCACAGGCTGTTGGTGCACTAAATAGCTGACACCCGTCAGGCTTAATAGTGAGTGGAGCAATATTCCAAATGACAGACCTAACGCGATGTAAACACCGGTTTGTCTGCCATAACGAGTGGCATTTTGTACAACTAACGCAACATCAGGGCCCGGGCTCATTAAGGCGATAAAGTGTACTCCGGCAAGAGTCGCTAAAATGCTGGCTTCATTCATGACTTAATCCTAATTATTTTACTTAGCGGTAACGACTGCTATTGGTCGTTTTCTGCCTTGAGTCAGGCCATCGAAACTGAAAATTACCAAAGCACCCCAGATGAACACAAAGGTGATTGCTTTATCGGCTGAGAATGCTTCTCCGTAAACCAGAACCGCGAGCAAGAACATTAAACTTGGCCCTATGTACTGGAAGAACCCTAGAGTAGACAGTTTTAGTTTGGTCGCTGCCCCGGTAAAACAAAGCAGAGGTAGTGTGGTGACAATACCTGCGCTAAATAACAGTAAGTTTAGGTGCCAATCGTTATCAGTCATTGAACTTGTTGCTGATTGAGCTATCCAGAATAGATATATCAGTGCGATTGGTAACAATATCAGCGTTTCGACAAACAAGCCCGTTTGGCCGTTGACACTCACTTTTTTACGCAGCAAGCCGTAAAACGCGAATGATGTTGCTAAAGCTAATGCAACAATTGGAACAGAGCCAAACACCATCACTTGTATACTTACGCCGATCGTCGCCATAACAACGGCAAACCACTGTAATCTTCGTAGTCTTTCGCCTAAAAACAACATGCCAAAGACAACATTGATCAGTGGGTTAATGTAATAACCTAAGCTCGCATCAAGCATATGGTTAGCATTGATTGCCCAGATAAAAATAAGCCAATTACCACCAATGAGAAGAGATGTTGTAGCTAGATAGGCTAATTTAGTTTTTGAGCGAAAGATGCTGACAACATTACGCCATTGGTGGCTAAAGTGAATGATTATCGCTAAAAAGAAGAAAGACCAAATAACGCGATGACTCAGGATTTCCAGTGCTGGTACAAAAGTAATCGTTTTAAAATAGATCGGCGCTACGCCCCACATCGTGTAGGCACCAATAGCGAGTAATACACCTTTTTTAGCGTTGGCTTGTTCTTCTGGAGTCATCCGGTACTTCTCGTTGAGTTTAAAGGAAGCGGATTCCTTTAAAAAACTGACATTGTTGTAATTGCAACCAGCAGTATAACCGTAAAACATTGGAAGGGAACTAAGGAAACATATGTCGTTTGGGGTATGGTCGAATGCTGAATTTATCGAACAATTCTTAAAACCATTCCTGCTTCCACCTTACTCCTACATATTTAGCGGTTTAATTCACCGCCAAAGGTCTCTACAATGTCGGGCTGTACATCACCCGATTTTACTTTCCATTGAGACCCTCCATGACCGCCACGTTAGTTGCTGAACAATCTGACTCATCTTTGACAGCCAAAGACATCCTGCGTGACGTTTTTGGTTATCAGTCATTTCGTGAAGGGCAGCAAGAGGTCATTGATACTGCAATTGAAGGCAATGATAGCTTAGTTATTATGCCTACAGGTGGTGGTAAATCGCTCTGTTACCAAATACCGGCACTCGTGCGCTCCGGTGTTACAGTGGTTATCTCTCCTCTTATCTCCTTGATGAAAGATCAGGTAGACCAACTCAAAGCAAACGGCGTGGCAGCGGAGTGTGTAAACTCAACACAAACTCGTGAAGAACTCATCGGTATTTATAATCGAATGCATGCCGGTCAGGTTAAGTTGATTTACGTTTCACCCGAGCGAGTGCTTACTAACGAGTTTGTCGAGCGTTTGCATAATATCCAACTCTCAATGATTGCTGTGGATGAAGCGCACTGTATCTCTCAATGGGGACATGATTTTCGTCCGGAATATGCGCTACTTGGCCAGCTAAAGCAGCAGTTTCCTCATGTGCCAATTATGGCTTTGACTGCTACCGCCGATGATGCCACTCGTCGTGATATTCAGAGTCGTTTGCAGTTAACAGAGCCTCATATCTATCTAGGTAGTTTTGACCGCCCGAACATTCGCTATACCTTGGTTGAGAAGCATAAGCCGGTTTCTCAAGTGATTCGTTATTTGGGAACCCAAAAAGGTCAGTGTGGCATTATCTATTGTGGTAGCCGTAAAAAAGTAGAGATGCTTACTGAGAAGCTGTGTAACAACCATATTCGAGCCGCCAGTTACCATGCTGGACTAGACGTTGATGAGCGTGCTTATGTGCAGGAAGCGTTCCAGCGCGATGATATTCAGATCGTGGTGGCAACGGTGGCATTTGGTATGGGAATCAACAAGCCCAACGTGCGCTTTGTTGTCCACTTTGATATCCCAAGAAATATCGAATCTTACTATCAGGAAACAGGGCGAGCAGGTCGAGATGGCTTACCTGCCGAAGCGATGATGCTTTACGATCCCGCAGATATTTCCTGGTTGCGCAGAATGTTGGACGAAAAAGATGAAGGTCCACAGAAACAGGTTGAAAGTCATAAACTCACCGCAATGACGCATTTTGCTGAAGCCCAAACTTGCCGTCGTCAGGTTCTGTTGAACTACTTTGGTGAGTATCGCGAAAAGCCTTGTGGTAACTGTGATATTTGTCTTGACCCTCCCAAGCACTTTGATGCGACAGAAGAAGCGCGCAAGGCACTTTCTTGTGTGTATCGAATCAACCAGAATTTTGGTATCGGTTATGCGGTAGAAGTACTGCGAGGTATGCAAAATGTGCGTGTGCGTGAAAATGGTCACGATAAGATTTCAACCTATGGTCTTGGCCGTGATCACAGCCATGACTACTGGGTAAGTATATTTCGCCAGTTGATTCATAAAGGGCTGCTTTTCCAGAACATTACTCGTAACTCGACCTTGCAACTGACTGAAGAGGCTCGCCCGCTTCTGCGTGGTGATGTGAGTTTAGAGCTGGCCGTTCCGCGTTTGGACACAGCGGCAAGAGCCTCGAAATCCGATAAATTATCCAGTAAAAATTACGATAAAAAGCTGTTTGCGAAACTGCGTAAGCTTCGTAAGTCGATTGCGGATCAAGATGGATTACCGCCTTATGTGGTGTTCAGTGATGCTACTTTGATCGATATGGCGGAGATTTTACCGACATCTTACGGCGAAATGTTGGCAGTGAACGGCGTTGGTCAGCGTAAGTTAGAAAAATATGCGGACCCGTTCTTAGATTTAATTCAGGAGCATTTAACTCATCATGGCTGAGTTCGGTTTAAAGGAATATTTCGCGCAAGAAGGTCGCTTGATTATTCAGACTCAAGAGTTTGATTTTGATAGCTTCCCAGAACTAGGTGAGCGTTTACTTACCTTACTTTCAGCAACCGCAGTCGAAAAGCAGCAAGATGCGGATTTACACACTTGGCTGATTGACTTTGAAGGTTGCCGTTTGATGCTGAGAGCTGAACATTACAGTGAGAGTGTCTGGCTTGAAGCGATGGGTGAAGGGCTAGCACGAGAAGAGCTTGAGTTTATTGCGAGCTTGCTTGCTCGCGGGATTTAAACAATAAAAAGGCGGATGTGATTGAACAAATCCGCCTTTTTTTAGTGAATTACTCTTCGCCGATGAATCCACCAGTTTGGTGGGCCCAAAGTTGAGCATAAACACCGTTTTGAGCAATCAGCTCCTGATGAGAACCTTGTTCAATGATTTCACCCTGATCCATCACAATTAAACGGTCCATAGCTGCAATTGTTGATAAGCGATGGGCAATGGCAATCACAGTTTTGCCTTCCATCAGTACTTCTAAGTTTTCCTGAATCGCAGATTCAACTTCAGAATCCAGAGCTGACGTGGCTTCATCCATAATTAGGATTGGCGCGTTTTTCAGTAGTACACGAGCAATGGCAATACGCTGACGTTGGCCACCTGACAGTTTCACACCACGTTCACCGACTTCAACATCGTAACCGACTCGCCCTTGCTCATCTTTCAAATCAATAATGAAATCATGTGCGTGAGCCTGTTTTGCTGCTTGAATCAAAGCTTCTTCACCGGCATCCGGATCACCATAAAGAATGTTCTCACGGATTGAGCGGTGAAGTAGTGAGGTATCTTGGGTGATCATCCCTATCTGGTGGCGCAGAGATTCCTGAGTGACTGCGGAAATATCTTGTCCATCGATACGAATTGTACCGGACTGCACATCGTAGAATCTTAGTAATAGGTTAACTAAGCTCGATTTACCCGCACCAGAGCGACCGACAATACCGATTTTTTCACCCGGCTTTAAATTTAAGTTTAGTGAGCTGAAAACAGGCTTTTCTTCACTGTAATGGAAATTAACCTTGTCGAACTCAACTCGGCCTTGCTTAACAGTCAGCTCCTTGGCGTTCGGTAGATCTTTAATCTCAACGTCACTGGAGATGGTGTTCATACCATCCACAACCGTACCAATGTTTTCAAATAGCGCACTGACTTCCCACATGATCCATTTCGACATGCCCTGAACGCGAAGTGCAATACTGATCGCCACCGCAATAACGCCTACCGTAACTGCGCTATCGAGCCAAAGCGTGATGGAAAGCGCCGCAATGGAAAACAGCAGTAAGTAGTTAATAAGGTCAACGCTTAGCAGCAAGCAGGTCACCATACGCATCTGTTTATAAACAGATTTCAGGAACAGCTTCATGCTGCTTTCTGCATAGTCCATTTCACGTTGAGAGTGCGAAAATAGTTTTACCGTGGTGATATTGGTGTAGCTATCCACAATACGTCCGGTCATCACAGACCGAGCATCTGCCTGCTCTGTGGCAACGCTTTTCATTTTTGGAATGAAGTAGAACTGAATGACGACATAGGTAATCAGCCAAATCAGAATTGGCAGCATTAATACTTGATCGGCTTCGCCAACCATCCAAATCATCGAAACGAAATAGACTGAGATATAAACCAGCACATCAACCAGTTTCATTACCGTCTCGCGGATAGCAAGCGCACTCTGCATCACTTTGGTTGCCACACGCCCAGAGAAATCTTTTTGGAAGAACCCTACACTCTGTTTCAGCATATAGCGGTGAACCAACCAACGAATCGACATTGGATAGTTACCCAATAATGTTTGGTGCATGATCATTGAGTGGGTAAATGCTAATAGAGGCATGACAACCGCCACGAGTAATCCCATCGACCACAAGCGATCTGTTTGGTCTGCCCAGAATGTATCTGGATTTTGGCTACTTAAGATATCCACCAGTTCACCCATATAGCGAAGTAGTGTTACTTCAGCCACTGCCACACAGGCACTGAGTATCGACATGATTAACAATGGTTTTTCGAAACCACGCGTGTAATGACGGCAAAAAGCGAACAGAGTAGTAGGCGGTTTTTGCGGCTCTTCATTAGGAAAAGCTTGTGTAAGTCTTTCAAACCATTGAAACATGTAAAATTTGACCTAGGTTAAATTAAATTGATATTTATTCGCATTTTCACTTCTAATTGCGATCTTTATCAGTAAAATGCCGTACGCATAATAATGATAATGACAATAGTTCTCAAGTTCTCAAATTTTTTAGCAGAGGTTCACATCATGGAAAACACGCGCTTAACTTGGCTCGGACTCTCTATCCGCAATGCGCTTCGCCTGAGTTTAGTACCGCTTACACTTGTTCTTAGCCACACTGCATTTGCTGAAGAAGCACACCAGAATAATGAAACGGTAGAGACAATCGTCGTTACCGCTTCTGCGCTAAAGGTAGATACGCCAGCGCAGGAAACGCCTAAGTCAGTGTCCATCGTTGACCGAAGTGACCTTGAACAGCACGATGTTCAAAAACTGGATGAAGCTTTACGCTATACACCAGGTTACACATCTCCATATGGTGCAGACAATGATGCCGAGTGGATGTATGTACGTGGTTTCGAGCCAAGTGTATATCTTGACGGTAACCGTATGTATAAAGAGGGCTTCTTTGCATGGACGGTAGAACCGTTCGGTCTGGAACGAGTTGAACTTGTAAAAGGTCCGTCTTCAGTTTTATACGGTGAGACAATGCCTGGTGGTGTGGTCAACGTTGTTCAAAAGAAACCAACGGATGTACCTCAAGGAAAGGTAACCTTCTCAGTTGGTAACAAAGCCTATCAACAACTAGGCGTTGATGTGTCTGACTGGGCAAATGAAGATGGTTCTCAACGTTATCGTCTGGTTGCAATGGTTAATCAAAAAGACGGTGAGCTAGATGGTACTGAGAGTCAACGCGCATACATAGCACCAAGTTACTCGATTGATTTTTCAGAAGATACGTCTTTAACGTTAGTCGCTACTTTTTTAAAAGATGACGGTGTTCCCCAGAACGGATTCTTTCCTGTAGATGGCTCATTGTATGCTTTACCTAATGGTGAAACACTCTCGCCAAGTACAAATTTTGGCTTACCTGATAGCGATGAGTTTGATAAAACTCAACTCTCTTTGGGTTACCAGCTTTCTCATCAAATCAATGACGTTTGGGCGTTTAACCAAAACTTCAATTATTCATATGTAGATCTGTACTTACAGAGTTCATCGGCTTTCCAAAACAACTGTAGTGATGTCTGCTACGCAGGCCAAGACAATGACCCTTATACGTTAACTCGTTACACCTTAGTTAATGATGGTGATGCACAGAGTTTTGTGCTGGATAATAATGTCCAAGCTCAGTGGCAATCGGCTCGCTGGGAGCATAGTTTCTTAATCGGTTTTGATATCCAACATCATCAGAACTCATGGCTTGGTAATGGCAATGGTATTCCTGTTGGTACTATCAATAGTATTAACCCAACTTATCCAGCGGTTGATGTTTCAAGTTCATTAATTGATAACGAAATTAGCAAACAACAGCTAGGGTTGTACGCTCAGTATCAAACTAAATTTGATCAAAAATGGGTTCTGAATGCTGGTGGTCGCTACGATGAAGTGAAGGTTGAAAGTCGTGGGGCTTATCAAGATGAGTTGGAAGATGGCCAATTCTCTGCAAATGCTGGGTTGATGTACTTAGCAGATAGCGGGCTATCACCTTATATCAGCTATTCTGAATCATTCTACGTTATCAGCAGCCTTGATTGGCAGACCAATAAATTGTATCAACCAATTGAAAGTGACCAGATCGAAGCGGGTGTAAAATATATGCCTAGCTGGCTAGACGGTTTTGTTAACCTAGCATGGTTCGATATCAACCAAGAAAATGCACTATCAAGCGGTACAACTTCGAGCGGTCAATTGTTAACTAAGCAATCAGGTACGAATACAAATGCGAAGGGTGTAGAGCTTGAAGCTCAAGTTGCAGCAACAAACAACTTAATGGTTAACGCGAGCTATACCTATCTTGATTCTCATACGGGTGAGGGTTCTGATCGTTTACGTGATTCTATGACTCCTCGTCATTTGGCATCTGCTTGGGTTGCGTACGACTTCTCTGATTTAGGTATCAATGGCTTTACATTAGGTTCTGGAGTTCGCTATTCAGGTAGTAGCATTGATAACTCAAATGATGCTCAGGTTTCTTCTTATCTACTTTGGGATGCAATGGCAAGTTATGCAATTACCAAACAATGGAATATGCAGGTTAACCTAAGCAATTTGACGGACGAAGAGTACCTAGCGGGTTGTGATTATGGAAGCTGTTACTACGGTGAATCTCGTCGTATGACTGCAACAGTCAACTACAACTGGTAAACCTTTTAAACTCACACCTTTCTGAGGTGTGAGTTTTTTTGCTTTTTAATTCTTCCCGCGCTTTGCGGGAATTGTCGTTTTTAGCGTTTCTAACTTTAAGGGGCGGAAAATGTATCACTTATCGGGTGTTGAAATGGTGCGAGGTGGGCGAACCATCTTATCTGTGGATTCGCTGAACATACCAACCAACGAACTGACGGTTGTACTTGGCCACAATGGTTCGGGTAAATCGACGTTGGTGAGTTTGTTGTCTGGTCAGCAAGCACCTGATCGTGGTGTGGTTGAACTCAATGGTAAATCAGTTTTCACTCTTGCCGCTAAACAACTGGCAAAAGAAGTCGCTTTTCTACCTCAGAAGTTACCCACTTCAGCTGGTTTAACGGTTCGTGAGTTAGTTCGATTAGGACGTTTCCCCTGGCGTGGTGCGCTTGGTCGTTGGAAATCTGATGATGAACAGATCATTGATCAAGCGATTGAGAAAACCGGTGTAACTGCGTTTGCGAATACTCTGGCGGATGAACTCTCTGGTGGTGAACGCCAGCGCGCATGGGTTGCCATGCTATTAGCCCAACAGTCACCCGTTTTGGTTCTGGATGAACCGACTTCTGCACTGGATGTCCATCATCAATATCAATTAATGGCGTTACTGGCTGAGCTTAATCAAAATCAGGGTTGTGGAATTATCGTTATTCTTCATGACCTTAATTTGGCATTACGCTATGCGACGCACATTGTGGCTTTGAAACAAGGGCGTATCGCCTTTGAAGGTGCCGTTGAGTTACTACTCGATGAACAACGTTTGTCTGAGCTGTACCACTCTCCAATACAACTGATTAATCACCCAAATCCTTCTCCTGAATCCAAGACGAATAAGGTGGCGATTGTATGTTCTTAAGCAGCTTTGGTAATCAATTTCGTAGTATTTTACTGGTATTCACGTTGCTGGCGGGTTTACCTGTTTCAGCAAGTATTACGATTCAGGATAGCCGTGGAGAGCAAGTCTTTTCTGAAAGTCCTCAAAGAGTTGTGGTACTGAATTGGGATCTGTTAGAGCAGGTCATTGAACTGGGAGTCACTCCCGTCGGTGCGCCAAATTTACCCTCATATTCTGAATGGGTCGTTCAACCAGCAGTACCAGAGGGTGTGGAAGATATCGGTACTCGCGCTGAGCCGAACTTTGACAAAATTTCCGCGTTGAATCCCGATGTCATTATCGTCGCTTCACCGCAGAAAGATTTGATTCCGGCTTTAGAACGCATTGCTCCCGTGGTTTACCTTTCAAATTTTGAACAGCGAGACCAGGCTGCGGAAGTGGCGATTGAACAATTTAAAACACTGGCGACTTTGTTTGAAAAGCAAGAATTTGCTGAACAAAAGCTACAAGCAATGGAAGCGCGTTTTCAACAACTTATAGGTAAGCTACAAGCTGCATTTGGCGAACAACTGCCACAGGTTGTCACTCTGCGTTTTTCCAGTACGACCGCCGTTTATCTGTATGGTGAAAATTCTGGAACTCAATATGTTCAGAATCAACTTGGCCTAATTGCGGCGTTACCGCAGCCCGCAGCACAATGGGGCATTATTCAAAAACGTTTGAATGAACTGCAAAACGTCAAAGACGGCTATGTGCTTTATATTCTGCCTTTCCCTCATGAAGACAAACTGAATAAATCCATGTTATGGAAAGCGATGCCATTTGTACGCAAAGGGCATGTGAATTCGGTTCGTTCAGTATGGAGCTATGGTGGCGCGATGTCACTGCTGTATACAGCAGAAGCTATCACCGATGCTTTGCTCGAAGTTGCGCCTAAGTCATGAAAATAGGCCACCATAGTTTTTTACTGTTTGGGGTTCTCGTTGCGACCATTTGTAGTCTACAAATCGGTAATGAGTTAACGCTGACCGCGCAGTGGAATCTTGCAACGCTGCATATCGAGGCTGAAGAATTTGCCGATTTCAATTTCTTCTACGCTCAACTACCAAGAGCGATAATTACGATTGTCGTTGGCGCTATGCTTGGGCTGGTGGGCAGCTTAATGCAGCAGCTCACGCAGAACACGTTAACGTCACCACTTACTTTGGGGACTTCTTCTGGTGCCTGGTTAGCGCTAATTGTTGTCAATATCTGGTTCCCGGATTGGATTGCAGATTACAGCGCACTGGCAGCGATGCTGGGGGCTTTACTCGCATTCGGTTTGATTGTGTTGATCACTGGTGCTTCAAACATGACGGGGCTGCCTTTGGTTGTGTCCGGTATGGTGGTCAACATTCTGCTTGGTTCGATTGCGACTGCGATTATTCTGCTCAATGAGCAGTTTGCCCAAAATGTCTTTATGTGGGGCGCGGGTGACTTAGCGCAGAATGGCTGGGAGTGGCTGGAATGGTTGCTGCCGCGCTTGGTTATTTCAATTCCTCTATTGATTATCGCACCTCGAATCCTGACGTTGATGCGTCTAGGCCATCAAGGCGCTGCTGCTCGCGGATTAGCCGTAATTCCTGCTTTCTTGTCACTGATGGTTGTCGGCATCTGGTTGGTGTCGGCTTCAATAACAGCCGTCGGTGTAATTGGCTTTATTGGTTTATTAACGCCAAATATTGCCCGCTCTTTAGGTGCCAGAACACCTAAGATGGAACTCTATTCAAGCATGTTACTTGGTGTCTTGTTACTGCTTTGTACCGACATGCTCGCAATGTCTTTGAGTCTATGGTTTGAAGCTGTGGTGCCAAGTGGTATCACTACTGCGGCAATTGGGGCTCCGGCGCTGGTTTGGTTTAGCCGTCGCCAGCTAAAAGCGCAGGACACATTGGCGATCAGTTTACCTCATCACAAATCGACCGTCAGTGTCATGAGTGTCGCGGCATTGCTGAGCGCATTTGTAATTGTCGTTGGTTTACATTCTTTTTTGCAATTGAATGATGTGAGCTGGTCTTGGGCAATGCCAAGTGAATATCAGTGGCAACTGCGCTGGCCTCGAGCTTTGACTGCTTTATTTGCAGGTGTCGGTTTAGCGATAGCCGGTACGATTTTGCAGCGTTTAATATACAACCCATTAGCAAGTCCGGACATTCTTGGTGTTTCATCAGGTGCGACTTTTGCGTTGGTTTTTGCCAGCTTGTTTCTGGGGCAATCAATGCTGGGTACAAACTGGCTAACTGCATTATTAGGTAGTGTGACGGTTTTGATTGTTTTAATCATGCTGGGTAAACGACATCAGTATGCGCCGTCCAGTTTAATCCTGACCGGTATTGCAATAACGGCGCTGTTGGAGGCTTTGGTTCAATTCTGTTTATCCCGAGGCACTGCAGATAGCTATCAAATTTTACTTTGGTTAGCAGGGTCAACCTATCGGGTTTCTGCCGAGCAAGCGGTTTATTTGGCTGGGGGCGTAATCGGCTTATCCATTTGCGCTTTGATGACGTCACGATGGCTGACGTTGATCTCTATCGGCAGAAGTTTTGCTGGTGCTCGAGGATTAAGCCCGAAAACAGCGAGCTTAGTTCTGCTGACTGTTGTTGCTTTGCTATGTGCTTTGGTGACAGCAACGATGGGGCCTGTTTCATTTGTTGGTTTGATAGCACCACATATGGCAATGATGTTAGGGGCGCAAAAGGCGAAACAGCAATTGCTGGTAGCGGCTTTAGTGGGTGGTACTCTAATGCTGTGGGCTGACTGGCTTGGACAGGCGATTCTTTATCCGAAGCAGATTGCGGCCGGAACGATAGTGGCGATTCTCGGAGGAACTTACTTCTTACTATTGCTAGTGTTTAGTCGAATCCATAAGTGAAAAGAGCCCGTCGGGCTCTTTTCACTTATCACATCATATGTTTACGGCGAATATCGAGCAGAGCGAAAATACCGAATATCAGGATTGACCATTTTTCCCAGCTTGTCGTTTTCACTTTGTCTCCGAATGCGCCGACAAATATCAGCATTTGCAGTCCGTGCATCATGAACAAGAAAGCCGTCATAATATAAAGCGCGATAGCGGCTTTACCCGGGAAAGGCATCACGATATTAAGCAGTAGAACCAGCCAAACAAAGGCGATGGATGCTTTCGCTAGAATTAGTAGAATCTTCATTCAGTTGTCCTTTCAAACTTCTCTTTCAAATAGACGGAAACAAACCTGGCCTGCGCTTTTTTCTCGATAAAGTTGCCAGCTTTCTGGTAGTTCCGGTAATAGTAGTTCTTTTTCTGTTTCGATATAAATCATGGCATTATTTGCCAACCAGCCATTACCCTCCAGCAGTTGAAGCGCTTCATCTAGCAAGCCTTTACGAAA
Organism: Vibrio sp.; assembly: GCA_048259585.1. Classification (GTDB taxonomy): domain Bacteria; phylum Pseudomonadota; class Gammaproteobacteria; order Enterobacterales; family Vibrionaceae; genus Vibrio. The sequence goes on along the minus strand of JBLXHN010000009.1, from coordinate 138,679 downwards.
CGGTGGATCAATGAACACCACGTCAAAGGGTGTTCCGGTTTGCTTGAGATAGGCTAGAGAATCAGTGTTAATTGCTTCGATGTTTTCAGCTTTTAGTGCACTGATATTGGTTTTGAGTTGGTTAAACGCCTGTGGATTCATTTCCAGCATAGTGACACTTTCTGCCTGACGAGATGCACACTCAAAGCCTAATCCGCCGGAGCCTGCAAATAGGTCTAAACATTTGGCGTTAGGTACATCTTGGGCAATCCAGTTGAATAACGTTTCTTTGACGCGATCGGTGGTTGGTCTTAAGCCTTCGGCGTCATGTACGGGTAATTTTCTGCCTCGCCATAAGCCGCTGATAATTCTAACTTGCCCTGTTTGAGGACGTTTTTGTGATGGGTTTTGTTGGCGACGTCTTACCATAGATTTTTTGACCGCTAATTAAGTGTTACTATAGCCAACCTTTCAGCAAAAATGTGTTTTGTTGAAGATAAGCATTCATAAATATGGCAAAGTTTACCAAGTGAAGCAGAAAGTTATCACTGCTTTGTCATTTTTCTTTTCTTTTTAGTGATAATTCTTTAAGAAAAGAGTAGAAAAATAATTAGTTAAGAATTCTAGGATATCCTCGATGGCGGAAAAGAAGAAGCGTGGCTTACTGTCATGGCTTGGTTTTGGCGATGAAGAGCAGAGCCAAACAAAAGAAACCGAACAACAAGTAGAAAGCACAGAACCGGAAGAAACGGTTGAACAGTCTGTTGAGGACGTCGAAACTGAAAAAGCAGAAGCAGAAGCAGAAGCAGAAGCAGAAGCAGAAGCAGAAGCAGAAGCAGAAGCTGAAATTGTCGTTGAAGTCGAAGAAGAACCTCAGCCGGAAACACCCCGAGTAAAAGAGCAAGAAAAGCCAACAGAGAGCTTTTTCGCACGTCTGAAGCGCAGCTTAAGTCGTACTAAAGCAAACATCGGTGCGGGTTTCTTTGGCCTGTTTAAAGGTAAAAAAATCGATGACGATCTATTTGAAGAGTTGGAAGAGCAGTTACTGATTGCCGATGTTGGTATGGACACGACTCTAAAAATTATCAACAACTTAACAGAAAAAGCATCTCGCCAAGACCTTAAAGACGGTGAAGCACTTTATGATCTGCTGAAAGGTGAAATGGCGGAGATTCTCGCTACTGTTGAGAAGCCTTTGGTTGTCGATACCGAAAAAACACCTTATGTCATCCTGATGGTGGGTGTAAACGGTGTGGGTAAGACCACTACCATCGGTAAGTTGTCTAAACAGTTCCAGTCACAAGGTAAGAAAGTGATGCTAGCTGCGGGTGATACTTTCCGTGCAGCAGCCGTTGAACAGCTTCAAGTTTGGGGTGAGCGTAATAACGTACCTGTTATAGCTCAGCATACTGGTGCCGATAGTGCTTCTGTCATCTACGATGCGATTGAAGCCGCAAAAGCCCGTGGTGTTGATGTGGTGATTGCAGATACCGCTGGTCGTCTGCAAAATAAAGCTAACCTAATGGAAGAGCTGCGTAAAATTGTACGTGTAATGAAGAAGATAGATGATTCGGCACCCCACGAAATCATGCTGACATTAGACGCAGGTACAGGTCAAAATGCGATTAGCCAAGCGAAGCTATTCAGCGATGTCGCACCAATTACCGGTATTACTCTGACCAAACTGGATGGTACGGCGAAAGGTGGTGTTATTTTTGCGATTGCTGACCAATTCCAAATCCCAATCCGCTTTATTGGTGTTGGTGAAGGTATTGAAGATCTTCGTCCATTCGAAACCCAAGAGTTTATCGATGCGCTATTTAGCCGCGAAGAGTAAGTTTTCACGAGGTACTATCCGTTGAATCAACGGATAGTATTCCGGTGTAAAAAAGGAATGATGTGTGATCAAGTTTCAACAGGTGAGTAAAGTTTATCGAGGTGGTCGTCAGGCACTACAGAAAGTCGACTTTCATCTTCGTCGTGGTGAAATGACATTTCTTGGTGGTCACTCCGGTGCGGGTAAAAGTACTCTGCTTAAACTGATTTGTGCTATGGAACGTCCTAGCGATGGCAAAATTAGCTTTAATGGCCATGATGTTACTCGTATTCCCAACAAAGATATCCCTTTTTTGCGCCGTAATATTGGCATTGTATTTCAAGATCACCGGTTACTGATGGACCGCTCGGTATTTGATAACGTTGCGTTGCCAATGCGAATTGAATCTATTTCCGAAAATGATATTAAACGTCGTGTTTCTGCGGCGTTGGACAAAACAGGTTTGTTAGATAAAGCTCGCAGCTTGCCTAGCCAACTATCAGGTGGTGAACAGCAGCGAGTCGGTATCGCTCGTGCCGTAGTGAACCGCCCAACACTACTATTAGCCGATGAGCCTACAGGTAACCTCGACCCTGAGCTATCGAATCGAATCATTAAGTTATTTGAAGAGTTTAACCGTGCTGGTGTCTCCATTTTGTTGGCGACTCACGATATTGGTTTGGTTAATTCTCGCCCTCAGTATCGTCACTTGGAGTTAAATCAGGGGTTCTTGAGCGAGGTTGATGACTATGGCCACTAAGCCAAACAATAAAAAAATCAACAAATCTCGTGATGCAAAACGATTGAAAACCGATAATTTCTTCACTATTCATATCAAACAAGCGAAAGCCTCTTTTTCTAGTTTATGGTATCGCCCCATGGGTAACATTCTTACTCTGGCTGTGATTTCTATGGCGCTGACTTTACCTGCTTGTTTGTATTTATTGAGTAAAAACATTGCCTCGGTTGCTGATAATGTTGTCAGTCCTTCTCAAGTCAGCGTCTATATTCAGGAAGGGACGCCAGAACCTCGCATTATGGTTCTTAAAGATGAAATTGAGAGCCGTAGTGACGTAGACAAAGTTGAGTATATTTCTCCGCAACAAGGGTTGTCTGACCTGAGCGAGCATTCAGGCTTTGATCAAGCAATCAGTTTGTTGGATGAGTACTCTCTACCCGGTGTGCTGGTGGTTTCACCTAATGTGGAAACCGACCAAGAAATAAAGCAAATTGCGGCTTCAATTCGTAGCCAAGAAGATGTTACTGATGTCAGGCTAGACGAAGACTGGCTTGCTCGATTGGATGCGATTCGTAATCTGGCGACGATTGTTGTTATTAGTTTATCAGTATTGATGCTAGCGTCAGTATTTCTGATTATTGGTAATACGCTTCGCTTTAATGTACAAGCCAATAAAGATGAAATCCAAACCATGAAGTTGATAGGCGCAACAGATGGTTTTATTTTGCGTCCTTATGTCTATGTGGGAATGTGGTTTGGTGTTCTGGGTGCCGTATCAGCATGGTTATTAACCGCTTTAATTACCATTGTTCTGAACGGGGCTGTGGAAGATTTGGCCATGCTCTACGATAGTCAATTTAGATTGATTGGCTTAAGTTGGGATGAATCGCTGCTGTTGCTAATGCTTGGAACTTTCCTTGGATGTGTTGCCGCGAAAAGTGCTGCTCAACGTCATCTAAAAGAAATTGAACCTGTGTAATATTTTTTGGTCTTATTCTAACAAACCCAATGTTTACAAGGTTTATTATACTCAAGTGACCTCAAGATGCAGGATTCAGAGCTCCATCAACAAGTTTAGGTCAAGATTAATAACAGTAGGAATGGCATTCCCTTTCAATGTTATTAAGCGCAGAGATGGACTTGTTGATGAGCTCCCGAAGGGCGAGTTTTATTCGCTCTTATGCAGCGTTACTGATTTTCTACGTAGAATAACTATGTCTTCAAATCAGTGTCTTGCCTAAAAGCGAACAAATTCTCGCTGAACCAGCATCTTGAAGTTACTTGAGTATACCTTGTCAGCAACATTTGTTTATGCATAATAACCAATCGGTCTTGAAACCTGCAGGTTTTAGGTTCAAGATTGATAGATTGAGTTGGGTCCAGATCAGAGATTGATGAGGAATTGAATGGCTACTTCTACATATCAATTAGCGCTTGTTTCACAAGATAGCTTAGATAGTTATATCCGCACGGCGAACAGTTATCCGATGCTAACGGCTGAGGAAGAGCGTGAGCTTGCTGAGAAGTTGCATTATGAAGGTGACATTGAAGCGGCTAAAGGCTTGATTTTGTCGCACCTTCGTTTCGTTGTTCATGTTGCTCGCGGTTATTCTGGCTATGGCTTGCCATTAGCTGACTTGGTTCAGGAAGGCAACATCGGCTTGATGAAAGCGGTGAAACGCTTCAATCCAGAGGTGGGTGTAAGACTGGTCTCTTTCGCTGTTCACTGGATTAAAGCTGAGATTCATGAATACGTATTACGTAACTGGCGTATTGTGAAAATCGCGACCACTAAAGCGCAACGTAAGCTATTTTTCAACCTCCGCAAATCTAAGAAGCGTCTAGGTTGGTTTAATAATGGCGAAGTTGAGACCGTTGCTCGTGAGTTAGGTGTAGAGCCGTCAGAAGTTCGTGAAATGGAATCTCGCTTGGCAGCACAAGATGCGACATTTGAGTTTTCGGCAGACGATGAAGACAGTGGTAACTCATATTCAGCACCAATGCTTTATTTAGAAGACAAGCATTCAGATCTGGCTGACAATGTTGAAGCACAAAACTGGGAAAACCATACTTCCCAACGTTTGGGTTATGCATTATCAAGCTTAGATGAGCGTAGTCAGCATATTGTTCGCTCTCGTTGGTTAGATGACCAAAAAGCGACATTGCAAGAGTTGGCAGATATGTACAATGTTTCTGCAGAGCGTATTCGTCAGCTTGAAAAGAACGCAATGAAGAAACTAAAAGAAGCGGTTGGCGATTTATAATCGCACATTAATTAACTTTAAGAATTTTAAGAACCGAGATCCATGGATCTCGGTTTTTTTATGTCGGATCGAAAATTATCAAAATTTTGTTGTGAATATCTGTGGATAACTCTGTGGTAAATTTATTTACTCACTGTCATCAAGTCGGGTAAATAAAGGTATGAACGCTGTTTTCTATTTGGGGATAGTTTTTATAATACACACAGATAAAACAGGATCATCACTAGATGTAGTGGATCGATCTTTAATAAAACACTTTATCAACGCAATCCACAGAATTATCCACAGTTGACGAACAAATGATCACTGGTGGATAACCATAGAGTTGTTGTGTACTTGTTCAACACTGGATAGGTTACAATGTGAGTTGAAAAATTATTAATAATTATACTCAAGTAACCTCAAGATGCCGGTTCAGCGAGAATGTATTCACTCTTAGGCAAGACACTGATTTGAAGACATAGTTATTCTACGTAGAAAATCAGTAACGCAGCATAAGAGCGAATAAAACTCGCCCTTCGGGAGCTCAACAACGAGCCCACTTCTGCGCTCAATAACGTTGAAAGGGAGTACCCTTCCTACCGTTATTAAGCTTGACCTGAACTCGTTGATGAAGCTCTGAATCCTGTATCTTGAAGTCACTTGAGTATATGGAGAGTAAAACATGGACCAATTTCAGCATATCGATGTTGCGGGCGCTCAAACCCTTATTGAACAGAATAATGCCAAGCTTGTGGATATTCGTGATCCTCAATCTTTCGCCGTAGCTCATGCAAAAACAGCTTTCCATTTAACTAATGACAGTATTGTTTCTTTTATGGAACAAGTTGAGTTCGATGAGCCTGTATTGGTGATGTGTTACCACGGTGTCAGTAGTCAGGGAGCTGCACAATACTTAGTTAACCAAGGGTTTGAACAGGTGTATAGTGTTGATGGTGGCTTTGAAGCCTGGCATCGAGCAAATTTGCCTGTTGAAGCAAACTAACTCGGTCTGAGACCCTTGTAAACAATAAGTGAGCTGTAATGATTAGACTGATCACATTGAACAATCCGCGCATGGCGCAAGCATTTATTGACTATATGGCGTATCGCCAAATCGAGATAAAAATGATGCCGGAAGGAAGTGGTCAGTTTGTTTTATGGTTGATGAACGATGAACATCAGCTTGAAGTCGAAAGCGAGATTAATCAGTTTCTTGAAAATCCCAACGATAAGAAATACCAAGCAGCATCGTGGGATATGGCTGAAACTCGTCAACCGCAATTCCGTTATCACTCCGGTTCTCCGGGCCTTATGGCCATGTTGAAATCCAAAGCTGGACCATTGACTCTGATGGTGATGTCCGCTTGTGTGATTATTTTTGGATTACTCCAGTTTGGTATGATGAATACCATCTTTTCATCTCTTCACTTCCCAGCACAACCAGGCCAACAGTGGCAGATTTGGCGTTGGATCAGTCATGCATTGTTGCATTTCTCTGTGTTACATATCGTCTTTAATCTTCTATGGTGGTGGGAATTTGGTGGCGATATAGAAAAGCGTTTAGGTAGCTTTAAGCTATTGCAGATTTTTGTTGTTTCAGCAGCGCTATCGGGAGCCGGACAGTTTTGGGTAGAAGGTGCCAACTTTGGTGGTTTGTCTGGTGTGGTTTATGCCTTAGTCGGTTATCTGTGGATGTTTAGTGTCAAAGCACCGCAAGCTGGGATAGGAATCGCAAAGCCGTTGGTGGCTTTCATGCTGGTTTGGTTAGTGCTCGGTTTTGTCCAGCCATTTATCGCTATTGCTAATACTGCCCATTTGGCTGGATTAGTGGCAGGGGTATTAATGGGGTTAAATGACGCAAGTCGTTACCAGTCTATGAACGAAAAAAACGGCTAAATGCCGTTTTTAGAGTCATTGTTTATTGTAGAAATGACTACTGATAAAGATATTTAGTAAACAGCAAATCAGCAATGATGGTACGTCCCGTTTCCGGTAATAACGTGTTGTTCAACTGCTCGACCAGTGTTTTACGGAGATCTTCACGCCCTGCTAAAGACTTAATCGTATCTTCATTTTGTTTACCTAGCAGTTCAACGACAGCATCTCGAATAAGAGGTTGGTGCAGCTCAATTAGTGGCAGATCGGCACTGCTACTGACCATGACATCAATACGAACTTGGATATAGCCTAGTTTTTTACCGTTGGTGAAGAAATTCGTTGTTACATCGGGTTCAAGGGTAAAGTAAGCAAATTGTGTGGCTTCTTCTTCCGCTAGCGTGAAAGAAGAAAACAGGAAACTAAATATTATAAAAATATGGGCTAAGTGTTGTTTAAGCATATGGCTATCAATTCTTTTCTATGTTCAAGATACTCGAACTGCCGAGTCTTGTTACAATAGACCATCTATTTGTAAATCCCGAGTCCTGTTACAATAGACCATCTATTTGTAAATAAAAATACCTACAGTGGTTTCAATTGTTTAGTTTGAGACCAAAAGCGGGCTTATATGGTATAGCGAACATCAGGTGCTATACAGAATACTAGTATGAATCAATCAATTTCGCTGTATCTGACTGCGTTAGGTCAGGTGAACTGGCTAGCACCAGAAGAATTTAATTTTCCGAATCGTAATGCGAAATCCTGGCTGTTGGAGCAGGAATCATTATCTCGTCGATTATCTGCGCATTGCCAAAATTTGACTGTCGATCTGCAGTATAATCATTGGGTTGAAGCATCTTCTTTAACAGCCAGTGAAGCAAGCCTGCTAGATTTGGAAAAATGTTTACTACGCAAAGTGATTCTACAAGGGGATGGGCACTCTTGGGTAGTAGGAAGAACCTTAATTCCACAATCGTCGATTGCAGGGCAACCTTATGATTTGCAACAACAAGGCGAAGTACCGCTGGGGGTCACGGTTTTCAGTGCGGATAAGGTAAAACGTGATGCTCTGCAAGTAGGGTGGGTTGAGACTTCTGATGGGCGATTATTAGCTCGCCGCTCTAGATTATGGATGAATGATAAACCGATGTTGGTGGCTGAATTATTTCTTTTTAATTCTCCCGTGTATTGGAAGGAGCAAGTTAAATGAGTGCTGTGAAGGCAAAAGCGTATTGGCAATTAATGCGAATGGATCGACCAATCGGTTCTTTGCTATTAATGTGGCCAACGATTTGGGCTTTGATTCTTTCTGCTCAGGGGTTGCCGGATGTTAACGTACTGATTGTATTCGTTGCGGGCGTGTTTATGATGCGTTCTGCGGGATGTGTGATTAATGATTTTGCTGATCGAAAAGTTGATGGACATGTAAAACGTACAGCAGGGCGCCCCCTTCCTTCTGGAACTGTAACAGCAAAAGAGGCTATCGCACTTTTTCTTGTCCTCTCAATTGCATCATTTCTACTGGTTTTAACCATGAATCCGTTAACGGTTAAACTTTCGTTCGCTGGTATTGTTTTAGCGTTTATCTATCCTTTCATGAAGCGTTTTACACACTTACCTCAGCTATTCTTAGGCTTAGCATTCAGTTGGTCAATTCCTATGGCTTGGGCTGCTCAAGCCAATGATTTACCTTGGATAGTGTGGTTTGTATTTGTGATTAACGTACTTTGGACCATTGCTTACGATACGCAATATGCCATGGTTGATAGAGATGACGATTTACAAATTGGCGTTAAGTCGACGGCTATTCTATTTGGCCGTTATGACAAGATGATCATTGGGGTTCTGCAGCTTATCACTATCGTGATGCTGATTGGGCTGGGTTATCACTATCAGCTAAGTAACAGTTATTACTGGGGATTGCTTGTTGCTGGGGCTCTATTTGTTTATCAGCAACATTTGATTCGCCATCGCGAAAGACAACCGTGTTTTCAGGCTTTCTTGAACAATAACTATGTGGGAATGGTTATTGCGATTGGGCTATTAGTCTCATATCTCTAAGTTTAAACAAGGCATCCATTGGATGCCTTGTTGTTACTGCTATTCGTATTGATAGATACTTTCCTGAATGGTTAGCCTCACTTCAGAATATAGCATGCCATAAAGCTTGCGAGCCAAGCGTTCAGTAATATCGACCTGACAATCGCCTTCACTATTTAAGTAACCTTGTGTTTTTAAGGTAACAAACATGGCTGAGAAGACACCTTTATCAAAGAATTCAGGTGCATTGATTCCATGTAAACGTCCTAGACGTTGTGCGATTTCCTGACTTTTGGCTTCCAGGTCAGACTTTCCTAGTTCTGGGTTTTCCACCAGTAAGTTGAGAGCGATAGCATAGCGTTGCAAGGTTTCTGAAATCGTGCGACCCAATAGCATCAACAACTGAGTTTTTGCCTGATTAATGGTTGCGATATCGTCATTGATGGTGATCAGATCCTGACGTTGCAATTCTACAAGGTAATGATTCACCACTTCCGTCAATTGCTCAGCTTCATGGCTTAAGAAAAGCTCTTGCTTCAAGAAAGGATAGATGAGAGCCACATTTTCTTGGATCTTTGCAACTGAAAGCTTTTGTTGTCGAATCAACATTTGAGCGATCAATGACGGTATCGCAAGCAAGTGGATGATGTTGTTACGGTAGTAAGTCATCAGAATCGATTGGTTACGATCGAGAGAAATAATATCGCCCATCGTATCGGATTCAACTACGAACTTATCTAACGAAATTGCGTGATTGACCAAGTTCTCAGCGCTGTCACTAGGAACAGTACAGGTGTTTGAATATGGAACATTACGCAGAAGATCCAGATAACAATCGATTTGATTGATTAAAGTATCGCGAGATAAGGCTCTTTGACGTGAAGCAAGTAATGCTGTTGCACTCAAAGTCAGAGCGTTAGCGGCGGCTGCGTCATTAATATGGGTCATCATCTTGGTGGCTAACTGATTGACCACAGGCGTCATCCATTGAGGTCGGTTAGCACCCATTGGGTCGATGTCTTGTGTCCAACTTGGAACTTGTTCGTTTAAATATTGGTTTAGAGGAATGGGTTCACCGAAGTTAACGTAGCCTTTACCAAAGTTACGCAGCTTACGAATGGTGCGTAACACAAGGCCCGCATTCTCTTTCTCTTTTTGCTTACCGCGTAGCTCTTTCGCGTAAGTGCTTACTTCCATCACATGTTCGTAGCCGATGTACACCGGAACCAGCGTTACTGGACGGTTTAAGCCGCGCAGCATTGCTTGAATTGTCATGGCTAACATGCCCGTTTTCGCTGTCAGTAGTCGGCCGGTACGTGAGCGACCACCTTCACTGAAATACTCGACCGAATAACCTTTTGAGAACAGTTCAGCAAGGTATTCGCGGAAAATGGTTGAGTAGAGCTTATTGCCTTTAAAGCTGCGGCGAATGAAGAAAGCACCACCACGACGGAAAATCGGACCTGCCGGGAAGAAGTTTAAGTTAATACCTGCAGCAATATGAGGTGGCACTAGGCCTTCGTTGTACAGCACGTAGGATAGCAACAAGTAGTCCATATGGCTGCGGTGACAAGGCACATAAACAATCTCATGGCCATCTTGCGCCAGTCGACGTACCGTCGAGGCGTTATTGATGTTCAGGCCTTGATAGAGTCGGTTCCACAGCCAACCTAAGACACTATTACCTTTCTTTATCAAAGAATAAGAGAAGTTTGCGGCCACTTCATCAAGAATGTCATGTGCCGCTTTTCGAGCTTTATCAAGCGAGATGTTTTTCGCTTCAGCTTCTTCGTGAATTGCTTTGTCAATCGCTGGAGAATTCATCAAACGCTGAAACAGTACCGCGCGATCGGGTAGGTTAGGGCCAGATGCCGCAAGCTTCTGGCGAGAGAAGTGAATTCTCGCCACACGGGCTAACTTGTGTGCGATTGATTCGTCGGTACCGTGTGAGTCTGCCATATAGCGCAGTGACACCACAGGGCTAAAACGAACTAAACAATCACGACCCGATAAGACAACGGCTTGAGCTTTTTGCAGGCCATTCATTGCTTGAAGGTAAGGCTTTTGGCTCCCTTCTTTACCTGGCTTACGTCCCCAAAGAACCGAAGTCGGAATGACCTGTACATCGAGCTCATGGTTATCATGGTGCAGGGCTAACAGCTCTTTAAAGGTTTCAATTGAATCACCGGGAACATGATTATCATCTTGTAATAACGTTGGGCGAGACGAGATGAACACATAGCGTTTTAAACTCTTGCCTTCAATCTCTAATGGAGAAAGTGGGTCAGGTAAGCCAGCTTCTTTGGCATGGGTTTGTAAGGTGAGTAAATCAATGTTCGAACGGAAAGGCAGAACGTAAACAATCGGTTTGTTTGTATCAATACCGATATCTTCGATCGGATTAGATGGAATAGCCGTGCCTTTTACCAGCAAGGTTGCTGGCAACTTTAAAAGTGAGCGTGAAAAAGATTGTCCAGAAGACATAGAGTTCAAAGCCTCAAAAATCAGTACAAAAACTGAAGTGTATTTCCGTGTTCCTAGCGGATTTAGAAAGGAAAATGGAGATACACCTAAGTCGGTCTTTATTTTTCGAGATGCAAGAATACCAGAAACTGGTCGAACCTTTTAATTTTATTCAGCCAGCGGCTTTAATGGCGCCACTTTTTCTGAACTTTCTGCTGCTTTAAACATGGCGACACCTGCTGAGTGGCTTGAGGGATAAAGCCATTTTTATATAAAAAATAAGCAATTGCTTTGCTTTTTATCCAACACTGGATATACTCACAGTTAACTGTATAAAAAAACAGGTGAATTATGAAGCCGTTAACGCCACGCCAGCAACAAGTTTTTGATTTAATTAAAAGCAAAATAGATGAAACAGGTATGCCACCCACACGTGCAGAAATTGCTCGTGAACTTGGTTTCCGTTCTGCGAATGCTGCTGAAGAGCATTTAAAAGCACTCGCTCGTAAGCAAGCGATTGAAATTGTACCGGGAGCGTCTCGTGGTATTCGTATTTTGTTGGATGCGGCAAATGACGAGCAGGGTTTACCTCTGATTGGTCGTGTTGCGGCAGGTGAGCCGATTTTGGCTCAGGAACATGTGGAATCACACTATCAGGTTGATCCTAGTATGTTCCGCCCACAAGCTGATTTCTTATTACGCGTACATGGCGAGAGTATGAAAAATATCGGCATCATGGATGGTGATTTACTTGCTGTGCATAAAACTCAAGATGTGCGTAACGGCCAGGTTGTGGTCGCTCGTGTCGAAGACGATGTGACGGTTAAACGTTTAGAGCGCAAAGGATCCAAAGTGCTGCTACATGCAGAGAACGAAGATTTCTCACCCATCGAAGTAGATTTAACCAGCCAAGAACTTTCTATTGAAGGTATTGCGGTCGGCATTATTCGTAATACCGATTGGATGTAATGATCTGCTTGACGTAATGCTGAATGCGGCAAAAGGAAAGTCTATATGCCCTTAAGGTCATTACTGTTTCGGCTGTTAATAATTTGCAAATCTAATTGATATTCATTATCATCTTTCTTGGTTGCGATACAAGGAAGATGATAATGCGCCCTTCTCGTTCACAAACACCACAAACTTATCAGATACCCTCCAATTTGGTTCAACCACTCTGGCTTCGTAGTCGTGAAAGTTTGGTTGATAACGGTCTGGTTTATGACCCGATTGCTGCTAAAGCATGCCTGCGATGCCACCTAGCGGCAGAATGTTTAAGTGGAGATATTGCTCAGAAACAACTTCTCCATGTCACGTTGACCCAACTTTGCGATAGGCAGGTTCACCAGTTTCTGGAAGCTCACCCTGATGGCTGGATAGTGAATGTCGGAGCGGGTCTAGATACACGCTTTTATCGTGTTGATAATGGTCGTTGTCATTGGATAGAGTTAGATGTCACTGAAAATCTTCTTTGGCGACAAAAGCTGTTTCATCGCAGTGAACGCTATCAAAACTTATGCGGTAGTGTGACCGAGATTGATTGGTTGGAACAGTTACCCATTCCTGAATATGCGCCAGTATTGATCTTATGTGAGCACGCATTACTTGATTGCGATGCGGGGCAAACTGCGCGATTTATTCGTTCGATAGGATTAGGTTTTGCTAATGCCAATGCTTGTATCGTACTCGCTGGAGATAAAACTCACACTCAGCTTGGGCAAAAAATGGGTTCAGGAAAGTATGCTCATGGTTTTTCCTCTCCCAAAAATGCTGTGATGAATTGCTTACCTTGGGTTCGCCAAACCACGACATTCTCGCCACTAGATAGTAATTGTGGCCGCTGGAAGTTTTGGCACAAGATAGTGAAGCTGACTGGTTTTAAGCAACGAGTGACACCTGTCGTAGTGCATATGCAATGGTAGATATTCACTAACTTAGTTACACTCTGCTCTCATAATCAGAGGGCTGAGTGTGCAATTCTTAATTCAAACGCTGTCAGATCGTTCCATGCACCGTCAGGTTTTGCTGTTAGCAATACCGATGGTGCTGTCCAATATTACCGTTCCTTTATTAGGTTTAGTTGATGCTGCTGTCATCGGCCATTTAGATCATGCTTGGTATCTAGGTGGCGTTGCGCTAGGTAGCACCATGCTGAGTGTCACCTTCTGGCTGCTTGGCTTTTTACGTATGTCTACCACTGGTTTAACAGCGCAGGCATTTGGTGCTGATGATCACCAAAAGCTTGTGAGAGTATTGTTGCAAGGTAGCCTAATGGCATTGGGATTTGCGGCTATTTTCCTGCTGTTACATCGGTTTATTGTACAGGGGATATTTTCATTCAGTGATGCCAGTGAGCAGGTGAAGTTTTATGGTCAGCAGTACTTTCTGATCCGGGCATGGAGTGCTCCGGCCGCGTTGATGAACTTCGTTTTATTAGGTTGGTTGCTCGGTACACAGAATTCAAAAGCGCCAATGTGGATGGTGATTATTACCAACGTAACGAACATTGCCCTCGATTTACTGTTTGTTGTTGGCTTTGATTGGAAAGTGCAAGGTGCCGCATCAGCATCAGTGATTGCCGATTACGCCGGTATGAGTTTTGGTTTGTTGTGCGTGTGGAAATATTGGCGTACTCATCAGCTACCCAGTTTGTGGAGTAAGTTAAGTGGTAGCCGTGAAGGACTGAGCCGGTTTGTAAAACTGAACAGAGATATCTTTTTACGCTCGCTGTGTTTACAGGCAGCCTTTAGCTTTATGACTTTTCAGGGCGCAGCATTCGGTGACCATACTGTTGCCGCGAATGCGGTGTTAATGAGTTTCTTGATGTTGATTTCCTATGGAATGGATGGGTTTGCTTATGCGATGGAAGCCATGGTCGGCAAGGCGATAGGTGCTAGAAGTGAAACTCAGCTTAAAGCAGCGATGGTCGGTAGTGCTTTCTGGTGTGTGATCATCTGTACTTTGTTAACGATTGGGTTTGGTTTATGGGGATCGGAGCTGATCCGTTGGATCTCAGATATTCCAAGTGTTCAGAATGAAGCTTCTCAATATTTACCTTGGTTAGTGGCAATGCCATTGATTTCAATGTGGTGCTTCTTGCTGGATGGCATCTTTATTGGAGCCACGAAAGGCAAAGAGATGCGTAATGGGATGGTGATTGCGATAAGTACGTTTTTTGCGATGTTTTATCTGTTCTCACACTATGGAAATCATGCTTTGTGGCTGGCGATGTTGAGCTTCATGCTGATGCGTGGAATTAGTTTGGGTGTGGTGATGTTTAGCCAGTGGCGACGTGGTATTTTCTTTGCTTAAGTTGATCAACAGCTGCATAAAAAAACGGGGTAGCTAACCCCGTTTATCGTTACCAGAAGAACTGATTAAAACAGACGATTCAAACCATTGAGAGCTGCAACACGATAAGCTTCAGCCATGGTTGGGTAGTTAAAGGTCGTGTTTACAAAGTACTCGATGGTATTTGCTTCACCTTTTTGTTCCATAATCGCCTGACCGATATGGATGATTTCGGCCGCACGCTCACCAAAACAGTGAATACCCAGAATCTCTTTGGTTTCACGATGGAATAGGATTTTCAAACTACCGACGTCTTTACCGGCAATCTGTGCTCGAGCTAAGTGTTTAAATGAAGAACGTCCAACTTCGTAAGGTACTTTAGCTGCCGTCAATTCTTGCTCAGTTTTACCCACTGAGCTGATTTCTGGAATGGTATAAATACCGGTTGGGATGTCTTCGATCAGTTTATTTGTTGCATCACCCTGAGAAATCGCTTGAGCGGTAAAGCGTCCCTGATCATAAGCCGCACTTGCTAAGCTTGGGTAACCAATCACGTCACCCACAGCGTAAATATGATTAACTTCGGTTTGATAGTTACTGTTTACCGATAACTGCCCTCGAGAATCCGGTGTAAGGCCAACCACTTCTAAATTCAATTTATCGGTATTACCTGTACGACCGTTAGCATAAAGGATGCAGTCCGCCTTCATTTTCTTACCCGAATTCAGATGCATGATAACACCGTCTTCAGTGCCTTCAATTTTGCTGTAAGTTTCATCGTTACGGATAACAACACCACTGTTCCAGAAGTGGTATGAAAGCGCATCGGAGGTTTCGTTATCTAGGAAGGAAAGCAGTCGGTCACGGGTATTGATGAGGTCTGTTTTTACGCCTAAGCCACGGAAAATCGAAGCATACTCACAGCCAATGACACCTGCACCGTAGATGATGATGTGCTGTGGGTCGTGTTTGAGGCTCAAAATAGAGTCGCTGTCGTATACTCGAGAATGGTTGAAATCGACATCAGTTGGGCGGTATGGGCGTGAGCCAGTAGCGATCACAAATTTATCTGCGGTGTACTGTTCTACAGTATGATCGCTCTTAGTGACAGCCACAGTATTCGCATCAATAAACTGTGCGGTACCGAAGATTAAGCTGCATTGGTTGCGGTCATAAAAGCCCTGACGCAGACGAGTCTGCTTGTCGATAACACTTTTAGCATGTCCTAAAATCGATGAAAACGTTGAGTGTAGGCTCTTATTGTTATTACAGAACAGCGGGTTGCTGTTGAACTCGATGATACGGCTAACGGCGTGGCGTAACGCTTTCGACGGAATGGTTCCCCAGTGGGTACAACCACCGCCAACACTTGCTTCTTTCTCAATAATGGCGACATTCAATCCCGCTTTGGTCAGCCCCATGGCCGCACCTTCGCCGCCGGGCCCACTACCAATTACGATAACGTCAAAGTGGTTATTCTGTGCCATAAATGATCCTTGTTATATATTGTTTAACATTGCTTTATCGAGATTTTAACTTATTTTTGTGGCTCGCAATATCGTCAAGCAACTATAGAGTGGAGGCGATCACGAGAATCCAAGGTATATCGACTATTTGAGTTCAAGCTATTGCTGAAAAGTGCAACTCTTATGTTAGAAAATTGTCTTGTGCTTCAAAATGGTCTGTTTTGCCTCTTAGTAATGTGGGGTATTCGCGTTATAGTAGGCGACTTTAGTGACTGACTTGGCAGGGCTTGGCTTAGATGAAATCCACGGGAATTCGCGCACAACAGAAAGAGAAAACACGTCGTTCGCTGATTGATGCGGCATTTAGCCAACTAAGTGCTGATCGCAGTTTTTCAAATTTAAGCTTACGAGAAGTAGCCCGTGAAGCTGGCATCGCACCAACATCTTTCTATCGTCACTTTAAAGATATGGATGAATTGGGGTTAACTATGGTTGATGAAGGTGGTTTGTTACTGCGTCAGCTAATGAGGCAAGCTCGTCAACGTATCGTAAAAGAGGGCAGTGTGATTCGAACTTCTGTGGAAACATTCATGGAGTTTATCGAGAGCAGCCCAAACGTGTTTCGTTTGTTGCTTCGTGAGCGTTCTGGTACATCGTTTGAGTTTCGTACTGCAGTTGCACGGGAAATTCAGCATTTTTCTGCGGAACTGTCTGAATATCTGATTGCAACTGGAATGAATCGTGAAGAAGCGATTACTCAAGCTGAAGCTTCAGTCACATTAGTATTTAGCTCTGGCGCTGAAGCGCTGGATCTTGAAAGGCGTGATCGCGACTTGCTCGCAGAACGTCTTATAATGCAATTGCGTATGATAGCGAAAGGTGCTTTCTGGTATCGCAAAGAACGTGAACGTAATCGACTAAAAGGCGGATTGAATTAATGTCGAATGAAAGTATGAACACCAACAATCATGGTTCAGAACGTAAAACATTGGTACTGGCTTTAATTGCCGGTATGTGTGGGGATGCTTTATTGTCTTGGATGACAATTAGCCAAGTTTCTTTCTCAATTTTTCCTGTGATTGCGCTCGTGTTATCAGTGCAAGCACTGTATCAAGAATATTTACGCCATCCAGTCGCGGAAGATATCCCACTGATTGGTTTGGCTTGCTTCTTTGTAGGCGCGTTTGGCCATTCTGCATTTGTTAAAGCGCAGTATCCAGATGCGGGCTCGAACTTCTTCTCCATTATCGTCGTTTTGTTACTGATGGTTTGGATTGGTAAGAAACTAGGCTTTATCGGTCGTTCAGATTAATTGATGATTCAAGACGAACAATAAAAAACGAGCCTAAAATAGGCTCGTTTTTGTGTTTAAGTGAATAAGAAAACCAATTATTCAATATTCTGGATCTGCTCTCTCATCTGTTCGATTAGCACTTTGAGTTCTACACCTGATGCAGTGATGTCTGTGCTGATTGATTTAGAAGCCAGCGTGTTTGATTCACGGTTGAACTCTTGCATCATAAAGTCGAGTTTACGACCGCATGCGCCGCCTTTCTTCATCACATTACGTGCTTCTTTGATATGAGAGTCTAAACGGTCGAGCTCTTCAGCGACGTCAGATTTCTGCGCCAGAAGAATCAGCTCTTGTTCGATACGAGTTGGATCGAGTTCAACTTTTGCTTCTTCAAACTTAGTGAACAGACGGTCACGTTGCCATTGAAGAATTTCAGGCATACGAGCACGAACCTTCACTACTTCTTCACCAATGGCTTCAAGACGCTGTTCAATCAGAGCCTTCATGTTTTCGCCTTCGCGACCACGAGCATCAATGAATTCAGATACCGCTTCATCAAAAGCTTCTAGTAGCGTTTTGTTGATCGCATCCATATCTTGCTCAGGTGTTTCCATGACGCCAGGCCACTGCATTACCTGAAATGGGTTAATGCGGGTTAGCTCGCCGGTCATGTGCATGACTTGGCCTGCCGCTTTAATGACCTGGTTTGCTAATGTTTCGTTGATTTTAAGTTCGCTTTGCGCAGCAGGATTTGCTTCAAAACGCAGATGACACTCGACTTTACCGCGAGCTAAGCGCTTACGGAAACGCTCGCGTAATACCGGCTCTAAGCTTCTAAATTGCTCAGGTAAGCGGAAGTATGTTTCGAGATAACGTTGATTAACCGAACGAATTTCCCATACAGCACTGCCCCAGTCGCCTTTGACTTCTTTGCGTGCGTACGCCGTCATACTGTAAATCATCATGTGTCCTTGAATATTAATTTTGCTTAATTTATCTGCGCTAATAGTAGCATACATACGGTTGTAAAAGCGTGGTCTAAATATTCAAATCAGTACCTTGCCTAAGAGCGAATAAATTCTCGCTGCACCAGCATCTTGAGGTTACTTAGGTATATGAACGTGATGGGATTTCCTATATAATCCACGCCCAATAAATTTCGGTTACCCACAGTACTATAAAGATTGGTTTCCTCAACACAGGTAGATACCTTATGCGTCCAGACAACCGTCCTGCAGATCAAGTTCGTCCAATTAAAATTACTCGTCAGTACACTGCGTATGCAGAAGGTTCTGTATTGGTAGAATTTGGTAATACCAAAGTTTTGTGTAACGCCAGTGTTGAAGAAGGTGTGCCTCGTTGGCTGAAAGGTCAAGGTAAAGGCTGGGTGACAGCGGAATACGGTATGTTACCTCGTGCGACTCACTCGCGTACTCGTCGTGAAGCCGCAAGTGGTAAACAAGGTGGCCGTACTATGGAAATTCAACGCCTGATTGCTCGTAGTTTGCGTGCAGTTGTGGATTTAGAAGCGATGCCAGAAGTGATGATCACTGTCGATTGTGATGTGATTCAGGCGGACGGTGGTACTCGTACTGCTTCTATTACCGGTGCAAGTGTTGCACTGGCAGACGCTTTTGCAAAATTGGTTGCAGATGGTCGTTTGAAGAAGAACCCAATGAAAGGCCACGTTGCTGCAGTTTCTGTGGGTATCTTAGGTGAAGACATTCTATGTGATTTGGAATACGTAGAAGACTCAGCCGCTGATACAGATATGAACGTAGTAATGACAGAAGAAGGTAAAATGATCGAAGTGCAGGGTACCGCAGAAGGTGAACCGTTTAGCCACGAACAGTTACTTGATTTATTAGCCGTTGCTCAGAAAGGCATTGCCGATATTGTCCAGATTCAGAAAGCAGCTCTGGCAGAATAGTTATTTATAGCTCCCAATATGGGGGCTATTTTTTTATTGTCGCCATCTGATTATCGTCGTCATCCTGAAAAATGCGTATCATTTATTCAAGATCTGGCTTCAGTAAGCGTGGTGATAAGATTCCTACCTTAGCAGGAATGACGGCAGGGCAGTAACCACCCAGTTTTGTTAAAGGAACTAGCGAAAAGCTTGTTATTAAATAGATAGAGAGAGAAAGATGAAAGCATACCAGCGTGAATTTATAGAGTTTGCCCTTGAGAAACAGGTGTTGAAATTTGGTGAGTTTACTTTGAAATCTGGCCGTAAGAGCCCATATTTTTTTAATGCTGGTCTGTTTAACACTGGTCGTGACTTGGCTCGCCTAGGTCGTTTTTACGCAGCAGCTCTTGTGGATTCAGGTATTGATTACGATGTGCTATTTGGACCTGCTTATAAAGGGATTCCAATTGCAACCACGACAGCCGTAGCTCTAGCTGATCACCATGATGTGGACACACCATACTGCTTTAACCGTAAAGAAGCTAAAGATCACGGTGAAGGTGGCAACCTAGTGGGTAGCGCATTGGAAGGTCGTATTATGCTGGTGGATGATGTGATTACCGCAGGTACCGCAATTCGTGAGTCTATGGAAATCATTAAAGCGAACGGCGCTGACTTAGCTGGCGTATTGGTTGCTATTGACCGCCAAGAAAAAGGTAAAGGTGAGCTTTCAGCGATTCAGGAAGTTGAGCGTGACTTTGGTTGTGCTGTTGTTTCAATTGTTAGCTTAACTGACTTAATCACTTACCTTGAAGAAAAAGGGACTAACAACGAGCATTTAGACGCGGTGAAAGCGTACCGTGCCGAGTATGGTATCAGTGCTTAATTGTTATCTTTAGATGTTAAAAAGCCCCTTGCGGGGCTTGAGTTTGTCATCAGTCTGAAGCCCTGCAAGGGGCTTTTTAGTTTTGATTCGGTGGTAACGGCCTTTCTTGATCTCCATGATGGGAGTTATCGTAGATTTCGATACCATCACGACGTGTTTTCAGCAATGAAAGCTGCCACATATACTGCTCTGGATGTGGGCGAACGAGATCTTCAATCGCTTGGTTCATTGCACGCGCATCGGTTTCTTCATCGCCGCTCGGGAAGTTTTCTAGCGCTGGCAAGATATGTACTTCATATTTCTGCGTTTTATCATTGTAAGCGGGTAAAATCGGAACCACTTTCGCTTTCGATAGGCGTGCCATTTTACCAAAGCCTTTCAGTGTTGCTTTTTCTGTACCAAAGAAAGGAACAAAAACCGAGTTGGCCGCGCCAAAATCTTCATCAGGTAACCAGTAACCTAGGTAGCCGTCTTTGATAGAGCGAACAAATGGTTTAACACCAGCGTCGCGAGCAAAGATACGACCACCATATTGCATGCGTTGTACCTGCATCAGCCAATCACCAATAGGATTACGTTGCGGCTTCATAATCGTTGTTACTTTGTAGCCTTTTGCGGCCAACATTACCGCAGGGTAATCGACAGCCCAGGCATGTGGTGCCAGGATAATGACTTTTTCACCCGCATCGAGCAGCGGTAACAGATTCTCTTCGCCAATCATCACCCCTCGATTTTGGTTGTGCTTGGTTGAGCGAGCTAAGAACTCAGAATACCCCAACATGTATTGAGCGGCTTTTACAAAAGTCTCTTCAAGAATCTTCTGGCGGTCTTGTTCAGACTTCTCAGGGAAACAGTAGGCTAAATTGACTCGCGCGCGACGTACGACGCGGCCATTCTTCTTTAATACAAAGCGTGACAATTTTCGTGCTAATCCGTCACGAAAGGTCACAGGCATAAACGCAAATAGAGCTGCGAAAGCGATACCAATCCAAGTGCCCCAATGCTTAGGGTGAAGAAATGACCATTCAAACGTTGGATTATGTAAGTATTTTTTGATGCTGTTGTCGTTGTCGCTCACAAGAAAAAACCTTTGTATTTATTGATATCGAGCATTGGTTTGGGTTTCATCGGGTAGCGATTTAAAACGCTTATGAAGCCACATCCACTGTTCTGGGGCGCGCAGTATAATCTCTTCTACAAACTTATTCATGTAGGCTGCGGCGGCTTTTTCATCATTTTGAGGATAGTGACCTTCTATCGATTTGTCGGCGATGATTTCGTACTTACCTTGTGCGTTTCTAAAACCGGAAACCGGTACAATTGCACACTTACTAGAGTATGCCAGAATGCTGGTACCCGTAGTGGTGCACGCTTCTTCTACGGCAAAGAAAGGTACGAACACTGATTTGTTATGTCCGTAGTCTTGGTCTGGCAAATAGAACAGACGTTCACCTTGGCGCATTACACGAATCATTTTCTTCAGATCGGTGCGATAAACGAGTTGGTTACCATTGCGTGTGCGGCCACGGTACTGAATAAACTCGTACGCTGGGTTACTGTGCGGACGATAGACACCATAGCCACTAAGACCAATAACTGCGAAGGCACGAGCTGTGATTTCTAAATTCAAAGCGTGCACGCCACACATTAAAACCCCTTTACCGTTCTCTGCATGTTTGCGTACAACCGCAATATCTTTTTCATCCAAAATACGCTTAAAGCGCCACGTCGGCCAAAACCAGGTAATTCCTGTCTCGATTAGGGCCATGCCGGTATTTTTGAAGTTCTCGATTACCATTTTGTCGATATGCTCTTCGGACATATCAGGGAAAGCCAGTTCTAAGTTTCTTCTCGCGATAGCCACGCGCTTTTTACCAAAGCGCATGCCAAAGGCCCCAATACGATGGCCGAGTTTTAAGAGTAGGCGGTAAGGTAGTATATTGACCGTTAACGCGAGTAAACCAAATCCGAGCCAAACTCCCCAATATTTAGGGTGTAGTAGGGATAGTGAAAATTCAGGTTTACCGGGTCTTTTTGTGCTCATAGTCTTACTTTATCTGTGCGCTGAGTAATGCCCAGTACTCTTCAAAGTTAGCCGTGGGTAGATATTTAAAGTCAGAACGCACAAATCGGTTCAGACTGCCTTCTACTTGGCCAAGTAACTGGGCGGATAAAATGCTTTCGTCAACTGGAAATGATTTACCTTCACGAATTTTACGCTCACGCAGTATTTGGCGCAAAGAAGTTTCAATGCGTTCAAATAGCTGATTGATTCGGTCGCGTAAACGTTCATTTTCAAACATTAAAGCATGTCCAGAAAGAATACGTGTCAGGCCTGGGTTACGTTCTGAAAAAACCAAGATTAGCTGCAACACGAGTCGAATTCGGTTGAGGGTGTCTTTTTCTTCATTGATGATTCGATTGATTCGAGACATTAATGATTCTTCGATAAACTCGATGAGCCCTTCAAACATACGAGCTTTGCTTGGAAAGTGACGATACAAAGCGGCTTCGGATACACCAACTTGCTTCGCAAGCTTCGCAGTAGTAATGCGTGAGGCTCCTTCATTAGACTCTAGCATCTCTGCTAAAGCTTGGAGAATTTCTTCGCGGCGGTTAGATTTTTTATTGCCGGCCATAACCCGTATTTTCCTTCTGGTTATCACTGTTAATAGCAAAGAGACGGTTTACGAGGAATAGACACCCTCTCTTGCTAGTGAGATCAAAATTAGAAAAGTAGACGGCGGAAGCTACCTACAGATGTTCATTAATTAATAACATTAAAGAGCGAGCCAGTTCCGTTTTATTTGCTAATGGAAGTGATTGCTCCCCTTGTGACCAATACACGGTTAATGCATTGTCATCACTATTAAAACCTTGGCCTGCCACTGATACATCGTTGGCGCAGATCATATCGAGGTTTTTATTGGTTAGTTTTCCTCGGGCATACTGCTCAACGTTTTGTGTCTCAGCGGCAAAGCCAACAGTAAATGGTCGATTCTGCTTCATTGCAGCAACCGATGCGACGATATCAGGAT
The DNA here is from genome assembly GCA_048259585.1 of Vibrio sp. Lineage (GTDB taxonomy): Bacteria > Pseudomonadota > Gammaproteobacteria > Enterobacterales > Vibrionaceae > Vibrio. The sequence goes on along the minus strand of JBLXHN010000009.1, from coordinate 115,634 downwards.
TTTTTACCATGGTGATGGTTAACGAGTCGTTGTCACCCGTTTTCTTAATCTTCTGATCGGCGACATTCTCAGGGCGATAATCTGCCACTGCGGCACAGGCGATAAATACATCGTGCTGAGAAGCCGATGCCATGACTGCGTTATGCATATCTACCGCACTTTCGACGTTAATACGCTCGACCAACGCAGGCGTTGCGAGGCTAACAGGCCCCGAAACAAGTGTGACTTGTGCGCCCAGTTTTGCAGCCGCTTCTGCAATTGCAAAGCCCATTTTCCCTGAACTGTGGTTGGTGATATAGCGAACGGGATCAAGAGCTTCGCGCGTAGGGCCTGCTGTCAACAGTATGCGCTTACCTTCAAGCGGCTTAGGGCCAAAAAAGGTTTCACAATGGTGAACTAAATCCATAGGCTCAAGCATTCGGCCTTTACCGATATCACCACACGCTTGTTCACCAGATGCTGGTCCCCAAATCCCTGCACCACGACGAGCAAGCGTCGCGATGTTTTCTTGAGTCGCAAGGTTGTTGTACATCTGCTGATTCATTGCTGGAGAAACTGCTATTGGCGCATCTGTGGCCAGAACTAATGTTGTCAGTAAATCATTCCCCATCCCTGCAGCCATTCGTGCAATGAGATCGGCTGTTGCTGGAGCCAGAAGCACTAAGTCTGCCCATTTCGCCAGTTCAATATGACTCATAGAAGCTTCTGCACTTGGGTCGAGTAAGCTGTATGAAACTGGATTGCCGGATACGGCTTGCATGGTTAGCGGTGTAATAAACTCTTTTGCTGCATCTGTCATTACGATTTGCACTTGTGCACCACGTTCAATCAGACGTCTTGTTAATTCTGCGCATTTGTATGCGGCGATACCACCGCTAATACCAAGCAGAATTTTTTTTCCTGCCAAAGTTTGCATTCGGGATTCCTCAAAAATTCTGCAGGCTATGTTAGCACAACTCCTTAAATATGTATGAGTCGTGTCAAATTGAGTATTTGCACTACTTAAATATATGAGATAACACCAACAAATTAGGGAAATACCCTTTTGGCTCGCATAACTATCAGACGATAATATTGAGCATATTAATAAAGCCAATATATTAGCGTTGGAGCAATTTATGTTACGTTCTATGAGAAGTCGTACCAAGTTACTACTATTGACGGTGATTCCATTAGTAGTAATAACCGCTGTCAGTTCTTTGGTGTACTACTGGATAGGGAAGAACAGTTTACAACAAGAATTGGTCCAATATCGTGCACAGTTAGTTGATAACCGTAAGCAGGAGCTGAAAGCATATCTGATGATGGGAGTGACTGCGGTAAAGTCCCTTTATGAGGCTGATAATAGCGAACAGAATAAAGCATTAGCAAAAGACATTTTAAAATCGATGCGTTTTGAAAGTGATGGATACTTTTTTGCATACGATTCTAAAGGTGTGAATACCTTGCATGCGATGAATTCAGCTTTGGAAGGTAAAAACCTCTATGGGCTAAAAGACGATAATGGAGTGCCAGTTATTGCTGGATTGATTGATGCAGCAAAAACGGGAGATGGCTTCTTATATTTCTCATGGATGAAGCCTTCCATTAAAGCGCAAGCGCCTAAATTAGGTTACGCAGAATACCTACCTAAATGGGACTGGGTCTTGGGGACGGGCATTTATATTGATGATATTGATGTTCAGCTTGCAGAGTTTGAACAGCAGCGGTTAGCGGTTTTACACGATCAAACTGTTATCGCTGTAGGTTTATCACTTCTTGGATTATTCATTACCAGCATTATAGTGAGCTTACTTGTTGCTCGTGGGGTCGCGCCTTTACAGCATATTGTTGTGTCATTAAAAGATGTCGCCGCGGGTGGTGGTGATTTAACTGCGCGTTTAAAAGTGGAAAGTCGTGATGAAGTGGGGGAAGTGGCTTCTGCATTCAACGATTTTATGGATAAGCTGCATCCTATGATTTCAGATATTCGACTTTCTGCTAATGAAGTGAGTGATGCAGCTTCAGAACTGGGTAAGCAGACCTCGAAATCCAGCCAGCAGATGAATGATCACTGTTTGGAAACAGATAAAGTTGTAACGGCTGTGACAGAAATGAGTGCGACAGCAAGAGAAGTGGCAAACAACACTAACTCAACCGCTCAGGCCATTGAATCTGCCAACCAGCAGATTATCGAAGCGCAAAGGGAAGTAAATTTAGCCATTGAAGGCATTGGCGCTTTGGTTAACGAAGTCGATATTACGTCGGATGCAATTCAGGAACTCAGTCAACAGACCGGGCAAATTACAAAAGTTCTGAAAGTGATTGGTGATATCGCAGAGCAAACCAATTTACTGGCACTGAATGCGGCTATCGAAGCGGCGCGCGCTGGCGAGCAAGGCCGTGGTTTCGCGGTTGTTGCTGATGAAGTGCGCTCTTTAGCGAGCCGGACTCAGAACAGTACCAAAGAAATTAGTGAGATGCTGGATGCATTGCATCAAGGTGTAAGTAAAGCAGTAAGTAGTATGAGCGTCAGCCAAGAGCGTGGTGAGAAGACGGCCATGGAATCCGTACAAATCAAAGAAACGCTTTCTGGTATTTCTGAAGCGGTGGCGATGATTCAGGATATGGGCACCCAAACTGCATCAGCGGCAGAGCAGCAAAGTGCAGTATCTGAGGAAATCAATCAGAACTTAGTAACCATTCAGCATATTGTGAATGAGTTAAGTGAAAACTTGCGTTACTCAGAATCGATCAGTAATCGACTGACTCAATCAGGTGAAAAAGTGGGAAGCTTGGTTGGCCATTTTAAGGTTTAATCAACACTTAGATTTCACTTTAAACTGAAACCTCTCTAAAAATCCTCAAAGTCAGTTGCGGCCTTGGGGATTTTTGCGTTTCTGTATGTCAAACATACAGGAGCCGACATGAAGCGTAAATTTCTTCCTAATGATTCCATGCCACGCGAAAAGTTACTTTCTCGAGGCCCGCAATCGCTTTCTGATGCCGAGTTACTGGCGATTCTGTTAAGAACGGGCACTCAAGGTATGAATGTTATTGAGTTAGCTGATTTCTTGATTAATGAGTTTGGCTCTTTACGAGCCTTGTTTTCTGCCAAAAAAGATCACTTTTGTCAGCATAAAGGACTCGGAGAAGCAAAATACGTTCAACTACAGGCTTCACTAGAGATCACCCAACGTTTTTTGGCCGAGACGTTAAAACGTGGCGATGCGCTAACCAGCCCTCAACAGACGCAGCTTTATTTATCGAGTGTGTTGCGTGATAGGCAACGAGAGGCCTTCTATATACTGTTCCTTGATAATCAGAACCGAGTGATTCGCGATGAGGTGTTGTTTGAAGGTACAATCGATGCTGCCAGCGTTTATCCCAGAGAAGTTGTGAAACGGGCACTATACCATAATGCCGCGGCGTTAATTTTGGCTCACAACCATCCATCAGGTGTGGCTGAGCCTAGCCATTCTGACAGAAGGATCACACGACGCTTGTCTGATGCTCTCGCACTGGTTGATATTCGGGTTCTGGACCATTTTGTCGTGGGGGATGGCGAAATTGTCTCTTTTTCTCAAAGAGGGTGGATATGAAAACTTTCCTTATTTGCAGTTTTCAAGGATCTGAACGACTAAATAACAGTTTGCTTATGTCATTTTGATGATTTTTTACGGACTATTATTATCTAAATTACCCTTACTCAGCTTGTTCGTTTTTACGTTTAAAGTTTAAACAATCTATAAAATACAATGACATTGAGAGGGTGAACAGCGGTTTTATCATCATCCTTTTCACTATCTTGGTTATGAATTCGTCTTAATGCGTAAAAAATGCTTAGCTTTCTGTCGTTTTCTGGTATGATTCGCACACATTTTTTGACACTAATTCAGCTCGCCAGAGAAAAAAGATCAGCTAATCCTGCAAAAAGGATCTGTTCGGGTCTTGAGCAATGGATATCAAGTTAGTATAATGCGCGACCTTTGATAGCCTTGTGTGGATTTTCCATAGCGGTTTTTACCTCCATTCATTATTGAATGATAAGGGGTTCAGCCAGCAAGGTTGATATCGAGCTGAAACGATTTGGAGAAGACATTCATGTCCCGAGTATGCCAAGTAACTGGTAAGCGTCCAGTAACGGGTAACAACCGTTCACACGCACGAAATGCTACTAAGCGTCGTTTTCTGCCGAACCTACAAACTCATCGTTTCTGGGTAGAGAGCGAAAAACGTTTTGTTAAACTACGTCTAACTGCTAAAGGCATGCGTATTATCGACAAGAAAGGCATCGATGCTGTTCTTGCTGACATCCGTGCACGTGGCGAAAACGTTTAAGAGGAATTAAGCAATGGCTAAAGGCATTCGTGAGAAAATTCGTCTAGTATCATCTGCTGGTACTGGTCACTTCTACACTACTGACAAAAACAAGCGCAACATGCCAGGCAAATTCGAGATCAAAAAGTTTGATCCAGTAGTTCGCCAACACGTTGTGTACAAAGAAGCTAAAATCAAGTAATTGATTTCCTTCTTGTAAGTAGTAAGAAAACCCAGCCTATATGGTTGGGTTTTTTCTTTTCTTGGTTCTAACTTCTTTTCGAATCACTGTTATTCAGTTCCTGACTAGGATCTGATTTTTCTTCCTGTTAATCTACATTCACGCTTTTTAGGCTCATAAGGATAGCTCCATGCGTGTTTCTCCCAGTCGCCGTCGTCGGTGGAATAATCTTCTCATTCTTGCGGTCATTCTATTTATCGGGGTGTTGAACTTACCTACGGTGATTAAAAGCTATTTGATCGAACCGCCAACCTCTACATTCCCTACTTTGTTGAATCCACAATGGGAATTACAAGCGCTACACTTTCCTGAACTGTCACTAGAAAAAAATCAAGGACGTTGGAGGGCTACGCCTCCGATCAGCGTGGCTCCTGAAGAGCTTGTCGAACGGTGGAAAGCGCTCGTTGGTACTGAGGTCGATGAAGAAACTTATCAATCCTTCCAACCTATCCTGCGCACGCCTCAAACTGTTGAAGTATGGTATGCCGATCGTGAAGAGCCGCAGAGGGTCACTTTTTATCAAACGCCACGCTTTTGGTTATTTAAGAATTGGCAAGATAAATGGATAGCTGTGTCAGTGGAAAAAGACTACTTGCTGCCGAGTCATTAGTATTTAATCTCAATATTTTAGTTAGGAAATGTTATGCCAGAGCTACCCGAAGTAGAAGTTAGCCGGATGGGGATCTCACCTCACCTTGTGGGGAAAAAGGTGAAATCGATAGTTTTTCGTACACCGAAATTGCGTTGGGATATTCCCGCTGAGTTAAAGCAGATGGAAGGCTTGGTGATACGCTCTATCTCTAGACGAGCCAAATATTTGCTAATCGAAACCGATAAAGGTTCTGCGATTGTACACTTAGGCATGTCGGGCTCACTGCGGGTGCTTGATGGCTTTATACCGGAAGGTAAACATGATCATGTGGATTTGACGTTAGATACTGGTAAGGTTCTACGCTACAACGACCCGCGTCGCTTTGGATGTTGGCTATGGTGTCCGGCAGGGGAATCCCATTCTGTATTAGCCAATATTGGCCCAGAGCCGCTAACCGATGAATTTAATGCACAATATATTGCAGAAAAAGCCAACAACAAACGCGTTGCGGTAAAGCAGTTTATTATGGATAACAAAGTGGTTGTCGGGGTGGGGAACATTTACGCTAATGAATCTCTGTTTAGTTCGCGAATTCACCCTCAGCGATCAGCAAGCTCGTTAACTCAGGAAGAATGGATAACGCTGGTGGCAGAAATTAAGTCAGTGCTGAATATCGCGATCGCTCAAGGTGGAACAACGCTGAAAGATTTCGCTCAAGCAGATGGCAAGCCAGGTTACTTCGCCCAAGAGTTGCAAGTGTATGGTAAAGCAAAGCGAGAGTGCCCTTGCTGTGGCTCACCTATCTCAGAAATGAAAATAGGACAAAGAAACACCTTCTTCTGCCCAGAGTGCCAGCCATTCCAGTAAGAATAACATTAAAATATGGTATATATTTTAATCAGTTAATTCTGAGAGTACATGGATGAAATACTTAGTTACTGGGGCGGCTGGATTTATTGGTTCAGCAGTTGTACAACGCCTTTGCGCCGAAGGACATGAAGTTGTCGGGATCGATAATCTCAATGATTATTATGATGTTGCATTGAAAGATGCTCGTTTGGAGAGAGTCGCTCATGACAACTTCTCTTTCATAGAGATGGATATTGCCGATAGAGAAGCCGTATCCGATCTTTTTGCCGCTGAGCAATTTGATAAGGTCATTCACCTGGCCGCTCAAGCTGGGGTTCGCTATTCAATCGATAACCCAATGGCGTATGCAGACAGTAATTTAATAGGGCATTTGACCATTTTAGAAGGCTGCCGTCACAACAAGGTGAAGCACCTAGTGTATGCCTCCTCAAGCTCTGTGTACGGTTTGAATCGTAAAACCCCTTTTGAAACCTCAGATAGTGTTGATCATCCAATATCTCTCTATGCGGCAACGAAAAAATCGAATGAGTTGATGGCGCACACCTATTCTCACCTATATGACGTGCCAACGACGGGCTTACGTTTCTTTACTGTGTATGGCCCTTGGGGACGCCCAGATATGGCTTTATTCAAGTTTACCAAAGCAATTATCAACGGCGAGTCTATCGACATCTATAATCAAGGCGATATGCAGCGCGATTTCACTTACATTGATGATATTGTTGAAGGTGTAATGCGGATTAAAGATGTCATCCCTGGCCCTAATAACGATTGGAGCGTTGAACAAGGGACACCTGCCACTAGTTCTGCCCCTTATCGAGTCTATAACATTGGTCACGGTAGCCCGGTGAAATTGATGGATTTTGTTCAAGCATTAGAAAAAGCTTTGGGTGTGGAAGCGAAAAAAAAGATGTTACCTATGCAGCCCGGTGATGTTTACATTACTTATGCCGATACTGAAGACCTATTTAATATCACTCATTATAGACCTCAAGTTGATGTGGAAAGAGGTGTCGCTAATTTTGTTGATTGGTATAAAACGTTTTACTCAAGATAGCCAGTTATTACTCGGAATATGAAAAGCAAAGGGCAGTATGACTGCCCTTTGTTATTTCCATTAAATTTTTTTCTTACTATGTAGGGCTTGAGCAACGATTTCTGGTACGAACTGGTCGACATTTCCCCCATGGATCGCGACTTCGCGCACAATGGTGGATGAGATGAAGGCATGCTCTTCCGCTGGCGTTAAAAAAACGCTTTCCAGTCCAGGCATTAAACGACGGTACATGTTAGTTAAGCCAAACTCGTACTCAAAGTCGACGGTGGTACGCAAACCACGAATCAATACATTGGCTTGTTCTTGCTTGGCAAAGTCGACTAAAAGCCCAGAGAATCCCTTAGCGGTCACGTTATCTAAATGCTTAGTCACTTCACGGGTAAACATGACTCGTTCATCTAAAGTAAACATGGTTTGTTTACTTGGGCTGGCGGCTACCGCAATGATCACTTCATCAAACATGCTGGCCGCACGTTCGACTATATCTAAATGACCATTGGTAATAGGGTCGAAAGTGCCTGGGTAAAGCACGCGAGAAATACGTTTTTGACTCACAATCTATTACTCTTTGGTGAACGGAATGGTCGTCATACTAACAAAAAGGTCTTGAAATCGGTATGATTGAACCAGTTAATTTGAGTATAAACAGAACAGAATGAAAAAGTTACTTGTTATTCGCAACGATAAGATTGGCGACTTTATGCTGGCGTGGCCAAGCTTTGCCATGTTAAAAGCGTCAATGCCTGAATGCCATATCACGGCTCTTGTGCCTAAGTACACCGCGGTATTGGCTGAGTTATGCCCTTGGATTGATGAGGTGATGATTGATCCGACCGAGAAGGCCGATAAAAGTACTCAAAAAGCACTAATTCAACAGTTAAAAGCGAAAAACTTTGATGCTTCGATTAACTTGTTCTCGACCACGTATAACGCTCTATTGGTGTGGAAAGCGGGAATTCGTTACCGTTTAGCTCCGGCGACCAAATTGGCTCAGGTTTTTTATAACAAGCGTATCAAGCAAAAGCGTTCTCAATCGGCGAAGCCGGAGTACGAATACAATTTGGATTTGGTCAGAGCTTTCTTAAGTGACATTGGTAAAACGGTCGTTGAACCTGAAGCGCCATATTTAGTGTTTGAAGAGCAAATCCTTAAGGCGCAGAGAGATAAATTGGCGCAGCAGTTGGTTATTGATGCTGTTAAACCATGGGTGTTTGTTCATGCTGGTAGTGGTGGTTCGGCAAACAACTTAACGTTAGAACAGTATGCAAATTTGATTCAGGGCCTAGAAGGTGAGCATGAGGTGGTGTTAACCGCTGGACCGGGTGAAGAAGAGAAGGCTGCTGAACTTAAGTCATTAATCGAAGAGCGTGGTGGAAATGCAGCGTTATATGATAAAAACGATGGTTTAGTCGATTTCACTCGTTCTATAGCATGCGCTCAATTGTTTATCGCTGGTTCTACTGGGCCACTGCATATCGCAGCAACATTAGATGTTCCGACAATCGGTTTCTTCCCGGCTAAACGATCGGCCACACCACAGCGTTGGCGTCCACTTAACTCTGAAGGCCGTCATATCGCTTTTTGTCCGCCTCAAGCTGAGGATAAGCAGAGTCAGGAAAATATGACTCGGATTGATATTGCAATGGTTATCGGTCAGGTTAATCCGTGGGCGAAGAATTTTCTATGATGAACAAGAAATCACCATGTAATTTCTTGTTTAGATGATAATCCTTGGTCTGCGATGAGAGAAGTTTGAAGGGATTACCGATTAGCTCTGGGATAAATTTAATAGCGGAGCATTGTCGGGAGTAATAAATGCACCGCATGGTTAAAATGGATACCAGAACAATTCAGTGTCTGTAAATCTTTTCGTTATCGCAGCCACAGTTGCAAAACAAGCAATGATCATCACGATTTTATCCGCTCTATTTAGCGGTTTCTGGCTGTACCAGGTTCGTGTATTGTGGCGTCCAAAACCACGAAGTGTCATTGCATTTGAAATATTATCTGCACGCTCCAGACTTGAGAAAATAAGTGGTCCCAAAATTTTAGCCACATTGGTCAAACGAGTAAAAAATGGAGCTTTCTTGCTAAGATCCAAACCACGAGCTTGCTGAGCATGCATAATATTGACAAAGTCTTTTTTTACCTCAGGCAGATATCGAAGAGTAAGGCTTACTGCATAAGCAATTTTGTATGGAACCCCCAAGCGATTTAAACTTGCTGCAAACTCTGTAGGATGTGTAGTAAATACAAATATCAAAGCAATTGGAAACATACTGAAGTATTTTAGTGTGACAGTAATCAGATAAAATAGGGTTTCTTGAGTAAGAGAGTAGCCAGATGGTAGCTCAACAAGTGGAGTTGTTGTGCCAATGAACTCTGAGCCTTGTTGTGGTGCCAACAGGAACATAAATAACGCATTTAACGTTAAAACTGAAGCGGTACCGATAAGTAGTGGTTTATATACTTTGAATGGCACATTAGTCATATTCAATAGAAACAGACCAAGTGAAATCATTGCGACGATAATGCGCAGATCAAAAGTGGTTAATACGACGGTTATCCAAGCTATAAACAGTAAGAATTTAGTAATACCATTTAATTTATGCAGTGATGACTGAGTATCCACATAGTTAATACCAAATGTTATTTTGGAGCCTTTCACGTTTTTACCCATTTACACGTTGTTCTTGTTCACTAGCAATAAAATGCTGCATAAAGTTATTGGTATCTTCAATTCCTGCTTTCCGGGCAAGTTGATAAATACTGGTTGTTGTGAGGTTTGCTTTGTCTAATAAGGTTGTTGAACTAAATACCTCGGTCATAGGGGCATCCGCAATCAACTGACTATCAGCAATGACAATTGAACGTGTTGTATATTCCAGTACCAAATGCATATCATGTGAAATGATAATCACGGTAGCACCAAGATCTCGGTTAAGTTTTCCAATAAATGACAGCATGGAAGTGTAATGGCGATAATCTTGTCCGGCTGTGGGCTCATCTAAAACCAGAACTTCGGGCTCAAGAACTAAAATAGAGGCGATTGTCACACGTTTTTTCTGGCCATAACTCAGTGCTTCAATAGGCCAGTGACGGTATTTAGTGAGGCCACAAAACTTCAGGATTTCAACAACTTTCTCCTCGATCGTTGCTTCGTCAACCCCACGGTTTCTCAAGCCAAATGCTACTTCATCAAAAATCATATGATGTGAGATCATATGATTTGGGTTTTGCATTACTACGCCAACCTTTTGGCTACGTTCAAAAATATTCAGTTCACTAAGGTCTTGATCGTTAAAATGTATACTACCTTTATCTGGATTAATTACGCCCATAAGAAGCTTACTTAAAGTGGACTTGCCAGAGCCATTTTTTCCCAAAATAGACAGAAATTCACCACGATGTAATGTGAAGCTCACGTCATCAACAGCATTTTTTTCGCCATCATAAGAATAAGTGATGTTTTTAAATTCAAGTAGACGGTCTGAAGAAAGCTGTGTAGGAACTCGCTCAGATTGTTCGAGCCACTCTTTTAACGGGAACTGATATTGGGTTATAGGTAGCTTATCAAGTGATGATAGTTTCTTTGCTCCGGATACATCGCACTTTGCTGCTTTCAAAACAGACAGGTAAAGAGGCTCTCTAATTCCATGCACTTTTAAAAGGTTTGATGCCAGGAGTACATCGGGTGTTGTATCCGCAACAATCTCACCAGACTCCATCAAAATAATACGGTCAACGTTACGATGAAGCACATCTTCAAGACGATGCTCAATGATAATGATGGTCTTCTGGGTCTTTCTGTGTAGATCATCGATAATTTCAATCGTCTTTTTGCCTGTTTTAGGGTCAAGCGAAGCGAGTGGCTCATCAAACAGTAATATATCAACGTCATCGACGAGTACACCGCCAAGTGAGACTCGCTGTTTTTGACCACCAGACAAGTCATGTGGTGAACGATGGAGTATATTTTCTACGTCAACCAACTGAGCTGTTGATTTGACCTGTGAGTACATCTCGATATTACTGGCTAATTGGTTTTCCAGAGCAAAGGCGATGTCCTCGCCGATACTTAACCCCACAAATTGGCTGTCTGTATCTTGTAGTACGGTTCCAACATGCTCGGTAAATTCATGCATATCCCAATCTTTAGTATCTTTACTTCCAATCGTTAAATTGCCAGAAATTTCACCTTTTATAGTATGTGGAACTAAACCGTTAAGACATTGCCCGAGGGTAGATTTACCGCTACCGCTTGGGCCGATAATGACGATTTTTTCTCCCTTCTCTATTTTCAGGTTAATACGCTTTAAAGTCGGTTTCTTCTGTGACTCATACCTAAAAGAAAAGTCAGAGAATTCAATTCGCATTATTGATTATGCCTCAGTCAGGTTTTGGCTTTGCTTGTTACGTTTCGCAACGGATTTAAGAATAAAGAAGCCTACGACAGCAATTAGAATAGTGTTACCTGCCGCAATAATTGTTAACTGAGTGAATACTTTAGTAAATGGTTCTGCGTAAAGAACAGTATCCAGGAATGCTGAGCAACCGTAGCCGACAACATTACCGATGAGCGCGAGTAACACAAAAAGCACGAAGTCTTGCATTGAAAAGTTTCCCTTTTCCAGGCGTTTCTTCGTTATAACAGGAAATAGTCCCATAACCAGACCTACGACTCCGGAACCGATTACCCAGGTGATCCAAACTCCCCAACCTGCAAATAAATCTGTTATCCAGTGACCGATGAATCCAACAAGGAAACCGACAATTGGACCAAACAGGACGGAGAACAATGCTAGAACGGCCATGGCAGGTTTGAGCGTTGTATTAGCAAAGACAGGGATTCCAAACATTGGTAGGCCACCAATGCCGTAAAGTGCGGCACCAATCGCTATGACAACGACGGTTTTTGCAGAAAGATTCATAGATAACCTCAAAAATTGAATAGCGTTGTGCTTCCAGGCTGAATCAATAAAAGTGGATTATTGCTAGCACCTAAAAACCGAAAATATGAGATGTCCAACCAAGCTGGGCAAATAGATGCGTAGTATACAAAAATATTATTAACTGTGAAATTTTATCTATCTAGACGTCTAAGTGAAATGATTGATATATCCGCTTGAGAAACAACTACCTTTAGTCATTTTAGTATGAGTCGTACTTGTTCATCTTTTGTATATGTAGTCTGCTCCTATCAAAAGGAGGCAAAATAGGGTGGTAAAAGTTTGATAAGGGCTGTTTGCTTAGGTATTCCAATTATGTCTTATAGTTACTATCGTTATCTCGAGCCCATAGGTCGGCATATTTGACGAAGGTTGAATGGGCTGAGAGTAGAGAAATCAAGAAGCCTTGTTTGCCATCCAGGAATCCTCGCTTCAAAACATACATCTTTAAAAAGCACCCGATAGCATGGCCAATACCTTGGCTCAGTGACGATTTTTTACCTTTTGCCTGACGCTGGTCTGCCCATGCTTTTGCGTATCCTGCAGATTTTACTAAGTAATGGTGGATATCATTATAGGTATAATGAATTGCATCGCCCTTCAGCGTTTCAAGTTTCATGCTTGCGTTCATCTCAACTTTCTCATGAACAAGAGCATCGTTGTATTGGGTCAGTTTGGTCGGGTACAAGCGCAATACACGATCAGGGTACCATCCACAATGACGAATATAACGACCGAAAACCCAGCTCAAACGGGCAAACTGATAGAGCGTGTTGGTTTTGTTTTCGGCGACTGCTTGTAAAATGCTTTCTTTAAGTTCAGGAGTAACGCGCTCATCGGCGTCCAGCCACAGGATGTAATCTGCTTCTACGTGAGATTGTGCCAAGCGGCGTTGTGGGCCAAAACCAGGCCAAGTGTCATTAACGAAGAACTTATCGGTGTAACGACGAGCAATTTCTTTTGTATTGTCCGTGCTGCCCGAATCCATTACCACAATTTCGTCTACCCAGTCATGCACAGTTTCTAAACAAGCTTCTAGGTGTTGAGCTTCGTTCTTAACAATTAAAGCTACGGCTAATGTCGGTCTGGTCACGATGGATCCTTAATGGTGTTCGTTGGTGCTAGTTTATAGTCATGCGCTGCTTTATCAAACATTTGGATGACTTGCTCCGATGTAATACGCTTCATCGCTTGTTCATCTTTAACTCGAGTTCTCCAACTTACTTGAGACGGAGTTTTCCCTGTCTCGGCCAGTAATGCTTCTTCATAGGCAGAGACAACATATTTTCGGAAATTGTAGGGACCAGTGCGCTCAGGGTTATGATGAGCATACAGGCCAATGACGGGCGTATTCATCGCGTTTGCCATATGAGTTGGCCCGGTATCTGGAGCAATCACAAGGTCGGCATTATCAATTAAGGCTAACATCTGTTTGAGTGAGCTTTGGCCAACTAGGTTAGTAACCGGTACGTCGATTTTTTGCTCGATAGCGTTGGCAAGGTCTATTTCAATTTGAGCCGGACTACCGGCCAAGATGATCTGCCAGCCTTTAGTTTGAGCGTAAGTGATCACATCCGCATAGCCTTGGGCTATCCAGTTTTTGTAACCTTTGCTGGCAGCAGGCACGATGACAAGTTTGGGCGTATTTATAATGAACTGATTATTTGCCCATTGCTTGTCTGCTTGATTATAGGTTAATTCCCATTGGGCTTTAATGTCTTTGATACCCAGATACTCCACAAAAGCTAACAAACCATCTAGCACATGGGTTTTGTTTGGTGAAGGAACCTGAACATTGGTAAACAGGGTTTGAAAATCTTGGCTGCGAGCTTTATCAAATCCGAGTTTGTATTTGGCTTTGATACCTAGAGTCGCAATACTGGCTCGAAATGCATATTGCATGTGAAGTAATGCATCAAAATGGTCATTTTTAAGCTGTGCCCACAGTTCTTTATATGCCTGCCAACCTTTTTTCTTATCAAACACGATCACCCTAACGCCCGCTAAATCGCCGATTAGCTGAGCTTCTAGTTTCCCTGTAATCCAGGTTATTTGAGTTTCGGGCCATTCACGTTGGATGGCTTGAACCGCAGAAATGGTATTACACACATCTCCGATAGCAGATAAACGTAGAATACAGATCGACTGAGGAGCCGTGTTAAAAAGCGCCATGTAATAACCTACCTAAAGTTTGAGCCAAGATTATGCAGAGTGCGCCAGAAAATGTAAAATGCAATGGCACTTCGTTGAGTGCGTGTGGTTAATATCTTTAAGGAAATCGACTTTTGTTCAAAACACTAACACTGAGTAACCAGATGATTTGGTTTGATGAAGAGTTATTAGCAGAAGACCCGAAGCAATGCTTTGATGCTGATTTTTGGCAGCAACAAGGTAAAGTAACTGGTAGCGCAACAGGTCGCGGTACAACATGGTTTGTTGATGGTGAAAAATGCCCGGCGGCACTTCGTCATTATCGACGTGGTGGTTTATTTGGTAAGTTAGTGAAAGATCACTATTGGTTTTCGGGTTGGCAAAAGACGCGTAGTTTCCAAGAGCTCCAGCTTTTAAATACTCTTATTCAAGCTGGTGTGAATGTTCCTAAGCCTATTGCTGCGAGAGCAGTAAAGCGTACTTTTTGTTATCAGGCCGACTTGCTCAGTGAGCGTATTGCCAATGCCCGTGATTTAGTTTCTATTCTCCAAGAGCGCGCTTTGCCAACTGAGATGTATAAAAAAATTGGGCAAGAAATCCGTAAGATGCATGACGCTCAGGTCAATCATACCGACTTGAACATCCATAATATTTTGATTGATGATCAAGACAATGTTTGGATTATCGATTTTGATAAATGCTTCCAACAAGATGGTGACAGTTGGAAGCAGGGGAATTTAGAACGATTGAAGCGATCGTTTGAGAAAGAAGTTGGAAAGAGAAATATAAACTGGAAACTTGTAGATTTTCATTTTATCGAAACTCTTGTAAAAAATGGAAATAACTAAATGAAATTTGACGAAATTACATTTGTCATTCAAGGTGTTATAGCCCCTTCAGTAACTAAAAAGTCTATAGATACTTTAAGGACGGTTTTTCCAGGTAGTTCTATCATTATTTCTACTTGGGAAGGACAAGAGGCTGATCAACTAGGTGCTGATTTAGTTGTATATAGTAAGGACCCTGGACCTACAGTTTTTGTATATAGTAAGAAAGATGAACCTGTATTTGTTAATATTAATCGTCAAATTGTATCTAGTTTTTTTGGGCTAAATGCAGTAAAGACCAAATATGCAGCTAAATTACGTTCAGATAATATTTTATATAAGGCGGATGTTATTAAAATATTTGAAGAGTTTCCTATGCGTCGTTCTGAACTGTCATTTTTCAATCAACGACTAGTTGGTTCAAATTTTTATGCAAAAGAATTTGAGAAGGGACTTAGAATCCCTTTTTTCTTTTCGGATTTTTTCCAATTTGGTGAAACAGAAGATTTATTGAAACTATGGAGTTCAGGTCTATATCGAGATTATGAGTTTAGGCAAAAGCTAAGTGGTAAGAAGCAGCATGAAGATTATCCTAATGATAGCGTACATGTTGAACAGTATATTTGGTCAAATCTGGTGAATAAGTTTGTATTGACTAAGCTAAAAGATGAGCATGGAAACTGCAATGAGAATAAGAAATCATATGAATTTATGATTAATAACCTTATTGTTGTTGATGGTGAGACACTTGGTCTAGAAGTGCCAGAGAGGCTTCAACAATCTAATGGTTATCCATATGAATTCCTTACCTTCCAACGCTGGAAATGGTTATACAGCAAAGAGTTTGGAATTGAAGATAAAACCCCACTAAGTTTTAAGCTAAAATGGTACTTTTCAACTTTGAAGAGTTTTTTAATAAGTGGTGTTCGTCTTAAATTAAGAAAATATATTTCTAGAAAGTTAAATAAAATAAAATGAATAATATAAAATATAGACCAGACATCGATGGCCTACGAGCAGTGGCTGTCCTTTTAGTTGTTTTGTTTCATATGAACGCAGATTGGATACCAGGTGGTTTCATTGGTGTTGATATATTTTTCGTTATTTCAGGGTTTATAATTACATCGGCTATATACCCTCAAATGTCGGCTGGTGAATTTTCGTTTAATTTATTCTATGTGAAGCGAATAAAGCGTATTCTTCCTCTCTTTTATTTGGTTGTTTGTACGAGTTTAGTTTTTGCTTATTGGCTGCATACACCGAATGACTTTGCCAGTTTTGCAGACAGTTGGCGATATGCGAGCTCGTTTATTGCCAACATCTATTTTGAAAAACACTCTGGGTATTTTGCTCCGACCTCTGAAACTCTACCCTTGTTACATACTTGGTCTTTGTCGATAGAAGAACAGTTCTACTTTGTCTGGCCAGTAGTGTTGATTATTAGTTCTAGGTATTTGTCTAAGCCTGCACTGGCAAATTTCATTATATTGAGCTTGCTGGGGTTAGCTGGTTATTCACAGTACTTAACAATGACAGCCCCAGAAAAAGCGTATTATTTTATTCAGAGCCGAGCTTTTGAACTACTTATTGGCGCTTTATTGGCTATTGTATCGGTAAATAAGTCACTTAAAAATGTACTCCCTTCGTCTTTCTTGCAGTTGTCGGGCATTATTGGTCTTGCGGCTACAACTTTTTTGGCTTGGACATTAAATGAGAGTGATAGCTTTCCTGGTGTTAATGCGTTGTGGGTAGTTATGTCAACCTGCTTGATTATTTTATCTGGTGAAAGCCAACGATCCATTGTTAGCCGTATCTTGAGTATTCGGCCGATTGTTCTTGTGGGACGTTTATCTTACTCACTGTATTTGTGGCACTGGCCAGTATTAGCTTTTTATCGATACTATTATGCTGAGTTTACGGCACTTGATGCGGTTATCTGTGGACTGATTACTTTAGCTCTATCCGTTGTTTCTTGGCGCTTTTTTGAAACTAGGCTCCGTCATTTGCCAATGAAGAAGCGCTGGATTTACCTGTTTTACTTAGTGTTGCCTATCGTTTTGTCAGTAACGCTAGCAAAAAATATAGCTCGCAACGAAGGATATCCAGAACGCTTCCCTACGTCAGCAATAGACTTGTATAACCAATCGACTTCTTCATTCGATGAACAAAAGCCATTTTTGCCGCAGAGCGATGGCCACCAACCGTTCGAACCTTATGTAATTGGGGATAGCATTAAGCCTATATCTGCATTTATATGGGGAGACTCCCACGGAGCTCATTACCGTACTTTCATCGATGAAATGGGTAAGAAAGAAGAATTCTCCGCATTGTTTGGTGGTATTGGTGGTTGCCCACCATTACTCGGTGTTGACCTTTTAAAGTATGGAGAGCCCGAAAGCGATTGTACGAACCTTAATCGACAGCTTGCTAGCGTAATTGCAGCAGAAAAGCCTCACCAAGTGTTTATTGCTGCTCGCTGGGCGATGTATGCTGAGACAACGCGAAGTCCCGGAGAAAAAGGAAGTCGAGTCTTTTTGGGTGATACGTCAGATTATTCAGAATCTATTGCTAATAGCCGCCGAGCGTTAGAGCTTGGGTTAAGGAATACAATAAAGCGTTTGTTAGAAGTGAATGTCACGCCTGTAATATTGGAACAAGTTCCCGACTACCCATTTAAACCGAGTAACTGTTTGTTTAAGAAAGAGGTATACAGCTGGATGCAGGATGTGCCATGTGATATTGACCGTCATATTGTCGATGAACGCTTCGCCTTCGTAAATCAGCTATTTACTAATCTTAAATCTGATTTCCCAGAGGTGCAGTTTATATCAGTGATGGACGTTTTGTGTGATGACAAATTATGTCGAAGCAAAATAAATGATGTGCCACTTTATGAAGATAATAATCACCTAAATGCTGATGGCGCAAGAGCACTTGAGGCTATTTGGTATAGTAAAGTGAAGAATAAATAGTTAGCATATTATGTGCTTCCCCAGTTTATTTGGTCGCTGGGGAAGCTATCTACAAGACTATACTTTTTGCCGGAAATTGTTTGATTTTGTTTTCTGCTATTTTATCGTTGAGCGCGTTAATAAAGCAGTCTGCATCCTGATTGATGGCAATATCACCAAAGTCTAGGTAGCTGTATTGCCACCATTTGGCCTCTCTTAGTTTAGCTATTACTTGTTCATTGAACCGGTAGCGTATGAGTTTCGCTGGAATGCCACCAACAATAGCATAAGGCTCCACATCTTTAGTTACGACAGCATTAGCAGCAATGATGGCTCCGTCACCAATGGTAATGCCTGGTTTCAATGTGACATTTTGACCTATCCATACATCATTTCCTATGTTTAGTGTGTCTGCTTCAGGGTAAGAGTAAGTTTTTACTTGTCCTGAATTTACGCCAAACAGGTCACAATAGGTAATAGGGCTGGTCGTAATTCGCTCGATAGGGTGCTGAAAGCCCATTACTTCTACACCTTTAGCGATCGATGTATAACGACCAACATTCATATAGTTGGGTAGTACTGAATGTGAATAAGAAAAACTTCCCATAGACCAAATGTATTTAGATTTTGGAAATGAACAGGATTCTTCAATCGTTATTGGTTTTTCACAGGCGGAAATTTTCCCCCAGTAATGGCGGGCTGAAAGTTTTATATTTAACTCTTTAAGCTGTCTACGCTGGGAAAATGATAAGATTAACTTTCTATTTTGCACAGATACCAATCCTATTTTGCAAACCTTCTAAGTATATTGCTTTGCCAATTTTTAAAACTTCTTTCTAATCGCTTTTTGTCTAGCGGCTTTTTATCTAATCCAGCAAAGTATTTCCAATCAGACAAATCTAACTCTAGGGATAAATTACCACGCATATAAAATCGTTCTGTGACGTCCAAGCCGATGTTTTCTGGGGTATCTACGATTAGGTTGTTAGCAATACAGTTCCGCCAAAAATGTTCACCTAAACCAGCATCATCATCTGCTTTCGTATTGATAAGGTGCTGCTTTCCGAGTAAACGCGAGATCCAAATCAGACAAAGTACTTGTTCTGTTGCTGGGTAGCGTGATTTATATCCCGGTTCCTTATGGAAATCGATTCCAGGTATGAACTCACCATTCCATATTTTGAGCAAGTCTTGTGTTTCCCCAAAGTCAAACAAATCACTTTTATGGAAATAGACGGGTTTCCCTGCATGGGAAGTGATGAAGAAAGTGCTACTGGTGACTACGCGGGAATTCAGCAGTTGAAAATCTTTATTTCGTGTTACTTGAGCATATTGTTGGTAAAGTTCAACAAAACCTCTACCTGTGAGCTTATTATCCGTTCTTAACTTGACGGCATATTGGGTTTGGACTGCTTTCAATCCCATATGAGCGCTGTATATCTGACGATTATTATTTAATGTCAGTGGCTCCCCATCCTGGTATACGGTATTTGGACCAGGGTCATTCAATTCGATAACCTGATCATAATTAAGGCCAGCTAAATTCTGACCTTTCCATGTCGACAGGATGATTTTTGACTCAGGAAAGTATTGCCTGATTGAGTCGAGGCATTTAGCCGTTATCCCTTCAATTTGCTCTCTACTGTTTGAAGCTTGTACAGGACCCTGTACGACGAATGTAATATCCCTATCTTCAATCTTCATTACGCTTCCGGTTTAAAAAATCTGTGTACTCATCAGGAACGCCACAAAAAATCACTTCATCACGCTGTATTAAGTGATAGTGGATATCCTTTCCTCGTTGAATGAGGTAGTTATAAAGAGGTGCGATATATAATTCGCCTTTTTCCCATTCATTAACAGGACGGGAAAGATAGTGGTTATAAGCGTCGAGATAATCTTGTACCGATGCAAAATGGTATAGTCCAGTACTGCACAAGTTCGATATTGGGTTCTTTTCCGCTGTTTGTACAACACTGGTACTTACCTCGGACTCTGGTTTAGCAAAAGACCAGTTATCTCCACTTCCCTGAAAAACTTCTAAATAGCCATCGCTGTTTTTTGCAATATCAGGAAAATGGAACTGAGGACGGAAGGTATCAATATTGAAAATAGTGATTTCGCCCTGATAGTTCACTTGTTGTTTACTTAATATATTTAAACCAAGTGTCACTGTTTCAGCCTGGCCTCGAGTTTCCTGTTCCAGTACACTGATATAAAATTCTTTGATTCCAAGTTTGCTTGCTTCTGCTTTTACAAACTCAGCCGTCTCGAAGATGTTACGTATGATAAATAAAAATGGCTTTGTAGAAAAATAATTTTCAAAGCTTTTCACTGCGTGAGCAAACAGTGTTTCACCGTGGGCCTCTAGCATGTATTTGGGTTTTGTGTAGCCAGCTTTAAAAAAGCGTGAGCTCATTCCTGCCATTGGAATAACAATCATTGCTCTAATCTCAATAATGTTTGATATAAACGGAAAGCATTAGCAAATAGCGCTTTCTGACGGCGTTTATCATCTGCGTGTAACGGTAGCATCGATAGAAATAACTGAATTTGCATGGCGTATAAGTTATGTGCTGTTATGCCAAATTGGTTTTCAACCAGTTCAATAAACGCTTGTTGTGTCTCTTTATGATGACTGCTCTCAGCAATCTTAAATGTAATGTCTCTGTTAGTAATATCGACGTCGTAATAACCAGCAATAATCCAGTCATAGAGACCGAGTATAGAATGGCTTAATTTAGCTAAATCGTAATTGATATCACCATAGAGAGTTTTCGAACCGTCGGGTGTCATCCCACGGGGGTCGATGGTTTTTATTTTACCTGCTCGGAAATCATAAAGAATGTTGCTGAAACAAAAGTCACCGTGAAGAATACAGGCCCGTTGTCTGGCTGATGGTAAATGCTTCTCGCTTGTTTGTAATATTTGATTTAAGGTGACTGATTGTCCGGAATAGTTCCATACTGTATCTAAGTTTATATTTTTAGATGAGCAATATTCTGCTAAACGGGCTGGTGTTTTGTCCCCAAATAGAATATCGAGAGTATTAGCTTGAGTTGTTGGGTCTGCACATTGTTCACTGCACTGATGAAGAAACTCAATACAGCCACTAAGGATTTGTTGCCACACTTGGCTTGGTAGCTTGGCGAAGACAAATAGTTCATTCAAAGCCGTCAGGTGCATGTATTCCAGGCGATAAGACACTTTTTGACCTTGTATCTGGCTGCCTAAATATTGTGGAATAAATCCTTTTAGAGCGTAGGGAAGGTTTTCAAACCAATGTGCTTCGGCGGAAATCTTATCGTTTTTGCTGCTGGCTTTTTCAATCCATTTAGAGTTAATGGTAAGCTCGTTGAATGCTCTTTGAGTTGTAAACTCGGCTTTCGAACGGTAGTAAGTATTCACATGTCCAAAATCAAGCCAACCTGTTGACTCAACTGGCGTTAGTCCAACAGATGAGTGGTATCGGTTAAGGCCTTCAATAAAATTCCATTTGCTTTGGGTTATGTTTCGCACAATTTCACGAGGTTGACTAAATTTGAAATAGCCATCAATAATGCGATTACTTTCATTATTGAGCTTATTTGCATCTTTAAGCCAGTGGGCTTTATCATCGGTTAGTACTGCCCAGTTATAGCTGTCTTTTGCTTGTGAAACACTCGCAATATCATCACCAACCGGCAACTGTCTAAATAATGTATCACCATATAAAACATGTAATGGCGTGTTCAAATCATGCCCGCTAATATTTAAGGCTGCAACGAGTGATGCTCCTAAATTTAGTTCGTCAGGGATAGGAAGTATCGTGACTTGATGGCTTTCTAGCCAGTTTCTGTCGTGATCAGCTATAGAAAAAGACTCAGGTACAGAGAGGTATATTTCAACACCTTTGGGCGCTAATGTGACCTGGTGTTGAAACAGCCGACGGTTACCTAACGGAAGAAAGCTTGGTGGGATATGTCCAAACTCAGATTCGAGTTCTGTTCCTACATAAGCACCTGAAAGGATTAAGAACATGGCTTTTCCTTGGCAAAAAGCTGATTAATTTCATCTAAAGTTAGGTTGGCGAATTCAGACGGGCGTACCGCTCTATCATCAATATAAAATCCTTCATGTCCACACCAAGGTTTACCTACTAGTATCTCATCGTATGGGACTTGATGTTTATCCAGCCACTCGGTGATGATAGGTAGAGTGTGAATATTAATCTTTCCTACATTACCTTCATAGGTACGCATATTACGCGCGGTTGCAATGACAATTTCGAATCCTTGATCTTTATATTGACGCAACTGCTCAATTACATCTTCGCGTGGGAGAACATTTCTATAGTCGGAAGTATTTGCCTGAGTTAGCGTGCCATCTAAGTCTACGATTAATTTTTTCATCATTCTACCGAGTGTCAATTTGAAAATTCTATAAGATTAAAGCTTAATTGATGTCAGCGTTTTTTCTAACGCCCCTTTGTTCTTGTTCACGATATTAAGGGCGATAGCACCTCGCTCTTCAATTAAATCTGGTTGATTGAATAAATCTGATATTCCTGTTGCTAATTGCTTACTTGAGTGGCAAATCGTGACTGCTTTTGCTGAAATAAGCGCATCAGTAATATCTTTGAAATTAAAGTAACTAGGACCTGTAATTATGGGTTTAGACAGTGCGGCAGGTTCAAGTATGTTATGCCCACCAACTTTATCACCAAGTAAGCTCCCACCCATAAAACAGATATCAGCTGCACTAATCAGGGACAACATTTCACCCATAGTATCACCCAAGTATACCTGTACAGATGCATCAATATTTTTACCATCATTTTTGGTTCTTCGTACGGTGAAAAACTGTTGATGAGCCAGCTCAAACATGGCATTAAAACGTTCGGGGTGGCGAGGTACCAAAATTAGTATGGCGTCTGGGTGCTTTATCAGTATCTGTTTATGCGCTGCCAAGATCTGTTCATCTTCCCCTAGGTGTGTACTGGCTGCAATCCATACGGGTCGTTGATTACCTAATTGTTTCCGTAGTTTTTTCCCGTTTTGGTAAATTTGTGCACTGATATCAATATCAAACTTAATGGAGCCAGTAACGGATACTTTGTTCTTAGCTACCCCTAGCCTTATAAACCGTTTAGCATCATCAGGGTATTGACAAAGAACCTGAGTTAAGTATTTTGCTAGCAAGTTGAATACAAACTGAAATTTTTCATATCGTTGGCATGAACGTTCTGATAGGCGAGCGTTAATGACTGTAATCGGAATACCTGCTTTCGCAACCGTGTGTAGTGTATTGGGCCAAAGCTCTGTTTCTATTATTAGCATCTGGCTAGGGTTCACCGTTTTAATGAAACCACGGACGGCAAAAGCAAAGTCGAATGGCATATAACGATGCTCTGCTATATCGGCTAATTTTTTCGCTTGCTCTGCACCTGTGGGAGTGGTGGTGGTAATAACGATACTGAGTTGCGGATACTGTTCCTTCAGCTTCTTTACTAAAGGGGTAACTGCAAGAGTTTCACCAACAGATACGGCGTGGATCCAGATGGGGCCATGTTCAGCTTTTAGCTTAGGTGTAAAACCAAAATGCTCTTTCCAGCGTTTACCTACACTTGGTTTTCCTTCTTTATATCTATACAACCCCCACATTAAAAATGGGGAGGCGAAAGTGAGTAGGGTTGTATAGATAAAACGGATGAGCACTGCAACCTCAATTACTTCTTGATCAAATCTTCTGGTTTCATATGAGTCCACTTACCTCTTGGTTTATCGAGATATTGGAAGTATTCATTAGTAAACGCCCCTTGAATACAGACATGACGACGACGTTTGGATTCTATTTCCTTATCAGCCAGCATATCATTAAAAACTTTAGGACCAGTTGTAGTGTATACGTTTTCTCGCTCTGGGTCATAATTGCTTATATTGTGAACGATAGCGTCCATTATTATTTTATAATCGGGATTATTCGGAGCTGTTGCTAAAAAGTAGTTGGTAATTTCAGTATTATTTTTAATTTTTATGTATAGGGCCGTTTTCACGTCCTTAAGTAATTTGCTCAATGGCCATACGAGGCTTGCATCAATATCAAGATAAACACCGCCTTCAAGGTATAAAGTAGTAACTCGCCATAAATCGGCTTTCGCAGCCCCATCAGTCAGTTTCATGTAAGCTTCATAAACTTCTACTGGCGCATGTTCTTTTAGATACTTCTCACATGCATCATCACTCATGTATCTATAGTCGTAATTTAGCGACATGAGGCGATTGAAGCAGTAATTCATGTAAACAGGCAGGGTACAGCGATTAGAATAATTTGTTTGCCAGATTGTTCGTGTCACATTGTTGCTTGAGCTACTTCCTTTTAGTTTTGCTGGTGAATACTCAGGCATGGTAAAACGCAGTTTAGGGAGCAAAAAGTGAAAAGGATATGACAATACTTTGAAAATATTGCCGATCAATCTAACCATACGGTTGACGATCATTACTGGTAAGTGACTCATAGTGTCCCTTTTTAAAGTATGACTTAAGTTTATCTAACTGATGCTGATGTGGGTAATCATATAACTACTTCAGGAACTTGTTAATAGCTTGCATCACTCTCTCTGGTGGAAGCTTGTTCAAGCAGTCTAAATGTTGTAATGGACATTCACGCTTAAAACAAGGTCGGCAGCTAATATCGGTATGTACGACTTCAACGTTTTCCGACAGGGGCGGTGTATATTGAGGTGAGCTAGAACCATATATAGCGACAATATTACACCCAACAGCGGCTGATACATGCATCAGCCCAGAGTCGTTGCTCACTACTGTGTGGCATGCAGCTAGCATATCAACCGCTTCAATCAAAGATGTTTGACCTGCTAGGTTGTGGCAATATTGCTGAAGTTTCGCCGGCAGCTGGTTACGAATAGCATCCGTGACTTCTCTATCTTTTGCTCCACCAAATAGCCAAACTTGTTGGCCTTGCTCTATCAGTTGTAAAGCAATCTCTGCATAGTATTTATCCGGCCAGCGTTTCGCTGGACCAAATTCGGCTCCTGGACATAGTCCGACCACTGGGCGATCGAGGTTGAGTGAAAGCTTTTCAAACGTTTTTTGCTGAGTCGCTTTATCCACATTCAGTTTTGGTATCGGACAATCTTCCAGTTTAACTTGTTGAAGCATTGTCTGTTTAGAGTATGCCAGCGCAACATAACGTTCTACCATATACTGAAATACACGCTTATCTGGGCGTAGATCGTTAAGTAGACCATACCTCGTTTCTCCCTTCCATCCAGTTCGGGAAGGAACGCCAGCAAACAATGGTATTAACGCTGACTTAGCAGAATTCGGGAGGACGAAAGCATGAGTATATTTATTCTGTTTCAGTGCTCTACCTAGTGCCCATCGCCCTGAAAGATTAAAGGAACCATGACCGATAGGCATTTCAATTGCATTATCGATTTCAGGCATACGTTCAAGAATGGGTTTACACCAGGCTGGAGCAAGTACATCTATCTGCGCTGCAGGATGTAGCTCTTTGAGTTTGGTATATAGGCTCTGTGACATAACCATATCACCAACCCAAGATGGACCAATAATGAGAATTTTCATAGTGTGCTTCACATTGAATGAATAGTCGTAGCTAACTGCTAATCTACTATTTCTTAAACTTTCTAAAAGTATAGTTACCACGTACTTTGCGCCATAAACCAAAAACGTCTGTTTTAGGGAATATCGCTATACGTCGAATCTGATACTTATCTTGATGGATAGCTAGTGGGCCGCTATCTGTCGCCACGGCAAACTCATACCCAGCTTCTTGAGAGATGTTTTTGGAGCTTTGATTATGATCACCGTATGGGTAAGCAAATGAACAAAGCTTAGACTGTAAAAGTTCTTCTAATTGTTGTTTATTTATTTCTATTTGCTCTTTTTGCTCTTGATCAGAAAGAGTACTTAGTCTTGGGTGAGTCAGGGTGTGCCCCCCAATTTCCACGCAACCAGAATCATGTAACGCTTTTAGTTGTTCCGTTGACATCAGTGGAACCGACTTATCAGGATTCTCTGGCACTTCAACATCCCAACGGTTAAAGCTTTCTCCTGTCACAACATAAATGACGGCTTTAAAGTTGTATTTTTTGAGTAGTGGAAGTAGCAGTTCATAGTTGTCTTTGTACCCATCATCAACAGTGAGAATGATGTAGCGTTTACCATACTCTAACCTATGGATAAGGCCGTTATCGGCCAAGTCCTTAAAAGTCAGAGTCTCAAACCCCATTCGCTTGAGTAGCTTAAAGTGTTTCTCCAGCATATCGACATGCATGTAGGTGCCATGGACACCTTTTTCACTGTCATCACGTATGAATCGGTGATACATAATCACTGGAACTTCACGCTGCAGTTTTTCGACATAAACCGTTTGATAAGTGTTCTCTAGCTGATCAACGACGAGAGTGAGATCGTAGCTATCTTTTACCCGTTGATTAACTTCTGGTTCACAGTGCGTGCTTTTGACTGCGGCTTCTACAATATCTGCCACTTTGCTAAAGTCGATATCAAGATCTTTAGGGCCGATATCACCAAAGTTAGTTGCCATGGCTTGTTGGATGTTGTCGCCGTTCACTAGCCCAATACAACTTGCTTCACCAATCGCCAGAGTGGGGCGGCCACATAATAGTGCTTCCATAGCGACGCGACCTGCGCCGATGATTAAGTCTGATTCTGCCATGACTTGTTGCACGTCATTGGTGTAACCAGGAAAAGCCACGTTAGATGTGAAAGGGCGAAAGCGCTCTGTTATTTCAGAGCCAGAAATGACACGAACATCATACTTAGCTGTGTCTATGCACTCATTAAGAAGCTTGTAGCACAGGCCACCCTTAGGGCCTGTTAAGCGGCCAATAATAGAGATGACGGGTTTGGTGTTGTTCGGTGCCGGTTGCCATTGGAACTCAGATGTATGAATACCGTTACGGCTGACTTCCATTTCTTCCAAGGGGACCGATAGGTCCTGATTGAGTTGGTCTCGAATAGCTTCGCATACAGGAAGGGCCTTATCTCCCATAGCATGGAATTTTTTCCGTGATGCATGAACGGGCTGTCTGCCGTGAACCGTGGTGACCATAGGCGTTCCAGTGAGTTTACATGCAATATGGCAACTCCAGCTAGAAGCTCGAGAGTGAGCATGCACCAACTGAATGTTATGTTTTCTGATTAGGTAGATAAGGTAAGCGACATGCCAGAATCGACGTGGAATACTACGTTTGTTAAAGCGCAATGAGAAGAACGGTCCCTTATGAGGCTTTGTTAGCGTATCACTAACGTAAACGACGTGGTGCCCTCGGTTGACCAACTCATCTCCAACAGTGGTTGCATATACTTCTGCCCCAGTGACTTCTAGCTGAGAAAGGGCCATTAAGATGTTCATTGAGATGCTGCCCGTGGCTGTTTATTGTCACGTAGGTTATTCATTTTCAACGTATTAATACCATTGCTACATTTCACTTTACCGAGTGCTCTTTTGTTGTTAAACATTTCCATTGCTTCACAACTTTGAGATTTTTCTTTGTGGTACAGATGGAAAAGAGCACATCTGTACAGGACGGTACGAGCTATAAGTCCGGACTGCTCTAATCGCCATACTAGGTCAGTTTCTTCCATCCCATAGCCTTCGTAATCTGCATCAAATCCATTCACTGCCATTAAAGCAGCCCTTGGCACTGCTAAGTTGGCACCAATCGCACCACGTTTTTTCTTGTTTAACAGGTTGAATAAGAATGTTGGGAAGCGAATCCCCATTTCCGGTCGTTTTAGACCTTTCTTCATTGTTTGTAGTAGCAACCAAAATGGATTTTCAATAGTTCGTAGCGAGATTGAATGATTTCTAATTAAGTTGCTTGCTGGTTCATAGAGATCCACCCGTCTACCAAACAACATTGTATTTTCTTCAAGTAGAACGTGATAATCCTCGATAAAATAACGCGATGGAATGCAGTCATTATCCGTCATAATAATGTATTCAGCTGTAGAACTTTCAATTGCTCTGTTTAATGCTAAAGCCCTGCGATAGCCTTTGTCCTCTTGCCATAAATAACGAATCTTGAGCCCAAGGCTAGAGTAAATATCCACCAAGGATTTAACCTCAGGGCCAGAACCATCATCTGTGACACAGATAGTAAAGTCTTTATTAGTTTGGCGTAGGTAACCCTCGAATACCAGTCGCATATCTCTGACGTTATTGTATGCGGCCATAATGACTTCAATTCGGGGTAACATTGTCGACTCTCTCCTTTTGAGTAACGCTTGAAACACAATATGCAAGCACTAATGTCATCATAAGGTAAAAGATTACAGTTTGGTACTCCATTCCGTTACTATAAACTAAGCCAATGCCAAGGTGTGTAAGGAGCATTATTAAGCCAGACCAAGCTAGAGTTACCCCTTTTTTGATAAACTTAATTAAAGTAAAGGTTATATAGCCAATAGAACTAACATAGAAGGCGAAAAAAACGACGCCTGTTTTTATCAAGGTATCTAAATAGGCATTGTGAAAGTCATTGAATGACAACTGATAGCCTACAGATTCTTGCATTGCATCGATAGAGCCTATTGATTGTAGAAAACTAATTAAATATTGTTCAATGTTTTTATCGCCGATGCCAAATAGAAATAAACTAATATTATTTTCTATATTATATTTAATGAAATGAATAGCGTTTGCCCACATTAAAAGTCTAGCATTATTGGAGTTATTACTAGAAGAGAATATACTAATTATTCTTTCGTAGATAATGTTTAACTCAGGAACAAAGTATACAACACATAAAAAACAAAAAGAAAACAATAGAAATAAAAAAAATAGTTTCCTATGCGATAATGAATAATAAATAAATAATGCGATAAATAGGAAAAGTAACGGTCCTCGAGAACCAGTAACTAGCAATGAGGTACAACACAAAATGATAGTTACAAATATTAACAACGAAGTCTTAGCTGTCAGTAGGTTGTATTTTCTATTGTGCAGGAACGGAATGAGGGCTGCAATAGTATAGGCTAAAACTTCACTCCATCGACCAACGTCCCAAAAGCTGGCAGGGCGCTGCTCTACGTTACTTTGGAAAAATAACAGTAATGCATATCCCATAGCTACAAATAAACCTAACAAAGACAAACGGACAGCTATACCCTTATATTTCGTTAATGATATGAAGAATAATGGAATTACTAATAAATAGGCACCTTTTTGAGCAAACCAGAGTAGATCATGAAATTCATATAATGGTAAGAAGCTGAGTGTGAGCCCTACGATGTAAGTTACTACAAGAAATTTAGAGAGATTTAATAATTGGTTTCTATGGCTTGCTGTATCATCTTTTGTTAATAACTTAACCATAGTTGTAATCAGCATTAATACTAAAGCAATACTTAATCCTGCTTTTGATGTATATATAGAGGCAAAAGCTATAGCGACTGAAAATATAGATAAGTAATGTGATACAGAGTTTGAGTGGGTAGGATTATAGGTTCTATTCATTGTAATTGTTTCTGCTTACTACTTAAGTTATCTGTATGACTAATCAACATGGTTGCAGAAGTATAACATGCCAAATTGGTTAGTCATGTGAGAGTTACTTCAAGTAAAGTATTACAGTTGTTTAATGTTTGAACCAGAGCCAGTACTTAGAACTTGAAACTGGCTCTGGTCAATGTTAGTTGATAATAGACATGTATTCAGCAACACCTTCAGCTACAGTTTTAAACTGATGGTCACAACCAGCATCTCGTAGCTTAGTTAAATCGGCTTGAGTGAATTCCTGATAAGCACCTTTAAGGTGTTCTGGGAATGGGATTGTCTCCACTTCCCCTTTGCCGTGGAACTTGAGTACAGCTTTAGCGACCTCATTGAAAGATTCAGCCTTTCCTGTACCTAAATTGAAGATGCCGGATTTACCATTTTGCATAAACCACAAGTTAACTGCTGCGACGTCACCCACATAGACAAAATCACGTTTAAAGTGTTCGCTACCAGCAAACAATTTTGGGTTTTCACCTGCATTCATTTGGTTGTTTAAATGGAATGCAACAGAGGCCATTGAGCCTTTGTGTTGCTCTCGAGGGCCGTAAACGTTGAAATAGCGAAATCCTGTGATTTGTGAAAGTTTTTCACCATGAGCTTCCGCATCAGCCCATAGACGACGCACATAATTGTCAAATTGTTGTTTAGAGTAGCCATATACGTTAAGTGCACCTTCATATTGTGGCTCTTCAATAAAGGTATCTGTTTCACCGTAAGTTGCAGCTGATGATGCGTAAAGGAATGGTATATCGCGATCCAAGCAGTAGTGGAGTAGCTCTTTTGAATACTCATAATTATTGAGCATCATATATTTGCCGTCCCACTCAGTGGTCGCTGAACAAGCTCCTTCATGGAAGACTGCATCAATTGGACCGAAATCATCACCCGCCATTACTTGCGTTAGAAAATCATCACGATCCATGTAGTCAGTAATATCAAGGTCTACTAAGTTTTGGAACTTGCGGCCATTTTTTAAATGGTCAACGACTAAAATGTCGTTAATGCCTTGTTCGTTAAGAGCTTTAACGATATTGCTGCCAATCATGCCAGCACCACCAGTAACTATGATCATAATGCTCCTGAGTAAGAATACGATGTTATTTGAAATAGACTTCATTATAGCGACTATCTCTAGTCATGTAATCACAAAATGGCTCTCTCCGGTACCAACTTATCGCGTTGTTGATAGATTTAGTTTAAACTCATGCCACTTTATGGATGTTAATGTAAAAATCTTCAACGTACTTTAGGAACGAGACCTAAGGGCGGTAGCGTGCCTAAAATAATTTGAATAGGATTTCCGATAATGATTACCCCGGAGCGTATCACTCATCTCAAACAATTAGAGGCAGAATCTATTCACATCATGCGTGAAGTCGTCGCAGAGTTTGATAATCCTGTAATGCTTTACTCTGTCGGAAAAGATTCTTCAGTCATGTTGCACTTGGCAAAAAAAGCTTTTGCTCCAGGAATTCCTCCATTTCCTTTGATGCATGTTGATACTACATGGAAATTTAAGGAAATGATTAAGTTCCGTGATTACATGGCTAAAAAGTTAGGTATGAAGCTAATTGTTCATCAAAACCCAGATGGTTTAAAAATGGACATTAACCCGTTTATACATGGTAGTTCTCAACATACAGATATCATGAAAACACAAGGGTTGAAGCAAGCACTTGATAAGTACGGTTTTGATGCGGCTTTTGGTGGTGCGCGTCGTGATGAAGAAAAATCACGCGCTAAAGAGCGAGTGTATTCATTCCGTGATGAATACCACCGTTGGGACCCCAAAAATCAACGCCCTGAGTTGTGGAATATCTACAACGGTAGAGTTAATAAAGGTGAAAGTATTCGGGTGTTCCCTCTGTCAAACTGGACCGAGTTGGATATCTGGCAATATATATATCTGGAAAATATTGAAATTCCATCACTGTACTTATCGAAACTGCGTCCAGTGGTGGAGCGTGATGGGATGCTCATTATGGTTGATGACGAACGAATGGAGCTAAAAGAAGGTGAAGAAGTGCAGCATAAAATGGTTCGTTTCCGTACACTTGGTTGTTATCCATTAACGGGGGCTGTGGAATCTGAAGCAACGACATTACCAGAAATTATCCAAGAAATGTTATTAACAACGACATCAGAGCGTCAAGGGCGAGCTATTGACCATGATTCTTCCGGTTCAATGGAGAAGAAAAAACGCGAAGGTTATTTCTAAAATCTGTTATTGAGCTGTTGCGATGTTCATTACTGCTCTAATTATTGTCGCTTTGTTGGTGGCATTAATATTTACCCAAATTAAACCGACAGTGCTGTTTGCGCTTGCTGTCGCAGGTCTCTATATCAGTGGACAAATTCAACAAGCAGACATTCTGGGGAATATCACCAATCAATCGGTGCTAATTTTAATTTCTCTAATGGTGGCCTCATTAGCACTTGAACGTTCAGCGATTTTACCCTGGTTATCTAGTCGAGTATTTTTACCCAGCTATAAGGCAACCTTGTTACGGTTAGGTATCAGTACCGCAATCAGTTCTGCATTTCTTAATAATACAGCTGTAGTTGCAACTTTAATGGCAGCTGTACAGCGTAATCAGGAACATTCTGCTTCGCGTCTGTTATTACCGCTTTCTTACTTTGCTATTTTAGGTGGTACTTTAACACTCATTGGTACCTCAACAAACTTGGTCGTGAATGCCTTACTGGTTAATTACGATTTACCCGAAATGAGTCTTCTTACTTTCACCCCAGTAGGACTGGTATTGTTACTGATTGTGGGGTTAAGCATTGCGTTAAATACCCGAAATTTAAAAGCTTCAAGCAGTAGCAAATTAGAGTTTGAGCAATACTTTATTGATGCTGAAGTCAAGTCTGATAGCAGATTGGTTGGTCGCAGTGTCAGACAAAATAGCCTGCGAGCGTTGGATGGATTGTTTTTGGCGGAAATTGTCCGTGATAGCCAGCTTATTTCTCCGGTTACCCCTGAAACCATTATTTTTGCGCAAGATAAATTGATTTTTACTGGTGACGTAAAGCAGATAGGCCAGCTGCAAAAGCTTGATGGGGTAGAAGTGTTTGCTGATAGCAGCCACCTGTTAGCTAGTAACTTAACCGAAGTGATTGTTAGCCCTGAATCGGTGTTGATTAATCGAACTTTAAAAAGTACTGATTTTCGCTCGCGTTTTGATGCGGCGGTGGTTGCGATTAACCGCGAAGGTCAACGCCTCTCCGGTAAGTTAGGCGAGCAGAAAATTCAGGCCGGAGATAAACTAGTACTTGCAGTCGGCAATGATTTTAGTAAGCGACAAAACTTAAGCCGTAACTTCTTTTTTATTTCTGGCAAACAGATCCAGCAGCCATTTAATACGTTACAGAACACGTTAGTGGTGGGGGGATTTATAGTCGCTATCCTGCTTTCAGTCGCTACGTCTTTATCATTGCTTGAAACTCTGGTGGGGTATATTGCTTTGATGGTGTTCTGTGGCTTATTAGATGGCACGATGATCCGTCGCCGATTTCCGTTTGAACTGTGGTTGATATTAGTTTGTGCATTATCTATCGCTAAGGCATTTACAGGATCAGGATTGGCTGAATGGGTTGCAACTTATATTTTTCAGCTGCTTGGGAGTGATGTATCAGCTTATCTGGCATTGAGCGTAGTATTTATTGCTACCGTGCTACTAACTGAAGTGATCACTAATACCGCCGCTGCCGCGATTATGTTACCTATTGGAATCACGTTGGCGCAGGCATATTCAGTGAACGTAATGACCTTCGTTATGGGGGTGGCTTATGCTGCCAGTGCCTGTTTTGTTAGCCCCTATGGTTATCAAACGAATTTGATGGTGATGAATGTGGGTGGGTATCAGTTCAGCGATTTTATCAAAACTGGCTGGAAAGTGTCGTTGACTTATATCGTTACCGCCTTAATTGCGATTCCGATATTTTTCCCGTTTTGACGGTTGTTTCTCGCCCTATAGCGAAAATACTAAAAAGAAATACAAACGCTTTTCAAGTAGGAGTTCGAAGGGACTAAATTCTCGAATCCCGTTAATGCCCTGAGACAAATCCCCTTGGATAAGGGGATAAGCGACGAAGAACAGTAATGACATACCAAAAAAAACAAAATGATTCAGTTAACGATGACATTGTATGGCACAACACAACCGTAACACATCAAGACCGAGTTGAGCTAAAACAGCAGAAGCCAGTCGTACTTTGGTTTACCGGTCTTAGTGGTTCTGGGAAATCAACGGTTGCTAACGCAGTGGAAAGTAAACTGTTCAGCCTTGGCAAACATAGTTATTTGCTGGACGGTGATAATGTGCGCCACGGTCTGAATAAAGATTTAGGTTTTAGTGATCAGGATAGAGTTGAAAACATCCGCCGTATTGGAGAAGTAGCCAAACTTTTCGTTGATTCTGGTTCGATTGTTCTTACCGCTTTTATTTCTCCGTTTGTTGATGACAGAAAGCAAGTGCGTGAGTTTTTGAGTGAAGGGCAATTTCTGGAGGTCTTTATTGATACACCTCTAGAGGTGTGTGAACAGCGTGATCCTAAAGGGTTATATAAAAAAGCACGAGCAGGTGAAGTTAAACATTTTACAGGTATCGACTCTGAATATCAGGTACCAGCTAATCCTGATATTCATATAAAAACCGCTCAATATTCCGTGAGTGAATGCGCTGAGCAAATTGTTAGTCAACTTCAACAACTAGGCTATATCTAAATGCATTACGATGTTTTTAATGGTGATGCTGATGGTATTATCGCACTGCTGCAACTGCGCTTTGCTGAGCCCAAAACCAGTACCTTAATCACCGGCGTTAAGCGCGATATCAAGTTATTGGGTAAAATCGTGGACAAAGACGATGTTGAGTCGGTCACAGCACTCGATATTTCCATGGTGAAAAACAGTGCCGCATTGATTCAGCTACTGGAACGTAATATTCCGCTGTTTTATTGCGATCACCATCAGGCGGGGGATATTCCTGAATCTGATTTACTGAACACAATCATCGATCTGGATGCGGAAGTGTGTACCAGTTTGCTCATTAACAAGTATCTCAACGGGCGTTATGTGCATTGGGCTATTGCCGCAGCTTTTGGGGATAATCTGCATAAACCCGCGTTGAAAATGTCGCAGGAACTAGGTTTATCAGAGCAGGCTACCGCGTATTTGCAAGAGCTTGGTACCCTGATTAACTATAACGGATACGGCTCTGATTTGTCTGATTTACATATTGGACCTGCCGAGTTGTATCGCCAATTGAGCGTTTATGAAAGCCCGTTTGAGCTGGTGGACAATCCTGAATCACCTTTTTTTATGTTAAAACAGGGGTACGAACTGGATTATGCCAATGTCGCCGCGATTAAACCCAGCCACAATGATGTAAGCTGTGAAGTGTATGATTTACCTGCTGAAGCTTGGGCGCGTAGAATCAGTGGTGCGTATGGTAACGAACTAGCCAATAAAAATCCGGATAAAGCACATGCAGTGTTAACACTGAACCCAAACGGTCAAGACTATACAGTAAGTGTTCGTGCTCCTTTAAATAACCGTATTGGTGCTGATGAGTTGTGTAGTCAATTTGCAACAGGTGGTGGTCGAAAAGCGGCTGCTGGAATAAACCAATTGCCGATTGGTGAGAAAGATACTTTCATCAGTGCACTCGTTTCTTTTTATAAATAACAGGTAGAAGACATGTCTCACTCTTCAGAACTCATCGCTCGAGATATTGAGGCTTATTTAAGAGTCCACGAAAATAAAGACCTACTGCGATTTTTGACCTGTGGCAACGTCGATGATGGTAAATCAACTTTGATTGGTCGTTTGCTCTACGATTCAAAGTTGATTTACGAAGATCAAATGGCGGCGATTGAAAAAGACTCGCAGAAATTTAATACCACAGATGAAGCATTCGATCTTGCATTATTGGTAGATGGTTTACAGTCTGAGCGTGAACAAGGTATTACAATCGATGTGGCTTACCGTTATTTTTCTACTGATAAGCGAAAGTTTATTATCGCCGATACACCAGGGCATGAGCAGTATACCCGCAATATGGTAACAGGTGCTTCAACCTGTGACCTTGCGATTGTTATGGTTGATGCACGTCGCGGCATCCAAACTCAAACGCGTCGTCATAGTTACATTTGTTCTCTTCTGGGTATTAAGCACATTATTGTAGCTATCAACAAAATGGATTTAATGGATTACAGCCAGCATGTGTATCAGCAAATCAAAGCGGATTATCGTGAAATGGCGAAAGGTTTTGATATTGATGATATCCGTTTTGTACCAATTTCTGCACTTAAAGGTGATAACGTGGTCACGCCGAGTGAGAAGATGGACTGGTACCCAGGTGCGACTTTAATGAAATTACTGGAAACAGTTAAAGTCGATAAAGATAAAGATATAGAGCATATGCGTTTCCCTGTGCAATATGTTAATCGCCCTAATCTTAATTTCCGTGGTTTCTGCGGTACATTATCATCTGGTTTGATACAAGTTGGCGATGATGTTACCGCTCTACCTTCTGGTAAAAAGTCAAAAATAAAATCGATATATACTTTTGATGGTGAGTTGCAAGCAGCACAATCAGGTCTGGCTATTACGGTGACACTGGAAGATGAAATTGACATTTCACGTGGGGATATGATTGTTCATAGCGGGCATGAACCGAAAGTTAGTAACCAGTGTGAAGCTCATGTTGTGTGGATGGGTGAACCCCCTCTTTTTACTTACAAAGAGTATCTGTTTAAGTTTGCAACGAAGAGTTGTAACGGTAAAATCGCGGGCATTAAGCACAAAATAGATGTGAATACTTTAGAACAACATGTAGAAAGTACTGAAACACTGAATTTAAATGAAATTGCACTTGTCGATGTTAAGCTAACAGATAAGCTTACAATGGATATATATAATGAATTGCCGCAAACAGGTGCATTCATCATTATAGATCGTATAAGCAATGTGACAGTTGGTGCTGGTATTGTCAATTCCGTAGATTCAGATAAAAATGAGCAATTGATTACAAGAGAATATACCCAGTCAGAAAAAGAATTGAATTCGTATATTCGACGAAACTTTCCCGAATGGGAATGCAAAGCAATCTAAAAGTGTTAATAGAAAATTATTCGCTTTAACTAAAAGAGTATTTAAGGAAAACCTATGAAGTTATTAGTAACGGGGGGAGCTGGTTTCATTGGCTCCGCTGTTGTACGTCATATTATTGAAAATACAGAAGATTCAGTAGTGAATGTGGATAAACTTACTTACGCTGGTAATCTAGAATCTTTGGTATCAGTTGCTGATAGTGACCGTTACACCTTTGAACAAGTGGATATATGTGACAGGACTGAATTAGATCGTTTATTTACCGAACATAAACCTGATGCTGTAATGCATCTTGCTGCAGAATCTCATGTTGACCGATCTATTGACGGTCCAGCTGCGTTTATCGAAACTAATATTGTTGGCACTTATACTTTACTTGAAGCTACGCGTAATTATTGGAATTCCTTAGATAGTGATACAAAATCTGCATTTCGCTTTCACCATATTTCGACAGATGAAGTTTACGGTGATTTAGAAGGAACAGATGACTTGTTTACCGAAGAAACGTCTTACGAACCTTCTTCACCATATTCAGCATCGAAAGCATCGAGCGATCACCTAGTACGTGCGTGGTTACGTACTTATGGTTTGCCGACGATTGTAACTAATTGTTCAAACAACTATGGCCCTTTCCACTTCCCAGAAAAACTTATTCCTCTAATGATATTAAATGCATTAGATGGTAAAGCTTTGCCAGTCTATGGAGATGGTATGCAGATTCGTGACTGGTTATTTGTTGAAGACCACGCTCGTGCACTTTATAAAGTAGTAACTGAAGGAAAAGTAGGTGAAACCTATAATATTGGTGGACATAACGAAAAAGCAAATATTGAAGTCGTACAAGCTATTTGTTCACTGTTAGAAGAGTTGGTTCCTGTTAAGCCAGAAGGTTTGGCTCAATACCAAGATCTAATCACCTATGTAAAAGATCGCCCTGGCCATGATGTTCGTTATGCAATTGATGCAGCAAAAATTGAACGTGAATTAGGTTGGAAGCCAGAAGAAACTTTCGAATCGGGCATTCGTAAAACAGTAGAGTGGTATCTAAATAATAAAACATGGTGGAGCCGTGTATTAGATGGTTCATACAGCATGGAACGTCTAGGTGCGGGGGAATAACCATGAAAGGAATTATTTTAGCAGGTGGGTCAGGTACTCGTTTATACCCAATTACTCGCGGTGTTTCTAAGCAATTACTGCCTGTTTACGACAAGCCTATGATTTACTACCCGCTTTCCACACTGATGCTAGCAGGTATTAAAGATATTCTCATTATTACTACTCCTGAGGACAACGAAAGCTTTAAACGTCTATTAGGTGATGGCAGTGATTTTGGCATTAATCTTCAATATGCAGTTCAGCCAAACCCAGACGGCCTAGCTCAAGCATTCCTTATTGGTGAAGAGTTTATTAGTGATGATTCAGTGTGTTTGGTACTCGGTGATAATATCTTTTATGGTCAGTCATTTAGTAAAACATTGAAAAATGCAGCTTCACGTGAGTACGGTGCTACCGTATTTGGTTATCAGGTAAAAGACCCCGAGCGTTTCGGTGTGGTTGAATTTGACCAAGAAATGAAAGCTATTTCCATTGAAGAAAAGCCTTCAGAGCCTAAATCAAACTACGCTGTTACTGGTCTATATTTCTATGACAACCGTGTTGTAGACTTAGCTAAGCAAGTCAAGCCTTCGGCTCGGGGTGAGCTGGAGATTACCACACTTAATGAAATGTACCTTAACGACGGTTCTTTAAACGTTGAGTTATTAGGGCGTGGTTTTGCATGGCTTGATACCGGAACACATGAAAGTTTACATGAGGCCTCTTCCTTTGTACAAACCATAGAGAATGTACAGGGTTTGAAAGTAGCGTGTTTGGAAGAGATTGCATGGCGCAATGGCTGGCTGAGTAATGAACAGTTAGAAATTATTGCTAAGCCAATGCTGAAAAATGCTTATGGTCAGTATTTACACTCTTTGGTCAAATAATTGGGAAAAGCAATGAGAGTTCTCATCACTGGTTGCAATGGCCAGGTAGGTTATTGCTTAACGGAACGTTTGAAAGGCAAAGCCGAGACTTTAGCCCTTGACTATGAAGGGCTAGATATTACTGACCAAGAGGCAGTGATCAAAACGGTGGCGGATTTCAAACCCGATTACATTATCAATGCAGCGGCACACACCGCCGTGGACCGTGCGGAGCAGGAAGTTGAACTTTCTAATGCAATTAACCGTGATGGTCCGCAATATCTTGCACAGGCAGCAGAGAATTGCGGTGCTGTGATGTTGCATATTTCAACCGATTACGTCTTTGATGGTGAAGGTGATAGACCTTATCTTGAATCTGACCAAACAGCTCCTCAAGGTGTGTATGGTCAGAGTAAGTTAGCTGGCGAACAAGCCGTTGCTAATGAGTGTAGCAAGTATCTAATTCTACGCACGGCATGGGTGTTTGCAGAGCACGGCAACAATTTTGTTAAGACGATGCTGCACCTAGCTCAAACTCGAGATGAACTTAAGATTGTCTGCGACCAATTTGGTGGCCCTACTTATGCCGGCGATATTGCCGATGCTTTGATTGCTATAGTTAAATGTATTGAGAAAAATAAAAAAATAGAATGGGGTATATACCACTTCTCTGGCTTACCTCATGTAAGTTGGTTGGAATTTGCTCAAGAGGTTTTTGATATTGCTACGCAACAAAAAATCCTACATAGGAAGCCAAGAATTGAAGGTATTAAGACAGAGCAATACCTTACCTTGGCGAAGCGTCCGCTGAACTCTTGTTTAGATACAAATAAGATAAAAGAAAAATTTTCTATAGAGGCTAGCGATTGGAAGTTAGCACTGAAATCTACTATTGAGATGATAAATGGAAAAAATTAAAAATAATAAAGTAATAATGCTTTTGATTGCGACAATATACTTTTTGATTTATGCAATTTGTGTATTCTCAAATATAGATTCTAAAGAATTTATGACGATTGATGAAAACTCTATTATTAGCTCACTAGAACAACTGACGAGTAGCGCATTCTATAATATGAATGATACCTACCATTCTAAATTCTATGGGTGGACATACTTTTCGTTCAATTTTGTGCTAATAAATTTTTTAAAATTAGTGGGGTTAGATACAGAGCTAGCAATAAATTTAGCTATAAGGTTATTCAATTTCATTATTGGTCTATCAGTAGTTTTACTATTTTTTAAAACATGTAATTTACTTATAGATAGGTTTAAGAGTGCACTACTTACCTTATTTTTTATGGTAAATCCTGTTACAGCTCACTTTTTTGTAGAAATACATCCTGAAATGTTAGGAGTTTTTTTTCAATTAGCTGCACTATATATTCTATGCGATATTTATTTGACTAGAAAAAAAATTGATTTTAATTTTTACATTTCAGTTGTTTTTCTCTCTCTATCATGCTTAAGTAAGCAAGCTTTTGTTGTTGCTAACACCTTTCTAGTTATTGTATTTTTTATCCTATATTATACGAATAATCGAAGTTTTGATTTTTCGGATTTTTTTAAGATTATCGTTAAGTCTCTTTTTGTTTTCTTTCTTGTCTTCTTCATTATTCACCCTTATGCGTTTTTTGAATTTGATAAGTTTATTGAAGCTCAACGTTATATCTCTAGCGAACATTCACAGAAAAATTTTAACTTAGTTATGGATGATTGGTTGTTTGTTGTTTTTAACAATCCTTTAGTTCTCTGTAATTTTTTACTAATATTTACGTTGATAGCTTGGGATAGATACCATGTAGCTTATAAATTAAGTGTTTTATCGGTATTTACTGTCTCTTTAATATATATATATAATTCGAGATTGTGGGTAGTAGACACATACTTTTTTCCAATATATATGTTCTATTTCTTTAATCTGTTTTACTTCATAAGCACTGTTTTAAATAAATCTATTCTAGTTAAGGTGGTTATGTTATTAACGTTATTATCGATTTTTATTTCTGATGCGAGTGTGTCGTTATATAAACAACAAAAAAGATTTTTTCTTCAGAACTCTAGGACTGAGAAGGTTTCTTGGGATATTTTAGAAAGCTTACCTGATGAAGTGAAAGTAGCATATTCACCTAACATTGCAATGCCTAAGATACTAAGAGAAAAAGGATGCCATGCTTGGCAAGGATGCAATACAGAGATCGATCTATATAAATATAGCCCTGATTTAGTTGTATATAGTCCAACCTACCCACATTTTAACTCTGACGCTTTTGATAAATACATAAGCAATAATGACTTTGTTCTTATGAATAAGGTAGAACCTAAAATAAAAGGTTTTGAATTTAAATGTAGTTCAATTAACTACACAAATACTTATTTGTATATTTTTTCCTACAACCACATATACCATAACGTGATTGGTTGTCTAAGTGATTATATTAAAATGATAAAAAATCACAAATCAACTGATTTGCTTGTTGGCCACGAAATTCTATTTTATAAAAAAGGATAATTATGAAAATCAGTGTTTCTATTGTCGTTCCAGTATATTCAGGAAAAGATTACCTTGAGGAACTAACATCAAGGATCTTAGGCGTGAAAGCTAATTGGGAAGAAAAAAAGCTACCACTTGAAATTCATGAATTAATTTTTGTAGATGATGATTCCAAAGACGGTTCAAAAAACATACTTGGAAATTTAGCTTCGCAGAGTTGCATTCACGTAGTTACCTTATCAAAGAATTATGGTCAACACCCTGCGACAGTGGCGGGTATATCCTATTCATCTGGTGATTGGGTAATCACTATGGATGAGGACTTACAGCATCAACCTGAACGAATTTTAGAAATGTTCAAGGTCTGTATTCAAGAAGAATCAGATATGTTGTATGTAAAATCAAATACACCTGTTCATAAATCTTACTTCAGAGACTTAAGTTCCAAATACTACAAAAAGGTAATTGAAAAACTCACAGGGAATAAGAATGTTAATAATTTCAATAGCTTTAGGTTGATTAGGGGAAGTATTGCAAGAAGTGCTGCCGCGGTAATTGGTCATGAAAGTTACTTTGATATAGTGTTGTCATGGTTCTCAGATAGAGTTTCAATTTATAATACCAATCTAGAGGACAGGCGTTATATTGAAACTGGAAAATCAGGTTACAATCTAAGACGCCTTATTTCTCACGCTAGACGAATGCTTATGACTTCAGATGCTAAGTTGTTGCGAGGAGCTTCATATCTCGGCTTTTCAATGTTTAGCCTCTGCATAATACTTTCTCTCTATTTTGTAATCAAGAAATTGCTTTTACCTGAAAGCATTTTGATTGAAGGATGGGCATCACAAATTGTAATACTGTTAATCACAATATCATTTGTTCTTATGATTTTAGGTGTAATTGCTGAATATTTGTCTATATTAATCCAAGAATCAAATGGTAAGCCACCTTATTCGATTGTTAACCGGGAGAAAGACGTAATACTAAAAAAATTCTTCGAGGGAAATGATCTTGTACCTTTTAAAAAAGAAAAATAGCAGACCAATTATAGTCGTGGGCATAGGGTTGATTGGAGTCTCTGTGGTAGAGGATCTCACTACGCTTGGTTATGAAGTTTGTAATCGCAAAAAAATCGATTGGAACGGCTCGAATCAAGTAATTTCTAATGAAATATTATCTCTTCTTGAGTCTTGTATGTCTGATAGTACAGCTATTGTTTGGTGTGCGGGGAAATGTGGTTTCAATAGCTCTGAAGCAGATACGAAAGTTGAAGAGCTATCATTTTCCGAAATTATAGTTGGAATTAATGAGTATCTGAAGCGTAATGGAAAGCGAGTTTCGTTCTATTTGGTTAGTTCGATAGGCGGATTATTTGAAAGTCAGTTGTCTATAAGTAGTTATTCGCATCCAAAACCTTTAAGACCATATGGAAGACTCAAGCAAACACAGGAAAAACTACTTATAGAAAGAAGTGGAGAAATCAAACCATTTATTTTTAGGTTGAGCTCTGTATATGGTGAAGTTGACTCTACTAAGAGGATGGGCCTTATACAAGTGCTAATCGATAACGGAATAAAAAATAAGACATCGAAAATATTTGGGACTCAAGATACCTTAAGAGATTACACCTTTGTGAAAGATATCAGTAGGTTTATATGCAATGTTATTGTCAGTTACTATGAGTATGAAAATAACATTTTTCACTTAGCAAATGGAAAACCCTCTTCTATAAAAGAGATTAAAGAAGTAATCGAAAGTAAAATTAACAAAAAATTATTATTATCTTACGATTTAAATGCCAGTAATGACTTAAATATTGTTTGTAGACCAAATTCCTACGGTGGAGCTTGGTTACCTTCACAGTTGACCGAAAATATAAGGAAAATATACAATCAAGTTATTAATTAAAAAGTTCAATGATGAAATGTTGTTTAAGTTTCTTACCGTTGGTGTGGTAAATACTATAGTTTCATATGTTACCTTCATTGTGTTGGTTAAATATCTAAATATGAATGTTGCTTACGTATCTTCATATGTTTTAGGAATAGTATGTTCATACTTTTTGAATGGAAAATGGACGTTCAAAAGAGTAGTCAGCTTGAAAGGATTATTTACATATCCTTTAGTTTACGCAGTGCAACTTATAACGGGGTGGCTTGCTTTAAAGTTTTTAGTTGATGGCTTCAGTATATCGGAGTCGACTGCTTATATACTTTCTTTATTCGTTTCAGTTCCCATAGGTTACTTGACATCCAAACTGTATTTTAAGAGATAGATTTTAGTATGAAAATAATTGATACCGTTATAAAAGACGTAAAAATAATAGAACCAAGAGTGTTTCAAGACGAACGTGGATTTTTTATGGAGACATGGAATCAAAGAAAGTTTGAAAATTTAGTTACCGGAAAGCCTGCGTACTTTGTTCAGGATAATCAATCTAGATCTAAAAAAGGAACTCTACGAGGTTTACACTATCAAAGTGAAAATACACAGGGAAAGTTGGTCCGTGTAACCTTGGGCGAAGTTTTTGATGTTGCAGTTGATATAAGAAAGGGATCTAAAACATTTGGTCACT
This sequence comes from Vibrio sp., assembly GCA_048259585.1. Lineage (GTDB taxonomy): Bacteria > Pseudomonadota > Gammaproteobacteria > Enterobacterales > Vibrionaceae > Vibrio. The sequence continues at coordinate 71,988 of JBLXHN010000009.1, read as the reverse complement.
GGGTTGGTGTATATTTATCGGAAGAAAATAGGCGTCAATTATGGGTTCCTGAAGGTTTTGCACATGGCTTCTATGTCACTAGCGAAGAGGCTGAGCTTACATACAAATGTACGGACTACTATAATCCAACAGCAGAACATTGTGTAATTTGGAATGACGATTATTTAAAAATCGAATGGCCAATTGATTTGCAACCTATTCTGTCAAATAAAGATATAAATGGAAAAAAACTATCAGAGTCTTTTTTATTATAATGAAATCAATTCTAATGATTATTCTTATTTTTAAAAAAAATTTTAGGACTAGATGATGGTGTGCAAATTACCAATATACTTTATTTACGATATTTATCGTAGCCGAGAATTATTATTAACGATGACAAAGAGAGAGATATCGAATAGGTATTTGGGATCTCTTTTGGGAGGTGTATGGGCTTTTATTCAGCCACTTATTACTATACTTGTTATGTGGTTTGTATTCCAAGTAGGATTCAAAGCGCAAGCTACGTCTGAAGGAGTTCCTTTTGCTTTGTGGTTAGTGTCAGGTATGATTCCTTGGTTTTTCTTTGCTGAAGCGTTATCAAATTCTACATACTCCATCATCGAACAAGCTAGCATTGTCAAGAAAATAGTGTTTAGAGTTAGCCTATTACCATTAGTAAAGCTATTAGCGGCTCTAGTAATACATTTGTTTTTTATTTTCATTTTACTAGTTATTGCAGTGGCATGCGGTTACTATCCATCATTTAGCTGGATGCAGATACCATATTATTTAATATGTTCATTAGCTTTGCTATTAGGAATGTCCTGGATTACTTCATCTGTTGTCGTTTTTTTTCGAGATTTGGGGCAATTTATAGCCGTACTAATTCAACTTGGTTTTTGGGGAACACCGATATTTTGGAATGTTGCGATGGTGCCTGAAAAATATCACTGGATATTTAAGATTAACCCCGTGTTTTATATTACTGAAGGTTATAGAAACTCGGTCATTGGAGATGCTTGGTTTTGGCAAGAACCACAGTGGGGAATATATTTTTGGCTTGTAACTTTTGGTATGCTTTTAGCTGGATCTATTTGTTTTAAAAAATTAAAGCCCCATTTTGCTGATGTTTTATGATAGGTATACTGGTATGAGCGATGTAGCGATAAGTTGTAAAAAAGTAACAAAAATATATCCAATGTATAATAATTCAAAGGATCGTTTTAAAGAAGCATTACATCCATTTAGAAAAACATATCACAAAGAATTTTTTGCACTCAATGATGTTAGCTTCGAAGTAAATAAAGGAGAAACCATTGGTATAATTGGGCACAATGGCGCTGGTAAATCAACACTGCTTAAAATTATTACAGGGGTACTGACTCCAACATCAGGCGAAATAAAAGTTGATGGAATCGTTTCATCGATTCTTGAGTTAGGGACGGGTTTTAACCCTGAGTTAACAGGTATAGAAAACATATATGTGAATTGTTCTTTGATGGGACTGTCTAAGAGCCAGACAGATCGTAACCTTGAAAGAATAATCAATTTTGCAGATATTGGAGATCACATCTCACAACCTGTTCGTGGTTATTCATCTGGAATGTTTGCCAGGTTGGCAATGGCTGTTGCAATTAGCATAGACCCTGATATTTTAATCGTCGATGAGGCGCTCGCCGTAGGGGATATTAACTTTCAAGCTAAATGTATGACTGCTATGAAGCGGATTCAGAGTCGAGGCACAACTATCTTGTTTGTAAGCCATGATATTAATAGCGTAAAGAGTCTTTGTGAAAAATGTATCTACCTGAAGGGAGGGGCTATACACTCTTTCGGAAAAGCAGGTGATATTGCGGAGCTCTATATGAAAGAAATGAGAGAGCTGCAACATAGTAAATTAATCGGTATTGAGACCGCAGAATGTACTAATAATGAGCAAGCACGTTTCAAAACTAAAATTGAAAACAGTTTATCCAAGGATACTAAAACCACTTCTTTGTTCAAAGTATCAAGTGAATTTGACTCAAGTGTATCTGACTTTAGGTATGGCACCGGGGGAGCTAAAATTACATATGTAGAGCTTCTGGATATTCATGGGAACCTGATTAACGAAGTTGAATTTAATCAGGAAGTAAAGTTGAGAATATATCTTGAGAGTAATATAGAAAAAGAAGTGAGTATCAATTTTCAGATATTTGACGATAAGAAAATTAATGTAGTTTCTGGAGGGTGTTTATTAGCTGGAGCAGAACTCTTGAAAATTAATATTGGAAGTAAGTATATTGTTGACTATAAGTTTAAATTACCGATACAAAGTAATAACTATTCTATTCAAACGACTATTACTTCAACTATAGTCGAAAATGTATCATATGAGTTTATCGATGCTGTTCCGAACTCTTATTTATTTCATGTTAAGATTATGCCAAATATAACTTTATGGTCTAAAGTTCATGTGTTTCCTCAACTCACTATTACGAAAGTATAATTTTACTTTCGTGGAAGTTTTTAATCATCATTTTTTAATTGTTTTTTAGGTGTTAACTTTGGGAAGTAAATATTTTTGTATCGGGTTTAATAAAACAGGAACCACATCCGTTGAGAAATCACTTCGCTCATTTGGGCTTAGTTTGGGAGACCAAGCAACATCAGAGATGCTTGTTTTTGACTGGGCGAAGGGAGAATTTGACAGAATACTTCGATTTTGCGAGATGGCTGATGCTTTCCAAGACATTCCGTTCTCTTTACCTGGTACTTACAAGCATTTATATAAGCAGTATCCCGAGGCCAAGTTTATCTTAACTGTAAGGGATAGTTCTGAGCAATGGTTTGATTCTTTAGTTCGCTTTCATGCGAAGATTTTTTCTTCAAATAAAAAGCACATACCGACAGAAGATGATTTAAATAATTCATTATATCGATATAAAGGTTATAGTTTGGATGTGATTAAGATTCTATACAACTATCCCGAAATTTCACTATACGATAAGCTTAGTTATATTGACAAATATGAGCAACATATTGTAGATGTATTAGATTTTTTTCAAGATAAGCCTGAAAGTTTGTTGGTCATTAATGTATCGGAAGAAGACGCATACAATAAACTAGCAGATTTTGTAGGTGTAAATGTAGATAAGCGAATGTCGTTTCCATGGGAGAATCGAACATGACTATAAATGTAACCCAACCATCATTGCCACCATTAAATGAGTTTAGTGAAAAGCTGCAAGAAATATGGGAGAGTAAATGGCTCACCAATGGTGGGCGTTTTCACCAAGAACTAGAAGTTGCTTTGGCTGAATATCTAGGGGTTAAGTACGTTTCTTTATTTTGCAATGGTACTATGGCGCTGTTGGCTGGATTGAAAGCTTTGGGTATTACAGGAGAAGTCATTACAACGCCTTTCACTTTTGTAGCAACATCACATGCAATCAAATGGAATAACTGCAAACCGGTTTTTTGTGATATTGACCCTGTGTCTTTTAACTTAGATCCGAAAAAGATAGAAAGCTTAATAACTGAAAAAACTCAGGCCATTTTACCTGTGCATGTTTATGGAAACCCATGCGATGTAGATGCTCTTAATTCTATAGCGAAGAAGCATAATCTAAAAATATTTTATGACGCTGCTCATGCTTTTGGTGTAGAGAAAGATGGCAAATCTATTCTCACCGAGGGTGACTTATCTATGGTAAGCTTCCACGCCACGAAAGTCTTCAACACGATAGAAGGTGGAGCTTTGATAACGAATTGTCCTGAAACAAAGAAAAAAATAGACCATTTAAAAAACTTCGGTTTTGAAGGCGAAGAGTCTGTAGTAGAAATAGGTATCAACGGGAAAATGAATGAAGTGCAAGCGGCTTTTGGTCTTGTACAACTTAAATATATAGAAGAGCAGATAGCCAGATGTCGTGTGCTTTCTAATTTTTATAAGGAGCAATTATCTAATATCCCAGGCATAGATACCATGCCGGAATCACAATCTATAAAGTATAACTATTCTTACTTTCCAATTCTAGTTGATGAAAGTCTGTTTGGAGTTAGTCGAGATGAACTTTATGACTTTCTTAAAATGCATGGAATCCTTACAAGAAAATATTTCTACCCTTTGGTTTCTAACTTTTACTGTTATAGCCAAGAAACAGTAAATAGCGACGGAAACCTAAAAGTTGCTAAAGATATAAGTTCAAAAATATTATGTCTACCAATATACTCAGATTTATTAGATAGCGAAGCCAGCTTCATTGTTGATATGATTAGGAAGCTAAAATGAAGCTAGCTATAATGCAGCCATATCTTTTCCCGTATCTGGGATACTTTGACTTAATCCGCTCAGTTGATAAGTTTGTAATCTATGATGATGTAAATTATATAAATAGAGGCTGGATTAACCGAAATCGCATATTGGTAAATGGTGAGCCTTACATGTTTACGCTCCCTTTGAAAAATGCCAGTCAGAACAAAAAAATTTTTGATATATCTATTTCTGATAATTATCAAGACTGGAAAAGAAAGTTCATGAAGACATTATCAAACAATTATACAAAGGCTGATAACTTCGATGAATGTTATAGGTTGATCGATGAGCTTCTTTCTTATGAAACTACTAATATTTCTAATTTCTTAACGAATAGTATCAAATCATTAAGCGAATACCTTGATATTAGAACCGAGTTCGTAGAGTCATCTTCATGTTATGAGAATCAAGAATTAAAATCTTATAGTCGAATTATAAATATTTGCGAAAAAGAGGGAGCTAATATATATGTTAACGCAATCGGTGGTAAAGAATTATATAATACTGAAGATTTCGATACAAAAGGAATTAAATTGAGGTTTATGGAAGAAAGAGAGTATGTTTATTATCAACATAACAAGAGTTTTTATTCAAATTTATCTATTATAGATGCACTAATGTTTAATGATAAACATACAATTATTGAAAAATTTTTTAAAGAAAAAAAATTGTAACGGAAGTGATGTTATAAATTTAAAATTGGTTTTTTATGTATAAAGGCGTTAGCGAAAAAAAATCTGTTGTAGTGTGGATGTGTACTTATAATCATGTCGATTTTATCTCAGAAGCAATAGAATCTGTTTTGAATCAGAAAACTGATTTTCCATTCTCATTAGTCATTTTGGACGACTGTTCTACTGACGGTACAAGAGAAGTCTGCTTGAATTATGCCTCTAAGTATTCAAATATTATTAGGCTTATACTACCTAGTAAAAACACTAATGGGAGAGCAGTTGTTGATGAATTGTACCCAGCATGTTTAAATTCGGGAGCCCGATATATTGCTTTGTGTGAAGGGGATGATTATTGGACTGATCAGTATAAGCTTCAAAAACAAGTTGATGTTTTGGAAATGAGTCCTAATTGTTCTGGGTGTGCTCATAATACCAATGTAATTAGCGCCTCTGAAATAGTCAGCTCATATATAGTAAATGAACCTGTAAAAGATAGTTATAATATTGACGATTTTACAAGAGGCGAAGCTTATTTTCATACCTCATCAATGCTCTACAGAATTGATAAAATGAAGTCAGTGGATTTTGAAGCAATTCGAAATTATATTGGTGATTGGTTTGTTTTGACTTCGATGTCAAGTTTTGGCGAAATTAAATATATTAATGAGGTAATGTCTGTCTATAGATTACACGAAGATGGCGGTTGGAGTAATCTTAGTGAATTTGAAAAATTATCTAAAAATTTGATTGCTATAATAAAATATAATGATTATTTTGGTTCTCAATTTGAGAGTAATTACCTTCCTTTGTTTGTTAGAAGGTCATTTGATGCATTTTTAATGAATAATGAAGCATTTTTGGAATTGATTGCTGATTTCGAAAAAAGTGAACTGGAAAAAATAGTTAAGTATTTGTACTTCGCAAGATTTGATGACTTTAACGATATTGAAGAGAGAAAAGTAGAAATCGAAGAGAATAAAGTCTCATTTTTAGAACTTGAATCGAATTGTGATTCATTACGCCAAGAAGTTATAAATCTTACTTTAGAACGTAACGCCTTTCAAACTACTCTGTTGTATAAAATCTATATTTCACTTCAGTATTTAAAACGTTTTATTAGAACGAAAATTGGTAATTTAACCGGTAGATAGATTTGTTGGGTTAATTTCAGTGACATAATATTACTTGAATTTATAGGAAGTCTATTCGTGGAAAATAAATATCTCGAAATTGTAGCTCATTATGAAAGTTGCTTGGAAAAATTTGGTGATACACACTTAGGTGTTGATTGGCCAGATCAGAACGATGCAAACAAACGTTATAAAATTATGAGTGAATTAATAAAAGGGGAGAGTGATAGTGATGTATCACTACTAGATTTTGGTTGTGGGGCTTCACATTTCTATGAATACTTACAGGCTAATAACTGTAGAAATATAATATATTCGGGTCTTGATCTTTCTCAAAAATTTATCGACCTATCCAAACGCAAGTTCCCTCGCAATGAATATTTTTGTTTAGACATTTTAAATGAAAAGAACGATTTCCCCCGTTTTGATTACGTTGTTTTAAATGGGGTTTTTACAGAAAAATGTGGGCTTCATTATGAGCAAATGCTGAACTACTTCAAAGCCTTACTTGTAGAAGTCTTTTCAATAACTCAAGTCGGTATAGCCTTCAACGTAATGTCTAAAAATGTTGACTGGGAGAGAGATGATTTATTTCACTTACCTCTTGATACGTTATCTGATTTTCTTGTAAATAACATATCTCGAAACTTTATCATAAGAAATGATTATGGACTTTATGAGTATACAGTTTATGTATATAGATGAGGATTTTGTATGAAACCTGTTGTTATTTTTGGATTGAATGACTTTGCCGAACTAGCGTATTATTATCTTCATAATGACTCAGATTATGATGTGGTCGCATTCACTGTAAATGAAAAATATATTGATAAATCTACATTTTATGACCTTCCTATAATTCCATTTGAAGATGTAGAATATTTATACCCTCCTACAGAGTATAATTTGTTTTCCCCAATGATGGGAACGAAAATGAATAAAATTCGCGAAGATATCTATCTAGAAGGTAAGCGAAAAGGTTATGATTTTGTTTCATATATAAGTTCAAAGGCTCGAATATTCAATAGTATTATAGGGGAGAATTGTTTTATTCTGGAAGACAATACCATTCAGCCATTTACGAAAATAGGGAATAATGTAGTGATGTGGAGTGGTAATCATCTTGGTCATCATAGTATTGTAAGAGATAACGTGTTTGTCTCATCACATGTTGTTATTTCAGGTCATTGCGATATCGGCGAAAATAGTTTTTTGGGGGTGAACTCTACAATAAGAGATGGTTCTAGGTTGGCAAAAGGCACGCTTTTGGCTATGTCCTCTAGTTTAACTTTAAAGGAAACTGAGGAATGGTCAGTTTATTTAGGAAACCCTGCGAAGAAAAAGGGAACAAGAGCTAGCTATGAAGTTTTCTAGTAGGTTTCAGTGGGAAAAGAAAGGGTTTATTTATAAGCCTACGGGCGAATTAGCCTGGAGTGTTAGCCATGCTCAAGCTCCCGTTCCAGAATATATAGAATCAGAAAATATAATACGAGTCTACTTTGCTACTAGAAATCAGGACGGTTTAAGTTTGCCAGCAATTATAGATTTAAACGCTGATGACCCTTCGCAAATAATAACTGTATATCAAAAACCGCTGCTAGATCTCGGTCAGTTAGGTACTTTTGACGATTGTGGACTCATGCCCTCTTGGGTGGTAAATAGAGATGGACAAAAATGGTTGTATTACATTGGTTGGAATGTAAGAAACACCATTCCATATCACAATAGCGTAGGCTTAGCTATCTTAGACAAGGGAAAAAGCGAGTTTAATCGATTCTCTGAAGGACCTTTGTGGGATAGAGACTGGAGAGAACCATATTTTTCAGCTTCGACTTGTGTAATATTCGACGAAGGGGTGTGGAAAAATTGGTATTTGTCGTGTACGGGTTGGACTACGATAGATGGTAAGCCCGAACCTCGATACCATATAAAGTATGCCGAATCCCTGGATGGTGTTAATTGGGAGAGAAATGGTCATGTTGCGGTAGATTACTTAGACGAAGATGAGGGAGGCATTGTTAAAGCGTCTGTAATAAAGGATGGTGGGATCTATCGAATGTGGTTTTCATATAGAAGATTAAAGGGCTATCGAACAAGTAGAGAATCTAGCTATCGTATTGGTTATGCAGAGTCAGATAACGGAAAGGTCTGGATAAGAGATGATAGTAAATCGGGAATAGATGTTAGTGATAGTGGTTGGGATTCAGAAATGTTGGCGTATCCTCATGTTTTAGAGGTAAAAGGAAGTCTTCTTATGTTTTACAATGGGAATGGTTTTGGTCGCTCCGGTTTTGGCTATGCTCGTTTAAAGAAAGTATAATTATATCTGCGTTCAATAGACAATTTTAGTAGAGTTTGTCCTTAGTATTTTATTATAACATGATGAAATGTTTAACAGATATTTAGGTAACTTAAAACAACAATGTTATTTCGATAATTATGTGTTATATTCCTTCTCCAAGTTTTTATATGAATACCAAATAAACTAAGTGTGTTGTTTTACGGTTCAATTTTATTAAAAGTAACAGTCATTTTAATGTCTCCAGCATGACTAATCACAACTTAAACCATTTATGTAGCGATGCAGAAGCGGTTTTTTGAGAAGAACAATATGGTTAGCATTATCATAGACCTTAGAAAAGTAATTTTATTCATGTTAAAAGGTTAAAAATAAGCAAGTTGAAGTGGACCTAGAAACTAACGCGGATGAATGTTTCCATAGCCTTATTACTATCATAGTTATGAGTCCATAATTTAAATGTGGCAATACTTTTGCTATACGATATGGTTTGTTGTGAAAATTTATTTTATTAAATAATGGCTTGGAGGGGGTTTTTGGATGCATTTCGAGAGAAACATATCTTTTCGATGGAAACTATTTTACTTTTTTTATTATAGTAAGTATATAATTTGCAGATAGTACTATATCCTATTTATTGATTTAAATAAATTTGAAGGAATAACCATATTTTAATGGTACAACATGGCTTATAATTTTTGATGGTAACATTTTTCATTTTATCAAGGGGTAGTAGCTTGAATAAGTATGCTTTAATTAGTTTGAAGTCTCTTTACTATTTATTTCCAAGGGTTGTTCGGGAGCAATATGTTGACAGCGTGAGATTTTATTGTGGCCTAATTTCTAGATTTTCGGGTTCGGGTTTTAAAGTAAAAAAGGTAGAATTGGTCTCGGAAGTCGAGTCTCTGTGTTCCAATTGCGATAAGGTTTTTGAAATAGAAGGTCGCAATACAAGTATTTTAGCACCTAATGTATTTATAGAAGGTTTAAAATGTACTAGGCAACCTATATCATCAAATTTGTATGATTTGAAATTTTATAGGTTACGTGATGTTTTTGTTCTTGGCGAGACTGATGCTGTTATTTACAAAAATAGAATGTATCATCAAGAATTGTATTCAATGGGAAATAATCATGATCTCAAACAACCTGACATTTTTAATAAAAATAAAAATAAAAATAAGAAAGATGATTGGGATTACAAAATAAAATATAAAAATAATATATTAACAATTAATGATACTTGTATTAGCCTTTTAAAAGAACATTCATCTAATTACTATCATTGTCTAACTGAGATTGCTACTAGGCTGGTCGCACTGTTAGAGAATATGAATGTTGAGGTTAAAATAGTTAATATTTTGGTGGACGAAAATGTTCCAACACAGGCTATTGATTGCTTTACACATATATTAAATCGATATAAGAAATTTGAGTACCAGATTTTAACTGTTGAAAAAGGCCAATTGATTCGATGCCGTGACCTTGTTTTCTGTACACCGACTTGGTTGTCATTAGATAATACTAAGTATTTACCTAATGTTAAAAGCGAATTTTTAATATCGTCTAAGGACATTGAGTTAACGCGCTCTGCTTTGGCTGGGTTACTACCTGCTCACTCTGAGACGCCTAAGCGGAGAATTTATTTACAACGCGATAACCGTGGTTTAAGAACGATTACCAATATAGCTCAAGTAGAGCGGCTACTATACAAATACAATTTCGAGTTTGTGAATCCCGCGCATTTAAGTTTTTTAGAGCAGGTTGAACTGTTTTCGAAAGCAGAAATAGTAATAGGTGCATCCGGGGCAGCGTTTACAAATCTGTTGTTTATGGCTCCATCAAGCAAAGCAATATTGTTATACCCATCAGCACAATGTACAAATTATTATATTTTTCAGCCTCTTGCTGATGCTTCTGGGGTCGAGTTGATTCATGTATTAACGGTTCCTGAGGACACATCAGGCTCATTGCACGGAGATGCCAGTGTAAACATACAAGAGCTTCAATTGTTACTGAACCAGTATGTTTCTCAGGGTAACATTAGTGCTTAGTGATCTACACTAACGAAATGCTTAAACAAATTTAGGATCAAAGATGGATATAAAATTTATACAATTTCAAGCTCATGGTGATGATCGAGGCTCTCTGGTTTCTTTAGAAGATCACAAGAATATCCCTTTTAAAATAGAAAGAGTGTATTACTTATACAATACTAAAACGGGCGTTCGAAGAGGGTTCCATGCGCATAGAGAGCTAAAACAACTTGCAATAGTTTTAAAAGGGTCATGTCGATTCGTGTTGGACGATGGTAGGGAGAGAATAGAGATTTTATTGGACAACCCAGAGCAAGGCTTATTTATCGATTCATTTATTTGGAGAGAAATGTATGATTTTTCAGAAGACTGTGTGCTAATGGTACTGGCTGATAAGTTCTATGATGAAGCTGACTACATTCGTGATTATGAAGCTTTCTTGGCTGAGGCTAAAGCGTAAAATAGGTTTTAAATGATATTTATTCATGAACTTACCGATGTACAATCTGCTAGTATCGGTAAAAATACAAAAATTTGGCAGTTCTGCGTAGTTTTACCTAGAGCGATTATTGGTGAAGGTTGTAATATTTGTTCGCACACGTTCATTGAAAACGACGTGGTTATAGGTAACGATGTTACGATTAAGTGTGGTGTGCAAATTTGGGATGGTACTTCGATTGGAAACAATGTTTTCATAGGTCCTAATGTTACCTTTACAAATGATATGTATCCTCGCTCTAAGCAATATCCCGATGAGTTTATGAAGACAGTTGTATGTGACAATGCTTCTATAGGGGCCAATGCTACAATCCTACCAGGGGTGACGATTGGAGAAGGTGCATTAGTTGGTGCCGGCTCTGTGGTTACAAAAGATGTCAGGCCGTTTACGGTCGTTATTGGAAGTCCAGCGAGAGAAATTAAAAAATGATACCATTTTTAGACTTAAAAAAGCTTAATAATCAATACGCGCATGAGCTAAAGAACGCTTGTGCTAGAGTAATAGACTCTGGTTGGTACGTGCTTGGAAATGAAGTCTCTGAATTTGAATCAGAATTTGCAGCATATTGCGGTGTGAAGCATTGCTTGGGTGTCGCTAACGGCTTAGATGCTTTAATCCTTATATTGGATGCATACATAGAACTTGGGGTTATGTCTAAAGGGGATGAGGTCATCGTACCATCAAACACTTATATTGCGTCGATTCTGGCAATATCAAAAGCAGGATTAACCCCAGTGCTTGTTGAACCTTGTGAGACCACCTTTAACTTAGACCCTCGCTTAATTGAGCAAGCGATTACCTGTCGAACGAAAGCTATTTTAACCGTCCACTTATATGGGCAGGTTACAGGTATGGATGAAATAAAAGAAGTTGCTCAAAAATATAATCTGAAGGTTATTGAGGATTGTGCTCAAGCCCATGGTGCGTTGTACGATTCGAAAGAAGGTACTATGAAAGTTGGTTCCATTGGTGATGCTGCTGGTTTTAGTTTTTATCCAGGCAAAAACCTTGGTGCATTGGGAGATGCAGGCGCAGTTACTACTAACGACTCAGAGCTTGCAAGGACCATATCTGCTCTTCGTAACTACGGCTCGCATGAAAAATACAGGAACCTTTATAAAGGCGTGAATAGCCGATTGGATGAAATACAAGCGGCTATGCTTAGAGTTAAATTACGTCACTTGGATGAAGAGATATCTTTAAGACGAATAGTTGCTGAACGATATCTAGACGAAGTGAAAAACCCTTTAATCACGATGCCTATAGTTTTAGATCGTAACGCTCATGTTTGGCACCTTTTTGTAGTGTTAGTTGAAAATAGGGATAGATTAGTTGAACATCTAAACAAGAATGAAATTCAGTCATTAATACATTACCCTATTGCACCACATAAACAAGAAGCTTATACCGAATGGAACGAGCTTGCTTTTCCAGTATCAGAAAAAATACATAAGCAAATACTAAGTGTGCCAATTAGCCCTGTACTCGATAAAAGTGAGATTGACAGGGTTATAGCAGTACTGAACTCTTATAATGGATAATGTTATGTTTTTTTTAATAGTCTTGTATAGATGTGACGCCTTTTACAAGACTATTTATTATAAATTAAAATTTATTACAAGCTTTGATTAACTCTTATGTCCTCATTAAACTCCAAATACCCTCTAGTAAGCTTATGCATACTATCTTTTAATCATGAGAAGTATATAGTTCAGGCGATAAATAGTTGTTTAGCACAGACATATATTAATGTGGAAATATTAATTGTAGATAATAACTCAAATGATGCTACTTTAAGTGTTATTAGAGAACAATTTCGAACGGAGCTTGAAACGGGTAAAATTAAACTATATGACTTAAAGTGTAATACGTACCCTTCGCATGGCTTCAACTATGCTATTCATAAGTCTCAAGGTGAATATATTTCTCTATTTTCAGGTGATGATACTCTCAGGCATGACAGAGTTGAACGTCAGATTAGTATTATGATCAAAGAGGATTTATCTAATTTATTTACGTGGGTAAATATTATTAATGACAATGAAGAAATTGTTAACTCTGATTATTTAGAAGGTGTTTTTAATCGTGACTTTACTAGTCAACAAATAAAAGAACACTTTATTCATAGTGGGAATATGTTATCTGCACTGTCAGTTATGCTATCTAGAAAAATATTTGATAAATATGGTTATTTCGATGAGCGTCTTGTTCAACTTCAAGACTTTGATTTTTGGTTGAGAATTGCAGCGCAGGAAAATATCAACTTGCTGACTGAAAAATTGTCAAACTACCGATTAAGAGGCGATGGTAAAAATCTAAGCCTATTTAATGATAAAGCTCGACAGTTGAGGACTGATTTTGAAGAAGTTTATGTGTATAAAAACTTATTAAACTTTGACACAGCAACAATTGAAAGAGTTGTTGGCCCCATAAATAAAGACCAATCAGTGTCGGTTGCTCTTCATGATTATTATCGTAGCAGAGGTAAATTAAAACTTGCTAAAGGTTTTCTGCTATCTATTTATGAAGAGTTAGGAGATAAAATTGTTTTTCCATCCTCTAGTTATAGTTATTTCTTTGAAACATATTCAAAATTTGATCTTTTCAATTCAGATGAGATCTCATTGTTGAATGACAAGTTGCATGTATATGAAAATTCTAGGTTAGTTAAGTTTGCGGGTTTAGCCTCTTTATGGCTCGCTAGTTTGGTTAATAAGCTTAGAAAGTAGATGAGATGGATAAAAAGTGAATTATTTAAAGAGCTCTTCGTGGGAAAAAATTTCTAGCTGTACTCTCTCAATTAGGGAGTTTAATCAGTTTAGTAATGACAAAAAAATTGCAATATTTTCTGGCTATGTGAAAAATAGGTGTGAGTTTAACTACCACGATAGGATTTATCAGTGGTTAAAAAAAAATGGTTATTACGTTATTTTGACTATGCCAAGAAATGATAGTTTATTAGAATCTGATTTGTGTCGAGCTTGTGATGTTTTCATTGAAAGAAAAAATTTTGGTTACGACTTTGGATCTTACGCATGTGGGTTGCAGTATGTAAATTCAATTGAAGATTTAACGTTGGTTAGTAGGTTACTTTTTGTCAATGATAGTTTTATAGGACCTTTTGGTCACGATGAGTTACTGGATGACTCGGGAGAATTTTGGTGTAATACCGATAGTAACCAAGTAAGGTACCATTATCAGAGCTACCTTTTTGGATTTAATCTTGAAAAAGTAGAGTTAAATGTTGTAAATGATTTCTTTTTCGAACGGGGAAATATATACACAGATAATAAATCTTTAGTCATAGATAATTTTGAGCTTTCAATGTATGAATATTTTTATAATCAAGGATTAGAATGTAATGTTTTACACCCAGTGAGCTCTTTGAAAATTGTGTTTCTCAAGCAAATATTTAGTTTTATTTCTTTTCCTAATTTTTTTTACAAGATTGTGTTCTATATTCGAGTACTCCTGTGTGATGTGAATCCTACTCACCAATTATGGTTGCAATTATTTAGTAAAGGATTTCCTTTTATAAAGAAAGAGCTTTTTAGGGATAATCCGACAGGTTACCCTGAACTTTCTCAGGAGTTAGAAAAAGTTATGCATCGCAATCATTTAAGTGAGGAATCGAGAAGAATTTTTGAGCCCCATAAGTGACTTTTTGTCGGGGTGCCTTACGACTAAGTATGATTTTTACAAAAATAGAGTACGTATGTTGTCTTATTGGCTTGTTATTTGAGCGCAATGTGTGGGCAATAAACGTCTATACGTTCTCTCGAGCATTATAATATTGTTTTATTTTGTTTCTGATTCAGTAGATTCTAATCTGAGTCTATTTCTAATTTTATGTTGACGTTGTGTTGTTTTATTTTTTTGTAACCCGTTGGTTCGTATAGGAGTTTTTTTGCCAGTTACGTCAGTTATTGTTACCTTTCACCCCGAATTGTTGAAAGTATCCCAGCTTCTAATCGCTTGCCAGTCTTTTGGTAATAAAGTTATTGTTGTTGATAATGGTAGTGAAAACGTCGAGGCAGTGCAGGAGGTTTGTAGTGCACAGGAGCGCGTCAGTTTTATAAGTCTCGGTGATAACTTGGGGATCGCAACGGCACAAAATATAGCTATTAGTCATTTGAGGGATAAGGAAGAAGACGAGATCGTCATTTTTTTTGACCAAGACTCATCTATTGATAGTCAGTACCTAGCTAAGGTAGAACGCCAGTATAATAAACTGGAAAGTGTCTTTGGGCGACAAGTTATTTTGGGGCCGAAGTTCTACAATCGAGTCTCTAAGTTTGAGTACCCTGTGATAAAATTGAATAAAATGGGGCTTAGAAGAAAGTTATATCCGAGTGATTCTCTTAATCCGATTGAAGCCTCTTGCATTATTTCTTCTGGTATGACTGTTAGAAAAAGCATTTTGGATTCTGTTGGTGGAATGGAAGATTCCTTGTTTATTGATTATGTTGATACAGAGTGGTGTTTAAGAGCTAGACATTTGGGGAACCGAATATTTGTCGATCCACAATTAGTTATGGAGCATGAGATTGGTTCTGATAATATTCAGTTTTTAAGGTGGAGACTTCCAGTTCACTCTGCGCAACGGCGTTATTTCCGAATAAGAAACTCTTTTTTTCTTTTTAAATACTTCTATATACCTAGAGTAGTCTGTGTTCGTGAAGTGATATTTTCTGTCATTCATCAAATATTTCTAATGTTTTTGACGAATGAAAAAGGAGAACACTTAAGGTCATTGGTGCGAGGGCTTAATGATGGACTTTTTAAAAAGAAATAATCTAAATATTGTCAGGTTTTTATTTAAAACCTTATCCTTGTTAGAGGAACTATCTTTTTATTTGGTTCAGTCTATTAGAAATTAGAGTGTATTTTTTCTATGAACCTACAGGGCTATATTGCTAATGTTATAATTTCCATGGTAACTCAAGTTTTTGTTTCCTTCTTCATCTAATCGCTTACACTGTTAAATATTAACTATAAGCTCATCACTCTTATTCTTTTTAATCAATTGTACACCGCAATAAAAGGAAATAAAATGTCGTTAGATGGTGAAATCTATCTTTAAAGTTTACTTTAAATGGTATTTTATAGAACTCTTCCAGTACCAAATAAAGTGCTTCGAAAACAATTTTCTATTGCTATGTGATGCATAATGAACGGCTTTAATATCTGGGAAGTAGTATACATTAAAGCCATTTTTGTTTGCTCGTCTACAAATATCCGCATCTTCAAAATACATGAAGTATTTTTCATCAAAACCATTTAATTTCTTATAGGCTATAGTTTTAAATAGGAGAAATGAACCAGCAGCCCAGTCTATATTTGTTGGTTTCTTAATTAACTCTTTGTTGTATATATCTTTTCTAGGTAATCCCAAAAGAGTTTTAAAAGGGTTTAGTAACTTGGGATAGTGGCGGATTGAATTATCATATTTGGTCATCGCCTTATCTCTGAATAGATTGATTGCTGAAATATATGCAGGCGTGTGCTCAAGCTCTGCTAAAAGTAGTGAAACTGCTTCTCGACTAATCTCAACATCTGGGTTTAATACTAAAAAATAGTCTTTGTCACGCATGCCGAATGAAGTTTTGGCAATATTGAAAACTTCATTATTATTTGCCCCAAATCCCTTAAAACTATTCCCCTGCTCAAGGTAGATTCCAGCTTTTTTACAATATTCTTTAAGGCTTGTTTTAGCTTTAGTATTGGATTTAATGATTACGGTATGTTGTTGAGCAAGGTTTTTGAGGGTCGTACTACCACTAATCATCTCATCATGATTGTGATTAATTACTGAAATAAACAGAGCCATTAATTAAGTTCTTCTCTTGGTGAATAACCTGTCGGTGCATCAGTTAACAACCGCTTAATACATTCCACATCAAAACTGTGGCAACACATATCGAGCTCCTTCAGTAATTTTTCCATCTCTTTCCAAGATAGCTTATCTTCACAGGCAGTCATGATTTTTTGATGGCTTGTGCCTTCCACGTTGTCGCCAATCAATAGTTCTTCATAGAGCTTTTCACCTGGTCGTAAGCCTGTGAACTTGATTTCAATGTCGCCTTCATCACTATTACCATCATAAAACTCTTTCATGCCCATTAGATGAATCATCCGTTTCGCTAAGTCTACAATTTTAACCGGTTCACCCATATCTAAAACAAACACTTGTCCGTTGTGTCCCATTGCACCTGCCTGAATAACTAACTGGGCGGCTTCTGGAATAAGCATAAAGTAACGGATGATATCAGGATGGGTCACAGTAACAGGGCCGCCACTGCGAATTTGTTTTTTAAATAGTGGAACGACTGAACCCGAAGAGCCTAACACGTTGCCAAATCTGACCATAGTAAACACAGTTTGAGAGTCGTTATCGGCTAATGCTTGCAAAACTAACTCAGCCATGCGTTTGGTTGTGCCCATAATATTAGTTGGACGCACGGCTTTATCGGTAGAAATAAGAGTGAAGTTACCTACACCAGCTCTAATTGCAGCGTTAGCGCATGACAAAGTACCAAATACGTTATTGCGAACACCTTCTATTATATTGTCTTCTACTATCGGTACGTGTTTGTATGCCGCCGCGTGGTATACCGTTTCAACATCATAGGTAGTCATGATGTTAAACAGGCGGTTCTCATTTTGTACTGAGCCCAAGGCAGTAATGATATTCGTATCGCTTTTCAAATTGGCCTTAATGGCTTTGAGCTCTTGATCTATCTTATAAAGGTTGTATTCGTTGAGTTCGAACAGAACCAGCGTTTTCGGCTTTTGTGTCAAAATTTGACGGCAGAGTTCAGAGCCTATAGAACCACCAGCACCAGTCACTAACACACTTTTCTCTGAGATGTTTTTTCTCAGTAGTTCCTTATCGGGATCAACTGGAGCCCTTCCTAGCAAGTCGGCTACATCGAGGTCTTGTACATCTGTGGCCTGTGCTTTGCCAGTGGCTATGTCCTCTACAGAAGGGACTGACTGAACTTCAATCGGCCAACTAGACAGCTTTTCAACTAAGCGTAGACGTTTACCTTTATTAATATTGTTGATAGCCAACAAGAGTTTTACTGGTTGGTAGAGTGATTGTATTTGAGAAAACTCGCTTGAGTGATGCACTCTTATTCCAAACATGATTTGGCCAACTTTACTCGTATCATCATCCAAAATGGCAACCGGGTGATACTCTCCACCTTGGATTAAAGAATAAGCCAAGTCTCTACCAGTCGACCCAGCACCGTAGATAAGAACGTTTGGTTTTTGCCTTTTGTAGTAGTGGTAATAGATAGTACGGATAAAAATTCTTGGTCCACCCAAGGTTAATGTTGCAAGGCCTGCGTAGATAAACGGAACGCTTCTTGGGATAAAGGCTTGAAAAAAGAAACCACTAATCGCGAGCGCTAATGCAGAGACTAAAACCGAAAGGAAGATGTAGCCAATCGCAGGCAGCATCATATAGCGTAATACTGCTCGGTACATTCCTAGTTTTATAAAGCAAATGATGGTAACTACAACGGTAGTACACATGGCTAGTAGCTCAGGTAAACCAAGCGTGAATGTTAGCGTATCGAGTCTTAGGGCATGAGCAGCAAATAACGACGTGAAAATCGCTAAAATGTCGTAAATCAGAGTGATAAGACGCTTATTATGCCTTTGTGCATTAAGCAGAATTCGAATAGGTGTGAACATTATGCTACAGCTTGCCTTATAATAATTCGCCAACAGAGTTGTTGTTATATAGAGTCTATTGTTTTATATCGCCCAGATTGTAAAACTCTTGAGTGCGATAAGCCAGACTTGTGTGTGATAGACTTCCCAGCAACTTACGAATCATCGACGTAAACAAACTTTTTATAGTAGTGGAATATAGACTTGAGATTATTGATAACCGGCGCTTCTGGGCTAGTAGGTAGTGCAGTAGTTGAAGCGGCTCTGGAAAAAGATTTTGACGTGCTAGGCCAAGTGAGAGAGCAAAAGGTCGATCGGGTTCCGAGTTTTAATAGCGAAATCTCGTTAGATACCGATTGGACCAAAGCTCTTGAAGGTGTTGATTGTGTTGTTCACTGTGCAGCACGTGTCCATCAAATGACTGAATCCTCAATCTCTCCCATTGAGGCTTACCGTGAAGTTAATACGTTTGGCACATTAAATTTGGCACGCCAAGCGGCAGAGAACAATGTGAAACGCTTTGTTTTTATCAGTTCGATCAAAGTAAATGGTGAGTTTACCGCCTTAAATGCTCCTTTTGTTAATGATTCAGAAAATGTCCCAACGGATCCTTATGGCTTAAGTAAGTATGAGGCTGAGCAAGGATTATGGGAACTTGCGGCGGAGACGGGTTTAGAAGTTGTGATTATTCGTCCACCTCTTGTTTATGGTCCAGGTGTAAAAGCGAACTTCCTATCGATGATGCGCTGGGTAGAAAAGGGCATCCCGTTACCTCTCGGTGCAATTAATAACGTAAGAAGTTTGGTTTTTTTAGATAATCTTGTGGATTTGATATTGACTTGTTGTGTAAATCCCAAGGCTAAAGGCGAAACTTTTCTAGTTTCTGATAATGACGATGTATCGACGTCACAGTTACTGAATGTCGTCGCGCAAGCGATGAGCAGACCTAATCGAATGTTGCCTATTCCAATGTCCTTGTTGAATTTCGCAGCTCGGTTAATAGGTAAGCCTCAAATTGCTCAACGCTTGTGTGGCAACCTCCAAGTTGATATATCGCATACCATGGATACGTTGAGTTGGAAGCCACCTTACTCACTAGAGGATGGCGTTAAGAAAACGGTGGATGCTTATTTGAAAAACAATACAATATGAAGCGATTACGGATTACCTCTACTAACAGAAAGCACACACATAGGTTGATATTTTGATTCGCATTTTTGATTTTTTGTTTTCGTTTTTTGGCCTGTTGTTTCTTTGGCCAGTTTTATTGATTATTTGTGTATTGGGCTATTTTGATACGGGAGCTCCTGTATTTAGACAGGAGAGGGTAGGGCGAAATAAGAAACCTTTTACTCTCATTAAGTTTCGGACCATGCCAGTCAACACACAGTCAGTGGCCACCCATTTGGTTGGGGCTAACTCGGTGACGAAATTGGGTGGTTTTTTGCGTAAAACTAAACTGGATGAGCTTCCTCAGTTAATTAATGTGGTTAAAGGAGAGATGAGTCTCGTTGGGCCAAGGCCATGTTTGTTTAATCAACAAGAACTGATCGAAGAAAGAGAATCTCGAGGTGTGTTTGATGTATTGCCAGGGGTAACTGGATTAGCTCAGGTGAATGAAATTGATATGTCGACACCGAAAAAGTTAGCAGAGTGGGATCAGAAAATGATTCAAACTATGTCACTAAAGAACTATTTCACCTACATCATTCAAACCGCAACGGGTAAAGGGGCTGGAGACAGAGTTTAGCTCTCGAGTGCAAAGCATTCTTCGAACCGAAAGTAGGATAAACAAGCAGAGTAGTTATGTAGCAGAGGGGCTCAGGAGACCCTCTGCTATTTTTTAAGGTTTATACAGTAGGTTTACTGACGGCTATTCCACTTTTGGTAAAGTGAGTTAGCCAGATCTTCATTTTTCACCATTACGTGAGCGATGTTTGGTGTTTCAGTTTCGTTAAGTAGCAGAATCATTTCATCGTTGCCGACGGCTGGCTTCACATTCCAGTCACTACCATCATCATAGATACCTGAAACAGAAATGCCTCCCTCTATATAGTCCCAAGTAGCATCGTTGAAGGTTTTGCTGCCTTCTACAATAACCATGGTACCATTATCATTAAAGGTCATCTTAGCCATTGTTACGTCTGGTGTGGTAGTGCTGCCTGCATCATCAAATAATACGTAGTAAGTTTGATTAATGATGTCTTGTGTCGAGAATATTGTTTTTGACCAACCATCATGTTGGCTGTCTGTCGCAAATGCAAGCATGTCACCGTCGTTGGTTACATCCAGGTAAAACTCATCACTGTTGCCAGATAGGGTATCTTTACCGTAATAGATAATGCTTTCTTTTACTGTTTTACCGTTGTCTACAGTAGAAAAACCATCGTGGCTGAATCTCGCTGTACCTTCGAACGCTTCGTTATGTTTAGAATTGTTAAACGTGTAAGTAACGCTGCCATCGGCGTTAGCTTCTGCTTCAAAGCCGATGATTGAAACACCTTCGATCTTTGCATAGGTGCTATTGGTATTAATACCGTAATAGGTTTTGCCCAACATCATCGATTTTAATGTACCTGTTGGCATATCTTCCGTTGATGCTTTGTTGCTGTCATCAAGTGTAATGAGCTTGCTGTCTAGGTTCGATTTATCAGCAGCCTTGTTAAACTCTGTATCCACTGCACTTTTAATTGCTCGCACTTTGCCTTCAAAACCAGCCGTATCGATTTGATCCAGTGAGTTGATAGTTTTGGTGATAGAGCGAGCAGCTAAGTGAGCTTTAATGGCTGTCTCTTTCGTGGTTTGATCGGCGTTGCTCTTACTGGCCACATAGTCAGATGAGATGATGCTTACATCAATTTGTAACTCTGATGCTACTTCATCCAGTGTTTTCCCTGTTTTCACTGCATAAGTAGAGAAAGGTGTGACTACCGCACTGCCTTTCCCAGCGATCAATTCAACATTACTAGTTAATGCGCCTGCTTTATCAGTATCAAATGTCTGCCCTGCAATCGCTTTGATGATAATTGGGTAGTTTTTATAATTTGCGTCTACAGTCAAAGAACCGTTTTCATCTGTCACACCCAGCTTTTCATCTGAGTCAGTTAGAGTTTCACTTAGGTCTTTGTCCGCATAAACTTCTGCGTTCACTAAGTACCCATCAATTGCTTGAATTGAGTAAGATTCTGAACCAGAATTTTGAGTTGTTGTATTGTCATCCGAACCACAGCCAGCTAATGCTAATGCTACTGTTGAAGCCAAGACGGAGAGCTTAATTAGATTATTTGTTTTTTGCATGTATAGACAACCATCTGTATGTTAGTAACTAATTGAAAAGTCATAATATATATTTCTAATATGACATCTTGTTTATATATAAATAATTCTTATGAGTAAAGTGTTTGTTCATGAGTTTTGTTGATAACTATCTAATATTTATCATTTTATTATTAGGGCTATTGCAAGTGTCTTCTATCACATTTCTGTTTCACTATGTTTAGTGCTCTCTCTATGATCCATTATGCTGAAACAAGTTGTCTTTTAGAGAGTGATAATTATGCAACTCACCCATCACGGCGGTAAAAATACGGTGACTGGCTCGTGCCACGAGTTGGCGTTTGGTGACCGTTCCATTCTGATTGATTGCGGGTTGTTTCAGGGGCCAGAGGCTCAGGAGCTTTCTGTTACTTTTCCTTTAGAGAAAATCAAAGCGTTGGTGTTAACTCATGCCCATATTGATCACATTGGGCGCATTCCTTGGCTGCTGGCTGAAGGGTTTGACCAGCCGATTTACTGCACAAAAGCTTCCGCAGAGCTTGTTCCCTTAATGTTGGATGATGGGCTCAAAATTCAGCAAGGTCTGTCCTATGAAGCGCGTAAACAGATTTTAGATGCTATTTGCCGTCTGATTCAGCCAGTGGATTATTACCGCTGGGTGGATGTTGACACTTTCCGTTGTCGCTTCCATCCTGCTGGGCATATTCTTGGCTCTGCTTACGTTGAAGTAGAATTGCCTAATCAAGAACTGGCGGTGTTTTCTGGTGATTTAGGACCGAGTAATACGCCTCTTCTTCCAGATCCTGTCGCCCCTCAAAAAGCCGACTACTTAGTCATTGAAACCACTTATGGTGATGTTCGTCATGATGGTGTTGAACTGCGAGCTCAGAAGTTAAAAGAAATTATCGACCGCTCTTTAACGGACGGAGGAACCATACTTATTCCGGCATTTAGTGTCGGTAGAACACAGGAGTTGTTATTCGATATTGAGCAGTTGGTGTTTGAGCACGGTATTGATGCCAGTTTACCGATTATTTTAGATTCACCAATGGCGCTTAAGGTGACTGAATCCTATCGTAAGTTTAAAAGTTTATGGGGAGAGGAAGCGAAACATCGACTTAAAATGCACCGTCACCCATTAGCATTCGATCAGTGTATTGTTGTTAAGGACTATAAGTCTCATCAGGCTTTGGTTAATCGTCTTGCTTCAACTGGGGAACCTGCGATTGTCGTGGCCGCTTCCGGTATGTGTGAGGGTGGGCGAATTATGGATTACTTAAAAGCGTTATTGTCCGATGAAAGAACCGACGTGATTTTTGCTGGATATCAAGCGGAAGGAACTTTAGGTAAGTCTATTCAGCAAGGCAATGAAACGGTGTGGATTGATGAGGACGAAGTTCCCGTCAATGCTCAAATTCATACCATGTCGGGCTATTCTGCTCATGCCGATAAAGACGATTTAGTGGCTTTTATTGAAGGAATAAAGGTCAAGCCTAAAGAAATACATCTTGTCCATGGTGAGGCTGAGGCAAAACAGGCATTTGCTGAGGAGTTACGTTCTAAAGGTTATAACGTTGTAGATTAATCTACGACGCTATAAACAGGTGTGAACATGCTTTCTAATATACGCTACAACTTCAGCTTCAAACCATGGGTTCTTCTTTAGCCATAACGTATTTCTTGGCGATGGATGAGGGAGTGGCAGGTAAGTCGGTGCCCACTTTTGCCATTGTTGTACCGTTTCAGTGAGCGTGGCGGGTTTGTCTTTTAGATAGTAATTTTGTGCGTATTGGCCAATCAGTAGTGTCATCTCTATATTGGGCAATTGGGCTAATACTCTTTCATGCCACAGCGGCGCGCACTCTTTTCTTGGCGGTAAGTCACCACTTTTCCCTTTTCCCGGATAACATAGACCCATCGGCATAATCGCGACTTTCTCGGGGTTGTAGAAAGTGTCGCTATCAATATCTAACCAGTTTCTTAATCGGTTCCCGCTTGGATCATTCCATGGAATGGAAGTTTCATGTACTCGAACACCCGGAGCCTGACCGATAATGAGTAACTTAGCGTCTTGATGTGCTTGAATAACAGGGTTTGAGCCAAGTGGAAGTGAGTGGTTACAAACATCACAGGCTTTGATTTGATTTAATAATGCGCCTAGCATCAGTAACCTTTCTCAAAATCAATACGATGTTCTAGCTGGAAGCCATCACGCCATAGGCGGAAGTTTTGAGCAAATATTTCGATGACTTGTTCGGGAAAACTTAGAGCTGCGATATGAGGCGTCACGGTGATTGCAGAACAGTTCCAAAATGGGTGTGAGGGTTTCAAAGGCTCCTCGATAAACACATCTAAAAAAGCGTGCTGTATAAAACCCTGTTCAATCGCTGGGATTAAATCATCTTCATTCAATGTCGCGCCTCTACCGACATTAAATAGCAAAGCATTTTGGCAGTTACTCAACGTCTCATTATTTAATAGCCCTTTTGTTTGGGGAGTATTAGGCAGTGTGTTGACGATGATGTCGGCCTGCTTCATTGCACTCGATAGCTCATTAATGTGGTAGGTATCATCAAAGCTCCCTGTCTTTGGTGGAATCCCAGTACTATTAATTCCAATCGTTTTAATACCGAAGCTTGAAGCAACGGTAGAGAGATGAGAACTGATGGAACCTGTCCCGAGAATCAACATGGTTTTATCATTGAGGGATTGATACTGGTGAGGCTGCCACGTACTTTGGTTTTGCTGCTGTTGGTAAAGGTTAAAATGTCGATAGTGGCTGATGGTATAGCCCAATACATATTCAGCGATTTGTTGGCCGAATATTCCTTTTACATTGGTGAGTTCATAATCCTGACGTGAGCTGGGGGATATTAAAGCGTCCACACCAGCATAAGCGGACTGTAACCATTCCAATTTTGGAAAATCATCAAGGCATTTTGCTGCCATGGGTGGTGCCGCTAAAAGGATGGTGGCTTCTTCTCTCTTGGTTGTGATCTCCAGCCCTTCTAACGCCAAAGATTCAATTCCATGTCGATAAACATCGTCCTGTTCAGTCAAAATATATAGCTGATGGTTGAAATTGTTCATAAGTGCGGCTTTTTCCCTTGCGGTTTGTTCTCAAGTATCTTGATGTTGCTTAAGCTTATCCAGTACACTTCCGCTGTCTATTCCTCAACGGTGAGTGATTATGCTCCAAAATCCTATTCAGGTTCGTCTCGAAAAGTTTGAACCTTGGCAACAAATTACTTTCATGGCTTGTCTGTGCGAGCGCATGTACCCTAACTATGCCATGTTTTGTGACAATACTGAATTTGCACAAGCTCGAGTATACCGAGATATTCTGGATAGCGTGTGGGAACAACTGACCGTTAAAACCGCTAAAGTCAATTTTGAGCATCAACTAGAAAAGCTGGAAGAGATCATTCCAGACTCGGAACAGTATGATGTGTATGCGGTTTACCCAGCCATTGACGCGTGCGTGGCTCTATCGACGTTATTGCATGGATTGCTAGACCGTGATTACCTGTTTGAAAACATGCTTGAGATTAGCCAGATTTCAGTAATGACGGTTGCTCAACTTGAAGAAGCACAAACAGGTGAAGCGATCACTAATGAGAACCAAAAGCAAAATGAAGCGGTTTGCGAAGAGTGGGATGTTCAGTGGGCGATTTACCGACCATTGCGCGAAGCTGAAAAACGCGATATTGATTTGATCAAAGATTTGCGTCAGGAATTACGCGAAGAAGCAACGAGCAATATCGGAGTAACACTATAAAAAATGAGCACTTTTGGATCTACATGGCTAAGCAAATTCAAAGGTGCTTTTGAAGGGGCTATCGATTTTCGTTCTAGAGTATGGGTTATCAGGGTTTCTGAATCCAGACTTAAGGATGAATCGTTTATCATTAACGAGGATAGCTTCCAAGAGCCACTTCAATGGATGAAACGTCGTAATTATTCGTCAGTGATGTTGGAACAAGTGGAAGCTATGCAACGTTCTCACGTTCGTATTTTTAATGTGGGTAGTCAAACTCATCATCTGCTACGGGTAAAATAATCCGTTTTAACCCTTAGCAATTTGAGGGTGAGCAATCATTCATCTTCATCCCTGCTTTCAATAACACCATGAGCCTGTTTCCAGCGTTCCCAACGCTCCGTTGCTAGTTTTTGCATATTGGTAGTACGGTCGGCTTCGTCAATAATTTCTTCTCCAATCAAGTTCTCGAAGATGTCTTCAAGAGTTAAGAGTCCTTGAACTGTGCCATACTCATCAACCACAAGAGCCAGTTGCTGATGGTTTTCAATCATCTGCTCAAATGCCTTAGGCAAAGTCATCGTGTTGAGCATCACTCGCAATGGTCGCATGACCGCGCCGAGTTGTTTCGAGCCTAATCCACTTTGTTGAAGCTTAAACAGTTCGAGGCGGTGAACAAAACCAAGAATATTGTCTTTATTTTGACTATGCACTAATGGTCGTGAAAAAGGCGTTTCTTTGTATCGAAATAGGAACTCATCAATCGTCATCTCTGCATCGACACGAAACAGGACTCGCCTAGGTGTCATTGCATGAGTAATCGATACATTTCGAATATTAAGTAGGTTGTAGAGGATTTTTGATTCTCCAGCTTCAAACTCTCCACTTTCATTAGCCAGCATCGCCATTGCGGATATCTCATCTCGTAACTTAGGTGTTGTATGGTTTCGAGTGAGCAAGCGGGTAATTTTCTGTGAAGCCCAAACAAAGGGTGCAAGTAACCAAACTAACCAACGTAGTATTTCTGCCGTTGTTGGAGCCAGTTGTCTCCAGTAGGTGGCCCCAATCGTTTTAGGCACGATTTCAGACAGAAAAAGAATGCCTAGTGTTAGCACTGCTGAAAACACGCCTAGCCATTGACTGCCAAAAACCACCGCTGCGTGTGCACCAGCACCAGCAGCGCCTAAAGTATGGGCAATGGTATTCAGTGTAAGAATTGATGCCAAGGGACGGTCAATGTCAGCCTTTAACTGCTCGAGCTTATCGGCACTCGAGTGGTTTTGTTGTCTGAGTTGTGCCAAATAGCTGGGAGTAATACTCAAAATCACGGCTTCAAGTACGGAACAAATAAACGATACGCCGATGGCAATACAGACGTAAACCGCAAGCAACAACATTGGATCTCCTAAGTGTTTTTGTTCTCTATGTTGAAAAAATTCGGCTCAAAATCAGAGAGATAATTATGCTGGTTGGTTGATAGATAACCATTATAGATGCTCTATATCAAGCTCCTAAACTATTAAATGAGGTGTTTTGGTATCCAAAACAAGTGTTCAGTTATGTGCAATTGGTGTCAAATTGTGAGTTGAAGCTCAGATTATGGTTAAAACTACGTCATAAAGACGGATCTTACACGACAAACCTTTGCCAGACGGGGCGTTTATGCTTTAGAGTGAAGTGAATTCGATAACCTATGTAGAAGGGAAAACTAATGAACAAGACCCAATTAATCGACTTTATCGCAGAAAAAGCAGACCTATCTAAAGCTCAAGCAAAATCTGCTCTTGAAGCGACTCTAGGCGCAGTTGAAGGTGCACTGAAAGATGGTGACCAAGTTCAACTAATTGGTTTTGGTACATTCAAAGTAAATCATCGTGCAGCTCGCACTGGCCGTAATCCAAAAACGGGTGCTGAGATTCAAATTGCTGCAGCAAACGTTCCTGCATTTGTGGCAGGTAAAGCACTGAAAGATTCAGTGAAGTAATCTATACTACGCCGAGATAGTCCTTATCTCGGCGTTTCTAATATGAAAAAAACTCTTCTCTCAGTTCTTATCCTATCATTCATTGCTGGGTGTTCCTCTTCAGCAACTAGCCCTAATCTTGAACAAATGGATCAGTTATCGGGCGGCCAACGTACCGGTGATGCAACGAGTTTTTATTGGTATACGGAAGGGGTTTCACAACCCATAACTGCCTCAGACTACGTCGTTTCAGAAACGTATGGTTGGTATAAAACGACTTATCGCTGGAGCGAAGGTGCGGTGCGTGAAGTCGTCAGGGAAGGTGAACAGCTTAAAAATGAAGAGCTCACGCCTTACACCGTACACATGCGCTTTAACAAAGATGGCGAAGCGGTTTATCAGCAGTATCGCGTAAATAAGAAAATTTTACCGCTAAATGAAGGGCAACTAGAGCGTTATGTCTTAGAGGCTCAAGCGATAAGAACCATGACTAAAGAGCAAGACAAGAAAGGTTCTGAGCTGCTCCAAGGTTACTGGGATGGTGAAACGTTTGAAAGTTGCGACGGTAAAGATTATACCCAAGTTGAGTTTAACCACACCTTACCGAACTTTGTTATGAGTCGCTTATCGAGCCTCGATAACTATGTTGGGTTCTTAGGCAAGATTCGTAACAATACTGTGTATATTGATGAGTTGCTGATCCTGGCTGATGATGATCACGATTGTATCGAACGACCTCAGTTGATCACTGAGTAACTTTCTATAATCAATAAAAAAAGACGCTGAGTTTCTCCAGCGCCTTGATATTTTATTGGGTCAAACGATTACTTTTCTGCTTGTTCACGTGCGATAGCACGGTAGCCGATATCATTACGGTAGAATACGCCGTCCCACTGAATTTGTTTTGTTAGTTCATAAGCGCGTTGCTGTGCTTCAGATACTGTGTTGCCCAGCGCTGTTGCACAAAGGACACGACCGCCGTTAGTTACAACATTGCCGTCTTTGTCAGTGGTGCCAGCATGGAAAACTTTTTGACCTGCAACTTCAACGGTTGGTAAGCCAGAAATTACATCGCCTTTGTTGTAGTCGCCAGGGTAACCACCTGCAGCAAGTACAATACCAATAGAAGCGCGAGGGTCCCACTTAGATTCCATTTGATCAAGCTTACCGTCGATAGCAGCGAGACAAAGCTCCACTATATCTGACTGCATACGCATCATGATAGGTTGTGTTTCTGGGTCACCAAAGCGGCAGTTGTATTCGATAACTTTTGGTGTGCCATCTTTATCGATCATCAGGCCTGCGTACAAGAAACCTGTGTATGGGTTACCTTCAGAAGCCATGCCGCGTACCGTAGGGTAGATCACTTCATTCATGATGCGATCATGAATTTCTTGAGTGACCACTGGCGCCGGAGAGTATGCACCCATACCACCCGTGTTAGGGCCAGTATCTTTATCGCCAACACGTTTGTGGTCTTGGCTGGTGGCCATTGGTAGAACATTCTCGCCATCTACCATAACGATGAAGCTCGCTTCTTCGCCATCAAGGAACTCTTCGATAACCACTCGGCTGCCAGCATCACCAAACGCGTTGCCAGCTAACATATCTTTAATTGCGTCTTCTGCTTCTTCAAGCGTCATCGCAACGATAACACCTTTACCCGCAGCAAGACCGTCAGCTTTAACTACAATAGGTGCACCCTGCTCACGAACATAAGCTAAAGCTGGCTCAATTTCCGTGAAGTTAGCGTAAGCGCCAGTTGGGATTTTATGACGAGCAAGAAAATCTTTAGTGAATGCTTTTGAGCCTTCAAGTTGAGCTGCTGCTTCTGTTGGGCCGAAGATTGGTAAACCTGCAGCGCGGAATGCATCTACAACACCGATAACGAGTGGTGCTTCAGGGCCAACGATAGTTAGGTCTATCGCGTTTTCTTGTGCAAACGCGACTAGACCAGCAATATCTTCAACCTGAATGTTTACGTTTTGAAGTTTTGGCTCAAGCGCAGTACCAGCATTGCCAGGTGCTACGAAGATGTTTTTAACGTTTGGGTTTTGAGCGACTTTCCAGCCAAGTGCGTGTTCACGGCCGCCGGCACCGATAATCAATACATTCATTCTTTAAAATCCTTATAGCTGCGCCAATGACATTATTTCTGCGTCAAAAGTGCTCATTTATACTTATAAACTGCGCGCTTTTTTCTTGAACTAAAGCCATTGGCTTGCTCTACGCATTTCAAATATTAATAAGTTTAAAATGCAAAATATTAAATATGTTTACTCAAAATAGTTGGTGTTGTAGCAAGGCAACAATTGAGCACTTCTCCAGGAGCATAGTTACCTATGTGACTGGGGAGGGCGAAAGCAGTTAACGCAGCTACAACGCCAAATATGAAGAGTAAAAATTAGTGGCGGAAATGACGCATCCCCGTAAAGATCATCGCCATACCGTGTTCATCCGCTGCGGCGATAACTTCGTCATCACGCATTGAACCACCTGGTTGAATCACGCATTTAATGCCTGCTTCTGCCGCTGCATCGATACCATCGCGGAATGGGAAGAAAGCATCAGAAGCCATTACGCTGCCAGCAACTTCAAGACCTTCGTCTGCTGCTTTAATCCCGGCAATTTTAGCTGAGTAAACGCGGCTCATTTGACCAGCGCCAACACCGATTGTCATATCGCCTTTTGCGTAAACAATCGCGTTTGATTTCACGTACTTCGCTACCTTCCAGCAGAATAGGGCATCTTTTAGTTCTTCTTCAGTTGGCTGGCGCTTAGAAACCACTTTCAGGTCATCGAGTGAAACCATGCCTTGGTCGCGATCTTGAACAAGAAGGCCACCGTTAACGCGTTTTACGTCAAAGCCAGTTGTCTTAGTTGACCATTCGCCACACTCAAGCAGACGAACGTTTTTCTTCGCTGCCACAACTTCAACTGCCTCAGCAGAAACTTTAGGCGCGATGATGACTTCAACGAACTGACGTTCAACGATAGCGGAAGCTGTTGCTGCGTCTAGCTCTTGGTTAAATGCGATGATGCCGCCGAAGGCTGATGTTGGGTCAGTTTGGTAAGCGCGGTTGTAAGCTTCTAGGATATCTTTACCCAGAGCAACACCACATGGGTTTGCGTGTTTAACGATAACACACGCAGGTTCTGCAAATTCTTTCACACATTCAAGTGCAGCGTCAGTGTCTGCGATGTTGTTGTATGAAAGTGCTTTACCTTGAATTTGAGTCGCTGTTGAAACAGAAGCTTCTTGAGGATTTGCTTCTACGTAGAAAGCTGCTGCTTGGTGACTGTTCTCACCGTAACGCATGTCTTGCTTCTTCTCGAACTGTTGGTTGAAGGTACGAGGGAACTTCGACTCTTCGTCACCTTCTTTGTTCTCGCC
Source organism: Vibrio sp. (assembly GCA_048259585.1). GTDB lineage: Bacteria > Pseudomonadota > Gammaproteobacteria > Enterobacterales > Vibrionaceae > Vibrio. The sequence goes on along the minus strand of JBLXHN010000009.1, from coordinate 40,998 downwards.
GTAGCTAGGAACCATAGTTCCGAAGTAGTTCGCGATCATACCGTCGTATGCCGCTGTGTGTTCGAATGCTGCAATCGCCAGGTCGAAGCGAGTGTCAATAGTCAGAGACTTCTCGTTTGCATCCATTTCAGCGATAACACGGTCGTAGTCTGATGCATTAACAACAATGGTTACGTCTTTATGGTTTTTCGCCGCAGAGCGAACCATTGTTGGGCCACCAATATCGATGTTTTCAACGGCGTCTTCTAGCGTGCAACCTTCTTTCGCGACTGTTTCAGCGAATGGATATAGGTTAACCACAACCATATCGATCGGGTTAATACCGTGAGTTGCCATGATTTCATCATCTTGACCACGACGACCAAGAACGCCGCCATGTACTTTTGGGTGGAGTGTTTTAACACGTCCGTCCATCATTTCCGGGAAACCGGTGTAGTCTGAAACTTCAGTTACAGCAATGCCTTTTTCTGCAAGCAGGCGAGCTGTACCGCCAGTAGATAGGATATCGACACCGCGCTGTGCTAGCGCTTGTGCGAACTCAACGATGCCAGTTTTATCTGAAACACTGATAAGTGCGCGGCGAATTGGACGAGCGTTACTCATGCTTCCTTTTTCCTTTAATTCATGGAGTTAATATCCCTTTCCTATATAAAGTTGCTGCGGTGTTGCCTGCGTTCATTCGCCTCAATCACATAGTGTTCTATGTTCATGACTGCTCATTCATTTGGCGCCTACCAGCTACGTTATATTGTTTAGGGATAAGAAAGATGTTTGCCAAAATTGTTCATGGGTGAAAATGATTCATCACAGACTTGGTCAATTTTGGTAAAGACCTTTGCTTAATTTCGATAGCACGGCCGATTTCAGATGGCGCGTATTCTAACCAATTTATTACAAAAGATCTCGCGCAATCGTTTGGCATGGGCAAAATAAACCCTAAAAATAGGTTTTTCAAGTGAAAAAAGTTACGAAGCGGTTACTTTTAATGGCTAAAAGAAAGGGGTGATTGAGTATTTATCAGGAGATTCCTGCATGGCAGGAATCTCAGGGAGGGGAACGGCTTGGTTAGTTATAAGCACGAGCAACTCGGCCCGATGAGCTCAGTTTATAACTTCCTGTATACGCTGGTACAAATACAGATTGTCCTTTAGATATAGTTACTGATTGTCCATCGGTGCTTTCCAGCGTTAAATCAGCGTCTAAAGGCATCAGCACTTCAGCACTATCAATCGAAACGAGTACCTTGCTTGGCTGTGGGAAAATGGCAAATTTGAAATCTGGAACGGGTACTGGGAATAGTAAAATATCTTTTTGCTCTACCGGCTCAAGTAATAAAGTCTCAGCAGGCTTTTCAGCAAATTTTGTGCATTTTGCCAGTTCAGGAACATCTATATGCTTTGGTGTTAAGCCAGCACGAAGAACGTTATCTGAGTTTGCCATGATCTCTAAGCCCGTTCCTTTTAGGTAAGCGTGCGGAGTTCGAGCATCAAGGAACATGGCTTGTTTTGGCTGTAGAGTAAGAACGTTCAACATTAAAGGAGCAAATAGACCGATATCTCCCGGGTACTGCTCTGAAAGCTCTTGAATTAATGCATAAGTCGGATTGCTAGTATTACTTGTGACCAGTTTGAGTAAAGCTTCTACCGCAGCGGTTCTTACCGTTCCTTGCAGAGAAAGAAGGGTTGTGAAAAACGCTTCTAAGCCTGCTTCTGTCTGATTACTTTTAAGTTCTTCAGTCAGAGGCTTCAATTCTTCAATGCTTAACTCTTCAAAGTTTCTTAGGATATCTGCTAGTGGGCGGAAGCCGTTCATTGCCTGATAAGGAGTCAAAGCATAGACGAGTTCAGGTTTATGATTTGGATCTCTGTAATTGCGATTTGCGGCATTAAGAGCGATGCCAGCCAGATTCTCTTTCTCAAAACCGATCTCAGCTTCTTCTTTACTTGGGTGCACCTGAATAGATAAAGCCTGTGCTGCCGCTAGCACTTTAAACAAGTAAGGTAATTCACCGAATTGTTGTGCTGTCTTTGATGAAAGAACGGCTTTTTTGTTTTGCTCAATGAACTCACTTAGAAGCGTTTCTTTGCCATCCAGTTCGATCTCTGAGCAACCATTTGGATGAGCCCCCATCCATATTTCAGCTTGAGGCTCTGATTTCGGGTTGGCGATATTAAATAGTTTGTTTACCGAATCCACACTCCCCCAAGGGTAGTTCTGGATTTTATTCTTCATAATAAAAAATGGAGTGCTAGCGTTTGTACTCATCATTCAAATTCCAAAATTAAAAAACTCCTGCGATTATATCTTCAAACTACTTAGATATCAGGCAGGAGTACAACAAAATCTAAAGGGTAGGAGCATGATTGTTGTCAAAATTCCGCCCATTTTCATGGGCGGAGAGGGTGAATTATTATGCCGCTACTTGTTGTAGCTTTGCCTGACGCATTTTTTTCAGTGTAATACATACTAAGGCTGTAACTACTGAACCTGCAATCATACATACTATCGCGAGTAGAGGTTTGTTCATTGCACCGAGTAGAGCAACAACAGGGCCACCGTGTGCAACACTGTTAGTGATACCGAAAGAAAATGCCATTACAGCGGCAACCATCGAACCTACTACGTTTGCAGGGATAACTGACATCGGGTCTTGCGCGGCAAACGGAATTGCACCTTCTGAGATTCCAACCAAGCCCATTGCTCCGGCCGCTTTACCCGCTTCAATTTCAGACGCTTCGAATAGGTTAAGTTTACGGCCTAATACGGTAGCGATCCCCATGCCTAAAGGTGCGACTGGAATTGCACATGCCATTGCACCCATAAATTGAGTTTGGCCACTGGCAATCATTCCGACAGAAAACAGGAATGCTACTTTGTTGAATGGACCACCCATATCAAAGCCAGCCATACCTCCAAGTACAATACCTAGTAGCACTAAGTTACCACCACTCATGCTGGTTAGAAGCGCATTTAGGCTATCCATCAAACTGGCGATAGGCGCGCCAATTACAAAGATGAATATACTTGAGATGAATAGTGAGCCAACAATGGGTGCAATCATGATAGGCACTAATGGCTGGATAAACTTGTGATAGTTAATGCTCGTTAGCCATTTCACAAAGTAGCCCACTAACAAACCAGCAATGATAGCGCCAATGAAGCCTGTACCAGCTTCTGCCCCATAGAATGAACCGTTATTGGCTATCCAGCCACCAATCAAACCTGGTGCTAACCCTGGGCGGTCTGCAATAGCATACGCAATGTAACCCGCCAGAATGGGGATCATTAAAGTGAAAGAGACCACACCGACATCAAGCACTTTGTTCCACAAACTTCCTGCTGGAATTGCCATACCTGCTTCAGTTGGTTCACCGCCGATAGCAAGGGCTAGTGCAATCAACAGACCGCCAGTAACAACGAATGGAATCATATGCGATACACCATTCATCAAGTAACGGTAAAGGTCATTACGTTTGCTGGATGGTGATGCTGTACTGTTATCTGATTTTTTATCTGTATCTGCTTGATATTCAGGGGCGTTTAATGCGCGTTGAATTAAGTTTTTCGCGTCGCGAATTGGTTCTTTTACCCCAGTTTCTATTAGCTTTTTACCTGCGAAGCGGTTCATGTCGACTTGTTTATCACAGGCAACAATAATGGCATCGGCTTGGGCAATTTCTTCATCTGTTGGGCTGTTTTTTACGCCAATGGAGCCGTTAGTTTCAACTTTGATACTATAGCCTAACTCTGCCGCTCCTTTTTCCAGCGATTCTGCTGCTAAATAAGTATGAGCAACGCCCGCTGGGCAGCCGGTAACACCGATAAGGAACCCTTTATCTCCGGAGCCTGCAATTGTTTCTTCTGTTTTAGTCAGTAATAACTCTAATGCTTGTTGTGCCGATTCTGCCGCTAAAAAGTTGTCGATAAAACCATTTTCAATCAGTTTTGAAGAGAGTTCGGCAAGAACTTCAATATGATGATTTGAGCCGCCATCAGGAGAAGCAATCATGAAAAATAGTTTAGAGGGTTGACCATCTTCTGCACCATAGTCAATACCGGTACGGCTAATACCAATAGCCACTGCGGGTGACTTTACTGCTGCACTTTTGGCATGTGGAATGGCTACACCATCATCAAACCCTGTATTGCCTAGCTCTTCACGTGCATAGATGTCGGTAATAAATTGTTGTTTGTCGTTAAGGCGTCCGTCTTGCTCTAGCAAATCTGCCAGCTCATTAAAAACACCTGCTTTGTCTGTAGCGTTGAGATTAAGGAGTATCAATCTCTCGTTAATCAGTTCAGTGATCATTTTCGTTCCCTATTGTTTTAATGTTATTTGATAGGATCTGTTGACCTTTTAACTCGAACAAAATTTAAACCCAAAGGTCATCAGACACTCATATTGTGGCAAGCGAATCTGATAGGAGGTAGTGTAGAAAACAGGCATTTACTGGATTTTTGTACCCTTAAAAGTTAAACGTGATCCGAGTCGATATTTTCTTCTATTGGTATTTATTTCATTAATTAGCTATTTTTTAGCAAAAAAACGCCAATAAAACGTCTGAGCGTCGTTTTTTACTACGATGAGTATATTGACTATAGAAGTTATGTAGAATGTGAATTGGACTTGTAATACCTAATGTGAGGTGGTGGCGTATTTATGCTTCGCGGTCGGTGATAGGAGAAAGTATGAGCCTGGTTTTTGCCAATATTATTGAAGCGATTATTGATGAGAGAGACAGTTGCCAAAGGATTTGGTTTGCTGGAGATAAGCACACACCGCCAGCATTTAGTTACCAGGTGAACTTTCCGCGAGTCGAGTTGGTGTTGAAAGGAAGCTATCGGAATGAAATCGAGGATGCTGAGCACGGTATTAGCTCAGTCGACATTCTTGCTGGAGATGCTTTGTATATTCCACCTAACTGTTGGAATAAGCCATCATGGGACGAGGATTGCTCGGTATTAAGTCTATTGTTTGGTCGCAGACAACTGGGGTTCAGTTTTGTGGCTAAACGCAAAGGGGAAAGTGGCTTTTATGATGTCCAAAAGCATAGTATCCAAACTCGTACAGGTTTTGCGATTGATAATATCTTAGAAAGTTTGAACGCTTTAGCCCATGAATCCCGTAAAAGTCCGATGGATGAATATCTGTTGTGTGCGTTGTTAAGTTACTCTTTGTCGATTCTTGAATCGCCACATATTTCTGCTAAAAAGCGCAGTGAAGATGTCTATCAGGGGATTTGCATTTATATTCAGGAGAATTTCCACCGAGCCATTACCAGAGACAGCATTGCGGAAAGATTTAATATTTCCGCTAACCATTTGTCACGACTGTTTCGGCAACAGGGCCACATGACGTTAGCGGATTATATTACCTGGGTACGGATGGAGCGGGCTAAGTTTATGCTTAAAAAGTATCAGTTTCGATTAGCAGAAGTGGCCACCCGCTGTGGTTTTCAGGATGTGAATTACTTTTTTAGGGTGTTTAAGGCCAGGACCGGAATGACGCCTTCACAATATCGAACTCGGGCTCATGACTAAGGTTCAATATGGGCCATGATGTGTAAAAGAATGGCTTGTATCGTTTCTTCTCTTTCTGCGCTCAATAGCAGGTGACTTTCACTATCTTTTATCAGCCAGCGAGTTAGGCGCGTTACTGCAATAATCCACTCTCGTTGAAGCTGACAAGGTAGGATAATAGTAACCAGAAAACTAATCTCGCCATGAACCGAGTGCCAATCGATAGGTGATGAAAGAGATTGAACAACAAAAGTGGGAACTTTCACATGCTCGCTAATGACATGTGGAATCGCAATACCGCCCGGTATTGCAGTAGATGAGGTGGACTCTCGTTTTTCAAACTGTTGATATAACAACTCTTTGTTAGCTGGTGCTGCAAGTGCAGCATGAGCTTGTAATACTAGAGATTTGTTGTGATGGTTTACATTGGCTTGGTAGTGCCACTGGTAGGCAAAAGGCAATTTAAAAGCACTGTGAAGTGAGAATAGCTCTTGCGCATAGTGATTTTTTTTATGGGATGTAGATACCAGTATTGAGTGTTCTCTGAGATACTCAGTGATCACCATGCAGGCCAATTCTGCATCCAGCCCTTCAATAGCAATTTGGCATAGATCGAAACGGTTGATACCTAAACTTAGAATCTTTAATGATTCGTTTAGTTTGGCTTGTTTACCCCGGGTAACGTTATATAGCACAAACACAGAGCGAAAGTGACTAGCCAGTTGTTTGAGTTCATTGATCTGCCAACCAGCTAAGCCTTCTTGCTCTAGAATAAATGTAATACGCGAGGTAATGGTCATCATGATTTAAGACATTTATCCATCACTTGCTGTGCGTTAGTAAGTACTTCTTCAATCGATAAATGTAAGGTAGTACAGCCTTTAAAACGCTCTTTTTCCTCAATATCGATATCGGAGACAATTAAGCGTATATCTGCAGAGATGATTTCTTTAATCGTTAATGCATTTTCAATTCCCATTGCACCTTGTGTTTCAACCTTTATTGAAACATTACGCTTCTGAGCTTCTTTCTGTAACACATCAGCAGCCATATAAGTGTGAGCGATACCTGTTGGACAAGCCGTTACAGCAACGATTTTCATCGTTAAACTCTCCTATAATAGGTGAAAGGCATAGACTATATCATTTTTTACAACCTTTAGTACTCGCAGGAATCAGTCGCTCTTTGAGTGTACCTTTTACACTTTAAACACAGAAACATTACGCTTAAGTTGTTGACCGCTGAGCTTAAGTTGTTCGCTCGCGGTTGCGACTTGAGTCGCTTGGGTGGCAGCCAAAGTACTGTGGTCAGCAATGAGCGTAAGGCTATCACTCATTTCATTAGTTGCTATGGATTGCTGATTACTTGCTTGAGCTATGTGTTCATTGAGTTCAAGTATCTGTGTTATTTGCTGAGTAATATCATTGAGAGTTTGTTGAGCGATGAGTGCCTGCTGTTGTGTCTGTGCAGATTGATGCTGTGTTTTTTCCATCGCTGAACTGACTTGATTTGCTCTTTTTTGTAACTCTGAAATGATTTTTTCTATTTCAAGAGTACTGTTTTGAGTACGTATTGCTAGAGAACGAACCTCATCAGCCACGACGGCAAAGCCTCTGCCTTGATCGCCTGCTCGAGCCGCCTCTATTGCGGCATTTAGGGCCAGAAGATTTGTTTGTTCCGCCACTCCATTTATGACTTCTAAAACGGTACTGATGTTCTGAGTCTCTTTTGCCAGTCGCTGAGTGTTCTCTGCGGTCATCACCAGTTGTTCTGACAAAGAGTCCATATCAGAAGAGACTTGGTGAATGATGGTGTGGCCATGTTGGCTGTTCTCTCCAGCACTTTGCGCTGCTATTGCGGCATCCTTTGCGGCGTTAGCAATATCTTGATTACTGGTGTTAAGTTGGCTCATCGATGAAGCAACATTATCAACGGAGTGTTGCTGCTCTACAGCTTTATCAGAGGCACTTTTGGCAACTTGGGTCAGTTCCAAGGCTGAATGAGTAACATCATCAGTCACAGGTGTGATATCCAATACAATGTGTCGTAATTTGTGAGTGAACTGGTTAAATGCATGCGCTATCCGTGAGAGCTCATCTTGCCCAGAAGCATCTACCTGCTTAGTTAAATCACCTTCACCTTTAGAGATATCCTCCATAGCTTTTAGTGTCGCTATACAGGGTTTAGTGATACTCAAACTGATGAAGTATGCAAGAGTCAGCGTTGCGACAAGTACCAGCGCTAGTACCGTAAATACACGTTCTAAGCGTTGCCATACTAAATTGTTGACGTCGTCAACATAGACGCCAGAGCCTACAATCCAACCCCAAGGTTTAAACAGTTTTACGTAAGAAACTTTCTCAACATCAGTCTCGGCGCCCGGTTTAGGCCACATATAGTAAACCGCGCCTTCTCCACTTTCTTTTGCAATATCCGCCATCTCAACAAACAGAGCTTTGCCTTGTGGGTCTTTGACTGCAGAAAGGTCTTTTCCGTCAAGTTGAGGTTTAAAAGGGTGCATCACCATCGTTGGAGTGGTGTCGTTAATCCAGAAGTAGTCTTCTTCACCGTATCTGAGTTGCGATATTGCCTTCTTTGCTTGTTGCTGCGCCTGTTCTTGGCTAAGAACATCTTCTTTCTGTAGTTGATAGAAATAGTTTAGAAGGGAGTGAGTGTTCTCTACTAAGTGACGAGTTTGAACTTGCTTTGCTTTCATTAAGTCATCTTGATAATCCTGAACCATAGTCGCAAATGGCAATAGAAGAAATATCGTAATGATTCCGCTTAGTATGTACAGGCGCGTTCGGATGCTAATACGTCGAAAATAGGCAAATGACATGAAGCGACTCCTTATTAGGCTGGGAGTTTGGGTAGTCAAACAGGGTTATTTGATTGTGTTATTATTTAACATTAATTTAACATCGGTCATTTGGTGTTGTATATGAGACTAAAGGATAGATAAGTCAAAAGTGTCGGTCAGATCTTCTAGTTGGTTACTTGCGCAGTCTTTTCCGATGTCCAATGTACGGTCGTAAATTTGGTAAGAGAGCTTTATATCGAAAATTTGTGTCATTCATTTATGTAAAAAAAAGCCACGCAAATTAATCTGCGTGGCTTTCTAATTCTATATGCAAACTAAATGGTTTTAGTTCATGCCGTATTAATAAAATTTACATGCAATCGCATATCCATTTATAAAGTTGATTTTATTATCTTTATGATTTTATTGTAAATTTTTATTTTATACTTTCTTTTGTTGTGCAATTTTACATCAGCGTATGTTAGTTTATGTAGTATGATTGTGTAGCAAACTGTGTAGCAAAATGAAATGAGTGAAAATAAGCTTACTGATACCCAATTAAAATCGTTATTAGGAAAAAGCCAAGATAGACAACTGACTATAGCTGATGGGCTAGGGCTGAGTGCCAGAATCAGTAAAAAGGGTGGGATCTCTTGGTTGTTTAGGTTTCGTTTCAGGGGGGAGTCAAATCCCAACTGGGTTACGTTGGGCAAGTATCCTGATATGACTTTAAAACAGGCTCGTATAGAACGTGATAAGTGCCGTGAGTGGGTTGCTCAAGGTATTGACCCTCGTATAGAGCGGAAGGTTCCGGCTAGCCAGAGACAAATGGAAGCTTTATCTGTTAAAGGTGCTTTAGATTTTTGGCTCAAAGAATACGCATCCACTAAAAGAGCTAATGCAGATAAACATGAAATGCAGTTCAAAACATGGGTATATGGGAAAATTGGTAGTTTCCCTATAACCAAGGTTACTAAAGAGCATTGGGTTGAGTGTTTAGAAGAAAGAGCGAAAGTTTATCCTGTAGCTGCTGGGTATGTTCTGCAGAATGTTCAGCAGGCATTAAAATTCTGCCAGAAAAAAGGTTATCAAATCGATTCAGGTGTTTTTGATTTAGATATTGATTCTATTGGCGCGAAAAGACAAAGAAAGAAAAATAGGACTCTTATCGAAGAAGACTCTTGGAGTGAATTCTTAGACTTAATCAGTTGGCTTAATGAGGGGCGGATGCTCCCTTACTATCGACATATGATCATACTGTTGATTGTGTTTGGTGCCCGAACTCAAGAATTAAGACTTTCTAAAACTTCTGAATGGAACTTAGAAACCATGGTTTGGACCGTTCCCCCTGAAAATAACAAAACGAGCAAAAAAGAAGTTGAACGAGGTTACTCAGGAGAAATAAAACGTCCTATCCCTCCAGAACTTCTACCGTTGATTACTTACCTAATAGAAAACTCAAAAAATGGGTTACTTCTTGGAGAAAGTAAAGCTCCAGAAGCTGTTTCTGGCTATGGAGGGGGAATATGGAAAAAACTGGATCATGCTACAAAATGGTCACTACACGACTTAAGACGAACTGTAGCCACCGGAATGAGCGATTTAGAAATAGATCCCTATATCGTTGAAGCTATGCTAGGTCACTCGCTTGGAGGTGTTCAGGGCATCTATAACCGTTCGCACTATTTGAGCAAAAAGCAAAAGGCGTTAGATATTTGGATAGATAAATTAATGGATTTTGGTTTAGAATTTGAAGCAAAAATTTCCATTTAAATGAAGGGTAATAAATGTTAGATGATTGGTTTACATATATAACTATTGTAATAGTGTGTATTTGTGGAATTGTTTTTTTTGTATCTGCTTTTGTTGATATTTATAAAAATTATCCTAAAACTAAGTTGGTTTGGAAACGTCTAGCTAGTTTTGAGCGCCACCTGTTTAAAATAGGCGTGATGTTATCTTGTACTATTCCGTTAGTGAAGGAATCAATGAATAATAGTAATTATATAAGTAAGGTTTTAGCCGAACTTTTCCCTGCAATAGCTACTAGTGTTTTTATTGTTGGTCTAGTCGCATTTGTTCGTGAACTACATGATTACGAATTGGAGTGTTCAAACCGTAAAGAAGATGAAAGTGTAATATAAAGAATATTAGAGTAATTAAGTATGATAAAATCAGAGTGGTTTGATCCACATAAAAGCTTTTTAAGCTTAACTATTGTTTGGGTTGCGGTCGGAGTGTTATTTACTCTTTCTTTTGTTAGCTCAATTATTATAATTTATAACTCAAATCTAATTTTTGACCTTTCATATAATGGATTCAACCTGTTCATTTCAATTTTTAGGTTTCCCCTTGCAATATCTGCTTTAATTATACCTATAATAGCTTTACTTGCGGCTAATCATCGTTCAGAGCAGACTAAAGAACAAATAAGAGTGACTAATACACAGAATGTATTCTCTAATTACTACAAGCATATTGAAGAATTTACTAAATATATTTCCACTCGAATAAACGATGTTGATTTTAGGTTCGCTCATAATAATATTTACCCAAATGCATTTGACGGTGACTATAGTATAAATCCTAAGTTAATAGAAACTATGCTTGAACTAGATAATATGCCTTATGATTTACTAAATAGCAAACCTGAAAATATTGAAGATCAACTTGATGAAAAAATAAAAGAAAAATATCACAGCGTTATTAGCTCTCTGTATGATTTTATATACAGGAATTCTAGTGAATATTATGCCCGATGGGCTTATAATGATGGCGATAAATTAAGTGAAACATATTTATTTCAATCTAGGACTCTTATAGTCGATGCTTTAAAAGTAATTGAAGACATAAATAATTGTTGTAATTTTTCCATAGATTATTTTTGTAGAAATAAAGTGATTATTTTACCTGATTTTAAACTTAGAGATTTATATATAATTGATGATGAGAGCAAACGAGGTAATAGGTTGAGATATATAGATAGAGATGAGAAAACATTTTTAGAAGCAAATGAATCGTTTTTATCTTTATTATCTAATGCTGTTAGGTAATAGAACTCCCTCCTGAATATTTAGGAGGGACTAAACGTTTGTTACTATATTTTTGTTTTAATATTGGATTGTTGCCCTTGCTCAAAGATGGAGCCATACTCTTTCATGGTATCTTTGCCTTCAGCAGCTTTACTCACACTGGCACTTTTACCCTGCTCAAAGATAGAACCGTATTCTTGGAATACACTTTCACATTCATCATCTCCAGAGCGGTCTTGCCAACCATGAGTTTTTTGATTTGAAATTGCCCGGTCAACGAGTTCTAAGGCTTTACCATCTTCAATTTTTCCGGATTTAAGCCATTGCTCTACAGCATTACGATCACGTTCTTCTAGGAACTGAATACTCTCTTTGTTTTCAAAGATTGCCTGTGCTGCTAAGCGAGAATATACGCCGATAGCAGTCTCGATGTTATCAATACTTTTAACAGCAAGTTCTGTTGCCTCAACATTAAAGCTGTCGGGTACAATTGCACTTTCTTTCAGTAGTGTTGTTAACTCTTCAATAGTAGTAATTTTCATAATTTAGCCTTTGGTGTCAGTTTTACGCTTATACGCATTCATCAATTCTTGAGTACGGATAAAATTCTCTAATTCCGCTAAAGGCTTGATGCTTGCCTTGTCTGTTAAATCTTCCAAATCTTCACGCATGACCTTAGGCCAATGTGCAGATACTTCGAATAAACGCTGTGTTTCGAATTCTTCGTTTTTTAGCAATTTACGAAAAAGGCGAATTGCTTCATTTGATAAAACAATCGTTTCTGGGTTAATTTCGATTTTTGTTTCTGACTGATTTTGTTTCAAAATATGCTCCTGTGAGTCCCGTTATTTTTGTTGCTGAATGCTTTGTTTCTATACGTGATAAGTCATGGCGGTATCACTCATTTATCCCGTTATTCTTAGGTTTTTGCTCTTTCAGAGAGTTCTTCTTGTAATTGCTGTATACGCTCTTTTAGGTCATCAGTTGAGATGGAATTCAACTTGAAATCAACGAGGTAACCAAGAAAGTCATTCATTAGCTCATCACTTCTTTCTTCGTCCCAATCTTCTTCCATCAATTCTGCCTTTTGGCGTTTTTCCCGTTTTACATCTTTATCAAATTCACTAGGTGCCATTCGTTCCGCTAAAAACTGGATCATGGCAGCACTTCGTTTTCGCTCTTTTACAACCTGTGTCGTTTTTTTCCCCGTTTTGGAGTCAATCAGGTTTAACACCTTGTAGCTTTCATCCCCATTTATGGCTAAATCGATCGCAGAGCCTTTGATTAAGTCAAAGGTGTCTATCTTTGCCTTTTCAAGTCGATGCATAAAATTAGGGTCATTTTCCAAATAGCGATACACGGCCGATTTTGAGTAGCTAGCCGCTTCTGCAGCTGCGAGAATGCTTCCGGTAGAACCGTAAACAGCGAAAAATATATCGTCCCTCGTTTTTGTTCTTTTTGACGGTCTGGCCATAACTTAAAAATCTCGTATTTCTATTCTTGCGATAATCGTTTTTTCACGTTTTCTTCAATTTGGCTTTCCCAACAATTAATCACATGCAAAATGGCATTTATGATCTCGTCGTATTGCCTCTGGTTTTGGTAAAAAGTGGAACGGTTGATTCCCATTGCTTTCGCTTTTGCTGTAACAGGGAGCTTCTTTCGTTGCGTTTTTTGCTCATTCCCAGGGGCGCGTTCGTTTATTAGTGCCTCATGAAAACAGATTTTCACCAATCCCATTAATGTCTTAGGTTGTATTTTGGGATAGCGCCTAAGCAGTAACTTGGTAATTCTGCTAATCAGCATGCTTAGCGATTTTTCATCATTTCCGTTTATGTAGACCAGAGAAGCCCAAGCCATTGCTTCGGAACTTAAACCCGATAGCCCATAAGCAATGTCTGATTGAGTCGTTTTCTCTCCAGTAATCTTTATTCCAGAAGTAGAACCCAATCTTGTAGTTTTTAGCCCCGCAAAAGATAAACGCTCTAATTGATTGCTCATTATTGGGATCCCGTAGTTTTCTATTTTTAGCTTATCTGTAAAACGTCCTGTATCGAGATCTAAGACGCTTTACGGATAATGGGGGATAATGATTTGTTATCCCCTTTTATGTTTAATGAGCGTTTACTTGTGGGCTAGGCTGTAGCTGGTTCGCTTGTGTCTTCTTACTAATGTTAGGAGTCAAGTTGTCTAACTCATTCATCATTTGAGACATGCAATCAGAAATCAGCCAAAGCACATTGGAAACATCAGGATCTAAATCTGTACTGAAACTGACTAGAGCTGCTGTTGAGTTAACTTGTTTTACTAGCCGATACATGGAATCAACCCTTTCCATATCGATATCTACTTTTCTGTTATCCATCAGCTAATTCTCCTAAGTTCCAGCGTTCCATCTCTTCTAGAGTTACCTGAAGCCACTCATTCCAAATTTCGACAGGGATATTCGTCTGCATTGCTCGTTGGAATGGATTTAATACATTTGTTGCGTCTTTTAGCTCTTTGAGGACCACATCGCAGAACGTTAAACAAACGTGTTCCTCTACGATGTTGCTATTGACGGATAAAGCCCATTTCATGGATTCAATATCTTGTTCGCTAGGTTCGTGTAGCTCTATTCCTGAATAGGTGTCTTGTATGTGCTGTTGGATGTGTTTCCAAATATAAAAAAATGGTGTTGCTTGGAGCTGTGTTTTTGGCACAGTCCCCTGCGCCCTGTTTTTTGTTAGATCTGTATTTGTGATCTCTTTACTTTGTTGTTTGGGTTCAGCCGTTAACGGTTTATCCGTTGACGGATTCTCAGTAAACGGTGTTAAGCACACCTCATAATCGTTAGTTGCAAATTTTCCAGATGTTCTTTGCTGCAACTTTCGAACATGGCCGCTTTCAATCAATTCATCTAATATCGCTTTTATTGCATCTCGCCCAGAACGTTTGGCAGTGCCTTCGGTTTGCTTTATTAAATCAGGGATGCTTACTTCCCAATCTTCCGGTTTGCTACCTAGATATAAAAGCAACCCTTTCGCAGCCCAAGACAGCTTTGCATTAGCTGTTGAGTTTGGGACAATGCAAAAGTTTGCTTCTAACCCGTTTGATTTTTTAATCGCCATTTGCTACGTTTCTCTTTCTTGCTTTGAGGGCTAGCTATTACCGCTAGTCGATGATTGCGTTATCAATACGAGAACCGCCAAGTACGCGTGTTGATTTAGCTTTCTGTGAATGACGCTTTCTAGAAGGACGTTTATTACGTTCTCTAGAAAGTGACTCCCATTTTTCCATTTCATTTTTTATTGAGCTTTCATGCTCTTTAGCTATTTTCTTAAACTCAGGATCGTTAGCAGCTTGCTTGCGCATAAAATTGATTTGAGCTAATCGTTTTTCTAAATTTTCCGTATTCACTTCTCCTCCTGATAGCATTCAATAAATTTCTATTTGATGAAATTAAGGTAGGGGAGTCATGCCTGTATCAGCGATGTAGCTATTAAGCTGTCAGCTAATTCTTTTCGTTTTTCGGTAATTTCGATTACTAGCTTCTTCAGTTCTTTGGGACTGTAACCAAGTAAAATTCCGCGCTGAATTGCCATGATTTCTGATTTAGGCCACATGCGACGGTTTCCGTATGGATTGAGTGGTTGTGGAAGGCGACCGGACTTTATTTGGTCATAGATAGAGCGGCGTGAGCCAAAGGTAGGTTTAAGGTCTTCGAATCCAAGAAATTCAATGCCTAATGTTTTTTTTGAGGATGCATTTTTTTGCATTTGTGGGTTCTCCTGTTTACTTTGAGGTCAACAGGCGCGAAAGTGCGCCTATTTGCGACAGGAGAATTCTTGATCAACAATTTGTTGATTGCAATATATTTATTGTTGATTGGGTTATTTGTTATCTAGCTTAGATGCTGTAATGGGGCTAACTTTGAATAGCTCATCATTTGCTTGAGATATTAAGAGTTTGATTTTTCTAAGACTTTCAATCAGATCAGGAGTCTCTTCAATGCTTGATAATGCTTCCTGCATAATGGTTGTATAATATTTTGCTCTCTCGACTTCACCTGCAACGTTAAACATTGCAATCTCTAAGTTGATTGGTGGTCGTTCATTTAGAACCAATTCAGTAACTGGAACACCAAGGGCATCACTAATTTTGTCTATATTGTAGCTAATAGACTTTTTGTCCCCTTTTTCTATTCTGCTGACAACGGATTTATTTATTCCTGCTTTTTGGGCTAATTGTGTCTGAGTCATAGCACCTAAAGGGTAATTTATTCTGCATTCGTGAACTCTGTTCCCGATTGCTTGTGCTTCATCGTCAGATATCATTTCGTGAATATAGGATATTTGAGGAACGAAAAGTCTCACTGTTCCCGCATTGGAACCATTTATGAGAGAAATCAAATGATCCTTTAAGGTGTTGTTACTCATATTTACTCCTAATTTACGTGTTGGCTATTAGCTTTCACTCATTTGGATTGCTACACAATACCCATTGATAACGTTTTAAAAAAAATCAGATTTGGAGCTGTGTAGCTAACTGTGTAGCAAATGACAAAAAGGCTTCACGAATAAACGAGAAGCCTTTTATAAATCAATGCATTACTGGATTTTTTTAGTTCATGCCGTATTTTTTAAGCTTCTTGCGAAGAGTACCGCGGTTGATACCCATCATCGTTGCTGCGCGAGTTTGGTTACCGCGAGTATACTGCATGATTGTATCTAGTAGTGGCTGTTCAACTTCCGCTAGAACTAATTCGTATAGTTCTGTCACTTCTTGGCCATTTAACTGAGCAAGATAGTTTTTAAGAGATGCTTTAACGGAATCACGTAATGGCTTTTGCGTGATTTGGTCTTGTGAAGTTACTGTAGTTACTGTTAAAGCTTCTGAAGTCAGATTTTGTTCGAACATATTCGGTCTAGCTCTTCTCTTAATTATGATGATGCAACGTAACCCGCGCGACTATGCTTGGGTATTATCAAAATAACCTTCAAGCGCTTCTAATTGCAGCTGGGCTGCCTCTATAGCGTTGAAGGAACGGCGAAACTCACCAGCTTGCTCATGTTCCTTTAAGTACCAGCCAACGTGCTTACGCGCGATTCTTGGTCCTAAATACTCACCATAAAAATTATGAAGAGCTGTAACATGGCCAAGCAAAATGCCTTTCACTTCCTCGATGGGAAGTTCTGGCATTGTGGTGCCGTTTTCCAAATAGTGTTGGATTTCCTGGAAAATCCACGGACGACCCTGGGCAGGGCGTCCAATCATTAAAGCGTCAGCACCTGTGTACTCAAGTACATACTTGGCTTTCTCCGGAGAATCGATATCACCGTTAGCGATAACCGGAATATTAATAGCCTCTTTCGCCGCTTTAATGCTGTCGTATTCTGCCTCACCTTTGTACATACAAGTTCGCGTACGTCCATGAAGCGCTAGCGCTTGTATGCCGCAGTTTTCGGCTAACTGAGCGATATAGACACAGTTTTTATTTTCTGGGTCCCAGCCAGTTCGGGTTTTCAGTGTTACAGGAACATCGACTGCATCGACTACGGTTTTCAAAATATCTTCAATGAGTTCTGGAAAACGTAACAGAGCAGACCCGGCTAGCTTCTTATTCACTTTTTTTGCTGGGCAGCCCATATTGATATCGATGATTTGCGCACCGTTCTCAACACTAAACTGAGCTGCCTCGGCCATAAGCTGTGGATCACTTCCCGCGATTTGTACAGAGCGAATGCCCGATTCGCCTCTATGTACCATGCGGCTTTTTGATTTCTCGGTTTTCCATAGCGCAGGATTGGAAGACATCATTTCACTGACGGCCATTCCTGCACCATAACGAAGACACAACTCACGAAATGGTCTATCGGTGACACCCGCCATTGGGGCAACGATGAGATTGTTCTTAAGTTGATAGTTTCCGATCTTCAAAATGTCTTCACAGCTCTTTTAGGGTCTATTGACCAAGGGCGCGCATTTTACGCATTTTTTCACTGCGTGAAAAGACTAATATTTGAGCATTTACAAATTGTTTTTGTAAAGTGCTCAAAATTCAATCGATTAGAGGTAAAAGTTAAATTTAGTTTAACTTTTGACCAGAGATTCGACACCACTCTTTCATTTCAACGATAGGATCGATATGCAGTTCGTCGCGGTAGTAATTTGCTACGTCTTCAGCTTGAGTATCTAACACACCAGACATGGCTAGCTGGCCATTCGGTTTCATTAGACCTTTAATTACACCGGATAGTTCGCGAAGTGGCCCTGCAAGGATGTTCGCAACAACAACATCTGCGGCTAACCCTTCAGGTTGATCTTGAGGAAGGTAAACTTCGATTTGGTCTTTTACACCGTTACGTTCGGCGTTGTCTTTGGAAGCCAGTAGAGCTTGCGGATCGATATCGATCCCAATCACTTTTTCAGCGCCCAATTTGATCGCTGCGATCGCCAAAATACCGGATCCACAGCCAAAATCGATAACCGTTTTGCCCGCTAAGTCTAGAGATTCTAACCACTCCAAACATAGCGCGGTTGTTGGGTGAGTACCCGTACCAAATGCGAGGCCAGGATCCAGCATCACATTGACAGCATCTGGCTCTGGAATATCACGCCAGCTTGGACAAATCCATAAGCGCTCGCCAAATTTCATTGGGTGGAAATTATCCATCCATTCACGTTCCCAATCTTTATCTTCAATTTGCTCTACTTTGTGTGCAAATCCTTCAGGAAGCAGCTTGCTATTCGCGATTTGGTTGATGATAAGAGCGGTATCCACTTCTGCATCATACAAAGCAAGAACGTCGGTATCACCCCATAAACGAGTCTCACCAGGTAACGGCTCAAACACAGGCGTGTCTTTTGCATCGAGGAAAGTAACAGATAAAGCACCCGTATCTTCCATTAGCATATCGCTAATTTGTTCTGCGTTTTCATTGGTCGCGTTTAGCTTGATTTGAATCCAAGGCATGTGATTGCTCTCTTAGTTCTTTATATTGGCGCAGAGTTTACTCTTGCACTGCTGGTGCTGCAACTTTGCACTACGGTAGAAATAAAAATACCCACCGAAGTGGGCATTTTACATAGCTGAGTCTATTAAGACTTATTCATACCGAGTTTTTTCTCAAGGTAGTGAATGTTGGCGCCACCGTGCTGGAAGTTCTCATCTTTCATGATCTCTTCCTGTAGAGGGACGTTGGTCTTAATGCCTTCAACAATCATCTCGTTCAGTGCATTCTTCATACGAGCGATAGCAACATCGCGGTTCTCACCGAATGTGATTAGCTTACCGATCATTGAATCGTAGTACGGAGGAACTGTGTAGCCAGAGTAAATATGCGATTCCCAACGAACGCCCATACCACCCGGAGTGTGTAGACGAGTAATCTTACCTGGGCTTGGCAGGAAGCGTACTGGGTCTTCAGCGTTAATACGACATTCAACGGCATGGCCACGAATCTTGATGTCATTTTGAGTGAATGACAAAGGCTGACCTGCAGCAATGCGAAGCTGCTCTTTGATTAGGTCTACGCCAGTTACCATTTCAGTGACTGGGTGTTCAACCTGGATACGTGTGTTCATTTCAATGAAGTAGAACTCGCCGTTTTCGTATAGGAACTCGAAAGTACCTGCACCACGGTAGCCGATTTCAATACACGCACGAGTACAACGCTCACCGATGTACTTACGCATCTCTTCAGTAATACCTGGAGCTGGAGCTTCTTCAACCACTTTCTGGTGACGACGCTGCATTGAACAGTCACGTTCACCTAAGTGGATAGCACCACCTTGGCCATCAGCAAGCACCTGAACTTCAACGTGACGAGGGTTTTCAAGGAATTTTTCCATGTAAACCATATCGTTGTTGAATGCGGCTTTTGCTTCTGCGCGAGTCATGCTGATTGCATTAACCAGTTCAGCTTCTGAACGAACAACACGCATACCACGACCGCCGCCGCCGCCAGACGCTTTGATGATTACTGGGTAACCAATGCGTTTTGCATGCGCTTTGTTTTTCGCTTCGTCATTGTCCAGTGGACCGTCAGAACCTGGTACACAAGGTACGCCAGCTTTCTTCATCGAGTTGATAGCAGAAACTTTGTCACCCATTAGGCGAATAGTTTCCGCTTTAGGGCCAACAAAGATGAAGCCGCTACGTTCAACTTGCTCTGCAAAATCTGCGTTTTCAGACAGGAAACCGTAACCAGGGTGGATAGCGATTGCGCCCGTTACTTCTGCCGCAGAGATAATGCGAGGAATGTTTAAGTAACTTTCCATGCTGGATGCTGGACCAATACAGATCGATTCATCAGCTAGGAGGACATGTTTTAGATCGCGGTCAGCTGTAGAGTGTACAGCAACCGTTTTGATCCCTAATTCTTTACACGCGCGAAGAATACGAAGTGCAATTTCACCTCGGTTCGCGATGACTACTTTATCTAACATAGACAAGGCCTCTATTATTCGATAACAACAAGTGGTTGATCGAATTCAACAGGCTGACCATCTTCTAGTAGGATTGCTGTAACAACACCAGATTTGTCTGATTCGATTTGGTTCATCATTTTCATAGCTTCAACGATACATAGCGTATCGCCAACAGAGACTTTTTGGCCTACTTCGATAAATGGCTTAGCTTCTGGGCTTGGAGAGCGGTAGAAAGTACCAACCATTGGAGAAAGAACTTGATGACCTGCTGGAGCACTTGCTTCTGCCGCAGGAGCCGATGCTGCTGGAGCTGCGGGTGCCGCCGCAGGAGCTGGAGCCGCTACTGGCGCTGGAGCTGCCGCATAATGTATAGGTGCTGGCGCTGCAACACCGTTACGACTGATTCGTACTGACTCTTCACCCTCAGAAATCTCTAGTTCAGCGATGCCTGATTCTTCAACTAGCTCAATTAGCTTCTTGATTTTACGAATATCCATGTTTTTCTTTCTCTTTTATCTTGTTAATAAGACAGCCTCTACGGGCTGCAGAGTGTTTGGTTACTTTGCCTGCAAGTGCCTAATGGCTGCAGACAGAGCAAATTCATAACCTTGTGCACCTAACCCACAAATCACTCCTTGCGCTTTATCAGACAAGTAAGAGTGATGACGGAATGGCTCTCGTGCATGAACGTTCGACAAGTGCACTTCAATAAAAGGAATTGCAACGCCGAGCAATGCATCACGTAGTGCCACGCTGGTGTGAGTAAATGCAGCGGGATTGATAATTATGAAGTCTACATTGTTATGAGCTTGGTGAATGGCTTCTATCAGTTCATATTCACGGTTAGATTGAAGATGTTCAAGCTCAACTTCTGCTTTTTGTGCTTGTTCACACAGCGTCGAAACAATGTGTTCCAAAGTATTCGAACCATAGTGTGTTGGCTCGCGTAAACCTAATAAGTTTAGGTTTGGGCCGTTGAGAACAAGAATGCGTGATTTTGCTGTCATTATGTCGCTATCTTCCTCTAAATCTTTAACTCATAACATTTTTGATGATTTTCGCGTTAGACGCGAGAATTTTTGTCAAAAAACTGTAGAGATTTTAAAATTGACCAAGATTATAGCTAATTCACAGCAAATGGCAGCAAATTACTGGTCTTATCACTTTTATTTGGCTTTTAAGTATAGATGAAATGGAAGGAACAGCACACAGTAGGCCGATCCATAACCCTTTCATTCTTTTATGAGCAAGCCAATATCAGATTTGTCTGAAAATTCAGAATATTGTTATTAATCTGATAATCAAGACTCAATTAGAAACTATAGTTTATGAATTAGGCTTTAAAAAAGTGTTCTTACACTCAAGTCAGTGGTGTATCCGAAGAACAATATTGTTGGATGGAGTTAGACATCTATGCCAACTGTTTCTTCGTTATTAAGGTATTTAAAAATGAAAATAGCCTCATTCATATCGGTAGCAACGTTAATTCTTGCAAGTTCAGCGCAAGCAGCACCGAGCTCAGACATCAAAGATAATAAATCAAAACTAGCGGATGACCCCACGAAAGTAGTGACAAAAGTTGGAGTATCTTATGCAAATAACTATGATTTTGACGATACAAACGTTTCTCTTTCTGGTTCGTTGGCATTCGATCCCGTAAGAAAAATTAATTTTCGTTTAAATGATGATGCTAGTGAATGGCGTATCGGTGGTTCGTGGTTATTTCCTGTTGGTATTCTGAACTTCAACTTTGGTAAGAATGAATACACCAATGGCGCTACGCAAACAAACTACAGTGTCGGTACGTTTATTCCCTTAAGTGTGTTTGGTGTTGAACCTTTAGGCATTCAGTTGTTCCCGATGGCTGGTTATACTTATAACGATGGCGAATCACCTCGTTGTGATGGCGTTGGCGAATGTGCTGAACCAGGTTTTGTTGGTACGCCAAGCGCAGAAACAGGGTTTACTATGGTTGAGTCTGCGGGAAGTAGCGGCTACGTTGGTGCATTTGGCCTGAAGCCAATAACAAAAACAGTGACAATGATGGGCTTTGCAGCAGGGACGTATGGTTCTGCTAATGATGAAGGCGAAAATTACAAAGGTTTCTTTATGGGGGCTGGAATTAGCTATCTGGCTAATAAGAAAAATTCATTTAGCCTAATGACTTTTTTGATGGACAACAACACCTACTTAGATGAACCAGATGAACGTGTTATTGCTTCTTATACTTATCAGTTTAATTGATTTCCGTTTTCTTCCATCTTTTTAAGTAGGTTCCAGATTCCAGCGAAAGCTGGAATCTGTTAGTTAACGCAGACTACACCAGTTCGGCTTTCTCAGCGATCAGTTTATCGACAACGCTTGGATCCGCTAGGGTAGAGGTATCACCCAAGTTTCCGGTATCGCCAGTTGCAATCTTACGTAGAATACGACGCATGATTTTACCTGAACGTGTTTTCGGTAGCGCATCTGTCCAGTGGAGAACGTCTGGCGTCGCAATTGGACCTATCTCTTTACGCACCCAATCTTTCACTTCTTTATGCAATTCCGCTGTTGGATACACGCCATCATTGAGTGTGATATAAGCGTAAATCGCTTGGCCTTTAATGTCGTGAGGCACACCAACGACTGCAGCTTCCGCTATTTTATCAAATGCAACCAGGGCCGATTCAATCTCTGCGGTACCCATACGGTGACCGGAAACGTTTAGTACATCATCGACACGACCAGTGATCCAGTAATAACCGTCTTCATCACGACGAGCACCATCCCCAGTAAAGTACATACCTTTAAAGGTTGAGAAGTAGGTTTGCTCAAAACGTTCATGATCACCATACACGGTACGCATTTGACCCGGCCACGAGTCAAGAATGACTAGGTTACCTTCGGTTGCCCCGTCAACGATTTCCCCCATATTATCAACTAATGCAGGCTGAACACCGAAGAACGGACGAGTAGCAGAGCCAGGTTTCAGGTCGGTTGCTCCAGGAAGCGGTGTAATCAAGATACCGCCAGTTTCCGTTTGCCACCATGTATCTACGATTGGTGATTTCTCATTACCGATGGTTTTGTAGTACCACTCCCAAGCTTCTGGGTTAATGGGTTCACCTACCGACCCCATGATACGCAAGCTGCTACGAGTGGTGTCTTTAATCGCTTCATCACCTTTCGCCATCAGAGCTCGTATAGCGGTTGGTGCGGTATAAAGAATGTTGACGTTATGTTTATCAACTACTTGGCTCATGCGGTTAGTATCTGGATAGTTAGGCACACCTTCAAATAGAATCGTTTTAGCTCCGTTGGCCAGAGGACCATAAACAAGATAGGTGTGGCCTGTAATCCAACCCACATCCGCAGTACACCAGAAGGTTTCGTTTGGTTGGTAATCGAATACGTATTTAAACGTCATGGTGGCGTAAACAAGGTAGCCACCTGTGGTGTGAAGTACACCTTTAGGCTTACCTGTAGAACCTGACGTATATAGGATGAACAGTGGGTCTTCTGCTTTCATCTCTTCAGGTGGACAGTCTGCTGAAACTTTTGCTGTTGCTTCGTGCCACCAAACATCACGGTGTTCGTGCCATGCAACATCGCCACCAGTGCGTTGGAATACGATAACCTTATCGATAGATTTTACTTCAGGGTTAGTCAGTGCTTCATCCACGTTTTTCTTAAGTGGCACCGCGCGGCCACCACGAACCCCTTCATCTGCAGTAACAACCAGTTTCGCGTTGGAGTCGATTATACGACCTGCTAGTGCTTCTGGAGAGAAGCCTCCGAATACAACCGTATGAACGGCACCAATACGAGTACACGCTAGCATGGCAACGGCAGCTTCAGGAACCATAGGCATGTATAGACATACCACATCGCCTTTACGTACGCCTTGCTCTTTCATTGCATTGGAAAAGCGACACACTTGCTCGTGCAGCTCGTTGAATGTCAGTGTCTTATCATCTTCAGGATTATCGCCTTCCCAGATGATAGCCACGTCATTGCCTCGTTCGGCAAGGTGACGGTCAATACAGTTGGCCGATACGTTTAGAGTGCCATCTTCAAACCAACGAATGTCTACGTGTCCAGTGTCGAAAGAAGTCTGTTTCACTTTAGTGAATGGCTTAATCCAATCCACAATCTTACCGTGTTCACTCCAAAAACTTTCAGGATCAGATACTGATTGCTGATACATGGCTAGGTAAGTGTCATTATCCGCATGTGTGTGAGATTTAATGTTTTCTTTTACCGGATAAATGTGGGCTTCACTCATTACTCATTCTCCTTATGAATACAGCTTGTCCCTCTATGGTGTTTTAAACAAACATACAGGAACCTTGTTATGCCTATAACTTTTAGTCACAAGGGGAAGTTTCACAATTAGACTTTAGGATAAATGCGCGGTATTTCTTTTTGAATAAAGTGTGCTTTCAATCGATTAAAAGCACACTTTTGTTCAAATTAGTTGTACGGAGAGGTAAATGTTGGCAAATCACCTTGGGTGAGGCGAACAAAGACGAGTGCTGCGGATATCGCGTCCTGCAAGGCATCATGCTTATCCTGCAAAGGGAGATCTAAGTGACGGCAGATGGAATCCAAACTTAAGTCGATATACGCATTGGGTAAATGACGCTCAAGTTTGTCGTGATAGATCTGGCTCACTTCAATTAGACGGTTTGGCAGAGGAAATCCAAGTTGCTTGCGGCACGCAATGTCTAAGATTTTTTTATCATAACGGATATGGTAACCCACCAATGGTCGGTTACCGATAAAGTTTATGAGTTGAGTCAACGCTTCTTTTTCTGAAATACCATCAATTAAGTCCTGATGACGCATACGGTGAATACGAACGGAGGTGGAATCAAGCGATTGTGGTGCTCTTAAACGGACTTCAAATGGTTGGCTGGTCACTATACGGTTATCAATGATTTTGGTGGCAGCGATGGTCACTAATTCGGCTCTATTGGGATCAAGGCTTGTCGTTTCGCAATCCAAAGAGACGAATTCACTTGAGCTCGATGTTTCAAACAAAGCCTGATAGTGCGAGCCTTTGAGCCTATAGTGCCAGTAGCGACGAGTGAGCCAATTCATAAGATGCCTTTATTAATCGCGAATTTGGTAATGGTAACCAAGCCACTGTTTGAATTTTTTCACTACATGTAGGCTGTGTCTAAGGAGATCGCGCTCTGTTCTATCCAGTTGTTTTAAGTCGATACTATTGCTGCTGCGTTGATTTTCTAACTGTTGAGCTAAGCGCAGTTTAAAAAACAGCTTGAGTGCTTCACTGAGGTTATCACCAGTTTGCTTCTCTAATACTCTGCGCTCAACGAGTGCGTTGATTCGATCAAAGGTGTTGTTTATTTCTACTTTGTGTTCAAGGCTTAGTGCGCGAATACCGTGGACGATGGGAAATATACCTCCTTGTTTTATATCCAGCCCCGTTTTTGAGCTTTTGACGTTACCGAATAAAGTGAGAGGTACGGAGAAATTCAGAGCGGGACGGGTAAACTCGGTCAGAATCAGTTCCTGATCAGCCATTAATTGGCTTAAATGCTCTTTAATTGGTGCCAATAATGTCTTATTGCCCGCAATGGCATGCGCATCCGCCATGATGGCAATATCCATTACTTGTTCGGGTTTGGCGGCTTTTACCCAACTGGTCAGAGTTTGCTTCCATTGAGTCTGGCTTTTTACCCATTTAGGGTTGTTGACCATAACTTTGCCTGGGCATAGCGGGTAACCGAGCTGCAGTAGGGTATGTGTTAGCTCATTCATTACGCTTTCACACTGGTGCCACTCTAGTCCATCTTTAATTACGAGTGCATTGTCTTGGTCAGTTTTTAAGATCTGTTCACCACGACCTTCTGAGCCTAAAACGATTAAGCAGCAATGGTCGTGTAAAGCTGGTGGAACCACCAGTTCAAATGCTTTCTCTATAATCTGTTCATTTACAGCTGAGATGAGTTCCATGACAAACCGCGTTCTTACCCCGCGACTGAGTAAACTTTCAATCAGCTCTACCTGTTTATTTGAGGCGAGCGCGAGCTCTTCAACGCTGGATGCTCTCGCAATCGCCAAGGTCAATACATGTGAATGGGTCGAGAAAGTACTGAGAATCTGGGTCATATCTAAGATACCGACCGCATTGTTACCGTCACACACCATGACTCGCTTGACCCGATTTCGGGTCATCATCACCATCGCATTAAATAGGAATTCCCCATCATCAACATGCATGACAGGAAACGTTGCTATTTTGCCTATCGGGGTATCAAGAGGGTAATCGTCGAGCATTACAGCGTGTAGCATGTTGGTACGGGTGACTATGCCATATGGATGATGTGTTGAATCAACTAATCGAATATCTGAATCGGCCAAACGAACCAGAGCGGAATCCACACCATTGTCCTTCATTTGCATGGTAACAGATTTGAGTGACTGCTCTGGGGGGAGAATCATCGGTGGTGTATAGATGGAGTTGTCCACTTTAGTCAGAATGAACTCTGCAATATTCTTTTGCTGTTGAGCAGCTTCAATCAGCTCCTGTCGTTTAGCTAGATTGTTATCAAAATAAGCAGCAAACTGGCCATTTTCATTATAGAGTTCCAGAAAGACTGATTTTGGAAGCAAGTAACAGAGGGTATCTTCCAAGGCGACATATTGGTGCTTAACCTTATCTTCAAACAGAGCGCGAACATCAAACATGTCATCGTTCGCGTAGTGGGCATAGATCTCTCTGCCTGTTGAAGAGCGCTCCTCAACGGTGCCTTTGATTAAAATTTGTAGGTAACTGCTTGGCTTCCCGCTTGGCAGTAGAGTGGAGCCCGCTCGAAAGTAAGCGACATCTAAAGCGGCACGCAATTGTTTTTGTTGATCTGACGTGAGTCGATCAAAGGGCGGAGATTGCATGTTGAATTTATCAGGCATATACCCTTCCTACTCGAAGTTACAGCATGTACGCTTCTGCTTTTTGGATTTCGTTTCTCTGTTACATCAACGTTTCTGGATATCATAGATGAGGATACCTATGTTAAGTGTGACAAATTTCTTCCTCTCCTCCAGACGACTTTGGTCTAATGGGGCAACGCTCCCCAAGCAAAGTTGTGATAGGGGAAACAGTTCATTGACGAAAGTTCCCTTTTTCGTAGGCGTAACTCGTTGCATAATGGCGACGTATTTTTTCTCTCATGCATTTTAGGATGACTAATGTTTAAGCCCTCTCCCTATGGGTGGATTTCCCAGTATTTCTTCGGATTCTTTTTTGCTTATGGCGTTTACTTGCCATTTTGGGCTTTGTGGTTTGAAGGTCAGGGGGTTTCTGCCAGTAACATAGGAGCTTTAGTTGGGATTGGTTTTGCGACGCGTTGTGTTGCAAACTTGGTGATTACGCCTCGGATTCATAAAGTGGAACACCTGTTGCCAGCTCTGCGTTGGGTGTCTCTCGCTCTAATGCTGTTTGTTGCGTTGCACTTTTTTACTGGTGGCAGTTTCTGGCTATTAGCGTTAGCAACGATATTGTTCAATATGGTCTGTGGTCCGGTCCTCCCGCTATCAGATTCTGTGGCGAATCATTATGCTCAACGTAATTTGTTGGATTACGGCCGCTCTCGTCTGTGGGGCTCGATCGCTTTTATTGCCGGTTCTACCGTAGTGGGTTATTTGGTTGTTCTTTACGGCTCAGACATGATCGTTTATACGGCGCTGTTTGGGGCTTTTGCGACTTTAATTCTGAGTTTGCGTAACCCAAGCGTATTGCCAGTTACGGATCATAAAGAGCATAAGGTTCGCCCTAAATTGACCGAGCTTTTACGTGAATGGCCTGTCGTAAAGTTCTTGCTATTGATTGCCCTGATTCAAGGTAGCCATGCGGCTTACTACAGTTTTAGTTCAATTCATTGGAGAGCCGCAGGTCACTCTGAAGATATTATCGGTTACTTATGGAGCTTAGGTGTCGTTGCTGAAATATTGGTATTTGCGATCAGTAAGCGTGTCTTTTCGCGTTGGAATGTTCGAACTCTGTTTTTGATTGCTGCAATTGGCGTGATTGTTCGTTGGGGTTTAACTGCGTCAACAACAGCGCTATTTGCTCTGATAGTTATTCAATCTTTACATGGCGTGACGTTTGCGATGGCTCATATTGCAACCATTAAGTACATTCAGCATGCGCCACAACACAAAATGGTCGCACTTCAGGCTTTGTATAACGCTATACCTCTTGGCGCCGTTATTGCTTTGATGACTGCGGTCAGTGGTTGGGGATACGAAAATTGGGGAGCAGGCGTTTTCTGGGGAATGGCGTTGATGGGAGTATTGGCACTGTTTGTTAAGATCGACTTACCTCAGTCACAAGTTCAGGATATTTCATCACTCAAAGCGGAGCCTGAAGCACAAAATTAACCCTATTTGATTCAATTTGTTGAAGAAAGTGCTTAGCATTAAATAGAATCCATATCGGTTGTTATTTTGTCCGTCATTTCAGCGAAGGCTGGAATCTACTTTCAACAAACACCAAGTGAGATCCCAGATGAATGCTTCGCATTTTCTGGGATGACGATGATGGGGATACTTTCACAGGGAATAGGGAAGTCGGATGCAGGGTTGGTTGGTGATTCCAGTCTCGCTCGCTTATTTGGGCGTGCTGTTTCTTATTGCGTGGTATGGCGATCGTCAAACACGATGGTTAGCCAATTGGCGTCCTTGGATTTACAGTTTGTCCATTGCCGTTTACTGCACCTCATGGACTTTCTATGGCACGGTCGGCCAAGCGAGCCAAAACCCTTGGTCATTCCTACCTATCTATATTGCTCCTATTATCGTCTTTACGCTTGGTTGGCGAATTCTAGCTCGCCTGATTCTGATTGCTAAGCGGGAGCACATTACCTCTATTGCTGATTTTATTGCGGCCCGTTACGGAAAATCGCAAGGATTAGCGGTTGCTGTCACACTCATAGCTGTCGCTGGGATATTGCCATATATCGCACTGCAACTTCGAGGAATTACCATGGGGTTGAATATCATTGCCCCTGACCTTAGTACCCAATTGGGCTATCAAGATGACAGCGTTTCTTGGTTTGTCGTATTAGCGTTAGCATTGTTTACCATGCTATTTGGTACTCGTCATATTGATAATACGGAACATCACCGTGGGATGATGATGGCAATTGCCTTTGAATCGATTGTCAAACTGGTAGCGTTTCTCGTGGTTGGAATGTTCATCCTTTACCTTGCGTTGCGAGACCAAAATGTCGAATTGCTGGATATTGCTCGCAAGACTTACCAATCTCCGAACTGGCCGACACTGTTGGTACACACAGTTTTGACTATGATCGCGATCATCTGTCTTCCCCGTCAGTTCCATACCATGGTGGTGGAAAATGAGCGAGCCCAAGACCTTCATACCGCTCGATGGTTGTTTCCGTCCTACCTCATTTTAATGGGAATATTCGTATTGCCGATTGCCTGGGTTGGACAGGGATTATTGAGCGGTACTTCACCCGATACCTTTGTCATTAGCGTACCTGTTGCAGTTGGTGCGGATGATATTGCTCTGTTGGCCTTTCTTGGCGGAACTTCTGCCGCATCCGGAATGGTGATTGTTTCCACTATTGCACTAGCCATCATGGCATCCAATGATTTAGTGATGCCTCTTTTGCTACGTCGTATGCGCCTTTCCCAGCGCAATCATCGCCATTTCTCCGGTCTGTTGGTGATTATTCGTCGTGCACTTATTTTGCTGTTGTTGCTGGGAGCATGGGGATTTTATCTGGTTTTGGATACGATTCCTTCGTTGTCTGCGATAGGTTTCCTTTCTTTTTCCGCTATCACTCAGTTTGCTCCAGCCTTAATTGGGGGCATGTATTGGCGAGAAGGTAATCGAAAAGGGGTATATGTTGGGTTAGTGGTTGGTTTTACTCTCTGGATTATTACCTTGATGAGTGCGACTAATATGCTCGCAGGGGATCATCAGAGTAATGTGCTGCTTTGGGCCATTACTCCTCCAGAAGTACTGAGCAGCATGGGGTTAGAGAGCTCTGACTGGGGGATGCTGCTTAGTGTCACACTCAATACTTTATGCTATGTCGCGGTGTCTATTGCCACTCGGTCGAGCTTAAGTGAACGATTACAATCTGCGGCTTTCGTTGGCACACCTTTACCTGAAAATGAAAATATTAGTCTTTATCAAAGCAGAGTCACCGTTGCTGAATTGGAGATGTTGGCATCTCGTTTTGTCGGGCGTCCTCGCGTACGAACGGCGTTTTCTCAATATTGGGAGCAACAGCGTGAAACGCTAATGCCAAATCAACAAGCCCCTTCGACTTTGATCCGACACACTGAGCGGGTTCTCGCTGGGGTTTTTGGTGCCTCCTCAGCTAAGTTAGTACTGACTTCTGCGTTGCAAGGTAGAAATATGCAGTTGGAAGAAGTTGCGACCATTGTGGATGAAGCCTCTGAACTGTATGACTTTACTCGTGGCCTTTTACAGGGAGCAATCGAACATATTGGTCAGGGAATTGCGGTGGTTGATAAACAGCTGCGGCTGGTGGCTTGGAACCAACGCTATGTGGAACTGTTTGATTTTCCCCTGGGGCTGATTCAAGTTGGGCGTCCGATTGCGGATGTTATTCGCCATAACGCCGAGCAAGGTTTATGTGGTCCAGGTGATCCTGAAGAGCATGTTCGTCGTAGGGTATATCACTTAGAACAGGGAACGCGTCATACCTCATCTCGAGTTCGCCCTGATGGTCGAGTCATCGAGGTTCAGGGGAATCCAATGCCGGGGGGCGGTTTTGTCATGAGTTTTACCGACATTACGGTGTTCCGCGATGCAGAACGAACGCTGCAAGAGGCGAATGAAAATCTGGAAGAGCGTGTATTGGAACGTACTCGCGAACTGGAAACGTTGAATAGGAAACTGGTCTCAGCGACTCAACGTTCTGAGCAGGAATCGCAGTCGAAATCTCGTTTTTTGGCTGCTGTGAGCCACGATCTCATGCAGCCACTGAATGCCGCTCGTTTATTTGCGTCTTCTTTATCTGAAGTTGCACAAGAAGATGAGTCAAAACGTCTTTCACATCATATAGAGAGTGCTCTAAGTGCGGCGGAGGATTTAATTGGTGATCTGCTGGATATTTCTCGTTTAGAGTCGGGTAAGTTAGAAGTACACTTCCAAAGCTTTAAAGTGAATGATGTGTTATCAAACTTGAAGGCTGAATTTGAAGCTTTAGCTCACCAGCAAGGTATCCAGTTTAGTACGGTACCATCATCCTTGTACGTACATTCAGATCCCAAACTACTGCGCCGAGTCATTCAAAACTTTTTGACGAATGCATTTAGATATAATCCGAAAGGAAAAGTGGTTCTTGGCGTGAGAAGGATATCCGGAAAAGTACGGATTGACGTTTGGGACAATGGCATAGGTATCGAGGAAGATAAGCAGCAAGAGATATTTGAAGAGTTTAATCGAGGTGGTCAGGTTCGTTCTGATCAAGGGCTGGGGTTAGGACTTGCGATTTCAAAAGGTATTGCCCACGTTCTTGATCATGAAATCTCGATGCGCTCATGGCCGAATAAAGGCAGTGTTTTCTCCTTGACCCTCGATATGGCTGAACCAGTAGTGGTTGTGCCAATAAAGGCAGCACCAGCTGAAGCTGTGCATGATCTCAACCATTTACGGGTACTTTGTGTTGATAATGAAGAAGAAATTTTGGTTGGTATGCGCACATTACTTGAGCGTTGGGGGTGTGAAGTGAAAACGGCACTCGATATCAAACAGAGTTTGAAAACTTTGGATAATCAATGGATACCGGACGTTATTTTATCGGATTACCGTCTCGATAATAACCGTACAGGGTTGGAGGTTTTACAGCAATGTCGTCTGCGTCTTGGTGACAGTTTCGCAGGTGTTATCATTAGTGCTGACCGGAGTCCTGATATTATTGATGGGATAGAATCAAACGGTTTTAGCTTTATGGCGAAACCGGTGAAACCATTAAAATTGAGGGCGTTGTTGAACCGCATTGGTTAAGGCGGGTTCTGGACAAATGAGTACTAAAAAGCCCTCGAAAGAGGGCTTAATGTTATCAACCTGAGTTCAGGTTATTTCGCTTCTATACTCAGAGGCCAGCCGATATCTGTTTGGCGATTAGCTTCCAGTTCAAGCTCTGCATAGGTTAAAGGGTTTGCTTCTAACCACGATTTTTTAATCGACAGAATAAGGTTATCACCGCTAGCCATTAGATTGACTTTTGGCTCTAACTCTACACAGCGACGATGGCTAAGTAGTACAGCCAAACGGAGTAAACGTAATACCCGCTTACTACTAATGCCAGAGAGAGCATACTGCTCTGGTAAAGAGGTTAGCTGTTCACGGTAACGTCGAGTGACTTCGGCCAGCAAGTGCTTTTGAGCCCGAGTAAAGCCGGGTAAATCCAAGTTATGCAGCAAGTAAGCGTTGTGCTCTCCACCTTTCTTAAAGTCAATAGAAAGACCAATTTCGTGCAGTTCAGCGGCAGTGTGTAGCAGTATCTCTGCTTGTGGCTCATTGATCCAAGCTAAACCGCCACATTGTGCCAATAGTTTTCTCGCTAAGGCGGAAACTTGATGGGCATAGCATTGGTCTATCTGGTATCGACTTTGTACACTATCAATAGTACGAGCTCGAATATCATCTTGACGTAGGTCAGCCATCATGTCATAGACTAACCCTTCGCGTAGAGCACCGCCCGCAAGCGTCATTGATTCGATATTTAACGACTCAAAGATAGCGATCAAAATAGATAGACCGCTAGGGAACACAAGTGCTCGCTCTAAAGTCAAACCTTCTATTTCCAACTCCTCGAGATGGTCTGAGCGCATCGCCTGTTTCTTTAGACGGTTGAGCTTTGCCAGAGTAATAACTTCATCCATTCCTTGAGCAAGCATAATTTCTTGTAAGGCCTGAACGGTTCCACTGGCCCCAACACAAACATCCCATCCGAGTTGAGAATATTGGTTAAGAATCGGTTCCAGCGCTTTTTTGGCAGCATCAATAGCATTGTTGAAATTGGTGCTGTTAAGCTGGCGATCTTTAAAGTGGCGTTCAAGCCAAGTAACGCAGCCCATTTTTAAGCTGGTTAAAGCTTTAGCCTCGAAACCTTCACCAATGATAACCTCTGTACTGGCACCACCAATATCAACGACCAATCGGCGTCCCATACCACCAGAGGTGTGAGCGACGCCTTTATAGATAGTCGCAGCCTCTTCTTCACCAGAGATAACGTCAATAGAGTGACCTAAGATTTGGTTCGCTTTGCTTAGGAAATCTTGAATATTCGTCGCTGTACGCAATGTTGCTGTACCAACGATACGAATATTTTCGGCGGGAATGTCTTGTAAGCGCTCGGCAAACAGACTTAAACAATCCCAACCACGTTGCATCGCCTCTAGGCTTAATGCGTTGTTGTCATCTAAACCAGCAGCAAGGCGTACTTTACGCTTTATTTTTGCCATGGTTTGAACGCTACCATCGATATGTCTTACGAGCAGCATATGGAAACTGTTCGATCCTAAATCAATCGCGGCATATAGCGGTGAAGAATCAGTTTGGCTCATAGATAAATTACGAATCCTTTGGCTTTTGCTGCGTGCGTGGACGTCTTTGTGGCTTACGATTTCCGTTACGGGAACCACCAGTGTTGGTACGACGCTGGGGAGAAGAAGAGCGTAGAGTCAACGGTTTTGGTAAATTCGTCAATAGCGCTGAAGGATCGTATTCAGAAACAGGAATCGCATGTTCGATATATTCTTCAATTGCCGTTAGATTGATAGCGTACTCTTCACATGCAAATGAGATTGAGTGACCACTTTCACCTGCACGACCAGTACGACCAATGCGGTGTACGTAATCTTCACAATCATCAGGTAAGTCAAAGTTGAAGACATGTGTCACTTGAGGGATGTGTAGACCACGAGCTGCCACGTCTGTCGCGACCAGAATATCCACTTCACCTTTAGTAAACTGCTCTAGAATTTTTTCACGTTTTTTCTGAGGAACATCACCCGTTAATAGACCAACACGATGACCATCGGCGGCAAGGCTACCCCAAATCTTTTCACAACGGTGTTTCGTGTTTGCAAATATAATCGCGCGATCTGGCCAGTCTTCTTCGATAAGCGTTTGTAGAAGAGCCATTTTATGTTCGTTTGACGGTTGGAAAAGTTCTTCTTTAATGCGGTGACCCGTTTTTCTTTCGGGCTCTACCACAACATGCTCAGGATTATGCATGTGTTCAAATGCCAATTCCTGTACACGATAAGAAAGCGTCGCTGAGAACAACATGTTCAAACGATCTTTTGGCTCAGGCATACGACGGAATAAGAATCGGATGTCTTTAATGAAACCAAGATCAAACATTCGGTCAGCTTCATCTAAAACAACGGCTTGGATGTTGTTTAAGTTGAATACTTTCTGTTTGTAGAAGTCGATAATGCGACCAGTAGTACCGATCAGAATATCAACCCCTTCTTGCAGCTTGCCTAATTGTTTGTCATAGCTTTCACCACCATATGCAAGTGCGGTTTTTAAACCTGTACTCGCAGTTAGTGTGTCCGCATCGTTAAAAATCTGAATCGCAAGTTCACGTGTCGGAGCCATAATAATCGCTCGCGGCTGAGTCACTTTACGACCTTCAATTTCAGGCGTTTTTAGTAAATGGTTAAAAGTAGCAGCAAGAAACGCGATGGTTTTACCCGTACCCGTTTGAGCTTGTCCTGCAATGTCTTGGCCAGTGAGCAGTACTGGCAACGCCAAGGCTTGGATAGGGGTACAAAATTCGAACCCTTTTTTTTCCAATCCTTCAATAACTTGGGGGTGTAAATCCAAGTTGGCGAATTTTTGCTCTGTGATATGTGTCTTTTTCATTGCTATAGAATATCAGCTTACACTTGCAATACGGAAGTAAATACATTCCAATAGAGCATCTATTTACTGGTTAGTATGCAACCAGTTCAGAAAAAACACATTGGAGTGGAAGATGAGTGATAAAATGTTGCAGCTATCTGATGATAGTTTTGAAAACGATGTAATCAAAGCTGCAGGCCCGGTTCTTGTTGATTTTTGGGCAGAATGGTGTGGTCCTTGTAAGATGATTGCTCCTATTCTTGATGAAATCGCAGAAGAATACGAAGGCAAACTCACTATCGGTAAATTGAATATCGACCATAACGCGGCAACACCACCTAAGTTTGGTATCCGCGGTATTCCTACGCTTCTTCTTTTTAAAGATGGCAGCGTAGCAGCGACTAAAGTAGGCGCATTGTCTAAAACTCAACTTAAAGAGTTTTTGGACGCGAACCTATAATTCGCGATAACTTTACCGTACATGTTCCTTTTATCTTTAAGTCTCGACTGAAAGTTATTTGGGTATAAATATATGTACGGTTTTGTTTTTGTAAAAAACATTTTCTAGACTAGGCTAATATTTAGTGCTAGTTTATCGCACGTAAATTAAACAAGTGTTCACTTCTTGGTCAATCCTGAGACCAAATCCATCTTAACTAGAAAATAGATCCTATTTTGACTAAACAAGTATCCACCACAATGAATCTAACAGAACTGAAGAACAGACCCGTATCTGATCTTGTTAAACTTGGTGAGACCTTAGGCCTTGAAAACCTCGCGCGTCTAAGAAAGCAAGACATTATCTTCTCCATCTTGAAAGCTCATGCTAAGAGCGGTGAAGATATCTTTGGCGACGGTGTTTTGGAAATTCTTCAAGACGGTTTTGGTTTCTTGCGTAGCGCAGACAGTTCATACCTTGCTGGCCCAGATGATATCTACGTATCTCCAAGCCAAATTCGTCGTTTCAACCTACGTACAGGTGACTCGATTGCCGGGAAAATTCGCCCACCAAAAGAGGGTGAACGTTACTTTGCACTATTGAAAGTGAACACTGTTAACCACGACAAACCTGATAATGCACGTAATAAAATCCTATTTGAGAACTTAACTCCGCTGCATGCTAACGAGCGTATGGTTATGGAGCGCGGTAATGGCTCGACTGAAGACATTACAGCACGTGTTCTGGATTTAGCGTCACCAATCGGTAAAGGTCAACGTGGTTTGATTGTTGCTCCGCCCAAAGCGGGTAAAACAATGTTGCTACAGAATATTGCTCAAAGCATTGCGAACAACCACCCTGAATGTGAATTGATGGTCCTTCTTATTGACGAACGTCCTGAAGAAGTAACAGAGATGCAACGCCTCGTAAAAGGTGAAGTCATCGCTTCGACGTTTGATGAACCGGCATCTCGTCACGTTCAAGTTGCAGAAATGGTTATCGAAAAAGCAAAACGTCTTGTTGAACACAAGAAGGACGTTGTTATCCTGCTTGATTCCATCACCCGTCTAGCGCGAGCATACAACACCGTAATCCCTTCATCAGGTAAAGTTCTTACTGGTGGTGTTGACGCTAACGCATTGCACCGTCCAAAACGCTTCTTTGGTGCGGCTCGTAACGTAGAAGAAGGCGGTAGCCTGACAATTCTTGCAACGGCGTTAGTTGATACTGGCTCTAAGATGGATGAAGTAATCTACGAAGAGTTTAAAGGTACAGGTAACATGGAAATTCACCTGAACCGTAAGATTGCAGAAAAACGTGTGTTCCCTGCAATTGACTTCAACCGCAGTGGTACTCGTCGTGAAGAGCTATTAACTAAGCCGGATGAGCTACAAAAAATGTGGATTCTTCGTAAGATTGTTCACCCAATGGGTGAAACCGATGCGATGGAATTCCTCATTGATAAGCTAGCGATGACAAAGACCAATGATGAATTTTTTGACGCAATGCGTCGTCAATAAAGAATTATCAGTGAGTTTTTAGAAGCACCACCCATTGGGTGGTGTTTTTGTTTGCATTCTCGTCACTATCGCACGACAATAATAAAGAATGTTAACAGGAGGTTAATATGCAACAAGGACTGTTGTTTAGTTTATTCCTCTCTCTTTTACTGATTTTTCTGCCTGCTTCAGCTGTGGAGATTTCCTCAGCTAGTCAAAATAAGTTGGTCCATGACGCTCAACTTCAGGCGAAAGTATCAGAGTTAGTAGACCTAGCGTTAAAAGACGATATTGATTCCCTCTCATTTGCGATACAGCGCATTGCTTTACCGCAGCAGGAAGCTGCGCGGTATTTACTACTCCAGTATATGGAAGAGCACCAAGTGGCTTTATCCACCCAAATGGTTCGTTTCATCGAGTTGCAGAAAAGTATCGTCCCTGTTTACCAGGTTTTAGAGAAAGGTGAAGGGTACGAGTTTTCTGTACCTGCCTTTGATTACATTGCGATAGCTCATCGTTTGCTGAAACAGTGGAAGCAGGATCAGAGTGTTATTGATTTTAAGATGAGAGCGGAAAATCAGGAGTTAGATTTACATCAATGGCTTTCTGGCCCTGACCACTTAGTTCAAGAACGAGAAGAACTGTTTCTTAGAGAGTTTGATGGTTTGTCAGTTAAAGCGAAAACTGCGCTAGTAGAACAGATGACAGAGGCGAAAGTGGTGAGTTGGTTACCTTCGTCAGAAGTAATGGTGAAAATGGTACAAGTGACTCAGGATACCAAACTTTATAAGTTGTTATGGTTGATGAGAGCCGATTTCTATATCGAACAAGAACTGGTTCGTCTGTCAAATCAAAGCAATGACTTTTCTACACAGCAATTGATGATAGCAGCAAGTAACCCTCGGTTATCGAGATTAGCGCTACAAAATCTAGTAAAAACGTCTGAGCCTTTGTCGGATGAGGTGAAAGATTTTCTTGTAAGGCGTCTACAAAACTCTTCAGAAGCACCTATCGTAGCTCAAGCGCTTGCTGAACAAGGTTATGACTCCTGGTTAAAAGAGTTACTGCAGAATAATCACCAAGTGGAAAGTCAGGCAATTCTTCAGGTCCTCACTCAATAGCTCAGTGTTATGAAAGTGGGGGCTCTTTCATGGCTCCCGTGATTCTTTTTGCTATACTGCGCACAGTTTAATTATCCTCAGAGCAGATATGAGCTTTAAAAACTTACGTGATTTTCTTGATCATTTGGAAGCACAGGGACAACTCAAACGTATTTCTCACCCCGTCGATCCTCATTATGAAATGGTGGAGATCAGTGACCGTACTTTACGACAAGCTGGTCCGGCGCTGCTGTTTGAAAATCCGATTGGCTATGATATTCCTGTATTAACCAACCTGTTTGGTACACCTGAACGTGTTGCTATTGGTATGGGGCGTGAAGATGTACAGGACTTACGTGAAGTCGGTAAGTTGCTTGCTTATCTTAAAGAGCCTGAACCTCCTAGAGGCTTTAAAGATGCTTTAGACAAAATTCCGGTATTCAAGCAAGTATTAAACATGCCAGCGAAACGACTTCGTAATGCTCCTTGTCAGGAGATTATTTGGCAAGGGGAAGAAGTTGACTTAGATAAAATTCCAGTGATGAGTTGTTGGTCGGATGACGTTGCTCCGCTTTTAACTTGGGGTTTAACCATTACCAAAGGCCCAAATAAGAAACGCCAGAATTTGGGGATCTACCGTCAGCAAAAGCTAAGTAAAAATAAAATCATTATGCGCTGGCTGGCCCATCGTGGTGGAGCGTTGGATTTTAGGGACTGGATAGAAACTCACCCAGGTGAAAATTTTCCAGTGTCAGTGGCTTTCGGGGCAGACCCTGCAACCATTTTAGGTGCTGTAACCCCAGTGCCAGATACGCTTTCTGAATACGCATTTGCAGGTCTACTACGTGGTAGTAAGACTCAAGTCGTTAAATCCGTAAGCAATGAACTTGAAGTTCCTGCTAGTGCTGAAATAGTGCTGGAAGGCTACATCGATCCGAATGAATATGCAGATGAAGGCCCTTATGGTGATCATACGGGTTACTATAATGAGGTTGAACGACATCATGTCTTTACGGTGACTCACATTACCATGCGTAACGAGCCTATTTATCACAGTACTTATACTGGTCGTCCGCCAGATGAACCTGCGGTATTAGGTGTTGCACTTAATGAAGTATTTGTTCCTATCTTACAAAAGCAGTTTCCTGAAATTGTTGACTTCTATCTACCTCCAGAAGGTTGTTCATACCGCATGGCTGTAGTCACAATGAAGAAGCAATACCCGGGTCATGCGAAGCGAGTCATGATGGGAGTTTGGTCTTTCTTGCGCCAGTTTATGTATACCAAGTACGTGATTGTTTGCGATGAAAGTGTGAATGCCCGAGACTGGAACGAAGTAACTAAAGCGATGACAGAGCATATGGAACCTGTCCGAGATACTTTGTTTATCGAAAATACACCTATTGATTCGTTAGACTTCGCTTCACCTGTAGTCGGCCTTGGTTCGAAGATGGGACTGGATGCTACCATTAAATGGGAAGCAGAATGTGCTATGACAGCTTCAGTTGTAGAAGAACAAGTGCATGAGATCACAGCTTCAGATATAGACGAATTTAAACGTCGTCACCCTGAAATTGAAAATATCCATCTTCCCCCCTCTGCAGCAAACCGCATGGCGATTATCTCCATGAGGAAATATAAAGCAGGAGAGTCAGAGCAACTATTAAACTCAATATGGGGATTCTTGGCTGAATATACTGACGCGAAATTTGTGGTACTGTGTGACGACGATGTGAACCCTCATGACTGGAATGATATTATCTGGGCCGTGACTACGCGTATGGATCCTGCTCGTGATACCTTTATTATTCCAGCCCAAAACGGTGCAGTATCTAAACTTGGTCTTGATGCGACGAATAAGTTTGAAGGCGAAGTAATACGAGAGTGGGGAACGCCGATTAAGAAAGACCCTGAGCTCGTTTCTAAGATAGATGAAATTTGGAATCAACTAGGAATATGAAGGCTTACACTGTCCGTTTGCTTCCGAGCAATATTCAGTTTGAGGTTGAACAAGGGCAAACGGTGTTGGATGCTGCACTCAACCAGCACATACCATTTCCTCACCGTTGCCGAGTAGGAGCATGCGCAGCGTGTTTGTGCCGCAAAGTGGCAGGCGAAGTGAGTTACCATCTTGAACCTATGCTCACCGAGAAAGAGCAACAACAAGGATGGATATTTCCCTGCCAAGCTATAGCTGAAAGTCATTTAGTGCTTACTTTTGATGAGTAAGTAAGAAGGAAAACCATGACCATTAAATGTAAAGTAAAGTCGATAGAGTCTTTAGCCAGTAATACTTACCAAATACTATTACATCCAGAGCAACCAGTTTCTTTTAAAGCTGGCCAATATCTTATGGTTGTAATGGGAGAAAAAGATAAGCGCCCATTTTCTATTGCTAGCAGCCCTTGTCGCCATGAAGGTGAATTAGAACTGCATATTGGCGCAGCCGAACATAATGCTTATGCCATTGAAGTTGTGCAACTGATGCGTGAAGCTTTAGAAAGACAGACTGAAATTGAAATCGATGCACCACACGGTGATGCATGGGTTAAAGAAGATAGCGAGCGTCCTATACTGCTTATTGCTGGTGGTACCGGGTTTAGTTATGTGCGCTCAATCTTAGATCACTGTATCGCACAAGATAAACTAAACCCAATATACCTATACTGGGGAGCTCGTGATGCGAGCCAATTATACGCGAAAGATGAATTAGAGAAGATTGCCACTCAATATACGAATGTTCAATTTATCCCTGTAGTGGAAGAGGCAGCTTCAGATTGGCAAGGCAAAGTGGGTAACGTACTTCAGGCGATCAATGCTGATTTTGACTCTTTAGCTGATTTTGATATTTATATCGCTGGACGCTTTGAAATGGCTGGTGCCGCAAGAGAGCAATTTACTCAAAATAAACAAGCATTGAGTGAAAGAATGTTTGCGGATGCATACGCTTTTATATAACACCGACTGATATAACGACTTTCAAGAGGGCAAAAGCCCTCTTTTTGTTCTTTTTGCTGCTTTATTAAACGAACGCGATATTTTTTGAGGTTTTTTCGAAAAAGCACTTGCGCTGTTCTCATTCCTCCCTATAATGCCGCCTCACTGACACGGCAGATGTCGCAAGGTTTCAGCAAGTGTTGGTAGGGGATAAGACTTCTAAAAAGAAAAATTGAAAAAGTGTTTGACACTGACAGTTATCTCGCTAGAATGCACCTCCGCTTTGAGAAGAAAGCTTCTGCAAAGCAACGCTCTTTAACAATTTAAACCTATCAATCTGTGTGGGCACTCGTTGATGAAAATCAAAGTTAAGTCTTTGTTCTTGTA
>JBLXHN010000008.1:0-221974 GCA_048259585.1 Vibrio sp. | reverse complement strand
CAAGATCGTCTCCCCGACTATAGGCGGCGTCACGCGATGTTACGGTGATACCAAACTGGATGACTGCAATATGTCGACCACTGAAAAAGCGCCTCCAGTCATTCCTATTTTCGACGCGAGCAGGAGGTCAATTGAACTTCAAGTTCCGTTGGTTATCTTTGCTGGCAAAGACTATGGTTCAGGTTCTAGTCGTGATTGGGCGGCAAAAGGGTGTTTGTTATTGAATGTAAAAGCGATAATCGCGGAATCGTTTGAAAGGATTCATCGTAGTAATTTAGTCGGTATGGGCGTATTGCCTCTTCAACTGAAGCGACCAGATGAATTAAACTCACTGACTCTAGAGGGTAATGAGACTGTTTTTATCGCCCCCAATGAGCCTCTTAAGCCCTTATTAGAGCTGAATATTATCGTGGTAACAGCTCAAGGTTCGGAACTCACCATCCCAGTTATTATACGTATCGACAACCCGAAGGAGCTAGAGTATTTCAACTCGGGAGGGATTCTCAAGTATGTCTTGAAGCAACTGAAAGCGAATTAACCTTAAAGAGCTAGTGCAGCCTTACCTCTCCGGTGACAGGGGAGCTGTTGGAGTCGAGATAGTGGGGCAGCTTGATATTATGTTCTAAGCCTTATTGATTTGATAACTAACTCGCCGATAGATTCAAATGATAGTGATTGTTATTGAGTGTGCGATTTCTAAAACTTG
The DNA here is from genome assembly GCA_048259585.1 of Vibrio sp. Taxonomy (GTDB): domain Bacteria; phylum Pseudomonadota; class Gammaproteobacteria; order Enterobacterales; family Vibrionaceae; genus Vibrio. The sequence continues at coordinate 221,268 of JBLXHN010000008.1, read as the reverse complement.
TTCGCATTTTTTATTGCACACTCGTTTATAAAATCCCACCTCGCGTTAGTAACTTGGGGTCTAGATAATGTTCCAACTCGCTTCTGCTTAAGTTGGTTTCTTCTTCTGCGACATCGATGACAGCTCTGCCTTCCTTATAGGCTTTTTTCGCTATCTCGGCTGCTTTCAAATATCCGACAACAGGATTTAACGCCGTAATAAGAATGGGGTTTTGGGCGAGAGCCTTATCAAGATTATTCTGACGTACTTTAAACGGCTTTATAGCTTTATCTGCTAACGAAATACATGAATTGGTAAGAAGGTGTATCGACTCAAGCAGGTTGTGGGCAATGACTGGTAGCATGACGTTAAGCTGAAAATTACCTGATTGGCCTGCAACAGTAATGGTTGTATCGTTGCCTATTACCTGTGCGGAAGCCATAGCCACAGCTTCAGGTATTACAGGGTTGACTTTACCCGGCATTATTGATGAACCCGGTTGTAAAGCTTTTAGTTCAATTTCACCAAGTCCGGCAAGTGGGCCTGAATTCATCCAGCGTAAATCATTCGATATTTTCATCAATGCAACAGCCAGAGTTTTTAACTGACCAGACAGCGAGACAATAGAATCTTGGGAGCTTAGGTTAAAGTAGAAGTTATCACTGGGTTCAAATGGTAAACCGCTTAACTGACTTAGGTTATGACAGAAATCTTTAGCAAAACTTGAATGAGCATTGATTCCCGTCCCTACAGCGGTTCCCCCTTGGGCAAGTGCTCTCACAGGTTCCAAGGCTGAGGCGATTGACTGCGAAGCATGTTGTATCTGTGCTTCCCAACCACTTAACTCTTGACTGAAAGTAATGGGCATCGCATCCATTAAATGTGTTCGGCCCGTTTTTACGACACTTTCCAGTTCTTTTTGTTTGTATCTGAGTGTATCAGTTAAATGAGTTAATGCCGGAATCAACTGTTTTTCACATGTCATGACGGCGCTAACCTGAATAGACGTTGGAATCACATCATTACTGCTTTGTCCCATATTGACCTGGTCGTTGGGGCTGACCTTTTTGTTCAAGGTTTGGCTTGCCAGAGTCGCTAAAACTTCATTGGCATTCATATTGGTACTAGTGCCTGAACCCGTTTGAAAAACATCAATAGGGAACTGATCATGATATTGCCCATCAATGACGCATTGTGCGGCTTTAATTATTGCATCAGCAACCGTGTTGTTTAATAGCCCTAATTTGGCGTTTGTCATTGCAGCAGCCTGTTTAATATAAGCTAATGCAATTATCAGGTCTTTAGGCATTTTAAGCTCACTGATATTGAAGTTATCGAGGGCTCTTTGTGTTTGAGCTTGATAGAGAGCATCGGAAGGCACGTTTACTTCACCCATGCTGTCTTTTTCAATACGAAATGTCTTATTCATAAACATCCTTAAATGGAGCTGTGATCAGTTTGTATCCCCTGTAATTATAACCTCTGAATTCAGATTCGATGTCGATACTATAAACTAACGATGACCACGCATTGATTTTCTCAAAGCTCATATCGAGGAATGGAGAAAACGGTTGCTCATGAAGGGGTTATAGACTTTTGGGTTGTTTTGACTTTGTGCTATATGGAACAGGTCAATACCGTAAACGATAGGGTTTTATTCATGTGGAGCGTCCGTTTCGTTGATGAAGATGTTGCCCCCCATTAATGTTTATCCCCCTTATGCAATGTTGCTAAGGGGGATACTACTTATGACCCAATGTTTAATGAGTCACAAAGGCTCTAGTTGATTATGGGCTGCGTAGGAGCAATTTCCATATCCACTTTCTTGATAGTACCGCTAAACTTGAACGGTGCTTTTTCAGTGTAAACAGGCATAACAGGAGCACCTAAATCAACACCGATATCCAGTGTTTCAGTAGCAGAAAAACGAGCTGGAACCACTTTTTCTACTTTGCCTTCACCCACTTTCTCATCATTGATGTACAGTTCGACTGTGCCACCATTGAAGTCTTTCAGGAAGCGGAACGGCTCTTGTTTGTAAACTGCAGAAAGTTTTACATCGCCAGTAGGAATCGAAGAGCTAGACTCGATGGTGTAGTAACCTTTACCAAAGAAGTTATAGCCGTACACTAGCTTACCATTGTCAGTATAGAATGACAGACCCGCAGAGCTTCCGCCCATAGCCAGTAGTACACCATCCGCTTTCTGACCTTTTGCTACATTTACGTAGGCATCAATGCGGTGATCGCGTTGGTATACATCCGGAGCAGAACCTTCAGGAATACGATTTGCACTCGCTGTATAGCTGAACTTCGTTTTACCCTTAGTCAAAGAAGGGCGTTCAGGGTTAGACACACGTTCTGCAAATCGGTCATCCAAAGGATACACTTCATTGATCTCAGCTTGATGGTCGAACTCTTTGATCATCTGTTTCAACTTGTTAGGCATCTGTTTCGCTAGGTCATTCGCCTCAGAGAAGTCTTCCGCGACATTGTAAAGCTCCCAGGTCGAGTTTTTAAATCCGACCGAACCACTTAGCTGCCAAGGCACACCGTGGAATGATGCAGCAATCCAACCATCTTTATAGATAGCGCGGTGGCCACCAGTTTCAAAATACTGAACCGTACGATGTGACTTCTCTTGTGGATTGTTGAACGAATAAACCATGCTGGTACCAGCCATTGGTTTTTGTTCTACACCATTTACTGATTTCGGCGCTGGGATTTTTGCAGCTTCAAGAATTGTTGGCGTGATGTCCACCACATGGTGGAACTGACTTTGAATCGCGCCAGTGTTCTTGATTTTCGCAGGCCAAGAAACGATTAAACCGTTACGTGTACCACCGAAATGAGAAGGTACGCGTTTCATCCATTGGAAAGGTGTTGAACCAGCCCATGCCCAACCTACAGGGTAGTGGTTTTCATGCTTCTCGTTACCCAACTCGTCAATATATTTAAGCTGAGATTCAACAGTATCTGGCACACCATTTTGTGTCATTACGTTGTTAGTTGTACCCGTTGGCGTACCTTCAGCACTCGCACCGTTGTCGCCCACAATGTACATAATCATGGTGTTATCAGCATCTGGCATACTTTCGATTTTGTCGATCAAGCGACCAACTTCATAATCAGTGTATGCAAGGAAGCCTGCGAACACTTCCATATGGCGAGCATAAAGTCGTTTCTGATCTGCACTCAAGCTATCCCATGACTCGATCTCTTTTGGTCGTGGTGTCAGCTTAGTGTCTTTAGGGATGATTCCCATTTTTTTCTGACGAGCAAATACCTCTTCACGGTATTTATCCCAGCCCATATCAAATTTGCCTTTGAACTTCGCTATCCACTCTTTAGGCGCGTGTAACGGAGCATGAACTGCACCCGGAGCGAAATAGGTGAAATAAGGTTTGTCTGGGTTGATCGATTTCTGTTGGTCAATCCAGTGAATAGCGTTATCGACTAAATCTTCATTCAACTGATAGCCATCAGACGGTTTCTTTGTTAATTCTACTGGCGTTGTATCGTTAAATAGTTGCGGCTCCCACTGACTGGTCTCACCGCCATGAAAACCATAGAAGTGCTGGAATCCCAAACCCGTTGGCCACTGCTCAAATGGACCTGCGGGTGAAGTTTCCCAGTCAGGCGTGTTGTGCCACTTACCGTATGCACTGGTGCTATAGCCATTGTCTTTTAAAACTTCTGCAATGCTGGCTACTGACTTAGGCCAAATTGTGCTGTATGCCGGGAAACCTGTTGAAAGCTCAGTGATGGTTCCGAAACCGACTTGGTGATGGTTACGTCCCGTCAGCAACGCGGCACGAGTTGGAGAACTGATCCCCGTAGTGTGGAAGTTGTTATAGGTCACACCGCGTGCAGCTAATTTGTCGATGTTAGGGGTTGGAATTAAGCCACCAAAGCGTCCGGCTTGTCCAAAACCTAAATCATCCAACATGATGACCACTACGTTCGGCGCACCTTCCGGTGCTTTGATCGGTTGAGGATAATCAGACTTAGATTGATCGTACGTTTTGCCTATCTTGCCGTTAAACTCCGCGGTTTGCTGAATAGGTAAGACGGTTCTATCGATAGTATGTGCAGGCGCAGCGTAGCTTGCTGATGAAATCAACAAACTCGTTATCGCCACTATCGGCTTTATTTTTGTTTTCATTAAGTTTCCTTAGGCACTTAGACGTTTTTGGAGAGAAATCTGGCTATTCACTACTTTGGCGTAGAATTTTTTTAGACCAGGGCATAAATAATTGAGTCCAGATTCTCCTTGCGCTGTCTTGGTAAAACGGTTTTTGGGGCATTCACCAAAACACAAAGAGAGGAAAAAACACTGGCGACAATCCGAAGGCAAATCCGATGATTTCGATTTACCAAAAGCTTGCTGTTTGTTTGAAAACACAAGATCGCCCATATGAGTCTCAGCGATGTTGCCGAGCTTATATTCGGGATAGACAAAATGGTCACAGGAGTAGACGTCACCATTGTGTTCAATGGCTACCGCCTTTCCGCAGAACTCAGCCGACACACATTTCTGTGCACCAAAGCCGAACATTTGTGAGATAACATTTTCAAATTGGTCAACGAACACTCGTCCGAAATCTTGCTTGAACCATTCGTCCCAAATCGTGGTCAAGAATACGCCCCATTGAGTTGCACCGACTGACCATGCCGTGAGATAGCTGGTTTCATCCTGTGGTGCAAGGCTCTTATTACCAATTTGGATGAGATCTTTTGACTGCCATTTATGGGGTGCTGTGACGGTAAAATCGTTGGGTTCAACACAGGGAATAAACTGAATAACTTGCGGCTGCACTTCGTCACGCAAGAAACGATAAACTTCCAGAGGAAAAGCTCCGTTATCTTGGTTAACAACACACAGAGCATTGAAAGGAATTTGGTATTTTTTAAGTAGTTCGATCGCCGCCATAACCTTATCAAACGACGATTTTCCAGCTCTATTTACTCGGTGGATATCGTGCAGATGTTTTGGACCATCAATAGAGATACCCACTAAAAATTGATGCTGTTTGAGAAATTGACACCAAGTGTCATTGAGCAAAATTCCATTGGTTTGCAGATCATTGAGTATGGTTTGATCAGGCTTTTTAAACTGATTTTGAAGCGCAATCACTTTTTCAAAAAATGGCAACCCCATTAGAGTGGGTTCACCACCTTGCCAAGTAAACACAACCTCATCACCAGTTTGCGCTTCAATATACTGCTTAATGTATAACGCCAAAGCCTCATCACTCATACCAGCATGTGACGGTTGCTCTAAAAGCGATTCTTTATGTAAGTAAAAACAATAGCTGCAATCTAAATTGCAACGAGACGCCGAAGGTTTAGAAACCGCATGAAAACGGTAGACATCATTGTCTAACTTTGGGAGTTGTAACTTTGGAGATTCTATATAACTAAAATTAGCCGATTCCGTTGCCATAGCCGTACTCATCTACATAAAAATTATGAAATTAGTGTAGACTGTGAAAATTAATCATGCATGGAATACTTGGTGTGACAAAATGGAAAACAAGGTAAACCTCAACCTAATTAATACGCTGATATTATTAAAAAAACATCGAAGTATGCGGACAGTCGCAAAAGTTTTGGGTAAGTCTGAAAGCGCAGTGAGCAAAGATCTGTCCAAACTGCGAAACGAATTTTCAGATAGTCTATTTATTAAGACGCAAAATGGCTTCGAAGCGACTCATTATTTAGATGAAATCTACGACGATTTGGAATCTGCGTATTGTCAGCTAGTGAACGTGGTCAATAAACCGATTGAGTTTCAGCCTCACCTTTATAAAGAGTTGATTACTATTGCTATCGCGGATGCTGAATATGAGCAAATGGTCGCAATACTGTTTCCTAAGCTTGTTAGCGTCTTTCCTCAGGCAAGATTCAATTTCATTACTTGGAATAAGGACAGTTTAAGTAAGCTGTTAAAAGGGGATATAACTTGTGGAATTCACTTGCAAAATAATAATTTTTCAAAAGATATTTATCAGAAAATGTTGGACAGTGATCAGATCGTATTAGCCGTACACAAGCGACATCAGATCAGTAACTGGGAGGAAATGAACAGATTACCTTTTGTGTTTATCGATGTTCCGGGTTGGAATGATCTTAACTACCGTTTTAAAGAACGACTCCCAAAAGAATATAATGAGAATTTCTCTTATAACGTACGAGTCGACAAACTTGCTTCAGCATTGGATATTGCAACCAATACGAAACTAGCAATACAGTGCCCAACTAGATACCTAAGTGAAGATTTTGAGGTTATACCTTACCCTCAAAACATCACTTTTGACATTGCTTACTCGTTTTATTGTTTACAGACTAAACGGCATAGTCCGATAAATAAATTACTAAGCGAAATAATTAGTCAGTGTTATCAACAAAAACGTAAGACAATACCAAGGCAATAGGATGAGCAATCACTACTTTCCTAAATAAATTTCGCCTATTCTTGGGCTACACCTAATACATGGTTGATTTTATGAGCAAGCTCTTGAGTCATTTCTAATCGAATAAAATGGCTCTATTTTTGTTTCGTTTTCTTACTCAACATTAATCGCTTGTCCTGTGATAATTACAACCATAATATTTTTGTCGGTGTCATCACTCTGCTGAACTTTATCAGAAATTAAACTATCCAGTTACTCAGATCTGTTCTGGTTAGCATTAATCCAGCACGTAGCCCCGGGCGAACACCACTGTTGGGGAAGATTAACCACTCTTGAGCTTCTTTCACATGGTATTCAGTATCGCCATCTTTGGCCAACAAAGTACCGTTATCAAACGCAGTAAAGTTCTGCACGCTTTCCGCGAAGTTCAGTTCAAAAGCTTCGGTTAATTTCGTGAGTTCTTGGCTAACTTTGTAAACTGGCATCGCTTCCGCGCTGTTATCAGGACACTCAGTTCCTGTAGTTAAAGAAATCAAACCTTGTTTAATTCCAACGAACTGAGATAGATCGTTTTCACCGAAAGGCAGAGCTTTACCTAGCTCAAGCGTACAACTTTGTGCGCCACAGGTATGGCTGCTGAAATAGCTGAATGTTGCCGCAGGTGCGTGGTTGATGACTAACGCTTCCAGACCGACTTTTCGCAGCCATTCCATCATTTCTGGTTCGTACTTACCGGAATTCACATAAGGCAGCAGACCAAATCTCACGTGGTGAGAAGGCTTTCTTGCAGTATGCAGATCAAAGTGAACGCGCTCGGTTTCCGGTTGTTGCTGATAGAATTCGATGACTTGTTGCTCGATATAAGCTGCTCGGCGAGTCTCTTCACACTCATCGTAATTGGCATGCTTACCACTAAATAGGCGGTTCATATCCACTTCAAGGTAACGATCACCCGTGCGCATGGCTTCCAGGTTACCTAAGATAACCAGCAGGCGCACGTTCAGCTCACGTTTTTCAGCAAGGAAGTCTTGTACGAGCTCTGAGACCACTTCGATAGGTGCGGTTTCATTGCCGTGGATAGCAGTAGAGATGACCACACTTTTATCACATGGCTGCTTGGGTTCAAACACTATGATACCTTGCGCCGGACGAGACCAGCGCAACGTTGATGTTTCACCTGTTGACGGGGAAAATGGATTCCCCGCAATGGCTTCTTGTAAAAAATCCATTTCTTTCCGTTCCTCGCTTAGCGTTGGAATGGGTAAATTGAACCAAGGTTCATGATTTGCGTCAGTTCGTCCAACGCAGTGCGATTTTCAACCAGTAGCTGAGGATCCGCTAGGTCAGCTTCAGTTAGACGATCACGATAGTGTTTTTCAACCCATTGAGTCAATGAACCGTACAGACCGTCGTTCATCAATGCGTTTTGGTTCGCAGCCTGTAGCTCTTGTTCCGTTAATACCACACGTAGACGTAGACATGCTGGGCCACCGCCATTACACATACTTTCACGTAGGTCGAATACTTTCACTTCGTTGATTGGACCACCACTTTGGGTTAGCTCGTTGAGGTAAGTCCATACGCGCTCGTTCTTACGAGATTCTTCAGGAACAACGATTACCATGCTGCCGTCTGCCTTAGTCAGAAGCTGGCTATTAAACAGGTAAGTACCGACTGCGTCTTGTACTGAAACTTTTTTGGTCGGAACTTCAATTGGCGTGAATTCACAATCAAACTGGCCGAGTTTGCGACGAATTTCGTCAAATGCCTGAGTTTGGTTTAGGAACGCTTCCTGATGGTGGAACAGTACTGGACCGTTACTTACCGCAATGACGTCGTTGTGGAATACACCCTGATCGATAACGTCTGGGTTTTGTTGCATGAATACCGTTTGAGAATCATCTAACTGGTGCAGGCGTGCAACCGCTTCACTGGCTTCACGAGTTTGGCGAGCTGGGAATTTTTGAGGTTCAACTCGCCCACCAAATGCCTGGCGACCGTAAACAAACACTTCAACACCTTTGTCACCGTGGCTACGACATAGACGGTTGTGGTTTGCTGCACCTTCATCACCCATCAGCATTTGCTGTGGCAGTGCTGCGTGGTGGGCAAAGTGATTGTTATCGGCAAAAATCGCTTGTAGCGCGTTACCCGTAGTTTGATCTTCAATGGAACGATGGAATTTGTTGTTCAGGTTGGCAACAGTGAAGTGTACTCTCTTATCTGCAGTATCTGCTGATGGAGATACAGTGGCCGCATTGGCTACCCACATAGAAGACGCTGAGCTGACGTTAGCCAGCAGTTGAGGCGCTTTTTTCGCAGCTTGCGCGATAACTTCTGCATCAGTACCAGAAAAACCAAGAGTACGTAGCGTGTGGACACATGGACGTTCTTGAGGAGGCAGGACCCCTTGCTTGAAACCAGAGTCTGCAAGGTTTTTCATTTTCGCTAGACCTTGTAGTGCGGCGAGTTTCGGGTTTGCTGTCGCATTCTTGTTTGAAGTAGAAGCGACATTACCAAACGAAAGACCTGCGTAGTTGTGAGTCAGACCCACCAGACCGTCAAAGTTAACTTCATAAGCTGACATAAGTTTGTTCTCCATTAGACCTGCTCTTAGCTAAGAGCAGGTAAGGTAAAAAGAGTATTGGCAGGGTACGTTTTTATGAATTCTTTTCTGCCATCAATATTACGTTTTTTATTGAGCTAGCTCTTCGCGACGCTCTTTAGCAAATAGTGGTGCGACTTTAATGACATCACCGTTGCTCACATTCAGTGTTTCAGCCTGTTCTGGAGAAAGGGTAATTTCTGTCTCAGAGCATGGCTGACAGCCGATGATCGCACGGTAGTTTTTGTAGCTTTGGTTGCCGATCAACAGTGTTGACTCTGTTTCTTGGTAGTTGCTTGATACCACGACTTTACGCATTTCGCTTTCACGAACGATGCGGAGATCTTTGGTGTAGGCTTCAAGGGTTGGACCTGCATCGAATATGTCGATATAACCTTCGTAACGCATGCCTTCGCTCTCAAGAATCTTACGTGCTGGAAGGGTGTTTTCGTGCACTTCTGCAATGACCGCTTTCGCTTCGTCCGTTAAGAAGTCAACATACATCGGGTGCTTTGGCATCAGCTCTGCGATAAACGCTTTTTGACCAATGCCTGTCAGGTAATCGGCTTCACTAAAGTCGATAGAGAAGAAGTGACGACCTAAACTTTCCCAGAAAGGAGAGTTACCATTCTCATCAGAAACGCCGCGCATTTCAGCAATCAATTTATCTGCGAACTTGTCTTCGAATGTCGACATAAACAGCATGCGGCTTTTCGATAGCAGGTGGCCGTTTTTATCTTTACGGAAATCTGGGTCCAAGAACAGAGTACAAAGTTCACTGTTACCAGTATGGTCGTTACTAAGAAATAGCGTTGGCATTTGGGTATACACATCAAGTTCCTTTGACGCGTGTACCAAAGTGCCCACACGGAAATCATACCAAGGTTCTGTTAAACCAATTGCAACTTCAACACCACTAATACCCACCACTTCTTTGGTTTCGGTATCTTCTAATACGAACAGGTAGCCTTGGTCATGGTACGGTGCTTCGCCTTCCCATGTCGCAATCATACGCTCGATACGTTCAGCCAAACGTGTTTCATTGTTCGGTAGAGACGTAAATCCCACGCCGGTTTTCGTCGCTAGTTTCAATAGAGCCTGTTTATCATCTCTAGTTACTGGGCGAATTACCATCATAGTTTAAATTCCTTGTTATTTTTCCTGAAATGAGAGAAGAGACTACAGAGCAATAAACCACACCGATTGGTGTTGGCTTAGCCCAACGGCTTCCATCAAATCTTGTGTAATGATCAATTGATCCTCTGTTTGGTTTCCATCTGCGATAAATGCGCAGAAGCCTCGGGCTCCTTGGTAACCAACCAAATATTGCTGAGTGTTATCGTGAAGAGGTTCACTGATCACAGACCCGGTTTTCATATTGAGACATAAAGACAACGCGTTATGCGGAGCGGTCAAAATAGGGCCAGAATCGAAGATTTCTACATACTTATCTGGCTCAAAACCTTGGTCACTTAAGAGCTGATATTGAATCTCAGCATCCTGATGAACCTGCCCCATGACCGCTTGTGCTTCTTCATTAATCAGGGGCACGTAAAGTGGGTAATGTGGCATCAGTTCGGCAACAAACGATTTGTTGCGAGTTCCGTTATAATATTCGACCTGGTTGTAATCCATGCCGAAAAACTTGCGGCCTACGTGTTCCCAAAAAGGTGCACGGCCGTTGGCGTCTGCAATACCTGGGAGCACTGCCATCCATTCATTGGCGAATCGGTTCGGGAACGCACTCATGAATAGTAGGCGTCCAAGCGTGATTAACGCTGGTGAGCGAGTGGTGTGCTGCGAAGGATCGATATAAAAAGAGCACAGTTGAGAGTGGTCACTTAAATCGTGATTTAGCGTCAATGCATGAATACGACTGTGAACGTTTAATTCTCGTGACGAGTGAATAAGAATGTCGTTGCGGAATGAGTAGAACGCCTCGCAATAACCCGCTAGCGCATTGATCGCCCCGGTACCCAACAAATGCCCAGTTTTAGTCTCTTCCAACACGAAGAAGTAAGATTCATCTCCCGGGCAGAAAACGTCCTGATCAAACGAGTTAATGGATTGCTCAATTTTGCGTAACAGATGTTCGCGTTTTGCAGGCAGAGTACAAACCATAGGACCACTGTCAACCGCAAGGCGTTCAATGTTGCTTAGGTCAGTCAGTTTTACAGGACGCAATACAATCATGGGCTGTTTAATACCTTAACTTTGTATTTGGGTTATTACCGAAAACGTCTAAAGTCGGCATCAAATCGTGTTTGCACTGATTAAAATTAGCTTCGTGAGCGATAAACATCATCCTTGATTGCCTTTTTGAATAATTCCATTATTTTCAGAATACGCGATGATTTACGATATTACGTTCGTAAAAACGACCAGTTTTTATAGAAATTTCACCTTTTGTTAACAATTACGACTTGGTTGCATAGAAGCGTTTTGCCCGTTCTTCCCTTGGTGTCATCTCAAAATATTGCTTATAGGCGGACGAGAAATGTGGGCCACTGGAGAAGCCACACATCAATCCAATCTGTACCACTGAATGGTTGGTTGTCTGCAATAATTGCTGCGCGTTTTTTAGCCTTAGCTGTAGGTAATAACGGGCAGGCATGGTATCTAAATAGCGTTTGAAGAGCCTCTCTAGTTGACGGCGTGAAACATGTACTAAATCCGCAATCATATCCGCAGAAAGTGGCTCTTCTAAGTTACTTTCCATTAACGAGATAGCTTTTTGTAACCTCGGTGGCAATTCTGCGTTGAGCGCGGAGTCATCATTTTGTTGGTTGCTGTCACTTTCAACATAGAACTGGTCACTAATGGCGCGAACGGTGACCTCGTCTTCGTATTTAGCCAGATAGCTCAGAACAACATGCAAGCTTTCAGTATGATTCGCGCAACTTACCAGATTGTTGCTTTGGCAGTAGCCTTCATAACGGACACTGAGTTGCGGATAGCGCGCTTTAATCTCATTTTCCCAACGCCAGTGCACTGCCCAGCTATTATCATATCCAATGCCACTTTCTAATAACCAATACCAGCCAGCTTGTAGAGCGATAATTAATTTGTCTGTTTGTCGCTCAAAGTTTAGAAGTGCTTTTTTTGTCGTTGCTTTGATGGCTCGCTCTGGAAGCTTGTCTGCCACTATTATTAAGCAGGTGTAATCTTTTATGTCTTCTAATTGAGCTTGAGCCGCTACAGTCGTGATTAATGGTGAGCCACTAACAGTTATAGGTTGTTGTTCGTCCTCGGCGACATAAATCAACTGATATTTCTCTTCTCCAAGGATCTGGTTCACCTGAGCAAAAGGCTCTGTGATGGCTCCAAGCGTGAGCAAAGAGCATTGATTGGGAATAATTATCCCTATCCTGTGCAGCGAAGAAGTTTGGGTCATAGTGTGTTTTTGTACTGCTCGATACCCAAGATTTGGTCGGGTTTACGGCTAATTTAGCGACATCAAATATCCCGCGATAATGAATAAATAATCGAAGTTATATTTATTAACTGCGATTAAATTCAAATATTAATCATAATTCGTTAAAAATATGCAACCATGTTAATCGAAATATTTGGACTTATTAGCTACATATTAAATTGAAACTCAATAATCTATCAACATTTTAAACAATATTTACACATTTAATGTTTTAATTTAGTGCTGATGGTATTGGTATAACTGATTGATTAATATTTAAAATATCATTTTTTATAACAGATATTAGTGAGATTTTTATAGATGTTTTGATACATGGGGTTAAACTCGAAATAATATTCACTTAGACTGAATTAAATGTCGTTTTTGTTGTTTTGGAAGTAGGGTGATATTTCGTTATTGACCAGAACTTCGCGAGTCGTAGTTAATGGTTTAATATTTTGAGATGTATTGTGTCACTAGTTATTCCTGTCTCTAAAGTTTCTTAAGTCAATCTTAAGTTTAGATTCATAGTATAGGCCCATAAAAACCACTTTGGGCTATTATTATGCTGAATTTCAGAAGCTTACCGTTTCCCAGAATCACAATGACGATGACGGGCTTGATTGTCTTAGTTTCCATTTATTTTGGAACTGTGATGAATTTCCCGGTGTTGAGCCATATCTTTGAACTGAGCTCAGAAGTACCCAACCGATTTTTTGCTATGTCTGCGCCTTTACTACTTACTTGCGCTTTCATCATAATCTTCTCAGTCTTTGCATGGCCTTATTTTTTTAAACCTTTTATTGCAGTCGTGATATTGAGTTCGGCCGGTGCTTTGTATGCACAAGTTAATTTTCAAACTTTGTTTGATATGACGATGATGGAAAATATTTTTGAAACTAACTCTTCGGAAGTGTCATTTTATCTTAATAGTACAACATTGCTTTACATGACAGTGTTGGGTGTGCTGCCGGCATTGTTTGTTCTGTCGATTCGCATAGTTCCCCATAAAACGTGGCTTAGAGCGATGGGTTCTCGAGTGGGCATTATCTTGTTTGCTGTTGCGGGTATTGGTTTGGTTGCGGGAACCAGCTATAAAGATTACGCATCAGTGGGGCGCAATAACCATTATTTAAACAAAATGATCATTCCGGCTCATATATATAATGGTGCAAAATATCTTAAAAAAGCGTACTTCACCCAGAAATTGGCCTACAAGCAGCAAGGTACAGATGCGAAAGTTTTGGCCAATGATAATGGCAAACCAACGTTGATGGTGGTTGTGCTCGGTGAAACGGCTCGCGCTCAAAACTTTGCTTACAATGGGTATCAACGTAACACCAATCCTTACACTCAAGATATGGGCTTAATCGCTTTTCAAGAGGTTTCTTCTTGTGGCACATATACAGCGTTGTCTGTCCCTTGTATGTTCTCCAACATGACGAGAAATACTTATGATAAGCCTCATGCACAATCTCAAGATAATGCGTTGGATGTTATTCAACACGCCGGTGTAGATGTTTTGTGGATTGACAATGATGGTGGCGATAAAGGGGTTGCGTCTAGACTTACTTACGCGACAATTGACAGTTCACTTAAAAGTAGCCAGTGTGACGGCACAACTTGCTTCGACATGGTGATGATGGAAAAAGCTAAGCAGTTTATCGAGAAAGATAAGTACAATAAATTGTTGGTTTTACATACCATTGGTAGCCATGGGCCAACGTACTGGAACCGATATCCCGATGCACTGGCTCCATTTCAACCAGCTTGTGTTCGAAGTGATATTGAAAACTGTAGTGACCAACAGATTACCAATGTTTATGACAATACTTTGGTTTACACCGATTACGTTTTAGCTCAAGTGATAAAAGAGCTAGAGACGGTCTCAGCTGACTATAATGTAATGATGACTTACATCTCAGATCATGGAGAATCTTTAGGTGAAAGTGGACTGTATTTACACGGAACGCCGTATGCTATAGCGCCTAAAGAACAAACTCATGTTCCTTGGCTGATGTGGATACCAAAACAGTACGCGCAACAAAAAGGTCTGAGTGTCGATTGTTTGAATCAAGAAGCACAAAGCAGAGGGTTATCACATGACAATTTATTTCATAGTCTATTGGGCCTGTATGGAGTGGAAACCAATGTTCGCGAGCCGAACTTAGATATTACACAGAATTGCCGAGTAAACGGCTAAATATCATGGAGATCATTTTTTAATGCAACAGCAAGTTTTAGTGAAACGTAGCGGTATTCAACGCATTGTTTATACATTTGTACATAGCTTTAATGGTTTTAAATGGTTATGTAAAAATGAGGCGGCGTTTCAACAAGAATTGATGCTGCTAATACCGTTAACAGCCTTTGCATTTTGGTTAGATCTGCCAGCGATGCATACCTTACTTGTGATGATGAGCATGGTCTTTGTTTTGTTTGCTGAGATGGTGAATACTGCCATTGAGGCGGTTGTTGACCGTGTGGGGTTGGAATATCACCCCTTGTCTGGTGTGGCGAAAAATATTGGCTCAGCCATTGTACTGCTAAGCATGGTTTGTTCATTGGCGGTATGGGGAACGATACTTTGGGTAAATTACGGCTAATGTGTTACCTAGTGGCAAGAGGCCGCTTTTAGGGAGAACATGAGGCTAACTTTGGTTGCCTTCTTCAATGTAAATTTTAACGCGGTTACGCCCAGAGTGTTTAGCTTGGTATAGTGCTTTGTCTGCACGCTCAAGGATTTCTTCAATGCTGGTATCTTTATCGGTGATACTTGTTATACCCATACTAATGGTGCAATAAACAATGTGATTTTCTATCGCGAGTGGGGATTCTTCAATCCGCTTGCGGATGCGGTTGGTAAAATGGAATGACATTTCCTCAGTTGTTCCGGTTAGGATTAAGCCAAATTCTTCCCCGCCCAAACGGCCCACGGTATCGACTCTACGAATTTCATCTTTAAGTATTGCTGCAACAGAGATGAGAACCTTATCTCCAGCAGCGTGTCCATAAGTATCGTTAATCCTTTTAAAGTGGTCGAGATCAAGAAAGATAACAGATACTGCATTACTTTGTTTACGGTGGAACCTCTCCATTTCTATAGATAGTTGTTCCATAAAAATTCTGCGTGATGGGAGTTGAGTAAGCTCATCAGTAGTCGCAAGTTTGTGCAGCTCTTGCTCCATTCGGATGCGTTCAGTGATATCTCTGGAAGAGGCGTAAAAGAACTTCCCGTCGGCGGTTTTTATCCATTTTGCGTTAATTTCAACGTCTATGATTGTTCCATCTTTTCGCTTGTGCTGCGTGGCAAGTTTTTGGGCTTGATCGCCAAATGAAGCCATAGCTTCCGCTATTTCATCTGGACGTAATTTTGCTTCCCAATCCCTAACATTGAGGTTGGCTACCTCTTCTTCTGTATAACCCAGCATCTCGGCAAACGAATGGCTGAATACAATAATGTTGCCATCTTCATCGAGAACATGGATACCATCACTGGCCATATCCATATAGATTTTGTTTTTTAACAAAAGATTATTAATGCGTAGGTTTAAATCCATCAATTTTTCGATGTAGTCGCCTCGATTGGTGTAGTCAGTGAAGAACCGGTTAAGTAATCCTGCGAAAATAAACCCAAAAACAACGGTGATAGCGAGTGTGATGCCCGAACTGTACAGTAAGTTTTTATGGTTGAGCGTTTGTTGCAGTTCTTGAGATGCTTTATCTAACGAGAGTATTAAAATGAGCTCTTGCTCTATGGGTAAGCCGAGCTTGCGAGCAAAAAGTTTGTCAGAACGATAAGTATCATTTTTTGCTATCTCACTGAAATTTGGTATATCAGAGAAAATATTGGCCTTCCCACTGTAACGGCTCCAGTTTCTAAGACGATCGTAGTGCAGAAGTATTCCTCCTTCATCGTCGACTAAAATAGAGTGATATAACGGATTGTTGGCAAACTGGTCCAACAAAGGTTGAGTGAAGTAGTTAATGATCAAAATGCCATTGAACTCCTCCTTGTATGAAAGCGGCATAACCGCTCTTAATGTTGGTTTGTAAGGCGTTTCCACTTTGCCATGATCTTCATTCAGATCAATGCTAGAAAACCACACTTTATCTGCAGGGCGTGGTATCGCATCAAAATAGAAGTATCGATGTTGTTTGTTTTGCAGCTTGGAACCATTAACGATTTCTGCGGGTTCTCCAATTTCATCGCGATCGATACGTACCACCTCCATACCTGCATTATCGATGTATCGGATCTTCATAATATCTTTTTGGCTTCTGGCGACTGTTAAAGCGAGTTGTTTAAAGTCGTTTTTTGTTTGTGGACTATGAAGAAATTGATTGAATACATCGCTGGCGCGAATGGCTTTTATCGTGTTTTCAGCATCATCAAAGAAAGTTAGCAATAAGCTTTCTTTCTCTTGCGCTTTTTGAGCAGCGTTGGCAAGTGCAACGGTTTCAGTTTGGTCGGATAAAATAAATTCTCTAGTTAAGAACTCCGTTGTAACGATTAACACCCCAAAAGATATTAAAAACAAGATTAGTTTTGGTAGGCTTCTGTGTAAACGCATCGAGTGCTTCCGTATTTTTTGTTCTACTTATTGAAGATAGCTAGGAATATAGGCTTTGTTTATATAAGGTGACACTAAATAAGGTATTTATCTAGCTAGGATCTTGTTTTAACTACATAACTGGATGAATTATCGCTCTAATTTATAAACTTTCTTACTCTTTCGCTCGGTGTTGGCGTTTTCTTCTCGGCTATGACTTGACATGGTTTGTGGCTAAAAGCTTTTACAGACTCACAAAATGCGTATTTTGTTATGATACCGCGTTGATATGTTT
Source organism: Vibrio sp. (assembly GCA_048259585.1). Lineage (GTDB taxonomy): Bacteria > Pseudomonadota > Gammaproteobacteria > Enterobacterales > Vibrionaceae > Vibrio. The sequence goes on along the minus strand of JBLXHN010000008.1, from coordinate 204,006 downwards.
GATATTGTTCAGTTTGCATAAACTGAAACGAAAAGGATTTGGTTTTTTGCTTTGAAAAATGTATTGAATAAGCAGCGACAAAAATCAAGGACCCGTTTTTGATAATGCTGCTTGTTGTAGCAATAAAATACCTCTCCGGGGAAGGTAATGAAGTTAAAACCACAGTTTATGTTGCTTACCGCGATGTTGTTCATTGTCACTGCGGGCGCGGTGTCGTGGTCAGTGCGAACACTGGCTGAAGGCGTTATCGAACAATGGGCACCTAAATTTATTATTAAGCAAACTCTTTACGATAAAAGCCGTACATTACAACCGATACTCCGTGAATTAGCGCTGTCTCAACAGTTAGCAAGCTCGAATGTGATTAAGCAGTGGGCGCGAGATCCGAGTAACACTTCATTTCAAAATTCGGCTCTTGATGAGCTCGAAAACTACCGTCAGAATTTTCAAGGCAACAATTATTTTGTTGCCTTGAGAAAGAATAGTCACTACTTCCATAATAATGCAGCCAATGATTATCGAGGGATGGAGCTGCGTTATACCTTAGATTCAGATAAAGATTCCGACAGTTGGTTTTACAACATCATCGATCAAAATCGTGATGTTCATATTAACATTAATCCGGATGTTGAACTTGGGATCACTAAATTATGGATAGATGTACTGATCAGAGATGGTGATGAGATATTAGGTATGGTGGGCACAGGGCTTGATTTGACGCAATTTTTAAGCAGCGTGGTTGAAGAGGGAGAACCTGGTATCCATAGTTTTTTTGTCAACCATTCTGGAGCGATTCAGTTACACCGTGATAAAGCATTGATTGATTTTGGGTCAGTATCTAAGGGACCCGGTTCACACAAGACAATTGACCTGATCTTTGAAGATCGCCAAGATTTAAGCAGTATTTATGAGGTTATGAAGGCATTGGAGTCAGGAGAGCAACAAGTCGCAACAAGATTTGTTAGTCTTTTAGGTCAACGTCAATTGGTGGGGGTGGTTTATCTACCAAAAATTGATTGGTATGAAATTACTTTAATTGACTTAGGCATTTTCCTTCCTGTTTCCCATTTTTCTAATATCGTTATCCTGTTTGTCATTACGTTGCTCGCTGCACTGTTATTGATGAACATGGCGTTAACTCGTCTAGTGTTAAATCCTATCAGTCAGTTGGATAAAGCGATGGACTTGTTGGCTAAAGGGGAAAGTCCGGCTAAAGAATTTACATTAAAAGCACGAGGAGAGCTTGGACGGCTTACTCATCACTTTATACAAATGGCGGATACGGTGCTGCAATCCAAACGCGAACTTGAGCAAAAAGTTCAAGATAGAACTGCGAAACTAGAACGTTTAGCCCTGATGGATCCTTTAACTGAACTTTATAACCGCAGAGGAATGACAATCCAAATTCAAGCAAGTCTTAATCGCGCAAAACGCGAAAACTCGCAACTGGGATTACTTTGGATTGATATCGACTGGTTTAAAGATATTAACGATACTTATGGCCATGCCGCCGGAGATGAAGCACTTAGAGTGATAGCGAAAATCATCCAAGATACCACTCGATCTTATGATAGTACGGCACGTTGGGGAGGTGATGAGTTCCTTGTCATGTTACCTAGCATTAACCTAGAAGGATTAAATCTTTTAGCTCAAAGACTTTGTGTTGCTGTTAATCAATATTCATTTACGTCAGGCTTTAAATTGAGTATCAGTATTGGGGGCGTTATGTACAGTGAGGGCCAAAGCATTGACACAATGCTACACAACGCAGATCAGGCATTGTATCAAGCCAAAGGTAAAGGACGAAATAGCTACGCTTTTTGTTAGTAATGCATTGATTTATATAAAAATCAATATTGGAAAGAACAAAGATTCACCTATGCCTGACGAGAACCGATGAGTAATCATCGTTTCCCAAGTTTATGTTCGTCATTAAGGCCAAGCTCTTTTTTTGTTTCCACTGTTTGCAGCAACCATCTCCATGGTTTTTTTCGACTGGTTTTCAATCGATTTCAGGCTTTGTTTCACGGAGTTTTGAAATTCAACTTTATTGGAGTCAACCTGATCACTGGGGCCAGAGGAAGACGCACTGAGCTGCTGAACGATTTGTACTAGCTGCTTATTTTGTCCTTCCAAACGTTTAACCTTTGCCGTGAGATCTTTCAGCAACCCGTTTTGTTCTTTGATTTTCGATTCGATGCTGTTAAATGCTTGGAGTATTTGCCCGATATTTTGTTCTGCCATCAAAGATACCTGTCTGTCATCCACTGTTTTTAATAAAGTATAGGCAATAACTTTTGTTGCATCGCAATAATTGCTTTCTACTTTAATAATTTGGTCATTAATTAAGTTTGAGGTGGAAACACATCGTTGAGCTCAACCCACCAAGCACTTGGTGTTGTAATTCCCTAATTCACGACGAAATCGTTATGGCAATAACACCATCGGAGATTTTTGTACTAGCAAACTAGTTCTCGAGATCGCTATCACGAAATAAGCAATCAGTTACACAAAAAATTCACAAGTTTGGGTATAAGTGTATCAGTAGCTTAACCAACAAGGATGTAGTCGATGAAAAATTCTTTTAACCACCCGATGCCGAATAGTGACGGATATTTTGGTGAGTACGGCGGCAGCTTTATTCCAGAAGAGCTGGAAAAAATAATGAAGGAAATTAATGCCGCGTACGAAGAGTGTTGTTCAGACCCAGAATTTCAGAATGAGCTGGCGCGTTTGTACAAACACTTCGTAGGACGCCCGAGTCCAATATTTCACGCAGAGAACTTATCGAATAAGTATGGGGTAGACATCTATCTGAAACGTGAAGATCTTAACCATACTGGAGCTCACAAAATTAATCACTGTCTAGGCGAAGCCATTTTGGCCAAAAAGATGGGCAAAGAGAAACTGATTGCAGAGACAGGTGCGGGTCAACACGGTGTTGCTCTGGCAACTGCGGCGGCTTTAGTCGGATTGAAATGTGATATTTACATGGGTGAAGTGGACATTGCCAAAGAGCACCCGAACGTTGTGCGTATGCGTATTCTGGGTGCTAACGTAATTCCTGTCACTCACGGACGAAAAACTCTAAAAGAAGCGGTGGATGCGGCGTTTGAAGCGTATCTGAAAGACCCACATACCCAACTTTACGCGATTGGTTCTGTGGTGGGCCCGCATCCATTTCCGAAAATGGTTCGCGATTTCCAATCCATTATTGGCAATGAAGCTCGAGTTCAGTTTCAGGAAATGACAGGTAGCTTACCAGATAACTTGGTCGCATGTGTGGGGGGCGGCTCTAATGCAATGGGACTTTTCAGTGCGTTTTTAGACGATAAACAAGTGGCGATTCACGGTGTGGAACCAGCAGGCCGCTCGTTAGAACTCGTGGGTGAACATGCTGCAACTCTCTCCATGGGAGAACCGGGTGTGATGCACGGCTTTAAATCCTATATGCTGAAAGATGACAACGGCGAGCCGCAAGAAGTGTATTCAGTCGCAAGTGGCTTGGATTATCCATCAGTGGGTCCTCAACATAGTTACTTAAAAGATGCTGGTCGAGTTAGCTACGGAACCGTAACCGATGAAGAGGCAATCGATGCTTTCTTTGAGTTGTCGCGTGAGGAAGGAATCATCCCTGCGATTGAATCATCTCATGCAGTCGCTTACGCCACTAAGTTAGCAAAACAAGGCTTAAAAGGTTCGATCCTGATCAACTTATCAGGTCGTGGTGACAAAGATATTGATTTCGTTGTAGAAAACTATGGTGCAAAATACGGTATAGAATCACTCACTTAAACGCTAATTAAATTTATATACTCAAGTAACCTCAAGATGCAGCTCTGAGTCCTGCATCTTGAGGTCACTTGAGTATAAGCCACCGAGTTATTCGACAAGGTGGCTTTTTTATAAGCGTCTGTTTTTAGTTTTGGAAAGCTGAATGAAAATGGAAACAAGTCGGCTCGTTTTACGTCAATGGAATGAGCAAGACATACAACCTTACGCTGAAATGTGCGCGGATGACCATGTAATGAGATATTTTGTTGCACCCTTAACGTTTCAAGAAAGTCGTGATCAAGCACAACTGATTAAAAATTTAATCGCTGAGCGTGGCTGGGGTTTTTGGGCTGTTGAATTGAAATCGACAGGGCAGTTTATTGGTTTCGTCGGTTTACATTATCAGGATGAGAACAGTGGAATCCCTAATGCGCCCTTTGTTGAAATCGGTTGGCGACTGGCCTCCGAATTCTGGGGATTCGGTTATGCGCCAGAAGCGGCGCAAAAGGCTTTAGAATTTGCTTTTGAGCATCTTGATTCGCCCGTGGTCTATGCGTTTACTACCAAGGAGAATCTGCCTTCGCAGCGAGTGATGATGAAGCTGGGTATGACGGATACTCAACAGGATTTCAACCATCCCAAAGTCGCCGCTGATCACCCATTAGTACGTCACTGTTTATACGGAATCACTCAGCGACAGTGGCTAGAGCAGCGTTAATGATAAAAATCACTTTGATAAGAAGATATTGAGGAAGATAAATGGAGTTAGTATCACCTTGCTTAGAACTGGAATGTGAGTTCTCCCGTTTCTATCAAGATTTTGTCGAGCATGATGTTGACAATGCAGACTATTACTCTGAAGGAAAAGCCAATTTCCCTGAATATGTTCGTCACTTAACCGAAGAATCAAAAGGGATAAATTTGCCCCAAGGGTATGTTCCGTGCAGTCATTATTGGTTGCTCGATGCGAACAAAACGATACTCGGGGCGATTCGAATTCGGCATAACATTGATAATGAGTTTCTTACATTAGAAGCGGGACACATCGGATACGATATTGCCCCTTCGCAACGTGGTAAAGGCAACGGTAAGCTGATGCTGAAGTTAGTACTTCCTTACGCTAAAGCACTGGGAATTGAAAAAGCCTTAATCACGGCTGACGATGATAATCTCGCTTCGCGCAAAGTGATAGAAGCCAATGGTGGTGAGCTTGAAAATATTGTAATGGGAAAGGTGTTTAAAAACCTCATCGCCCGATATTGGGTAGAGTGTTAGTAACAGAGCAAAGGGAGTTAGCGGTGTCAAAGGTGTACTTGTTCGATTGGGGAAATACCTTAATGGTCGACTTCCCAAATCAAAAAGGAAAAATGTGTGAGTGGGATACGGTTGAGGCTGTTGAGGGGGCAAAGAAGACGCTGGCAAAGCTGGCTGAAAGTCACTCGATTTATGTCGCAACTAATGCAGCCGATTCTACCGAGCAAGACATTAAGTTGGCTTTTGAACGAGTCGGTTTAGATCGGTATATCGACGGGTATTTTTGTAAGGCGAACTTAGGCATTGGCAAAGGGAACCCGGAGTTTTTCCATAAAATTGTTCAACAACTTGGAGTGAATCACGATGAGGTTGTGATGGTTGGGGACAATTACGATAACGATATTGGTCCAGCTATTGACGCTGGGATTAATGCGGTGTGGTTTAGTTCAGATTCGGAAAAGACGGAGGATGACCATAAGCTTATACGAGTAAAACATCTCAAAGGAATTTGTGACGTAATGAAGTAGGCAAGAAGAGAGTTCCTTCCACTTCAGAGCCTATACAAAAAGGCGGGTAATCCTTACCACAACTCATCTCTTAGATATCCATACTTTAAGTGTTATCTTTTCCCTGACTAGTCACCAGTAGCAAAAAAAAAAACAAAAAAAACTTTTTTGCACTGAGATTGGGATTGTCACACTTATGTCTAAAGTTACCCTTTAAAATTAATCAGTTATTGGTGTTTTATATGCACCAATATAATGGCTTTTTGCACCAATTTGTTGCTTGTTGAACGATCGTATAAATAACCTGTTTGGCTCTATTGAACGACCGTTCATTTTCTATTAGGCTGATTTTTAATCCGTAGGGAAACGGGATAATAGAAGGAGAGCAAAATGGAATATTCTCCATTAGTTGAGCGCATTAAAAGTGAAGGCGGTGATGCGTGGCAAATTCATACTAAAGCGCTTGAGGCACAACAAAACGGTCAGGATGTGATCATCTTGAGCGTCGGCGACCCAGAATTTAATACCCCTGATGTTGTCACTAATGAAGCGATTAATGCTCTTAAAAGTGGTGAGACACACTACACCGAAATGCGTGGTTATGATGAGTTGCGAGATGTTATTGCAGTTCATTATAACCGTACAGCTAAGGCTTCAATTACGCGGGACGAAATCATCATCGTACCCGGCACTCAGAATGGCTTGTACTCTACAGCTCAATGCATATTGAGTGAAGGTGACGAAGTACTGATGCTCGACCCCTCTTATGTTACTTACCAAGCAACATTACAAGCGACCGGCGCTAAAGTGGTTTCTGTTCCTACTATGGGTGATGATTACTTTAGGCTGGACTCTGATGCCCTCCGCCGAGCGGTAACAGCCAAAACCAAAGCAATATTCTTTGCGAATCCCAATAACCCGACAGGCCGAATGATGGATCTTAATGAGATTCAGGCGATCGCTGATTTGGCGATTGAGTTCGACCTTTGGGTTGTTTCTGATGAAGTGTACGGCTATTTAAATTTCGAAAAACCACATCTTAATATTCGTGACTTGCCGGGAATGGTAGAACGAACGGTGGTGATCAGTAGTTTATCCAAATCTCATGCAATGACTGGTTGGCGCTCTGGCTGGGTTATCGCAAACCGTGAGCTTACCGAACATATTGAGCGTTTAGCTTTGAATATGTTCTATGGCTTGCCGGGCTTTATTCAAAAAGCCGCGATTACCGCAATCGAACACTTTGATGAAATCTCATCTCAGATGAGAGATGTGTATCAACGACGCTGTGACTTAGTTATTGAGCATTTAAGCGGTTGTCCTTCCTTGAAAGTGATGAAACCAGATGCTGGGATGTTTGTCCTGTTAGACATCAGAGAGCTGCCCGTAACTTCCGATCAGTTCATCTGGGGTTTATTTGATAGTCAGTTGGTGGCGACTCTCGACGCAGCGGCATTTGGCAAAGCAGCCAGTGGTTTTATTCGACTTTCCTTTGCTATTGGTGAAGACCGATTGGTTGAAGCGTGTGAACGAATTAAAACCTATATTTCCGGTATGGACTTTGAACAGCCAAAACCTTTTAAATCGTCATTGTTTTTAAGTAGTCCTGACACGATCAAACTAAAAAAGCCTGAGAAAGTGATTGAGGTTGTCGATCTACATAAGAAGTTTGGTGATAACGAGGTACTTAAAGGCGTTTCTCTTACGGCTCGTCAAGGTGATGTTATCTCCCTTATTGGCGGCTCAGGCTCAGGGAAAAGCACCTTACTGCGCTGCATCAATATGCTAGAAGTACCTAATCAGGGGCTGGTTTATGTTAACGGTGAAGGGATTGAAACGGATATCGACCATAAGGGCGAACCGTTTATCCGTAATCCTAAACAGATTCTCGATATTCGTTCCCGATTAGGGATGGTATTTCAAAATTTCAATTTGTGGCCGCACAGAACCGTATTGGAAAACCTGATTGAAGCGCCGATCCACGTATTTGGAGAATCCAAGGCAGAAGCCATCGACAGAGCGATGGCTCTGTTAGAACGCGTTGGTATGGCACACAAAAAAGACGCTTATCCGGGATTTTTGTCCGGTGGTCAACAACAACGTGTTGCGATTGCACGAGCGCTAGCGGTAGAACCGAAAGCGATGTTGTTTGATGAACCGACTTCAGCGCTCGATCCTGAATTGGTTGGCGAAGTACTAAAGGTGATTCGCTCCTTGGCTGAAGAAGGTAGAACCATGATTTTGGTGACTCATGAGATGGCATTTGCGCGAGAGGTTTCATCACATGTGGCATTTCTTCATCAGGGTGTTATCGAAGATGAAGGGCATCCTTCTTCACTATTTTCAAATCCAACTAGTAAACGTTGTAGCCAGTTTATTAACGCACAACACAATCGCTAATTAAGAGAGGTAAATGATGGATCATATACTTCAACTTATCGGATTTGGCAGTGAAGGTTGGGGAGAAGCGCTGCTTAGAGGGACTTGGGTGACGATGCAAATTTCACTCGGAGCTTTTATTGTTGGAATCGGTATTGGTTTGATTGCAGCGGTTTTAAAGCTCCGCGGCAGCGGTGTCCTATATCAGAGCGCTAAAATCTACACCACAGTGTGCCGAGCGGTACCTGAGTTACTTTTAATTATCGTGTTGTTTTATGGCGGCAGTACTTTGATTACTGGCATTGCAGCGATGCTTGGACTCGGTGAAATCGAAGTGGCGGGTTTACCTGTTGCCATTCTTGTTCTTGGTTTGGTGCAAGGGGCTTATTCGTCAGAAATATTTCGTGGCGCGATAGTGTCTCTTAACTCGGGACATATTGAAGCAGCAAAGGCATACGGTATGTCCGGACGTAAACTGTTCTGGCGTATGACGTTGCCAATGATGGCGCCCAATGTGCTGGCGGGTTTGTCAAATCTGTGGCTAAACCTCATTAAAGATAGTGCGTTAATCAGTGTCGTAGGAACCAACGAACTGTTATATACGGCTAAGCAAGCCGGAGGATCAACTCGTGAGTATCTGATTTTCTTCCTCACCGCCGCAGCAATTTATTACGTGATTACGCTTATTTCCAGTTTTGTCTTAAGACAGCTAGAGATCAACCTGCGCCGTTGGCAGCCTAAACACTAAGGGGAACAATGATGGAAGAATTGCTCGAATATTCAGATTTACTCTTGGGTGGTTTGCAGACAACGATCTCACTGTTGGCTATCTCACTTGTGTTGGGTTTTGCGTTATCCATATTGGTCGCATTAGCACGTCTGTCATCAAACCGGATCGTAGCAGCTTGCGCTTTTATGTTTACCAGTGTGACTCGTGGTACCCCTCTTTTGGTACAAATTTACGTTTACTACTACGGTTTAGGAACGCTGTTTGCGTTCAATCCGGGTATCCGTAGCAGCATCATTTGGCCGTACTTGAGAGATGGATACTGGTACGTTGCGTTTGCGTTGATCTTATCGACAGGTGCTTACCTAGGGGAAGTGATTCGAGGTGGGTTGCTATCAGTGCCTAAAGGTGAAATAGAGGCTGCGAAAGCGTTTGGTATGAAATCAGCCAAAGTGATGCTGCGAGTGAAACTTCCGCGAGCGCTTTATCAGCTTACTCCGACGTTAGCCGGTGAAACTGTGCTGTTATTAAAATCAACCGCATTAGCTTCAACCATTGCTGTCGTTGACCTTCTTGGGGCAGCGAATCAGCTGCGTTCGATGACATTTGATATTTATAAGCCACTTTTACTGGTGGCAATTATCTACGTCGTTCTGACATATCTGATTGAGTTTGTGTTTTATCGCGTTGAAAAACGTATTCCGGTGCGAGCCTAGGAGGCAAGATGACAGAAGTAAACAAAGGTATTCTGTTTAGCTTTGTGGCTTATATGTGCCTTGCAGCACAAGATGCGGTTATGAAATGGCTGGTTGCTGATTTCTCTGTTGCTGAACTTCTGTTTTGGCGCAGCTTATCCATGGTGATTGTCTGCTTAGTGATTGGCGGAAGAACCATGGTGATGAATACCTTAGATTCCCCGGTACTTAAGCCACTTTTATGGCGCAGTTTTATTGCTGCAATGGCGTGGGTTTTCTACTACTTGTCTGCGATTACATTGTCACTGGCTCAGATGACGACACTGTATTACTCCGCTCCTGTCATCGTGGTGGCTTTAGCTGTGGTATTGCTAAAAGAGCAACCAACAAAAATGCAATGGTCGGCGGTAGCCATCGGGTTTGTCGGTGTGCTTATCGCATCGCGTCCTGGATTTACAGATCAAACTCTCGCGGTTGGTTATGCGTTATTTTCAGCGCTGCTTTGGGCGTATACGTACATCTTGCTACGTAAGCTTTCAGGCAAAGTAAGTGTGTTAATCCAGATGTTTGCTGCGAACTCTATGTTTGTCGCTACTACTGGTGCCAGCCTGCCGTGGACTTTCACCGTGTGGGATTCGGGCACCATAGTCGTGATGCTTTGTATTGGCCTAATAGGCGGGCTGGGTCAGTACTTTTTATTCGCAAGTTTCGAGCGTGTAGAAGCCTCAACATTAGCACCTATTGAATACAGCGGTCTGATTTGGGCGTTCTTACTTTCGTTCTTTATTTGGGGTGATACACCGGACAGTTTCTTAGTGCTAGGTGCGATATTGATTGCATTTAGTGGAATTATTTCAGTGATTGCGAACGGGCGAAAAACACGAATGTTAGCCTGCAATACTGGTTCTTAGTTCAGTAAAACATGGAGAAGTTGAAATGAAAAAGGCTCTACTAATACTCACTGGCCTGTTGGTCGCTCAAGCTGTAAATGCTGCGGATACCGTGAAGTTTTCGGTGGCTGCAGAACCGTATCCACCATTTGCAACTAAGCAAGCCGATGGTACCTGGAAAGGATTCGAAATCGATTTGATTCATAAAATCTGTGAAGAGGCGAGATTAGATTGCCAAATTAAAGAGATTGCATGGGATGGTATTATTCCAGCTCTGGTGAGTGACAAAGTAGACGTGATATTTGCGTCTATGACGGTCACTGATGAACGTTCAAAAAAAGTACGGTTTACGCATCCTTACTACAATACCATTCCTGCTTTCGTTGGACTTGCAGGTCAGAAGTTCGCACCGACTAAAGACGCATTAAAAGGTAAAATCATTGGCGTTCAAACATCAACGATTGCCGCTGTCTATGCGAAAGAGAAGTTTGGCAAGTTTGCGACTATTCGCCAATATGACACACAGGATGCGGTTAACTCAGATTTAATGGCGGGTCGCTTGGATTACATGATCGCTGATGATATCCCTGCAACGGAGTTCTTCAACGCGAACAAAGCAGGTTTAGAGTACTACGGTAAAGTTCCTTACGAGCCAATTCTGGGTAAAGGTATTGCAGCAGCTGTTAGACTGGATGAAACTGCACTTGAACAAAAGCTTAGTGCAACCATCGATAAAATTGTGAAAAGCGACTACTACGACAAGCTTTCAATGCAATATTTCGGCACTAACATCGCGCCGTAAACCACTTAAATTTTATTGGCGGGCTAACGTCGTCCGCCCAATCCATTTCATTCATTATTAAGGAGAAGTTTAATGTCAGATTATGGATGTCAGTCAATGGCGGGGAAGATGTCACGTGTATTGATGCGTAAACCTGGCGCTAGTTTTTTACAAGCAGACGCAGAAGAATGGCATTACAACCATCTTTTTAATCCTGAGAAAGCGATTAAGCAATATGAACAGTTTTGCCATTTGATAGAGCAAAGTGGTGCAAGAATCGAGTGGATTGATGATGAGGGTGATGGTCTTTCTGATGCTATGTTCACGCGTGACGCATCTTTGGTCACTAAAGCGGGTGTCATTCCATTGCGAATGGGCAAACCGCTGCGAACGCCTGAACCGGAGCTTCACAAGAATAAATTTAGTCAGTTGAATATTCCTATTCTTGGTGAACTTACTGGTGACGCGAAAATTGAAGGTGGCGATCTTATCTGGCTTAACGACTCTACACTGCTTGTTGGTATTGGCTTTCGTTCAAACGAAGAAGGTGTTAATCAGTTAAATGCATTGCTAAAACCTTACGGTGTTAAGGTCCTTGGCTTTGATATGCCTTATTGGTCAGGTGAAGCGGCATGTTTGCATTTAATGTCGGTGATTTCTCCACTAACAGAGAAGAAGTATCTCGTTCATCCTCCACTGATCCCGACCCGTTTATGGCAACTAATGCAAGCAGAAGGCATCGAGTTTGTGGTTGCGCCTGCTGATGAATTCGAAGCGTCATTTGGTTTAAACCTTAATGTACTACCTACCGCGCCTGACAACTGTATTATGATTGACGGCTTCCCAAAAACGAAACAAGTAATGGAAGAGCATGGCGTGAAAGTGAGTGTTTTCGATGGTGATGCGTTATGTGTCGCTTGTGAAGGTGGACCTACGTGCTTAACCAACCCCATTGTGCGTGAATAGTCCCTGTTAACCCCTCCTGTTATAAATTATTGTTGTGATCTGACCGTCTCGGGACTCCGTGTTTTCGTGTCCCGAGTGGTTTATGATTAGCGTCAGAACCTGAATCAATATGAAAATTACAGCCTGAATTATCAGTCGGAGAAATATGGCCAGTCAGGATAAAAAATTTGCCCGTTGTGAGCCTGATGAGCGAAAAGCGTTGCTCATAAACAGTGCGATTCAGTGCTTAATTACCGAAGGCTATGCGGGTCTTTCAGTGAGAAAAATTACTAAGCATGCTGAAGTGTCACAGGGGTTGGTTAACCATCACTTTGGTTCGGTTTATAACTTAATTGCTGAGTCATACCGCTACATTTCGGAGAAATATTTAACGCTGATTAAAGAAAAGATCAAAAATAGCCCTCAAGAGAGTGCTTCTGCCAAAATGGCGCTGTTTTTTGATGAGTATATTTCTGCAGAGGTGCTTGACCCAGACTTACTTAAAGCCTGGCTCGTTTTCTGGAGCCTGACACGTGATTCACAAGAAATGTATCAGACGTATTCGGAAGTCAACCAACAGACTCTGGGTTTACTTAAGGAATTGTTGGGAGATATTTGTGATGAAGAGAACCTGTCTACTGAGAACATTGCTTTTGCAGCAGACAGCTTAATGGCTCTTATTGATGGTATTTGGTTAAGAGAGTGTTTGTCTTCTTCGGGTATGCCTAATGCTGAGAAGGGAAGAAAAATCGCTGATCATTGGCTAAAAGGGTTTCGCAATGGCGTTTTTGAGTGACCATGCTTGCCGCTGTTATCAAAAGACTTATGTATAACGAGTTAAGTTATGGTTTAAACTTAAAAGTACCAAGGTTTTTTGTGTGATTTATTTATGTTATGAATAGTATTAGGTGAGAAGATAATTCTTAATTCTGCTAATCAGATAAAAAAGTGGAGGCGATAATGGCTTTTAAAACCCCGCCGTTAACCACAACAGAAAATGGTCAAGTGCGTTGTGTTGGCTATGAAATTGAGTTTACCGGTTTAACGATTGGTAATGTAACGAAAATATTGAAGAGTGTCTTTGGCGGACAGCTTGAGAAGAAGTCTTCGGTTGAATATGTTTTACACACATCGGAAAATGGAAAATTCAAAGTTGAGTTAGACTGGGAATTTCTTAAAAATAAAGCACTGGATGCTAAAATTAACCACGAAGGTCAGGAATGGGTGGATTTTTTACACAAAGTTGCCTCCTCCATTGTTCCTTTAGAAGTCGTCTCTCCTCCTTTCCCTTTTGATCAACTGCACGAATTAGATCAACTGATTCCGGCCTTACGTGATGCTGGCGCTAAGGGTACGGACGATTCCGTTGCCGCGGCTTTTGGTGTTCATGTTAACCCTGAATTACCGGCGTTAGATGTTGAGACGATCCATGCTTATCTTAAAGCATTTGGATTGTTGCAGTGGTGGCTTAATGACGCTCACGACGTTAACTTAGCTCGAAAAGTCAGTCCGTATATACAACTATACTCGGAAGAGTATGTCACGCGACTACTGAATGAAAAATATCAAAATATCAATGAATTAATTGATGATTACCTGACACACAATCCAAGTCGCAACCGTGCCCTTGACATGTTGCCGCTATTTGCCTTTATCAATGAACAACAAGTGAAGGCTGTGATAACTGATAGCAAAGTGAATCAAAGACCGACATTTCACTATCGACTTCCTGATTGCCTAGTTGAAGATTCTCATTGGAGTTTCGCTACTTCTTGGAACATTTGGTACTGGGTAGAAGTGTTAGCGAATGATGTGGATTCTATGAAATTTCTAACAAGTCGCTTTCTTGATCTGCAACTGCCTTTAATTGGGGTACAACGAAATGAGTGGATAAAGGAAATTAATCAGTGGGTAAAAAACCAAGAATTGGGGTAACAGGTAATGCTCGTAGTTGGTCACCCTCATGGTGGTGTACAAAGCTGGCTCTTACTCTGGCGGGGGCAAAGCCGGAAAGGATAAGCGTCAGACAACAACGAACCGGAGAATCCTATGACGGCCTTATTATAGGTGGTGGGGATGATATTGACCCTGAACACTACGGCGGAGAGGCAAGTGAGCGAGATGAATTCGACCCTAAGCGCGACCAACTTGAGATTAAATGGATTCAGTGGGCCTTGGATGACGGTATCCCAATCCTGGGGATATGCCGTGGAGCGCAGCTCATTAACGTTGTACTCGGCGGAAGCTTGCATGCGGATATTACGCAGTTACGAAAGCTGACTTATAACCGTCCTGGTTTGTTACCTACCAAGCAAGTTTTTGTTGACAAAGGTTCGGCTCTATTTGCTTTGTGCGATAAGGCCAAGCTACGCGTCAATAGTCTCCATCATCAGGCAATTAAAGATGTGGGAGCGGGTTTAAGAGTTGCGGGGAGAGATCTTGATAGCTTTATTCAGGCAGTAGAAAGTAGTGAAGATAAATCTATACGAGGTGTGCAGTGGCATCCTGAATATCTATTTTATCTCCCCAGTCAGTTTAAGTTGTTTCGCTGGTTAGTCAGGGTTAGCCGATAATTCAACAGTCTGACTAAATCTCCTTTTTAAGGCTTCGAAACTCTGTTCAACACATTTTCTAATGTCATGATTCCAAACATGATCTTTCTTACAAATGAATCTGAACTGGCAACGAAATGGTATTTAGGATGTTTAGACCAGACTTGTTGTAGCTTTTGATCAAGTAGGATGGCTTCTCTGGAGCTTTCGCTTCGCACCGGATTATTGCTGCTGATGTCGTGTCCAGTTTCGGCTGCAGATTCAAAAAAGATCACGGCATCATAACGAGAAAGCTCTTGTTCAAAGTTAGAATTAATCGACTTAAAAAAATCTTGTTCCGAATCTGGCCAATAGGCAAGTCCGTCGAGAGACCCTCTATCACATACCAGTAATCGGTCTGGGTACTGAGCTTGATGAATTTCTTCCAGATTTTTTTGTAATTGGTAGATGGTTTTTTGTACCATTTTACCCACTTCGACATCGTCACAACGAGTGACACCGCCGGAAAAAAGAAGAGTAGCGGCTTCAGGTACAACAATTATTTTATCATTTAGCTCACGACGAAAGAGGTCCAAAGCCGTTGTTTTACCGCCACCAGGGCCGCCTGTGACTACCACTTTGAGTTGTTTTTTCATGATGGCCTCTAACTATTTGGAGATCTTTATAAAAGTTTAGTCAAAAACCATCAGGTGAAGAGGATGTTTGTGGTTGATTATTTCAGTTGTTCGAGATCGACATTCACCAAAAATTCCGCAGTACCTTCATCAACAATTAAGTCAGAAACATATCCTCCTAGGATAGCACCTAGAGTTGCGTCGTAATTTCTCTGGCCGCCAGCGAGGAAAATACGTCGCTCTACTTGTCGAAGTTGGGCAAGGCTTATCCCTAAAATTCGAAAATCGATGTCAGCGACGACTGGGCGACCTAAGCGATCATAAAATCGGCCACAGATGACACCAACTGCGCCAAGTTCTCGGTAATTTTGCATTTCCTTTTTAGACAAAACGCCCACTCTTATCAATGGGTTTTCATCTAATGCGTTACCGACCACGAACAGGGCTTTATTACAGTGAGTTAGCGCATCAAAGTTCGATCTGATGATAGGTTCTGCTTGCAGCTCTACCGCGAGTCTAGAACTCGATACCACGGCAGGAACGTGCAGAGAAACCACGCTACCTGACAATTTATGTGCAAGCTGGGATGAAGCTTCAATGGTAGTAAAGTCAGGTTGTGCTGGCATGGAGCCGAGCATTTGCATTACCGTGACATTCTTACAAGTCTTAGGTGTCATCACCTCGCTCATCTGGTGGATGGTTCGTCCCCAAGCGACACCCAGAACATCTCCGCTTTCAACAACCTGATTTAAATACATACCGCCAGCACGAGCAAGGCGTTCACGCATTAGTTTCGAGTCTTCTCGTTGGTTTATATGCTCACCATCAGGAACGATAACAACACGTTCAAGCGAAAATTTTTCTTTAATCGCTAACGCACGGTCAATGGAAGAAAAGGTGTTTAAATCTAGGTTGATTTGAACCAGTCCTTTTTCCCTTGCTGTTTGCAGATACTTCACCACAGTGACACGAGATACTCCCATCAACTTGGCGACTTCGGTTTGGCTCAGGCCTTCCTGATAATACAGCCAGGTTGCGTGAAGAATCGGGTCATTATTAAATGAACTGATATTTTTTAATACAGCATCGGTCATTGATGGCTATTCCTTGCTTATATCGCGATCTTTAGAGTTACGTCTGCAGATAATTATAAAATGTTTCTTCACTAGCATAAACAGTTTGAACTTAATATACTTTTGTTTTGCTGTAAATACAAAAGGAAATAGAATTATGCTTAAACATATCGATCCACTCTTGAGTGCAGAACTGCTTTTTGCATTGAATAAAATGGGCCATGGTGATCGAGTGGCTATCGTTGATGCAAACTTCCCTTCTTACTCCCATAGCAGCAATACCCATATATCGCTGACTGGTGTTGATGCTTCTACCGTGTTGACGAGTGTTTTGAAACACTTCCCTCTGGATTCATTCAATGAAACTCCTTTGTTTATAATGGCTCAGGATGGCAGTCAGGAACTGACTGAATCTGCGCAAGATTTTATAGATGTTCAACGTTCTTCAGAAGAGGCTTCACATCAGTATCTGATGGTCGATAGACAGGATTTCTATCAAATGACGAAGGCGTGTCAATTAGTGATTAGAACGAACGATCGCCGAGCATACGCTTGTATGATTCTGCAAAAAGGCGTGATCTTTGATTAGTGTCTAAATTTTTACAACAGTGAGCACTCAATGGGTGCTCATTTTTTAATCTGCTATCTCCATCACAGAAAGATTTACAATTGTTCTACTAATATTACGTTTGTAAATTTTAACGGCAAGTGGAGTGGTTCATGTCAGAAATATCCAACACGATAGAAATTCGTTCCATTAAAAAAGCATTTGGCCAAAATACAGTATTGCATGACGTGAGCTTAACAATTGAGGGCGGGAGTGTTCTCGCATTGATGGGCGCGAATGGTGCTGGTAAATCCACACTGGTAAAAATACTCAGTGGCGTTTATAGCGCGGATGATGGTGAAATACTCATTAATGGTAGCAAAGCAGACATATCAACCCCTCAGTCAGCACGTGATGCTGGGATTATTACCGTTCATCAAATCATCAACGATGGGGTAGTACAAGATCTCAATGTGGCTGAAAACCTTTTGCTCGACAAACTTTGTGATGGCCGCTTTGGAACCTATATTTCGAAAAAAGCACTAGAAGCTCAGGCAAAACCACTGGCTGAGAAAATAGGCCTTACGTTGCCGTTAGATACTCAGGTATCAGAGTTGTCGCAAGCCGATAAACAGTTAGTGGCTATCGCCCGCGCTATTTCAGATAAACCTAAGTTGCTTATCCTTGATGAGCCTACTTCATCATTGTCCGATACCGAATCGGTTAAGTTATTTGAGGCGGTCAAAACCATGCGTAGCCAAGGTGTGGCGGTGGTTTATATTTCTCACCGTATGTCAGACATACGGACTCTTGCCGACAAAATAGCCGCACTGCGTGAAGGACGGATTGTGGGTTATTTCGAGCAACCGCTTGATTACGATGCTGCGGTTGACTCGATGCTTGGCCATGCCGTTGGTGCTGTCAGCCATCAATATCAGTCCGGAGAAATAAAGGTTCTTGAACTGATTGATGTAAGACTTAAACCCGAAACAGAGCCTTTCAACTTAACTTTCCACGCTGGTGAGGTGGTCGTTCTAACAGGGCTACTATCTTCGGGGTGCACTTCAGTAGTTGAAGGTATATTTGGTATGAGTCCGTTCGCCTCTGGTCATATTGAACTGGATGGAAAGAATTGGACGCCAAGCAGCCCTACTCATGCGATAGAGAGCGGTGTGTTCATGGTTCAAGAGGACCGAGGTAATAACGCATTGATCCCAGATTTTTCGATCGAGAAAAATGTCAGCCTACCGTTTTTAAAACGATTCTCTACTTTTGGTTTTATCGATACGAAAAAGGAAAAACAGGTGGTCGAAGAAGCCATTCAAACCACGAAAGTTAAATATTCCGATCAAACCGAGTTAATGACCACTCTGTCTGGTGGTAATCAACAGAAGGCGATGGTTGCAAGGTGGATGATCGACGATTGTCGAGTACTTATGCTCAATGAACCGTTTCAGGGAGTCGATATTTCATCCCGTCGACAGATAGGTCAATTGTTAAGAAACACGGCGGCAAATAGAGCCACGATAGCAGTATGTACTGATATTGAAGAGGCTCTTGAAATTGCTGATCGGATTATTGTTTTTAACCATAACCGATTGATAGGAGTACATCAGATTGATCAGGTCCATATGCCGACACTGATTAAGCAAATCGCTGCCGCTCCAACTGCAAATAATAACAACACAACAATAGAGGATGTGACTGATGAAAAATACGCGTGAATTTGCCATTAAGTATGGATTGCTGATTCTGCTAGCACTGATGTTAGTGCTTTTTTCCGTCGCCGAACCTGCGTTCTTAAGCACAATCAACATGATGATTATTCTTCAGTCAGTATCAATTGTTGCGATTTTAGCGTTAGGTGTTACAGCGACCTTAGCGGTGGATGGCTTTGACCTCTCAATCGGTTCAACTGCCGCATTCTCAATGATGACAGCCAGTTACGTTATGGTGGTATTTGATGGCGGCACAACGATGGCGATACTCACTGCAATTACCGTCGGTGTTATCGTTGGTTTAATCAATGGCTTTATGACTGTACAAATGAAGGTGCCAGACCTGCTAACGACATTGGGAATGATGTTCCTATTATTGGGCCTTCAACTTATACCGACTCAGGGACGCTCTATCTCCACAGGCATGAGCCTCGCTAATGGTGAAACCGCCAGCGGGACATTTTCTGAAAGCTTTCTGTTTCTTGGTCGTGCTCGGATTTTCGACATTATTCCTGTTCCTGTGGTGATTATGCTGGTACTGGCTGTGATTACTTACCTCTTTTTGGAGAGAACACGCCATGGGCGCGTTATGTACGCGATTGGTTCCAATGAGCAAGCGGCCAAACTGGCGGGCGCTCGCGTTAAGTTCTATCGCTATGTCGCGTATGTGATGTCAGGCGTTTACGCCTCAATTGGTGGAATACTCTTGGCAGCGCGAATTGGTCGTGGCGATGTGAGTTCTGGTAACTCTCTATTAATGGATGGCGTGGCCGGTGCTTTGATCGGTTTCGCTGTGCTTGGGGCGGCTAGGCCCAATGCTCAAGGTTCGGCTATCGGTGCGCTTTTCGTCGGGGTACTGCTAAACGGACTCACCATGATGAACACCCCTTACTACACGCAAGACTTTATCAAAGGCATGGTACTAGTCGCGGCGTTAATGTTTACATTTGGCTTATCCAACAAACGTGCATAACAATAAGGAAATTATAATGAAAACCTTCAACAAAATAACACTATGCGCTTCTATCGCAGGTGCAATGGTTTCTGGTTTCGCAACGGCAAACACAGAAAACCCATTCGAAGGAAAAGAGATTCGTATCGCTCATGTTAGGTACTTGTCACAAGGTGATTTTCCAGAGTTGTATCTAAAAGGTGTAAAACGTCAGGCAGAGGCATTGGGTTTTAAACTGGATGTCTACGATGCTCGCCAAGATGCATCGTTACAGCGTAACCAATTAGAGCAGGCGATCATGAAAGGTTATGACGGTATCGTACTGCAGCATGGCTTTACTGACTCAATCAAAGATTTGGCAGATTTGGCGGTACAGAACAACATCAAAGTGGTTGCCTTTGACGTCAATGCTGAGAATCCAAGTATTCCTCAAATCAACCAAGATGATCACCTAATTGCACGTATGTCTTTGGAGCAAGCAGTAAAAGATAACGGCGATTCATGGAAAGCCGCTTATGTGTATGTCCCAGGTATTCCACCACTAGATCGACGTGACGAAGTCTTTACTGAGTTCAAGCAGAAGTATCCAAATATTAACGAGATCGCACGTTTCGGTACTATGAACAACCCAATACCAAACCAAGTTGCTGACCAAGCGGCTGCGGTATTCCGAGCTAACCCAGACATTTCTGTTGCGTTTTCACCTTATGATGAGTTTGCCAAAGGTATCAAGATCGCGGTTGATGAAGCGGGTCTATCAAGCAATGTGAAGATTTACAGTGCGGATATTTCTAACTCAGATATTCAGGCCATGCGTGAACCAAATAGCGCATGGGTAGCCACGGTGGCCACCAACCCATCGATTATGGGGGAAGTGAGTGTTCGTGCATTGGCAACATTGCTAAAAGGTGAAGCTGTTGCTCGCCAAGTAACGGTACCACCTGTGCTGATTACTCAAGAGATGTTGAACAAACAGAACATCAAAAACATGGATGACTTAGTGAGCAAAATTCCTTCGTTCTCGTCATCGGATGTACTGGTATCTGACTGGATGCCAATGCCAAAAATGAACTGATCGTTTTTCAAAAGGGAGAATGAATTCTCCCTAATCACAATTTAATCATATTTAGGATGGTCGTTATGTCGAATACCGTTCCAGCTGGCTACACGCCGTTAAATAGTGAATCGTTACCTCAATACTTGCATGGCAAGTTGCCTAGTGATTTGGAACTGGGCGGAGAACCCAATCAGTGGACAGTGAGTGAAGTTGGTGATGGTAACCTCAACTTAGTATTTATTGTCCAAGGTCTATCTAAAACCATTGTTGTCAAACAAGCGTTGCCTTACGTGCGAGCTGCTGGCGAAAGCTGGCAGTTGTCACTGACACGCGCTTTTTTTGAGTACAACGTGTTAAACATAGAAGCCGAAGTCGCAGGACACGATTTAGTCCCTCAAGTTTATTTTTACGACCAAGACATGGCGATATTTGCCATGGAGTATTTGGCGGATCATATCATTTTGCGTAAAGAGTTGATTGCGGGGAAAACCTTTTCACATCTTAGTGAAGATGTGGGATTGTTCCTCGCTAAAACACTATTCTTTACTTCCGATTTAGGAATGGATGCCGCAGAGAAAAAAGCACTGGTGTCTAAATTTGCCGTCAACCACGAACTGTGCAAAATCACAGAAGACCTCATCTTTACAGAGCCTTACTTTGATGCAGAACGCAATAACTGGAATTCTCCAGAGCTAGATGAGGATGTTCGTAAAGTATGGAATGACGAGGAGATGATCCAAGTCGCTATGCGTTACAAATACAAGTTCATGACCGAAGCACAAGCGTTACTGCATGGTGATTTGCATTCCGGATCTATCATGGTGACGGATACCGACACTAAAGTCATCGATCCTGAGTTTGGCTTTATGGGGCCAATGGCATTCGATATTGGTAACTACATCGGCAATTTACTGATGGCTTACTTCTCACGCCCAGGTTGGGAAACAGATGAGGCGGCATGTCGTGAATCACAAGAGTACTTGTTACAGCAAGTTTCCGTGACTTGGGAGGTGTTTGTTTCACACTTTACTGAACTGTGGAATGAGAAACAGCAAGGCGAAGCCTACCCAACAGAAATCTACCAAAATGGTTTGGGTGAACGTGCGCTAAAAGCCGCCCAGCATGAATTCTTTACCACTCTATTTGAAGACACGTTAGTCAACGCAGGTTTAGAAATGAACCGACGCATTATTGGTTTTGCGGGTGTTGCTGATTTTAAACAAATTGAAAGCCCAGAGCTTCGTGGCGAATGCCAACGCAGAGCGTTGAAATTGGCACGAGAGCTGATTGTGAACGCTAAAAATTATCGAGATGTCGCCGCCGTGGCTCAACTCGCGCAAAGTTGTTAAGAGGTCACTATGAAAATAAATGGAAAACACCAACGTACAGTATGGCTGGGACAAGATGGTTGGTCAGTAGAAATTCTCGATCAAACCAAGCTGCCATTTGATGTTCAAGTCATCTCTCTTACATCAATGGAACAAGCCGCTAAAGCGATCAAAGATATGTGGGTGAGGGGAGCTCCCCTTATTGGTGCGGTTGCTGCCTATGGAATGGCATTGGGTATGAAAGAAGATGCCAGCGATGAGCACCTGCAAAAATGCTATGACGTATTGATTGATACACGCCCTACAGCGATTAATCTCAAATGGGCGCTGGATAGAGTGTTTACAGAGCTAAAACATAAGTCCGCTGAAGAGCGCCAGACTATTGCTTATCAACTGGCGGCTCACATCGCTGATGAAGATGTTCAGTTATGTGAGAGCATTGGCGAAAATGGCTTAGAGATCATCAAACAGATCGCCAGTAACAAACCGGAAGGCAGCACCATCAATATTCTCACCCACTGCAATGCGGGTTGGTTAGCAACGGTAGACTGGGGTACAGCGATTTCTCCAATATACAAAGCACATGAAGCGGGGATTAAAGTACATGTTTGGGTAGATGAAACCCGACCTCGGAATCAAGGATTGCTAACGGCGTTCGAGCTTGGCTCTCATGGTGTTCCTCATACATTGATCGCGGATAACGTCGGTGGGCACTTAATGCAACATGGCGAAGTGGATCTGTGTATTGTCGGTACGGATAGAACCACAGCGAAAGGTGATGTATGTAATAAAATCGGCACCTATTTGAAAGCGTTAGCTGCTCATGACAACAAGGTTCCATTTTATGTGGCTCTGCCATCACCAACCATAGACTGGACTGTTTATGATGGCGTTAAAGAGATTCCTATCGAACAACGCTCCGGCGAAGAGCAATCTCATGTGTATGGTATCGATCCGTTTGGCAAGTTGAGTTGGGTCAACACGGCTCCTAAGGGAACGGAATGTGGAAACTATGCTTTTGACGTTACCCCAGCTAAATACGTGACAGGTTTTATTACTGAGCGCGGTGTTTGTGAAGCAACAGAGAGCGCACTGTCCGCCATGTTTGCTGACCTCAAAGCCCCAGAAATTGCTTAGTCTGCTTTAATATGGAGCCGACAGGCTCCTTTTCTTTAAGGACGCTGTGATGAACAGAGAACAACTTGCACAACAAATTATCGATACTTGCTTGGAAATGAATGCGCTTGGATTAAATCAGGGGACATCTGGTAACGTCAGTGCGCGCTATGAAGAAGGGATGCTGATTACTCCAAGCGGTATCCCCTATAGCAAATTAACCCCTGACATGATTGTTTACGTTGATGAAAATGGCGTATATGAAGCGGGTAAAATACCTTCGAGTGAGTGGCATTTTCACCTCGCTTGCTACTTGGCGCGGCCGGAGCTTAATGCAGTGGTTCACAACCATGCGGTAAACTCAACCGCGGTTTCTATCCTCAATGTAGCCATTCCTGCTTTGCATTATATGGTGGCGGTGACAGGGACGGATCATGTGCCGTGCATTCCATACGCGACATTCGGTACTCAAGATCTTGCCGATTATGTCACTGACGGTATGCGTCAAAGCAAAGCTATTTTGATGCAGCATCACGGCATGATAGCGATGGAAGTGAACTTGGAAAAAGCGCTGTGGTTAGCGAACGAAGTCGAAGTGCTGGCGAGTCTTTATTTGAAAGTCTCGTCAGTGCGAGCAGAGGTACCGGTTTTATCAGATCAGGAGATGAGAACAGTACTGGATAAGTTTAAAACCTATGGTTTAAAGTCCGAGTAATGGTCAGCCACAGATGCACGATACAAATCTGACTTAAAGCGTTTTACATGAACTAGAAATGTAAAACGCCTGCTGTCATTTTACTTATGTTGATGTATTTCCCTCACGTCTGTTTGCTTATTGACGCCTTCGCAATCGCAGTAAGCAGAATCGCGGCCCCTGCCCACTGAATCAAAGTGAAGCTTTCACCGAGCCATAGTATAGAGAAAAGCGCGCCAAACAGTGGTTCACTGCCCATCAGTAAAGAAGCTCTGGTCGGCGATATTTTTCTCACGGAATAGTTTTGTGCGTAAAAAGCAAACAAAGTACAGAACAACACTAAAAATGCGGTCACTAGCCAGAAATCAGTTTCGGTCGGTAGTGAAATGGAGTATGAACCTGAAAGAGTGACTGCCACTGAATAAGCACATATCGATACCACCAAAGCTTGAACACAAGTCAAGGTAGAGTTGGTTATTTGCTTTTGATGAGTGAGCCTTTTTGTCATTGTGACCATGATAGCTCTAAGAAAAGCAGCGATAAGGATACTAATGTCACCTTGATTAAAGATGATGTTTAAACCATGGTTATAAGTTAATAGCATTACGCCGATGGTGCTGATTAGAGTGAGAGCGATAAGCTTCTTATCTGGCTTTCTTTTGCTGATTAACGTATCCACTAATGCAGTGAAGATAACATTTAAGCTGATCAGAAAGGCGGCATTGGATGCCGTAGTCTGGCTTACTCCATATACTTCGAAGAAAAATATCAGAGCCAGAATAACGCCCGTAGGAACTGAAACCGCCCAATCTTTGCTGTTGCCTTTTGTTATGTCCTGCACTGCTAACGGCAGTAGTAGCAGAAATGTGAGCCCAAAGCGAATAGCGATAAACACTGCAATACTGGTGTAAGCAATGGCACTTTTGGTTAACCCATAACTCATTCCCCAAACAATAGCGACAAGCAGAAGCAGCAGTTCTGGTATACCTATCGAGTTAAGGTTTCTTCTCATTACTAAACTGGTCACAAACTTATCCCTCATTACTGATGTTCGAAATTGACGAAATTACTATCCACTAGTACGTTAGATGGAACAATGGCTAGATATGCAAAGGACTTTTGCGTTTTGGATACAAATAAACTGATTGCTCTGTTACCTGAAATGGCGGTTTACGTTGTCGTGGTCGAGCAAGGGAGCTTTTCTAAAGCAGCCGAGAGGCTGGGCGTGGCACCTTCCTCTATTAGTCGTTCAATGGCCAAGCTGGAAATGGCTCTGAGCCAAAAGTTGCTCGAGAGAACAACCAGAAATATGCGCCTGACCAGTGTCGGTGAACAAGTCTATAGCTTATGTGGTGATATGTTGAAAACCGCAAAGTTAGCGACCGACGCAGCGTTCTCGACCCAACAAGAGGTGGCTGGAGAGATTCGAGTTGCAGCGCCAAGAGCCTTAGCCAATCAGGTGTTAGCTCCAATGGTTCTTGATTTTCTTCAAGAGTATCCGAAGACTTCCGTTCACTTCGTAGTTGAAGACCATTTTATCGATCCAATCGGGCACGAAGTCGATCTGACCATACACATTACAGAAACCCCTGTTGAAGGATTGGTGGGAAGAGTGCTGGGTGAAAGCCGTCTGGTTCTTTGTGCGAGCCAAGAATACCTTAGCCAATTTGGGTGTCCATTGGAGCCTCAAGCCCTTTCTCAGCATCAATGTATTCGATTGGGAGAGTCAATCGGCGATAAAAAGTGGATCTTTCGCCAAGGTGAAACGATACACAATGTTCAGGTTGATGGACGCTTGGCGGTGAATCATACCGAAATTCGTAAGCAAGCGGTGATACGTGGAATGGGGATATCCATTTTCCCCGAGTTTGTGATATCTCAATGGCTGAAAGATGGCCGGGTTGTTGAACTTTTTCCTGATTGGCAATTAGTGAGCCGGTATCAGGGGCAGATCGTCGCTCAGTATCCACAGTCGCGTTTTATACCTAATCAGCTAAAAGCGCTGGTGGACTACTTGCAAAAAAGACTGGCGCAATAAAAACAACAAAGCCTCGATGATCGAGGCTTTGTTTGAGGAGAGTACGATGAGACAGATTAAGCGTGGATTAAGTTGTCAGTACTCTTGGTATTACGTAGCCAGACTTTTTCATGGAAGAAGTAAGCAATGGAGTTAATCGTTGGTTCAACGGTTGCCATTAATCCACCGATGAATGCATCACCCGTTAGCATGTAAGTCACAGTAAAGGCTACGCTGAAGTGGATAACTGCGAAGCTCGCTGTTTTCACTTGAGTCATTGCTTCGTGACGCTTCAGAAATGGCACTTTTTGCCAAGCTTTCTCGTGGAAGTAAAATGCACCTGTATTGATTGAAGGTTCAATCATGGCAATTAAGCTGCCTAGTAAAAAATCACCGGTTAATGTGAATGCAACCAAAGTTGCGATAGTGAAATGGATTGCTGCAAAAGTCATTGTCTTAATCATCGTTCTTTCCTCATAAACCTGTATCGCGTTGATGGGAATATTATTGATAATAATTATCATTTAGTAAAGAGAAGGATCACCTATAAGTGTGATAGGTGTTAACTATTGTCTTATTGCTATTTAATCATTACGCCAGATTTTGTAGCCGACTTGTCTCATCGCTTTCCCAAGCAAGTGTGAAGCGACAGGTGCTGTAAGCAGAATAAATACCATGGTGCCGACAACTCTGGAAACGACGCTGATTTCAGGAATTGAAATAGCCACAGCCAGCAGTAAGCCACTAAGGCCAACAGTTCCGGCCTTAGTGGCAGCATGCATTCGGGTGTATAAGTCTGGCATTCGTAGCACGCCCAGACTTGCGCTTAAGATCAGTAAAGTTCCTAAACATAAAAACAATCCAATCAATATATCCATTATGGTTTCTCCTTCCTTTTAACAATTAAGCGCGCAAACGCAATTGTGCCCAGGAATGCGACCAAGCCTAATGTTATCGCAATATCTAACAGTGCTTCTTCACCGCTGTCTAAGGTATATACGGTGATAAAGCCAATGGTAATAAATGAAATAAGGTCGAGGGCTACCACACGATCAGCTAAAGTTGGACCTAAAATCAGACGCAAAAATGCCATTACAAAACTGAGCAATAGCCCGGCATAGGCAAAGGTAATACTGATTGAAAGCCAGCTACTCACGCGTCACCTCCAAAATTCTATGCTCTAATCCATTTTTAATGGCGCGAATAACTTCTTCATGTTCCGGGGCGAACATAGCATGAACAATAAGGTGTTTTTTATCTGGCGTAACGTCTAGGCTCAGTGTCCCCGGGGTTAACGAAACCATATTGGCTAGCAGGGTGATTTCAAGGTCTGAATCAACATCTAAAGGGACATACACAATATCCGGCTGACTCAAATGGGTCGGAGTCACAACATCCCATATTACACGTACCGCTGAAATGAGCATTTCATACGCAAAGTAGATAAGTAATTTCAACGCTGATGCGCAGCGTCGGAAATAACTGGTTTTTAGTCCAAATGGTTGGCTTAACCGCAGAGCGAAAAAGCCAACCATAAAACCGACGATAAAGTGAAAACTAGAATAGCTGCCATTCAGCATCATCCATGCCAAGGCGAGGAAAACATTGAGGAACAGATAGATCATGCCTTTCCTCCTAATACCGCCTGAATATAACCACCCGGGTTTAACAGTTGCTCAGCGGCCTGAACAGAGAACTGATAAAAAGGCTCAGCGATTAAGCCAATGATCAGAGTCAATGTTGTCAATACAACTATGGGAATGCAATATAGCCATTGTATATTTGCTGGTAGCACTCGCGCTGTATTGTCTACCTCTGGCTTTTTCCAGAATGTTTCGCTCCATATTTTTGTCATCGAGAATGTGGTCAGTAATCCCACCAGAAGGGCCGTCGCCGCTAACCAGTAATACTCCGTCTGTAAGCTTGATTTGATGACCAGAAATTTGCCCCAGAAACCGGACAATGGTGGGAACCCTGCCAGAGAAAACGCGGGTACTAGAAACAGGAAAGCAAGCCATGGCATCGTTTTGTAAACGCCACCCAATTGAGCAAGCTGACTCGAACCATACTTTCGCTCGATGAAGCCTCCGATTAAGAATAAGTTTGCTTTGACGATGATGTGGTGAACGATATAGAAAATCGCCCCTGCCAAAGCGAGAGGGGTGTAAATTGCCAGCCCCATAATCATGTAACCTATCTGGCTGATGATATGAAAAGAGAGGATTTTCTTAATATCGAATTGACTCGCAGCTCCCAAAACCCCTGTTAGCATTGTTAATGCCGCGACCCAGATTAGCGTCGGTTGCCAGCCACTCTCGACCAGAGGAAATACTAGCGTGAAAATCCGAACTATCGCGTAGACCCCGACTTTAGTCAGTAATGCTGCAAACAAGGCTACCACACCACTGGGTAAGTTGTGATAAGACGCAGGCAACCAGGTGAATAGCGGAAACAATGCAGCCTTAATGGAAAAAGCAAACAAAAATAACGCAGATAGCATCATGTTGATACCAGGATCGTTTGTGCTTGCTTTACTGTTGAGATCAGCGAGATTCAATGTGCCTGTTGCGCCATAAAGTAAGCCAATAGCGAGCAAGAACACCAGCGTCGAAATGAGATTCAGCATGACATATTTGACTGCACCGTCGATCTGAGCTTTGGTTGCATCCAGTACCATTAAGCCAAATGATGCAATGAGCATAACCTCAAACCAAACATATAGATTAAAAATGTCGCCGGTGAGGAATGCGCCGTAAACACCTGCAAGCAATACGTGCATTAAAGCATGATAACTGCCGTAAGAAGGTTTGAGACGAAGATCGGCCATGGCATAGAAAACGCTAATGGCGCCGATGATCGCTGTTATCATTACCATAGCAGCGCTAAAGTGGTCGGCGACAAAAACAATGCCAAACGGAGCCTGCCACTGACCAAAAGCAACCACCTGAATACCATGGCTGATTGTGTTTTGGGTCAGAAAAACGGCAACAATAAGGTTGAGCACTGCACTTGTGCCGCTTAACCACTCAACGCGTAGAGCCTTGCGACGCACAAAAAAGATAGTGAGCGCGGTGCTTAATGAGAGAACAACCGGTAACGTTAACCAAATTGAGCTCATTGTTCCTCCTTCGAACCTTGCATATCATCGACGTCTGCGCTGTCTGTCTCTTTGTAAGCACGATAAAACAGCATCAACGCAAAAATCAATAATCCAAACCCAATAACGATCGCGGTTAATATCAACGCCTGAGGTAATGGGTTTGCAGCGTTTTCTGGAGGCAAAACAGCCTGACTATCAATCAGTGGAAGTTCACCGGGGGTCAGTCTTCCTGCGGTGAAAATAGCAAGGTTGACCGCACTGCTAAGCAACATAATGCCAAATAGAAGCCGCAAAATATGTTTTTCCAGCATTAAGTAAATGCCAGCGGCGATAAATACACCTACCACGACACTCCATACGGTTTCCATCAGTCCAACTCCTCGTTAATTCGCAGCAGCATTCCCATCACACCGCCGATAACGGCAAGGTAAACACCAACATCAAATAGCAATGGCGTGCCAAGCGGAATGACATCTTTCCACCATAATCCGGTTAAAAATGGCTTATCAAAAAACAAGCTAACAACACCGGACATCAAGCTTATTGCGACTCCGGCTAAGGCAATAAAAAGCGGTTTAACATGTAACCGGGAGCGGACATATCTGGGCGACTCGGCAAACATAAGAAGTGATAACCCGATGACGGCAATCAAAGCTCCAATAAAGCCACCACCCGGTTCATTGTGACCACGTAGTAATAAATAGACTGAGAACACCAACATGAGAGCCGCAACGATATGGGCTGTAGTGGCAAAGATTAATGATTGGATTCGGTTTTGCTTTTTAGCTTTTGTTTTTAGCAAACTGACCGCCGCGATTCCGGCAATGACCACCACGACAATTTCGCCCAGAGTATCGAACGCGCGAAAGTCGACTAAGATGACATTGACAATATTTCGCCCATGGCCACCGGGAACACTGTTTTCAGCAAAGAAATCA
This sequence comes from Vibrio sp., assembly GCA_048259585.1. Lineage (GTDB taxonomy): Bacteria > Pseudomonadota > Gammaproteobacteria > Enterobacterales > Vibrionaceae > Vibrio. The sequence goes on along the minus strand of JBLXHN010000008.1, from coordinate 174,349 downwards.
GATACCGACGACTCCATCGGTTGTGAAGTGATTGCCATCAACAGCATAGTGACAGAAACACCAATGAAACCGGCAATAACCGCATTGACCATTTTGCGTTTTACTGAGTATTTCGGCACTGTATTTAAATGCGGCAGATGGCGCATCAACAACGCTAAAAAGACCACCATCAATGTCTCGACTAACAGCAAGGTTTTCGCTACATCCGGAGCACTGTAAATCATAAAAACCAGCGTGGTCATAAAACCAATCATGCCAAGCGCTGCGATTGATAAAAGCCTCGACCGGGACAGCGTACATACCAGTGCTGCTCCAATCAGCAATAATGCAATACCAAATTCATAGAAAGCCACATTGGAGAGTGGATCAAACATCGCTCGCGGAAGGGAGATCAACTGCCCAAACAGAGCAGTGGCCAGTACAGCAAAGAACAGCAGGGTATGCTGGCTGAGTTTCTGTTGCTGAAAGAGCGCGGTTTGCCACTTTGCCAGCGCCATCATAGCGTCCATTATCCGGTCAAAAATATCCTCTGCTCTTGGCACTAAGCTATTTAATTGCTGGAAGAACGCTGACACAGTTGGATAGATGTAATAGACCACGACCCCAAGTCCTAATGTGATCACACTGAGAATCAGAGGCAGATTGACTCCATGCCATAAAGAGCTCGCTTTTGGGGCGGCTGAACGCAGAATATCGGACGAGCCCGGAAAAATGACGTTGTGATCCAGCCAGGACAAGCCTGTTAATGGAACAATGAAACTGCCTAATGCGAGGAGCAACGGCGAAATCCACATCGTTGCTTTGGTTTCTACTTGTTTTGCTTCTGGCGGTGCATCACCATGGCGAGCAAAGAATGGTCGCGCGATTAGCATGATGGTTAGAGCGACCATTAATACGTTGACCAAGACGAGTATGAACGTTATCCAGCCATTAATTTCTGTGGCAGCTTTGTACATATACTCTTTACTTAAAAAACCCAGTAAGGGTGGAAAGCCTGCTTTGGATAAGGCTGCAAAGACCCCGGTAACCATGCTAATCACTAAGACGGATTTCAGGCCGTAAAGTTGGCCAATATCCCGGGTTCCTGTCGCTTTATCGATATTCCCCGCCACCATAAAAAGCGCAGCTTTGTAGAAAGAGTGGGCGAGAATAAACATTAATGCAGCGCTGATGGCCAATTCTGTTCCTATGCCCAGCAACAGAGTTAACTTACCCAATGCAACATTGGTACTGTAGGCCAGCATTAGTTTTAAATCGGTTTGTTTTAGGGCGACAAACGTGCACCAAACAGCGGTAACACAGCCTGCTATCACTAGGGTATAAAACCAGGTATCACTGTGTGCATAAATCGGTGATAAGCGTGCTAACAGGTAAATACCGGCTTTTACCATGGTTGCGGAGTGTAAATAGGCACTGACTGGTGTCGGTGCCGCCATTGCGTTGGGTAACCAGAAATGAAATGGAAATTGTGCCGATTTGGTAAAAGCCCCAAAAAAGATCAGCACCAATGAAGGAATAAACCAGTGGTGTTGAGCAATAATATCAGCCTGAGCAATGATGGTATTTATTTCATAGCTTCCTGCCATCGCGCCAAGTAGGATAAGCCCCGCCAACATGGCCAGTCCACCCGAGCCGTTGACGATCAGTGATTGCAGCGCATTTTTACGTGAAGTTTTGTTCTCGTGATTAAAGCCAATCAGCAAGTAGGAGATAACAGAAGTGAGTTCCCAGAAGATAAACAACAGCAGAATGTTGTCGCTCATGACGACCCCTAACATGGCAAGCATGAACAGGGTCAGATATAAATGAAATGAAAATCGACTATCACTGTTACGCATGTAACCCAGAGCATAAAGCTGGATCAGTGCCCCGATCCCGCTGATTAATCCGGCAAAGAGGAACGACAATCCATCCAGCTTAAAGCTGAGGTTTATATCAAGTCCGGGTATCCATTGTGTATTCCAGCTCACTCCTGCTGGAGTATATATTGAGATAAGAGTAACGAAGATTAAAACGGGTAGCACAGGGAAAATCAGTAACAGCCACTGATTATCAGGGTTTTTCGGCAGGTTTACTTGATCCGTTATGCTATTCAACATCGCAATCCTTTATTGTTTTAAAAGTTCGCTTTATATGGCGCAACGATAAAAATGCTAATTGATTGATTTAGCTTAGATGTTATAAAGGCCACCATCAAACCCTAACTTAAGTAGCAAACGGTATTGATTGAATGCTACTTAAGTGGATGCCAGTACAAACCGCTATTTATTGTCGCTAACGGTGTAACCACGTAGGTCACTGTTTCCTTGTGTTTCTGTTTGAGAACGGTTCTTTCCCTCCTTAAGTCCCAATGAATAAGCGGCTAAGTGGCAATTACTCCACCGGCGAAACAAAACCATCTGGCTTAAGAGCAACCAAACTACAGTTTATTGACTGTAAAATGTTCTCTGCTGTATTACCAATCACGTAGCCTGAAATACCCGTTCGCGCCAGTGTACCCATAACGAGTACATCGACTTCAATGCTCTCAACGTAATCCGGGATAATTTCATCCGGTTTACCGTGTAAGTGATGCATGACAATTTCACCTGCTATGCCTGAATCTTCCAGCAAGTGCTGCAGGGCTTGTTTGTGATCGGATTTTGCTTTATCGATCTCATGTTTTAACTCTGCATCATCGACATGAATCCATGAATTATCATGTAAATAATGCTCTAAGTAATACTCCCAACAAGAAATGACGTGCAAACGACTGTCACAGGTATCGGCGATTGAACGCGATAGTTCAAGTAGGCGCAAAGCCAGTGAATGTTTGTCATCACTTGGGGTTAATGGGTCTATTGCTACTGCGACACGACGTTTGTCCCTTGGTTTATCAACCGGACGGTGCAACCAGACAGGGCAAGGACATTTGCGCAGCAACGTCATATCAATGGCTTTGAAACCTTCGGCTCTGTCACCGAGTGGTTCAGCCTCTTTGATGATCAGATCATTGTTGGCAGCTAATGCTTGTTTAATGATACAAATGGCGGGTTGTTGGCTACTTTTCACCGTAAGAGGAAACGGCAGCTTATCTTCTGAAAGGTTAAGCAGCTGTCGATATTCATCAATACGTTGATTTAGAGAGTCCTGAAGCGACTTCTCATAACTTTGCTGATACTGAAGCATATCAGCAGGAAAGTTTGGAAAGGCTATCAGGCCGGATACGGGCACATCATTACTGGCTGCGATCCTAATCGCTTGTTCGAGGGCATCACTGTGGCCAGGTAAACCTTGTGTTGCAAAAAGTATGTTCGCGAATCGTTTCATACATACCTCCTTATCTGATTAAATATTAATCACATAGAAAGTATAATACCCAATGTAGAATTGTAACGGCTTGTGACCCTGATGAAATCTATTTGCATGGATTAGCCCACATATAGGCAATGGCATTTGTGTCTTAGGCGTTTATGACATTACTCGATAACAACATTTTTAATCTTTGATACTTTTGAGCAAGTACCATCATCTCTATAGTTAGCACATTGCCAATATGTATTATTCCACAATATTTTCTCCGGATTCCACATTCTATTTTTATTAAAAACGCAAGCGCAGGGGGCATCAGATTTGGCTTGCTCCTTCTTGTTCGTAGTCGCTTTTGCCTCTTGCTCATGTTGTTTTAAAAAGGTTACGTTGTAGTGTTCGATACTGGTTAACGTCACGTTTTTAGTTCTGGGTTTGTACCAACTGGTTTGGGAAAATAAATAAGTCAGTTTATCAGAATTAAATGTATAACCATGACGTGCAAATATCTCATTACGTGCCACATTCAGATCACGTTCAGAAAAGCCTTTTATATCGGATTCAGTAAGCTTTCTGTGTTCACTTGCCGATAAAATCATTTCACTGCTGGAGTGTTTCTCCCAAAGAATCGATACTGAATACGCTTCAACGCCGGGATCCTTTGGTGAATACAGTAGCTTAATTTCCTTTAAATTTTCATTGAAGTTAGCATTATGTTCAACATAGATAGTTCCTCCTTGAACATTAAAAGCCTCTCGTTGAGCTAAGTCGATAGTCGTTTCTATCGACAAAATTTCAGACATATCATAGTAGTTAAAGCCTTCATTTGTCTTATGACCTATTGCTAAGCCATTTAAGTGGTATTGGCCTTGAGGGATATAACTGAGATTTTGCGGATCCATCATTTTGGCATTCCAAAAGCGGCTATCTTCTCTTAGAACCACCATTGGTTTCTGCCCACCCGAAACTACGTAAAATCGATTATAATCTTCCGGCAGAACTTCTCCGGTAATTGCAAGCGCTACTAAAAGTAAATAAAACACATACAGTCCTTACACTTTCCAAATTTAAACAGCAGGCTCAACTAATCAAGTAAGACCTGGCTTTATCAATCGATATAGTTATCTATGAGTTGTCATCATGGTTATGCGGTAATGACTTATGAATAACCACTCATTAAGTAATGATATACAGTAGAAGTATAATATTTATCAATTTGACAAATTTATTTTGGATCACACTTATAGCGGTAAATCTGAATAACACCTGATAAAACGTCAATGTGAGAGAGATATGAAGACTGGCTGACATTGCAATTGTGTCGCTTGACTAGGCAAGAGAGAATAAGCTAATCTTTGTTCACCACTTCTTTCGGAGATTACGCCAATATGAACAACTAAACCTGTCATCCATTTATCAATTTTATTTTTTGGATACACAGGGTTAGTAGGCGTAGCTCACTTTCCGATATTTCTCTGCATATACATTTTTATACCGACTTACCTTTATCGCTCAGATAAAGGCGGCAATTGCATTGATCTCATCTCTATAACGATCTAGCTACGGCTGTTGTCCCTGTCATACAGGAGGCAAATGATGCCATTTTTACAAGCTCAAAATATCAGTTATCAATTTTCAAACGGTGACCGTTTGTTTCACCAACTCTCATGTGCGATGAATGTACCTAGAGTCGGGCTAGTCGGACGCAATGGAGCCGGTAAGTCTATGCTCGCCTCAATATTGGTGGGAGAGGAACGACCGGAGAGCGGAAACGTTTTATTACCCAGTTCATTCGCCCTTTATCGTCAGCAACCTTCAAACATAGCGTGCTCCGTTGCGGAATTCTTAGGTAAAGCACAAATAATAAAGGCGTTAAAGCAAATTGAACTCGGTGATTGTTCACCCCATTGGTTTGATGTTGTGGGTGATGAGTGGGACATTGAGCAAAAGCTTTGTTCGTTGCTTAATGAACTGGGCTTACCTAGAGATTATCAACAATCATGCGGTCAGTTAAGTGGAGGGCAACTTGCACGTCTACAGTTATGGAAACTGTTCACGAGCCATTCAAAGTTACTGGTTTTGGATGAACCGTCTAATCACCTTGATACCCAAGGGAGGCGGTGGCTGATACAAGCGATGCGTGATTTTTCTGGGGCGATTTTTTTGATTAGCCATGATCGAGAATTATTGCGTGAAGTCGGAGAAATCTGGCAGTTATCTGACCTTGGTTTAAAAGTGTTCGGTGGTAACTACGACTTTTACAAGCAGCAAAATGACACTGAGAGACAGGCGTTAGAAAGACAGATACTCAGTGTTGAGAAGCAGCAGAAAAAGTTAAAGCAGCAAGCTCAGTGTGAACGAGAAAAAGCCCAACAGCGAGAAGCACAAGGAAATCGATTAAGACGAGATGGCAGTCAGCCCAAATTACTACTCGACGGCAAAAAGGATAAAGCTACGGCCAAAGCGTCGAACCGCAATAAAAATGTGCAGCTTAGGGAAGGGCATTTACAGAAGACAGAACAAGCCCTGCGTGCTCAGTATGAGCAGTTAAAACAGCAGAAATTGTATCTGTCTGATCAAGGACAACGCACTCACCGCCAGATTTCCATAGTCGAAGGTGTACTTCCTTTCGTTAACCCGCAATCCATTAACATACACATTGATACACAAGAAAAGATTCACCTTCATGGTATTAATGGCTGTGGAAAATCTACGTTGTTGAAAGTCATTGCTGGTGACCTTTTACTGCTAGAAGGGCAGTTGGTTACCTCTACGCCTGTAAAGTATCTGGATCAGCATTTCGCGACAGTAAACCCTGACAAAACCATGTTAGATAACGTGATGAACCAATGTGAGGGAGTGCTAGAAGCGGATGCCCGAATCTTGTTGGCGGGAATTGGCTTTCGTCGCGATAGTGTGTTTCGGTTGGGCAAAAAACTGAGCGGCGGAGAAAAAATGAAATTATCGATGTTGATAGTCAGTCATCAACCTAATCAGCCGCTGTTGCTGCTTGATGAGCCAGATAATCATTTAGATTTGGATTCCAAGGTTCTGCTTGCTGATGCCCTTAAGTCATATCAAGGGGGATTTATACTTGTTAGTCATGATCAGGATTTTGTTGCAGAATCAGGCGTGGTACGCCAAATTGAATTGAGTCAAACCGCTGACGATATCAAGTAAATAGACTCGGCGGAAATGAACGTTTATCAATGGCTTGTGCGGTTCATCGACAAGATTGAAACTGACTAAAGAAGCACAGGTAAAAGTGAGGGAATGACAAAAATAGGCCAGATAAACTGGCCTATAGCGAGTGGTGATTTTATTACGGTTTAACTCAACGTAACTTTCAACGGGTTGATTCGACTTACCAACAACCAATCGAGCAGTAATGCGAGCACAATGGTCAATCCCGCTAACGGGAATGCCAAACAAATCACTAATAATGTCACTAAGCCTGTTTTCCAAATCCCATTTGGTTCAAAACGAGGGGGAGCGCCAAGACGTGCTTGTCCTGTAGGTCGACGAAGCCACCACATCATAACGCCAGTAATTGAAATGAGAATGAAGGCGAAACAAAACATCATATTGGCAATTTTGTTCCACACGCTAAGATCACCCTGATGTAAAGAGATTCCCGCAGCCATGGCTTTCGCGAATAGTGAATAGTCTTGCCAAGTCACTTCTGTGAGTAATGCTCCTGAATATTGATCAATGTGCGCGGTGTGTTCATCACGCGGGTCGATAATATCTCCTGCCATCGTATTGGCAGAAATGGTGTAAACCCCCATTTCTCCGAGCGGAAATGCGACCCGGTACTGGGTAAAACCCATGGCTTTGGCTTTAGCGATCACCTGATCAATACCAAATGTGGCATTGGTCGCTATCATTTGATGCCCGTTATCGTGATGATGAGATTGTGGTACTGGTGCTTGCTCTAAGTTCCACGGCATCTCTTTTTCTAAACCATGATTGAGGTCTGCGTGAGTCAGTGTTGATTGCGGTTTCTCTCCCCAAGCGTAATACGTTGGAAAGGTATTCCATGACTGTACCAGTTTCGCGCCCCAAATTCCGGTCCAAGCTAACCCTGAGATAAGAAAAAACAGCAGTACCAAAGATAGCACTCCACCTATGTTTGCGTGTAGATCACGGTAAAACACTCGTGCCCCGTTGTTTATTCTGACGTTGAGAAAGCCTGCTTTACGAGCATTATCCAGTGGCAACCATAAGTAGATGCCACTGACTAAGAGGATTATTCCCAAGCTTGCTGCCACTTCAATCAAATAGTCACCCCAATCACCAATCAACAACGTGCCGTGAATATTGTTCGCCCATTGATACCAGCTGTCACTGCGATCAATGGCTCCTAACACTTCGGCCGAATAAGGGTTTACTGTTACAAAACGGGTAGAACCATTACTAAAACGTACTGAAAAACGACTGGCGACGTCAGGCTTAGATGCTGGGATAAATTGGGTAACTTGTGCTTCGGGATATGAGTTCTGAACGGCTGCAAGTTGTTGTGATACTGGAACGACTTGCGTTTGTGGTGTGACTTTCAGGATTTCAGCGTAGCGGATGTGTTCAATTTCATCATCAAACAACATGACTAAGCCGGTGAGAGACAACATCAACATGAATGGCACGACAAACAGCCCGGCATAAAAATGCCAACGCCAAGTGAGAAAATAGAGGGTTTTACGACGCGCAGTCGGCGTCAGTTGAGGTGTGGTAATCGTACTCAACGTATTTCTTCCTTTTTTAAATGCAAATTATCCCTTCAGTTGAGAAACCGAATGGGATTTGAGCGTATGACTTTACTAGATAGTTTTATTGTTATGAGGTTAGTAATTCAGTGAAGCCAAAAGGAGGGGCGCGCGGAACGGCACTTTCAAAACGGACACTTAGAGCCAAAAAAGTGTAACCATCTACTTGCGCCGTCGTTTGTCGAATTGGAAGTCGTGTGGTTGGAAGTCCGGTATCATGAAAATTAGAGAAATGAGCAAATGGGCACGGTTTACTGTGCTGAGTTTGCGGCTTGCCATCTTCAACTTTGACGAGTTCAAAACCATTAATGGTACAGAGTGTTGCCCAAACGCCAGCCGCACTGCCGTGTGCATTTAGCACAGGCATGAGTGAAACCAACAACCAGCTAAGCAGACTGAGTTTCAGCATCAAACGGTGGAAGGTACGTTGTGGGTTCATAACAACACTCTTTATGGATTGGTCGCGATTATAACGACTAGTGATAATTATAACAGTGTGTTATCCCGAAATTTTAACAAAAAGATAAGAGTTCTTTACATCTCAAACTTACCAACCCAATGAACAAAACCAGTTTGTTGTATTGCTCTCAGTGCCTTTTCTTCAACTCCTTACTGGCGGTTAATCAACTGGGTAAATTTGGGTAGGGCGTACTTTATCCGCTGTACAGTTCTAATAGATGGTTGGGGCTTCCTATCTATTTTCAAATCCAGCTGTAGATAGTGATCTTCAGTAAATATTTATACAAATTCTTGGAACAAAACTTTAGTGTTATCTAAAGTTAAACTTTGGGATGGTTTATTTTAGTTGCGATGTAACCACAGTAGAAAAAGAACAATAAGGATTTATCGTGGTCGACAAAAATGTTCATAACTTTATTGCTGATAAGCTTTCAGAAGTTGTTTTGACCAAGCATCACCGACAGAAAACGATGATCTCTGCTTTAACCATGTTTGGTATGGTATTTCTTGCAACATTTTCAGGTTTCAGTTTTCTCAAAGGCGAAACTTTTTTGGCGATAGCTTTAAGCATTTATACCTGTTTTGCGTGTTTTACTATTTGGGCATTATCAAGGTGGAATGCCATAGGATTAGTTAGCCTTACGATAATCATCTATACTTTGAGCTTATTTCTTATCCTCACTGGTGGATATGAAGGTACCGGAACTATGTGGGTATACCCACTCACTGCCATAGGCGTTTTCATTAACCGCTTTAAGCATGGTTTAGTTCTTACGATTCTGTTTATACTCGTAATCATTGTCGTTTTCATTCTCGACCTTCCCAAGCATGACTACTCTTTACTTGTCAGTATTCGATTTGTTATTACTCTCATTGCACTAAGTGGAATGTGCCACATATTAATTTACTTCCAATCTCAAATGGATGATTACATATTAAAAATGCATGAAGAGGGAGTAGACCAACTGGCTTACATCGACTCCCTTACAACGCTAGCGAACCGCTCCAGTTTTAACTCAGTTCTATTCCATTCAATGCAACTCGGTCATAGCCCATTGAGTGCTGTTGTTTACATTGACCTGGATAACTTTAAATCTATCAATGACAACTACGGACATAGTTATGGTGATCAAGTGCTTTCTGAATTTGGTAAGAGTCTCAAGCAGATCGTTTCTCAACAAATAGGGGAATCTATTGGCCCTTATGATGTTGCTCGTATAGGAGGAGATGAATTTGCCGTTTATATCAAAGAATATAGTAGCGAGAAGCAAGTGGTTGGTATTGCAGAAGAAGTTATCGCACTGTTTACGCAGAAAAAGCTTAAGTCACTGCAAAAAATCCATAACGATGTTAACGCCAGTATCGGTGTTGTTTTTGTTGATACTCAAACTTTGAATCTAAACGACTGTCTGCATTTAGCGGACAAGGCAATGTACCAGGCCAAGAATGCAGGTAAAGGGCGTTATCGGATAATAAAGACTGAGCACTCTCATACTCAGGACTAGACTAGAGAAATTCTCTGCAACTCTAAACGTCTGTTAGGTTTATTGTTCATTATTCTCACCCTTTCTATTCGCAAAGGCGGCAACGAAGCTAAGAACAAAAGATCAAGTATATTGGCTTTTAAGCAAATAAATTTCGTCTAACTCATTCCGAACATGAATTTTTCTCACAATCAATATTAAATAATAGCGTTATTAAACTTGTAGCACGCCAGTTATAACTAAGTCATGGATTTAACGAAAGATGGTTTTGATTTCATCTAAAGCACATTGAAGATAAGGCTCATGACTCAGAATTTTACGTTCACAATAAAAAACACCTGTCTTGATGAAAATTATCATCCATCAGACAACACTCGTATCACTACTAACTTTGCGAACTTGGCGCGCGGTGAAAACCGTCAGCAGAACTTACGCAACGCATTAAATATGATTGACCGCCGTTTTAACGAATTGGCGTCTTGGGATAACCCAACGGGCAAACGTTACTCGGTAGAGCTGGAAATCATCTCTGCGGATATCAAAATGGAAAATGCAGGCGAAGCTATTCCATCTATTGAAGTGTTGAAGACTTATGTTGTTGATCGCAAGACGAACCAGCGTATTGAAGGCATAGTCGGTAATAACTTCTCGTCTTATGTCCGTGATTACGACTTTAGCGTTCGCTTACTGGACCACAACAAAGGCAAATCGCAATTCTCAGTACCAGAAGATTTTGGCGAGTTGCATGGCAACATATTTAAGTCTTTCATCAAATCAGAGGCCTACCAACAAAACTTCGCCAAACCTCCGGTGATTTGTTTGAGCGTTTCAGACAGCAAAGTGTATAACCGCACCAACAATCAACACCCAGTTCTTGGTGTTGAATACGAGCCGAATGAGTCATCACTAACGGAACAGTACTTCCAGAAGATGGGCTTACAAGTGCGTTATTTCATGCCGAAGAACAGCGTAGCGCCATTTGCATTCTTCTTCTTTGGCGATCTGCTGAACGACTACACCAATTTGGAACTGATCAGCACCATCAGCACAATGGAAACATTCCAGAAGATTTACCGCCCTGAAATCTACTTTGCCAACACAGTAGCAGGGGAGCGTTATCAACCGAACTTGAAGAGCAATGAGCACGCATTAACAGACATCGTGTATGACCGAGAAGAACGCACTCGACTCGCCATTGAGCAGGGTAAGTTTGCAGAAGAAGTCTTTATCAAACCCTATCAATCGGTTCTTGAGCAATGGTCTGCTCAATACGTTTAATCTTTAACGAGACAGAAGAACAGCCAACATTATGACAAAATTATTCCCAACATCGACGGCAGGCAGCCTGCCTAAACCTATTTGGCTAGCTCAACCAGAAGTACTTTGGTCTCCTTGGAAACTAGAAGGACAAGAGCTGATTGACGGTAAACACGATGCACTGCGTGTCGCACTCCAAGAACAATTGCTCGCTGGTACAGACATTGTGAGCGACGGCGAGCAGACTCGTCAGCACTTTGTGACTACCTTTATTGAACACTTAAATGGCGTTGATTTTGAAAACCGCCAGACAGTGAAAATTCGCGACCGTTACGAAGCTAGCGTACCAAGCGTTGTGGGTCCTGTTTCACGACAAAAAGCCGTGTTTGTTGAAGATGCAAAATTCCTGCGTTCACAGACAGACAAGCCAATTAAATGGGCACTTCCAGGGCCTATGACCATGGTTGATACGCTGTACGATGCGCACTATAAATCCCGTAAAGAGCTAGCGCTTGAGTTCGCCAAAATTCTGAATGAAGAAGCAAAAGAACTGGAAGCGGCAGGTGTGGACATCATTCAGTTTGATGAACCTGCGTTCAACGTTTTCTTCGATGAAGTTAATGACTGGGGTATCGAGGCGCTGGAACGCGCAATCGAAGGTCTGAAATGCGAAACCGCAGTGCATATTTGTTATGGTTACGGGATCAAAGCCAATACCGATTGGAAAAAGACTCTAGGCAGTGAATGGCGTCAATACGAAGAGGTGTTCCCTAAACTGCAGAAATCGAATATCGACATCATCTCTCTAGAGTGCCACAACTCACATGTGCCAATGGAGCTGCTTGAACTGGTGCGCGGTAAAAAAGTGATGGTCGGTGCTATCGATGTAGCAACCAACAGCATTGAAACCCCTGAATCAGTAGCAGCGACAATTCGTGAAGCACTGAAATATGTTGATGCCGATAAGCTTTACCCATGTACAAACTGCGGTATGGCTCCGCTACCTCGTGAGGTAGCACGTGAAAAACTCAGCGCACTCAGCGCCGGTGCTGACATTGTGAGAAGCGAACTTTTAGCTAAGTAACACAAGCTAAGCAACACAGCATATTAGTGTAGAAAGGTTACCGGATATTAAGTCGGTAACCTTTCTAATGCATTCAAAGAGTGTATTCTTTCTATTGCTTTAGAAGATACTCTTTCTCATCCATTGCTGATGATGACCTGATTAACTATTCAGCCATGTCACAATCTGTACAACTTTGTAGTGCGATTTCGTGTTCAAAGACGACTGTATTTTCTTCCGATAGCTCTGCTATTTCATCCGCTACTTCTTGTTCATCGTCCGCTTCAACTTGATTTTCTAGCTCTTCTTCTGAGTAGCCATAGAAATTTAGCAATAAGTAATCACGCGCTTCGTCTTTGGTACAAGTCACGTTCACCGAAAGATCAGGCTCAACGTTGCCTTGTTCAACTATCGCAGCCACTTGCGCTAGGACATCATCTTTCATCGCTGCCGTTAACCAACCAAGGTCGGTGCTTACTGTGGTTTTTTTACAGTTAAAACAAGGAAGTTGATGAAAGTAATATTGAAAATCAGTCATAAGTAATTTCTTCTCTGAGTGTGGTATAGCGAGATTATGCGCGTTTTTTAGCAAATTGCTATCTCAATAGACTTTGGGGATTGAATTGGGGGGAGGATGGGGGAAAGTCGCAGTATTGATCTCTTAGCCAAACAATAAAATGGATTCTAGGCTTACCATTAGCAAATCTATTTATTTTCAAGTTCTACATCAGAAAAATAGGACTTAAAGTTAGTTGAAGTGAAAGGCTTGTTTTGGTTGTTATACCAGCCAATTCAGGCTGGTATAATTACGATGTTCAAATTTATATTTATTGTTCTTTCAGAGTTTCAAACTTCATCATTCTTGCGGTATTTTTGGGGAAACCATTCCAGGAATCACCCGAGTCAACACTAATATTTAAGTATCTATTCATAGAAGAATCTTTATTTAAGTATTTCCCTAACCATGCGGAAATGAAATGAGTAGACACATTATTCATTCGAATATTACTCCAAACAGGGTCGGTATAATGTTTACTTAAGTTCATTCCGATTTTTGGATCAAATTGGTAAGACTCGATTGGAGCAGGCATTGGAGCACCAACACAGTGTCCAGCCCCTACAAATGTCAGCAAACTGCGCTCAACACTGGTGGTGTTTAACCAAGTTTTACGAACACCATCTTCATAACCGACTGTTGGGTCTTCAGAGCCAGCGATATATAATACAGGTACTGATATATCCGCTAGGGCGCTATCATCAATCCATTGATGTTTTGTGCCAGCAGGCGCAAACGTAACAGCCACTTTAATTCGGGGGTCGCGCTTTGATTGATGTTCAGTACTTCCTGTCAGATGGCCAGCAGCAAGAGGGAAACTCTCCGCTGTAGACTGGTTAATACCAGCGCCTACAGACACTAAAGTTCCGTAACCTCCCATTGAATAGCCTATAATCGCGGTATTATTCGCATCAACAAGCCCCTTTAAAAACGAATTATTATCATGGCTCAGCTCGGCTACCTTATCCAGCACGAACGTCTGATCGTATGGTCGGTTAATCAGAGATGAATCTATCTTAATTTTGGTATCGTATGTTGAATCAACGTGGTCAATCGCCGCCACAACATAACCTTTCGAAGCTAAATTTTCTGCAATCGGCGACAACAAATAACGGTTACCAGGGTAACCATGCGAAATAATCACCAAAGGAAAGGTTTTATTTTCTACAGGTTGAGCGTCTTTAATACCCTGGCCCTGTAGTGTAATCATATCGCCATTGCGTAGCATGGCTGACAGTAGATGATCACCCTTAGAATCTTGTTTTGCCGGATACCACATCTCAACTTTTATTGGTCGGTCATAAGTCGGTATTGTATCGGGTACAGCACCTGTCGATGCTTGTATTGCCTCGACTTCCGCGACATTAACTTGTCCGGGATTAACAAAATCCAACGTCCTTACACCAACTTTGTAATTACCATAATTGGCTAACTCTGGTGCATCACCACGAATTATATCAATACGGTTGACAATTAAAGGACTTGTGGCATCTTGCGATTTATTTTCGGATATTGGATTACTGCTACAGCCTAATAATAAAGATGAGCTGACAGCGGTCATTATAATTAAAGTACAGTGGGTAAGTTGTTTTCTTTGCGGTATGCAAATTTTCATTTTAGCCTCCTAGCCAAATTTATTGGTTTAATTGTTTTTTGGGGTACACAGCACTCGTCACGCACAGGATTTCACCTGTGCGATAATGAAGTTACTTAATTATGATTTGCTGTTTAATAAGCCGTTAATAAAGAAAAGCAAACAGCCTCTGAATAATGAATATATTCAGAGGCTGAGAGATTATTAACTATAGAATGTTTTTTTCAGAGCTAATTCAAGGCCTCTAATTTCGGCAAGACCTTTTAAACGACCAATACAAGAATAACCGGGGTTCGTGTTCTTGCGCAGGTCATCAATCATTTGATGCCCATGATCCGGACGCATAGGGATCAGACGCACTTCACCACTTTGTTTACGGCGGTGTTCCTCTTTAAGCAATGCATTAACGACGTTGTACATATCAACATCACCTTCAAGGTGAGCCGCTTCGTGGAAATCTTTGGGATTCTCTTCACGTAGGGTTGAACGAAGATGAGTAAAGTAAATACGGTCACCGTAACTTTCTATCATTTGTACTAAATCGTTATCTCCGCGCACACCATATGAGCCAGTACACATCGTTAATCCATTCATTTGACTTGGAACTGCTGATGTCAGCCATTCTATATCTTCGATGGTAGATACAATTCTTGGAAGCCCTAAAATAGGTCGAGGTGGATCGTCAGGGTGAACGGCAAGCTTAAGGCCGTATTGCTCACATACTGGCATTAATTCAGTCAGAAACGCTGCCATATTCTCTCTAAGCTTCTCTTTAGAAATATCTTTATAAGTATCTAAACGAGCTTGGAACTCTTCGAGGGTATAGCCTTCTTCTGCACCTGGCAGGCCTGCAATAATGTTCGACGTTAGCTTCTCAATATCGGCTTGTGTCATCGCATCATAATAAGCTTTTGCACTCTGTTGCTCTTCAGCTGTATATTCGTTTTCCGCCCCTGGACGCTTAAGAATAAACAACTCGAAAGCAGCAAACGCACTATGCTCAAAACGTAGTGCTTTTGAGCCATCTGGTAGCTCATATTCAAGATCGGTACGTGTCCAGTCAAGAACAGGCATAAAGTTATAACAGACCGTATCAATGCCACATTTAGCTAGATTTTCTAGTGTTACTTTATAATTTTCAATCCATAACTGGTAGTTGCCAGTGCGGGTTTTAATTTCTTCATGAACCGGAACACTTTCTACGACAGACCAGACTAACCCTTTCTCAGTGATTATCGTCTTGCGTTTTTCAATTTCTTCAATGCTCCAGACTTCACCATTCGGTATATGATGAAGCGCGGTTACGATACCTGTAGCACCAGCCTGACGAATGTCATTTAACGATACAGGATCGTTTGGGCCATACCAACGCCATGTCTGTTCCATAAATTTATCCTTTATATAAGCTTACTTACTCTTAACCTTGTCAGAGGTATTAGCTCCGGATAATCCGTGTAATACTTATGATGCCACTTCATAAGAGCTAAATAGATAGCCATCAAAGTTAGGGTCATCAACATCTGACAATTCAAACAAAGTTTGTTTTACATTTTCCAAGTGCTGCCACATTGCTTTTCTGGCACCAATTGGATCTTTTCTAACTAAAGCCATATATATTTTTTCATGGTCAGCCAACCAGCGTTGACGGTAATCCTGAATAGATATTCTTTCATGTAGACGCTGCCACATCTTACTGCGATTGCGTCTCTCCCACATGTCCTTAACCATATCGCTAAGCACACTGTTTTGTGTTGCTTCAGCAATAACAATATGAAACATTTCATCCCCATCGTAATCGGATAAATTACCATCCAGATGTCTTCGTTCCATATCTAAAGCTTGACGTAAACGGGAAATATCACTCTTTGTAACTTGAGTAGCAGCAAATTCAGCCACATGGCTTTCTAATAATTGCCTAGCCTGAAGCATTTCGAAAGGTCCAACATCATTGTTTTCTATATCATTATTACTATTTTGTTCTGATAGCTCTGAAGTGTGATTATCTAGAGCTAAAGCAGAAGGAGTATTAATAACGTAAACACCAGAACCTTTTTTAACTTCAACTAAATTTTTAAGCTCAAGCATGATCAAAGCTTCGCGGACCACAGAACGACTAACGTTCAGTTTATCTGCAATGTCCCGTTCTGGAGGCATTTTGTCACCTATTTGGTATTCCCCAGAAGCGATCTCATCGATTAGTTTTAAACCAATTTGTTGATAAAGACGCGATGTATTGTTCATTATTACTCTCAGCTTGCCTAGAATTAGATGTCATCTGCTACTGGTCCAACATGATAGCATCGTATCAAAATTACACCAACAATTGGTTGACCAATTATATAAATTACGACTTTTCCTACACAAATGCATACAGGCTTACGAAGGTAAGCCCGTATAAATAATGATTAATTAGCTAGTGCATCAAAACCTTTAACATATTCTGCAATATCTGGATTTTGTAACGCTGCATCGTGCATTGGTTTGACAGCATCAATGAATGGTTGTTTTTCAACAGAAACCAACTCTACTCCCATAGAGTTTTTCGCTTTATCAATGGCTGCATCTGTCATTTCTGTCCACAGCTTCTTGTGGTACATCATTGAATCTTGTGCCGCTTTTTTCAGCGCTTGTTGCTGGTCTTCAGTTAATCCATCCCATGCTTGTGAGCTGATTAGCAGTACATCCGGAATCATTGTATGTTCATCTAAGCTGTACACTTTCGCGACTTCACCATGACGTGAAGTCGTTAGAGCTGTTGGATTATTCTCAGCACCATCAACCACCCCCTGTTGCAGCGCGGTATACAGTTCACCGTAAGCTAAAGGTGTTGGCGAACCGCCCATTAGCTTGATCATTTCAACCGCGGTAGGACTTGGCTGGACGCGGATTTTCATACCTTTAAGGTCTGCAGGAGATTTGATTGCTTTATTTGCGTAGAAGTTACGTGAGCCACCATCATAATAGGTCAGACCAATGAACCCTTTATCGTGAGACGCTGCTAGGATTTTTTCACCAACATCGCTTTGCATCGCTCGATAATAATGGTCTCTGTCCTTAAAAATATATGGGATATTAAAAGCACCGTAAGCTGCTTCAAACGATTCCAGTTCACTGGCATTTGATTTAACCATCTGTAAAGCACCATTTTGCATAAGTTCCATAGACTCACGCTGAGTACCTAGCTGACCATTTGGATAAATACGAATTTTCAACTCACCATCAGTCAAATCTGCTACTTCATCTGCCATATATTTCATAGACTTATGAACAGGATGAGTTCTGTCTTGGTTATGACTTAACTTAAGAATTGTTGCTGCAAATGTGGGCGCAGAGGTAATTGCGCAAGCTATCAATGTTGCAATAGCGGTTTTATTCCCAAACATAATTATTCTCCGTTCTCATCTTATTTGATGAATTTGTAGGGGGTACACTTTTAATTTGGTTGACCAAAACGTCAATATTGTTATTGCGTACATAAATCTGAACTAGAAAATGGCACTTTTCAAATAAAAATACGGAAGAGGTTGACCAATATCACAAACAATTATCTAAATTGGCCGGACCAATAATTGTGTGACATAGATCTCTTAGATAATCGAGACACGTAATTATAATCGGCATCACCTCTGTGGTTTTACGATGAAACAAACTTATTGGTCATACCAAAAGTTATAATAAGTCTGATTGGAAGGGACGATGAAAAAACTAATTTCCGTTATGGATAAGTCTTTGTCTATTTTCTGCATTTCTCTAAGTAGTTTTTTGGTGATATGTGTAGTTTGGCAAGTCTTCTCCCGTTATGTATTAAATACTCCTAGCACGTCAACAGATGAGATCGCCCGATTTCTGTTTATTTGGGTAGGTCTTATGGGGGCTGCTTATACCCTCGGTAAAAAACGCCATCTGGCGATCGACTTATTTGTACTGAAACTGGAGCATTTACCAGCGAAACAAGCCGTTCTTCAGTTGATTATAAACTTAGTAAGTATCGTGTTTGCCGGCGTAATCATGATTTACGGTGGTGGCAAACTGATGCTTAAAACACTGGAAACCGGTCAAGTATCTCCTGCACTAGGGGTTGAAATGGGGTTGGTATACGCCGCTGTACCTCTATGTGGATTATTTATGTTGGTTTATTTAATTCAAGACGTTGTAGGTAACGTACGTACAATTGGTCAACCACATAAACAAGTATCAAATATTGAAGGAGAAGTATGATGGAGTGGCAAATTATTATTGTTTTATTTGGAAGCTTTTTCGTTTTCCTTGGTTTAGGCGTTCCAATCTCGTTTGCTATTGGTGTCGCTTCACTGCTTACCATCATGCTTCAACTGCCTTTTGATGCTGCTATTGCAGTAATTTCTCAAAAAATGGCTTCTGGTTTGGACAGCTTCGCTTTATTGGCTATTCCGTTCTTTATCCTTGCTGGTAATATCATGAACCAGGGCGGTATAGCGATGCGTCTAATTGAGTTCGCCAAAGTATTGGGTGGGCATCTGCCGGGCTCGTTATCACATGTGAACGTTATAGCAAATATGATGTTCGGTTCAATTTCTGGTTCCGCTGTCGCTTCAGCCGCTGCTGTAGGGGGGACAATGTCTCCATTGCAGAAAAAAGAAGGCTATGATCCCGCGTACTCTGCCGCAGTAAATATCACTTCTTGTCCTACCGGATTATTAATCCCACCAAGTAATACGTTTATCGTTTACTCTCTTATTTCAGGCGGTACCTCTATTGGTGCCTTATTCCTAGGCGGTTACATTCCGGGAATACTGATGGGTTTAAGTTTAATGCTTGTTGCTGGTTTTATTGCTAAAAAACGTGGCTACCAGGTTTCTGCCAAACCAAGTCGTTCAGAAGCGATTCGTAAAACTCTGGATGCTTTGCCAAGCCTAGGACTCATCGTTGTCATCATTGGCGGCATCATTGGGGGCATTTTTACGGCGACTGAAGCTTCTGCGATTGCTGTCGTTTACACGTTAATCCTAGCGGTTGGTATTTATCGAGAAGTTTCAATTAAGAGACTACCGTCAATTATTCTTGAGTCAGTCGTCACTACTTCTATTGTACTACTGCTTATCGGTGCTTCTATGGGTATGTCATGGGCGATGGCGAATGGTGATATTCCATACATGATTAGTGATGCACTAATGTCAGTATCGGAAAATCCAATCGTTATCCTTTTGATCATTAACGTAATTTTGTTGGTGATTGGTGTCTTTATGGATATGACGCCAGCGTTACTTATTTTCACGCCAATTTTCTTACCAATCGCAATGGATTTAGGCATGGATCCAGTGCACTTCGGTATTATGATGACATTTAACTTATGTATCGGTATTTGTACACCACCTGTTGGTAGTGCTCTGTTCATCGGCTGTTCTGTTAGTGGAGTGAAAATCGATAAAGTCATTAAACCACTATTACCGTTTTACGCGGTACTGATTCTCGCTCTTGGTCTTGTTACCTATATTCCTGAGCTAAGCCTAATTCTTCCTAAAACTTTCTTGGGTTACTAATCCAAATAATTTTTAAGCCATTCAAACTTCAATTAGGGCGGACTATGTTCGCCCCATTGTAAAAAGGTTAATTCAATGAAATCAATTAAACAGTGGCGCTTTCTGTCTGAGCAAAATAATCGCATTGATATCGAATGTGATGGCCGTCACCAACTACAACTATTTGTATTAGAAGACCATTTAATCCGCGTTCTTTTTAAGAACAAAGGGGAATTATGTCTCGATAAAACTTGGACTGTTGCACCTGGTGAAAAAGATGTTCCTTGGGAAGGTCGAGATAGAAACTCTACCGATGGGTTCAGTCTTCCGAAATACTCACTGAGACAGAGTGATAAAACACTGCAAGTTGAAACCGCAGTTTTGCGCCTGACATTACATAGTCCTTTGTGGATGGAGTGGGAATACAAATCTGGCGATCAATGGCTTCCTCTTACTCATGACCGTAAAACGGGCGCGTACCAACTTGCGGTACAAGGAAAGGGTGTAGCTCACTTTATGAACCGTACTGACAACGAGTTATATTACGGTCTGGGCGAAAAAACCGGGAACCTGAACCGTGGTGGTCGACGCTTTGAAATGCGTAATCTGGACGCCATGGGTTACAACGCAAGCGAAACTGATCCACTGTATAAACACATCCCTTTCTACATTACTCGCGTTGCTCAACAACAAGAAGCAGCAAGTTTTGGCCTGTTCTACGATAACCTGGCAAGTTGTTGGTTTGATTTAGGGAACGAGCTGGATAACTACCACATCAAGTACCGTAGCTACCGCGCTGAAGACGGTGATCTGGATTTCTATTTTGTATTTGGTGGCAGCGTTGCCAATGTCACTAAAGAATTTGTTCGCTTAACGGGTGGTACTGCTTTTGGACCACGCTGGAGCCTTGGCTACAGCGGTTCAACCATGCAATATACCGATGCGGAAAACTCGCAGGAATTGTTAGAAGGTTTCGTAGAAAAATGCGCAGATAATGGCATCCCATGTGATTCATTCCAATTGTCTTCAGGCTACACTTCCATCGGTGATAAGCGTTACGTGTTTAACTGGAACTACGACAAAGTGCCGAACCCTGAAGGGATGGCCGAGGTGTTCCACACCGCGGGTCTAAAACTGGCTGCAAACATAAAACCCTGCATGTTGCACAATCACCCTAAATACGATGAAGCAAAACAGCAGGGGTTATTTATTCTGGATTCCGAAGAAGATAAACCGGAAATTTCGGTATTCTGGGATGATGATGGCTCACACCTTGATTTCACAAATCCTAAAGCCGTTAAGTGGTGGCAGGATAATGTTAAGGAACAGTTATTGGCGAAAGGTATCGACTCAACCTGGAATGACAATAACGAATATGAGATCTGGGACAGAGACGCTCGCTGTTACGGTTTCGGTAAAGAAATTCCTGTTGGCCTGATTCGTCCGCTACAACCTTTGCTTATGATGCGTGCATCTTATGAAGCTCAGGTTGAATTCGCACCACATCTGCGTCCTTACCTGATTTCACGATCAGGTTGTCCAGGCATGAACCGCTACGTCCAAACATGGAGTGGTGATAACCGTACTAACTGGAACAGCCTAAAATACAACATTCGTATGGGTCTTGGTATGAGCCTGTCTGGTTTGTATAACGTTGGCCACGATGTGGGTGGTTTCTCTGGTGATCGTCCGGATCCAGAGCTTTTTGTCCGCTGGGTTCAAAATGGCGTTATGCACCCTCGCTTTACCATTCACTCTTGGAATGACGATGGCAGTGTCAATGAACCTTGGATGTATCCGCAAGTGACGCCGATCATCCGTGATGCAATGGCTCTGAGATATCGACTAATGCCATATCTGTATGATCTATTGTGGCAAGCACATAATGATGATGAACCAATGCTCCGTCCAACGTTCCTCGATCATGAACATGATGCGAAGACGCTAGAAGAGTGTGATGACTTCATGTTAGGTAAGAATCTGCTGGTAGCTTCTGTTGTCGAGCAGGGCCAGCGCGAGCGTGAAGTGTACCTACCAGATAATGCATGTGGCTGGTATGACTTTTACACTGGTCAATGGTTCAGTGGAAACCAGACAATCACTGTTCCGGCACCGCTGGAGTCTATCCCACTATTGGTTAAAGCAGGTAGTATTTTGCCGACCAGTGACCGCATTGCACATAGCAACAGTCAGGAAGACGCTTCTCGTAACCTTGAAATCTTCCCAGCGCAAGGCAATGGCGTTAGCTGTGCATCTTTCTTTGATGATGACGGCGAAACTAACGAATATCTGCAAGGCGAATTCATCAAGACCAACATCGAAATGGTGTGTGACCTTAACACCATCAAACTGTCGGTATCTAAAGAAGGTAAATATCAACCTGCTTATAAAGCGTTCAAGTTGGTACTGCCTGCAAACGAACAGCGTCAATTGATCGTCAACGGAAAAACGTATAAATCTGGTGACGAATTGCCACTAGCAAACCTCCTATAAAGATAAGGTAAATAGAATGGATAACAATATTTCTAATACGCCGCTCAAAGATGGTATTACTCTTCCTGAGTATGACAGGAGCAAGCTAAAAAGCCGTATCGTACACCTTGGGTTCGGTGCCTTTCACCGGGCTCACCAGGCATTATTTACTAACGAAATGCTTGAGAAAACCGGCGCCGATTGGGGGATCTGTGAAGTAAACCTGTTTGGCGGTGAGGAACTGATCGAGCAACTTCGTAAACAGGATCACCTGTACTCTGTTGCAGAGAAGGGCGCAGAGTCTACCGAAGTAAAAGTGATTGGTTCGGTAAAAGAGTCTTTGCATCCAGAACTTGACGGTGTTGATGCCGTGCTGGAAAAAATGGCCGAGCCGCAAGTCGCAATTGTTTCGATGACGATTACCGAGAAAGGCTACTGTGCTGATCCTTCCAGTGGCAAACTGGACAAGAATAACCCGTTAGTCGTGCATGATTTGCAAAACATTCAAACACCAAAATCTGCGTTAGGCTATATCGTTCAGGCCCTGAAACTGCGTCGTGAACGTAACCTACCAGCTTTCACCGTACTGTCTTGCGATAACGTGCAGGAAAATGGCCATGTGGCGAAAGCGGCAATTCTCGAATTTGCTAAGCTGCTGGATAAAGAGTTAGGTGACTGGATTGAAGCTCACGTGACTTTCCCTTGCACTATGGTTGACCGGATTGTGCCAGCTGCGACACCAGAAACACTGGATGAAATCACAGAACTGCTGGGTGTAGCCGATCCATGCGGTATCGCCTGTGAACCATTTCGTCAGTGGGTCATCGAAGACCACTTCGTCGCGGGCCGCCCTGACTGGGATGTCGCGGGTGCTGAGTTTGTCGCCGATGTTGTGCCATACGAAGAAATGAAACTGCGTATGCTCAATGGTAGCCACTCATTCCTCGCCTACCTGGGCTATTTAGGCGGTTATGATCACATTTCCGATACCATGACCGACGACGGTTATCGCAAAGCCGCCTTTGATATGATGACTAAAGCGCAGGCGCCGTCGTTAAACATGCCAGAAGGTACTGACCTGCAAGCATATGCAGCCATGTTGATCGAACGTTTCACTAACCCAAGCCTGAAACACAGAACCTGGCAAATTGCGATGGATGGCAGCCAAAAAATACCACAACGTCTTGGTGGTAGCCTCAAGTACCACCTAGCTAACGGCTCCGATTTTTCCTGGATTGCGGCTGGTATTGCTGGCTGGATGAGATATGTCTCTGCCGTGGATGAAAAAGGAAATCCGATTGATGTTCGTGACCCAATGGCCGAGCAACTGAAAGCCATTTGTGATGAGCACGGCTTGAATGCTTCCGTGGTACCCGCTTTGCTGTCTGTTGAAGCGATTTTCTGGCCTGAAGTCGGTCAAAACCCTCAAGTGATTGAAGCGATCTCTAAAGCTTATCAGTCACTGGTGGACAACGGCGCACGCGCAACCGTTGCAGCACTGTAAAGGAGAGCAGAATGAAAGCGTTTATGTGTGAAGACTTTCTTCTTAACAATGAAACAGCAAAACGGTTATATCACGAACACGCGGCCGGACAGCCTATCTATGATTATCACTGCCACCTGAATCCGGCAGAGATCGCTCATGACCGTCAGTTTGATAATATTGGACAAATCTGGCTTGAAGGCGACCATTATAAATGGCGGGGTTTACGCTCAGCCGGTATTGAAGAGCGTTTCATCACTGGTGATGCTAGTGATTACGAAAAATATCTGGCGTGGGCTAAAACCGTACCAATGACATTAGGTAACCCACTCTATCACTGGACTCACCTGGAATTGCGTCGCCCATTCGGTATTACTGGTAAGCTATTCGGGCCGGACACGGCTGAATCCATATGGCACGAGTGTAATGAAAAACTGGCAACAGCCGAATTTTCTGCACGCGGCATCATGCGCCAGATGAACGTCAAGATGGTCGGCACAACCGATGACCCTATCGACAGTCTGGAGCATCACGCGGCCCTTGAGAAAGATGATTCATTTGATATTGATGTCAAGCCGAGCTGGCGCCCGGACAAAGCATTCAAGATTGAATTGCCTGGGTTCAATGACTATCTGGCGAAACTGTCTGAAGTCGCGGATATTGAGATCCGCACATTCGACCAACTGCTCACCGCACTGGAAAAGCGTCTGGACTACTTTGCGGCGCACGGCTGTGTTGCCGCGGACCACGGCATTGAAGATCTGCGCTTTGAAGCAATCCCAGATACCGCAACCCTCGATCAAATTTTAGCTGCCCGTTTGTCGGGTAAAACGCTGACGGAACAACAAATTGGTCAGTTTTTTACTGCTGTTCAGGTCTGGCTTGGAGCACAATACGCTCAACGTGGATGGGTGATGCAATTGCATCTGGGGGCTCAGCGTAACAACTCCAGTCGTATGTTTGAACTACTGGGGCCTGATACCGGATTTGACTCTATCGGCGATCGAAATATCGCATTTCCGCTGGCAAGACTGCTGGATGAAATGGATAAAACCGATAATCTGCCGAAAACCATTTTGTACTGTTTAAACCCAACGGATAACGAAGTACTGGCGACCATGATGGGTAACTTCCAATCTGGCGGTATTGCCGGTAAGGTTCAGTTTGGCTCAGGTTGGTGGTTTAACGACCAGAAAGACGGCATGATCCGTCAGATGACCCAACTGTCTCAACTGGGCTTACTCAGCCAGTTTGTTGGCATGCTGACCGATTCACGCAGCTTCCTGTCTTATACACGACATGAGTACTTCCGTCGTATCCTGTGCAACATGATTGGCACATGGGCCGAAGAGGGCGAAGTGCCTAACGATATGTCTCTGCTAGGTCCAATGGTTGAAAACATCTGCTTTGGTAACGCCAAGCGTTATTTTGAAGGCGGAGAGTTATAATATGAAGCAAATCGCCATTCTTGGTGAATGCATGATTGAGCTGAACGGGAAACCGTTTGGCTCTATGCACCAAACATTCGGTGGCGACACACTGAACGCAGCCGTTTACCTAGCACGAGCAAATCAAGCTCATCCAGAAGATGGTTCCATTCAGGTGTCCTATGTGACGGCTCTGGGAGAAGATTCGATCAGTAACGGCATGCTAAGCCGCTGGCAAGAGGAAGGTATTGACACACAGTTTGTTTTACGCGATGAAGAGCGTTCACCCGGCCTGTATCTCATTCAGTTGGATGAGCATGGAGAACGAACATTTCTGTACTGGCGCAACCAATCGGCAGCTCGCTACCTGATGCAACATCCAGAATTTGGAAAGCTTAAGCAGTCGTTAAAGCAAGTTGATATGGTTCTTATTAGCGGAATAAGTCTGGCCATTCTTCCCGGTAGTGACCGACTAGTCCTGCTGGCAATGCTGGAAGAGCTGAAACGAAATGGCGTTGAAATCGCGTTCGACAGCAACTATCGACCGGCTCTATGGCCTATGAATGACGATAACCAGATGGTGAAAACCAACTATGAGGCGATGTATCAGCTGACGGATCTGGCACTGGTGACTTTTGACGATGAGCAGTTGTTATGGGGAGACACTTCACCGGAAGCGACCATTGAACGTCTGAGTCATCTTGGAGTGAGTAATATTATCGTCAAACTAGGCGCTGATGGCTGCCTAGTTAGCTCTAATATAAATTCATATTTGGAAGCTGTCTCTACTACGCCTGTCACAAATGTCGTGGATACCACCTCGGCAGGTGATTCATTTAACGGAGGCTTCCTGTCAGCCTACCTGACAGGCAAGACAATGATACAAGCTTGTCAGCGCGGAAATACTCTTGCTGGAACTGTTATCCAGCATAAAGGGGCCATTATCCCCAAAGAATTCACTCAATCGATTTATAAAAATAGTTAAGGAATAGACATGTCAACAATTTCTGAGCAGTTAAAAGCGCTTAAAGTGATCCCAGTTATCGCAATTGATAACGCAGAAGACATCATTCCTCTGGGTAAAGTGCTGGCTGAAAATGGTCTCCCGGCAGCAGAAATTACTTTTCGTTCTGATGCGGCAGTAGAAGCCATTCGCCTGCTTAAACAGCATCAGCCAGACATGCTGATTGGTGCGGGTACCGTATTGAACAGAGATCAGGTTATTGCCGCAAAAGAGGCTGGAGCATCTTTCATTGTATCACCGGGCTTCAATCCGAATACGGTTAAAGCATGCCAGGAACTGAGTATTGATATCGTACCAGGAGTGAATAACCCAAGTGCAGTAGAAGCCGCGTTAGAAATGGGCCTTACGACACTCAAATTCTTCCCGGCAGAAGCGTCAGGCGGCATCAATATGGTTAAATCACTGCTTGCGCCATACACTGACATTCAATTAATGCCAACCGGTGGTGTCACACCGCAAAATATTCGCGATTATCTTGCTATACCTCGCGTGGTGGCCTGTGGTGGAACCTGGATGGTTGATAAAAAGCTAGTTGTCGAGGGTAACTGGGACGAAATCGGCCGTTTAACCCGAGAAGTTGTCGCACTCTTAGACGCTTAATCTTTTTGGTCAGTAGCCTAGCTTACTGACGAGCTTAACCAAACTTCAAACACAGGGCTTTTTATTCCATTAAAAAGCCTTTGGATACTTATATCTGGAATAAACTGGAGAACCAATGTCAGACCTGATCTTAAATACCAAAGAGTCGTTTGTCTTAGACTCAATCAAAGGCACTTTGTACACCAGCAGAAAAGATAATTTAACACTCTTGGATTTTAATAATGACATTAAAGTTGTCGCAAGAAGTGACTGGAATAAAGAGAAAGTCGCCGTGATCTGTGGTGGTGGCTCAGGCCATGAGCCTGCGCATGCCGGGTTTGTCGGTAAAGGCATGTTAACCGCCGCAGTTTGCGGTGACTTATTCGCCGCACCCAGTGTTGATGCGGTACTGAACGCCATTCTTCACGTCACTGGCGAAGCGGGCTGTTTAGTCATCATCAAAAACTACACCGGTGATCGCCTCAACTTTGGTCTTGCCGTTGAGAAAGCCAAAGAAATGGGCCATAACGTTGACCTTATTGTGGTCGGCGACGATATTTCTATCAACGATAATCCTCAACCTCGCGGCATAGCCGGCACCTTACTGGTACAAAAAGTGGCGGGTTACGTTGCTGAATGTGGTGGCTCGCTAGAAGAAGTCAAACACGCTGCTGTTAAAGCCAGCAACAATACCGCTTCCATTGGTGTTGCTCTGACAAGCTGCTCACTACCGGGCAAAACTGAAGAGCGAATCGCTCAGGGTAAAGCGGAACTGGGTCTAGGCATTCATGGCGAATCCGGTATCGAAACCATTGACCTGCCTGACGCAAAAGCGATGGTCGGCATGATGGTACACAAACTGCTCGATGCTCAACCAGCCACCAGCACAGCACTGTTGCTCAATAACCTTGGCGGTCTTTCACCAATAGAAATGAATGTTGTCGCTAAAGAAGTGCTGGAATCAGACTTGGGTCAGCGTAGCAAACTGGTTGTTGGCCCGGCACCAATGATGACAGCCATTGATATGAAAGGTTTTTCCATCTCTGCCATTCAGCTTGATGATGACATTACCCAAGCACTGCTTGCACCTGTTGATGTTGAAGGCTGGCCTGGTACTATCGAGCGCCGTGAAATACCAGTAACACAATGCGAAAACCAAATTGTTAAACTGGCTCACACGCCTTCATACGACGAAGAAACAGCGAATGTGCTGAACAAAGTGTGCCATGCCATTATCGATATTGAGAGCGAGCTTAACCGCCTAGATTCTATCGTTGGCGATGGTGATACAGGTTCAACCTTTGCAGCAGGTGCACGTAAAGTGCTTGCTCAACTCGATGACAATACCCTACCGCTGCAAGATAAGGCTAAATTGTTAACCACAATAGCGGATTGCCTGACTTCTGTTATGGGCGGGTCTTCCGGCGTACTGCTTTCTATCTTGTTTACCGCAGCGGGACGTGACTACGAAACCAATGGTTCACTGGCTAAGGCACTTCAGGCTGGCTTACAACAGATGATGGCCTACGGCGGAGCGAAACCGGGCGACCGCACCATGATTGATGCCTTACACCCAGCTTTAGAAGCATGGGTTGAGCACGACTTCTCTGCCGCTATTCAGGCAGCTATCGCAGGCTCCGAATCAACCGCGACGATGCTGAATGCTAACGCAGGACGCTCTTCTTACCTCAATAGCGAAAGCTTATCAGGAACCAAAGATCCCGGCGCTTTCGCAATCGAGACCGTATTCAAACAACTTCAACAACAATAACCAACGTCAACAGTAAAAAGGAAAGAAACATGGATAACATTATTATTTCTCCAAGCAAATACATCCAGGGCGAAGGCGCTATCGATAATATCGGCAAATATGTGTCTGTATTTGGCAAAAAACCATTAGCGATAGCCGACGATTTTGTCATGGGGTTGGTTCGTGACCGTGTTGAAACCAGTATCGCTGGCGAAGGTTTGACGATCAATTTTGATAAGTTCAACGGCGAGTGCTCTCGTCCTGAGATTGAGCGCATTATTGAAGTTTGTAAAGCCGGTCACAATGATGTTGTGGTTGGCATCGGTGGTGGTAAAACACTGGATACAGCAAAATCCATTGCTTATTACACAGAGTTACCGGTTGTGATTGTTCCAACCATCGCCTCTACTGATGCACCGACCAGCGCACTGGCTGTTATCTATACCCCGGAAGGTGAGTTCAGCGAGTACCTGATGTTCCCATCAAACCCGAACATGGTCATTATGGATACCGGTATTATTGCCGCGGCTCCTGTTCGTACGATTGTTGCGGGTATGGGTGATGCGCTGTCGACCTATTTTGAAGCGCGTGCAAACGGTATTTCTGGTAAACCAACCATGGCCGGTGGCGCGCCAACACGCTCAGCTCAGGCATTAGCGAAGCTATGCTATGAAACATTAATTGCGGATGGTGTGAAAGCCAAAGCAGCGGCTGAAAATAAAGTGGCGACCAAAGCACTGGAAAACATCATTGAAGCCAACACCTACCTGTCAGGTATCGGTTTTGAAAGCTCTGGTTTGGCTGCCGCACACGCAATACACAACGGCCTGACCAAACTGGAAGAGTGTCACCACCTTCTGCATGGTGAAAAAGTGGCCTTTGGTACGTTAACTCAACTTGTGCTTGAAAATGCCCCAAAAGAAGAGATTGATGAAGTCCTCAACTTCTGTCGTGCAGTAGGTCTACCGACCAACTTGCATGATATGGGTGTTAAAGAGCTCAATTTAGACAAGCTAATGGAAGTAGCAGAAGCGTCATGCGCAGAAGGTGAAACCATCCACAACATGCCGTTCGAAGTGACAGCAAAATCGGTCTATGCCGCACTGCTAACAGCACACCAATTAGGTCAATAATCTTCAACGTGTATTGTTTGAAGTAAGTTTGAGTCAAAAGAGCATATATCCTTATTCACGGTTAGATCGCTTCTAGAAGGATCTAGCAATGTATAGATTTGTGCTCTTTCATTATTTGAACAATCTTTGTTCCGTTAGCAACTGGAGCCTCGCAGATCTAAAAAGTTGGAACCTATTTACCGTGTCTCCTGTTGAGTAATGATATCAGTCCATCTGGATATAAGATTTTTCTACCACTAGTGAACTCATCAATACTCATCCATAACGCTTTAAATTCATAACCGTTTTCGTTACCTGTAAACTCAGTTCCCGAATAGAAAGAACAGTCCTGAAATTTTGCTTCAAAAATAAACATGACTTCATGTCTTGGATTGCCATTGAATTCAAATAAGTTCTCGACGACGTGGAACTGATCGCTTACCGAAATAATTGTGCCTAGTTCTTCACGAAACTCACGAATAGCTGCGTCTTTGGCAAGCTCACCGAACTCGATACCACCACCAAGAGGTCGATAAAAAGTTTCATCTTTAACCGAATCGTAACCCTCGAGGACAAAAATATGTCGGTTATGTTCGATCATACAAATTGCGACATTCCTTATGCTCATTTGATCACCTTACTTAAATAAATCACTTCCGCTTTGGCGGCTTAACCATATCGTTTATGTCTTCAACTGTTAACGCTGGACAAAGATGCATAGCTCCTCTCAATCGACTCTTCGGCGAAACTTTTTGAATGAAACCCTTGTTGTCATATATCGATTTACGCTTAGATTATTGCGTCAAACTACGCCATACAATACGATAACTATAAAGTTAGATTGGAGAGAGAACTGTGACAAATACTGTTCGTGATATTAATCAGCATTTTTGGAGTGGTAAAGCGATCCCCTATCTGACGATCCGTACGACCTACAATAGTTCACAGAGTTATAAAGCTCACAGCCATTCTGAACTGTCAATTGGTATCATTGAATCGGGAACAACCCAATTATCGATGCCTGATGGGAAGGTTAACCTTAACAAAGGGGACATAATTCTCATAGCACCTAGCATCGTACATGCCTGCAATCCGGTAGGGGGGGAGCCGCGTAGTTACCACATGCTATACATCGACAATACTTGGTGTTGTAATGTTCTAACAAAGTTATACGGGTATGAAGTCACCAAATACAGTTGCGACTTGAACATACTCTCAGCAAAGCGAAGTCACGCCAACTTATCAGATTTGATTGTATCACTTCTTAACCACGGCTCTCCTGATGTCGCTATAGAAATAGAAAGTCAATTATTCGATTTAATCAGCCGATACTGTTTCCCTAGAAGTGAGCATGAAGTCGAAAGTGAATTGGTGAATCAATTAAGGCATCGTTTATTACAAGATATCGCTATTGCGCCATCTCTTGAGGTACTTTCAAAAGAATTTGGAAGGCCAAAAGAGACATTGATCCGTTCATTTAAAAAACACCTTGGTATCACTCCTAAATCGTTTTTAAACAATAGTCGAGTTGAAAAGGCGAAGATTCTATTAAAGAACGGAATGAGTATCGTTGATGTGGCATCAGAAGTCGGTTTCTCTGATCAAAGTCAACTCCATCGTACGTTTGTTAACTATACCGCGTCAACGCCACGACAATACCAACAAGTAACGTCAATTTTCGACAATAAATCCTAAGTCTTAAAACCTATAGTTTGGAAATGTTTTGGCTATAGGTAATTGTTTATGTCACTTTCAATCCTTTTCCCTGCTGCTTTCCCTGCATTGGCATTGGCTCACTTCGTCGCTCTGTTGAGCCCTGGGCAGGATTTTTTCTTAATTATTGCTCATTCAATCCGACATCGATTACTCGGAAGTCGGTTTATTTGTCTTGGTATCGCTCTAGGAAATGCGATTTATATCGCGCTGGTAATATTAGGCTGGGCCAATATTCGGGAAAATCAAATTGCATTTGCAATGGTTGAAATACTTGGGGCGGTTTATCTTGTGTGGATCGGTCAGAAATTGTTAAGAAGCAAAAAAACGGATTCTTTACTAGAAACAGAGCATGTAGAAATCCCTTCAGCAATGAACCAACTGTTTCTAGGATTAAATTCCGCATTACTTAACCCTAAGAACGCACTGTTCTATATGAGTCTGATGACCGTGATTCTTGGAAGTGAAGTGACGCTAATTCAGCAGATCTCTTGCGGGGTATGGATGTTTCTTGCTGTCTTACTTTGGGACTTGTTCATTGCAACTGCTATCGGTCGCCCTCGAATTCAAAAACATCTTAAAGCAGCTATACACATTGTAGAAAGAGTGGCTGGCATAGTTCTTATTTTCTTTGGTTTAACTTTGTTCACAGGGTACTTTCAGTGGTAGCTGTTTTATCTGGTAATAGCCCTGAGATGTTTGAAGAATTCATTGATGAGCTTAACGGAACGACTCTAAAAGTATACAAACCAAGTAACATATCAGGTTTACCTATTACCATCTATTTTCATGGTGGCTGTTTCATTAGCGGAGGATTTAAAACTCACGAGCAGCAATTGAGACAGATAGCCAGCTTATCGAACAGTATAGTTATCTGTATACAATATCGTTTAGCACCCGAAAATTGTTATCCAGCAGCGCATGATGATGTGTACGATGCCGTGCTTGCAATAAAGGAATTCGGTAGCACCTATGGTGGCGACACAAATAAGATTTTTTTTGTTGGGGATAGTGCGGGTGGTCAGTTAGCCTTAACGACATCTTTGCGTTTAAAACAAAACCTGAGTTGGCTTCCTCAAAAGCAAATTTTGATTTACCCAATGCTGGAACCTTTCGGAAAATCTAACAGTTATACCGAAAACGGCACAGATTACGTTATCACAGCGAACATGTTGCTTTCGGGGTTTTCAATGTACACGGCTGATATGGAAAAAGACTCGATAAATCAAAACTCAGAGCTTAACCCACTTGATTGTGCAGATTTTAAAGGACTGCCACCAACCTATATTATTACAGCGGAATTTGATCCTTTAAGAGATGAAGGTGAGCAATGCTATAAGCAATTACTCAACGCTGGAGTAGAAGCGTATTGTGAACGTTATTTAGGTGTTATTCACGGTTTTCATCAGTTATCGGGAGTCAGTGTTAGCGCTAGGCGCTGTCTTCGTCGTATTTCCGAAGAGATTAGGCAAACAACGAAATTGTGTGGTAGTCAATGGGCTAGTGAGCATAGCTTTAGCCTGTAATGGTTAACACATTTTTGCTTCGTTTTATTCAGATTCGCCACCCATAATATATCTAAGCGTATAGATTTGCTCTATTTTTTTGAATGATTTGAACATTAATTAGGTTGCATATGTTTCAGTAAGTCTGTGCCTACTGGCAATATGGCTATTCAGTAGGAAAATAGAGCTTATCTTTCTTCTGGAGAATCTTGGTTAAGTTAGTTACATTATTTTTTCATTCGGCATAGCTTGTAAGGATTTACTTGAGTAGTTATGAAATATTGTGACGAAACGTTGGCCCCTCCAATACTTGCATATGCACACAATTATTCTCATGGGGATGTAGAACCACCTCACACTCATCAGTGCGCTCAGTTTTTACATGCTTTAAATGGTGTTATTCGAGTAGATACGCAATCAGAGTCGTGGGTTGTGACAACGAATCAAGGGCTGTGGATACCTGCAGGTATCTCACATAGTCTTAGAATTACGGGTGATGTTCGAGTTCGTACGCTTTTTATTGATTCCGTGGCTAGGGCAGATCTTCCCAATATCTGTGTGTTATCGAAAGTTTCGTCTTTGCTGACCAGTTTAATTGTTGAAGCTGTATCTCTTCCTGATGTTCGGGTCGCGGGAACACGAGAAGAACGAATATTTGAACTGATTCTTGATGAGTTACGTTTGTTAACCCCCATTTATTTTTGTTTGCCCAATCCAAGAACCGAAGCATTGGCTAAGCTTTGTAAAAACGTATCTGAGCGTATTTCACATCCATGGACAGCTTCGGATGCGGCAAAGTATTTGGGGCAAAGCGAGAGAACTGTTTCTCGTCGGTTTCAGCAAGAGTTAGGTTTAACGTTTACAGAATGGTTACGTCAGAAGCGATTACTATATGCCTCTGAACTTTTAGCTAGCGGCTGCAGTGTGTTAGATACTGCATTAGCGATTGGATATGACAGCCCTAGTGCCTTTAGCGCAATGTTTAAAAGTCGAACAGGACTGTCTCCGAGGGAATATTGCCCGATGGTTGTGCCACCAAAGCGCGATTAATGAGTTAAGTTAGTCTGTAGCAGATTAGAATAGGCATTGAGTAATGCTTGTAGAGAAGCCTTTGTTGCATCTTCTTCAATGGCGACGCCAAAAAAACTTACGTTAGACATAGCATGCTGCAGTTGCACATAACTCGCAGCTTTGCTCTGCGTACGTGAGCCGAGAGTATGTTCGTGGTAATCGACAATGTTTACCTGCAGATTAAAATGTTCAATTAGCCCTTTTAGCAAGGCAGACATCATTCCGTTACCGGTGCCTGCACACACTATGTCTGTGTTGTTGTGGCAAATCTTAACTTCAATTTTTTGGCCTTGTTCTATCGGTTGACTGCTGTAGCTCTTCAAGCTTATAAAGGGCTTATTCACCAGACCGTAAGATTCTCTGAATAATTGCCATAATGCCGAAAGAGAAATTTCGCATCCCGATCTATCTGTATGAACTTTTACTTTCTTACTTAAATCTGCCTGGAGGACTTTAGGCAACAACAATCCATGATTTTCTTGTAGTAGCCACGCAGCCCCACTCTTACCTGATTGACTGTTTACACGAATAACTTCTTCATAGTTACATCCCACATCCATAGGGTCTATCGGCAAGTAAGGGATATTCCAGAGGTTATCTAACTTAGAACTATATGAAGAGAATCCTTTTTTAATGGCATCTTGATGAGAGCCCGAGAATGCAGTAAAAACTAGCCTTCCTGCATATGGGTGACGTGGATGTACAGGAAGTTCATTGCACTGCTCTACGAGTTCAACTGTTTGCCTAATATCAGAGAAACGCAATTTAGGATCAATACCTTGAGAATAAAGGTTTAGTGCGAGCGTGACCAAGTCAACGTTACCTGTACGTTCACCGTTTCCGAACAAACAACCTTCGACCCGAGTCGCACCCGCTAGCATGGCGAGTTCGGCACTAGCAACACCTGTACCTCGATCGTTATGAGGATGAATACTAATGGTGACATTCTCTACTGAACTAAAGTTATCTCTGAAATGTTCTATCTGATCTGCGAAAACATTGGGGGTGTTACGCTCAACCGTAGTTGGCAGGTTAATAATAAGCTGCCTTGCTTCGCTTGGCTGCCACATGGACGCTACAGCTTCACAAATTTCAAGAGCAAACTTTGGTTCTGTAAAATTGAATGTTTCTGGTGAATACTCAAGCGTCCATACCGTTTCAGGACGTTGTTCACACAACATTTTGATTTTTTTTGCCCCATTTACAGCGAGTTCCAAAGTTGCTTGTTTATCCTGAGAAAAAACAATATCTCTAAAAGATGGGGCCGTAGCATTGTATAAATGGATTATGGCCTTCGAAGCACCTGTTAGACAATCAATCGTTCGCTCAATTAAATCCGATCTAGATTGCGTAATCACCTGAATAGTAACATCATCTGGAATTAACCCCTCCTCGATCAGACATCGAACAAAGTCAAAATCCGTTTGTGATGCTGATGGAAATGCAACCTCAATCTCCTTGAATCCACACTCAACTAAGTGGTTAAAAAGTTTTAATTTTTTATCAATATTCATTGGGTTAGATAAAGACTGGTTACCATCTCGCAAATCGGTAGAGCACCAGCGAGGGGCGTCGTCTAATGTTTTGGATGGCCAGGTTCTTTGTGGAAAGCTGATGACAGGCGCTGGGTGGTATTTTTCTGATGGCGTATCTAACATTGATAATTCATCCTTTTTTGAAAATGAAAATTTATGCTAGAGGACTTTGTGAAAGATATCCGAATAGAAGTTGACTTAAATCGTCGTGTTTTGGACAAAGAGGACCTCATCTGAAGAGCTTGCCCAGATCGTTTTTTCCAACATTCATAATTCACTGGAATCACATCTTGTTCGGTGACTTGATTATGCTACAGCGCCTCGTAGCAAATGCGCTAGTATCAGTTGAAGCTACAGTTTTAGAGAAATTATCGATGTCTAAGTCAGTTTCTGACACTTTCTCTTCGAACCTAGACGAACTGTCTGAATTACGAGAACTTGGAGACTCCACCTACTTTGAAATCACTAATCAGTCTACCGCTGAAAGTTGCAACCAAATAGTCAGGTACACGACAACAGAAGGGTAGGTGATTGAATCAACTGTTGGTGAGTTTTGCCAACAGTTTTCAATCATCAAACTCACCACAGAGGTCTGCTAACCAGTTTGGTTTAGGCTTTGGGTAATAAAGGAAGAGTTGAAGTGTAGCTATCCCAAACTGCGCTCAGCAGTATGTCTTCAGTTTTAAACAAACTTATCCTCACCTTCTTAGTTCCTGTTATAGAGGCTTGCCCGCCCACTCTAACCCTATGAATGATGTTTTGTTCAGAGTCAGAGTCAATTTCAACTTGAATTAACGACAAGGCACCCATTGCGCGTCCTTGCTCTAGAAAGAACGAGACTCTGTCTGTGATACCATTCTTGACAAGGTAACAACCTAAAGCGCCACTTGCACTGCCTGAGGCAGATTCTTCTTCGATACCATACAAAGGTGCGAAATTTCTACAATGAGCAATTGTTGTAGCGTCATTGTTTAGTTCGAATACGTGGAAACCGATAGTGTTAAATTCTTGGCTTAGTTCGGATATCGCTGCAAAATCAGGCTTGAGTCTATCTAAATGACCAGTCTGCACAGGGACAATGATATCTGGTAAACCTGTCGAGATGATTTCAATGGGCAATCCCGTGCTTGAAATAGTGTTACTCTTCACACCAAGAGCATGAGCGACTCTTTCAATGTCAGGGGCGCAACGAAATAGAGGTGAAACTTGATCCATTGTAATATGTTTCTCATCGACAGCAACACGAAGAATGCCTGCTTTTGTTTGTTGCGTATAACAACCAAAATCGATGATCCTTTGCGAGGCCAATACAAAAAACACAGCTAAAGTCGCATGACCACAAAAATCAACTTCTCCTTCAGGCGTAAAAAACTCTACCTTGAAATCTGTTTCTTTATTGGCATACACAAAGGCTGTTTCGGAAAACCCAACCTGTTGTGCGATGTGCTTTTTTTGCGCGACGCTAAGAGTGGGTGGCCCTAAAACAACCCCAGCAGGATTTCCTCCTGAACCTTTCTTGGTAAATGAATTAACAAGGTAGACGTTTATGTCATGTTTAATCGTGTGTGTCATATCTATAGTCACTAATTTTTTCCTCCAAATTACCAAGTTCGATCTAAGTCTTGCGCGTAAAGTTTGACAGCATGTTTATAGGTTAAGATTTCCTCTGAGTTTGTGGTGTCAACCAGAAGGTTCAACAGCATCTCAATAGCTCTTTTATGCCCACCAAGGTTATACGAGCACATGACATAAAATGGCGTAACCTCAATTGCATTAGGGTAAAGAGTACGTTTTTTTTTCAAACTAAGCTGCGGCTTCATGATAGTTACCGAAGCTTCGAAGCGTATTAGCTAGTCCAAATAGGGGATAGAAATGGTCGTCCTCATTGAGGCTACCCGTTAGCGCTGCGCGACAATGCTCAACCGCTTCTTATTATGTTTGAAAACTAAAAGCTTGTAAAAAAACAGTACATAAAGTGGATATGACTATTGACGGTGTCAAACCAGAACCGTGGCAATAAGTCCACTGAAACTTAGCGTTCACTTTTCGTCACAATTTGATTAAAAAATAAAGCGGAGAGGATAATGATTAAGGCAATCCAAGTTGTGGTTTGAATGCTCTCATTTGTCATTAATGCAGCAATAACGACACCCACAGCTGGAACAAGGTAGTTTGTCATTGAAGTAAAAACCGCTCCAGCATTTTTGATGCTAACCATATACAGATAGTAGACAACACCTGCACACATAACACCAAGATAGATGATTGAGGCGGCAATATGTGATGACATCTTATCCAATGGAAAAGGTGTCGTAGTAATTGCAATTATAAATAATTGAATACTCGCCATGATTAACACATTTCTTGCCACAATCATCGGGTGTTCTTTTTGCACTCGGTTAAGCAATAATAGGGCTATTGCGAAGCAGACTGCAGCAAGAATCACAGCGAGCGCACTAAGCATATCAAACTGTTGTCCTCCTGATACAAAATCTGGATAAAAAAGCACCAGCAAGCCTGTAAAACCGATGGAAACACTGAATAGATTTCCTTTAGTTATTTTGGAGCTTTGAATAAATAGTGGGGCGAGTAAAAGTGCATAAAATGGTAATGTGCCCATTAAGATGGCAGTGACAGAGCTGCTTAACTCTTTTTGTGCCCAAGGGACGAGGACAAAAGGGAATGTGGCTTCAAGAAAACCAATCAAGGCAAATAGTTTCCACTGGTTACTGGTACTTCTTAGCTCCATGATGCGGCAAATTACTACCACGGTAAATGCACCAAGTATGGCTCGTAGTGCACCAATCCATACCGGAGATAATACCTCTAACGCTATTGATTGGAAGATAAATTGTGAGCCCCAAATCAGGCCAACTGAGAGTAGAGTTAAGTAATTTTTAATCATCATTAAAACCTTAATACAACCCATAAACTGAGCAGTATAAATAAGTATGTTATTAGGTATGTTCAGGATTAAACGGGTTTAAATGCAATGGCACCCACTTCATTTTGCATACTATCAAGAGCGAGTGTTGGCACTGGTAATAGCTTATTCGCGGGCAATGTATTAGCCGGCGCTTTAACTGTGTGACAAAAAACAAAGGGGATTAGGTCAAGGTTGTGAAATACTGAAGTTGATCTAGTCATAGCGTTAGCCTTTTATGTGTTGAATTTCGTAGCCGGCGAAAGTATAAAAGTTAAAGTTAACTTTAAGTAAAGAGAAAAATTTAAAAAAAGGAATGAGTATGACTAGGAATGACTATCTAACGATCGGTCAGCTATCAGAGCGCAGTGGTGTCGCTACGTCAGCACTTCGTTTCTACGAGACTAAAGGGTTGATCGCATCCATTAGAACAAATGGTAACCAACGTCGATATTTGCCCTCGATGCTGAGACGTATTGCTCTCATTCAAGTCGCACAATCGGTAGGGTTTACTCTTGATGATATAATTCAGGAACTAAGCGGTTTACCAATGAATAAAACCGCCACAAAGAAAGATTGGGATAGAGTTGCAAAGAAATGGCAGAAAGACCTAGATCGTAAGATCGCGAAGATCAAGTCTCTGAAAGACAATCTATCTGGCTGTATTGGTTGTGGATGTTTGAGTATGAAGAAATGCCATCTATTTAATCCTGAAGATGAGCTTCATGATCAAGGAGTCGGAGCGCAGAGAGTCACAGGTTAATTTGAATTCATTTCTGTAGCCAGATATCGTGTCAGAACCGATCATAGCATACACGGTTTTGCCCTGAAACGTGTTACGCAAACTTAATACTGTTATCTGCCATGAATGGCTTTTGGTTATTTTAAGTTATGGGTGAGCGTAGTCTCTATTCCACAGTACTGTAATCTTGCTAGCGTACAGTCAAAATATGAAAGTTGTTGGAAGTTCAGGGGTTAGTAAACCAGATCCGTTTATTTTCACGCATACCGTGAGACAAGCTGGTTTCGAACCGAATGAATGCGTTTATATAGGCGACCATCCTTTAAATGATATCATGGGTGCTACTCGTGCGGGGATGACCGCAGTATGGCTGGCTGGATTTCATACAGATGTCACTCTTCCAATAAATGCTCCCGTAGTTCAAAACTTAGTTGACGTAATCCATGCTTTGAATCTATGACTAACAACTACTCCTTTATGGTTTAGAGTAGAAACTCATCATATGCCTTGTTAATCTGTATTTCCCTTACAATAAGTTATCCAAATTTGAATAGATGGTAGCTTTGTTTAGAACCATTTAATCCGGTAAGTATCCAATTTTCTACAAGTTAGTAGAACGGTAATTTCTTGGTGTCTGA
Organism: Vibrio sp.; assembly: GCA_048259585.1. GTDB lineage: Bacteria > Pseudomonadota > Gammaproteobacteria > Enterobacterales > Vibrionaceae > Vibrio. The sequence goes on along the minus strand of JBLXHN010000008.1, from coordinate 134,413 downwards.
TTGAACAACTTCTTAAAAGCCTGTACATAGGCAGAGTCAGAAGAGTATCCCAATTCTATCGCGATTTCTTGTATGCTCATTTTTGAGCCTAGTAATTGTAAAGATAAAACTAGCCTTATATTTTGTCGCCATAGCGCGAATGATTGAGAAAACTCTTTCGAGCATAGTCGTGACAATGTGCGCTCAGATGCTCCCACTTTTGCTGACCATTCCTTTAATGTAAATGGTAAGTCAGGTTGTTGTTTAAGCTGTAAGAAAATAGATAAAAGGCGTTTATCGGTAGGAATTAGCAATGGTATTTCATAACTCTTTGCTACATCAATTTGATCTCGTAATACCATCAATAAGTGAGTGATATTCGATTCTGATTGTAGGAGCGTATCACTCTCAAACAGAAGTAGTATTAACTCTTTTATGAATGAACTCACCTGGCAGGATTTAGGCTTGTCTCCATACTGAACATATTTGTCTGGATTTAAGTAAATCGCCAAGAATTGTGTGTCTGTAATAGCAATGGATTTATGAACTGTATTTGCTGGTATATAGAGCATGCCATTATGAGGGACAATCCCACTTTTATCATCAATGGTTGATTGTAATAGCCCTTGTAACGGAAACACTATTTGGTGCCATGGATGTGAATGGAAGTCATCAATATAACCGGAAACCATTTTGGTCGTTTTCGTGATGAGTTGTTTACTAGGAAAACTCCTAATGAGGTCATTAGCTTGCATTATTGGCGACTTATCTACATAAAACGTCAGTTAGTATAAAACACGCCATTTGGATTTTATATACCATTAAAGGCCTATCGTTAATAAAAGGTAAAGAAATGCATATACACTTTATTGTCCATGAATATTTTGAAGCACCCGGAGCCTTTGAATCTTGGGCAACGAAACATAGCCATACCATTTCCTACTCGCGAGTATTTCAAGGAGAGCCTCTCCTTCAACATATTGAAGATATTGATTTTCTGATTGTAATGGGAGGACCTCAAGACCCAGTAACAACAACTGAACAATGTGCTCACTTCGATGCTAAAAGAGAACAGGAAGTAATTTCAAAAGCCATTGACGCTGGAAAAGTTGTGATTGGTATCTGTTTGGGGGCGCAACTGATTGGTGAAGCTTTAGGGGGACAATACGAACATAGCCCAGAGCGTGAAATTGGTAAGTTTTCGATTACGTTAACGGATGAAGGTTTAGCACATCCGCTATTTGACCATTTTGGCAACGTTTTGGAAGTGGGTCATTGGCATAACGATATGCCAGGGTTAACAACTAATGCACAAGTACTTGCGTATAGTGAAGGTTGTCCGAGACAAATAGTGGCTTATAGTGATTTGGTCTTTGGTTTTCAGTGCCATATGGAGCTGACTAAAGATGTCGTAGCAATGTTGATTGAAAACGATGATCTCAGTGAAGCGGCAAAATATCGATTTGTCCAAGAACCAGACGTATTACTTAGCCATGACTATGATGAGATGAACCAAAAATTACATCAGTTTTTAGATAAGTTAGAAAGTTACTATAATCAAAGCACTAAGTAATCCTCTGCCGCCAGACGTGCAGTTTCGTTAACCCGATGGCATGATATTTCTACAGCAATAGATATGGGGACAGGTGCTTTGATTTTTCTTTCTACGAGTTTCTAAACAATATCAGCGGTTTTGGTGGAACTGAAAATAAACGATTGACAGAAATGGTGGTTAATGAAAGTATTTGCTTATGAATATGAAACCTAACTTCCAACGAATTATTATCATCATTTCTTTAGAAATGGTGGGATAGTTAGTGCAACTAAACTAATTTTTATAACCCGCCTAAGAGGCGGGTTTTTTTGTACTTACCTCTTAGGATCATAAATTGAGAGGTAAGTATGAGTTCAGAGCATAATCAGTCATCTCCATCATCAAATTTTTCTTTTGTAGAGACAGAACACGACATGCTGCTCTTTTGGAAGCAGCACCATGTGTTCCAGACATCCCTAGAACAATCGAAAAACAAACCAAAATTCGTTTTTTATGATGGACCTCCTTTTGCTACAGGGTTACCTCATCACGGCCATTTGGTCGCTTCTACTATCAAAGACATAATTCCTCGTTACCAAACCATGCTAGGTCATTACGTTGAAAGGCGATTTGGCTGGGATTGTCATGGTCTTCCTATCGAACACGAGATAGATAAATCACTGGGGATGTCAGCTAAGGAAGCTGTAGAGGGGCTTGGCATAGCTAAATATAACGATGAATGTCGTGGTATTGTTCAGCGCTATACCCAAGAGTGGCAGAAAACGATTACTCGACTAGGGCGCTGGGTAGATTTTGACAATGACTACCGAACCCTAGAGCCTTGGTACATGGAATCTGTATGGTGGGTATTTAAACAGCTATGGGATAAAGGTCTTGTTTATCAAGGTGAAAAAGTCGTCGCTTATTCCACAGAGCTTGAAACCGTTTTATCGAATTTCGAAGCCACTTCGAACTACAAAGACGTCCAAGACCCCGCAATATCGGTATTATTTAAATTAGAAGATGAAGATTGTTATCTGGCTGCGTGGACTACGACACCTTGGACTTTGCCCTCAAACATTGCCCTCTGTGTAAATCCGGATTTTGATTATGCTAAGGTTCATGATCAATCTGTAAACAAAACGTTTTGGGTTGCTCAAGAATTATTAGAAAACTTTTCTAAAGGGCATTCAATAGAGATACTTTCAACGGCTAAAGGTTCAGATCTCACGGGTAAATCCTATACTCCGATATTTTCTTACTTTACACATCAGAAAGATAAGGGGGCATTTAAAGTACTAGCAGATACCTTTGTTTCTCAGGAAAGTGGCACAGGTATCGTGCATATAGCGCCAGCCTTTGGTGAAGAAGATCAACGAGTATGTCGTGAAAATGACATTGGCGCTAGTGTCTGCCCACTGGATAGTAGAGGTCGTTTTACCAGTGACGTTAGTGATTTCTCTGGCGTTTATGTTAAAGATGCTGATAAACCTATAATCCAGGCTCTAAAGGAGCAGGGGCTGCTATATCGTCATGACACCATAGTCCATAGTTACCCTTTCTGCCCGCGCTCTGACACACCAATCATCTATCGAACAATACCGTCTTGGTATGTAAAAGTAACTCAACTCAGGGACAGGCTGGTTGAGAACAACAATCAAATCAAATGGGTACCAGAACATATCCAGCAGGGTCGTATGGGTAAATGGCTGGAAAATGCGATTGACTGGGCGGTTTCAAGGAATAGGTACTGGGGAACACCGTTACCTATCTGGATAAATGATGTGTCTGAAAAACAATATTGTATTGGTTCTATCGAAGAACTGAAGAGTTTAACTGGTTCTCAGGTAGAAGATTTGCATAGGGATCATATCGACCACTTAACTTTTACTTTATCTGGTGAAGAGGGCGTATATCGTAGAATACCAGAAGTCTTTGATTGTTGGTTTGAATCCGGCTCTATGCCATATGCTCAGGTCCATTATCCATTCGAAAATAAGCAAGAGTTTGAAGCGAATTTCCCAGCGTCGTTTATCGCTGAAGGAGTCGATCAGACTCGTGGGTGGTTTTATACCTTACAGGTACTGAGCGAGTGTTTGTTTGGCAAGCCAGCGTTTACCAACGTGATTGTTAACGGTATCGTGATGGCTGAAGACGGCAAAAAAATGTCTAAGAGGCTAAAGAACTATACAGCTCCAGATATCTTAATGGAGCAGTATGGTGCCGATGCTTTGCGGCTTTGCCTTATCAATTCTGGGCTGGTAAAAGCTGAAGAGCAAAGGTTTTCTGATAAAGGCGTTCAGGAGATGGTCCGGCAGGTGTTGCTGCCTTGGTATAACGGTTTTAAGTTCTTCAAAACCTATGCAGATATCGACGGTTGGAAAGCGAATATCTCTTCTACCAGAGATAATTTACTTGATCAGTGGATTATTTCTCGTTTGGAAAGTCTGAAAGAGAAAGTAAACGCTGAAATGCAAATTTATCATCTGTATGAAGTCGTACCATCTTTGTTTGAGTTTTTAGAAAACTTAACCAACTGGTATATACGCTTGAATCGCTCTCGATACTGGCAGACTGAAATGAATGGAGATAAGAAGAGCGCTTACGCTACCCTCTACTATTGTTTAAACACCTTTACTACTTTGATGGCACCGTTTACCCCTTTTCTGTCTGAATTCATTTATCAACAACTGAAAGAGTATGACAAGGATACAAACCGACCAATATCAGTTCATTTGTGTCGCTACCCTCAAACAATCGAGGAACTCGAATTGCCCGAGCTTGAGAAAAGTGTTCAGAGCTTTCAGCATCTGATCATCATGGGTAGACAAATGAGAAATGACATCAAAGTTAAGCTAAAAACACCTCTAAGCCGTGCAACTATATTACATAGAGATACTGTCGTATTGCAGGATATTCAACGTTTGTCTAATTACATTAAGACAGAGCTGAATTTCAAGTCATTAAGTTTTAGTACAGATGAAGGAAAGTTTATAGAGCTGTATGCAAAGGCAAATTTTCCGTTGCTAGGAAAACGACTGGGAAAGAACATGAAATACTATGCGAACTTGATTGCCAACCTTGCACCTACTGATATTGACCAACTTCAGCAATATGGATACTTAGAAATTGATGGACAAAGATTCACTGAAGAAGAGATTGTAATCTATAGAAAAGCTAAGGAGGGAGTCAACGCCATTTCTGACCGTTATATTTCTATGGAGTTTGAGCCTAGACTGAACGAAGATTTAATCGCTGAAGGGATGATTCGAGAGATTGTAGGTCGGATACAGAAACTCAGAAAGTCATCTGGATTTGATGTGGCTGACAAGATTTCAGTATCAATATGTACCTCAGATGTTGTAAAAAACTGGATAGAACACCATCAGGAATACCTCCAGACAGAAACTTTAGCGACACATGTCGACTTTAACTTGCCTGAAAATCTGGGAGAACACTATGATTTAGAAATGGGTTCGGTCGGCATTTCGGTGAGTAAGCTCAAATCTATGTGAGTAACGTTACTTATTGAATACAAAAATCTTGTTCTAAAACGCCGCTTTGGGGAGCGGCGTTTTTCGTGAGTTGTGGCACGATGGAATAGAGCATTTGTATAGAGCTTTCTGTAGTTATTCATTAGTCCTGAGTTGGTTCACTCAAGCGTTCTTGAAGTACTTTTAATATATCAAGGCACTGTTTTATCACTGTATGACTATCTCCACTCATATAAGCCTTTGTGATAGCGCCCTCTTTTAGTACACATATTGATTCCAATAATAAAAGGTCTTTACTGTGAAGATGTCTTTGAATGACTCGACGTACCTGCTGTTTATGTTGGTTACAAAAACGAGAAATTTCACTAGTTGTATCGCTAAACTCGGCGGATGTATTAATAAAAAAGCAACCCCTAAAATCGCCGAGTGCAGGTTCTTGATTGTCAAACCAACTAGCTAATGCATGGAATAAATTTTGAATTAGATCTGTATCAGAATCAGAACCCAAGAGCTTACTTTCTAACCATCCGATAAAACGCTCATGACGTTGTTGCAAAGCCGCCAATATCAAGGCTTCTTTACTATCAAAATCCGTATACAAGGTTCGTTTCGCAACTCCAGCTGATTTAAGAATTTCATTGATACCAATGGAGTTGATTCCGTTCCGATAAAAAAGATCTAACGCTGTGTCGATTAATATCTGACGTTTTTTACTCATATGCCTTCTCCTTTAAAACTATGTTGACACAAGTAGACCGATCTGTCTATTTTATATGTGTAGACAGGTCGGTCTACTTGTAAGGAGAACAGTTACGTATGAATAGTATTATTTTATCAATTATTGCCGGGATTGGAGCGAGCACTGCCATTGGAGCATTGTCGTATTTTGATCATACTTTTTACGATATCGCTTTATTAATGGCACCATTTGGAGCAACCACGGTACTCGTGTTTGGTGTTCCAGATAGTCCGTTGGCTCAGCCAAAAAATGTGATTTTAGGGCACTTATTAACTGCTTTTGTCGGAGTGTTCTTTGTTCAGTTTGTCGGAGTAACGCCTATATGTTTAGCTTTGGCCACAGGAATAGCTGTCAGTTTGATGCTCATTACTAAAACCACACACCCGCCAGCAGGTGCTAACCCATTGTTAATCATGGTATCAGGACAAAGCTGGGGATTCTTGATAACTCCCGTGCTTATAGGGGCTGTCGTTATTGTATTGATCGGTAAAAGTGTGGGAATGGTAAGGCAAAAATGGGGTTTAAATAATTCACCTATTTGATGTTCAGAAGAAAAATTCATAAAGAATATTAGGTGAGATCAGTTTTGCATGATCTAGCTATACCTGAATTGACTCACCTTTGCCTCAAACCGCGTTGGAGTCATCCTTTATAACATGTTGATGACGTATTCTTGGACTAAATTGACCTAATGTTTTTGGTATGAATAAAAGAGAATATCAAGTTGGTATCTATTCCGTTTCTTAAAAAGTTGTTTTTTCTAATAAAAGGAATAACATTACCACTAATATTCAACCTGTTGATTATGGCGAGGGTGTAATGTATTCATGTCGTTATTTAGTACTTTTATTTTTAAGCCTATATTTTTCGTTTAGTTCAAGCGTAAGTGCAAGTCAGGACACTTCCACATTAGCAGAAAAAATATATGTAAAAAATGATCGGTTGTTTTTCCGAGGAGAGATCACCTATGACTCAGTAAATTATACTTTTTCACAAATAGATAAATATAAAGGTGATATTCGTTATATGACGGTTAAGAGCCAAGGCGGAGATATTATTCCAGCAATGCAATTGGGGCGATGGATTTATGATCACGATATCGCATTAACTGTGGATCAATGTTTTTCCTCCTGTGCTAATTATTTTTTTACTGCGGCAGCCTCGGTTCATATTAACAAGGGAGCAGTTGTAGGATGGCATGGGGGAGCGTTACAAAAAAATTTCAAGCCTGATGCTGATGCAGATTCATATGATTGGAAACATTGGCACACTATCACCACATTAGAACGCAATTTTTTTGAGCATATAGGAGTAAATGAAGATATTACTATCTACGGTCAGTTAAATGATTTTGCTTTAATGAAAGCAGAACCATCTTGTATCGAGGCTGATAAGAAAGGACATCTAGATGGTTGGACTTTTTCAATTGAGGATCTAAAACATTTTGGAGTTAACCATGTAACCAGTGACAATAAGGTTCCATTCACCGATTACCCTAATGGTTGGACAGCAGTATGTGTCATCCCGGTTTCATGATTCCTTCCGTAGCCCGACATTCGAAAGTTGCATAGGCACAAAGCCAGATAGTCCTTCTACTCGTTTGAGCCAAGTTTCCAGAACAGGGTAGTCAGCTAAACTTATTCCGCCTTCTGGTGCTAACTTGATATAACTATAGAGGGCTAAATCCGCAATAGTAGGCTTTGTCCCAACCAACCATTGGCGGCCGTTTTGGTAGTTCTGAAGTTGTTTGAGTAGCTTATGTGCTTCTTGAGTGAGTGGTTCACGGTCTATGCTGTGATTGAACAGGTTCGCTGCGCGTAGTTTGGCTATTGAGCCTGCGAGTCGATGAGCCGCTAGAGAAAGAAACTGTTCGATATTTGCACGTGCTAGAGGCGAATCCGGAAGCCATTGCTGTTCTCTATCATAGACGGTAGCGAGATAAACCAAGATTGCGTTTGAGTCAGAAATAACGGTTTCACCATCTACTAATACGGGTATTTGACCAAACGGATTAAGTGCCAAAAACTCTGGCCGTTGATGTTCCCCTGCTGGTAAATCGACGGGAATGAGCTCAAAATTTAATTCGAGGATACTTAAAAGCATGTGCACACGGTGTGCGTGCCCTGAAAAGGGGTGCCAGTATAGTTTTATCATTGTGTTCTCCTAACTCGTTGTCTGTTAGATATTTAAGAACAATTTGCGAAGAAGAAAAACCCCGCTAACATGGAATGATAATTTCCAACATGTTGACAATTTATGGACACTATAGATGGAATGAGAACAGTAGTGGCAGTAATAGAAACCGGCTCATTTACCGCTGCTTCAGAGCGTTTAGGTATTTCTAAATCTTTGACTTCCAAATACGTTAATCGCGTAGAAGAGCTGCTCGGAGTCACACTGTTTCATCGCACCACCCGCAAGCTTTCCGTTAATCAGTCGGGCCAAGAATACTACCTTCAAGCACAACAGGTTTTAGCTAAGTTTGACCAGCTTTATCACCAACTCCACTCAAGTAATAACGAGGCTTCAGGTCCTTTACGTATAACGGCATCGCAGGGCTTTGCAGAAGAGTTATTAAGTCCACTTATTCCTGAGTTTCTCGCTCGTTATCCAGATATACAGATTGATATCATCGTGACCAACCAAAAACTTGATTTAGTGGAACAAGCCATAGACATCGCTTTTCGTGCCAGTGTATTAGAAGACTCCAGTTTAAGATACCGTAAGGTCATGTCACTTCAAAGTTCAGTTTACGCCGCGCCTGAGTTAGCAAGACAGTACTGCCATGATCGGGAAATAACACAATTGCCTTGCCTTATCGATAACAATCTTCACTCCACAGCTCGTTGGCCTGTAGCTAACGCTTTGAACCAGAGCAATAGCTGTAATAGTCTCGCCGTACGTGCCGTTTTCAAAAGCAATAGCCCAAGGCTTATTCGTCAGTTGACGCTCTCAGCAGTCGGAGCAAGTTATCAACCCGATATTATCGCTGCACCTTATGTGGAAAAAGGACTACTGCAAAAGCTTGATATTGGTTTTAAACCACTTAAGTATCCATTGAACGCTCTCTACCGTGGAGGTGCTTATCAACCTGAACGAGTGAAAGTCTTTTTAGATTTTGTTATTGGTAAGCTTGGTACAATTGATTGAACACAGCAGATATGTGCTTGCACGTCTATGCCCCGAAATGATTTTGAGGCATAGTTATTGATAATTGGTAGGTGTCCACGTTGAATTAATATTTCTTATGATTTGCTACATATTTGTTTTGATCGAAAGCTTTACTGTCAATCATTACATCGTTGGTAGCTTTTCGTCTTCCCTTAACGTGAGAACCTCATAGCCTGTACTAGTGACTAGTACTGTATGTTCAGATTGAGCTGAGAGTTTTTTTGTCTCTAGTGACCACCGTCCAACCATCTTTTTTGGTTTTTATTCTAGCAGTACCGTCTTGACTGCTAGTTATCATCATTCCTTAAGCAACTTTTCTAGCCATTCTATGAACATAAAGTTCTGCCGAGAAAGATGCATTGCTTTGTTCGCTATGTAGTAACAAAGCTCAGAACAGATCGCGTGGGTGTTCAATTCAGTTAATACGCCTGCCTTTAAATAACCTTGCGTGAGCGTTCTTGAACAGAATACATAAGCGTTTTCCAGCAAGGCTTGTTGTATACCAAATAACTCTTGATCGAAATGTTTAACTTGAACCTGCTTATTCTGTAACCCGTTGAGTTCTAACCATGCTTGCAATGGAACGCTGGGTAAGCTGCTATTTTTCCAATCGGTAGTGTAAATCGTTATTTGTTCTGCCTGGCGAAACTGTGTAGCAGCGTGCGCTGTGCAAAATAGATTAAATTGTTCGACTTTGATTATATCCATGCTTGACTGTTTGTCAGTTTCCCCGAGCCGAATGGGTAACGTGAAGTTGTTGGTGTCAATGCTCTCACCACTTGTGATATTCACCTTACTCTCGGGATAAAGTGTATAAAACGCTTGAAGAGCAGGAATTAAAACCAAAGCCGCAAATGATGACGTGGTAGTCACATTGATTTGTTTATCTTTTTCAGTAATTTTTTCGATCGCAGCTCTAATAGATTGAAATCCCTGGCTGGTAGCCACGGCGAGTTCCTTACCGAGTTCCGTAAGTGTCACTTTTCTTGCTGAACGTGTGAATAAGGTAACGTTTAGTCGATGCTCAAGTTTATTAATGTGATGAGACACTGCTGTTGGAGAAATGGATAGTTCAGCCGCAGCGGCCTTAAAACTGCCTAACCTAGCAGCAGACTCAAACGCTTTAAGCGCAGGTAAAGAAACTTGCATGATTGCTACTCTTGAAACAATGAAAGAAAAATTTAGATGAATTTTATTCATCTGTAAATGTCTTTTTCTCGTTTGCGATTTATCCCGTCAAGAAGAAAAATGGTAGACAGATTGAACAAGCAAAGGTACCTAGGATGAGTATTATTTTACACGTAGACTCGAGTGTTAGAGCAATTTCAAATGCCAACCTACAACATGAGTCCATTTCGAAAAAACTAGCAAAAAGGTTTATCAATCAGTTTAAGGTGCAAGGTGCGATAGATGAGTATATATATCGTGATGTCGGAGTAAATCCACCTCAATTTATTACCCAAGACTGGATAGGCGCGGTGTTTACACCAGAGCTAGAAAGAACCGAACAGCAGCAACATCTTTTGGCGCAGTCAGATGAGCTTATTACTGAGGTAGAAAAAGCGAATATCCTCGTCATTTCGTCGCCAATGTATAATTACGGGATGCCAGCGCAGTTAAAAGCGTGGTTTGATCAAATTATACGCATCAACAAAACCTTTGACTTTGACTTAGCACGTGGTGATCAGCCCTTGGCACCTCTATTGTCTGACAAGATTTTAGTAATCGTTACTTCAAGTGGTGAGTTTGGCTTCGAAAAAGGAGGAGTAAATGAAGCATCCAGTCATTTGGTGCCGCATTTACGCACTTTAAGTAAATATTTAGGTGTGGAAGAAATTTACGAGATAGCGTCTGAGTATCAGGAGTTTGCCGATTATAGACATGAAAAATCATTGCAAATGGCAGAACTCAAAGCTGATGAACTCGCATGTAAGTTAGCCGAGAAAGGGAGGCTAGAAACATGTTAGACACAATGAAAATTACCTATTTTGCTAGAAAGACAATTGCGCTCGCTCAGCAACAAGTCGAAAAAGGCGGTCTACCTTTTTCATCTGTAATTGTTAACCAACAGGGTGATTGTATAGCTGAGGGGGTAAATCAAGTCAATGAGTTAAATGATTGTACGGCTCATGCAGAAATACAAGCGATTAGAAAAGCTTGTGAGAAGTTAGGGCGTACCACTCTGAAAGGTTCAACCTTGTTCGCTTCTGGAGAGCCATGTGGTTTATGTTATATGGCGATACGTCTAGCTAAAATCAGTCACATTGTGATTTTGCTAGATAGAAATGAAGTCAAGCAGGTCGGATTTGATTATCTTTGGACCTATCAGCCGCAACATGATGTGGTACCTAGCTTTAAGGTTGAGAACCTACCCTATGAGTTTAAACTAGCTCCATTTATTCAGTGCCAAAAAGCTTAGATTCGATTGGGTTCTGATTAAAGCGTTAGGGCAAGGTGGACCTAGCTAAGGCAATGCTCCCCGAGTATTCTTGTCTAGAGCATACTGGATAGCCAAATAGTCAGTAAATACTGGCCAATATCCCGGTTTTTTAATGCCAACAATTTTTGCCGGTTACAGCGGCGTTAGGTATGTGTCAGAGATGTTCCCACTAAAATGGAGAGTAATGCAATGCGGTTTATCTATGTCATGGATCCTATGTGTGCTTGGTGCTTTGCTTTTCAACCTGAGTTGGAACAATTCTTGGAAAAGCACCCTACGGCAAAGGTTGACTGGATAATGGGTGGCTTAGCTCCTGATAATGATGAGCCTATGGATGATAATCTGAAGGAAACAATTTCTTCTTATTGGTATCAAATCGAAAAGGTGTCTCACGTAACTTTTAACCATAGTTACTGGGAGTTGAATATACCTTATCGTTCAACATATCAAGCTTGTAGGGCCGTAATATCCGCTGAAAACATGGTAGAAAGTAGCTCTGAGAAAATGGTAAAGGCTATTCAATCAGCTTATTACTTTGAAGCTAAAAATCCGTCGTTGAATCAAACATTGATTGACTGCGCTAAGTCGCTCAATTTGAGTGAAAGCCAGTTTGCACTCAAATTGAAATCGAAAGAAATAGAGCAGCAGTTTCAGGAGCATTTACATACAGCTGCTCGTTTACAAGTAAGTGGTTTCCCAGCTCTTTTTTATGTCTCAGAAAGTAATCAGGCTTATCCTTTAGCACTTGGATATTGCAAGTCAAAGGAGCTTTCAAAGCGATTTACCCAAGTAAACACATAACAAAGGTTCAAGAGAAGGTGCAACGCGTGGTTTTTACTTTGCCGTGGTCTATGTGATGACGGTGTTATGTTCTTTGTTCAAAATTGATGCTTATTTATTTTCTGAAATCTTGCTTTGAAGTTTCATATTCATAATTGTGACGCAAGGTACTAGTGGGGTAAAAAACACATTATTTGATTATGCTAAGTGGATAAGTCACTTGATGACTCCAAGAACCGATAAAGAGCTTTGGTTTTCACCAAAATTGAAGCTAGGTTACATTCAGCTTTGCAATTTTTATACTACAAGGCGAGTAGATATTTTGGAGTTAGCCCAGCAATATGGTGGTTGACTATAAGGCTAAGTGGCAGCAACTACAGGCGCTCTCTTGGGATTGAACTGCCATCAAATCTTAAAAATTAATCATTTACGTAAATATTGCTTAATTATTGTCATATCCGTAAGTTCACCATCACTCTATAATTAATCAGACATTTAATTAAAGGGACTTTACGTGTGACCACCCATAACAGAAAAGCAGGTCGTCCCAGGGACAATAATATAGACGTTAGGCAAAAGCTTATCGAGCATGCTCGTGAACTGTTCACGTCTATGCCTTACGATAAAGTTTCAAATCGTCAAATTGCCAATCAAGCTGGCGTGAACATCGCGATGATTCACTATTATTTCGGCAACAAAGAAGGGCTGTTTGAAACGGTGATACGAGAAACGATCAATCCTATGAAAGAACGCATACATATGATGGTCAAAGACAGTTCACAAAAGAACTTTCTCGACATTATGCGAACCTACTATCATGAAATGTACAAAATTCCACAGTTTCCCCGTTTAGTGTTTCAAATCATGCACATGGATTCCTCGGAGACTCAGCGCAAACTGCTCGAAAAAGTGTTTGCCGATATCAGTCAACCCATGCAAACGGTGATGTTTGACAAGCTCGTTAACAGCAATATTTTAAAGCCTGATGTCGAACCTGAATTATGTAAAGTCTCCTATTTTAGCTTGATGGCCTTTCCATTTATTGCCCCGCCAGGTCTCCTTTCTCTACACGGTATTGAGCTTTCTGAAGATTTCCTTAACCGACTGCTTGAACACAACATAAAACTGATGACTGATGGCATGCTACAACCCAAAAACTTGCAGGATTAACACTTATGAAAATCAATAAAAAATTACTGTTTTTTCCGGCACTTGCCATAGGGGTAATCACGTTAATACTTGCCATAAAACTTAAGCCCGATTTACCCGTTAAGCCTGCTGCCGATCGCGCACGTTTGGTGGAAACTGTCCCGTTGCAACGCCAAGCTATAGCGCCACAAGCAATTGGCTATGGCAAGATTGCGCCCAAGGTTGAATGGAAAGCAATTGCAGAAGTAACGGGCAAAATCGTCTACCGACACCCTAAATTAGAAAAAGGCCAAATTCTTCAGGCCGGAACAGAAATACTGCGTATCGATCCACTCGACTACGAACTTAAATTGGTCCAAGCACAGGCGGACCTCAGTTCTGCTCAAACTTCTCTCGCTAAGCTAAGCCAAGAAGAGCGAAATCTAGAGCAGACGCTTAAAATTGAGCGTAATCGTTTAGTGATCGCCAACAAAGAGCTCGAACGTAAACAAAATTTACGTACCAAAGGACTTACTTCACAATCAGATGTCGATCAGCAAGAGCAAAGCGCACTTTCACAGCGCAAGTTAGTGCTCGATATTGAAAATCAAATCGGTTTGATGCCCGACGAAAAACGGGTTGCCGAAGCTTTGGTCAAAGTTAACTCATCTAAAGTGGAAGAAGCGCATCGTTCACTGGAAAAAACCATCATTACTTTGCCCGATGACCTGCGTATTGCTCAAGTTGACATTGAGCAATATCAGGTTGTTAACCTGCAGCAAACTATGGTAACCGCACACGGTATGGACATAATGGAAGTCGAGGCTCAACTTTCTATTCATGATATGCGCACGCTCGCCTCAAGTATTGGTAAAGTTAACCGCAATGAATCGGGCATTCCCCAACCCGATATGACCTTTATTGACGCGAGTATTGAATTTAGCAGCGGCAATATGAAGGCAAGTTGGCCTGCGAAAGTGAGCCGAATTAGCGAAACCGTAGACCCAAATCAGGCCACTGTCGGTGTGATTCTGGAGATTCAACAAGATTATCGTAATCTAAATCCAAGCTCGCAACCTCCACTTGTCAACGGCATGTTCGTCAGAGCGTTTATCGAAGGGCAGCCGAATCCAAGCTGGGTGATTCCTGAACGAGCATTGCATGGCGATAAAATTTATTTGATGGATGAGGATAATAAGCTGGTGATTGAAACCGTGTCGGTTCTCTACCGTCGTGACAACCAAGTCGTGGTAGAAGGTCACCTAGAGGAAGGGCAAAAGCTGATTCTCAACGATCTGTTACCAGCGATTAACAGCATGCTGCTTAAAGAGGCTGACACAGGCCACGAGGAGTCAGCGCTATGATTCGATTCTTTGCCAAACATCCAACCGCAGCCAACTTGCTGATGTTGTGTTTGCTTGTATTGGGGGTGACATCGTTATCCAACATTAAGCGCGAGACTTTCCCTGCATTCGATCCTGCTTACATAATGGCAGGCGTGGTCTACCCCGGTGCGTCTCCACAAGAAGTAGAAGAGAGCATTTGTGTTCGAATGGAAGATGCGGTTGATGGTCTTGCTAATATTGAAGAGACGCAATGTGAAGCGGTTGAGGGCTCGGCAAGACTGATCTTGAAGCTCAACGGGAAAGCGGACATCGGACGAATGTTGGTCGATGTGCAAACCCAGATCAACTCGATCAATGATTTTCCACAGGAGATTGAATCTCCTGTGGTTCAGGAACTGGACTGGAATGAACCTGTGGTGGATGTGGCTATCACCGCAGATACTACATGGCCGGAATTGAAAGCTTACGCAGAACAGCTTAAGCGTACATTAAAGCTCGATTACGACGTTTCTCTGGTTAATATAGCGGGGTTTTCTGATCACCAGTTTCGTGTCGAATTGGACTCGAAAGCCATGCGTCAACTTGGCTTGAGTGTCGGCGACATTGCCACTCAAATTGGTCGTCAGAACATTAAGTTACCAAGTGGTTATATTGAAACACCAGACAAGAACTTTCTTATCCGTTTTGATGACAGGCGTATATCACCGGAGCAACTTGAACTGATCGTCATTGGCTCTGGAGCCAACGGCTCACTGATTCGACTTAAAGATATTGCTACGATTACCGACCGCTTCGAATTAGATGAACAAAAAGTTCTTTTCGATGGTCACCCTTCAGCCCTGCTCAAAGTGAGTAAGAACAAAGAAGATGATGCGCTTAGAATCAAAGAGCGCGTCGCTCAGTTCGTTGAGCAGCAACAAGCAATCGCTCCTGATGGTGTCAGACTAGAAATGACTAATGATATCTCGTCTGTACTGTGGGACCGCTTAAGCATGATGTTTAATAATGGTTGGCAAGGTATCATACTGGTGTTCGCAACCATGTGGCTGTTCTTTAGTTTTCGTTATTCCTTCTGGGTTGCAGCTGGCTTACCCGTTGCTTTCCTTGGTGGTTTATTCCTGATGGCGCAACTCGGGCTGTCAATTAACGTCATGTCTCTTGTCGGCCTGCTGATGGCGGTCGGTATTATGATGGACGATGCGATTGTGATTGCCGAATCCATTGCCTCTCACCTTGATAGGGGGGAAGATGTCGATAATGCCGTCATTAAAGGAGTGAAGAAAGTCCTTCCTGGGGTTGTTTCTTCTTTCCTTACCACTGTGTGTATTTTCGGTAGCTTGTTGTTTTTGCAAGGCGAAATGGGGGCTGTGCTCAAAGCTGTTCCACAAGTCCTGATTCTCGTTCTGATACTGAGTTTAGTTGAAGCTTTTCTTATTCTTCCTAACCACTTATCGCATTCACTGCATAAAGAGAAGAATGAAAAACCACCTGCAAAATTTAAAAAGAAACTCCTCGATGGTTTTGAGAACTTTCGCAATACAACCCTAGTCAACGCCGTAGAGAAAGTGGTTGAGTTTCGTTACGCCTTTATCGGTGGGATTATTACACTACTTCTGATTTCCGTAGCTACCATAGCTGGAGGTTTACTCAAGTTTCAGCCTTTCCCGGAGTTAGACGGTGATATCGCCGAAGCACGCATCATTCTGCCCCCAGGGGCATCACTTTCTCAAACTGAGGCCGTGGTTGACAAACTCGTTGCGTCTGCTCAGAAGCTAAACAAAGAATGGACACGAGATGTTGAAAACGGTGTTCCACTAATTGAGCATATAACCAGCCAGTTTAATGCCAATGCTGACGCTGACGAGTCGGGACCACATATCGCCACCGTTCGACTTGATCTACTCGGTGCAGAAAGCCGCAATACCGTGATTGATGAGTTCATCACCGCTTGGCGTCAAGATATTGGTGAACTGGCTGATCCCATTTCTCTGGTCTTTAAACAACCAACCATGGGGCCGGGTGGGCGTGCGATTGAAATTCGCGCCAAACATGATGATCTCAATGAACTCAAAGCGGCTTCAATAGATATCCAGCAGTATCTCAACGATTTCGATGGGGTACATGGTGTGCTTGACGATATGCGTATGGGTAAAGAAGAGGTGCTAGTCAAACTTCGCCCAGGCGCTGAAACTTACGGCATCAATGGTCAGTTGGTTGCTAATCAGCTACGTGCGGCCTTTTTTGGTCAAACCGCGGATGAAATTCAGGTTGGTGTCGAAAACATCTCAATTGAAGTGCGTCTCGATAAAATTCAAGCGGGCGACTTACAACAGTTGGCAAATTTCCCTATCATCATGTCGGATGGTAGTCAGATACCACTGGCAACCATCGCAACGTTAGATTTTCAACGTAATTATGTTCGAATCCAACGTATTGATGGCCTAAGAACAATTAGCGTATTTGGTGATGTTGACAGTACCAAAGCCAGCTCAACTGCGATCATCGCTCAATTCCAACGTGAAGAAGCGTCTAAACTGATGGTGAAATACCCAGGGTTACGTTTCGATTTTGAAGGCCAAACCAAAGATACCGCCGAAACTGGCGCATCAATGGGCAAAGGTTTCTTACTCGGTCTGTTCGGTGTGTTTGTCATACTTAGTTATCAGTTCCGTAGCTATCTCGAGCCCGTAGTCGTTATGCTTGCGATCCCATTAGCTTTCATTGGCGTGGTTTGGGGACACATATTGCTCGGTCACTCACTGAGCATGCCTAGTTTGTTGGGTTTTGTTTCGCTAGCGGGCATCGTGGTTAACGATTCGATCT
Source organism: Vibrio sp. (assembly GCA_048259585.1). Classification (GTDB taxonomy): domain Bacteria; phylum Pseudomonadota; class Gammaproteobacteria; order Enterobacterales; family Vibrionaceae; genus Vibrio. The sequence goes on along the minus strand of JBLXHN010000008.1, from coordinate 116,979 downwards.
TGCTAGTGCAGTATATACGTCATCACGTCGATGAAGGTGATAGCGTTCACGACTCTGTGGTGAAAGCAAGCCGAGAGCGTTTCAGAGCGGTGTTCTTGACTTCGATGACCACGGCTGCGGGTTTACTCCCTATATTGACTGAAACCAGCTTGCAAGCTCAGGTCATTCAACCTTTAGTCATCTCTATTGTGTTCGGAATTTTTGCTTCAACCTTACTGGTGTTGTTTATGATCCCGGCGGCCTATTCGGTTCTTGAAGATTTCGGCTTGGTACATAAACACGAAAAAATTTAATTAATAAAGCGGGTCGCATTGACCCGCTTAGCTTTAATTTAAAACTGTGTTGTTGATGTTGTGTCTGCTTCTTACCTTAATCAGATAGATTACATGCGCTTTAACGGCTTCACAACGCTGTCTAACCCTTCAATTTTTAGTGCGAGGCAAAGCTTAAGAAGATCACCCAACTCTCCATCTGGGAAGCCCTTTTTATCAAACCACAGTAGGTATTCTTCAGGTAGGTCGATGAGAAATCTACCCGCATATTTGCCGAAGGGCATCTTCATTCTAGCGAGTTTAAGTAAGTTCTCTTTTTCAAGCATAGTCTTGTGAGTCAGTTTTTATTGAAGGGCTATTGTGCCACCTTTCGATGGCACTTAGAACGGGTTAAAGCTTCTCAAGCACAATCGGCTTTGCTTTTTGACGTTTCGTTTGCTGTTTTTGAACCTGTTTAGTCAGGCGTTGAAGCTGGTCTGTTTCAATCGCTTTTGGTTCAGAAGAGTATAGTGAAGCGCTGATTTGGTTAAGCGCCTCATCGATTTGCTGTTGTTCATGCTCTTCGGTGATGACCGTTGTTAGCCAAACTTTTAAAGCGGCTGATATCGCAATGCCGTCTTTTTGTATCAATGCTTGTTGTAAAGCTTGGTATTCGTTTGGTTCTGACGCTGAGATTTTCTCTGTTTTAGTAACGATGTTGGCGTTTTTCATTCGCCATGCGATGAGTAGTGTCACCGCCCATAACAGGGCAAATAAACCGGTCAGATAAGGCCAAAAGCCGGCGTCTTTAACCGTAACAGTTTCAATCTTCGTCTGTGCTTGGATAGGGGGACTCGCCGGAATTAGTGAAGTCGCACTTTCTTCGACTTCAAGAGCTAGTCCATTTAGCGAACTGATTTGTTGCTGTTGTTTGTTTGTGTTCCACCAGTTAACGGTGATAGGTGCTAACTCTATTTCCCCACTTTGACGCGGAATGAGAACCTGCTTAACGGTCATCACCACATCGCCATTTTCTAATGCTTCAAACTGAGGTTTTTCATCATACAAGCTTACTGTTGATGGATAGTTCACTTTGATATTTGGTAATTGTTCTTGAGTTAGCCCTGTTACCTGTAGGCGAATTTCTCGGGTTACAGATTCGCCGACACTGGTACTTAATTGAGGTGTAGAGATTACATTCCCTTTTGAGTCGAGCCACTTCTGAGTTAGGGATAATGCGCTCGCTGGCAACCAATCTCCTTGATAGTTTGCGGGTTTTGGTTTGACTGTGATTGAGTATATTTTGGGTGAAGTTTCAATGGGAACTAAGCGTGTACCACCATTATACCGACTACCATAGACAATGGTTCCTTTGAATACTGGTTCGCTTAACTGAAAGCTACCAGCATTGCTCGCGGTAATACGAAAATCCTGATCGACAATCGTCACTTCAACGCCATCAACAATCGTTTGATATTGGTTTGCTTCACTGGCCGCTTTAATTTCCAATCCTTCAACCGAAGGTGGGGATACTTTAGGATCTTGCAGTCGTCTTGGGTCAGCTTTGATGATCAGTCGAGCTTTGAGCAATGCGCTTTCGTTAGGATATAGCTCGTCTTTGGACAGCCGAGATTGAACTTCTACTAAATCACTGATTTCTGGTGCCTGTTCATCTTGTGAGACCTGAATAGAAATCGGCTGAGTCTTCTCACCATTAAGTTCAAAACTTGGGATGGTAATGAAGCCGATGCGGTTTGCGGCTAGCGATACTGTCCACTCGCTCTTGTTACTGCGTGTGCCGTTAATGATGTTAATTGAAGACCCAAAGCTCGGGCGGCCGAGGAAAAAATCTTTATCTAATACGCTGAAGTCCAGATCGTCTGATGAAGCTTTTTGGTCACTGACGACTCGAAGTTGGAAAACTTCGTTTTTGACGACTTTGTTCTTACTCACCGTGGCATAGAAAGACGCTGCTTGAGCAGAAAAACTAAACAGGCTGATGCTGATAAAGGTGAGCCAGTAAATAAGGCGGTTGGATAAAACGTTCATGATCACCATTTCTTGCCGTTGGATTGTGGGGGCTGTCTGTCTTGAGCTTGTAGCATTAATTGCGCTCGCAATAATCTGCTTGGGTCACGCGCGTTTTCAACTTGCTCGAGCTTTCTTAACTTTGGATCGATTTGTTCCGTTGTTGATTCGGTTACAGTAGACGGATTTTCCGCCTCATCAGGTTGATGCTTAGCGCTTGCTTTGGGGGCTTTAGCTCGCGACTGCTCGTTGCTTTGCTCATCGGTATTTTGGCTGTTCTGTTCATTTCTATCCGACTGCGGGTTAGGTTGCCTCTGAGGATGTTGTTCGCTCTGTGAGCTATCTTGCTCCGGCTGCGATTGCTGCTGGTTTTGAGCGTTTTGTGATTGACTCGTACTCTCTTCAGGCTGAGAATTTTGTTGCTGTTGCTGTTGCTGTTGCTGTTGCTGTTGCTGTTGCTGTTGCTGTTGCTGTTGCTGTTGCTGTTGCTGTTGCTTCTGTTGTTCTTTTTTCACAACGTCTAAGTTATGTTTGGCGTCTTGATTATCTGGATCTTGTTTTAACACCTGTTCATAGAGCTCCTGAGCTTTCTGCAGATTACCGCTTTGAGCATAGGCGTTGGCTAGATTGTATTGGGTACGTGGTGAAGGCTTTTCTACTTTAGAAAAGCTTTCAATTGCGCCTTTAAAATCTTGGTTTTGATAACGAGCCACACCCTGCCATTCAGGATCCTCAAACTGCTCACTGGCCGCTTGATAGTCCTGATTATTGTAAAGCGCTAGTGCTTGCTGGTTGTCATTCAGCCATGGGGAAGCTTCAGCTTGATTGGGTAATACACCGATACCGGTCGTGAGCAGCAGAAGAAAAATAGCGCCACGGCGAAACAGCAATAATACTGGAACAACCAAAAGGGGCAGTAACCAATAGCCGTTGTTCACCTGTTCTGACAGGGTTTTGTTTTGATCTTTTTGGCCGACGTCTTGCGAGGTTTGTTGCGCCAGAATTTGTTTAATATCGTTACCATCTGCTTGATACGGAGTGAACATTCCATTCACGCTTCTCGCTAATGATTGCATGGATTCGAAGTCTGTTTTAGCGATAGCAGTTTGGCCATTATCGGTTTTGAGTAGTGAACCGTCACTTAGAGTGATAGGCGCACCATTCAATGTTCCAATTCCAAGTATGATTAAGTTCCAACGACTACCCGATAATAAATCGTTAATGTCGTTACGCTCTTGCTGGTCAATATCATCCGCGAGAAGAATAATATCGCCTTGAGCAAGTCCGGCGTTTTTCATCATCTGTGTCGCCAGCTCAATGCCTTTCGCTGCATTAGCCCCGGGGTAGGGCATGATGTCGGGAGACAAATTTGGTAGCAAGTTGGCAATAGTCGCACTGTCGCTGGTTAGTGGGCTAACGGTATACGCATCACCCGCGTAGGCGACCAATCCAGTACTGCCTTCTGTCCAGCCTTTTAGTAGGTCTGTGGCTTTGTAGCGGGCCTGAGTTAATCGGTTGGGGCGAATATCCGTCGCGTACAAAGACAGTGACATGTCCATGACTAACACTCGAGCATTGCTGGTGGTGTAACTTGGACGAGTTTGCATTTCGAAACTTGGCCCAGCCAACGCTATGACTGCAACTAACCAACTGACGCTAAGCAGAGATAGAAGCATGGTTTTTGGAGTACGAGTTTCTAAACCCATCGCGCTAGCAATATGAGTGGCAATAAGCCCGTGTGATTGATGACGTTTCGCTAGCCAAATTAGCATTATGGCTAATGGTATTAGTGCGATTAACCATTGGGGAGCAAGGAATGTAAAGTCAGACATGATTTCTCCTGACAAGAAACAATATTACCGATAACAGCAGAGCAAAAGATAAAGGATAGCCAAACCACTCTTTTTGTGGGCGCCAAGTTTGGGTCGCCTGACTTATGGGCTCTAAGCTATTTATTGTGTCGTAGATGGTTGCAAGTTCTTTCTGGTCACGTGCTCTGAAGTATTGTCCGCCAGTTAACTTGGCGATTTCCATCAGGCTCTTCTCATCAAGATCTTGAGCCGTGTTGACTTTACGGGTGATGAAAAACTCTTTGACCATCATTTCACCTGCACCCACACCTACGGTATAGATGGTTGTGTGGTACTTCTTCGCAATTTTAGCTGCTTCGATTGGGTCTAACACACCCGAGGTATTGCTCCCATCGCTCAGGAGGATCATGACTCGTTGCGGTGCGTCACTGTCGATAAAGGTTTTTGTTGCTAGTCCTATACCTTCCCCGATTGCAGTTTTGGTGCCAATCAGTCTCAGTACGGCCTGATTCAGCTGTTGACTAATGGTTTGGCGATCCAAAGTTAACGGGGTTTGCAAATAGGCATGATCGGCAAAAAATACTAAGCCTAAACGGTCACCTTCTCGTTGGTTGATGAAGTCGCTAAGGACTTCTTTTACCGCTGAAAGACGGTCGATGTATTCTCCATTCGATTCCATATCTTCTTGGCTCATGGAGTAAGAAAGATCAACGACCAACATCATGTCACGGTGTTTTGGTGACGTCGTCACCGGGTCGCCAAACCATACTGGGCGACATACCGCAGCAACAACACTCAGCCAGATGAGCAGCACCAATAGTTTACTGAACCACTGTTTTGGAGGCTGAAGTGTGTCTTGCTTTGGGAGATAAGGCAACTGAATGGCTGCCCGTTCTTTGATTGGGGGTAATACTTGATTAATCACTAACGGTAATGGCAAAAGGACAACCAGCCACCACCATACAAATTCAATGTTTGCCAATGCTCGATAATCTCCGTTTTTGTGGCGGCAATGCGGCTTCCACCCACTGATAGCAATCGGCTATCAAATCTTGAGCGTTATCTACTTTTTGTTTTTGATACAAAGCCTGCTGCCATATGGATTCTTTATTCATAAATATCGGGTTATCTACTTGTGAATCCAGAAATGAATACCAATCAGGGCCGGTTAAGTGAGCAACTTGGTCTCGAGGGTAGTAACAAAGCGCGGCCTGACGTACAAGTTCAATTGCTGCTGATGGTGTTTGATGACCTAGAGCTGGATTGAGTAATCGTAACGCTGTTTTTTTCGGTGCCATTCGTTTTTGTTTCCAACGAACGAGCAAAACCGTAGCAATAACTGCAACCAGTATGGCTGCGATTGTTGCCCACCATCCCCAAGATAGTGGCAACCAGGAAGGTGCTTGAGGCAATTGCAACGCATTAAGATCAAGTAAATTAGATGATTCCTTCATATCTTTTTATTATCCAGGTAGTTGTTTTAGCAAAGATAGTTCACTTGAAAGTGAGCGATAGTCCATTTCCATAGATTGGCTCAATGATTCTAATTCTAATTTTTGAGAATCAAAGGCTTTTTTGATCTCTAAGCGCGTACTTTTATTCGAAAAGTTGAGCCAACGAAGACTTTTGCCATCACTAACCTTCTCAACGCCTCTAAATGATGTTTCTCCTTGCTCCAATGGATCGAAAATATGTACGAGTCTTACCCGGTTATGCTTACGTAACTGGTTGAATAGAGGTTTGAAACACTCATCGTAATCAACAAAGTCACTGATCATCACCACTTCGCTACCTTTTGGGCAAAGGCGGTTCAATGTTTGCAATACGGTTTGGATTGAAATTGCGTTTGTTGGTTGAGTGAGAGCTTGTTGCTGACAATCAACGAGCTTGGCAATGATCTGTAGCGGTCCTCTGTTGCGACTGGTCGGTTTTACCTCAATTAGGTTATGACCCGTGTTAATAACTGCACCTATACGATCTTTTTGTGCTACCGATATCCAACTAATCAGGCTTGCCATATGTGCTGCCTGCACGGATTTGAGCAACAAAGATGAACCAAACTGCATAGTAAGGCTCAGATCGACATAAATGATGACAGGCTTCTCTCGTTCTTCAGTGAAAAGCTTAGTGTGAGGTTTACCTGTCCGAGCCGTCACACGCCAATCTATCGAGCGGATATCATCTCCCGCTTGATACTGGCGAACTTCCGCAAAGTCCATTCCACGCCCAAGTTGTTTACTTTGGTGCTGACCCAGTAATTGCGACCACAAGCTTTTTGCTGGCGGTAACCATTTCATAGTATGTTGCTGATACGTTAGCAACTCCTCTAAACTGAGGTGAACTCCATCCGAATGAGCTGGTAATGCTTCGTTTGTCGATGCCATATAATGACCTTATGCACTACCAACCAAAGAGAGTAAGTGAGTGATCACCTGATTCGGATGAACACCTTCTGCTTGAGCTTGATACGTTAGTAATAATCGATGGCGCAACACCGGGAATGCCATTGCCTGAATATCTTCAGGGCTAACAAAATCTCGCCCCTGTAGCCATGCACGAGCACGAGCGCAGCGATCAAGGGCAATCGTTGCTCGGGGGCTAACTCCCATTTCAATCCATTGAGCCAATTTGGCATCGTATTGCTCTGGTTTACGTGTCGCCATTACAAGGCGAACAATGTATTGCTCGATCGTTTCCGCCATGTGGATATTCAGTACTTGCTGACGTGCATTGAATATCTGTTGTTGTGAGACTTTTGGTCGAGATTTAGACTCTTCACCTTTGGCTTCACCACGATTCAAACGCAGAATGCTGAGTTCGTGTTCTGCATCCGGATAATCGACATTTAAATGTAATAAGAAGCGGTCAAGCTGAGCCTCTGGAAGTGGATATGTTCCTTCCTGCTCAATTGGGTTTTGTGTTGCCATGACCAGAAATAACTCTGGTAGTTGGTATGTCTTCCTACCGGCTGTAATTTGTTTTTCTGCCATTGCTTCCAGCATTGCAGCTTGAACTTTTGCTGGAGCACGGTTGATTTCGTCTGCAAGGATCAACGAGTTAAAAATTGGTCCTGACTGGAAGGTAAATTCCCCTGTTTCTGGTCGAAAAATATCGGTACCCGTTAAGTCGGCTGGCAGCAGATCTGGCGTGAACTGAATTCGGTGAAAATCCCCTTCAATACAGTCCGCTAAAGATTTTACAGCACGGGTTTTCGCTAAACCCGGAGGGCCTTCAACCAGGATATGCCCATCAGCTAATAGGGCGACGAGAAGTTGTTCGACGAGAGCACTTTGACCAATCACTTGCTGGTTTAGGTGCTGTTGCAAAGCGTTAAAGGTTTCTGACTGCATGAAATCCTGCTCTCCTTGGTGATTCTGTACTTAGTGGGGTTAGGATTTGAAAAAGTTCATAAAAAATCAAGCGTCAGGGATTGTTTGACGATAAATTAAACAATTGTGACAGCAGATTATTCTGAATCGTTGATTGATATGGGGGACGCAAACGTATTTCTAAACAGCGGCTTAGTAAGAAACTCGAAATAAATAATCGGCGTGATGAATTTGTAGACAGTCTACAATAAATACGTATGATGTGCGGCCGATAACTATGCGGCTAAAAAAACATCGCCAGAGCAATGTCAGGTGGGAAAGTAAAACATGATTAAATTCAGTAATATGAGTATTAAATCAAAGGTGGTATTGGGAATCACTTTTGCTGTACTAGCGTCGACAGTCATTGTTGGTGTTATGGCGCAGCGTCAGGCTAGGGATGTTTTGCAACACAGGTTGGTTGATATAGAACTACCTTCAATGCTTGAGCAAATCAGCCATCAAGTGGATACCGAAGTGACTCATTTGCTACTTGCTGCAGAGCAACTGGTAAATAGCGAGTTTATTAAAAAAGCGATTGCAACAAAGAACGTTGATTCTGATGATGAAGCGATGTTGGTCAAGCAGCTTAATGCCGTGCGTTCACAGTACAAGTTAAATGACGCATCGGTTGCGAATCGTCAAACGGCATACTATTGGAATCAAAGTGGATTCTTGCGCGAGCTAAATCATCAGCAAGACAGTTGGTTTTTTGGGTTTGTGAATTCAGGTAACCCAACAATGGTGAGTATGTTTCAGGAAGCAAGTGGTGAAGTAAAAATGTTCGCTAACTTTCAGAATGTGAATGGTGACACTATGTCTGGTCTATCGAAATCGATGGACGATATGGTGAGCTTGCTAAATGGATTCAAGATCGAAAAGACGGGTTACGTTTTTCTGACTAACTCTAAAGGTGAAGTTCAAATTCACCGTGATAAATCCAAAGCAAAATCGACGCTTTCACAGTTGTATGGTTCAGAAACTAGCAAATTGCTGAATAAGTCATCATTTAATCTTATTACGGCCAAAGAAAATGGTGTCGATGTATTTGTGGCGAGTCTGTATGTTAAATCTATGGACTGGTTCGTGGTGGGAATGGTACCCAAAAGCGAAGTGTTTGCCGATTTGGATAAAGTTGCTAAGCGTATGCTGTTCACGACTGTAATTGTTGCGGCAATCTTTATCGCAATGGGGCTGCTACTTGCCAATAGTATTGCCAACCCGATTCGCCAGATTGCGATTCGTTTTACAGATTTGGGTAAAGGTGATGGTGATTTATCTCAGCGTATTGAAGTTGAAGGTAAAGATGAAATTGCGCAGCTGTCCTCTGGTTTCAATGGTTTCATTGAGAAAATTCATCAATCGATGAAAGAGGTGGCTTCAACTAGCAGTGCGTTGCAAGCCGCGGCGGAAACTGTATCGACCAAGGCGCATACCACACACGATAATAGCCAAAGTCAGCGTGATCAAACCATCCAGGTTGTGACTGCTATTAATCAAATGGGCGCGACAATCAGTGAAATTGCTTCGAATGCAGCAACGGCGGCTGAGACAGCAAATGAAGCCACTTCTAATACGGAAGTTGGCCGTGAAGTTGTTACTCAGGCGAAAGAAGCGATCAGTCGCTTAGCTGCTGATATCGATAATATTGGTTCAGTTGTTCAGCAGTTGGCGTCAACCACTCAAAATATTGGTTCAATTCTTGATGTTATCCGTGATATCTCTGAACAAACGAATTTGCTTGCGTTAAACGCTGCGATTGAGGCGGCTCGTGCAGGTGAGCAAGGGCGTGGATTTGCGGTGGTTGCTGATGAAGTGCGTAATCTAGCAAGTCGCACCGCGGCGTCGACCGAAGAAATTCAGAAGATGATTAATCAATTACAAAGTGATGCCAAAGATGCGGTCGCCGCGATGGAAGCGGGTAAATCTGTGACGTTAGAAGGTGTATCATCATCGGATGAAGCGGTAGAAGTATTGGTAGGGATCTCTCAGCGTATCCATGATATTTCAGACCGTAATACTCAAGTGGCAACAGCAACAGAAGAGCAATCGACGGTGGTTCATACTATCAATATGAACATTGAAGAAATTAATATGATTAATGAAATCACGACAGGAACCGCAGAAGAACTTGCTGGTGCAAGTCAGGAACTACGTGAACTTTCGGTCCGTCTCGATAAGATGGTCGGCAGCTTTAAACTTTAAGGTTCAGAATCAAGGCTAGAAACCGAAAGGGGAGTTGGGTAAAATTCTCCCCAGATTTTGAAATTAGGTAAGTACAATGAGCGATTTTGAAAAAGAACTTGAGCAAATGACAGAAGAAGCGGGTAATGAGCCTGAAGTGGCACTACCAACGTTGGAAGAGCAAAAAGCTGTCGTTGCTGAGCTTAAGCGCCTGGAAGCTGAAGGTAAGCTGACACCAGAAGTGCTAGAAGCACACTTTGGTAAGTTCTACTCTAAAACGGATGCGCCAATTCACTAATTGGTGAATGATTGATTAATAAGGTCTAGCTAAAATGCTAGACCTTTTGTTTATGGAGAACCGACTTACTCATTCAAACTATGTTGATGTTCGCTAATGAGTAACGACATCTGCTCTTCTGCCCGCTCCTGCGCGCTGGCAAAGCTTTCATTGTTGGCAAAGCTTCCTACCACTTCGTAGTAACACTTCAATTTTGGCTCAGTGCCTGATGGGCGCACGATAACACGTGCTCCGCCTTCAAGGTGATAAATTAAAACATCGCTCGCTGGTAAGTTAATCGACTCTGCTTTTCCACTGTCATGAAGAGTACGCGTTGAGTGTTTGAGATCTTCAGTGATGGCTATGTGTTTACCCGCAATCACTTCCGGTGGGTTCGCTCGTAACATTTCACCTATCGGTGGGGACTCAGGGTTAAGAGCAATACTCCGCTGTGCGTTAATATACATACCGTGCTCACGATAGATTTCTTCGAGCTGATCCCAAATGGTTTTCCCCTGACTGTATATTTCAGCAGAGAGTTGTGCGAAAGCGACTAAAGCAGAGAGACCATCTTTATCCCAGACAGTGTTACCCACTGTGTAGCCTAGTGCTTCTTCATAAGCGAACAAGAATTGGTGTTCTTCACTTTGCTCTTGCATAGCAATGTTAGTCAGCCATTTAAAACCAGTGAGTGTTTGGAAATATTTAGCGCCATGAGCTTTCGCCACCTTGCTTAGTAAACTGGATGAGACAATGGTGTTTCCAACCAGTTGCTTTTTGGCGTCGGTTTTACTCAGTAAGTAGTGACCAAACAAAGTACCAACCTGATCACCCGTTAGCATTTGGTAGCTGCCATCAGGTTTACGTACTGCAACCGCGAATCGGTCGGCATCTGGGTCATTGGCACAGGCAAGCTCAGCAGAGATAGAATCGGCGAGTTCAATCACCATGTCCATTGCGCCTGCTTCTTCCGGGTTGGGAAAGTTGACGGTTGGGAAGGTGCCATCAGGCTCCCTTTGCTCTTTAACGCTCATGACTTTTTTAAAGCCAGAATCATGCAGTAAATTTTCAGCCATATTGGCTCCCACACCATGCATAGCGGTATAGGCAATAGTGACTGCACTTGGATCTGTGTGGTTGGAAAGTAGTGGATTGGCGTTAATTGAAGAGCGGTAAGTTTGGTAGTATTCATCGCGTAACCAAACCAATAGATTTTCACGCTCAGCTTCAGCGAGTGGCATTAAAGGAATGATACGTGTTGCGGCGATATCGATTTCAGATGCAATGCCAGAATCATGGGGTGGAATAATTTGAGCGCCATTTTCCCAATAAACTTTAAAGCCATTGTACTCCGGTGGGTTGTGGCTTGCCGTAACCACAACTGCGGCGGCGGCATTAAAGTGTTTAACACCAAAAGCCGCGATAGGGGTCGCAGCCACCTCGTAAGTTAAGTAAACCTTAATGCCAAGGGCTGTAAGCACGCAAGCGGTATCATGGGCAAATGACTTAGAATCTGTTCTGCCATCGTAGCCGATAACAACGCCACGCTGTTTAGCATTCTCGACGTGTTTCACTAGGTACTCACCTAACCCAAGAGCGGTTTGTTGAATGACTAAACGGTTCATTCGGTTTGGCCCGCATCCGACTTTGCCACGTAAGCCTGCAGTACCGAATTCAAGTCTAGATTTGAATCGATCTTCCAACTCTTCATAGTTTTTATGGTCGATAAGAGTTTGCAGCTCCTCGCGGGTCTTAGGATCCGGATCTGCTGCTAACCAATGTGTGACTTTTTCCATCATGCTTGCCACCTTGTATGTTCAATTTGAGTTTCAGAATAATTGAGTTTCATTCTCATTTATGAGTGAGCAATCGATAAAATCTGTATTCAAATAATTTGGTTACATTCTTACAAACAATTCTAGGACAGTTTCGTTTATTTCTTGAACAAAGCAAAAACTCTACTAGCCTTTAGATAATATCGCTAATAACAAATCATTAACAAATATAACAAGTAATTTAAATTCGCTGCTTGTGGTGACTCTCTAACTCAGGGGGAAGTGCAGCTAAGCAGAGGAGAAAAATCTTGAGACGATTTGTGATCAGCCTGTGGAGCATTTTTAGTTTTTCTGCACCGGCTTTTTCTGCTGAACGAGTATTGAATATGACACCGGGTGTCACTGAAATCAGTGGCAAAGTCTACCAGTTACACATGTTGATTTTTTATATCTGTGTTGCGATAGCTTTGGTGGTCTTTGGTGCCATGTTTTATGCCATTTTTAAACACCGCAAGTCAAAGGGAGCGGTGGCGGCGCATTTCCATGAGAGTACCAAAGTTGAAATTATCTGGACGGTTATCCCAATTATCATTCTTGTTGCTATGGCGATTCCTGCGACTAAAACTCTGGTAGCAATGGAAGATACTTCTCAATCTGATCTCACCATTAAAATCACAGGTTCACAGTGGAAATGGCACTACAGCTATTTTGAACAGGATGTCGAGTTTTATAGCCTCCTAGCGACTTCGCAAAAGCAAATAGATGGTGAAGAAACCAAAGGTGCCCATTATCTACTGGAAGTTGATCAGCCGCTAGTTTTGCCAACGGAACGTAAAGTCAGATTTCTACTGACATCGGATGATGTGATTCATTCTTGGTGGGTTCCAGCTTTTGCGGTCAAAAAAGACACCATTCCGGGTTTTATTAATGAGGCCTGGACACGAATTGATGAGCCCGGAGTGTATCGAGGTCAGTGTGCTGAGTTATGTGGTCGCGCTCATGGCTTTATGCCGATTGTGGTTCAGGCTATGGAACCTGAAAAGTATGATCAATGGCTAGCGGACAAAAAAGCGGAAATTGCTACCGCCAAGCAGGAAGCGGAAAAAGCACGGCAAAGCTCTATATCGTTGGATGATTTGATGGCAATGGGTGAGAAAGTGTATATGGATCGCTGCGCGGTTTGTCACCAACCGACCGGTTTAGGGATCCCGGGGGCATTTCCGGCGATCAAAGCTAGCCCAGTGGCAACAGGGGAAGTGGGTGAACATTTATCAGTAGTCGTGAACGGTCGCTCTGGCACAGCAATGCAAGCTTTTGCGAATCAGTTGAGCGACCAAGAGCTTGCAGCCGTTATCACGTATCAACGTAATGCTTGGGGTAATGACACTGGTGATGCTGTGCAAGCATCCGATATTCATGCGTTCAAATCGCAAGGCGCAGAGAAGAGTGAGGGAGCACAATGAAATCGTCCGATATTCATAAAGTAAAATCAGCCCCAATGGCAGATGCGGATATCACTAATCCAGATTCACATGCTGGTGAAAGTGAGCATCAACATCATACTCCTCAAGGTATTGCGAGATGGATCTACTCAACCAACCATAAAGATATCGGTACTTTGTATTTGTGGTTTAGCTTCAGCATGTTTTTAATTGGTGGAGCGATGGCGATGGTGATTCGTGCGGAACTGTTCCAACCGGGCTTGCAGCTAGTGGAACCTGAATTTTTCAATCAGATGACCACGGTTCATGGGCTAATTATGGTGTTTGGTGCTGTAATGCCTGCATTCACCGGGTTAGCTAACTGGATGGTGCCATTAATGATTGGTGCGCCAGATATGGCTTTGCCGCGAATGAATAACCTCAGCTTCTGGATCCTTCCATTTGCCTTCTTAATTCTTCTTGCTTCACTGTTTACTGAAGGTGGTGGCCCTAACTTTGGCTGGACTTTCTATGCGCCATTATCAACCACTTATGGTCCCGACAGTACCGCTTTGTTTGTCTTCTCTGTTCATATCATGGGGATTAGCTCGATCATGGGGGCGATCAACGTGATTGTGACCATCGTCAATATGAGGGCTCCGGGGATGACATGGTTTAAATTGCCTCTGTTCGTTTGGACCTGGCTAATCACTGCGTTTTTGTTGATAGCCGTGATGCCAGTGCTTGCCGGAGCAGTGACCATGGTACTGACCGATAAATACTTTGGGACCAGTTTCTTTGATGCCGCTGGTGGCGGTGATCCCGTCATGTTCCAGCATATTTTCTGGTTCTTCGGTCACCCCGAGGTTTACATTATGATCCTGCCTTCTTTCGGTATCATTTCAGCGATAGTACCAGCGTTCAGTGGTAAGAAATTATTTGGTTATCACTCTATGGTTTACGCAACCAGCAGTATCGCTTTGCTTTCATTCCTTGTTTGGGCGCACCACATGTTTACCACGGGGATGCCAGTATTTGCCGAACTGTTCTTCATGTATTGCACCATGTTGATAGCGGTGCCGACTGGGGTGAAAGTATTTAACTGGGTCGCAACTATGTGGCGGGGTTCGCTTACCTTTGAAACCCCGATGTTGTTTGCCATTGCTTTTATTGTGTTGTTTACCATTGGTGGTTTTTCAGGGTTAATGTTAGCTATTGTGCCTGCTGATTTTCAGTATCACGATACTTATTTTGTAGTGGCACATTTCCATTATGTTTTGGTCTCTGGCGCTGTGTTCTCGATTATGGCTGCGGCTTATTACTGGTTGCCGAAATGGACTGGGTATATGTATGACGAAAGGCTCAGTCTATGGCATTTCTGGTGTTCAGTTATTTCGGTCAATGTGCTGTTCTTCCCGATGCACTTCTTGGGCTTAGCTGGTATGCCTCGACGAATTCCGGATTATGCGATTCAGTTTGCTGATGTTAACCAGATTGTTTCCATCGGCGGTTTTGCGTTTGGCTTGTCTCAACTGATTTTCCTATGGGTTGTTATCAAATGTGTCCGTGGCGGAAAACCGGCTTCAGCTAAACCATGGGAAAGAGCGGAAGGTTTAGAATGGACGGTTCCAAGCCCAGCACCACATCATACATTCTCTACACCACCGAAGGTGGAAGATTAGGGGCATGAAATGGAAAATGAACTTAAAAACAGGAATCGACGACTGATAACCAAGCTGCTTATCGGGACTGTCTTGATGTTCGGTTTTGGCTTTGCGTTAGTGCCTTTGTATGACGTGATGTGTAAGGCGCTCGGGATTAATGGCAAAACCAACGAAGTGGCGGCGATTCAGCCAGCAGCGATGAAGATTGATGAAACCCGTACCATACGTGTTCAGTTTATGGCACATGTGACTAAAGATATGCCGTGGAAGTTTGTTCCTAAAACAACGCACATGGATGTGCATCCTGGGCAGGTAATCCAGACGGCATTTTTCGCCAATAACCTTTCTGGTGATGAGTTGGTTGGTCAGGCTGTACCTTCTGTCTCTCCGGGCCAAGGTGCAACGTATTTCAACAAAATCGAGTGTTTCTGTTTCAATCAACAACCTCTTTCGGCTAAATCGGATGCAGAAATGCCGCTGATATTTTATATCGAGCCGGACATTCCTGATTCCATTCATACTCTGACGCTCTCATACACCTTGTACAACATTACTGAAAACGCCGCACCGCAACTGGTCACAACGAATCAAAATGCGCCATTGATTGATGAACATGCTCAAGGAGCAAATCTATGAGTACCAAACACGAATCTTATTATGTTCCTGCCAATAGTCGCTGGCCGATTGTCGGTGCTGTTGCATTGTTTTTGGTGGCTGTGGGGGCTGGTTTAACGGTCCAGCATATAAGCTCCGGTGGTGCTGGTAGTGTTATTGGAAAAGTTATTCTGTTTTGTGGGTTTGCAGTTTTACTTTATATGCTGGCAGGTTGGTTTAGCAATGTGATTGGTGAATCGCTAGCGGGTTTATATTCTAAGCAGATTGCACGCTCATTTCGTCAGGGAATGAGCTGGTTTATTTTCTCTGAAGTAATGTTCTTTGGGGCGTTTTTCGGCGCTCTGTTTTATGCGCGAATGGTCGCTGTTCCTTGGTTAGGTGGCGCCAGTAATAATGCGATGACCAATGAGCTACTTTGGCCAGGTTTTGAAGCGATTTGGCCGCTATTGACAACTCCGGCAGGAGAAAGTGTGCAGGCGATGCCTTGGCAGGGCATTCCACTTAAGAACACCATCATTCTGTTAATGTCTTCGATTACCTTGCATATGGCGCATCTCAGTCTGGAGAAAAACCAACGTATGGCACTCATTGTGTGGCTGGAGATCACCATCGTATTGGCGGGTTTTTTCTTATATTTCCAAGGGGTGGAATACGCTCACGCTTATCAAGAAATGGGACTAACACTTCAATCTGGCGTTTATGGTAATACTTTTTTCATGCTGACAGGCTTTCACGGTTTGCATGTTTGCCTTGGTACTTTGTTTTTAGTTGTGTTGCTTGGCCGTATTGCGAAAGACCATTTTACACCGAAAGATCATTTCGCATTTCAGGCGGGTAGTTGGTACTGGCATTTTGTTGACGTAGTTTGGTTGTGCCTGTTTGTCTTCGTTTATGTTTTATAGCGCACTTATATAGCAAGCTTTAATGCTTTAGTAAGGTGCATGGTTGGGGTGAAGCCAACCACTAAGGAGAGCGAAAATGAGCAGAATAACCACAAAGGCTGAAAACATGAGACGTCGACCCAAATAATAACTCATTGGGCGCTCATCGTCTTCGGGCTCACGAACCATTTGAATTAAGGCGCGAGCAAGGTTGAATATGATAAACAGCAGAAACAGAACCAAAATAATTTTTACAATGAGTGGCAGCATGTCTGATCCTCAAGGCAATACCGTATCTTCAAATGAAGAAGTGGTAAATAAAGTGTTGTCGTTAAAAGTAGTTTTCGGTGCTGTTTTAACTGTGGTTGTGTTTCTTGTATTGGTCAACTTAGGTTTGTGGCAGTTGTCTCGTGGTGAAGAAAAACAAGTGTTAGAGAAAGAATTACAGCTTAGGCAAACGATGGCACCGATGAGTTTAGAGATGGCCTTAGAAAGATACCCAATCGATCAGATGACAGGATTACAAGTGGCTGTATCGGTGTCACCGAGTGAAGATATGTTGTTTTTGCTCGACAACCAAACGCATCAAGGGAAAGTAGGTTACCTGGCTTATCAACTGGTGAGAGAAGAGCAGGGACATTGGATGCTACTTGAGCGGGGTTTTGTACCAGCACCGAGTGAGAGAAGCCATTTACCAGAAGTGGATTGGGTCAGTTCATCGAAACAACTGGTGGGACGCCTTTATCAAAAATCACTCAACCCTCTTAGTTCAGATCTGGCGATTGAACCTCAAACTCCACATCGTATACAAAATCTAAATTTGCAGCAGCTTTCTCAGTGGTTGGGGGAGCCGATTCTACCTGTTGCGTTTCAGCCACAAGAAGAAAGTTGGCCGTATCCACAGCCTTGGATACCTTTCCCACTTAGTGCTGAAAAACATTTTGGCTATGCGGTGCAATGGTTTGCGATGGCAACCGTGTTGCTGATTATTGCGTTGATCCTATGCGTAAAGCTGCTAAAAGCAAGGAGGTTACGATGAGTTCTCAGGCCAAAGGTCGATTGATTCTTGTGGCTATCATTCTGATGTTTGCCTTTCCGGCGGTGATAGCGAAAACGGTCTTAAGCAATCATTGGTATCAATCTGGTGTCACTAATAAAGGTATTCTGGTGGAGCCAAGAGTCACTCTGGACTCGCTTGGACTAGAAGTATCTGAACGAGATAAATTATGGCGTGTTGGGTATGTCGTACCTGCTAAGTGCGGAACACTCTGTCAGCAACACATACATATGCTGGTACAAAGTCATACCGCTTTAGGTAAAGAGCAAGGGAGAGTGACGCCAGTTCTGTTGATTGATGATAACAGTGAGGTTCCTAATGTGGAGCAACTGGCTGTGGAGATCATGGCAATTAACCAAGCGTTTATCTCCACGATACAGGGTTCTGAAATCGTTATTCTTGATCCACTAGGTCAACTCGTGATGCATTATCCCAGATCGGATTCCTCTCAGTTGGTTGCTCAAAGTAAAAGTGTTCTGGCTGATTTGCGTAAGTTACTTAAGCTTTCTCGGGTTGGGTGAGGGGCATGATGAACGAATCGAATGTAGGATTAACGCGATTAGTAAAGTTCGCACTGGTTTTGACATTAACGGTGATTGCTCTTGGAGCCTATACTCGGTTATCTGACGCTGGGCTAGGTTGTCCAGATTGGCCTGGTTGTTATGGTCATTTTACCGTTCCACAATCATCTACGGCACTTGAAAAAGCTGAGCTGCTTTACCCTCATTTGGATGTCGAGCCTCATAAAGCATGGCCTGAAATGATTCACCGTTATTTTGCTGGTACTTTAGGGATGGTGGTGTTTTTAATCACTTTTCTGTGCCTTAAAGCGCGTTCAGTGCCAATGGTTCTGCCCTTAGTAATTTCAGCAGTGGTGATCTTTCAGGCTTTGCTTGGTATGTGGACGGTGACCATGATGCTACTACCCATCGTGGTCATGGGGCATCTGTTGGGGGGCTTCACCCTATTAAGTTGTTTATGGTTACTGCTATGGCAGTTGCAATCAAATCATAAGCCTTTGAACCATGAACAGGTACGAAACAGACCTAAATTGGGGGCACTCAAAGCGGGGGCGGCTTTGACCTTGTTAGTGGTTATTGTGCAGATTATGTTGGGCGGGTGGACATCATCCAACTATGCCGCCTTGATGTGTAGCAGCTTACCAGTCTGTGAAGGGAATTGGGCCTCGTATCTCGATTTTAAAACGGCCTTTACTCTGATTCATTATGGTCATGACAGCTATGAGTTTGGTGTGTTGGAGTATGGCCCAAGATTGACAATACACGTATCCCACCGTTTCGGTGCCATATTGACTATTTTTGCCGTGTCCCTGTTAGCATTTCAGTTATGGAAAAAAGAGATGTTCTCTTTAGCGAAAATGTTGTCAGGGGCATTGTTAGTTCAAGTATTACTGGGTATCAGTAACGTGGTCTTAAATCTGCCTTTGACAATTGCCGTTTTGCATAACTTAGGCGCGGCTCTTTTAATGATCGCGGTACTAAAATGTATTTATCTAATATGGCGCGATCCATTGGTCGCTTTGCATACGACGCCAACGGTGAAAGTAACCAAACGTCTCACGACAAGGAGTGTGTCTCATGAGTAAATCGCTATCAGTTTCATCAGCTATAATCACGACACCTTCTCGCTGGAAGGTATATTGGACGCTAACGAAGCCCAAAGTGGTTGCATTGATGTTGCTAACGGCACTTGTTGGAATGTGCTTGTCACAGCAAGGTACGCTACCGTTGCAAGCCGTTACCCTTGGTTTGATAGGTATTGGTTTAATGGCAGGATCTGCAGCGGCATTTAACCATCTAATAGACAGAAGAATTGATGCCATTATGGCGAGAACTTATCGTCGTCCGTTGCCTTCAGGAGAAATACAGGCCTATAAAGTGTTTGCTTTTGCGACGGTTATTGGCGTTGTCGGATTCGTTGTTTTGTTTTTTGGTGTAAATGAACTTACCGCATGGTTAACCTTCGCTAGTCTATTAGGTTATGCCTTGGTGTATACCGTCTACTTAAAACGTGCGACACCGCAAAATATCGTGATTGCGGGTTTAGCGGGCGCTATGCCTCCTTTACTCGGTTGGACAGCGGTTACCAACGAATTACATGGTCATGCTTGGTTACTGGTGATGATTATCTTTATTTGGACACCACCACATTTTTGGGCTCTAGCTATCCATCGTAAAGAAGATTACGCCAAAGCAGACATTCCCATGCTGCCGGTAACTCATGGTGTGGAATATACAAAAACGTCTATTTTGCTTTATACGCTGCTGTTAGCGCTTGTGTGTCTGTTACCCGTGTTGGTGGGAATGAGCGGACTGCTCTATTTCATTGCATCCAGTATATTGAGTACAGGTTTTATTTATTCGGCGTGGTTACTC
Source organism: Vibrio sp. (assembly GCA_048259585.1). Taxonomy (GTDB): domain Bacteria; phylum Pseudomonadota; class Gammaproteobacteria; order Enterobacterales; family Vibrionaceae; genus Vibrio. The sequence goes on along the minus strand of JBLXHN010000008.1, from coordinate 97,251 downwards.
AAGTATCGCTCACAATCTTCTTCAGCGATAAGCACCTTCAAATTTTCAATTTATCATTTGATGGCCTTATTTTGCGCGCTTCTACTTGACCACTACTACCCATTTTAATCACAGAAATCCCCGGTAATGGATGACTGGGGGATTCAAATTAATGAGTCAAAACTGTTATCAACGTTCACTACACAATGTTTGCTTGGTAGGCGTCAGTCCCGTTTGAACAATGGCTTGTTCCCACCACTTTGTTGAAGAGTAAGCAACGCCAATCTCCATTCGTTCACCGATTTTAGGTGTTGCGATAGTGACGCCTAACGATCTAGCGATGTTCGTGACCTTATCGAGAGGCTCAAACCAGCGGTGCATGGATAAGTCGAAGGTACTGTTATGAATTGGCATCATCACTTTGCCTTGCAAATCTAAATGGGCTTGAACACTTTGGCGAGGGAACATATGAACTTCAGCCCAAAGCTTATTGTATGCACCTGTTTCAACCATGGTTAGATCAAATGGACCATAACGCTTGCCAATTTCTTTAAAGCCACTGAAGTAACCGGAGTCGCCGCTAAAAAATAATGATTTTTCGCTACCGCGAATAACCCAACTGCCCCACAGTGTATTGTTTCGATCCGTAATACCACGGCCTGAAAAATGCTGGGTTGGGGTAAAGATAAATTCAATATTATTGCGTTCAGTGCTTTCCCACCACTCAAGCTCTTGAATTTTTTCCTCTGCAATGCCCCACTTAACCATTAGTTCGCCGACTCTCATTGGCACTAGGAAGTGCTTCACTTTCTCAGCCAATTGTTTAACTGCTGCTTTATCTAGGTGGTCATAATGATCGTGGCTGATAAGTACAATGTCGATAACAGGAAGCTCACTAATCGATACCGGTGGTTGATGGAAACGCTTGGGACCCGCCCATTGTACTGGAGAAGCGCGGTCGCTAAATACAGGGTCTGTTAATATCCACTGGTTATCGAGTTTGATTAAAATTGAAGAGTGACCTAATCGATAGACGACATCTGCGTGTTCATGTTGTAGCTGCTCATGACTGATAGATTGCACCGGAATGGGCTTTTTTGGCGTTGCTTCCGGCTTTTTTTCCGTTAGGTAAGCCCACGAAATAGCCAAGAAATCACGAATGTTGTTTTTGTTGTCCACCTCGTGGTTAGCGAATTTGCCGTCAAGTGTTGCAGTCTCGGTAACTGAGTTGTTTTCAACTGTATTCATTGTAGTTCTCCTGTAGCTAAGTGAGATAACGCCTTACCTTTAAGTTCTATGATTCCGTAATTAGATGAAACGTTTGTGACGTTTATTAGAACTTTTAAAGTAAACTATACAGTGTAGTTTACATATGATTGGTGAAAAGTAAACTGATTAGTGTAATATTGTAGTCAGATTTTGTTGCTGAAAATGTAAGAACCTAATGATGAAAAAGACTCGAAGTGAATTAAAGCGAGAAGCCATAATGCTTGCGGCGAAAGAAGCTTTCCGTGAATTTGGTGCTCATAATACCAGTATGGATAAGATCGCTGCGCTTGCTCAGGTTTCTAAGCGTACTGTCTATAACCACTTTGCTTCTAAAGAAGTGCTGATTATGACATTACTTGCCGATCTTTGGGGCGCGACCTCAAGTTTGATTGAGCCCGAGCATCTTGAATCTTTGTCAGTGGCAGAACAGCTTGAACAACTGCTTTACAGTGAGATAGAGATATTGTCTTCCCAACAGTATTTAGACCTCGCTAGAACCGTGTTTGGTTACTACCTATATCGTCCTGAAGAGTTAATGCAGCAGTCCGAACAGATGGCGAAGAAAGAAACGCAAATTTTGAGTTGGATTAAGCATAATGTTGCGAAAAATAATCTTGATATTCAAGATGTTGAGCTCGCTAACGGACAGTTGCACAGCTTGGTGAAAGGGGCTTGCTTTTGGCCTCAGGTGATGGGTATTAAAACGGAGTTATCCGATCTGGATAAGCGGTACTTGGCCAAGCAAAATGCTGGGTTATTTCTCTCTTATTATGGGTGTAAAAAATAGTTTACTGCTTGTTTTGAGTGTAAATAAACACCGTGTATTGCAATTTAAATTAAATAATGGTTGCGCATGTTGGTCGGTTTGATTTAAGTTACGGGTTGTAGAAACGAAGCTGTTCAGGGAATGGCTATGTACCGTTCAATAGCCAACAGCAAAGCAAGAATAGGAAGAAGTAAGTAATGTATCAAACCGATGATGTAAATATTAAACGAATTAAAGAGTTATTACCGCCAGTTGCAGTATTAGAAAAATTTCCTGCAACGGATGTTGCTTCTTCAACTACGTTTCAAGCACGTCAGGCAATTCACGACATTTTAAATGATAAAGATGACCGACTATTGGTTATCGTTGGGCCTTGTTCTATTCATGATCCAGAAGCGGCTCTTGAGTATGGTAAGCGCTTAAAAACGCTGCGTGATGAACTCAATGGCCAGTTAGAAGTCGTCATGCGTGTATATTTTGAAAAACCACGTACTACTGTTGGTTGGAAAGGTCTAATCAACGACCCATATCTCAACGACACTTATAAAATTAACGATGGCGTGCGTATGGGCCGCAAGCTACTGTTGGATTTAACCGATATGGGTATGCCAACGGCGAGTGAGTTCCTTGATATGATCACGCCACAATATGTTGCAGATTTGATTAGCTGGGGCGCGATTGGTGCTCGTACGACTGAATCTCAGGTTCACCGAGAGCTGGCTTCGGGTATTTCATGCCCGGTAGGCTTTAAAAATGGTACAGATGGCAACATTAAAATTGCGACCGATGCCATTCGCTCTGCAGAGTCTTCTCACCACTTCTTGTCCGTGACTAAGTATGGTCACTCTGCGATCGTTGAGACTGCGGGTAACCCAGATTGCCACATTATTTTGCGTGGTGGTAAAGAACCAAACTACAGTGCTGACCATGTTGGCAGTATTAAGACTGAACTTGAAGCTTCAGGCTTGCGTCAAAAAGTGATGATTGACTTCAGTCATGCAAATAGTTCTAAACAGTACCAACGTCAAATGAACGTTAGTGATGATGTGAGCTCACAGATTGCTGGTGGCGAGAATGCCATTTTTGGTGTGATGATTGAGTCTCACTTAGTTGAAGGCAGACAAGACCTCGTTGATGGTATTGCACCTGTTTATGGGCAATCGATCACGGATGCTTGTATTGGTTGGGATGATACTGAGAAAGTGTTACGTCAGTTAGCTGAAGCTGTTGAAACTCGCCGTAAAGGATAAGGTTTAAAGTTTTAAAAAAAGGCTCTCAGCTATCAGGTGAGAGCCTTTTTTGATTCTGGCTGTTTAAATTCAGGCAGGGTTCTCGAATTTTCTCAGCGTGCGACGATACATCCACCAAGCTGCTATTCCGGCTAAAAGGTTTCCGGTAAATGCGCCAATAAACAAACCCCGTAATCCACCTAATTCGGAGCCTAGCCAGAGGCAAGGTAGGAAGAATACGAATAGCCTCAATGCAGAAATGGTCAAGGCGACATAAGACTTTCCGAGCGCATTTGAAACGGACACCATCAAGATACAAACGCCTAACGAACTTAAACTAAACGGCACGATCATCAGGTGCCAATTCAATATCGACTCAACGCTGGATTCGCTTGTCATTAAGCTCGCCAGAGGCGAAGACAAAGCAAAAGTAATGATTGCAATGGTGATTTGAGAAAGCATGATAAAACGGATAGCAATGTTAACGAGTTGACGAATATCTTTAATGTTGCCGGCTCCAAGCATGCGTCCAATCATCGGAGGCATAGACATGGTTAATGCGAGGACTGCGACGATAGCGAAAAACTCAAAGCGTGAACCCAGAGCCCATGCTGCAACGGCTGTCGCACCAAAACTTGCTAACAGTTTCGTTGCCAGCATTGATGAAAGAGGTGGCAGCAACTGGCTGAGCATCGCGGGCCCCATAATGTGACCAATTGCGGTAGTACTCTGTTTGATATCAAAGTCGTGCCAATGGAAGTTAATCCAGTGTTTACTGTAAACCCGTGGCGCAACAACAAGAATACCAATACCAAATGCTAAAATTGTCGCGATTGCTGCACCGTTAATGCCTAAATCTAGTGTAAAAATGAAAAGGGGATCTAACACTAAGTTTAAGCCACTGGTGACCATCATCATGGTGCCGGGTAACATGGTGTTCCCATTTGCTCTACAGACACTGTACAGGAAGTAGAGTACGGCGCCCGTCCAGGCGCTTATTGCCCACCAAATCCAGTAAACATCGATAATGGGGTAAACAGATTCGGGAGCGCCTAGAAGCTCGAGTATGGGGTAGCGAAGGGCATAAATGAGTAGACCAAATAGAGCGACGCTCACGCTTCCCATTAACAGCACTAAACCACCTAATTGCTTAGCATAATGGTTTTTTCCTGCCCCTAACGCTTTGGAAATAACCGCGGTTGTTGCGATACCGAGCCCGACCTGAACACCGATAATGATCATTTGCAGAGGCATGGTAAAACCTTGGGTGGCAAGAGGCAGTACGCCGAGTTGGCCGATGAAAGCACTGTCTACAAGTTGGAAGCTCATTAGTGACAAAACACCAAAAAGCATAGGCCAAGTCATTTGAAATAGCTGACGTGATAAAGATGGAGAATTCATGGCAGAGTAATTGTCTTATATTTGGTTTATTAGAATTAGGCCCGATGGCCGTTGAGCCAGGATATTATGATCGATTTAGACGTGTAATGATACCGAGGGGGAGATTATCGTCAGTTGATAAACAAAAAGCGCCAAATTATGGCGCTTTTGATAGAATAGAGACAGTTTACAAGCGGCGGAACTGCTTAACCAAAGCACCTTGTGAGTTCAGGTTGGTCACCAGTGCTTTGCATTGCGAATAGGTATCGTTGGCAAGTACCAAGGTTGCCGCAGAACCATCGTTAATCGACTGAACACTTGAGTTCATACTTTCTGTCACTCGAGCCATTTCATCAACCGCATTGGCAATATGTTCATTTCGTTCTGCAATATCCGTCATCTGTGACAGCAATGCATTTAATTGATCACCGGATATATTGGCACTGTCGACGCAGCTCTGCGATAGAACATTACCTTGATTGATGCTATCAACGGCTTCTTTGGTGCTGTTTTGAATCGACAATACAATCGATTGGATCTGTTCGGTCGACTCAGAACTGCGCTGCGCTAATTTGCGAACTTCATCCGCAACCACGGCAAATCCTCGTCCTTGTTCACCTGCACGGGCCGCTTCAATAGCCGCATTGAGAGCGAGCAAGTTGGTTTGCTCTGCCACACCTTGAATAACTTCAATCACTTGGCCGATCGTTGCACTTTGTGCAGACAGTTTTTCTATAACACTGGAAGCTGAGTTTAGCTGGGCTGCGAGTTGCTCGATGGCTTTTACTGTATCACCCACAGAGCTCATCCCATCTTTGGCTGCATTCTGTGCTGTGTTGGCAACCTGAGAAGCCGCTTGTGCATTGCTCGCGATTTCATTAGCGGTTGAGTTCATTTCAGTAATGGCTGTTGCCACTTGTTCAGTTTCACGAGTCTGTTCGTCAAGATTATCTGCCGTGTTATTACAGTTAACCGAAGATGTCTGAGCCGACTCAACAAGCTGATGGTTTGAATCCTGGATTCGTCCCACTACAGCATTGAGTTCAGATTGGCGTTTTTTCAGTGCCAGCTCAATTTCAGAAATATCGTCAACATGCTTCGTGTAGACCAGCTCCATTAAAGGATTGTTGTAAACTTTACGCGCGGTTTCTGATACTTTTTCTAGACGACGAGTTGATGCATATCCATTCGCGATGGTTAACAGCATCATCACAGGAACGCCTGCACCAGCAAAGAAGTGATCAATGACAGCGGATATGACTGCTGCACCAATAAAACCAACACTCATTCTCTGCCATAGACGTGTTCTTGGCATCTTGAGTTGCCAAGGTTTCTTGTTAGCTTTGATTTGAGCGTATACTTTTTCGGCATTTTCAACGTGCTCTCTATTTGGAGATAGACGAACAGATTGATACTCCACCACTTTGCCGTTATCGATAATCGGAGATGCAAATGCATCGACCCAGTAGTGGTCGCCAGATTTGGTTCGGTTTTTGACTAACCCCATCCAAGAGCGGCCAGACTTTAGAGTGTTCCACATATTTTCAAATGCGGCTTCGGGCATATCTGGGTGACGAACGAGGTTGTGCGGTTGCCCTACAAGTTCGTCTAGCGTATAGCCCGCAATTTCACAGAAGTTATCGCTAGCATAAGTGATATGGCTACTTGGTTGAGTAATTGACAGCAAATTGTAGTGAGGTGGGAAAAGCACCTCTTTTTGGGTAATAGGTTGGTTGATACGCATATTATTGTCACCCTAAAAAATAAAATTATTGGTTATCTTGCCAAGCCAAAGTATTGTTAGCGTTGATGACGTAGATAGCCTGAATATTTATAGGGTTTGTGTTTATTGTTTGAGCAATTTATACATTAAGCCGCCCTCCAAATGCAATCACGATATGGAACAGCGTTCTAAAATGAGAGGTTTCTCACGAGTTTGATAGTACCAGTCTGACAACGGGGGAATTTGGACTACTTTGCTGAAACTTGAACGCAGAGACGGAAGGGGTAATTTCACTCTTTTTCAATGATGGTCCAGCTATTCGCGCCATCAAACAGTCTTATGTGGAGCGACGGGATGATGGAAGGATCGAACATGCGGTAGTTGACAGCGACTCTGTCGCTGTCTGGGGAATTAGATGAGTAATGGGTTATGCAACCGCAGTTGTTACAGTGATGGAATAGAATTTCTTTGTCTCCCCAGCAGTAATTAGTGATGCCGTGTGTACCCACTTCAACTTGAACTTCTTTATCAGTAAAGTAGCCCCATACTGACGCGTACCTTGAACATATCGAACAATTACATTCAGTGCCGGTCTCGGTAACATAGGGAATAGTCAAAGTGACATTACCACAGTGGCATTGGCCTTTATGTTGGGGGACACTCATCACTTATAGCTCACGCATATCCAATTCGTTATGGATAAGAGTAATACATTGGGAAGCAAATAGCATTTTAGGCCCAAGGCTGAGTTTCTCCACACCAAGTCGTTTCAGTGAGTTACCTGTTTTTTTCGGCATGGGAATGTGGTCAGTTAACAGGAAGCATGGGTTGGGACCAATCTCGATAGTACGAATTGATTCACCTTTCTTATCCATCATGTAAATAGAGTGATCAGCTGCGAGCTTGCTAACCAGAGCTTCAAAACTAATCGTTTGCACCGTAAGACCCGGCTGAACTTCGCGAATTTGTTCTTTGGTCATACCGAGAGATTTATCAAGAGCTTTAACGAGTAAGGCGATCAATGCAGCTTCATGGAAACCGCCGACATCGCTAATGGTATTGGCGTCGATGCTAATGGTACGAGAGTAATCGTGGGTACTTTCAAGAACAAGGTGAATAACAGCATCTTCACGATGCGATTGAGCTGTGAAAATAGCGTTCATTATGCCGTGCGCTAAAATTTCAGCGTGGGCTTTACCACCGACTTCTGCTTGTAGTTTTTGACTGTCAGTTGGGGCAGAACGAGCTCTTAGAACGAAAGTACGCATTGGGTTCCTCAAATGTAATTTTTATTTATAAGACAACAGAAACACAAAAGGCCGCATAAAGCGACCTTTTCACGTCAATCCGAAGATTGTAAAAACAAGCTTAGATAACAGTTACGTTAGCAGCTTGTGGGCCTTTTTGGCCGTTTTCAACAGTGAAAGAAACCTTTTGGCCTTCTTTCAGAGTTTTGAAACCTTCTGCAGTGATTGCACGGAAGTGTACGAATACGTCTGCGCCGCCGTTATCTTGAGCGATGAAACCAAAACCTTTAGTTTCGTTAAACCATTTAACGGTACCAGTAGTGTTAGACATGATGTCTCCAAATCTTTAAAAATTAATCTATTTAGCCAAAAGAAGGCGCTTTTTACTTAGGTGACGTTTGAACAAAATGCTTCTACATATAACTGGCTAAACGCTAGTACCGGAAGGTTTCCTTCGCACAACCTATCGAGCGAGTATCGATTGGACGGGCGAATGATAACGCATGTCCCAGTAATACACTAGAGAATATTTCAAATAAAGTGAAAGCACGCACACTCAAACGCAATCAGGGTAAGTTTAGACCATAAATATGTAATTTTTGTGGCTACACCAGACAATTTATGACCGTTTTTATAGATTTTAATCACAATTACGAATGTGACTGAATGGAAAACATAGATTCCAGAGTATGTTTACTTAAATAAATAGCATATGCTATTTATTTTTTACATTGTAAATATTTAGGAACTTATTGATATGTCTCATTTTCATCAATCCCATGTTATGTGCGCTGTTTGTGGAGCAGAAGAGAATAATGACTTCTCGTTGGGCGTTAAGTTTTGTGTTCAAGAAGATTGTTCTGTACACAGCGATTTTTCCGTACTACCACGGCATCAAGGGTATTTGGGACTATTACACGGAGGAATTGCGAGTTCATTGTTGGATGCGGCCATGACCCATTGTTTGTTGAGTCAACAAATAGCGGCGCTAACGGCTCGATTAGATGTTCGTTACCACGCACCTATTAAGGTAGGGGACCAGATCAAAGTGATTGGAGAGCTGATATCGGTAAAGCGGGGAGTGTACTTTCTTAAAGCTGTTATAAATGTAGGAGAAGAGACCCGTGTGTCTGCGGATGGGAAATTCATTGCTTCAAAACTAGCGAAAAAGCTAACCAATAATTTATTAACTACTGATTAGCTTTTCTTGAACTAAATTGGTCTCGATACTTCGTCGACCAAGTAGAGAATGGATTGATAAGTAATACCGCTGTGGTGTGATAATCCAATTTCACAAGTTCGGCTGTTACTGAACCCTCGAGTACATCCGTTTGGTATTTGTTCTTTTAATGGATGAACGGCGGCTGCGTTTAGTTCTGGGGTGGTAAAACCTTTGTCTCCAGCCCATCCGCAGCATTCAATATGTTCCGGAACTATTACATCACTGACGCATGTTTTAGCAAGGTTGGTCATTTCTTTTGCAAGGCCCATACGCCTGGAACTGCAAGTTACATGTAGCATTACGGTTTCTTGCTTAGGTGTGATAGACAAATGTTCCAACAAGTATTGGCTAACAAACCCTGTAGGTTCATATATTTTTAAAGGCTTGTTGAACCGCTCGATACTGCGCTTTGCACATGGGCTGGTATCTATTAAAACAGGATATTGACCATGTTGACTGGCATGCCACAATACCTCTTCTAATTGTTGAGCTTTGCGGTTAGCAATGTCATTCATCCCTTTACTGTCATAAGGCATACCGCAACATTGTTGATCGAGATCTTTGGGAACAATAACTTCGTAGCCAGCTTTATTCAAAAGCGAAAGCGTTACTTCGGTTAGTGGACGTTGATCAACGGCCTTGGCTTGCTGGCTCATCGTTCGGCTGGCACACGAAGGAAGGTAAACGACTTTTCTCTCCCGTTGAGGTAGATTGTGAGCAGCTTTTCGTAGTGGATATCGGTTTTCTTGTGGCATTTCTTCGATCCAAAGCGGCGTTTTACCTTTACTCAAATTACGAGTTCCGTTAACTAAGGTTCTAACGGATTTCACACCTAAGAGATGGGTAGCCACCTTATTTGCTTTGAGTGCAGCGCGCGTGATTGATGTCGTAGCAGAGAAGTGATCGGCCGTCCAGCGGGCAATCGGTGTGAACTTCTCGTATTTAGCTGTACGCAGCTTTTTCACTAAATCGCCAGTATTGATACCGACTGGGCATCGATCGGCGCATAATCCTGTTGCAGCACATGTGTCTAGCCCTTGATACTCAAATATTTTATTAAGGTCGTCAGCAGCCGTGTCTTCGCCGTTTTTACGTCGGCGTTGCAGTTCACGATAGAGGACAATGCGCTGACGAGGAGACAAGGTTAATGAACGCGACGGGCAAACTGGCTCACAAAAACCACATTCAATACAGCGGTCGACGAGTTCATCGGCCTCTGGCATGAGTTTTAAGTTGCTTAAATGGGCTTTAGAATCGCTATTAATAATGACACCTGGGTTGAGTAATCCGTTGGGATCGAACAAAGCTTTGATTTTTTGCATTAATGCATAGCCTTCTTTTCCCCATTCAAGTTCTACGTAGGGGGCCATGTTTCGGCCAGTGCCGTGCTCCGCTTTTAAAGAGCCCTGATACTTAATCGCCACTAAGTCAGCAACATCATCCATGAAAGCCCCATAGCGCTCGACTTCTTCTTGATGATCAAAACCCTGGGTAAATACGAAATGAAGATTCCCTTCTAGCGCGTGTCCAAAAATGATGGCCTCATTGTATTGGTACTTATCGAATAATGTTTGTAAATCACGAATGCCGTTTGCAAGGTTTTCTACCGGAAAGGCAACGTCTTCAATAATAACGGTTGTCCCTACTTCTCTCACTGCTCCCACCGCAGGGAACATACCTTTTCGTATTCCCCAAAGTGTAGAAACAGTGTTTGCGTCTGAAGTGAAAGGGACGGATTCGATGATGTTGAAGTTTTTCAGTAACTCCATCACTTCACCGCATTGGTGCTGAAGTGTTTTGTGGTGACTAGCGTGAGATTCAATAAGCAGAGCCGCCGCCTCTATATCCAGTGATTTAATAAACTCCGGCATACCAGGCTTGTCTGCCACAGAGCGCATGGCTCTTCCATCCATCATTTCGACGGCAGCGACTGGGGATTGTTTTAATGTGGTCACCGCCTGACTGGCTTGTTCAATATCTGAAAATACCAATAGCGCAGAGGCTTTGTAATGGTGTTCTACTACCGTGTTATAGGTAATTTCGGCAATAAATCCGAGTGTGCCTTCAGAACCAATAAACAGATGCTTGAGGATATCGATAGGATCTTGATAGTCGACCAGTGCGTTAAGAGAATAACCAGTGGTATTTTTTAAACGATACTTGTATTTGATAAGCTCGCTGAGCACTGTGTTATTGATGGTCTCGTCTCTTAGCGATTCTAAACCGGCGATAATATCGCTGCGTTGCTGCTTAAATTGTTCAACACTTGCTGGATTGCTGGTATCGAGAATACAACCATCTGCAAATACGATTTTCATGTTGTCGACGGTTTGATACGAATTTTGAGCTGTCCCGCAGCACATACCACTGGCATTGTTCGCTGCAATACCGCCAATTTTGCAGGTATTGATTGAAGCCGGATCTGGGCCGATTTTGCGCTGGAATGGAGCCAGATACTTATTTGCATCCGCACCAATCACTCCCGGTTGCAAACTGATTTTGTCGCCTTGACTCAAAATTTGATGTTTACGCCAATCGTCGGTCAGAGTAATTAATACTGAATCTGAAACCGCTTGCCCTGACAAACTTGTTCCAGCCGCACGAAAGGTAAAGGGAAGCGATAGTTTTTCACAACTCTTAATTGTGAACACCACTTCTTCGAGGTTTTTAAGGCGCAACACGACTTGTGGTATTAAACGATAGAAGCTGGCATCTGTTCCATAGGCCAGTCTTTTCGCTTCTTGGGTAATTATCCGCTCTTCATCAATTTGAGTCTTTAGAGTTTCAATGAGAGGTTGATAGAGAGTCTTGTTTATCATTTTTATCACTATTTCCCTTACTTATCTCTCAAAATCAGAACGATAAGTTCGCTAGGTCCATGTGCGCCATACGCTAAGGTTTGTTGAATATCTGCCGTTTTGGAAGGACCAGAGATTAAAAGTGCGTTAGTGGGCATGTTTGCTGACCAGTTTTGTTCTTCCATCACTTCAAGAAAATGGTTGTAAAGAGTCGACGCGTCCATCACTGCAACATGGCAAGGTGGTACAAGTGATAATGTTCTTGGCTCTAGCTCGCTGGGCCACAAAACTAAAGCACCAGTATCTGCGATCCCAGCCAAAACGTGGGTGATACCGACATCGACTTCATGAAAAAGCGCACTTTTCCAATTTTCAATTTCACTGTGGTATTCGATAACATCGAGTGCTTTCAAACCTTGTTTGAAACTGTTGTTCCACTTCCCAGCGGTGCCAATTGCGGCTCTGTGCCAGCTCTTTTCTTTAGTCAGTGTTGTGAGTGTCGCGCTAATCTCTGAGCTTTCAATCTGCATTACTTGGGCGTGGCTGGCTTCAAGAGCCTGACAAAAGCGTTTCATCTTCTGTTGCTGGCTTTTACTGTTATCGAAGCCCCAAGGTTCGAAAGCAAGGGCACTGTTTTCGATAGGCGCTGTATTGGCGCTTTTGATTCTCGCTAGAATATTGTTGCGTGCAGAATTCATTTTTGGCCCTCACCACTGGTATTTTTTGAGTTTTTCTTTTCTTTCATCATTTGATGCAATGTTTTTGATGCTGGTTTTGGTGCGGTTCGACACTGAGTCCAGCCTCCAATTTTATTTGGAATAAGTGCCCGTAACTTAGCGCTAACGCTGGTGGCTGAATGGTAAAAAGTTGGATGAGTGGCTGCAAATGCATAACTGGTTATTGCCAGATTTTCCGCACTGTTGTGTGCAGCGTTTTGCCCATCTATTTCACGGTTGCCAGATTTTGCTTCGTTTTTTGCTTCCCGACGCAGGCGTTGCAACAGTTCAGGAATAGGAATTTTCACTGGACAAACTTCACCACAAGCGCCACATAAACTGGAAGCGGTCACCAGATCTTTGGTTGCTCCTAAACCGAGCAGGTGCGGTGAGATAATTTTTCCTATAGGGCCGGGATAAACGGTTCCGTAGGCGTGACCACCAATTTTGGTATAAACGGGGCAATGGTTCATGCAGGCTCCACAGCGTATACATTGCAGCGTTTTGCGCATTTCTTCGTCTTGATACGCCTGGCTACGGCCATTGTCTAGTAATACTAAATGCACTTCGCGTGGGCCGTCTTTCTCTCCTTCTTTACGCGGTGAAGTGATCATATTGAAATAGGTGGTGATCGCCTGACCCGTTGCGGAGCGCGTTAATGCACTGTAAAGCGGCGGTACATCTGCAAGATATTCCACTACTTTTTCGATACCGGTAATAGCAATGTGAACATTGGGAATGGTGGTCGACATTCGACCATTGCCTTCGTTTTCGACTAAGCAAAGTGTGCCCGTTTCAGCTACTGCAAAGTTAACTCCTGACAGTCCGATATCTGCATCGTGAAATTTTTGGCGAAGCCGAGTGCGCCCGGTTTGGATCAACTCATCGACATCGAGTGTCGGTGTAAAACCATCTAAGTTGTGTTCGAAAGTATCACTCACTTCCTGCTTATTTTTATGAATCGCAGGCATGATGATATGAGACGGTTTATCGCCATCAAGTTGAACAATATATTCGCCCATATCGCTTTCTAAACACTCAATGCCGAGCTTGGCCATTTCGTGATTCATCTCGATCTCTTCACTGACCATCGATTTACCTTTGATGATCATCTGAGCTTGATGTGCTTGAGCGATGCCAGCGATGATGCTGTTAGCCTGCTCTGGAGTCTCAGCCCAGTGGACGCTGATGCCATTGTGAGTACACTGCTGCTCGAGCTGTTCGAGTAATGTCGGTAGTTTACTTAGACAACGTTGGCGGATGGATTCTGCTAAATCACGAATCGCTTTCTCTTCCTTTGTATCTGCAAATGCAGTTTTGCGTTTATCTCTGAGGTAATCCATTGCGCCACGGAAATTGGCGCGTAGTTGAGGATCGTCCAGTGCGGTTTTGGCTTGAATATGAAATTGCTGAGGTGACTGACTCATGATTGCTCTCCTTGCGTCCGTTCTAGTAGAAAACTCGCGAGGTGTCGACCTTGTAATTCTTTGCCCTGATACTCCAGAGCACCATTAATGTTAAGAAGGCAGCCCCAGTCGGTACTGACCAAAGTATCCACGTTGGTTTGAGTAATATGATGTGTTTTATCTTCAACCATCGCCTGAGAAATATTTGGGTGGCGTACAGAAAAAGTACCGCCAAATCCACAGCATTCACTTTCATAGTCCTGCATACGAAGCTCTACCCCTTCAAGCTGGTTGAGCAGTTCAGTTGCTGTGACGTGAACGTTCATTTCTCGGCGAGCTGCACAGGAAGTGTGCATGACTACGGAAGTGGGGTTGCCGTTATCTGTTAGCTTGACTCTACATACATTGACTAGAAATTCTGTGAGTTCAAATACTCGGTCACAGAACGCATCAACGCGTTGTTGCTCTGGGTCATCTTTAAACAAACGTCGATAGTGGTGGTGCATCATTCCGCCGCAAGAGCCTGATAAGACAATGACCGGATAAGGTTCTGGAAACAGTGCCATTTGGCTCAGCGCGACTTTTTTTGCCTGATCGTCATAGCCTGACGTGTAGGCGGGTTGACCGCAACATGTCTGTTTTTCGACAAAGATAACTTCAATGTCTTGTTGCTCAAGGAGTGTCATCGCATCTAGCCCTGCTTGAGGATCAAATAAATCCACCAGACATGTGGCGTAGAAATACACTTTTTGTGGTTTTGCAGGGTAGATACGCATTGCTTCTCCTAAAGGGAGTTGTTGTAATTGTTATGTTAATTAAATGTGAATCTAACGCTTTATTTTTCCTTAATATAGGGAAATAATGAAATTCATTATTTCCGAAAGTGACATAATAAGATGCGTGCAGATGATTTGATTTTGTTCTCCCAAGTGGTTGAATTTGGCAGTTTTAGCAAAGTGGCAGAGCAAAATAACCTTACAAATTCGGTAGTTAGTAAAAGAATTGCACGTTTGGAAGAAGAGCTGAGCGTGCAGTTATTATATCGAACAACGCGTAAATTAACGCTGACCGAAGCGGGTAAGGCGTTGATGTCGAGTGCGAAAAATGTGAAGCAAGCCACTCAGGAAGCGATGGATGCGGTGGCAGGGTTTGGTGAAAACATCAGTGGTCATATTAAGATGTCTGTGCCTTCTATTTCTGGAGATTTGATCTTGGCCGATGCCGTTGCCGAGTTTTGTAACATGCACCCGGGGCTATCGGTTGATATGTCGTTAGATAATCGATTTGTTGATTTGGTAGAAGGTGGTTTTGACCTGGTTATTCGAACTGGTTATCTGGATGATTCGAGTCTGATTGCTCGTCATATACTGGATTCTCAATGGGTAGTGTGCGCTTCCCCTTCTTACATTGCGAGAAACGGTAAGCCACTTAAACCTGAAGATCTAGTCAACCATAATTGTCTGCAATACGCTTATCAGACGACGGGGGCGAGTGACTGGGAGTTTAAGGGATCGAAAGGAAATTATATTGTTAAAGTCTCCGGTACATTTTCGACAGATAACGCAACGGCATTACGTAAAGCAGCGTTAGGCGGTCATGGAATTGCTTATGTACCAAGATGTTTGGTTTATCATGATTTTCGTAATGGTGAATTGGTGGATATATTCCCAGAACTAGTGGGGAAAAAATTAGGTATTTATGCGGTGTACCCGTTTATTCGACAGCCGCCAAATAAGGTTCGCCTGCTCATTGAGCATATCCGAGCCCGATATTTGGCGATCTCGCACTATTTCTAATTAAGCTAGTTTAGCGTTGGTGCTTCCAATGAAAAACCGTATGAGCGTTTTAGCTGAGTAAAATAGAGATGTGCTTTTTCAATGTGTTGGTAAACCAACTGCCAGTTTGCGTCTCTTTGTGCTAAACAAAAAGCGCTCAGATGAAGCAGCAGATCGTTACAGTGTTTATCCAAAACCGATGAAATGGTGGTAATAAGGTCGTTGTTTTCAATTGATAGGAATTGCAATAAGCCATACGCCTGATTCAGTGCTTCAAAAGCTCGTTGTTGCTGACCCATATTGTTTAGTATGTCTGCTTGTTGAACAGCCGCATCATGCAAACCTGAAATTAAGCAAACGAGCTGACAGGGTTTGGCATCCGGATCAGTGGCAGTATTTTGGATGTGACGGGGCAGGTTTTGTAGAACATCATCAAACAGATAATGGGCTTGAGGCCAGTGACCATTTTTAAGAAGTTCTTCAGCTTTTGTGTAGCTTGACCAGCATTGTTGTAAGTTCATTCGTCAATCCTATTACCTAATCTAATAATATTTAAATGCAATTAGTTATTAATTGCAAATGGTTATCATTAATAATTGATGTGTTAATTGTTTATTATTTGTTCGCTCGAATGGTAAAGCGGGCTAAATCACTAAAAAGTCAAAGCTTTATGGCTAGACTTGAGTTACAAAAGAATAATTATATGAGCGAAGGAGTGGAGTTATGGCTATTCAGCAACTGAGTGTAGAAGAGCTTTACCACGTAGCAAAGCTAGATAAATTGCCTTGTAAATCCACCAAAGAACTGCCGCCTATCGATGAAATTGTTGGTCAGGAAAGAGCGCAAAAAGCGGTTGAGTTCGCGATGTCGATCAAAGAGAAGGGGTACAACATCTACGCTATCGGTCGTAATGGCCTTGGCAAACGTACTATGATCCTTCGTTACCTTAGTCGACATAAACATGACACCGATAGCTTGTGCGATTGGTGCTATGTTGCCAATTTCGATGATATTCGTACTCCACGTGTATTAAAGCTACCGCGCGGTATTGGCACCGCATTTCGTCACGACATCGAAAAACTGATGACCAAACTGGTCAACGGAATACCGCTCGCGTTTGATAATGAGCTTTATATTGGGCGTGCTGAAAAACTCAAGAATCAGCTTGATCAAAAGCAACAGAGTGAGTTGGAAAGTATTACTCGTGAAGCCAAAGAGAAGAGTGTGAGCCTTACTGTGACACCACACGGTGAATATCAGTTTGTCGCGATGAATGGCGAAGAGATGCATACCGAAGAAACATTCGATGCGTTGACGAAGAAAGAACAAGAGTACTTTGGCAAAACGATTGATGAACTGGAAGTGGCTTTACGTAATATGGCTCGTCATCTGACGGAGTGGGAAGAGTCATACAGCGAAAAGATTAAAAAACTTAATGATGAAGTAACGTTGGATGTTGTCGCTCACTTTATTAAGCAACTCAAGCAAGATTATTCACAGTATCCAGAAGTGAAAAGCTACCTAACTGAGCTGCAAAAAGACATTCTTGAAAACGTTGATATTTTTCTTGAAGGCGCCGGTGAGCAAGGCGAGTTAGCCACAGCGGCTCTGGATAAGAAACTCCCACGTCGATACAAAATTAATGTGTTGGTGAGTCGAAAGACAGATGATTTTCCAATTGTGGTTGAAGAAAATCCGAATTATCACTCATTGTTTGGTCACATAGAAACGGCGACCTATAAAGGGACCGTGTTTACCGATTTTTCATTGATTCGGTCGGGTAGTCTACATAAAGCCAATGGCGGCGTATTGATGATGGATGCGATCAAAGTGCTTGAGCAGCCCTACGTTTGGGATGGCTTAAAACGTGCTTTACGTTCGCGTCAAATTAGCTTCACTTCGTTAGAGAAAGAAGTGACCTTGACAGGCGCAGTTTCGCTTGATCCTGAGCCAATTCCTCTGGATGTTAAAATTATCCTGTTTGGTGATTACCGCACCTACGAGCTACTTGCACATTATGATCCTGAGTTTAGCGAGTTGTTTCGTGTTACTGCGGATTTTGAAGATGAAATGAAACGCACTGATGATTCTGAACTTCATTATGCACGTTTTATTTCCAGCATCGTTCACGACAACAATATGTTGCATTGTGACCGTAAGGCGTTGTCGCGAATTATTGAACACAGTTCAAGAATGGCGGGAGATCAGTCTAAATTGTCGCTGCATTCTGCTCATATCGCTAACTTACTACGCGAATCGAACTACGTGGCGAGACAGGCGAATTCAAATATGATTCGTCAAAGTCATGTCGATGAAGCTCTGAATAACCAGCAAATGCGAGTGAATCGTTTGCAAGAAAGCGTTATGGAAACATTTTCCAATGGGACGACTTTGATTCAGACTGAGGGTTCGGCGATTGGTCAGGTCAATGCGCTTTCTGTGTTGGCAACTAAAGATCATATGTTTGGTGCTCCCAACCGAATTACAGCAACCACTTCTTACGGTGATGGTGAGATTATTGATATCGAACGCAGCGTAGATTTAGGGGGCAGTATTCACTCTAAAGGTGTGATGATTCTTTCTGCGTACTTGACCTCTGTCTTTGGTCGCACGGCTCGTGTGCCATTAACCACCACCATCACTTTTGAACAATCTTATGGTGGAGTTGACGGTGATAGCGCCAGTATGGCGGAATTCTGCGCCATAGTTTCTGCGTTTTCGAAGCAACCTAATAGGCAAGATATCGCGATCACGGGATCAATGAACCAGTTCGGTGAATCTCAACCTATTGGTGGAGTAAACGAGAAAATTGAAGGCTTCTTTGATGTGTGTGGCATTAAAGGGCGGCACAACAGCCAGGGCGTTATTATTCCTCAAGCGAACAAGCATAACTTGATGTTACGAGCGGATGTTGTTAAAGCGGTTGAAAAGGGTGAGTTCCACATTTGGGCGATCAGCCATGTCTCGGAAGCGATTTCTATCTTTACCGGGAAAGATGTTGGCATTGCGACCGAAGACGGTAGTTATCCAGTCGATACCATTTACGGTTTAGCGCAAGCGAAACTGAATGCATTACGCAAGTAAGTGATTGAGAAAAGGCTCTCCTCGGAGAGCCTTAGTTTTTACTATCGGTTATGTTAGTGAACAGAGACGGTTTTTTCCGCTATCTCTTTTAAGAGCTCGATAAGCATCTCTGTGGATTGTGCTCCAGATACTAGGTGTTTCTGCTCAATGATGATTGCGGGCACGGCTTGAATTCCGGCTTGTAGCCATTGTTGTTCGGTATTTGCTACCGCTTTTGCCCAAGATTCATCTTGCAGCACATTACGGCATTCATTTTCATCCAACCCTGCTTTTACCGCGACTTCGAGAAGCACTTCCGGTTTATCCATCGTTTGTCCATGGCAGAAATAAGCTTCAAACAGTGCCATCTCTAACTCATTTTGTTTGTGATGTTGATTGGCCCACATCAGCAATTGGTGTGCTTTGCGAGTATTGTAAATACGCATATCGTCAGAAAAATTGAAAAGGAATCCCACTTCTTCACCCAAGCGGGTTAAGGTCTCTCGCGCTTCAATGCTGGCTTGAGGAGTTGTACCGTATTTTCTGACTAGGTGTTCACGTAAGTTTTCCCCACCTTCAGCCATGGTAGGGTTGAGTTCAAAAGGATGCCAGTGTATTTCTGCGTCGATATCGCTCGATAGTTGCTTAAGCGCGAGTTGCAGGCGTTTATATCCAATAATGCACCATGGGCATACAACATCGGAAACAATATCGATTCTTAGGGTACGCATAACTTTCTCCGCTTGATAGTGGCTCACTTTAGAGAAAAAAGTGAGTTTGAAAACATACTTTAAGTATAGCTATTGTACGCGTCTATACTGTTACAAGGTTAAGGATTGACCGTGTTGAGGGTAAGTAAGCTGGTCTACGCCCTTGTTCTCCACCACGATAAAGTGTGAAAAGGTGGATTTCAAGTGTGTTGGATAACTTATACTCAATTACCTATAGAGGGCTGTTAGCCCTAGCAAACCGCGCATTGATATTGGGTTTTCTATCGGTTTGTAAACTAGCAAGGAGTTACTACAATGAGCCTTCATAAGCCTACTGACGTTATTTTGCACACGTTCGATTGGCCGTATTCTCTCGTTGCCAAACGAGCTTTAGAAATTCACCAAGCAGGGTATAAAGCCGTGCTTGTTTCCCCTCCGATGAAATCCGCTAAACATAGTAAAGGTACTCAATGGTGGCAGCGCTATCAGCCACAAGACTATCGCGTTATCGATAATCAACTGGGTGACACTCAATCGTTCAATCACATGGTCGATGTTTTGAAAGAGTTAGGGGTTCATGTATACGCTGATGTTGTTTTCAATCATATGGCGAATGAATCCAAGGTACGCTTAGATCTTCAATACCCAAGTGCTGAATGCATGAAGGAATATCAAAAATCTTCGGATTATTACACTAAGCAAGTGTTGTTTGGTGACTTGTCACAGCCATTGTTTGATGAAGAAGACTTTGTAGAAGCATTTGGAATCAAAGATTGGAAAGATAAATGGCAGGTTCAAAACGGACGCATCACTGGAGGCCCCCACGATCAGGGTTTGCCGACACTAAGAGATAGTGAACATGTGGTAAAAATGCAGCAGTCATTTCTCAAAGCATTGAAGAACATGGGGGTGAAAGGATTCCGTATTGATGCTGCGAAGCATATGACGATTGAACACCTTAAAAAGGTTTGGACTGAAGAGATCATTAAAGATACTCACATTTTCGGTGAAATTATTACAGATGGCGGTTCAACTAAAGAAGAGTACCAATTGTTCTTACAGCCCTATCTGGAAGAAACTCGTTTAGGTGCCTACGATTTCCCTCTTTTTCAAACCGTTTTCAATGCGATGCAAAAATCAGGTAGCCTGAAATGGCTAATCGACCCTTATTGTTTTGGTCAAGCATTGTCGAAAGATAGAGCAATCACTTTTGCGGTTACCCACGACATACCGAATAATGATGTTTTCCTTGAACTCGTCATGGATGAAGCCCTTGAGAGTTTAACTTACACCTATATCCTTGGCCGAGATGGCGGCGTCCCACTGATATATACCGACTTAGATACTAGTGGAATCAAAGATAAACTCGGACAGCCACGTTGGTTTAACGCATGGAAAGATCCTGAATTGATAGCGAAAATTTCATTTCACAATCAGATGCATGGTTTGCCGATGCAGATCATCGAGGCGAGTGACGATTTATTGGTGTTTAGCAGAGGAGAGCAGGGTATTGTTGTCATAAACAAATCTCAGCGTATTCAGCAGGTGGATCTGAACTGGAATCAACCGATGCAAGATGTCATTAGCCAAAAAGAGTTTGCAACGGATGGGGTTAAAGTCACTCTAGATGCTGAACCTCTAAGCAGCTATATGCTTTGTCCAAGTGAATCCAAACTCCCCTAAGGCGTGTTATGCCATGTAGTACTAGTGCTATTCGTTATTTTTCTTATCAACAAAAAAAAGCCGCAATACTTATTGCGGCGATTGTCCATAAGAACAGCAGTAGTTATTGGGGGTAACTTACTTAATGTAAAAAAGAGTACTTCAATATCATGCTCTTAATTCGTTAACTCTGTGCTCGGTTTATGAAAGAGTTCTGTCAGGAAAGTTCGCTCTGTTATTGCGCTGACATTGGTACTATTTAACCAGGTCATACTTCAGCCCCTAAACTATAGTTAATAAGAATATTACTAAGAGGTGATGAACGATGAAAGCTTTACCTGTCATGCTTCTAGCAGTGCCTGTTTTATTACTTTCAGGATGTGGCGGAGATGACTCCAGCTCAACACAAACTTCCAATGTTTCATTTGCTGTTTCGGATGCTCCGGTTGATGAGGCGAGTTCTGTAACTATCGCGTTTACGGACGTTGAACTGATAGACAGTGAAGGAAACTCAACAATCTATCCTGTGGATGGTAATTACAAACAGATCGATTTACTTGATTATCAAGGGACAAACTCAGAGCTGATTGTGACCCAAACCCCGATTCCTGTAGGAACCTACAAAAACCTAATCTTGCATATCAGTAGTGAGTCAGGCGTTAACTTTGTCGATGACGCTAGTGGTACTCAAGCTCTGAAGCAACCGAGCAATAAGCTTAAATTGGGTAGCTTTGAAGTGTCTTCAGATGCAACGCAAGCGTTTACCATAGAGTTTGACTTGCGTCAGTCTTTGGTGATGCGCGGCAATCTAAATAATAACAATGGTTATATTTTGAAACCTCATGGTGTATCCATTGTGTCCAATAGTTCAGCGGCAAGTCTGAATGTGACAGTCGATTCAAGCCAATATACTAACGCAGAATGTGCTGTACCAGCAGAGGATGCTTTTGTATATCTGTATCAGGGTTCAGGCGGCACGTTAATCGATATGGTGAACACTTCTGATCAGGATTACGTTGAGGGCGCTACCATTCCATCAGATGCCCTTTATCCTTACGCTACAGCGCAAGCTGATGTTCAAGATGGTATCTACAAGTTTGGGTTCTTACCAACGGGTGAATATACCATCGCCTTTACATGCGATACGACGGAAGACAACCCAATAAACTATGATCAGCTTGAAATCCCTCAGCCATTGGGTTTAATCATCAGTGGATATACTCTTCAAGCGGGTGAAAACAACCTGAATATGGCAACGGATAAAGATTAACTAAAAATCTAAGCGTATAAAATATAAATCCCCAGCAGTATTTGCTGGGGATTTTTTTATGAGCCATCATGAATTTTCAAATAACCTCTGTGAGGTCGACGTTGTCAGCATTGAATATTTTCTAGGGGGAAAATAAGGAGACGTAATTAAAGTTAGTTGGGGCGATTAAAAAGTGCAAAGTTGAAAATGAGATTGTTTTCAGATTTTGTAGTAGTTTGTGATGTTTATTCCATCTATATGTAGTAGTGAAAGCCATTTTTTAATGAAAAACACGAAAATGCTCAGTTAGGAGAAACAATGAGCTGCTATTAAGACAAATAGTAAGGGCTGAATGGAATTAAGCGGTTAGAAAGTTACTAAAAACTGATTTATAGCAATTATCAAGTTTGAATAACCCGTAGTATGTAATGCAATATGCTGCGTATTAGTTAGATACACGTTATTCGTATTATCTATAGATTCGTGAGTGAGCGCAGCAACATACAGCAGAGCGCGACAAACTCTCTTGCTGAGTCTGATTTTGAAGCGAGTATATACTATGGAACACCTAATCGAGCGCTTTTTGCACTACGTTACTTTTGATACCCAATCTAAGCCAAAGAATAATCACTGCCCAAGTTCTACTGGGCAAAAGGTGTTTGCTCAATTCTTATACCAAGAGTTAATTGCGTTAGGTTTAACGGATGTGACGATGGATAAGCATGGCTATGTGATGGCTAAGCTGAAGTCCAATGTCGCTTACAAAGTACCAGCGATTGGTTTCATCGCTCATATGGATACAGCCCCCGATGCCTCTGGTAAGAATGTTGTTCCGCAAATTGTTGAAAACTATCAGGGGGGGGACATCGCTTTAGGGAAAGGTGATGAAGTACTGTCTCCTATCCAGTATCCAGAATTGCATCAACTGCACGGTTACAATCTAATTACCACGAATGGAAAAACATTATTAGGCGCCGATAACAAAGCGGGCATTGCTGAGATCATTACCGCCGTAGAAATGTTAATCGCGGATCCTTCCATTCCTCATGGTGACATTTGTATCGCATTTACACCTGATGAGGAAATAGGTCGTGGTGCTCACTATTTTGATGTTGAAAAATTCGGTGCACAATGGGCTTATACCATTGATGGAGGGCCTGTTGGTGAGCTTGAATATGAAAACTTTCATGCCTCAACCGCTCATGTGGTTTGTCATGGAGTCAGCGTTCATCCCGGAACCGCAAAAGATAAATTGGTGAATGCCATGCATATCGCTGCAAAGTTTGTATTGATGATGCCAGAAGAGGAAACACCCGAGCATACGGAAGGCTATCAAGGCTTTTATCACCTGAGTTCAGCCCAAATGGGAGTGGCAAAATCACAGTTAGACTACATCCTTCGTGACTTTGAACATGAAGGGCTTGAGCGAAGAAAAGCCTTCATGCAGCAAATGGTCGACCAAATTAATCAGCAACTGACGAAAGGCAGTGTTGAGCTAGAGATTGTTGATAGTTATGCGAACATGAAAGAGATGGTCGAACCGCACCCGCACATTATCGAATTAGCAAAAGTGTCTATGGAAGCTTGTGATGTCGAACCTCTGATTAAACCGATTCGTGGTGGAACGGATGGTGCGAGGTTATCGTTTATGGGCTTACCTTGTCCTAACTTGTTTACTGGTGGTTACAACTTTCATGGTATTCATGAGTTCATAACGATAGAAGGCATGGAGCAGGCGGTCAAAGTGATTGTTACTTTGGCAGAAAAAACAGCACGTCATAGTATACCTAAGTAACCTCAAGATGCTGGTTCAGCGAATAAAACTGGCCCTTTGGGAACTCATCAACGAGCCCTTTCTGCGCTTAATGACGTTGAAAGGGAGTAACCATTGCTGCCGTTATTAAGCTTGCTCTGAACTCGTTGATGAAACTCTGAATCCTGTATCTTGAAGTCACTTAGGTATAACTAAAAAAACGCTTTCCCAAGCCATTTAGTTGGATATACTTAGCGTTGGTATCAAGAGGTACCAACGCTTTTTTATATGATTAATTAATGTCTTAGGTTTATGCATGGAAAAAATTAGCGCGATAGTAGAGTTTTTACTAACGCACAAAATGATATTAACGTTACTGATTATTCTATTCGTCCTGTTGTTACGTCGATTGATATTGTCACGAATCCGTGGTGATGTGGCATTTATTAGCGAGAAACAACGAAACTGGATGTCACGAACTAAAAACGGCACGTTTATAGTGACGTTAATTGTTTTGTTCATGTTATGGCAATCTGAGATTAGCGAATTTGCTTTGTCAGTTACGGCGATTGCGGTTGCGATCGTGGTGGCTTCCAAAGAGATCATTCTCTGTTTTACCGGGTCAATTCAGAGAGCCAGCTCACGCTCATTTCGAATTGGTGACTGGATTGAAGTGGGGTCTATCAGTGGCGAAGTCATTGAGCACAATTTAATGGCAACAGTGATTCAGGAGATTGCGTTGCAAAAGGGTTCTTATCACTTTACTGGTAAGACTGCTACTTTACCCAATAGCATGTTCTTTATTCATGCGGTAAAAAATTTGAATTTCATGAAACGCTATGTATTTCATGATATTACAATTGTTGTTCCTGAGTTTGTGAATCTCTTCCCGATCGTTCCCATGATTCATAAACGTATTGATGATCATTTCTCTCATTTTATTGATGTCGCTCGTCGTTATAACAGCATGATAGAAAAACATGCGGGGGTTGATCTTCCCGGTGCCGACCCACACGTAGAAATCAGCAGCGCCGTGGCAGGTGAACAGGTCGTACACATTAAGATTTTTTGCCCAACTGAGCGAGCAACACACTTCGAACAATTGATCCGGAAAGATTTTATGGAATTGTATGATCAGCAGTTTCCCAAAGATCCCGGACAAAGTAGAGCCGTTATTGGCCATTAGTGACCAAACGTACAAAAAAATAGCCTGATAGTTCAGGCTATTTTTTATTCTGATAAGGTTTGTAGTACATCGTAGGTCACTTCAAAACTGCCCAAATCGCCTTCGACAAACAAAGATTGTCCAGTGATCATTACTGACATATCAGCTGTTCTCGTTGGGTTGGCTGATAGTTGGTCGATAGACTCTGGGTCAAAACGTATAATCTCAGCGGGTAAATAACCGAGCTTACCTTTATTCTGGTTCCACCAAATATCTGAACGTGTTTGATAAGTGTAGACTTTCACTACATCGGCTAATCGTGTTGCTTTCTTAACGCGTTCAACGTCAGGCTCTCCTAGCTCAATCCAAAGTTCAGAGCGTCCAGAAAGGTTCTGTTGCCAAATATCAGGTTCCGCTGTGGTTGATATCCCTTTAGTGAACTCGAGATCTGGATGGGCATTAAGGCAGAATGCCATTAATCTGGCCATCATTCTTTCGTTCGTTTCTGAAGGGTGTAAAGCTACTGTGAGATTTAAAGAGTTAAAATAGTCGCGGTTTAAATCGGTTAAAGCGATACGAAATTTATAAATTGTGGGTTTTAAAGCCATGTGCTTAGAAGGTTCCAAATAGCCGAAACAGACACAAGGACTTCTGTTGCGACACTTAATTCAATGAACTCAGTATATCGCAATGCGCGTGCATAGCTATAGTGTTGATGGCTTAAAACACCGGAATTCTAGTGAGTAGAGTAATTTTTAGCGATAGGAAAAATGATTCATTCTCATTGAGATATGACGGTTGACGAACTGCTGATGACTGGTTTTCAAGTGTAAAGTCATCAAAACGAAAAAAGCCAGCAGAAGCTGGCTCTTAAAATATGCTTAGCAACTAAAATTAGATAACTTTAATGCTTTCAGCTTGTGGGCCTTTTTGGCCTTGAGTTACAACGAACTCAACTTTTTGACCTTCAGCTAGAGTACGGAAACCCTCGCTTTGAATTGCACTGAAGTGTGCGAAAACGTCAGGACCGTTTTCTTGCTTGATGAAACCAAAACCTTTTGTTTCGTTGAACCATTTAACGGTACCAGTAACAGGTGTAGACATATTTCTTTTCCTAAAAATTTTACTTTAAAGCCGATTAGGGCGCTGATAGCGTGGAAAAATAGATTGCTATTGCGTACGACACGACGGGGGAGTTACGAGTAATCCAACGAAACAATGTGTATACAAAGAACTTCTTTCTTTTCTAGCTACGTCTGAGTCTAGGCTATTGAAACAACTTGTCAATGGGTTCTTGATGCGAGTCGAACCAATGAAACATGTTTCGAGCATTTTTTTGCACTATTCGGCATTTCTTTGCAAATTAATTTAGGTACATTAATAAAAAAGGTGCGATGGTTATAAATAAGTTATTGACTATCTGTATGGTTAGCGCAGAATTCTCATCGAACCACATGAAGGAGTTTATGATGAAGAAAGCATCAAACTGTACTCACCAAAATGAAGTTTATGATACGGAGTTTGGGCGAGGAAAAATTAGAGATAACGCATTAAAAGCTGTTGTGACGAGTCCATTATTTAAACAACGAATTGAGAAAGCGAAAAAAGGAAAAGGAAGTTTTAATCGTAAAATGAAACATAAGGGAGAGAGCCCTATTCAAAAGCCGCTTAACCGAGGTTTTCGAATAGGGCTCTTCTTAACCAGAGCACTCTATTTTATAAAGGTAAACTAGCGATCAATTTTCGGCGAATAAATCGAGTAGGCGGTGATTTGGCCAGCAACAATGGCTGAGAACATGAACAACGCTGAAAGGCCGATGCTTGGTATCGGCAGTATGGATTGTTCGAAAACCGACTGACTCGCACTGATCAGCACTCGGCTGCCTGGCACCAGAATAATGATCCCTTGCACAATATAGATGGAGCCTGTGAGTTCCATCTTCTTCGCTATCCAGGTGCCGTACAGAGTAATGAGAACGGTTGTAACCCAAGTTCCGACGACCCAACCAGCATCAAACCCCAGATAGAATGGACCCCACATTCCCAGTACTGCGACAGGTAACCCTAACATGATGTCTTTTGGCCGAGCATTAAAGATGATTCCGATTGATATCGATAGCAGAAACAGACCGAATACATGAAGCAGCAGCGGCACTTCGTTTTTATAGTTTGTTGCTACCGCTTGTCCCCATATCGCTTCACCGATGTTTAGACCGATGACTATCCCTACAAATAGTTTAATCAGCGTTAAACCACTTTGACCGAGAAGGCTGGTTCCAGAAACCAAGTCGTTGAATGCAAGACACTCTAAAGAGTTGGCTATGGATAACCCTGGTACAAACAGTATCACTGCTGCAACACAAAGCGCCCAAACGGGGATTGGCAGACCAGTGCTCGCGAGAAAAGCCACAAAAATGCCGGTGAGCATTGCTGATAAAAACTCTGCTGCGATCGCTCGTCTTGAGTGGCAAATGAGTTGGCTTAGCCAAACAATTAAACCGAGTACGACGGAGATAGCGACCGCTTCTAGTGTGCTACCCACTAACATTAAGTAAGCGGGTGGTATTCCCATATTTGCAAAAGCTGTCGCCCATTTTGAATAACCAATAGGCTCGGGTAGAGGTTCGTTACTCGGCTGGTTAATTCGAATGATCGTATTTGCTAGCAAGCTAAGGTTAATCGAAGCGGGCTTCAAGCGCTTCATTACCACGGCGTTGTTGTCATCGGGGAACTGATAGTTAATTGCTGTAGGTGTCGCCTGAATCATGACATCTACACCATGTTTTTGTGCGTAAAATTGGGTGTATTTTTCAACTTTATAAGGAGCACATCCACTTCTGTGGAGGGTATCGCCTATTTCAACAATTTTGTTAATTCTATGTTGTGACAGCATGATATTTGAGAGCTAGGTTTCAAGTGGCGTAAAAGTATCAGAGGCGGGTTATCTTGGCGAGCGCAGAGTGCTGTTTAAAAAAAATAATTCTATTTCGATCGAAAATGTGGCGATTTATTAGTCTAAATGATGTTTCACGTTAGAATTAAGTAACAGATACTCTCGTAGTTACATTTAGTAACAATTTTGGAGTGATTATTTTTAAGTTAAATATATGTTACTAGGTGTTTTTGGGTGAAGTGGAATTTTAGTAGTTTCGGTTGTTTAGCTCAGGGAATGATATTATTGGTTTAACTATTTGGTAACATATCAAAAGTGTTTATAAAATATGCAAACAATGTTTAATAGTCAAGCTTGCAATGTAAAAAATATGGGTGAAAATAACTGAAAAATAACTTCTCAAATATGAAAGGATTCATACTGTCACTAAGGTAGGCAAGCTATGAAATTACTATTAATTATAATGATGTCGCTTTCTGCGGGAGTTGCATCAGCGGATCATTTTCATTCTTTCATGTTAGGCATGTCTGTTGCGGCACTGGCTGTCGGTAGCTGCTACTGGTTTGCATTTCGTAGTACTCGTTTTCCTCAGTTGGCTGTTTTGTTATTGGTATGTGGGTTGTTTGCAAAACTCACGGTGACCATTGTGGGTGTTATGTGGGGACTTTCGGCTAATGTTATTACTTCACCCCTCGTATTTGCGTTGTCGTATTTATTCTTCTCTATTGTGGCGACTTACTTGTGGTTCAGTTATCGCGATAGCATAACCCGTATACCTAAGTTGATTAGTAAGACCATCACACATTCATAGATATACTTATTCGTAACAAGGGGCCTTAATGGCCCCTTTGTCGTTTATGTTCGACTATAGTCCAAAAGCCCTATGTTGTTTTTCTTTATACACTGTCTAACGTCAGTAAACCCCTAGTTAAGATGTAAGGAGAAACCACTATGGATGTGATGTTGTTTTGGATTGAAAAAGGCGTATTAGTTGCTGGGATCATTATGGTCTTAACGGGTATTACACAATATGGTCGACGCAGTCATGATTGGAAAGGTGTCGTGACCATGTTTTATCGGCGCATTCCTATGTCAGTTTCAGAATACAAGTGGTATCGATTAGGTGTTGCCTTATTAGTTTGTGCGGTCGTATTACGTATTATTGTGCTTACTTTTTGGCCATAAAGCCTCTGT
This sequence comes from Vibrio sp., assembly GCA_048259585.1. Classification (GTDB taxonomy): domain Bacteria; phylum Pseudomonadota; class Gammaproteobacteria; order Enterobacterales; family Vibrionaceae; genus Vibrio. The sequence goes on along the minus strand of JBLXHN010000008.1, from coordinate 68,052 downwards.
TTATCAATAACTAATTGTTCAGTTGTAGTCATTATGTAACTTTTAGGTATACACTTTATGGAGTCTTGTTAAACAAAGGGAAGGTGTCAGTATGTCATTTCCTGTACTCATCTGCGATGACTCCGCTTTAGCTCGAAAGCAAATGGCTCGTTCACTCCCTGCTTCTTTGAACGCCGAAGTTACTTTTGCTGAACATGGTTTAGAAGCACTTTCGATTCTTGAACAACAAGATTTTAAGTTGATGTTTTTGGACCTCACCATGCCAGAGCTTGACGGTTTTGGCACGTTAGAAGAGATGCAAAAGCGCGGAATGGAAACACCTGTCGTTGTTGTTTCAGGTGATATTCAACCTAAAGCAAAACAGCGCGTTAATGATTTAGGTGCAAAAGCTTTTATTCAAAAGCCAATCGATATCGCTACCTTGAAAGAGGTGCTTAGAGGATTCGTTGAGCCAACCACTCAAGCTAAAGTTATCACTCCAGTATCGCTAGAACTACCTGCGATACGGCGTCGTGATATTTATATGGAGGTGGCCAACGTTTCGATTGGGCGTGCCGCCGACGCATTAGCACGACATTTTGATGTGTTTGTTCACTTACCTCTACCGAACGTCAATATCTTTGAAGTGACAGAGCTTCATATGGCTTTGCGTGATCTCGCTGATAATGACCAAGTATCAGGTGTCTGCCAGGGGTTTAGTGGTGAAGGCATTGCGGGTGAAGCATTAGTGTTGCTCAGTGATACTAGTGTTTCTGACCTTAAAAAACTAATGAAGGTTCCAGCAGAAAGTGAAGACTTAGAGGAACTTGAACTGCTTATGGATGTGTCCAATATACTGGTTGGCGCATTTCTTAATGGGTTAGGTGAGCAAGCAGAAGTTCGTTTCTTCCAGAGTTCGCCCGTATTACTGGGGCAACATATCACCATTGATTCTGTTATCCAGTCTACCGCGGGATCTTTTACTAAAACGATGACTTTTGAGGTCAGCTATACCATCGAGAATACCTCTATTCGATGTGATTTGTTATTTATGTTTGTTGATGAGTCTCTGCCTTTACTTGATAGTAAGTTGGCGTATTTGATGGAGGATTTCTGATGATTTCACTTCCAGCAGAATTTGAGCAATTTCATTGGATGGTCGACATGGTTCAAAATGTTGACATGGGATTGATCGTTATTGACCGAGATTACAATGTGCAGGTTTGGAATGGGTTTATGACCCACCACAGTGGGAAAATGGCTCAAGAGGTGATTGGTAAATCACTGTTTGAGGTATTCCCGGAAATTCCTAAAGAGTGGTTTAAGCTAAAAACTAAACCTGTCTATGATTTGGGGTGCCGAAGCTTTATCACCTGGCAGCAACGTCCATACTTGTTTAAGTGTAGAAATGTTCGTCCTGTGACACAGCAAGCTGACTTTATGTACCAGAACATCACTCTCAACCCTATGCGAACGCCTACAGGTGTGGTGAACTCTTTGTTTCTTTCTATTCAAGATACGACTGCCGAAGCTCTCGTTGTATTAAAAGACAAATCGTAACTACTCGGTTCGTTTCTATTGTTCTCTTTTTAGATTGAAGGTGGGTAATATGCCACTATCGACATTTTTCTATACAGCACAACAAGTTAAGAATGGTGAGATTCTCGCTGCGAAAGCAACGGGGTTAGAAATGTTCAGCTTAATGGAGCGAGCTGGGCAAGCTGCATTTACTATCGCATTTGCTCAATATCCGGGGACACATCATTGGTTGGTTTGTTGTGGTGGAGGAAATAATGGCGGAGATGGTTATATCGTCGCGTGCTTAGCTAAATCGATGGGTGTTCAGGTGACAGTTTGGCAATATGGTGACCCAGAAAATCTCAAAGGTGATGCGCTTTCCGCTTATTATCACTGGCTCGATCATGGCGGAGATGTACTGCCGTTTGACGACACAATTCCTGAAGATGTTGACCTTATAGTGGACGGACTGCTTGGAACTGGATTAACTGGTGATGTCAGAGACCCAATTAAATCTCTGATTGAACTCATAAATATTAATAAAGTGCCAGTGGTAGCGATTGATGTTCCATCAGGTTTGTGCGCCAATACAGGCGCAGTACTTGGTGTCGCTGTTCAAGCGAATCACACTATTAGTTTCATTGGATTAAAACAGGGGTTAGTGACAGGTCAGGCTCGCAACTATGTGGGCGAGTTACATTTTGCTGGGTTGGGGGTAGAAGAGAGTTTTAATCAGCAAAACGTACCGACATTAAATGCCATTCCAAATAAATTAATAAAACAGGTTATGACGAAAAGGCATCCGTGTTCTCATAAAGGCAGTCACGGTAAAGCGCTGTTAGTTGGAGGCAACGCGGGCTTAGGTGGTGCAATTATTCTGGCTGCACAGGCATGCGCTAGAGTGGGAAGTGGACTCACCGCAGCGTTGTTGCACGCTTCTAACGTTACGCCAATGCTTGTTTCTGCGCCGGAAGTCATGAGTTCGGATTGGGAATCTCACTCGGGAAACAGTAAAAGACTGGATTGGTGTAATGTCATTGCTATCGGTCCAGGTTTAGGGAGAGATGAAAGAGCGGCTGATTTAGTTTCACAAGTGCAAAATTTAAAAGGTCCAAAAGTGTTTGATGCTGACGCGCTTCATTTTTTGGCAAAAGACCCAAACATCGATGATGAGAGAATTCTTACCCCTCACCCGGCAGAAGCTGCTGTGTTACTTGATATAAGCGTAGAACAAGTTGAACGAGATAGGTTTAGTGCGATCAAAGAACTACAGAGAGTCTATGGTGGTGTCGTGGTGTTAAAAGGGGCAGGAACATTAGTGAGTGATGGCAAAGAAACTTTCGTCTGCTTGGCAGGTAATCCTGGGATGGCCAGTGGTGGCATGGGTGATGTTCTTACCGGGGTTATTACATCACTGTTAGCGCAGGGACTCAATGGTTTGGAAGCAGCAAAAGCGGGTGTGCTGATTCACAGTAAAGCCGCAGACTTAAATGCAAAACAGAACGGCGAGCGAGGCATGCTTGCGAGTGATTTATTACCTCATTTACGCAGTCTGGTGAATTAGCTGTTATTGCACTAATCCTCTATAAACTAAATTTTGCTCCCAAATTGAAGGATGCAGCAGAGTATTCATTTTGTAAGTCTTGATATTTCAGTTCAACACTCAATTCTAGCTTTTCTATTAACATTGGTTGCATTTTTGCGCCAATACCCAGATAGGGATTCAATCCAGAGTGATCCTGTGATGTTTCTGGATAAACACTGGCATTGGTTTCTTCTACGTTTGTTTGACCGATGCCGCCAAGAGCGTAAATGCTTGAGTAGCTGTTAATTGGCCTTTCAACTCGGGCTCCAGCGAAATAACTACGGTACTTAATATCGATATTATCGCCGTTAGTGTTGTGAAAGCTTGCACCATTTGAGAGCGTGTCAGTGTATCCCAAGTCGACTCCAATAAACGGAGATATGAAATAGCTGTAACCAAGGGTTGTAGCCCAGGTTCCTTCTGTAGACTCGCTGTTGTCTAGGTAGTTATAGCCGCTATTAACGTAAAACTGATGTCGACTATCCGCTGCAGTTGCAGGAAAGCCTACTGCAATAATTAAACTTGGTATTAATAGGCTAAACAGTCCATTTCTTTTCATCGCAATTCTCCACTGCCATCTGAATAGCGTTGGTGTCTTATGACACTCTTTTGCGTTTAAGCTTTTTGTTTCTAATAGTATGACTCTAACAATTAGCAATATATGAGCCTCTTTATATTTATAGTATTCGTATAAATAAAAAGCTGTGATCAATCGATATTTGTATGAAAAACAATCATGTATTCAAGGCTGTAGTTTTCATTGGTGAGTGATTTGGTTCACAAAATTAAAATGTAGTGATGAGGGAAGATCGCTTAGGTCAACGATTGCAAAGAGGCAGTAAATTGACGTTGGGTGATAACTGATTGATAAACAGATTGTTGTTCTGATTAATGGGGGATGTATGTAATGATAAAGCTGAAGATATGAAATCTTCGTCAGCGTAGCATAAAAAAAATTCAAATATCAGACTTGCCGGAAAAAAATCACAGCCTATAATGCTGAAAACCGGAGCGTCTGCCAACGCTCCGGTTTTTTTGTGTCCGAAATGTGGCGACGTCTGCCAACGTCTTCACTACGCACTCTGCAAAAGAGACACAAACTGTGAATTAATCAAGGAATTACACAATGCGTATCGAACAAGAACTTAAGTTAGGTTTCAAAGATGTCCTGTTTCGCCCGAAACGTTCTACCCTTAAAAGCCGCTCTCAAGTAAATTTAACCCGCGAGTTTACATTCAAGCACAGTGGTCGTCAATGGTCTGGTGTACCTGTTATTGCAGCTAATATGGACTCTGTCGGTAGCTTTGAAATGGCGGAAGCGCTAGCCAAGCACAGTGTAATGACTGCAATTCATAAACACTACAGTGTGGCTGATTGGGCCGAGTTTGTAAGTAAGGCTGACGTCAACACTCTAAACAATGCAATGGTATCAAGCGGTACTTCAGATAACGATTTTCAAAAAACCAAAGATGTCATGGCGTTGAGCGAAGAACTCGTTTTCATCTGTATTGATATTGCGAATGGTTACTCAGAGCACCTTGTAGAATACGTAGAAAAAGTACGTAACGCTTTTCCAAATAAAGTCATTGTTGCTGGTAACGTCGTGACTGGTGATATGGTTGAAGAGTTAATTCTTGCTGGAGCAGATATTGTAAAAGTCGGTATCGGCCCTGGTTCGGTATGTACCACTCGTGTGAAAACAGGTGTGGGTTACCCGCAACTTTCAGCAATCATCGAATGCGCTGATGCAGCGCATGGCCTAGGTGGTCGTATTATCGGTGATGGCGGTTGTACTTGCCCGGGTGATGTTGCAAAAGCATTCGGTGGTGGCGCAGATTTCGTGATGCTTGGAGGTATGTTAGCGGGACATGAAGAAGCCGGCGGCGAAATTGTAGAAAAGAACGGCGAGATGTTCATGAAGTTCTACGGCATGTCTTCTAAGAGCGCGATGGACAAGCACTCCGGCGGTGTTGCTGGTTACCGTGCAGCTGAAGGAAAAACCGTACTATTGCCATTCAAAGGTCCGGTTGAAAATTCTATCCAAGACATCCTTGGCGGCGTACGTTCAACCTGTACATACGTAGGCGCAGCCTCGCTTAAAGAGCTAACGAAGCGCACTACGTTCATCCGCGTACAAGAGCAAGAGAACAACGTTTTCGGTAAAGAGTAAATTTCAAACTCTTCGGAAAAACCGAGTAATTAAGGGCTGCATTTTGCGGCTCTTTTTTTGCCCAAAAAACACAAAGTGGCGATGAAGTGGCGATGGAAAAATTATTTTTTGAATGTTTTTGTTATAGATCGGCAAGTGGATTTTTTGTTACAGCTTCAGAAAGATGGTCAGGAGCGAAGTGCGCATAGCGCATAGTCATGCTGATATCGGCATGACCAAGAATGTCTCTGAGTACCAGAATGTTGCCACCGTTCATCATAAAATGGCTTGCAAAGGTATGGCGAAGAATGTGAGACGCCTGTCCTGCGGGAATGTGTATACCTAGTTTGTTCTTCAGAATGTAGCAGAATGGCGTATAGCACTGTTCAAATAGGTTACCGCTAGTTGGTTTATAGATTTCGTTGTATAAGCTTTCAGAAATGGGTACAGAGCGATTTTTCTTAGTCTTAGTATTGGTGAAAGTCACTTTGTAAGGAGATAGTTGTGGACCTCGCATTTGTGCAGCTTCATTCCATCTTGCGCCGGTAGAAAGACATACTTTCACTATTTTGAGCATATCTTTAATTTCGTGCTGGCTCACCAAGCTGAGCAATAAAGGTATTTTTTCTTTTGGCAGAAATGCCATTTCCCGTTCGTGTTCTTTAAATGGCTTTAAATCTTCCAAAGGGTGGGGAAGGGACCATTCACCCAACTCTTTCAACTTACTGAATACTGCTTTAAATCGCGCAAGTTCTGAATTCAGAGTCGAAATACTAGGTGCTCCTTTTTGCCAGCGAGCATCAACAAAAGGCAACGAACCATCCATTCTCTTGGCACGAAAGTCTGCATAGATTTTTGAGTTGAACTGATTAGCAAGAGGATCGTTCATTGCATTTACCATATGCTGAAATTTTTGGTAAACCACTGGCCCGTTAGCCAAAGTTTTGCCATAAAGCTCAAACCATATAGTGATGACATCAGTTAACCTACGATTGTCTGGCTTTTCGCCCATCCAAGGCTTTTCTTGTACTTCCTGCATGGCAAACTTTTCAAATGCCGAAGCTTCACCTTTGGTTGTAAATCGCTTACGCACTCGCTTACCAAAGGCTCCATTTGGGTAGCATTCACATAGCCAAGGTTTCTTTGAACCATCTTTTAAGTTGCGGATAGACATGGAAATTCCCACAAAATACTGTATATTTAAACAGTATTAATTTTGTCGCATTCTTTCAATGTTCAATGTCAGATGTTTCAAACAAAGTCTTATTTTGTAATGCTATTTGATACTGAACGGTTTAATATTCACGGTTATGACATTTCTTGAGAGTTACATATGAAGGCACTTCTTTCGATAAAACCTGAGTTTGTTGAAAAAATTCTTTCGGGTGAGAAGTTATTCGAATACAGAAAAGCTATTTTCAAGCGTCCAGAAGTTAAGTCAGTTGTCATTTACTCAACTATGCCAGAAGGTTTAATCGTAGGTGAGTTTGAAATAGGTGAGATTTTGGCAAAGCACCCAGAAGATTTATGGGAGCAAACTAAGGATGCATCAGGAATCAACAAACAATTTTTTGATCAATACTTTTTGGATCGAGAAGTGGCTTATGCTATTGAGATCAAGGAGTTTAAACGATACGAGACACCGATTAACCCTTACGAGATAGAAGCTGGCTTTAAGGCTCCTCAATCATTTAAATACATAGAACCGTCATCTGAGTTATGTATTAGTTAATATGATTAAAACTGATTATGTTGGTCAAGAAACCATGAAGAAAGTGGTGTTTATATCGGGAGTTCACGGTTCAGGTAAGGGTACTTTGTGCCATGCACTAAACAATTTATCCGGTATTAATAGTTATTCAGCGAGTAGCTTGATTAAAAGTAACTCGGATTACATTGAAGACAGTAAATTCATCGATTCTGCTGATAAAAATCAAGCCGCCTTGATTAGAGGGCTTTCAAAGTTAACTGATGATAAACTGCTTCTCGACGGACACTTTTGTTTACTTAACAAAAGCAAAGAAATAGTTAAATTGGACTATTCTGTCTTTGATGCAATGGAACTTTCTTTGGTGGTTTATGTTGAATGTGAACCAGTAGAGTTGAGCCGACGTCTGATGATGAGAGATGGTGTCAATTTTTCAGTTGATTTACTGCATTTATTTCAGAGTGCTGAATATGAACACGCTCTCAGCTTCTGTTTAGACAGGAGCATACCATTAGTTAAGTTTCGTTCTGGAATAGATGAAACATCAAGCATTGCTGATGAAATAGAAAAATTATAATTTACTAAGGATGTTTAATGGCTAGTAGTTTAGGATTTTGGTTAGAAAAAAATCATTCATTTAATGATAGCTCTCTGGGTATCAACTCTGAACTACATATAAACTACTGGGTTTTACCTCACGAAAAAATAAATTATCTAGACATAGGTGTTAAGTTAACAAATATTGATTGTGGAATTAGTATTTCTTCAAAGATTAAAAATGTAGTCTTTTATTTGCCTTTTTTTAAAGATGATATTGAATATGATTCTGAACTTGGAAGTGTGGTTTGCTCAGATCATGAATTATTATCAGCTATTTTTAATAGTTACGTTACTGAAACATCATATATGACAGGTTCTGGTATTCATCGTATTTCTTTGCCTGAAAATAAGAAAATGAATTTTTATACTCAGATTGATCAAGAAAATGGCGATGGTGTTCAGGGTGTCAAGATTACTGATTTAAAAGATAAGAAGGAAACAGGTGTGAAAATCTCGTTTCCTATGAGCTTGTTTTATAGCGAACGTGATCCTGAAATGCCGATCTATTTTAGATTTAGAGTAAAACTATTAAATGAAAAGGCTACATCAAGAATATCGAACATCACAAAATCAAAAGCGCCTACAATATTTAGTGATTTTTCAAAAATTGAGGTTACTGATTTTCGAATCAATGAAGCAAGAAACTTACCTTATAAGATAAGAAAGCAAGTGATTGATTTTCAATCTATCAATGTCATTCACTTTTTCTTAATTAGAGAAGCGATATCTGAATTCAAAGTATCACATTCAAACTATGAACGTTGTAGATTACTTGAATCTGACCTATGGGATAGGTATTTAGGTCTAAAAAAAGTAAAATCCTCTCAAAAGTTAATATATCACTGGAAGCAGAAGTCGAAAGGTGCAGTTGCTGTTTTAGGCAAGCCTAGAGAAGAGAATAATGAACAAGAGTCAAAAAAATCTATAGGAGAGTTTATTAATCATTTTTCTGCTTTTGCGAAATTTTCATCAAATACTATTCCTACAAGAGCGATTGCGTTTGCAATACTTTTATTATTAAAAACAGGTGTTTTGTCAGGGGTTGGAGCAAATTATGTGTGGCAGCTTATCAGTAAAGGATAGATTCGCAGGGTATTGATTTTATAAAAATGATAAAGTTTATTTAGAGGAAAGCAAGTGTCAGGAATAATAGTTAAGCCATCTATAAAGTTTGAACTAGCAGAACCTAACTTCGATGTAACAAATATAGTTCCAGCGTTGGAGTCTGTTGCTCCTTTATATCCCGAATTTAATAGTTGGTTTAAAGATAAGTTTTTAACGAGTTACTACAAAGGTGAGCGGGACATACTTCTAGCCCATAATGGCGATAAGCTTTGCGGCCTTAGCTTGCTTAAAAAGTCACCAGAAGAAAATAAAATTTGTACTTTCTATGTTATGCCTGAGTTTCAAGGTAAAGCGCTTGGTAGTCAGTTGATGGATAAATCAATCGAGTACTTTCGAGGAAATGATGTATTAATCTCAGTTTCGAATGAAAGACTCACAGAGTTATATCCGGTATTGGCAGCTAAGGGTTTTGTACTCGACGAGTGTGTTGAACATATGTATCGATATGACAACATCGAGCATTTTTTCAAAACTAAATAGAAAAGCACCACATTAGTGGTGCTTTTTGTCATTTCAATAAGAATCTACTATCAATTTCGCCAAGTTCTGTGATGATGTCGAACTGTCTATCTGAAAGCTTCATCACTCCCCAGTAATCACTTCTATCTAAGCCAGCAATATCCGCTAATTGTTGTCTATTAGGGCGCTTGTTAAACGCGACGTTGTAAGTAAAGTTGATAATAAAAGGATACTTTTTCTGTCTATAGATATTAGTCAGTTCTGGTTCATCAAATATGCTGAATTTTAGGCAGTATTTAACAAATTCTTCTTCCGATTCAAAGCTATCTATATGGCGCACACCTTCGACAACGCAAAGCGAAGTGGCTACCGATCTAAACTCAGCGGGTCCTTGACCATCACCTGTTCGATAGATAACGATTGTATCTCCACGTTTGAAATCTAACACTCTATCCATTGCACAGATATAAATCTTATGGATGCTATTAGAATGAGATATGTCACGCACTACGTTCGGAGCTTCAGTGTGGAGTTTTGAGTCAGGAAACAGCCTTGTATGGAACATCGGATAAATACTGAGCATGTACTTATCGTTGCCTCGCGTTTGAACAAAAGGATAGTCCTTGTCAACATCACCCGTTATTTTGTTTAAATCGCGAAGCAGAACGGTTTCGCCACCTTTAGTACCGTACTTTTCAAAACCATAACGCTCGAAAAGCTCAACTAGATAGCTGTGCTTTTCTGCAAAAACAGTGACATAAATGTCTTCAACTCGCGATGGAGAAGCTAACGCATAGTCGAAAATTTTCTTTAAATATCTGTCACCACGGCGGGTTTGCTTTGGATTGAATTTAAACGTACCAACTTTCATGTGCTGTGTGTCTGGCAACAATGGAGTAGTGTCATCGCCGGGACCATTTTCATATTTACAGTACAGGAAGCCTTCGATAAGTCCACTGTCGTTGTAAAGTACAAGGGCGTTATTGGTTGCCTTTTTTAAAAACCATTCATTGAAGCCTGCATAGTCTTCTTTTAGCGTATTAAAAAAAGGGTCTTCCAGATTTATCTCTGAAAACTTTTGGATTTTTAAATTTTCCACGAAACCTCCTAAGACTCTTCAGTACTTCGTTTTACTTTTCTAACGCGGTTATGGGGGTCAAATTTGTCGATAGAACGAACTATTTTCATTGTTTCCTTTAGGTCGCGTAAAAAGTCAGGAACATTCTTGGTATCCGCTTTGCCATCATGAAAAGAGAAAAAAGTTTTAACCAAATCTTTCTTAATACCTTGGCGTTCACACGGTTCGAGTTCGTTGAGATATGGGGCGATTGCCGCCAATTGCACACCTCGTTGACGATAAACGTTCTCTTTTGAACGGTGAACGGCAGCTTCTTTTAGAAAGTAGATTCCAGGCGCTGTTAGAAGAACCAGTATTGATATTCTCTTGAAGAACCATAGGCTGCCTGCTTCTTCAGGTGCTAGTAAGCTTGTCGCAGTAATTATTTTTCCAGTTGCTGGATCTATAGCTGTTTGTGTAGGAAGACTGACAAGCCAACTAAGCCAAGGTACGTTTACACCAAGAGAATTACTAAAAATAGCAATACTCATTGCGACCGCACCCAGTAAGAAGATTACACCAAGAATTTGGTGAACTAAGAAAGTATTGAACTCTCTATTCGCTTGTGTGATGTGTTCGTGAGCCATTGCTTTTTTAGACAATGTTCCCACTATATCAGTAGCTCTTGTAACCTGAACATTTAATAGTTCTTTTACTTTTTTGTACTGCGCGATTTCTTCATTTATAGCTTCAACAATCTTTTCTTTGGCTTTTTCTTCAGCAATTTTCAGCTCTTTAGTAAGTAGTTTGCTCGCGTTAGATATCTCAATTTTTAAAAGCTGCGCTTCATCTTGAAGTTTGTAAACATCTTTCAGTATCGAATCTTTGCTTTCACTTATTGCTTCTGAAATAGAACTTTCGATATTCGTTATTGAGGTAGTTATCTCTGTATTGCGAGTTTGCAGCTGTGAAAATCGTCTTTCGAAATGTTCAATTCGTTCACCGACGGTAATGTCAAATCGGTCATTTAAATCGTCTATTTTAGCCTTGAATTCATTGTGTAATTGATTTACCAACTCATCTGAATTTTTACGTATCTCATATCGCTGAGAGTTTACAGATGAGCGAAAATCACTATAGCGATCTTCAAATAATCGCTTGAGTTCATCTTGTAATTGCTCTTTCAGCTCGGAAGTTTCGGATCTGATATCGTTTATTGCGTCAGACTTTATCCGTTCTAAGTATTTTTCATGCTGACCAGTCTGTTTATCAAGATATTCTGAATATTCTTTTATATACTTGTTAGAGCTGTTTTTATTAGACAAAATTCCGTTAATTCGAAAGACGATTGTCTTTGCCGCTTTTATATTCTCAGGATCTTGAAAAATTAACGATAAGCCTTTTGCCAAAGACTTGAGACCATCAAGATGTAACGATATTTCTTCATCGTTATGATTGACGAGAAATGGATCATTTAACGCTTGAACTAACAAATCCGTAGTGGTTTTGATGTGTTCTACTGTTGCCGATATTTTTTCGTTATGTTCACCTGATTTTAAATAGGTTGAGTAGAAGTGCTCTTCAATATACTGAACTAAACTCTCAATTTTAATATGATCCATTTCTATTCCTAACCTAGTTTTTCAAAAGCGTCAACGCAACCCGACCCACAACCTTCACATCACCTTCATCAACAGTAATCGTTGAGCCATTAAAGCTAATAGCTAACTTCTTGCCCGGTAAGCGTTGGATTTCGTTTAGGGAGAGGAGACCGTCCATGTCTACTAGGTAGGTTCCGGCTACGGCTTGGCGTGATTCTTTGTTTACTAAGAATGTTTTGCCGTTGTCTTTAATTGCCATAACTTCAGTCACGGCAGCTTCTTCTAGCAGTTCTTTATCTAGCGCCAGCGTTCCTTTGCTCTTGAGAGCGCCATCATCTAAAGCGAAGCAATCTATATCGAGGATTGTTTTGGATTCGACTGTCTGTGATTCAGTAGTAGAGGCTTTTTGCTCAGGGAAAGCTTCCCCTTCACCTAAAGCAAGATAACGAATTGATGCGCCAGTCTTCAAATGAAGTCTAAGAATGACTTCAAAAGGGGTTAATCCACGCTGATGCCATGTGGAAATTGTTCCTTTTGAAATATTAAGCACGTCACCGAGGGATTTGAAGTCATTCGTTTTTGTGACTTTCTTCATCCTTTCAGTTACTTCTCGCCCGCCAATGTATTCAAATGGCAGTATTTGGTCTTGTAGTTCACTCATAAGAAGTCTATAGTTCACTCAAATGATGACTGGACAGCGAGCTGCAACTCTAAAGTCCGTTATTAAACAATCAATGACTTACAAGGATAGCATCATGCTTTCATTCCAAATAGTAATAAATACGCCTTTTATGACCTACGAGCAGTATTCGTAGCTTTCGGACATGCCAAAACGCACCATCATGGATTGGGTTGCAGAAGGCAAACTTCCTATTAAAACCAAAGAGAAAGCGAAAGAAACACCCATGATCAACATGGTTGCTCTGCATGAAATGGCAACGCGCGAAGCATTGCAAAAGTTGGGTTAATTCTCATGAATTTTTCCTCCTTGATTCCCACCAAAGAATATTGCCCGTTGTGGCTCAATGTTCTTGGTTGGGCATTCATTTTCGTTCCGTTTTTCTTCAATTGAGTATTAGTTATGGACGATTTGAGCTTAATGTGCGTTTTACGTGGCTCGAAACAAAAGGCATTTAACGACGCGTGTTGCGCATTTGCGAACTCAGAGAACATATCGACGCCGAGTGAATAAGCTTCAAGCGGCTAAGGCACAAACCATAAAAGCTCAAGCGATTGCGAAACAGCAAGGTAAGCCCGAAGAACATCGAAAGAGACTTCAACAGCGAATAATCCGTTTTAAAGACAAGCGCAGTTACTGGAGAACTGTACTTAAAGATGAACGGCTAATTGAAGATGTTGATGATGCTGAGAACAGTTACTGGCATAGCATGAGAGAAGAAGCGATGCGGTATATGCCAGAGGTTTAACAGCATCAAGTTTGAGTGCGATTTCTCAATAAAGAAAATCACCTGTACAAATAGGGTTAAGAATGCTGTGTGTTTATACAGTTAATTTTGTATGGGTACGGCTATGTCATTAGAAAGAGAGGATATTTTCCTAGACGCAATGGGATTCATCATTGATGCAGTTGCACTAAGCACCGATGGTGAAAGCAGGGCTGATTTAGGAATTTATTTAATGAGTCTGCAGGTCGCAGACCAGAAAAAAGAATTGCAGCCTGAAAAACTGGAAGCCATCAGACACTTGATTGAACTCTCTGACGAGCTAGAAAGCCCAGCTTTTTCGATAAGTTCTAAGTCTTAAAAGAGGGCAGCCTAGTAACTAGAAGTGAGGATTATTCAATATGCTAATTACTTGCCCTGTCTGCGAAAGCAAAGCACGCATCGCTACATCAAAAGCGATGACTGCCAATGCCTGAATCTAAACTGCGGCCGCGCATTCACCACTTTGACCACAGTAAACCGAATCATTGAACCAACAAGAGCAAAACCAGACCCGATGTTGCAACCAGAACTGTGCAAAGGAGATGTTGATCAGATGGATATGTTTGGGTGACAAATTTAGTGATTTGAAGGTCTATATCGATAATGAGACTAATTTCACTTTTGATAGTAATTTTGTTAGAGCTTTTACAAAGTTTGCAAACAATAATATCAATATGTACTCGAATGCTACTTTTAGTTAGACATATTTATATACAAAGGAGTGCATTATGTCATTTGACCCTAGTATAGATAAAATCGCAATAACCATCCCAGAGTTTACTGTTAATAAAAAAGTTGATGGGCCATTTGGTAAATACCTTGAGCCGTATATTGTATCAATAGCTATTGATGAACAAGGTACAAATGATCCGAAGATTAGTTTTAATATAATGCCTTATCCGAAAGTGGCTGTTGGAGGTCGGGTTAAAATGTTAGGAGATGGGCACTTATTGTATGGTCCCAAAAACCCTGGAGAATTTGTTGCATTGTCTGTGTTAATTATGGAAAGTGATAGCGACATACGTGCTATTGGAGACACCGTAGAGACAATAGTAAATAGTAAAGCGGCAGAGTTAAGTATAGCGGCTATTGTTGCCGCAAATCCTGGTTCAACGGCAATTCTCGGTATTTTGAAAGAATTAACACAAATGGTTGCTGGGGAACTTAAAAATAATAAAGATGATGAGCTATTTCGAACTTCCGGTACGTTTCTCAGAGATCATCCTACTCCTTATCATATCAATCGCGAGTATAAGGATATTGGGAATGACTTTGTCCGTCTGAGTATGAAAATAATTCCTTTGAATGTTGGTAATGGACAAGGGTCTCCTGTAAAAGAATTAGCACTTTAAGGCCTATTGAAAGTGGAGCTAGTCTCCACTTTCCTTTGTGAAAGTCTGTTTTGGATTAAATCCAATCTCAATGATTTCAAAAACGATCAATGAATAGCCACCGAGTCAGTAGCCACTAGTTAGCCTTCTCTCATATTGCTTCTCATACTATTCAGGTGGCAATTGATTATTGGAATCATGCCTGAGTTTCACGTTGTAGAACATCTCAATATATTCAAAGATATCCATGCAAGCATCTTCCCTTGTGGAGTAGATTTTGCGTTTGATTTTCTCCCTTCTCAATAGCTGGAAAAAGCTTTCTGAGCCATTAATATCGGGAGGGAACAAATGATAAAGTTCCCATATTTGAATTGATTTACAGTTCTCGAAACTAGATAAAGAGTTCGCGAACTGTTGTCCATAAACGATTCAGAACGCATCGCTTTGGCAATAGAGTGATGTCATTAAGGAATTTATTAGTTGCTCTCTGTTGTTTCTGGATTCATAAATTGAAGCAATAATCAAAAGACTACATCATTCAGAGCTGAACGTTACAATTGTCATATCCAGTGCTAAGTTGATAAGAAATAATATGGGGAAATTGAGTTGGTAGAAGCAAAAACTATCGGGTTGTTCTTTATTACAGCAGTAGCAGAATTATTGGGGTGTTACCTCCCTTATCTTTGGTTAAAAGATGGTAAATCTGTTTGGTTATTACTCCCTGCCGCACTATTCCTTGCACTATTTGCTTGGTTGCTTTCTCTTCACCCAACAGCAGCTGGTAGGGTTTACGCTGCGTATGGTGGAGTTTATATTTTTGTAGCAATACTCTGGTTATGGATAGTTGATGGTATTCGACCAAGTTTATGGGACATAGTCGGCGTATCGGTAGCGTTACTCGGTATGGCTATCATCATGTTCTCACCACGGCACACATAATAACGTGGATTTATTCAACTATTGAAACACTTCAAATCTGGGAGGGGGCAAGAGCCAACATAGCCTCATCTTTGTCCCATTTTTTTGTTACAAACTTGGCTGTAAGCGATATATCTTGAGAGCCTGTTGACCAAATTTTCCTAATGTTACAAAGTGGTTAACTAAACAGTGGCGGTTCACTACTTCCTTAAACTCCTGAACGTTTTGGTATGATGCCTTATGTCATCTACTGATTAGCTCTGGCTGTTATTCTATACTTTTACGATATTTATAGGGATAAAACATGCTATTGGCGACACTCGCGATTTCCGCTGGCTTTGCACTACTTGTTTGGAGTGCCGATAAATTTGTTGAAGGTGCAGCCGCTAGTGCCAATTACGCAGGAATGCCACCTTTATTGATTGGTATGCTGGTCGTCGGGTTCGGTACATCGGCACCTGAAATGGTGGTTTCGGTCATGGCGGCTATGGATGGCAACCCTGCACTGGCGCTCGGAAATGCGGTCGGCTCGAACATTGTCAACATTGCCTTAATACTCGGTGTGACGGCAATCATTGCACCGATTGCTGTCCATTCCAGCATCATCCGTAAAGAACTTCCCATTCTTTTGTTCGTCACGCTTGTTATTGGCGCGATGCTGTGGAATCACCATATCAGCATGCTAGAAGCTTGGTCTTTGATTGGTGGATTCATGCTTTTGATTGGTTGGTCAATCTGGAGCGCATTGCGCTCAAAGGGAGATCACTTAGAAAAAGAGATGGACGATGAACTGTCTAGTCAAAGCATGTCACTAAAGTCATCCATTTTCTGGCTTATTGCAGGATTAGTGTTACTGATAATCAGCTCGCGGATCTTGGTGTGGGGAGCCGTGGAAATAGCACAACAATTCGGTGTCAGCGATTTATTGATTGGTCTGACTATTGTTGCCTTAGGAACATCGTTACCCGAATTAGCGGCGTCGATTATGGCGGCTCGTAAAGGTGAACATGACATAGCTGTGGGTAATGTGGTCGGCTCAAATATGTTTAACTCGCTAGCTGTCATCGGTATTGCCGGAACCATTGAACCTATAGCCAATATTGGTGCTGAAGTTTTTTGGCGTGACTGGGCTTCAATGCTTTTTGTAACGGGGTTACTGCTGTTAACTGCTGCCCGCTTTGGCAAATCGCAAACGATCTCTCGCATTGAAGGCGCTGTGTTGTTGGTTTGTTACTTTGGGTATAACGGTTATCTCATATATGGTGCGATGTAATGAATAAATTATGGTTGATTATTAGTTGTGACGCCAACCAGTTGGTTTATTTCAACTCACAATCACCATGCTGGAATCTCGAACTAATTGAATAGGTGGTTAACAAAGCCAGTCATGTTCACCGACACAAACTCCTACTGGTAAATCGAGCTATCTCGACAAGGTATTGTGGCAAAAACCTATGATGGGCAATTATGTTTGACGACTTTAAGGGACAGAGAAGAGTAAAAGTGGTTTCGTGTAATGGTTTAGCTATGATATTGATGCGTATAGACTAGGCTTAGCTGAAACGCTAAATCAGAAACTTTAACCTCGTTCACCATTATGGCTTATGAGAATGAGCTGGAAGGAAACCTTATGATTAATATTGCTTTTTTTAGTACGAAGTCTTACGACCAAGTGAGTTTTGAGCAAGTAAAAAACCGTGAAGATATATCCTATCATTTTCATGATTTTTTACTCACCAGAAAAACCGCACAAATTGCACAGGGTTGCGAGGTGGTGTGTGCTTTCGTTAATGACGATTTATCCCGCGAGGTCCTCGAGCAATTGGCGAGTTATGGCGTGAAAATGATTGCCATGCGCTGTGCGGGTTTTAACAACGTCGATTTAGAAGCCGCTAAAGAGTTCAATATTGCAGTTGCACGCGTACCAGCCTATTCACCAGAGGCGATCGCTGAACATGCTGTTGGGTTAATGATGACCTTAAATCGACGTTTTCATAAGGCCTATCAACGTACAAGAGAAGCAAATTTTTCGCTAGAAGGTCTCGTCGGTTTTAATTTTCATGGAAGGACAGCGGGCATCATTGGTACTGGGAAAATTGGCTTAGCCACGATAAGAATCTTAAAAGGCCTTGGAATGAATGTGTTGTGCTATGACCCTTTCCCAAGCGACGTTGCTCGAGAACTGGGCGCCAGCTATTGCAGCTTGAATGAATTAATTGAACAGTCTGATGTCATTTCACTCCACTGCCCAATGACACCAGATAATTACCACCTTCTAGATAAAGCAGCCTTTGATAATATGAAGCATGGTGTGATGATTATCAATACTAGTCGTGGAGAGTTATTAGATTCCTCTGCGGCAATTGAATCGCTTAAAGAAGGACATATCGGGGCACTTGGTCTTGATGTCTATGAAGCTGAAAAAGATCTATTCTTCCAAGATAAATCGAATGATGTCATCGTGGATGATGTATTCCGCAGGCTGTCAGCCTGCCACAACGTTATTTTCACCGGGCATCAAGCTTTTCTAACCTCCGATGCACTAGATAATATTGCTGTAACCACATTAAATAATATTGACGCATTCATCCATTCAAAACCGAGCTCAAATTTTTTGTAGCCATGTTTTTTATTTTACGGGTCGCTTTAATTGTTTAAATACACTGAATAAATCATTTCACCTAGATACTGGTTAAATGGGCTCGGCGCTGTTTTTTGATGATTAAGGCTCTATATAGCATGTAACTCAAAAGGCGCCGTAGACTGTTACGCCAACTTCCAGGACGCAATTCTTGTGTCATTAATTGACCTACTTTCCCTAATAATTGAATATGCCTGTATTAAATTAAGGAGTTTACAAGGATGTACTTAAGAAAAGCCAAGGTCTTTGAATTAGATATTGTCTACTCAATGGGTTTTGATGTTTGGAATGGCGGTCTGTCCTATGATGAATACCTGGTTAATTGTCGCAACAGTCACAAATATCAATCTGGCACTTGGTACGTGCTAGTCGAAGATGAGCAAATTGTTTCTTCTCTCA
This sequence comes from Vibrio sp., assembly GCA_048259585.1. Classification (GTDB taxonomy): domain Bacteria; phylum Pseudomonadota; class Gammaproteobacteria; order Enterobacterales; family Vibrionaceae; genus Vibrio. The sequence goes on along the minus strand of JBLXHN010000008.1, from coordinate 49,537 downwards.
TAGTATATAGTGGTCTATTTGACCTCAAAGAAGGGTGTTTTGGCATAGGTTCGTTAGCGACAATTCCCGAACAACGAAACAATGGCTATGGTTCGATGTTGATCAACTTAGTCAAAACAGAATTGTCCAAGAATAAAACTTGCAAAGCGATTTATTTGCATAGTGATATTGAGCATGAGTATTACGAAAATCTCGGTTTTGTCAGCATAAATGGTTCGGATTGTATGTGTGCTACAAAAGATTCTTCGGTTTTTGAAAGTTCACTACCAGCTTACTTTTAGCTCTTAGTTTTATATAGATGGTTTAGAATTCATCAAGATTGTTATGAGAAACATGAAAATAAACTTGGCACCAGTAAAAAGTGGAGAGTTCGATACTTTGTTTTCTGTTGTGAAACAAGGACTTTATTCGCACGTTGATACCGTCTTTGGTTGGTGTGATGACTTTCAGCGTGAACGTTTAAAAAGTGAGTATGAGCCTCATTGGTTCAATTGGGTTTATTTTGAACAAAAGTGCGTTGGTATGATTTGCTTTAAGTCTTACGATGATGCCATTCATGTACATTTACTTGTCATTTTTCCAGAGTTTCAGAATCAGAAATTTGGTGAAAAGGTTATGAGGCATGTCCATAACGTGGCTAAAGAGCAAAATCGAAATCATGTAACGCTATCTAGTTTTACGTGTAATGAGCGAGCTATAAGGTTCTATCAATCGCTCGGCTATCAAGTGGCAGACCGTGACGAAAGCTTCGTTTCATTGACCCTTCAGATCTGCTCGTAAACCACACTCCGGTATCAAAGATAAGTTATAACGCAGAATTGCCCCATTATGAGTTAGAGTGGGGCTAAACTAAGTTTCAACTCTGCAAGTCGACTTACTTTTCCTTATACTTAGAGTTCAGCTATATGGCCAAATTTCTTAGTCCACTATAACCATCATAGCGGTGTCATTTTACTGAAATAGATAAATGAAACATATCAGTCACGACGCTTTCGTATTTTCGTATCCCATAACCTTTGAATCCAATTAGCTTTAGTGATTAATACAGATTGCATTAGAAGTGCTATTACACCAATGGCTAGACTCAGTAAGCAACGATATATTAGATTCTGATGATCGCCAGATAGGAAGTATTCAGATAGCACAAAGGTGCACAGCATGCAAAATAGGATGATGAATGCCGCAGCTGTTCTTTCAGAATAGCCTTGCTCCCTTAGAGCCGCATCCCTAGCAAGAAGTGGTTCTATATCCTTCTCAAAGTAATCGAGAATTTCTCCTATACATTCCTTTTCAACTTCTGTAGCCTGTTTTTCTGCTGGATTAGGCTTTTTTTGAATTTCCTCATGCCAGCGTGCTTTAATTTCTTCTACTTGATTACGCTCACTATCAGAAAGACTCTTTGACAACTCTAAAGTACTTTGTGGAGTATAGCGGTGCTTCCAGCACCAATAGATGCCGGTTCTCTGTAGTGCACCAAATTCCTTTCCTTGTAGAAGCCTTCTACCGTAGCGACTAGCGATAGCGATGGGTGTACTCTTGTCAAAATTTTTCTCCTTAAGCTTTTTTTGTATTCGCTCAATGTCTTGAGGTTCTATCTGAAGCCATTTGCTGTCAAGAGCACATCTGAGTACGTGACGCATTTGTCCAAACTCGGTAAGAAGCTCTTCAAGCGCAACTTTTGTGTATTTATCTATGTTCTTCTGGTTCTCAAAGAAATGATCAACCAAAATTATTTTAGGAGGTGTACTAGCGCCATCCAGTTCATTTAGCAACTCTTCAACTGATAAAACATGCTGGACATGAGTCTTCGTATACTTTGCATGGCGACTTACTAATTCGGAGCCTGACTCATCATAATCTAGGAAAAATACCTTCTGCTGAGACATAGTTGAAATCCTTTATAAATGTAACATCCGATGTTTCGTATCCATCTTCCCATTGTTAACTAAGTTAGACATTGATTTAATTCAAGAATTGTTGAGCATTGAGATAGAACTTGAACTGTTTTGACAGCTCTTGGCACTGAAAGCTGAAATATGCGGGTTAAGAGATTGAGTATCATACGTGTGGCCAACAAACTGACGGTCACACTTGAAATTCTGTATTGCATTGTCTCCGACATTAGTGCCCCTTTCCTGCTTAGAATTGTTACTCTTATCATTTCTAAACAATCCCATTTGAACAAATATTACTAATCCCGATATAGTGCAACTAACTACATAAAGAATGGTCACGCACGGATTATGGGTAACAGAAAAATCGCTGTATTAATTGATTCAGAAAACACTCCGCACTCAAAGCTAAACCTGATTATTGAAGAGCTTTCTAGTTTTGGGCAGATCATCGTTAAACGTGCATATGGCGATTTTTCTGCTGATCAACTAAAAAACTGGAAGCAGCCTTTAAATGAGTTAGCTATTCAAGCCAAACAGCAATTTGCCTACACATCGGGAAAAAACTCCACAGATTCTTTAATGATCATTGATGCAATGGATCTCTTATACAGTCAACGGTTTGATGCTTTTGCTTTGATATCCAGTGATAGTGACTTTACAAGTCTTGCTACGAGGTTAAGAGAGTCAGAGATACACGTTATCGGCGTTGGAAAAGCGATGACTCCGACTTCTTTTAAAAACGCTTGTGACGACTTTGTTGCAATAGAGAACTTGAACGCTGATGTGGATCTTGAGGAGGCACAGTCAAGCTCTAATCAAGACGCAGAACGCGAATTATGGCGATTAATGCATCAAGCTTGGCAAAACTATAGAGATGAATCGGGTTGGGCAAAACTAGGTGAAATTGGCAAATATTTAAAAAGATTAAAGCCAGATTTTGACCCTCGAAACTACGGTTTGAAGAAGTTATCTGACTTTTTTGATAAATATCCAACGCGCTATAGAACTCGCAACACTAAAGGCTCTGGTATGGAGTTTCAGTTGATAACAAAGGCTAGCAAACAAAAATGATTTGCAGTTTGGCTGACGTTATACGGCAATTGGGTAACTCAAAATTGCCCAGTAACGTGTTAATGCTGATACTCGTGTCATCTCCAGAAATTACTCTTTGACTGGCTTTTTCTAATGCTCATAATGTGTATGGAAATTACTACGATTCAGTATGTTAGTGAATTAAGGAGTACATATGAACTTTCTAACAAGCACTCTTTTATCGGGTGTACTGTATGATGGCTATAAAAAAGGGCTTGCAATAACTTCTGACTTTTTGAAGGAAAACCTACAGGGGTGGCTTTTTGATGATGAGTTGTTGGAAAAATTAGCAGAGCAAGTGAATGCTCTTGAGCTACAGGACTACGGTGAGCACGTAATTGAGCGTAAATTGAGCGAGTCTGGTGAATTACAAGAGATTTTAAAACTAATTAAACCTGAACAAAATACCACGATTGGTTCAGTGACTCAAAACCATAGTGGTTCAGGTGACAACATTGTAGGAAACAAAACTGTTTACCATAAATAGGTAGGTTGTGTGATGGTGAATCAAGAGCATAGAGGCCCAGGCGATAATGTTGCTGGTAACAAATACGAAAACATAATTCGTAGTGTTCAAACAAGAGATCTCGGTAGTGTAATAGACAACATCATGCGCGATGTCTGCTATAGGGAATTGGAAAGAGCAACAGAGAAGCTTGACGTTCTTGAAGGGATAAGTGCTTTAGAGTGTGATGTCCAGTTGCTTCTAACCGCTCTAGGCGTCAAAGTTGAGTTAGTGAGTGGCTCTGAAGCACCATCAAAGAATGACCTTCTAACACTGTTAAAACATAACGACCTTCCAAACAATGTTTGGGAGGTCGTTACTTCGATACTTATTGATTTAGAGTCACGCACTTCGGCAGGTTTAGCCAGAGAGAGATATTCAGACTCAAAAAGCGATAGTTTCTACATTAAAGAAGTGTTCTTCGAGCGCCTCGCATCTAAAGAAGAATTAGAGTCATGCTACCGCAATGCAAAAGTATATGACTTATCTGAACAGGAAGTTACAGGCTTAGTTCGTGGAGCCATTAGGGTTGAAGACTTTGAGTTTGCTTTTGAGTTAGCTCAACAATTAGATAATTATTTTTCATCAGCTAATTCAAAAGCTCTTTTGTTCTATACAGAAAGCTGCTTACTTGTTACGCAAAATCAGAGCAAACATTACGTTTCACTAAGCAAGCAAACGAAGTCTGATGTAGATAGGCTTGTAGCCCAGTTATTGATTGAAATCGTAGAAACAGATGATCTCAGGTATATCGCAACGTTGACGAACCTACTTAGTTTGACCTTTTTCTTAGACAGTCGACTCTACGATTTAGCTAAGCAGCATGTTGATAGAGTCCGAAATATGAACTCGACGCTCGCTGATTTCATAGAGCAACTTTCTAGTGGGGGCAAAGCTGAAGAAGCCAAGTTTGAATTGGTTTCTGACTCATTGGATTTAGAGCAATTTGCTCGTTTAGATTCTGCCCTAGAAAATGATCAGATAAAGGCTAAGGCTGTAAACAAGTGGGTAGAGAGTGGTGGAAAAATCCGCACTGGGGATGAATATATTAACTCCTTCTTCGATTTGTACCTGAGTGCATCGGTATGTCCAATCAATGATAAAAAAGAAGTGCAACTACTGGATGAAAGAGCTCAAAGTTTTCTAGATATAGATCCTGAGAAGTTTTATCGCATAAACCCTTATGCGATCTTACGGTTGTGCGAGAAGTTTCTGGAGCTTGATTTGCCGCTGAACGCAGTCTATTACCTCCAACCATACCTTGACGATGAGGCTTGGGTATCTCCTATTTTTGAATGCTATTTGAGCGCTCTATTTGCAAGTGAAAAGTTCGACTTATTTTTAAATAAAATTAATCACTTAGATGAAGAAGATAAAACTGTCTCAGTTCGTTTAAGAGAAGCTCAAGTATACGAACGCTTGGGAGAGTATGGATTATCAATTCAATCGGCTAGAGCTGCAATCGGCATCTCATCAACCAATCCATATGCTTGGCATCTGTTGCTACGTGTGTCGAGAGCAGAGGGACTGGGCACAGATGAGCTCAAAGGTATTGTTTTTGAAATCCCAGAAGAAATCTTTGAAACGTACCATGAATCAAAAGTCGCACTGGTTAACGAAATAGCAATTCATGTAGATGTAAATCTTTCCGACAGAGTACTTGTTGATTGGTTTGTACAGCATCCAAATCGAGTCGCTGTACCACTAACTCAGATTCATGCAAATGCTTTGCGTGCTCGTCCTCAAGTTGATGAAAACCCATATTTGCCTAATAAATGTGGAGATGGAATTACATACTCTGATGGCTTTGATACGTTCACTAGAATCCTTGTTCGTGATGTCGATATAAAGCATCCAGATTTATTGGATATAGAGTCTCCATTGGGGCAAATCTTAGAAGATGCGCAGGAAGGAGACACCGTAGGTGAAATCACGGTAATTCAGCGCCTTTCTCCCTATGTTGCAGCCTTTAGGCTAGCTGCAACAATGCGTAGCAGTAGCTACGATGGTACGGATGTTTTCAGGCAGTTTTCTTTACCTTCAAATCAAAGTGAATGGATTCCCTATTTTGAAAATATAATGAGGCGTTATTCTTCCGAAGAGAAACTGCGGGATGAAGCATTGCAGAATCCAAATGTACCTTTGACAATGCGAGGTAAATATACTGATCCAAGTAGTCCTGTTAGAGGGGCTGTTTCACACCTCTCTTCGCAAAGTTCGACGCAATATATGGGACTGTTTAGTGGTGGGGAAGAAAAGCCAGATAAAGTTATCATCGACGTTTACACAGCGGTTTATCTTTCACTAATGGGGTTCACCTCTAGCTTCGGCAAGTTAGGTGTAGAAGTTGTTATATGCCAGCATACGAAGACGGTCATAGAAGCTTGGCTTGAGGATATACTTAGAGATGATTATATGTCTATGGGGGTGTCAGATAGGGGACTTTACAGGATTACAGCAGACGATGTCAGAAGAGACACTTTAGGTTTGATTGAAGGCTTAAAAAAAATACTTGAATATGCGAAGGTCGAACCCCTCAAACCAGTCGATACACCCGATATCTTAGTTCGGATAAGGGATCTGATCGATGAAACTGTTTACTCGACATTTCAACTTTCTTTTGCCAATAGTATACCTTTGCTATGTATTGATCATTTGATGTGTGAGCTTCTGTCTCGTTCAAGCTGCCCAACAGCAGATATGAATTCATTGGTTTTGAGATTCCTGAACTCTTTGTCGATGGAGGAGAGAAAAAAAAGTATCGAATTAAGCTTGTTTGCAGGTACTCCTGTTCCAATTTTGTACAAAGACGTAATAGAGCTAAGTCGGTCATTTGATTCTTCAGATACATTCTTAGTATTTAAGTTCATGGAAAAGTATGGAAAAACGATCGATGCAACAGGTGCTCCTCTGAATTTTTTAACAGAAATAGTGAGAAATGTTACAGCAGTAGCGTACATAGACGGGGCTATTTTAAAGGGGGGGAGAGCGCACAACCCGCGTTATGATGGTTACGCTGAGTACGTCTTTAATGCTTGTTGTCGTTCAGCCATGAAGACAATTGTAGGTGATACGGCTGAGCAAAAATTCGCTGCGCTAATACATAGTGTTATTGATACTCCAAGCCGAGTACGAAAATACGTCAAGTTGATATCTATTCTTGCTTCAGATTTTGCTATGGGGCACTTTTTGGATTTTGATGCGTGCAATGAAGCCTTGGCCTCGTGCCAGAAAAACGCAACGATACAGGATGAGAATTGAACTCGTTGGCAAGATTGTACCCAACACTCTAGATTGTCATAGAGTCCATTTAGCTCCTCATAAGAGTTAGTACGTAAGCGTCCAAGGTTTCAAGATACTTTTTTAATCAGCTAGAAACGGTTTAGAGCTATATCTCTAAATCGTTTCTGTCCATTTCCAAGTCACGATGCAGGTTTTCAGTGTGTGATCACCAAGGGAATCTGCCATAAGTTAACTAGCGACTGAATAAATTAGTGATGTGAGGGGAATGCAGGTTTATTTTTGTGTAAGAAAATTTCTTGCACAATTTTTATGTCCAAATATACCGCATCACAAAAATAGCAACTTATGGTTGTATCTACATAAACCGAATAATTAAGAGTTGTATTTTACGCTCTTTTTTGGTCAAAAATTAGGAAATGGCGACAAAGTTGGCATAGCGCATCGTCATGCTGATATCGACATGACCAAAAACGTCTCTCAGCACCAGAATGTTGCCACCGTTCTTCACAAAATGGCGTATAGCACGGTTTGAATAGGTTACCGCTGGTTGTCGGATGTCCTCTTATCGATTAATGATTCTTTTCTACTACTTTATCAACAAATGCCTCACGTACGGGATCAGAAAAGTCAGCATTCCACAATAATCCAACTGACCACTCAGCTGTTGCACCTGTTAATGGAATAAAACGAATTTGTGGTTGACTAATACGAGCAACGCTTGCGGGAATTATGGTATACCCTAAACGTGCTGATACTAAAGCGAGTAGCGTAATAATGTCGTCAGCTTCCTCCATAACTGCCGGTCTTTGTTGAGCTTCCCAAAGATAAGTCGTGATGTGTTTGTTCATCGTTGGGTTTTTATCACGACTTAAAGCTATATAATTATGGTGACTTAATGAACGCCAAAGGTTTTTATCATCTATAACTTCACTTTTGTGAATGGCAATGGCAAGTCGATCTGAGAATAATGGAAGAGCGGTCAAGGGCGGCTCTATTGGTAGCCTATCAAATCCCAGTTGTAGGTTACCTAAACGTAGCTCTTCGACCATCTTATGGGAAGGAAAGTCGTTTAGGGTAACGTGGACATCTGGGAAATATTGTTTGAAACGAGCAATATAGTTTGGTGCTTCATGAAACGACGATATACCAAATCCAATATTCAAATGTCCTGAAGTTCCTTCAGCGACAAAAGCCGATAAGGTTTGGAATGATTCAAATCCTTTTAGTACGCGTTTAGCTTCAGGTAGAAGTACTTTTCCCATAGGTGTTAACTCGGCACCGTGTCGACCACGATCAAATAATACTACGTTAAGATGTTCTTCAAGGCGTTTAATTTTTTTTGTGAGTGCTGGTTGAGTGATGTAAAGGTGCTCTGAAGCTACGCGGAAGTTTTTATCATCAGCAAGTTGGCAAAAAGTGCGAAGTAAGTCTGTATCCATTCTGTTTTGGAATCAAAAGTTGAATTTGTTTCATTATAACTAATTGAATACATATTTTATAGTCAATTACATAACGTGGTTTCGGTTAGCAGTTTTAATTATAAGTTTTGATCAAAGAGCTCCATTTGGTTTTAGATGAACGATTTGTGTATATCGGGGAACTGAGTGATTAATGCAATCATGCTTTCTTTAGACAGTTTTGGGTTAATACAAGCAGTGTTCTTCAAGTTGAATGGAAAATTTAAAAACTGTTAAGCAATAAATAATAAACACAAAAAACAGTCTATTACCTTATTTAGAACTTCCTAAAAAAGGTCAACTGATACCAATAATGTAGAAGGGAACAGAATGAAAAAAACACTATTGAGTCTTGCTACTGCATCGCTATTAATTTCAGGCGTAGCTAACGCTGCTAATTATAAGCTTACAGTACCGCATGTAACCAGTACCGATGGATACAATCACCAATCATTACTAGTATTTAAAAACTATGTTGAATCACGTTCTAATGGTCAAATTCAGGTAGACATTTATCCTTCAGGACAATTATGTGCAAATGCTAAAGAGTGTATTGCAGGGATTCAGGCTGGAATGTTTGATTACTTCCAAACAACCATCCCTGAGTTGGGGAATTTCTGGCAACCTGTTGGAGCATTTGACCTTCCGTACATGTTACCCAATGACCGTGTTGCAGAGTGTGTTTACGATGATGAGCAGTTTATAGGTGATATCCGTACAGAGCTCCTTAAAAAAGCACCCAATGTACGTTTGATGGCAGTTTCAAACTCTGGTGGTTGGCGCAATATCGCGACAACAAGTAAACAGGTAAAGAGTCCAGATGATGTGAAAGGACTTAAACTGCGTACCGTTCCTGCAAAAGTTCAGCAAGAGCTTGTAAAGGAGCTAGGCGGGGCTGCGACACCTATTGCATGGCCTGAGGTATATACCGCTCTATCTACTGGTATGGTTGATGGCACGAAGAATGGCATTGTCGATATTATTATGAACAAGTTTCATGAGAGTCTTAAGTATATGATTCTAGATGGACATGGCTATATGGGTGGGGCTTGGGTATTTAATGACAATAAGTTTAAATCTTTCCCTGACGATTTAAAACAAGTTGTTGTAGATGGTATTGCAGCACAAAATCAGTATCTACGTTCATATCCGAAACATAAAGAATATTCAGCATATGAAGAGTTTAAAAAAGCTGGTGGTGTAGTTTACAACCCTACGGCAGCAGAAAAAGAAGCATTTAAGGTTGCAGCGGCTCCCGTGAAAGCATCATTTTTGGAATCGTCAGGTTCTGAAGGTAAGAAATGGCTGGAACGTTTTGAGAAAGAAATTAGTACTTGTGAAATGAACATTAAATCTGAATACGATATTCAGTTTAAATAATTAAATTTATCTCAAAATAAAATAAGTAAACAAGGCGCACTATTTTTATCTTGTGCGCCTTTATTTTGCCTAAATATTGGAATTCTCCTGATGAAAATTATCGAAAATAAATCTGGTTTTACTATTAGCCATAAAAATAGAGCTGTACTTGAGCATTCGGAGTTGAATCCCACCATATACCTAGGTGTAGGAAAGGGCACTTTTGATATGTATCGTGGGAACTTTGATATTAGAGATTATATCTCGGAGCGCTTACCTTTAAGAAACTATCAGATCAGTGAAAATTCTAATGATATTATTGTTATTTTTAATTGTGACGGGGAACCAGCATTAGAGGCTCGAATTTTTGAAACAGTTGAAGAGCGTCTAAAAATTGAATTCAAAGCGCTTGCTGAAAAGTACAACCGTTTTTGGCTTCGTGTTCCTGCCAGCGAACATGAGTCAGTGTTTGGTTGTGGTGAACAATTAAGTTATTTGAATTTGCGCGGAAAAAATTTCCCACTTTGGAGCTCTGAACCTGGTGTGGGACGCAATAAAAATACGTACACAACATGGCAAGCAGACGTCAAAGATAAAGCGGGCGGTGAGTATTACACTACAAACTACCCTCAGCCAACATTCATATCAGATAAAAAGTATTTTTGTCATTTACAAACGACAGCTTATGCAGATTTTGATTTTAGTCATGAGGATTATCATGAACTTCAATCTTGGAATATTCCAGAGTATTTATTATTTGATGCGGAAGAATCTTTTCCTGAGTTGATGACTAATATTACCGATGTATTTGGTCGTCAACCTGCACTACCTGATTGGGTTTATAATGGTGTTATTTTAGGTATCCAGGGTGGTACTGAGACAACAATAAATAAAGTCGAATCAGCTAAAGAAGTTGGAATTGAGGTTGCCGGTGTATGGTGTCAAGACTGGCAGGGTATAAAAATGACATCATTTGGTAAACGCCTGCAGTGGGATTGGCAATGGAATGCTGAGCTTTATCCTGAGCTCGATACTAAAATTCACGCACTTAAGGAAGAAGGCGTTCGTTTTCTTGGATACATCAACCCATATGTACTTGAAGATTTTCCTCTTTATAAAGAAGCACTTGATAAAGGGTATCTTGCTACCAAAGAAGACGGTTCGAAATATGTGGTTGATTTTGGTGAGTTTTACTGTGGTGTAGTGGATTTTACTAACCCTCAAGCATGTGAGTGGTATAAGAAGGTTATCCGAGAAAATATGATCGACTTCGGCCTTGATGGATGGATGGGTGATTTCGGTGAGTACTTGCCAACAGATTGTGCACTTTATAATGGGGTCAGTGCTGAGATAGAACATAACAAGTGGCCTTATCGTTGGGCAAAAGTTCAGCATGAGGCGATAGCAGAAGCGGGTAAGGTGGATGACATCTTATTCTTTATGAGAGCCGGTGCTACTTGGATGCAAGGTTACTGTCATGCTCTTTGGGCTGGAGACCAGTCAGTTATTTGGGAAAAAGATGATGGTCTAGCTTCTGTTATCCCGGCGGCATTATCCGCTGGGTTAATGGGGAATGGTATTAGTCACAGCGATATTGGTGGCTATACATCATTACATGGAAACAAGCGTTCTAAAGAGTTGTTTCAACGTTGGGCCGAATTAAATGCATTTACACCAATAATGCGTAGCCATGAAGGTAATCGCCCTGATGAAAACCATCAGTATGATAGTGACATGGATACGATGCTTCATTTAGCGCGAATGACAAAGCTTCATAAGCATCTTAAACCTTATATTAAAGCCGCTGTAGTGGAGAATGCTACCAAAGGTATTCCTGTCCAACGTCCTTTGTTCATGCACTATGATCAGGACAGCGAGTCATATCAAATTCAGTATCAGTATCTATTTGGCCGTGATTTATTGGTTGCACCTGTTTACAACCAAGGTGAAACCATCAAAGAGCTTTATTTACCAGAAGATGAGTGGGTTCATATTTGGAGTGGCGAAACTTATACCGGTGGTTGGGTCAACGTTGATGCCCCTATCGGCCAACCACCAGTTTTTTACCGTAAGCAATCTAAAGATGCAGAATTGTTTGCTGAGCTTAAAAACTTCTAAGTGAGTTTGCTCAAACGCATTAACAGTATTCGCATATTAAACGACTAAACAAAAAACGAGTGCCTCCCTAAAGGAGGCACTGAATATCTCGATTGAATAAACATCTGGAAAAATTATGGCTGATTTAATCTTAAATAGTAAAGACTCGTTTGTAATGGATTCTATTGAAGGGGCGTTGTATGCCTCTCCACGTAACAACTTAACGTTTCTTAACTTTAAAAATGACATAAAAGTTGTGGCACGTAGTGACTGGAAAAAAGACAAAGTTGCAGTGATTTGCGGAGGTGGTTCTGGTCATGAACCTGCGCACGCTGGTTTTGTCGGTAAAGGTATGTTGACCGCCGCAGTATGTGGAGATTTATTTGCTGCGCCAAGTGTGGATGCTGTGCTCAATGCAATTCTACATGTCACAGGTGATGCCGGTTGTTTGGTTATCATCAAGAACTATACAGGTGATCGATTAAACTTTGGCTTAGCCGTTGAAAAAGCTAAAGAGATGGGGCGTAAAGTTGATCTGATCGTTGTGGGAGATGACATTTCAATTCCAACAAACCCTCAACCTCGTGGTATAGCAGGTACTTTGTTTGTCCAGAAAGTGGCTGGTTATGTCGCTGAAGCGGGAGCTTCACTAGAAGAAGTAAAACAAGCAGCCATTGATGCAAATGAGAAAACGGCTTCAATTGGTGCAGCATTGACTAGTTGCTCTTTACCTGGTGAAAGCAATGATCGTATTGCTCAAGGTAACGTTGAACTAGGGCTAGGTATTCATGGTGAAGCGGGTATTGAAACGATCGTCTTGCCAAAAGCTAAAGATCTAGTTGGCATTATGGTTAATAAATTGCTTGAAGCTAAACCAACTACAGATAACGCACTTTTGATTAACAATCTAGGTGGCTTGTCTCCTATTGAATTTAACATTGTTGTCAAAGAATTAATGGAGACAGAATTAGGTAGAAAAGCGAAGTTCATCGTTGCTGGCTCTTTAATGACGGCTATAGATATGAAGGGATTCTCCATATCAACTATTCAACTGACGGATGATATTACTAAAGCGTTAATTTCAGAAGTAGAAGCAAATGCGTGGCCAGGTGTGATTGCTCGCCGTGAAGTACCCGAAACCAAGTGTGAAAATCAGGTTGTTAAAAAAGCGTTTGAACCATCACATGATGAAGAAACAGCGATTGTTCTTCGCAAAGTATGTCAATCAATCATTGATATCGAAGCCGAACTTAACCATTTAGATTCAATTGTAGGTGATGGTGATACTGGTTCTACATTTGCTGCAGGTGCTCGCAATGTGCTTGTTCAATTGGATGCTAATCAGTTGCCACTAAAGGATAAAGCTAAACTGCTTACAACAATTGCGGATTGTCTTACAGCTGTGATGGGAGGCTCGTCAGGTGTATTGCTTTCTATTCTGTTTACCGCAGCGGGTCGCGATTTGGAGCTGAATGGGTCACTACCTAAAGCATTGCAAGCTGGTTTAGAGCAAATGATGGCCTATGGTGGCGCGAAACCAGGTGACCGTACAATGATTGATGCGTTACACCCAGCACTTGAAGCGTGGGTTACGAGTGGATTTTCGTCGGCAGCAATTGCGGCTAAAAAAGGTGCAGAAGTAACAGTAGCAATGACCAATGCTAAAGCGGGCCGTTCATCTTACTTAAATAGCGATAGTTTATCCGGCACTAAAGACCCAGGTGCATTCGCCGTTGAAACCGTATTTGGACAATTTTAATTGTATTAGTCGCTCGTAATAAGTGGCGAGTTACTAAATAACCTGAAGTGTTTTGAAAGAATAAAAGGATTAAATTATGGATAACATCATTATTTCGCCAAGCAAGTATATCCAAGGTGAAGGCTCAATCGATAACATTGGAAAATACGTATCGGTATTTGGTCAAAAGCCTCTTGCGATAGCTGATGACTTCGTTATGGGGTTAACTCGCGATCGTGTCGAGACGAGTGTGATTGCATCTGAGTTAAGTGTTGACTTTAATATTTTCGGTGGCGAATGTTGTCGCGTTGAAATTGAACGGTTGATTGAAGTATGTAATACCCAAGGCAACGATGTCATTATTGGTATTGGTGGTGGTAAAACATTAGATACTGCAAAATCGGTTGCATTTTACTCAAAGCTCCCAGTTGTTATCGTACCCACAATCGCATCAACTGATGCGCCGACTTCAGCCCTTGCTGTAATTTATACACCTGAGGGTGAATTCAGTGAGTACCTAATGTTTCCGTCGAACCCTGACATGGTCATTATGGACACTGGTATTATTGCTGCAGCCCCTGTACGTACGCTTGTTGCAGGTATGGGTGACGCATTGTCTACGTATTTTGAAGCAAGAGCGAATGGCATCTCTGGTAAAGCAACCATGGCTGGTGGTTCTCCTACTCGTTCTGCACAAGCGCTTGCGAAACTTTGCTATGAAACTCTAATTGCGGACGGTGAAAAAGCTAAAGCGGCTGTTGAAAATGGTGTATCAACAAAAGCGGTTGAAAACATTATCGAAGCCAACACATATTTATCAGGTATTGGTTTTGAAAGTTCTGGCTTGGCGGCTGCGCATGCCATTCATAATGGTTTAACTAAGCTTGAAGAGTGTCACCACCTGCTTCATGGTGAAAAAGTTGCTTTTGGTACATTGACTCAACTTGTACTAGAAAATGCACCAAAATCAGAGATTGATGAAGTTTTACGTTTTTGTCGTGCTGTCGGTCTACCTACGAATCTGCATGACATGGGAGTTAAAGAACTAAATAATGATAAGCTTATGGAAGTGGCTGAGGCATCATGTGCTGAAGGAGAAACTATTCATAATATGCCATTCCCTGTTACGGCTAAGTCTGTTTTTGCTGCGATTCTAACTGCTCATACTCTTGGACTATAACTGATATTTATTGTTTAAGCGGCTCTCTTTTGAGAGCCGTTTTTTTAACGTTTTAATAAACATAACTTCATATTTTTAATTGCTCTGTAAAATGATTGAGGAGTACTTCTAAAGCAAATTTACTCCAAAAATAGAGTTATCAGTTTTTAACCAGACCAATGTAGTCCCTTTGAAATGTATATCTTCAATGACATCATGATAAAGCGCTGTTAGTTGTACGCTAAATAGAATGGAGTCTAGAACAGGAACTTGATGTTAAGATTCTTGCTTATCCTTTTTTCATCACGGACAGATTGATAGCTAAAGGAATTTATTTTTAACGCGGGGGACTCGAAAGTTGAATACGAACACTACGGTAGTTTACTCCGCTAGGATTAACTACCGTATTAGTAGAGGTTGCTTTATTAGTGTTTAAAAATGGACATTTTTAAACACTAATGTACAACCAATGACAAGAAGGAATATGTGTACAATTTTGTGGTAATTAATTTTATATTTTTGCAGTAAGTGGTAAGCAACCATCCCTCCGGCCAACCCTACAGCAAATGCTGGCATTGCAGAAAGAACGTGTGAAATGACTTCATTTGTTATAAGCCCTTCATTCCAAAAACTAATATTTGCTCCAATCATTTGTAGCATAAAAAAGAAGGCTAATGTCGATTTAATTTGGTCTGCATTCCAGGGTTGCATCGAAGTGTATGCAATCACTGGAGGACCAGATTCACCGACGCTTGCACCAAGAACACCAGATGTAAAACCAGCACCTATTGTGATAGGTACCGATGTTTTTTTGAATAGTGGTGATGATGCTTTCAGAGAATGAAGGCTTGAAACGACAAGAACAACACCCATCGTCAATAGGATGTATTGCGAGGGCATGCTTGCCAATAGTTTTGCACCGACAAAAGATGCTGGAATAGAACCTGCGAAAAGAATTAAACCTGTTTGGCGCTGTATTGAATCTCGCATTTTCCATACAACTGGCAATGTTACTAACCAGCCAAATATTCCAGCTATAGGTACGGCTGTTTGGGCTCCTACAAGTACTGACAGAAGCGGGACAGACACGAGTGCTGATCCAAAACCTGTCAATCCTTGAGTAAAGCCTGCTAAGGCTATGATCATTGAAATTAGTATTATCGTTGTGTCCATATGTTCCATTCATAAACATTAGTGAAAGTAGCATTACTATAGATTCATTGTAGTTAAATACTATCACTTGTGTCACATTTTGTTGTTTTTTGATCATTTACTTTCGCTTTGTGATTGCAGTCCCAAATGACTTCTGCTCTATTTGTATAATTAATCTCTAATTTTAAACGTCTGAAAATCGTCAAAATACCCATGTTTCGTTGCGTATAGCGAGCATCGGTATTTTGATTATTAAATTTAAAATTTATGAGGTTAATTATGGATAATTTCCAAGCAGAGCAAGAAAGCTTGCTTGATTTCAATGCAACTACGCATACCGATGCAAGGGGAACGGAACCCTTTGATCAAGTTTATGGCCTTGGGTTTGAAGTTGGGCATGAGGATTGGTCGCCGTTCCCAAGAGTTAACCGTTTACGCCAAACTTTTTTAGATCGACCTTATAATGTTGATGTCGAGCGATTACGTCTTGTGACTGAGTCGTATAAGAAACATGAAACGGTTCCAAGGATTCTTCAGTGTGCATACGCTTTTGAAAATATCCTTCTCAATAGTACGCTTTACATTTATGACGAGGACTTAATTTTAGGGGAAATTGCCGCTCCAGCTAAGGCCTCTCCAATCTATCCTGAGTTTTCAGTAGACTGGATTATTGATGAGATTCTTAATTCACCATTTGAAAAACGCGAAAACGATCAGTTTTTTGTCCGCAATGATGAAGATCGCGCTGAGATAATAGAGCTGTGTGAATATTGGAAAGGCAAAAGTGTAAATGAATTTATTACCGCTCATTTAGATGAAGAACAGAAAAAAGGTTCTCATATGGGCGAAAAAGTTTTCCAAACGAACAACTACCATTTTGCTGGTATTGGTCACTTCGCTATGGATTTCAAAAAATTGATGACGTTCGGCTATCGAGGTGTATTAGAACAAGCCAAAACGTCATTTGTTTCACTGTCTAAGCAAGACCCAGATTTCGGAGAAAAACGAGATTACTACAAAGCAACAATTATCTGTTTGGAAGCTTCTATTAAGTATATATCTCGTTATGCATCCTTAGCGGAGAAGATGGCATTAGAGACAAATTGTGAGGTTCGTAAGCAAGAGCTTTTGTCAATATCAGTGAACTGCAATCAAATTGCTGGTGGAGCCCCTCAGACGTTCTGGCAAGCAGCTCAATTATTCAATTTTGCTGTGACGTTAACGCAAATTGAAGGGAATGGTCATTCGATCTCATATGGACGTATGGATCAATGGATGTTTCCGTTTTACCAAAAGGATGTGGCGGAAAATTCAGTAACGAAAGACTTCATTCTCGAAATCATTGAAGTTCTATACGTTAAGATGAACAACCCTACGAAATTGAAAGATAAAGGTACCGTAAAAGTACGTAATGGGCGTGGCTTCGGTGGTGAAAGTCTTACTATTGGTGGTGTGGATGTCAACGGGAATGATGCAACTAATGATTTAACTATGTTGATGCTTGAAGCGTCAGTACATACAAGAATGATGAACCCATGGGTATGCTTGCGAATGCATGCAAATACACCGTATGAACTCAAAATTAAAACGATCGAATGCGTACGTGCCGGTTACGGGCATCCTAAACTATTCAATGATGGCCCGGCTATTAAAGCAATGTTAAGTAAAGGGGCTACGTTGGAAGAAGCAAGAGATTATGCTGTTGTAGGTTGCGTAGAGCCAACGATTCCAGGGAAAGAGCATGGATGGTTAGATGCTGGTTATGTAAATACCGCCAAAATGATGGAGATGGTGATAAACGGAGGCCGTATTCTATCTGGTCCGAACGCAGGCAAGCAGCTAGGTCCTGATACCGGCAGTCTAGAAACGTATCAGTCATTTGAAGAAGTTCTAGAAAGTGTGAATAAACAGTTCGCTTACTGGTGTGATCAATTATGTAGTTGTTTAAATATCACCGATAAGATACATCGACAGCATAAACCAACCCCTTATATATCGGCATTTTTCGAAGGATGTATCGAATCTGGCAGAGATATGACTTATGGCGGAACGAAGTACAACGGAACTGCGCCACAAGCTGCGGGCATTGCAACATGCGCTGACTCACTATCTACAATTAAAAAGCTAATGTTTGATGATAAAAAGTACACGGGTAAAGAGCTTCTCGATGCTGTAAAAGATAACTGGCAGGGGCATCAAAAATTATATGCTTTAGTGAATAGTTCAAAAATTCCTCATTATGGTAACGATATCGATGAGGCGGATGAGTTATTTTCATTTATGTTTGAGTGTTATTGTCGTCATATACAAGGGCGTAAAAATCCGCGAGGTGGTAAATACAGCCCTGGTGTTTACACTGTTAACGCTAACGTTGGCATGGGTTTGTACACAAATGCGTCTTTAGATGGGCGTAAATCTGAAGAGCCAATCTCTGACAATATGGGGCCAGTGCATACTGCTGGTGGATCTCATGATACCAATGGACCAACGGCAGTGATCAATTCTGTAACTAAGGTTGATCATAGTTTAGCGACGAATGGAACACTACTTAACTTACGTTTTCCAGAAGAAGCCGTATCCGGCGTTGAAGGGCGAGATATTTTGGTTAGTTTTGTTGATGAGTACATAAGTAAGCAAGGGATGCATGTGCAGTTCAACATTATGAGCTCAGAGAAGATGCGAGCAGCTCAGAGAAATCCAGAATTATATAGAGATATGCTAGTGCGAGTGGCGGGATATAGTGCTTATTTCGTTGAACTTGGAAAGCCATTACAAGATGACCTAATTCAGCGTACTGAGCTGAGATTCTGATTAAACCGAAGCGTTGCCCAAGCTTATTTATTAAGGCTTAGGTTCGATTTTTGTTATAAGCGAGGTTTAAATGTCAGATTTTGGAACTGTTTTCAATATACAGCGCTTTACCCTGCATGATGGTCCAGGAATTCGTACTGAGATTTTTCTTAAAGGTTGTCCTCTGCGTTGTGATTGGTGTGGAAATCCCGAAAGTTTTCAACGCGGTATTGAAGTAGGGGTGTACCACAATAGATGTATTTCGACAGATAACTGTGGCTCTTGCTTAGATGTATGTTTTGACCCAAATATGTTGATTTATTCTAATTCAGTATTGGAAAAAATAGACAGTCATCTTTGTAACAGTTGCCTTAAGTGTGTTGAAGAGTGTCCCTCCGAAGCGATTAAACAGTGGGGGCGGTTTATGTCTGTCGATGAATGTATGGAATTGATTCTAAAGGATAAAGGCTTTTATGAACGTTCCGGAGGTGGGGTTACTATCTCTGGCGGTGAGCCTTTATTACAAAGCGGTTTCGCTTGTGAGTTGTTGAAAGCGTGCAAGCAGGAGGGAATTCATACCTGTTTAGAGTCTAGCTTTCATGTTAATTGGAACCGGATCGAAAAGGTTTTGCCATATACTGATTTATTTATATCCGATATTAAATCGATGGATAGTGATACACACAAAACTTATACCGGTGTTGATAACCGAAAAATATTAAAGAACGTAAAACTACTCGTTGGTTCGGATAAACCATTAATTATTCGAATTCCGGTAATTCCTTTTGTCAATGACGATTTCATTAATATTGAAGCTACTGCAGATTTTATTCAATCGGAGTTGGGAGGGGGAATAGAGGTCGTGCAGTTATTAAGCTTTATGCGGTTAGGGGAAGAAAAATATACCTCTCTGGGGCTACCGTACAAAATGAGATCGCTTTCGTTCGATCGCATTCGTTTTCAAAAACGAGTGAATAATATTGCTAAATACTTTAATGATAGAGGAATTCAGTGTTCTGTTGGGACAAAAGAATATTAAAAGATTGTGTTTCATAGGTTTTATTACTGAAGCTCTATTCGATGGCATAAATATTCTATTAAAAATGTTAATGTAGAGGTAATTGCGTGAAACTAAATATTGAAAATTGGGGTTGTGTTGAAGGGCTGGATATACCTGTTAAGTTGTTTACACTAGAAAATAAACAAGGTACCGTACTGAAGGTCACAAACTATGGGTGTATTGTAACTTCCATTGAAACGCCTGATCGTAATAATAATAAAAATGATATTGTTCTTGGATATGAGAGTTTAGATAAATATTTATCTGGACATCCGTTTTTTGGAGCTATTGCAGGTCGTTATGCCAATAGAATTGAGAATGGAAGTTATTCGTTAGATGGAGAGATCTTTCAGTTAGAAAAAAATGAACTACCAACATCACAACATATCCATGGTGGAGCTAAAGGGTTCGATAAACACGTTTGGGGCTTTGCTATTGAAGAATGTGGTGAATGTGTATTCGTTCATTTCAGTCGTATTTCTCCTGATGGAGAATCTGGGTATGGTGGAACATTGCACGTAGTACATACTATTGGTTTGGATGAAATGAACCAAGTACACTATAACTTTAAGGCGACGACAGATAAGCCTACGGTATTAAATTTGGCAAATCATAGTTATTACAACCTTGGTGGTCACGATTCTGGAACGATTGATGACCATGAGTTAAGGCTATTTTCACAATTCTATACCCCAGTTGCAGAGAATATGATTCCTACTGGTGAAATTCTTAGTGTAAAAGGCTCGGGATTAGATTTTACAGAAGCAAAACGTATTGGTGAAAATAGAGCAGCCATGCCTGATGGCGGGTTTGATCATAATTATGTTCTTGATGGCAAAGCTAAATATCAGGAATACAATTATGCTGCTGAACTCTATGAGCCATACAGTGGTCGAATGATGACGGTATTAACTACTCAACCGGCAGTGCAGTTTTACAATGGGTTTAAATTATCCAATAAGAACTGGATAGGTCGCCACGGTAAGAGATATGAGTCGTGTGCTGGTATGTGTTTAGAAACACAGCATTTCCCTGACAGTCCGAACAAATTACATTTCCCGACAACTCGTTTGAATCCTGGAGAAGTTTTTGAAGAAAAAACGATTCATCGTTTTTCAATCAAATAATATTCTAGAGTTAAAACTATTTATTTATCTATTTTAACGCTATTGTTCTTTATCTATATAATAAAAAGCAGCTTCATAGAGAAGCTGCTTTGAATACGAACCGAGATAAATTCTATTAAGAACAGATAACCAACTTGGTTTCACCTTGTTTTGCAGCGGCTTTTATCGAAGGACTAGGTTGCTTGTCGGTAAAAAAGTAGTCGACCTCTTTGAGGGTGGCTAATGTTATAGAGCCTTTAGGTATGAACTTACTTGAGTCCATGGCAACGAGAACATGTCTCGCTGACTTCATTACCATTTGTGTTATCATCGTTTCATTCAGATCATACTCAAGCAAAGTGCCATCAACATCAACAGAAGCTGCACTTGTTACCAAATAATCGAATCTAAAGTTAGATATAAACTCGATTGCTTCGGTCCCGACAATCCCTCCGTTAAAAGCTTTTATTTTCCCACTAGGAATTAAGACATCAATGGATTTATTTGTGTGCATAACGTTAGCTACGCGAAGACTATTGGTAATCACTTGTAAATTGTTCTTCTTAACCAAGTGACTTGCAATGACTTCTGCCGTTGTACCAATAGTAATAAATACTGTTGAGTTATCAGGGATCATGTCAGCAATCGCTTTACCAAGGGCATGCTTTTGCTCTGTATCTGATACCTTACGTACCTCATAATCTAAATTACTTTTAGCTGCAGGAGAGCCAGCACCACCGTGGTAACGAATAACTAAACGGTCATCACTAAGTTTCTTTATGTCACGGCGAATGGTCTGTGTGGATACGTCTAAAAGCTCAGCAAGCTCTTCCACGCTATAATAACCATTGTCATTGACGAGCTGAATTAGCCTATCTTGTCTTGGGTTTGTCACGTCCATCCTTCGTTTTGTCTATTTTTGTAATTTTTGGTCCACTTCAACTCTAGTCGGGATTCCTTCTCGACCACCTCTTTTAGTACATTTTATAGCTGCAACCGTATTAGAGAAAACAATACTTTCACGACTTTTTTTCGATTCTGCGATTGCTACCGCTAATGCACCGTGAAAAACGTCACCTGCTCCTGTTGTGTCTACAACATCTACTTTGATAACAGGTTCGTGGCAAATGTCGTCACCTTCTAACCAGTAACAACCTTTTGAGCCTACTGTAACATAAACTTTGCCATCTGTTTGTTGTTGTGCGATTTTTAAACCTTTTAGCGGGTTTTGGCAACCGGTAAATTTCTCGAGCCCTGGCTCTGAAAATGCAACATGAGTGGCTAGTTTAACCAGATCATCAATTGGGTCGGGAGAAACATCAGCATCTAAAACAGAAGGTATATTATACTGTTTGGCTTGTTCTAGTGCATATTTGGCCCCTTCTGGCCAGCGGACATCGGTTAAAACGGTAGAGTATTGAGAAAAGTCAATACTTTTAAGCGGTTCAGCAGTACGACTTAACGAAGGGTCTTGATAGTTTATGATCATCCGCTCACCTTCATCATCAACAAGGATTGCAGAAAATGCAGATGTTGCTCCGTCTATACAAACTGTGTTCTTAACATTAACGCCGTATTCTGCCAGCTCTGTCAACATGGTTTTTGCAACGCTGTCTTGACCAACTCGGCCAATGAAATCAACGTTATGTCCCAGTTTTGCTACCGCCACAGAGGCTGTCGCCGCAGGACCACCTCCAACTTCGAAGTAATCTTTAGCAACATATTTACCCCCCGTTGTTGGGAGTTTACTTACACGTTGAATGCGGTCTAGAACAGTAATACCTACACATGCAATTGTCATAATTCTTCTCTTTATTAATGTAATAAGTCACTAGTACTCGAAATAATACTGACAGTATATATTTCTTGGGATATTTGATTGGGATTGTAATCACAAAATAACAAAAACAGACATAAAACAACAAAATGTGACATTTGTTGCAGTTGAGAGGAGATTTAAGGTTTATATTGTCCTCAACTTAACTGTTAACGTGAAGGAAAGATAAATGTCAACGATTGGATTTATAGGTTTAGGTCAGATGGGTAGTCCGATGGCGCTGAATCTAATTAAAGGTGGCCATTCTTTAAAAGTGTTTGATATCAGTGACGCGGCTGTTGAACAATTGGTACGTAAGGGAGCAATGGCAGCGAAGTCTCCTGCTGATGCTGCATTAGATTCAGAGTTCGTTATTACTATGTTGCCGAATGGGACGTTGGTTAAAAATGTAATTTTCGGAGAAGAAGGCGTTCTTTCTACTATAAGTAAAAGTGCTCTTCTTATTGATATGTCGACTATCCATCCACTCGAAACAGATACGCTAATTAAAGAGATGGATAAACTCGGCTTTTCTATGATGGAAGCTCCTGTTGGACGAACTTCAGAGCACGCTGTCCGAGGTGAACTATTAATTATGGCTGGCGGTACTAATGAGCAAATCGAACGGGCCCAGCCTCTATTTGATTGTATGGGTTCAGAGACGGTAAATGCTGGCGGTGCTGGTAAAGGAATCCGCGTTAAAATTATTAACAATTATATGAGTATTGCGTTAAATGCATTATCTGCTGAAGCGGCAACACTTTCTGAAGCGATCGGTCTTGATTGGGATACAGCTTTGAAAGTGATGAATGGGACTCCTGCTGGTAAGGGGCATTTCACGACTACTTGGCCTAGTAAAGTTTTGGCTGGTGACTTGTCTCCAGTATTTATGGTTGATCTTGCTCACAAGGACCTTGGAATTGCTTTAGATCTTGCTAATCAGGTGAACGTACCTATGCCATGTGGTGCAGCTTCTAGAGAACTATATAGTATTGCTCGTGCTGCTGGGCGAGGTCGTCAAGACTGGACTTCAATTCTGGAACAACTACGCGTGACTTCGGGTTTAGAGCCGAAAGTAAAATAGTCTGTAGCGAACTGATAGCGAAATAAAATATACACAATATTGTTATTTAGCTATCACTTTCTATCCTACTCTGAGCATTTATCTTTTCGAATTAAATTAATTTAACCAATTGATTTTAATCTACTTTGTTAAATTTTTTAAACGAGATGATAGCTGGATTGTGATAAGAAGTGACGATTAAAAGTAATTGATAATTTTGATAACGATTTTCATCTAATTCATTTTGTGACTGAATGTACAATTATGGTAATTGTTGTAATTTTTTGTTCATTGTTTGTTGTGTGGATAACAGAAATGGACAAAAGTGATTGGTAAATTGTAATCAATGAAAGTTGTATTAAAGATTAAATAAAGGAACAGAAATAATGCCTTATGTATCCGGTAAAACAATGATTCAAGAAGCATGGAATAACGGCTATGCCATCGGCGCTTTTACAGCGCACAATTTGGAAACAATTAAAGCCGTTTTACTTGCAGCAGAAGAAGAAAAGTCTCCGATCATGATTCAAATTGGTCAGAAAGCAATTAATGAGATGGGGATGAAGCCGCTGCGTGATGCTGTTGATTCGCTTATTGAACATCATCAAATAACTGTGCCTATTTGTATTCATCTAGATCATAGTCGTAAGTTTGAACAATGTATGGAAGCTGCAACGCGTAATTTTCAGTCACTGATGTTCGATGGTTCAGCTTTACCTTTTGAAGACAATATACGTATTACTAAGGCTGTCGTTGAAGTAGCAAATGCACTTGGTTTAGGTGCAGAAGGTGAAATTGGTAAGATCGGTGGAACGGAAGATGATATCACGGTCGATGAAAAAGACGCGATGATAACCACTGTACAAGAAGCGTTAGATTTCTCGGAAAGAACAGGTGTTCATTACTTAGCTGTTTCTATTGGTACAGCACATGGTGTCTATAAAACAACTCCAGAACTAAAGTTTGACCGCTTATCTGAGATTAAAGAAGCAGTGAAGAAACCAATTGTACTTCATGGTGGTTCTGGTGTGCCAGATGAGCAAGTTATTGAAGCAGTTAGACGTGGCGTTGCAAAAATCAACGTAGATACTGAGCTTCGTCAAGGCTTTATTCACGGTGTGCAAAATCACTGGAAAGATAATGAGACAGACTACATTCTAGCTGATGTTATGAATACGGGTATTGCTTCTATGAAAGAGGTGGTACAACACAAAATTCGTTTATTTGGCTCAAATGGCAAAGCTAAATAATCTTTAGGTCTAATAATAATCTATTGGTGCTGAATTATCAGCACCTTAGTATAAATCCAATAATGGTGATTCTATGTTAAGAGCCATCGAAAAAGCATTAAATACGATAACGACACCTGCTTCAATAGCATTACGCCATCTTGGTGGCATATTACTCCTTATCATGACTGTCATAGTTGTTATACAGGTTTTGTTTCGATATGTACTAAATATTCCGCTCAGTTGGACGGATGAGTCGTCTAGGTTCTTGATGATTTATATGACTTATTTATGTCTACCATTCGTATATCTTACGGATAAGAATATCGCGATGACATTCGTGACGGAAATTTTGGAGAAAAAAGCACCTCGAGTTTTTGCTTTACTAGCGGTACTAGCACATATTTCTGCGATTGTTGTGTTTGTTGTATGGATCAAGTTTGGTTGGAACTTCTTCAATACCGGGTCAGTTATGGCAGACAGTATCCCTATCCCAATGTACTACGTATATGTCATTCCTCCTGTAATGATGGGAGTGACAATTCTCTATGCGCTACAGAAATGTATAGCTGCGTTACGTGGTGTATTCGGTGACTTTAAAGATATATCAAACACAGCTAAGACAGCTGAATTATTTGAAGCTCCAGCGGTTGAAGAAGATTCATCTAGTGAGCAAGCACAAATAGCCAAAGCTTCGGCTTAAGAGGGCGTTATAATGATATCTCCAGTTTTCTTAATTTATTTTTTAGTTCTTTTGGTTGTTGGTGTTCCAGTGTTGTTTACACTGGGTTTATCTCCAATGATTACTTTATTTCAGAATGATCAGATGTTGTTCGCCAATATGCTATACCAGAGACTATATGCTGGTTTAGATAGTTTTCTACTATTGGCTCTTCCATTCTTTATGCTTGCGGGCGAATGTATGACTGCGGGTGGAATTACCCCAAGAATTATTGCTTTTGCGCAGACAATGGTGCAGCACCTTCGTGGCGGCTTGGGGCATGTGGTGATTCTTGCTGCAACGATTTTTGGGGCGTTAACGGGCTCTGCTGTTGCCGCGACTTCAGCAATTGGCGGTATGCTTATTCCTGAGATGAAAAAGTACAAATATGATGCTGGTTACTCTGCCGCTCTAACAGCAGCAGCGACCATACTAGGTAATATTATTCCACCATCTGGTATAATGCTTATCTATGCATTTGTTATGAATACTTCAGTTGCAGCAATGTTTTTAGCAGGTGTTACCCCTGGGCTTATTTTCTGTGTTGGCCTAATGATAATGAATCGTTATCAAATACGTAAATACCCAGATGTAAAACCGATGGAACGAGCACCAGCTATGGAACGCAGACAAGCTTTTAAACTTGCTATTGTTCCGCTGCTTACTCCAGTTATCATTCTTGGTGGTATTTACGGTGGTATCTTTACGCCAACTGAAGCGGCGGCAGTTGCAGTTGCTTACGCTATTGTTGTGTCTTTATACATCATTAAGGCTACCAATGTTAAAGCAACATACGCATTATTTGCTAAGGTCGCTGTAAACGCAGCTTCGATCTTAATTATTGTTGCGGCAGCAAGTGGTTTTGCATCTTTGATAAGTCTATCTGGTGTTTCAACCATGGTCGCAAACTTCATGAATGGTATTACTGATAATCCATATTTGTTGTTTGCGATTATTAATGTTCTGTTATTTATAATAGGCATGTTTCTTGACGCTGGTCCTGCGATTCTGATTTTTGCGCCGATTTTTGCACCAATTATGATTAATGCTGGTATTGATCCTGTCCATTTTGGCGTTGTTATGTGTGCAAACTTGTCAATTGGATTAGCAACACCTCCAATGGGTTTAGTTTTATTCGTTGCGTCAGGGGTATCTAAAGTTTCGGTTGCAGAAATTTCTAGAAAGATTATTCCATTCTTATTTGTTGAGATTGTATTGATTTTTGTTGTTTCAACTTTCCCTGAGTTAGTGATTGGTTTACCTAAGCTATTTGGAATTATGTAGTCAAGTTATTAAGTGGTATTTCTTGTAATTTTTATTAAAAATACTAAATAAAAACCTATCTGAGAGTATTAAATTATAATTCTACTCTCTTAACAGGGGGGAAAATGATTAATGATAAAGGTAATTTAAAAGCTAAAGCAGAGAAAATACTTCGTTCTCTTGGTGGTATGGATAATATTGAAGATGGAAAAATAGATAACTGCGCTACTCGTCTTCGTATACAAGTCAAAGATATGGGGAAAGTGGACGAAAATCTATTACGCCGACAAGGAGCTTTAGGTTTTATTCGTTTACCGCAAAATCAAATTCAAGTTGTGTTTTTTAATGTGCATAACTTAGCAGATGAACTAAGAACACTAGCGAAGAATATATAGAAAATATTTGATTTTGATTCTATGCAATTATTTACAGGTAATGTTGAAATGAAATGGATTAATACTCGTTCTCATAATGAATGGCTGAACTCAGAAACAGACCGTATATTTGAATTTGGTCGTAACGCAATTGTTCCAAATGGTTTTGGTTGGATTGGTAATAATGGCAAAGTGCGTGAAGAGATGGGAACTCGTCTTTGGATTACTGCTCGTATGCTACATTGCTATGCTTTAGCTGCACATATGGGACGTCCTGGTGCGTATGACCTTGTTGAACACGGTATTCAGGCTCTAGAAGGGCGATTAAAAGATAAAAAATTTGGTGGATGGTATGCAACGATTGACAACGAAGGAGAAGGAATTGTTGATGCTTCCAAGCAAGGTTATCAACATGCGTTTGTATTGTTAGGTGCAGCTAGTGCTGTGACGACAGGTCACCCAAGAGCGCAAGCTTTGCTTGATGAAGCTATTCATGTTTACGAAAAGCATTTTTGGGTTGAAGAAAAACAAATGTGTTACGAGTCTTGGGATGAGGCGTTTACTGAAACAGAAGATTACCGTGGTGGTAATATGGCAATGCATTCTGTTGAAGCATTCCTCATTGTTTACGATGTAACAAAAGATAAGAAGTGGCTGGATAGAGCTCTTAACATCACAGAGTTTATGGTTCATAAGACAGCCAAAGGATTGAATTATCGAGTAAATGAACACTTTGATTCAGATTGGAACCCATTACCTGATTACAACAAGGAAACTCCTGCCAGCCACTTCCGAGCCTACGGTGGTACACCAGGTCATTGGATTGAGTGGGGACGTTTGATTTGTCATTTACGAGCGACATTACTTCAGATTGGGGCCGAGTGTCCAAATTGGTTACTAGAAGATGCGATTGGTTTATTCGATGCAACTGTACGTGATGCCTGGGCTGTAGATGGAGCTCCTGGGTTTGTGTACTCGGTTGATTGGGATGGTAAACCTGTTGTTAGAGAACGCATTCGCTGGGCTCCAGTTGAAGCTATCGGTACGGCTTATGCTTTATATGCAGTTACAGGTAATAAAAAATATGAGGATTGGTATCGTACATGGTGGGATTATTGTCGTACTTATCTTATTGATTATGAAGGCTGTTCATGGTGGCAAGAACTGGACGTAAATAATCAAGCTGGGGGAAGTAAAGTATGGGATGGTAAGCAAGATATTTACCATTTAATGCACTGTTTAGTTATTCCACGACTGCCTCTTACTCCTGGTTTAGCTCCAGCTTTATCTCAAGGGTTACTTGACGTGAATGTAAAATAACTAAAATTAGCCCCTCTATGATTGAGGGGCTTTAATATCTAGCTTCAAACTTTTTAAGTAAAATTTTAGTGAGTAGTTAATGGAATTTGATAATGAAAAATTGAAGGATGAATTAGACCATGCGAGAGTTAACTATTGGACAGTTACTTTCATTTGTTCGGTATTTTTGTCTCTTTTTATTAATAAATTAATACGGTTAGAATTAGATGTTATTACATTGGTGTATTTTACGATTTTTATATTTATAGGTTTTTTGACATTAAAATTATCTTGTTGGGTTGAAAGCGTTAAAAAAGAAATGATAAGAAATAATAGCTACCAAAGAAACTAGCATATCTATCATATGTTACTAATGACTAATTTGTTAGGTTTATATAAGCATAATGATGTTTGTTGCTATACAAATAAATATTGCTAAATTCTATCAAGTAGGTGCACCCTTGAATTTGAAAACTGCTAATATACTTGCTCACGGCGAGAGTTATTTAATCTATGAAAATGTCATTGGTTCAGGTTGTTGTATCAATATAGTTATAGATAGAAAAAGTGGCTCAGAGTTTATTTTTAACTTAAGAGAAATTGAAAAAGAACTAAGTGATATAAATAATATCATTCGTAATGTTGAATTGGGATGCTTATATAAGAAGCGAATCGTTAGTGCTATAGTTAGTGCCATGATGGGGTATGTGGAAGAAGCAAAAATTAACATTAGATGTGTTGAAGAGGATATTGTTTTTAAATATTAAATGGTTGTCAAAAGTTAATTTTTATTAGTTTAATAGTAAACATATTTATCTTAAATTTAGTTTTTGTAATGAATTTTATTACATATAATTTTAACTTAGATAGTGTTCCGATTAATTCAGCAAAGTAGGCCGAAGGTGTTCCCTGAGTAATACTGAGTTCAATATCATTAATAAATAATGTCATGTTGGCGACGCGAGTTTGAGGTTGCCCTGAGCACTGCAATTGTTGATGTTTTGCGTAGAAGGTCGACGAAGAATTCAGATCCCCTTGTAGTTAGAGGCTTGATCTTAGGGCCGTACCGAGATTGACTAGAATATGGGTTTTATGGTGCGCTTATAATGATCTTATAGCGAAAAAATGAAGAATACATTGAGTACCACAATACCAAACGGAAAACGGTAAAACTAAAAGGCCTGACTCCGATTGAATATCGAAATTAGGCCTTACAAGCCGCATAACAGAAATGTCCAACTTTATGGGGGCATTTCAAAAAAGCGACTCTTATGAACTCAATTAACGAGTTGAGCTATTCTTTCACTGTCCAAACTTCATTGGCTGCACCATTGACGGACACGACCCAGAAATTACTGCCAAGACTTATAGCTTCAATTGTTTTATCAAAACCAGCCCCATCATTGATATGAAGCTTACCCCAGTCCTCACCTGAAACGACACTGTAAATGCCCCATTCGACGTTGTCATAACTCGATGTAGAAACCGACACCGTACCATAACTAGAATAGCCACCGCTTAACTCAGTGTAGTTTGTTGCAAATTTTAAAACGGTACTATCACTCATAACTACGGTTTTACCAGCAATAGCAGCCGCGCTAAATTTATTTGCAGCATCGCTGTCACTTAACGTGCTGGCTAACTCAGATTTAACCGTAGCTTCGTCTAGAAATGCTGTTTTTACGAAGTTTTTGTTGATATCGCGGTTGGCTAATTTGATGTCATTAAATAGTGACGTATTTAGCACGGTTGTAGCATCAGTAGAAGGAGCCTCGATCAAACCTTTAAGAGTGTTTCTGTTATCTACACCGTTTTCGTTGAGTAACAAACCTGATAAATCCAGTTTGCCAGTATCGCTGCTGAAGTTGAACGATTTTAAAATCGTTGCTACGGTAATTGGGTTAACACTGGTTGTATTCGAAGACGAAATTTGTAGGTGGTACGGCGTTGTGCTGGATTTTGGTGCGTCAACTAGGCCAATAAGTACCGACTGATCGGCTAGCGTCGCTTCATTGTTTTCATCACAAACACCAATATAAAACTCGACGGACTCAGTAGGCATCGCTTTATAGTGACCACTTTCGTTGGTACAGCCTGCTTGAGTCGCGGACTTATAGTAAAGACCTTTAACCGGTTCATCAATAAAGGTATAGGTGGTTGGTGACGAGTCAGTAGAAGGTGATTGATTAGAGGTAGTAGTACTAGCGTCGTCACTACCGCAACCTATTAAGATTGCAGCGGAAAGAAAAGATAAGACAATCCCAGATTTATTCATTATTTTGCTCCAACTAAGCGTTTTTATTCATATGTATTATTAATGAATCCCTATTTCAAGTGTATGAAATTTATCAATTATGTTACTTAAATCATTATTTGCACTTATAAATGTGATTGTGATCTCTTGTTAAAGTTATGATGAAATGAGGATTGTTTCCGAATTCATTTTTGAATGAGCTTCTCAAGTATTGGGAAAATTGAGCTTTACCCTTTAGAATGCATGCCGCTATTTACCGCTAACCAGAGTGACTGCTAATGATTCGTGATTATACCTTTAACTGTCTTGTAACTATGCCCCGCCACGAGCTGGAAGAATTTGCTGCGCGTATGATCAGCCGTATGGTGCCAGAAGATGTGATGAGTGAGATTTTTACCTTCGAACAAGAAGAAGTCGACAGTGAAGAGCGAATGATGTCAGCGCGTCTTGATGCGAATCTGCGTATGACAGCCATTGCGTTGAGTGAAATTCAGCAAGCATTTGATGATTCAGAAAACGCTAAGCAGAACAGTGAAAGAATGACCAGACTTGTACTTTGGCATTTCTACGCAATCTCCTTCAATTTAGAAGAAGCAATTACGCTAGAAACGCATTGTGAACTGGTAGAAAAACTATTGGTGAACGCACCTGTAGATGCATTTGGTTGGGTGAATACGTTGACCGAGCTTCTTCATACTTACGCTGAGATTAACGCTAAGCAAAACCCAGAGCAGTAACCTTATAAAAGGTGAGTAGATGGATGGAGTCTATCTACTCACAATGCTGATATTCGATTAAACGTCTTCTTTTACTTTTAATCTGTTTTTGTTATCGCGGTTGGCTAAAACATGCTGATCATCGTCAATATCATTGATTGTTTTCGCGAGTCGATCATATAAAACGACATTTACCGTCGCAGCCAGATTCATGCAGCCTGTCGTTGGTATGTAGATAACGTGATGCGCTTTATCAACCAACTCCTGCGGCAGTGAACCATCTTCCGGACCAAACAGGTACAGTACTTTTTCTGGATGTGTGAAAGAGGGCAGTGGCGTCGCACCTACGGCCAGTTCAACACATACTATTTCGATGTCTTCTTCTAAATCAGCAGATAAGTCTTCTTTCTCGACTAACTCAATACGCTCTTTGGCTTTCTTAGTGTCGGTTTGAAATTTTACGGCACGGCTGTATCGGGAGCCGCTAAAGCGAACTTGGTCTGCTTCGTAGCAACCAGCAGCACGCATTACCGCGCCAACATTAGTTGGACTTTTGGGATTGTATAGGCCGATGATGGCTTTTGTGTTTGTAGGCATTACTTTGTTCAAATAGCGATTTTAGGCGGGAGTATACCACCGTATGGTAGCGATATACTCCGAAGTTACGCTATAGAATGTGTATGGATCTTATTGCCCCCAAACCTCTTCCGCAATTTCAACTACGTGCTTAAGCTTATTCCATTGATCTTGCTCAGAAAGGATGTTGCCTTCTTCAGTGGATGCGAAGCCACACTGCGGACTCAATCTAAGTTGATTCAATGGGACATACTTCGCAGCATCTTCAATTCGAGATTTGATGTACTCTTTTGGCTCCAATTCAGCAGATTTAGAAGTGACTAAGCCCAGTACGATAAACAAGTCGTCTCGATTTACGTATTTCAGAGGTTCAAATCCACCGGAGCGTTCGTCATCGAATTCCAGAAATAGGCCATCAACATTCAGTCGGCCAAATATGGTTTCTGCCGCAGCTTCATAGCCACCTGAACCAAAGTAAGTTGAACGGAAGTTGCCACGACAGATATGCATAGTGATAAGCATATCTTGAGGTTTGTTCTTGATGGATTCGTTTAGCAGATGTTCGAACAGTGCAAGTAATTCGTCTGTGCTGTATCCAAGTGCTTCAATGCCTTTTACACCTTCTTCTGAGAAGAAAGATGCCCACGAGGTATCGTCCAACTGCAGGTAACGACAACCTTTGTCATAGAACGCATGAATAGCATCCTGATATGTTTTAATCAGGTCTTGGATGAATACGTCTCTATTCTCTAAGTAGCATTCTGCAACGTTGTCCCCTCGCAAAAAAAGCATGTTTGGGCTAGGGATGGTTTGCTTTGCTATATGTTGTTCAGCATTGAGGAGTGAGTCTAAAAATTCAAAGTCATTCAAGAATGGATGCTTTTCATTAAAGCTAATTTTATCTGTGATACGAATGCTGTGAGTTTTCGGCTTTATGCCTTTGAAGTTAAGTGGAACTTCAGGAGTGTAGCCTTCTACACCATCTAAGCCTTCAAGGAAGTCAAAGTGCCACCATGCACGCGAATACTCACCATCCGTAATTGCAGTAAGCCCTGCTAACTTTTGCTGTTCGACATGTAAGCGAGTTTCTTGACGTTGAATTTCGTTTAACTGCTCGGCTGTAATTTCGTTGTTCTGTTTTTGTAAACGAGCAGCTTTTAACTTATCACTACGTAGTAAGCTGCCAACCTGGTCTGCAAAAAACGGAGTGATTAATGGATTGATATGATCTGACATGTGTTACCTCAAAATGCAAAAGCCTTAAATACGTCTGGACGTCTAAATGATTGAGCCTTATTAATATGAACTCAATCGCATTTTGATCATGTTGTATATGAATTAAATTCAAGTTTATGTTTGAAGAGAACCTTTAGATGAGGCGAACATGGCATTAGTTTGATTGCAAAAGCACATTTCCATTCGAAGATGATAGTATTACCTCAATTCAGCAGTATTAAGAAGTTGTCAGGAAGACGTATGGCTAAAGCAGGTATATCGCTAAAAGGGACTAAAGTCAGCACTTTGAAGAAGAGTCGCTCAACGGTAGAGCCCGGAGTTCGCAGGCGGAAGAAGTTCGATGATAAAAGGCAATTTATTTTGGAAACCGCCTTGGCTGTATTTTCTCAATATGGTTTTCATGGAACCACGATAGAGCAGATTACCAACAGCGCTGACATTTCAAAAACAAATCTGTTTTACTATTTTAAAAGCAAAGAAGAACTCTACTTAACCATTTTAGAAAACATTCTTAATGACTGGCTTGCACCTATTGCAGGCTTTGATGAAATAGACGACCCGAAAACCGCGATAGAGAACTATATACGCCTCAAGCTAGAGTTATCTCGCGATCAGCCTGAAGCCTCACGACTCTTTTGCTTAGAGATTATTCAAGGTGCTCCGATCCTTAAAAATTACCTGAATGGCGATTTGAAAAACATTATTGATGAGAAATCCAAAGTTATCGAGCGCTGGATAAATCAGGGCAAGATAAAACCGATAGAGCCCACTCAACTGATATTTACTATTTGGTCGACTACTCAGCACTATGCGGATTTTAGTGTTCAGATTAAGGCGATCACAGGCAAAGACTTAACCAACAAAAAGTTCTTTGAAGAGACGTATCAATCTATTCGAAGCATCATTTTTAATGGAATTACCTGATACTTTCGAGCGAATAATACTGATAAACACAAGGCTACCTACGGTGGCTTTTTTGTGTTCTTTTTCCGCTGATATCTCCTTTGGATTAACACGCCGTAGACTCTATATCTCCCTTTGAATGCAAGATTGTTGTGCGTTTTTTGTGCACTCGTTTAGTGCTTTTGCACCATTCCAGTTGATTTAAAACAGACCATTTGGTCTGGTTTTGAAGGTGTTTTTAATTCAACTTATTGTTTAATAAAGATAATAATTTATTGGCATAAACTTTGATTTAGATCAATGCGAGGAAGTAAATATATGCATGGTTAATTACAAGGAGTTTTATATGCAGATTGGTGTCTTCATTCCTATCGGAAATAACGGCTGGTTGATCTCGGAAAATGCGCCTCAATACATGCCGACTTTTGACCTTAATAAAGAGATCGTTCTACGAGCAGAACATTACGGATTAGATTTTGCTCTTTCAATGATCAAACTTCGTGGCTTTGGTGGTAAAACCGAGTTCTGGGAACACAATCTTGAGTCATTCAGCTTAATGGCTGGTCTTGCTGCTGTGACTTCAAAGATTCAGCTATTCGCGACGTCTGCAACTCTAACCTTACCTCCAGCGATTGTTGCACGTATGGCTTCAACCATTGACTCTATTTCTCACGGTCGCTTTGGTGTCAACTTAGTGACAGGCTGGCAAAAACCGGAATACACCCAAATGGGTTTATGGCCGGGTGATGAGTTTTTCTCTTCTCGCTACGATTACCTATCTGAATATGCACAAGTTCTGCGTGATTTATGGGATACCGGTTCTTCAGATTTCAAAGGTGACTATTTCACCATGGAAGATTGCCGTGTGAGCCCGCAGCCACAAGAGAAAATGAAGATTATCTGTGCAGGTTCCAGTGATGCTGGTATGGCATTCTCAGCCAAATATGCAGACCACAACTTCATTTTTGGTAAGGGCGTGAACACACCGAAAGCATTCGCTCCACAGGCTCAGCGTCTACTCGAAGCAACGGAAAAAACAGGTCGTGAAGTGAGCTCGTTTGTTCTGTTTATGATCATCGCTGATGAAACTGATGAAGCTGCTCGTGCGAAATGGGAAAGCTACAAAGAAGGTAAAGATGATGCGGCTCTTGAATGGCTGGGTGTACAGGCGGCTCAGGATACGAAATCAGGTAGCGATACGAACGTTCGACAAATGTCCGATCCTACTTCAGCCGTGAACATCAACATGGGTACTTTGGTGGGTTCTTACGAAACCGTTGCGCGTTTATTGGATGAGGTTGAGGAAGTTGAAGGGACTGGCGGTGTTCTGTTGACTTTTGATGAGTTTGTTGAAGGTGTAACGGCGTTTGGTGAACGAATCCAGCCATTAATGAAAACACGTCAACACATCACGGTTCAGGGAGAGTACGCAGCATGATTACGGGTTACTCACTGAATACTGGTGAATCAGCGCAGGTTGTTCTTAATGCTGAACCTGAAAATCTGGCGATTAAACCAAGCGAAACGGCTTTGATTGTCGTGGATATGCAAAATGCTTACGCAAGTAAAGAAGGGTATCTGGATCTGGCTGGTTTTGATGTTTCTGAAACTGGTCCGGTGATTGAAAATATCAATAAAACCATCGAGATCTCGCGTAATGCCGGGGTTCAGGTGGTGTTTCTGCAAAACGGCTGGGATAGTAACTATGTTGAAGCGGGTGGTGAAGGATCTCCAAACTGGCATAAATCCAATGCGTTGAAAACGATGCGTAAACAGCCGGAGCTCTCTGGCCGTTTTCTGTCAAAAGGCGGCTGGGATTATGACTTTGTTGACGAGCTCAAACCGCAAGAAGGGGACTGGATTATCCCTAAAACCCGTTACAGCGGTTTCTTCAATACCAACTTAGACACCATGTTGCGCTCACGTGGTATTCGAAATCTTGTTTTTACTGGTATTGCGACCAACGTGTGTGTCGAATCTACATTACGTGATGGCTTCCATCTGGAATATTTCGGCGTGGTTCTTTCTGATGCAACCCATCAGGCTGGTCCTCGTTCTGCTCATGATGCTGCGTTACTTAACATCCGAACCTTCTTCGGCTGGGTAACGACTCTAGAAAACTATTCATACGCTTTGGCTAAATAAGGAGATTACTATGCCTAAACAAACCGTACTTCCTGCAGGAACAGGAAAACCACTTGCACCATATGTTCCGGGTTCAATGGCTGATGGCGTGTTGTATGTATCGGGGACACTGCCTTTTGACAGTGAGAACAATGTTGTATTCCCAGGTGACGCAGCAGCACAAGCTCGTCACGTGCTCAGCACCATTCGCAGTGTTGTGGAAGAAGCGGGTGGCACTATGGATGATGTGACATTCAATATGATCATGATTAAAAGCTGGGATGACTACGCGGCTATTAACGCTGTTTATGCTGACTTCTTTCCGGGTGAAAAACCCGCTCGTTACTGCATTCAATGTGGTTTGGTGAAAGCAGAGGCATTGATTGAGATTGCTTCTATTGCACACGTTGGGGAAGCTTAATCAAGCGTTATTTCAATGTGTTGAAGGGTAAGCAGAGTATGTATTACGAAATTCATGATGACGGTGAACAATACAAAGAGACGGTAATTCTGTCATCCGGTTTAGGTGGCTCTCATAGTTATTGGCACCACCAGTTGGATGAACTAAAAAGTCGTTTTCGGGTGATTGTGTATGATCATTTGGGTACAGGCAAAAGCCCGGCAGAGATCCCGCAAGGTTACAGTATTTCTGATATGGCTCAGGAAGTGGTGACGTTACTGGATAAAAGCGATACCGAACGAGTTCATTTCATTGGACATGCATTGGGAGGGTTAGTTGGTTTACAGCTGGCGGTGGATTTTCCCCAACGAATTTCCAGCCTGTTGTTGATCAATGCCTGGGATAAAACCGATGAGCATACCAAGCTGTGTTTTGATATCAGAAAGTCATTGCTGCGTAATTCTGGCGTGGAGATGTTTTTCAAAGCTCAGCCACTGTTTTTGTATCCCGCAGAATGGATGAAACGTAATGCTGCTCTGTTGAAGGAAGATGTGGAGAAGGTTCTTTCGTCTCCTTTCAATGAAAACAATTTGTTGAGAAGAATCGGCGCGGTTGAAAACTTCGATATTTCGGATCACATCGAGTCAGTGAAATGCCCCGTCGGTGTTATCGCAAGTAGTGATGATTTGCTTGTGCCATATTCCTGTTCCGAACAACTACAGAACAAACTTTGTCACTCGTCGTTCTATTTATTAGATAAAGGGGGGCATGCCTGTAATGTCTCCGAGCCTGACACATTTAATAAAGCGATGTTTGAATTTTATAACGAGATTTAAGGAGAAATCCCAATGAACGAGACGATGGATTCGTCAGCATTAAAGCAGCTTTTCACTGAAGCGAGAACGCATAATGGCTGGCTGGATAAAGAAGTCACTCAGGAGCAGATAGAGCAGTTGTATCAACTGACCTGCTTAGGTCCTACATCTGCAAATTGTTCACCTGCACGCTTTGTTTTTATAACTTCAGAAGAAGGAAAACAGCGTTTAGCTCCTACGCTATCAAGCGGTAATTTAGAAAAAACGATGACAGCACCTGTAACCGTTATTGTGGCTTATGATCAAAAATTTTATGACGCATTGCCAACACTCTTCCCGCATGGGGATGCGAAAAGCTGGTTTACTTCCAGTGAAGATTTGGCGCTTGAAACCGCGATGCGAAACAGCTCAATGCAAGCCGCATATATGATTTTGGCTGCGCGTGCTATGGGTCTTGATACCGGGCCTCTTTCTGGATTTGACGCAAAAGCTGTTGATGAAGAATTCTTTTCAGATACAAGCTGGACCACCAATTTGATCATCAACATCGGCTACGGGGATACATCTAAATTGTATGGTCGACTTCCTCGTCTGTCGTTAGAGGAGGCGTGTTTGTATGTCTAATTTAGCTCTGAACATTCCATTTTCTGCTGAACAGGAAAATGAACTCAATTTTACTTCGTTTGCTGATACTGAAGATAAAGGTGTGAAGCTGTACCGGGACGGGATGTCCGGTCTTGGCGCTTCGGTTAACGTCATCACTACTATGGTTGATGGGCAGCCAGCTGGATTTACGGCGACGGCTGTAACCAGTGTTACCGATACTCCGCCAACATTGCTGGTGTGTTTGAATCGATCTTCATCAGTTTTTGCTGCTTTTGATAAAGCAGAGTACCTGTGTGTGAACACACTGGCTGCGGGGCAGGAAACCGTTTCAGGTGTATTTGCCAGTAAGTTAACGCAACCAGAGCGCTTTGATGCCGTTGAATGGAAGCCGTTTGTTACTGGTTCCCCGGCACTTAATGCTGCTTCAACTGCGTTTGACTGCCGTATTACCTCGCGAACCACCGTAGGCTCACACGATGTGTTTTTCTGCGAAGTGCTGGGGATCGGGCAAGCGGAACAAGCTTCTAATCTGGTCTATTTCAATCGCAAATACCACAGTCTGACATGAGAGGGACTTAATATGACTATTTCAATGGACACGTATTTTCTATACGGATTTTGTTTTAACAATTAATTCTCGACGTTTCGTGTTTTCCATAATTAAACGAGTGGTTTAGTGGTTCATTTGATTTATTTGGATAGGTAGCAGCATAAAGCCGAAGGGAAATAATCAATCTCAATTAGGAAGAGGGAACTCAAATGAAAACGGAAATGAAGCAAGTGGGGGATTTCTACGAGTTAGAAGTCGGTGAAGATCTCACCTCCAGCAAGAATTTCAACAAGGATTTAGCGCCAACTAAGATTGAAGAGCGCACGTGGAATAAGTTCAATATCGCCGCATTGTGGGTCGGTATTTCTATTTGTGTACCAACTTATACTTTGGGCGGGATATTAACTAATTACTTTGGTTTGTCTGTGGTTGAGGCGCTGTTAACCATTCTTATCGCCAACATTATTGTACTGGTGCCTCTCACACTGAACGCTTTTGCTGGGACAAAATATGGTTTGCCTTTCCCAGTTGTGCTTCGTTCGTCATTCGGCATTATGGGTTCAAACGTTCCATGTGTGATCCGTGGTTTTGTTGCCTGTGGCTGGTTTGGTATTCAAACCATGTTTGGTGGACTGGCTATTCACTTGTTTTTGTCTGAAATTTCATCAGGTTGGGCAGCTTTAGGTGGCGTGGGTGAAGTGATTGGCTTCTTTATCTTCTGGGCTCTGAATATTGGCGTGGTGCTTAAAGGTGCTAACTCGATTAAGTGGTTGGAAACGTTGTCTGCACCATTGCTACTGATTGTTTCACTGGGTTTGTTGTTTTGGGCGAGCGATAAAGTCTCTTATACTGAACTTCTTGCTACGCCTGCTAATCGTCCCGAAGGCGATGGTTTTGCTAAATACTTTATGTCTGGATTGACTGCAATGGTAGGTTTCTGGGCGACACTGTCTCTGAACATCCCAGATTTCAGTCGTTATGCGAAAACACAGAAAGATCAGGTTATCGGCCAAATCATGGGCTTACCGTTAACCATGTTCTTATTTGCTTCACTAGGTGTTGTGATGACAGCGGCGTCTGAAACTATGTTTGGTCAAACAATTTCAGATCCAATTACCTTAATTGGCCAGATTGACAGCCCATTCCTCGTTGTTGTAGCCATGGTGATGATTGTAATTGCGACATTATCAACCAATACGGCTGCAAACATCGTTTCTCCTACTAACGATTTCCAGAATATTTCACCACAACATATCGATCATACAAAAGGTGTTCTGTTAACTGGCGCTATTGGTATTGCGATGATGGGGTGGGAGTTAATGAAAAAATTAGGAATGATCGAATCTGATGTGAGCGTTGAAGCTTATATTTCAAATTGGCTATTAGGTTACTCAAGCTTACTTGGACCTATAGCAGGGATCATGATTGTCGATTATTTTCTAATTAAGAAACAGAAGCTCGACATTGTTGCTTTGTACAAAGAAGACGCTTATCCAGCGTTTAACTGGGCGGGATTTATCGCTCTTTTTGTGCCTGTTTTCTTCACAATGATGGCGATTTTCTTCAACGTGATGACCTGGTTTTACGATTACGGTTGGTTTACAGGTGCGTTTAGTGGTGCGGCTTTGTATTACGTAATTTGTAAGTTTAGCCCACAACTTGTGTACAAAACTGAACTTGAAAAAGCATAATCAAAGTATGGTCTAGATATAGGGGAATATCCCCTATATCTTATTTAACTCGAATTTAAACAGACAATTAATGGATAAAATCGATATGGGTAAAGTGGTATTTATTACTGGAGCAACATCAGGTTTTGGACGCGCGGCAGCACGAAAATTTGCTTCTGAAGGTTGGGCTTTAGTTATCACCGGAAGACGCGAAGAGCGTTTGAAAGAGCTGGCTGATGAGTTGTCGGAAACCGTTCCTGTTCATTACCAAACATTAGATGTACGTAGTAAAGAAGAAGTTGATCGTTTGGTTAACTCATTACCTGAATCTTTTAAACAAGTGACCTGCCTTGTTAATAACGCAGGCTTGGCTTTGTCGCCAAATCCGGCTCAGAGCGTCGATATTCAGGACTGGCACACCATGATTGATACAAATGTAACGGGATTAGTTAACGTCACCCATGCTTTGCTGCCAGCTTTGATAGAGGTCGGGAAGGGGGCTTCCATCATCAATGTTGGTTCTATTGCTGGTCAATGGCCTTATCCGGGCAGCCATGTTTATGGTGCGACCAAAGCGTTTGTAAAACAGTTTAGCTATAACTTGCGTTGTGATTTATTGGGAACGGGAGTTCGAGTGACGGATCTTGCTCCGGGGATTGCTGAAACCGAATTTACACTAGTGAGAACAAAAGGTGACCAAGCCGCATCAGATGCTTTATATGCAGACACTGAAGCATTAACAGCAGAAGATATTGCTGACACCATGTTTTATCTCGCTACGCTTCCCGCCCACATGTGTATCAATCGGATGGAAGTGATGCCAACGGCGCAAGCGTGGAATCCTTTTGCTATTCATCGCGAACGCTAATCAGTCAGAAATCTGCTTTTTAATAGATCAAAATTTTTAAAAGGAATTAAAAATGACACTGAGTGCGATTGAAGACATTATTGACGATTAAGACGGTAGTTTCCCCCCACGCGACGGCAGAAGATGTGGTTTCTCCGGGGCATATATTTCCAGTTGTTGCACGTGAAGGGGGGCTTTTAGTGCGTCCCAGTCATACCGAGGCTGGGTGCGATTTAGCAAGGTTAGCAGGGCTGACTCCTTCATGCGCCATTATTGAAGTGCTAAATCAAGATGGCACTATGGCCCGCAGACCTGATTTGGAGGTTTTTGCTCAAAAGCACAATATCAAGCTTGGTACAATTGCTGATTTAATTCTCTATTGCTTAAATGAAGAATCGATAAGGGAGTTGGTTGCTTAACTCGTGTAATGTCATTTTTCGGACCGCCAAACCAACAAAAAATTGTTTGCTGGCATTGGAATGGTTTCTTGTAGCGTTAGCTTATTAGCCCAGCCTTCAAGGTCGTGGATATCCTGAATACCCCCAAAGCCTCGCTGTTTCAATTGGCGGTCAAATTCTGCGTTACTCTCTGCGGTAAATTCACCTTCAATTTTCATCGGGCCGTATTGGCAAAATATCCCGTCTTTAGGCAGATTTTCTGATACAAGCTCCATCATTATTTTTGCCTCTTCTGGTTGCATGATATGGGTGGTATTCGCTGTAAATACCGCATCAATGTTGATGTCTGGCCAAGGATTTTTACCAACAGTGAACGGGAAAGGTGGTTTAATGTTTTCGAGTGCAGCGTGATTCAGCCAATGAATAATACTCTCATGGTTGTCCGGAATTTCACTGGTGTACCAAGTTAAATGAGGAAGACGCTCAGCGAAAAATACGGCATGCTGACCGTTGCCTGAACCTATTTCGAGTACCTGCTTTGATGAACTAAAGTAAACAGATAACTGCTCTAAGATAGGGTGCTTGTTCCTTTCGCAATGCGGGATGATGTCTATTGTCATTCAATTTCCTACTCTATTTCATATCTAGTATTTCCAACCGTTCATGTTAGATATCTACTGTTCTTTTAAGATCGCAACCCATGATTGTTCATGTGCTTAATCCTAATGATTAATTTAAGATTATTATTTTGCTCACAGGTACTTGGCTTCAATGCAACTGAGCAACGTATTCACTTTTTCAGTTTTATCCTATTCACTTAACTAGTGATAATATTGGAGTTTGAAAGGAATCGCTGAACTTATTCTTATAATTCTAACGTTATATAAAGGCCTATGATGACACAATTTGTATATTTATCTAACGCAATATCAGGAACAATTTCCCGCTATAAACTTGAGGATGGTGTACTGACTTTGCTAGGGGAAACAGAAGTCGGGGAGATGGTGATGCCTTTGGTAGTCAGTCATTGCCAAAACTTTTTGTATGCGGCTTTGCGCAGCGATTCATATCGTGTTGATCAATTTAATATTGATCAACAGACGGGAGATCTCATCATACAGTCATCACGTGAAGTCGATGAAAGTATTGTGAGTTTAGATATCGATTCAAATAATCAATGGTTGATAGCATCTTCTTTTGATCATAATCGAGTTGTTGTTAAAGCGTTGGGGGAATCGGGAGAGGTTACCGATAGTACAAGTGTTATTCAACATCAATCTCATTGTCACACGTTTCGATTTAGCCCAGATGAGAACTGGATGGTTGCGACTGAGTTTGGACGCGATAGACTTTGTGTTTATGCCGCCCCAACACAAGAAAATAACGGTTTTGAAGAAGTTTGCGAATATAAATTTGTTACCGGTTCAGGCCCTCGTCATTTGGTCTTTTCTCCTTGTGGTGAGTTTTTATATGTATTGACTGAAATGGTAGGAAGTATCTGTACCTTTTCATTTGATAAGGCAAATGGCTTGCTTAAATTCATTGCAGAAACACCGGTCTTGCCATCTGTCAAGCTAGAGAAAGGCTTACCACCCGCTCAACGAGTAGCGAATGACATACC
Organism: Vibrio sp.; assembly: GCA_048259585.1. Lineage (GTDB taxonomy): Bacteria > Pseudomonadota > Gammaproteobacteria > Enterobacterales > Vibrionaceae > Vibrio. The sequence continues at coordinate 6,403 of JBLXHN010000008.1, read as the reverse complement.
TAGGATGTGGACTGCTGATGTTCATATTACGGCAAACGGCCGTTACTTATATGTTTCAGAAAGAACATTGAGCGTAATTGCCTGCCTTGAAATTTCTCGTGATGATCGGCTTCCCCGCTATTCAAATCATTTTTCAGTGGAGCAGCAACCTCGCAGCTTCATGATTACTCATGATGATCAGTATTTGTTGGTGAGTGGTGAATTAGCTGAAGAATTGGGATTATATCGCATAAGTTCAGAGACCGGATCGTTAGAAAAAGTGTCTTCAGCTCCATGTGGAGAAGGGGCGAATTGGGTTTGTGGAATCAGTATAGGGTGATATTGTTGTGCTACAAGTTGCTTGTTTTTTTTGTGAGTTTCGGGCAATCTGATTTTAAGTAATTGGCCTGTGGGGGACTGTTTTATCCGGCAGGAAGTGGACTCTTGCGTTGGCCGCTATTTTCGTTTTGTAAGGATACATGATGTCGTTCCGTGACAGGCTCTTAGCTCTAACCATTGTGTTGGTTTGGGGTGTCAATTTCGTGGTGATTAAAGTTGGCTTACAAGGTATGCCACCTTTGTTGCTGGCTGGTTTGCGTTTTGCTTTAGTCGCACTTCCTGCCATTTTCTTTATTAAAAGGCCACAAATTCCACTGAAGTGGCTGGTAGCTTACGGCTTAACCATCAGCTTTGGTCAATTCGCGTTGTTGTTCTGGGCATTAAAAGTCGGTCTCGCAGCCGGGCTGGCATCACTTCTCTTGCAGGCTCAGGCATTTATCACGCTGGCTTTTGGTGCCATTTTGCTCAAAGAAAAAATACGTTTGCATAATGTGATAGCCGTAACCATCGCCGGAACCGGAATTTATATGCTAGCTGCGGCGCAGGGCCACGCCTCTACATCTTTAACTTTTTTGACCTTACTATTGATTATCGGTGCTGCGACTTGTTGGGCATTAGGTAACATCACTAATAAAGTAATTATGCAGAATTATTCAGTTCCGACAATGTCTCTGATTGTGTGGAGTGCTCTGGTGCCAACCACGGCATTTAGTATTGCTTCGTATTTTATTGAGGGGCAGGAAGAGATTATTTACTCGCTTACCCATATTGAATGGCATAACGTTTTCTCCATTATTTACTTATCTGTGCTGGCTACCATCGTCGGTTATGGTGGTTGGAGCTACTTATTGAGCCGTTATGAAACATCGATGGTGGCACCATTATCACTTCTAGTCCCTGTTTTTGGTTTACTTAGTGCATGGATGTTGTTGGGTGAGAGTTTGAGCTTATTCCAGATTATCGGTGTAATGGTGATTGCAATTGGATTAGTGATAAACGTATTTGGTAAGAAGTGGTTTGGTATTCGCACTCAACAGAAAGCGTCGTTAGCTGAGAAGTGAAATAAAAAAGAGTCGCCTAAAACGACTCTCTGTATTTAAAGCTAAATTCCAAATTAACAATAGAATCTTTAACGGGTTTACCTTCTATTCGGTCAGCTAGCATGGTCGCTGCTATTTGTCCCATACCAACACGGTCGATATTCACCGTTGTAATAGATGGAACGCTGTGTTCTGCGACATCAAGATCACCAAAGCCGATTAGAGTGAAGTCTTCGGGAATGCGTCGGTTTTGATGTCGGGCTTCGGCAATGCAACCTTGTGCCAGAGTATCGGAAGAGCAGGCGATTATATCAAAATGCTGCTCGGTCTCTAGCAGTTCCAAGAGTCCCTCACGACCAGCCTTGAATTTGGCCGGACTGGGTACCTGAGCCACCCTATAACTAATGTTATTTTGCTTCAACACTTTGATGATTTCTTGCAGACGTTTTTGGGCGCGAGAATCTTCTGCCCAGATAAGACCTACATTTTGAGGTCCTTTCTTTGCAATTTCATGGCCAATAGCTTCACCAATTTTATCATGCGATAAACCAACCAACATATCGATAGGTGTTGGGGTTGAATCCCAAATTTCTACCACAGGTACTGAAGAGTTAAGTAATATTTTTTTCAGCCTGTTATCGTGATGAACCCCCGTTAGTACAATGCCATCAGGGCGATGTGACATAAGTGATGACACAATTTCTGCTTCGCTGGCAGAGCTATAATCGGAGACGCTAAGCAGTACATGATATCCGCGTTCTGCTAAACAGCCCCGTAGAGCCTCAACTGTTTCAATGAACATGCTGTTGTTGATTTGCGGAACGACGACGCCAATTAAACCACTTTTGCTTGAGGCTAGGCTACCTGCTGCTTTATTGGGTATATAGCCGGTACTCTCCACTGCAGCTAATACGCGGTTTACCGTTGCTTCTTTCACTTTAGAAGGATTATTTAAAGCACGGCTTACCGTCATTGCAGATAAACCAGCAACGCGAGCAACGTCTTCTAATGTAGGGGATTTACTTCGATTCGATTTCAAAAATGTATTCCTATGCATCCGGCAGTTTTGCGATGTTACCACGAATAGTGACTGATTAAGTTTTCAATAGTTTGTATTAGCTCAGAAATGTTAGCGTAATACAAATTTTGTTAAGAGATTATTCCAAACTTAGATGTATGCGTGCAATTATCTTGTTTGTAATGCTTTTAAATGTGACAGGTAAGGCAGAAATTGTTCTTGGTCATAGTATTCCTAACTCTGAAAAGCTATAAATGTTTGCGCTAACATTTTTAATGAGAACGAACAGATAACGTTTTTATTTGAACAGTAAAGCAACTAAAAGTGCGAAGAGTGCACTTATAAGCTAAGAATTAATGGTTGGCTGCCTGAGCGGCCACAGTCATTGCTCCATGCGGAGCCCAATACGTAAAAAGGTATAAGATATGACATCTCCAAAAGTTACTGACGTTAAAGTTATTCCTGTTGCAGGTCGTGACAGTATGCTGCTAAACCTAAGTGGTGCTCATGCGCCATTCTTTACTCGTAACATCATTATTATTACTGATGAATCGGGCAACCAAGGGGTTGGTGAGGTTCCTGGAGGCGAGAAAATTCGTCAGACTCTAGAAGATGCTGCTCCACTTATTATTGGTAAAGGTATTGCTGAATATAAAAACATCAAGACAGCGGTATCAAAAGAGTTTAATGACCGCGACGCAGGTGGCCGTGGAAAGCAAACCTTCGACTTGCGTACAACTATCCACGTGGTAACAGCGATTGAAGCTGCTCTGCTTGACCTTTTAGGCAAACATCTTGGTGTGAATGTGGCTTCTTTACTAGGTGATGGTCAACAACGTGATTTCGTTGAAATGCTGGGCTACCTATTCTTTATTGGTGACAAAGACGTTACAGATTTGCCGTATCAAAACCAAGATGATGATGAGTGTGAGTGGTACCGTGTTCGTCACCAAAAAGCGATGACGCCAGAAACAGTCGCAAACCTTGCTAAAGCTTCACATGCGAAATATGGTTTCCATGATTTCAAACTTAAAGGTGGTGTACTGTCTGCTGATGACGAAGCTAAAGCAGTGAAAGCAATTAAAGCCGCATTCCCGGAAGCTCGTGTAACACTTGATCCGAATGGTGCCTGGTCTCTGGACGAAGCTATCCGTATCGGTCTGGAACTTAAAGACACGTTAGCGTACGCGGAAGACCCATGTGGTGAAGAAAATGGTATGTCTGGTCGTGAAGTTCTTGCCGAATTCAAACGTCGTACTGGTCTTCCTACTGCAACAAACATGGTTGCAACTGACTGGCGTCAAATGGGGCATTCACTAAGCCTGCAATCAGTCGATATCCCGCTAGCAGATCCTCATTTCTGGACGATGGAAGGCTCAGTGCGTGTTGCTCAAATGTGTCATGAGTTTGGTTACACTTGGGGTTCTCACTCAAACAACCACTTTGATATTTCACTAGCAATGTTTACCCACGTAGCTGCTGCTGCACCTGGTGATATTACTGCGATTGATACGCACTGGATTTGGCAGGAAGGTAACCAACGTCTGACTAAAGAACCGTTCCAAATCGTAGATGGTAAAGTTCAGGTTCCAAATAAACCAGGTCTGGGAATTGAGCTAGATATGGAAAAAGTGGAAGAAGCGCACAAGCTATACATGGACAACTGTTTAGGCGCTCGTGATGACTCAATTGGTATGCAATACCTAATTAAAGACTGGAAATTTGATCCTAAGCGTCCTTGCTTAGTGCGAGACTAAGCTGTAATTAATGTGGTTATACAAAGTATTAGTCTTGAAGTAATGTTCCAACGCTAACTTGGTAAATTGCTGCTACGGCTCTAAAGGTAAACTTTAGAGCCGTTTTTGATCTAAGTTGGCTCAAGAGAGAGGGGATATTGTATTGGTGATGCAGAATAACCACAAATAGGAGTGTAAATACTAGCTATTATCATTTACAAAATGTTAATATCCGTTACCTGTAAATTGATAGCAATAACTATAAAGTGGACATTGCTTAAATAACCATAACAGTTGTATTTTGGTGGAATTAAATGGCATCGGACGTGTTGCAGCAGGCCATAGCGGCTCAGCGTAAAAGTGAAAAGCGCCGGGGGATGATCTTAACCAGCTTTGGTTTGTTACTCGTAACCTCATTCATTCTGGATATTATGACAGGACCATCAATGATTGATGTGAGTTCTGTACTTTATGCACTTCTTCAGTGGGCGGGTTTGCCTTTTCAGGTCGATGAGTCAACTCAAATTATAGTCAGTAACCTTCGTTTACCTATTGCTTTAATGGCGATTTTTGTTGGGGGCTCTCTCGGGATGGGTGGGGCTGAAATGCAAACGTTGCTTAATAACTCGATGGCGAGCCCATATACATTAGGTATGGCTGCTGCTGCAGGTTTTGGTGCTGCGTTAGTGCTTTACACAGGCTCTTTAGGGATCGATAGTAACCTTGCTGTACCGATCGGCGCTTTTGTCTTCTGTATGATTTCTGCTTGTTTTCTGTTTGCTTTGGCTTCGGTGCGTCATATTGGTTCCGGGCAATTAATTCTTGCCGGTATTGCACTGTTGTTCTTGTTCCAGTCTCTGCTTTCACTGGTCCAGTTTATTTCTTCTCCGGAGCTGAGTCAGCAGATCTTATTCTGGTTGTTTGGCAGTTTATCTAAGGCGACCTGGACAAACCTTGCCATTACAGCTGCCGTTGTCATGATTAGTATGTTGTTGTTACTGCAAGATTCATGGAAGTTAACGGCACTAAAACTCGGTGAAGAGCGTGCTAAAAGCCTTGGTGTTAACATCGTAAAACTACGTCTCAAGACTCTTTTGATTGTTGCAGTAATGACAGCCACAGTAACAAGTTTTGTCGGTATTATTGGCTTCATTGGTATTGTTTCGCCCAATATTGCTAAAATTCTGGTTGGCGAAGACCAACGTTTCTTTCTTCCCCTGTCGTTCTTGATTGGTGCGTTTTTACTTTCTACCGCCTCGGTGCTTTCTAAAGTGATAGTGCCGGGAGCTTTATTCCCAATTGGTATTGTTACAGCGATTATCGGTGTGCCTTTCTTCTTCTGGCTCATCATTGCAAGGAGAAGATAACATGCTTCAAGTTAATAAACTGAATGTTCGTATTGGTGAGTTGGTATTGGCAAAAGATATCAGCTTTAAACTCAATACAGGGGAAGTGAACGTTATTCTGGGACCCAATGGAACGGGTAAGAGTACGCTGTTAAAAACGCTGTTTGGTGACATCAAAACAGAAAGTGGTGATATTCGATTTGACCGAGATTCACTGACCAAGACAACTCTGGGCGCATGGCGAACCAAGTTTGGCTATATGCCGCAAGACATTCACCTCGATGTCAACATGACCGTTATGGAAGTGGTTTTGCTAGGCCGCCTCGATGCGTTGAGTATGCGGATTGAAACCAGAATGCTGGAAGAAGCGTTGTCGATCCTCACAAGTATTGGTTTGGAACACCTTGCCAGCCGAGATGTCAGAACACTCAGCGGTGGTCAGTGCCAAATGATTCTGTTTGCACAAGCACTGATGAGACAGCCTGAAATTTTGATGTTAGATGAACCGGTTAGCGCATTAGATTTGCATTATCAGCATGTGCTATTAAACCATTTGGTTACCCAGACCAAGCAACAAGGCTATACCACGTTGATGGTGTTGCATGACTTGAACCTTGCGGCCCAATATGCAGATAATCTGCTGATTCTCAAAGACGGCGAGTTACGAGCATTTGGTTCGCCACAAGACTTACTGACAAGCGAACTGATTAAAGAGCTGTATCACGTTGAGGCAGACGTTTTAACGGATGAAGCGGGTGTACCGTTTGTCAGAACACGTCGACCAAGTGCAGCATAGCGGTTTTATATCGTCAGTCGAACTTGGAAAGCATAAAGCCAGCAATCTTGCTGGCTTTATTTATATTACGAATGTCTTGTCCTGAAATGTGTTTATACATTTAGGACTTATTATGACAAACACAGATAAACAAAAAGTTAAGCGCACAC
>JBLXHN010000007.1:0-225698 GCA_048259585.1 Vibrio sp. | reverse complement strand
CCTACTTTGATAGTCATTATAGTTGCTCCACAACTTAATTTCTGATTAAAGATAACTGGTAGTAAAATTACAAAATCCAGTAAACATCTGCAACAGATAATCCGACTTAACTTGTTTAAAGTCAAAAAAAACTGTCGCTTTTTTTCACAATCACTTACAAGTGACTACTTTTTAAACGAGCTACTGCTTTTCATTACTACCATTTGACGTAAAATAATCAATATACCTAGGTTATTGTTGCTCTAATAACCCGCCATCTTATGGTGAAAAAGTATGTGCTACAACTTGATATGTACGCAAGTTTTTAGCGAAAAAAGTCAAAAATAATTATTAGAGAATTGGAGAAAGTTAAGCGTGGTTCAGAAAGCCGAAGAGATGGACAAGCCTGATGAATACTGGAAAGACCAGTTATCTGAGGAAGAATATTATGTGTGTCGCCAACGAGGAACGGAGGCTCCGTTCTCTGGTAAACTATTGCATAACAAGCTGACGGGTGCTTACCATTGTACCTGTTGCAATGCGCCGCTTTTTAGTTCCGAAAATAAGTATGATTCAGGGTGTGGATGGCCGAGTTTTGATGCGCCAATTAGTGATCAAGCAATACGTTATTTAGAAGATCTAAGTCACGGAATGGTGAGAACTGAGATACGTTGCGCTGCCTGTGACAGTCACCTTGGGCATGTTTTTCCTGATGGTCCCAAGACAACTGGCGAACGTTTTTGTGTAAACTCGGTGTCGTTAATTTTCAACAAAAAGTAGTAAAACTAGCGAAATAGTTACGAAAAAGGTTGGTGAAATTTCACCAACCTTGGTTTTATCGTCACTCTTTCAAAGCATTAGTAATGATATTGGGATGGTATTGCCCCTTTTTGATACTATCCACGACAGTTTTCGCGATGTCTTCAAGCCTTCCAAATGTCTCTTTATCAAATCCATACATCAACGCAAGTTCAGCCTCAGAAGCGATAGGAACATCAAACTCTTTGCCAACCATCGCCCAAATATAAGCGTGTTGGGTTTCTCCTGCACCATGGTAGCTGCTGGCTAATGATTTAAGGATCTCTACATTGACATCATTTGCGGAACTTAGCTCTAAAGCATGGTTAAGCAGCTTTATTGTTTTTTCTCGGTTACGTGTAATGTAGAAAGTCGCAAGCGCATATTGTAAATGTGCGGTTTCTAATTCCGGCTTGCCTTCAAGCTGCAAAAATTCACGGCGAGCTTTGTTGTCACCTTCTTGACTCCAGAGAAAGTAAAGGGATTCCGGGGTTCGGTTTTGTTCAAGTTCTGATACCAAGCGTTTCATATCCTCACCCGCATTAACCAAGGCGTTGACCCGTTTTTGTTTAAGCTCTGTTTGATCGATGGCTTGGATTTGAGAAGCTAACCCTAAGCAACGACGGTATTCGCGGGTAAGTTGATATTCTCGGATCTTATTGTCAACACTAGGGTTTTTAAGAACATCATAACGATGCCAAATGAGGTCCGTCCGAGGAAGACGACATTGGCCATCATCGACATTTAATCGTTCGCATTGCAGTGCCGGGTTATCGGCACAAAGTTTGTCGGTGTTTTTTCTGTTCTCAAAACATCCCGAGAGTATCAGTGGTAGAGATAAACAGATGAGTATTTTTATACTTTTCATAAAGTTCGGTTTACAGATGTTCTATGTCGTTTATTAAGTATACTGCAGCGTTCGTTCTTCGTTCACTGTTGTCTAAGATAGAGTGGATACCAATAAGACAAGTGTGGCGAGGGCGTAACTCTGAGTTGTGATCTTATACACTTATTTATTTAGCTTGCCTTGACTATAGATGCCAACGAGATATGTTGACGCAAACTGTTAAATTAGGAATTTGTCATGGACGCAAATCAACTTGTTGATGCCATCACTCCAGAAGCATACGAACGTTTATTGTACGCTGTAGAAACAGGCAAGTGGCCTGAAGGTACTGCACTTAGCCAAGAGCAGCGAGATTCTTGTATGCAAGCTGTGATGTTGTTCCAATCTAAACATAATAAAAATGCTGATCACATGAGTGTTGGGGTCGGTGGCGAGATGGTGTTTAAGTCCAAAGCTGAACTTAAAAATCGTTTCCGAAACGAATCGTCGAAAAGCACTCAGAAAGACATTTTACGCGTTAACCTTAATGAAGAGTAGCCGCGCAACCTGAATAAAGAAAACCCCGTATAATAATACGGGGTTTTCTTACGTTAGTGTGGTTACATTAAATGCTCATCTCTCCACGGAGCACTTGTTGCATTTTATCTTTCACTTCTTCATATGACAGGTTTTGGCTTAATAAGTAGTGTAACTTAGCCAATGCCGCTTCTGGAGTCATATCAAAGCCGCTAATTACCCCTGCATCTGCCAAAGCACAGCCTGTCGCGTAGCCACCCATGTTTACTTTACCTGCTAAACATTGGGTTAAATTGACCACGATAACACCGCGCTGTGAAGCGTCTTGTAATTGAGCAAGTAGTTCAGCATTCTGTGGGGCATTACCAACACCGAATGTCAGTAATATCATCGCATTGACGGGTTGAAGCAGCGTGTTGCGAATCACTTCATGTGAAATACCAGGGTACATAGTGATTACACCAATGGGCTGGGGCGTGATCTTGTGAACTTTAAATTTGCCATCCGGAATTTTACCAACTTCAACACCATTGCTTACTTGAATATTAATACCCGCTTCAAGTAAAGCTGGTATATTTGGCGAGGTGAAAGCATTAAAACCGTCAGCATGAGATTTAGTGCTACGGTTACCACGCATTAGCTGATTGTTGAAGAATAGAGTGACTTCGTTGATTGGATAATTCGCGGCGATATGTAGTGCATTTAGTAAATTAGCTTGCCCGTCTGAACGTAGCTCAGCCAGTGGGATTTGCGAACCGGTCACAATCACTGGTTTGGCTAAATTTTCCAGCATGAAAGAAAGGGCAGAGGCGGTATACGCCATGGTATCTGTACCATGCAGAATGACAAAACCGTCATACTTTTCATAGTTATCATGAATGTCGTCAGCGATTTTTTGCCAGTCTTCAGGAGTCATATCTGAAGAGTCAATCAATGGTTCATATTCATGAACGGTAAACTCAGGCATTTCATCGCGGTGGAATTCTGGCATACCGGCCAATTGCTTTTCCATAAAACCGGCGACGGGGACGTAACCGTGAGTGGATTTTTTCATGCCGATGGTGCCACCTGTATAGGCGATATAAATGTGTTTTCTTGCCATGATTTAAGCAACTCAAGGTTAAGGGGATATTGTGTCGCGATTATAACGAAAAGTTGGTGAATAAAAAGGGGGACTCAGTGTTTAGTCCCCCTTTATGGGTCAAAATGACAATGAATGTAACAGTAAGCTTAGTGAATGCTTACTTGATTTGACGCGACTATTGCATCTGGCAGTTCAAACACAACGCGTAGTAACCTTTAGGATCATTGAAGCTACTCATTAAGCTTGCATCATTGATCAGCTGTTTGGTAGCGGGCTGCAGTGCTTGAGGGATCATACTTGAAAGATCGAAACCTAAGCTGACTTTCAGTTGGCCGAATAAGTCTTGTAGGAACTCTTGTGCTGGGCTGAGAGGTTTGCTTACCCAGAACAGGCTGTAGTCATCAAGATTGGCTAACTCAGATGCCATAGCGACAGCATCATCGAAGTCACCCAATTTATCAACAAGGCCCAGCTTCTGCGCATCTAGCGCGGTCCATACTCGGCCTTGAGCGATTTTATCAACTTCATCAACTGACATTTGGCGATTGTCAGCGACGAGAGTAATAAAGCGCTGATAGCCGTTTTCAATCCCCATTTGTAGCGCTTGTTTCACACCTTCATTAAGCCCGGTTGTAATCCCAACACCTGATAACGGAGAGGTGCCCACGCCATCGGTGTAAATGCCCATTTTGTTTAATCCTTTTTCGAATGTGGTGATCACACTGAAAATCCCAATTGAGCCTGTCAAGGTGGTTGGTTGAGCGATGATTTTATCGGCGCTCATCGAGATCCAATAGCCGCCAGAGGCAGCCAAGCTCGACATAGAAACGACAACGGGTTTGCCTGCCTCTTTTAATGCATCGATTTCATTGCGAATCACTTCTGATGCGAAAGCACTTCCTCCAGGGCTATCCACACGCAGTACCACTGCTTTGACGTTGTCATCGTTACGAGCTTGACGTAAAAGAGCCGCAGTACTGTCACCGCCGACGCTACCGCGAGGTTGTGAGCCATCCATAATCGCTCCGCTAGCGACAACTACCGCAATTTCATCAGTCGACGAATTATTGGTGTTATCGATAGTTGCGATATAGTCGTAGTAACTAATGGCGTTATAACTGTCTTTTCCATCGCTACCGAAAGTATCGGCGAGTTCTTTGCGGATTTGTTGGCGTGAAGCGAGCTCATCCACAAGACCCAAGTTAAGCGATAACTGAGCGAGATCTCCGGAATTTTGTTTTAGCAGTTCGATAAATTCATCCATGTTTGGTGTTAGCGTACTTGCTTCAATGCCACGGTTGGTGGCGACATCATCGACATAAGCGCCCCAAAGTTGTGTTAGCCAACGTGAAGCTGATTCTCGTGCTGCATCAGACATGTCATCTCGAACAAACGGCTCAATGGCGGACTTGTAAGTACCGACACGGAAGACATGGGTATTGACATCCAGCTTTTCTAACAAGCTTTTATAATAAAGATTATAAGCACTGTAGCCATGAAGCAGAACCGCACCATCTGGCGATAAAAATACTTTGTCTGCGTAACTCGCGAGGTAGTACTGGCTTTGGTTATACATCGAACCTGAAGCAAACACTGGCTTACCTGATGCTTTGAACTCATTAATAGCCTTCGCAATATAGCGAAGTTTGGTCAAATTGGTTTCTGGTAAATCGCGTAGTGCCAGCACTAAACCAGTAATACTGTCATCCTCTTTTGCATGGCGAATGGTATCGACAATGTCGAACAGGACGTTCTCTTTCGGTAAGTCTTGCCCAAGAAGTGAGCCTGTGACGGAATCCATTGGGTTAAGGTAACTACTTTGCTCGACAATAGGACCAGTTAGGTTAAGAACGAGTGCAGAGGATTTCTCAACCACAGGTGCTGGAGCTTCATAAGCATATAAAAAATAGACGAGAGCGATACTGAGTAAAAAAATAAGATTAGTGAGGGCTAGGCGAATGAAAGTGATTAACTTCCAAGCCCATTTAAATAATAACCCGATAAAGCGGAATATTGTTTTCATTGTGTCTCCAGCAAAATATTCGAATTGCTTGTAATACCACCGATGCGATTGATTCGGAATATTAATATACCTAAGTAACCTCAAGATGCTGGTTCAGCGAGAACTTATTCGCTCTTAGGCAAGGCACTGATTTGAAGACATAGTTATTCTACGTAGAAAATCAGTAACGCAGCATAGGAGTGAATAAAACTCGCCCTTCGGGAGCTCATCAACGAGCCCATTTCTGCGCTCAATAACGTTGAAAGGGAGCAACCATTCCTACCGTTATTAAGCTTGCTCTGGACGCGTTGATGCAGCTCTGAATCCTGCATCTTGAAGTCACTTAGGTATATAGTTGCATCCTACGTGATCTAGTATGCGCAAACAACCGCAAGATTGATCGATGTTGCATAAATGTAAACGCTTGTTTGATTTTTGTTTCAATGAGTCATATTGTGGTCTGGCCACATAAAATAATGATAAAGGTGACCTACCTATGTATCCACACCTACTTGAACCATTAGAACTAGGGTTCACTAAACTCCGCAACCGCGTGTTGATGGGATCTATGCACACTGGATTAGAAGAAGATAAGCAAGGTTTACATAAACTCGCTGCTTTTTATGAAGAAAGAGCAAAAGGTGGCGTTGGCCTTATCGTTACCGGAGGTTTCTCTCCAAACCTTCGAGGACGACTTTATCCGTTCGCTGCCGAATTTAGCAAGGTTAAGCACGCCAAAGAACATAAAATTGTCACAGAAGCGGTGCATCGTCACGGCGGAAAAATTGCCCTTCAGTTATTGCATGCCGGTCGCTACGCGATGCATCCGTTTTCACTGAGTGCCTCTGCGATTAAAGCACCCATAGGTAAATTTGTACCGGGTGAAATGAGTCCGAGACAAATTCGTAGCACGATTCAAGATTTTGCTAACAGCGCAGAGCTGGCACAGTTGGCCGGCTACGATGGTGTTGAAGTGATGGGATCGGAAGGTTACCTGATCAATCAGTTTATTTGTAAGCGTACCAACATGCGTTACGACGAATGGGGGGGGAGCTACTTAAATCGCATCCGTTTTCCACTAGAGATTGTACGAGCGATTCGCGAAGCCGTAGGAGAAGAGTTCATTATTATATTCCGTCTGTCTATGCTTGATTTGGTAGAGCAGGGCAGCACATTTGAAGAAGTACTCATGCTGGCTAAAGAGTTAGAAAAGGCAGGTGTTACACTTATCAATACGGGTATTGGCTGGCATGAAGCGCGGATCCCTACCATAGTGACACAGGTGCCAAGAGCGGCATTTAGTTGGGTTACGGAAAAAATAAAATCTCACCTGACGGTACCAGTGATTACCTGTAACCGAATTAATACCCCTGACGAAGCTGAAAAAATACTCGCATCAGGTAAAGCAGACATGGTGTCGATGGCTCGTCCATTTTTGGCTGACCCGAATTTTGTCGCCAAAGCGGAAAAAGATCAGGCCACTTTAATCAACACTTGTATTGGCTGTAATCAGGCCTGTTTGGACAACATATTCAAAGGCAAACGCTCGACCTGTATGGTAAATCCAAGAGCCTGTTATGAGACCGAAATCGTTGTTGAACCAGCAAAAACGAAAAAGAAAATAGCCGTTATTGGTGCCGGTCCTGCGGGTCTCTCTTGTTCAACAGCGCTTGCCGAAAGAGGGCATGAGGTAGATTTGTTCGAACGAAATGATCGAATTGGAGGTCAGTTCAGGCTTGCTATGCAGATTCCTGGTAAAGAAGAGTTTCGTGAGACAATTCGTTACTTTGCAAACCGGATTGATGAAACCGGGGTTAAACTGCATTTGAATACAGAAGCGACGTTTGAGATTCTGGCTGATTATGACGAAGTGGTCATGGCTTCTGGTGTGGAACCGCGTAGAGCTACTATTCAAGGTATTGATAATGAAGAAAAAGTAGTTGATTACCAGACATTAATTCGCGAAAAGACACCCGTAGGTAATAAAGTCGCGATCGTCGGTGCTGGTGGCATCGGTATTGATGTGGCAACCATGCTCACAGAGCCCATGGATCATGACCTGGATGACTGGCTGCATGAGTGGGGCATTGATAAGGAAATTGCTCACCCAGGCGGTTTGTTCCCTTATCCAGATTCTCATAGTGATAAAGATGTTTGGTTGTTGCAACGTCGCAAAGGTACAGTAGGTAAAGGTCCGGGGAAGACCACCGGTTGGGTTCATAAACGTACCTTGGAAAAACGTGGTGTGAACATGTTAGGTGGCGTTGAATATCAAAGCATCGATGACAAAGGCTTGCATATTGCCATTGAAGGTCATGAAAAGTTATTGGAAGTCGATAAGGTCATTATTTGTGCGGGTCAAGAATCTGTGCGTCCGTTTGAAGATCAGTGGTCGAAATTAGCGGGTAAACTACATGTGATTGGTGGTGCTGACCACGCAGGTGAACTGGATGCGGTAAGAGCCATTCGCCAAGGGGTAAAGTTAGCAGTGACATTGTAATCTGGTTTAAACCAGTCCCCACTAAAAAGGGCGCTGAGATAGCGCCCTTTGTCTTGTTGGTCAGCAAAATTTAAAGAATCACAGTCTTGTTGCCATAAACGAACACATGGTCGTTAATGACTTTGTTTAGCGCTTTGCTTAATACATTTTTTTCAACATCACGACCCGCTTGAGCCATGTCTTGTGCGCTAAAGGTATGGTCAACAGGTATTACGTCCTGCTTGATGATAGGCCCTTCGTCTAAGTCGTTAGTCACGAAGTGAGCTGTTGCACCAATAATTTTCACGCCACGCTCATAAGCTTGCTGATAAGGTTTTGCACCGATAAAAGCGGGTAAGAAACTGTGGTGAATGTTAATAATCTTATGGTGATATTTCTCGACAAAGCCAGGTGTGAGTACACGCATATACTTAGCAAGAACAATGTAATCTGGCTTATATTGGTCAATAACACCAAGTAGTTGTTGTTCATGCTCTTGGCGATTTAGTCCTTCATGAGACACATGATGATATGGAATATCGAATCTCTCTGTCAGACTTTGTAACTTGTCGTAGTTACCAGCTACGGCTGCAATTTCAACATCTAAGCTGCCATCGTAGTTTTTCATCAGAATATCACCTAAACAGTGCGCTTCTTTGGTTACTAAAATGACAATACGTTTACGTGATGAACTTATCAATTTTCGCTTTGCGCCAGTAGGGAGAGCTTGGTCTAAATCTGCAAGCAAGGTTTGGTCGTTAAAGTAACCTTCCAGCTCTGTTCGCATGAAAAAGTGACCGCTGGTGTTATCGACGAACTCATTGTTATGAATAATGTTTAGTTGGTGTTTGTAACAGATATTGGTGATTTTTGAGATGAGTCCAGGCGCATCAGTACAGTGCGTGAGGAGAGTTTTTTTTTCCATTAAATACGACTTCCGGGCGTGTGCTTGCAGTTTTTTAACAGTTTGGACCAGTCTGAACGGTGACGTAGCCCTCAATATGACCTATATACTTAATCTATTATTAATATGGTTTCAACAAGAATAATGGAGTTAAGCAAACTCCAACTTCCCTCGGCTAAATAAATCGTCACATTTTTAGGTTAAGAGTTTTATGGTGGTGTTTTATGGATAAAGAGTTACTCGCACGTAAATTGTACGTTGAACGTGTCACAGCATTGTTAGGGGATAACAGTATTGATGACGATATTCTTGAAGTGATGTGGGAGAGCAAAGCATCACCAGCCGAAGCAGCGAAAGCTATGATTCCTCAAACTGATGAAGTCTCTTCTGATGTTTCCTCTCCGTGGTTAAGTCGCTACCTAAATAGGAAATAAATTGTCTAGTGAGGTACGGTAGCTTTCCGTACCTCTCAAATTCGCAGCTCAGTGAAAAACCTGCCATAATCCCCGCCAACCTATCCTAAATTATTACTCTGGATGATCGAAAAAACCTTCTCGCAAAAAGGCGCGTTGGGTAAAGCTATACCAGGCTTTCAACCCCGCCAAGCTCAAATCGATATGGCGTTAGCTGTAGCCAAAGCTATTGCTAGTGAAAGTCAGCTCGTTGTCGAGGCTGGCACAGGAACGGGTAAAACATTTGCGTATTTAGTTCCTGCGTTACTTAGTGGTAAGAAAACCATTATTAGTACTGGTTCCAAGAATTTGCAGGAGCAGCTTTTTCATCGTGATTTGCCGTTAATGACCAGCGCTTTAGGCTTTCATGGCAATGTTGCTTTACTTAAAGGACGCGCCAACTATTTATGCCTCGACCGATTAAGTCGCCAGATGGTTGAAAGCCACACGAATGATGCAGCAGATCCACAATTACTTACTCAGTTGGTGAAAGTCCGCTCTTGGTCATCTGAAACCAAAACAGGTGATCTCGGTGAATGTGACTCTCTACCCGAAGACAGCATGGTCATTCCGACCATTACTTCAACCAACGATAATTGCCTCGGAAAAGAGTGTCCAAGCTACACAGATTGTTTTGTCTCCAAGGCACGACGCCGAGCAATGGACGCGGATGTCGTCGTGGTTAATCATCACTTGTTTCTCGCTGACCTTGCGATTAAAGAGACCGGATTTGGTGAACTTATCCCAGAAGCAGAAGTGTTTATTTTTGATGAAGCTCATCAACTGCCCGATATCGCTAGTCAATACTTCGGTCAGTCTGTATCTAGTCGTCAAATTCAAGACTTAGCAAAAGACATTGAAATAGCCTATCGCACTGAGGCGAAGGACATGCGTCAATTACAAAAAGTTGGTGAAAAACTTATTCAATCCTCAATGGACTTGCGTATCGTTTTAGGTGATTCAGGTTATCGGGGGAACTGGCGAGAAGCGATGGCCTCCCCTTCTATTTTACGTGAAGTAGAACGAGTTAAAGACAGTTTAGAGTTTGCGATCGATGTGCTCAAAATTGCGCTGGGTCGCAGCCAGTTGCTGGATACTGCATTTGAACGAGCAAATTTGATTAAAGGTCGAATTGATAGAGTATGCGATGTGTCGATTACCGGGTATTCATACTGGTTTGATACTACACCTCGTCATTTTAGTTTGCACATTACGCCACTATCAGTCGCCGACAAGTTTCACGAACAAATTGAACTGAAACAAGGCGCGTGGATATTTACCTCTGCGACCCTTGCCGTCAATGATGATTTTGGTCACTTTACTCATCGTCTTGGTTTAAAGCCGAGTGAACAGTTCTCCCTACCAAGCCCGTTTGATTATCAAAGTCAGGCGCGTTTATGTGTCCCGAGATATTTGCCAGAGCCAAATAGCCCCGGTCTAGCTGATAAATTAGTGACAATGTTGGCCCCTGTGATTGAACAGAATGAAGGTCGCTGCTTCTTTTTATGTACATCTCATAGCATGATGCGTGAGTTAGGTGAGAAATTTCGTCAAACGTTGGACTTACCCGTTCTTTTACAAGGGGAAACCAGCAAGCAAAAAACTCTGGCTGAGTTTATGGAGTTGGGGAACGCGCTGCTTGTTGCTACAGGTGCATTTTGGGAAGGGATAGATGTTAGAGGCGATACGCTAAGCTGTGTTATTATTGATAAACTTCCGTTTACTGCTCCGGATGATCCTCTGCTTAAAGCACGAATAGAAGATTGCCGGCTTCGCGGTGGCGACCCATTTTCTCAGGTGCAACTGCCAGATGCAGTGATCACTTTAAAGCAGGGTGTGGGACGACTTATCCGGGACAAGAAAGATAAAGGTGCACTAATTATTTGTGACAACCGATTAGTAACCCGAGACTATGGTGGTATATTCCTCGGTAGTTTACCTCCTATTCCAAGAACTCGAGATCTGGGAATAGTGAAGGGTTTTCTTGCACAGTTAGGTCCGCAGACCTTAGAAATACAAACAGAAATAGAAACAGATTAGAGATTTCCATGAGCGCAAAAATTCTTGCCTTAGATACAGCAACAGAGACCTGCTCAGTTGCATTGATGGTTGGTGATAAGGTTTATTCACGTAGTGAGTTTGCACCGAGAGACCATACTAAAAAAATACTACCTATGGTTGATGAGGTACTAAAAGAGGCGGGGTTGACTCTGAATGATCTAGATGCACTCGCATTTGGTCGTGGGCCTGGTAGTTTTACTGGCGTTCGAATTGGTATCGGAATTGCACAAGGTTTAGCATTTGGTGCAGACTTGCCAATGATTGGTATTTCGACATTAAAAGCGATGGCTCAGGGTGTGTACCGTAAGTCAGGAGCGACCAGTGTTGCGACTGCTATTGATGCACGTATGAGTGAAGTGTACTGGGGGCGCTTTGAGCGTCAACAAGATGGCGATTGGAGTGAAATCGATAACGAATGTGTGATACCGCCGGCTGTACTCGCAGAGCAAACTCAATCTGATGAAAAAGTTTGGGCGAAAGCAGGTACGGGTTGGGGGGCGTATTCTGAAGAGCTAAAACCAATGCCACTGACTCTGAATGACAGTGATGTTTTTTATCCTGAGTCTGAAGACATTGTGTTCTTGGCACAATTTGAATGGCAAAAAGGCAATACATCACTGGTTGAAGAGGCTAGCCCAGTTTATTTGCGTGACAAGGTAGCATGGAAAAAACTTCCGGGCCGCGAGTAATTTTGAGCGCTGTTGAGTGAGGATGTTAGCTAACCTCACTCTTACCAATATAGGAAGGGTATGGTTTCAATTAATGGTTTGCCGGGGAATGTCTCGAATACCAATCGGACATCTAAAGCAAAGAAAAACAACGGGGTTAAAAAAGGCCAAGAGGTTGCTACTCGTGCTTCAAAAGTGGCAGAGGCTGTCTCGCACTCAATACGTCCCGTCGATGAATCTGAAATCCACCGAGCTCAGGTTGAGTACGACCTACCTGAAGGAAAATCACGTCAAGCAATGGAAGCGTATATGGATGTGATGAACCGAGCGAAAAAAGAGGAACTCGCCCAGCTATTAGGGGTCGATATATACATCTAACGCTTCACTGGGAAACATTATGAGACAAATGTATTTGCGCTATTTACTCGCCTGTTCTGTGGTTCTATTCGTTTCTGCTTGTTCTTCTCTTCCCGATGAACTCAATGCCAGTTCAGAGTCTGTGGTAACCGATTACCAAACTTGGGTGGCATCCTCGAATTCGCAGCAGGAAGTCCGCCTTGGTGGTGTTATTGCTAAAGTCACCAATTTAAAAGATAAAACTCGCCTGGAAGTCGTCAATGTACCGATCGATAGTGTCGGTCGCCCAAGTATGAAAGTTGAGCCTCAAGGACGATTCGTTGGTTATGTTGATGAGTTTCTAGATCCAATCACCTACGCTGAAGGCCGTTTGATTACCCTGTTAGGCACCACGGTCTCACCTGAAAAGGGAACGGTTGGTGATTTTGAACACCGCTTTCCAGTAATGAAGGTTAAAGGCTATCACCTCTGGCGAGTAGAAGAACGTATTATTCTTCAGGATACAGGGCCTTTCCTTTACCCATGTCGTAGCTTCTATTGTCGTCAGGACCGTGATGATTTTTATCGTGAAGGGCGAGTCATTCAAGAAGTGAAGTAATGAATGCTTAAATCAACTCAATACACCATCGATGGTGGCTGTATCTCTACCGTAGAAGTTGGAGATGCCCAAACAGCTGACATATCGGTGGTGTTTATTCATGGCTGGTTAGATAACGCAGCCAGTTTTTTTTCTGTTATGCAAGCCTTATCTGCTTTATCCCCTCAACTACACCTTTGCGCAATCGATTTGCCTGGACATGGCTTGTCACAACACAAACAAGGCAGCAATTTTTACCTTTTTCACGACTATATTGACGATGTTTGTCAGTTATTGCTTAATTTTGCGGCAAACAAACAGTTAATTGTAGGGCATTCTCTTGGTGCTTTGATTGCAAGTTGCTATAGTGCCGCCTTTCCGGAAAAAGTAGATGGTTTAGTTCAGATCGAAGGATATGAACCTTTGGCTGAAAATGCAGCGAAATGTGTCGAAAGGTTACGAAATGGTGTGATTAGTCGCCAGCGAATTCGTAACAAACCTGTGCGTAGCTATGCGAGACTAGAACACGCAATTGAACATCGTTGTCGAGTAAATCACCTTACTGCTGAACAGATTGCCCCCATTGTCACACGCGGCATGATTCAAGTAGAAGGAAAGTGGCTGTGGAGACATGACAACAAGTTAAAAAGTGAGTCTTTATACCGAATGTCTCCAGAACATACCGCTGAAATAATGGCCAGTATTGAATGTCCGCAGCGAGTTATTTTAGGTGAACAGGGTTACGCGAATTTGCTAAATAATCGTAGTGACTTGGTAAAAAATGGATTAGAAATGTTCACTATTTCTGGTGGTCATCACTGCCATTTACAGCACCCAGAGGTCGTCGCTGACCTAATTTATGGTGTAGTTAACAAAATTTAAACAACTGTTTGAGTGTTGCGTGCTCAAGCGGTTCGGCTGTGCTGTAATAAGTGCCATAAAAATAATGGCAACCAAGACTTTTGTTCTTGAAAATGCCAGCCGATAACGAGGAGTAGAACAGTGGATAAACCTTGGCTTTCACGTTACCCAAAAGACGTACCGGAAACCATCGATCCTGACCAATATCAGTCACTGGTTGAGATGTTTGAGCAATCTGTAAATAGGTTTGCTGATCAACCTGCGTTTACAAATATGGGGTCGGTAATGACCTTCCGTAAACTGGAAGAGCGCAGCCGTGCATTTGCAGCTTATCTGCAAAACGATCTTAAGCTGAAGAAAGGTGACCGTGTTGCTTTAATGATGCCTAACTTATTGCAATACCCTGTGGCTCTGTTTGGGGTTCTTCGTGCGGGTTTAATCGCAGTAAACGTAAACCCTCTTTATACTCCTCGTGAACTTGAACATCAGTTAAATGATGCAGACGCACGTGCAATCGTCATTGTTTCCAACTTTGCAAGTACGCTAGAAAAAATCGTTGATAACACCCAAGTGAAACATGTTGTGTTAACCAGTTTAGGGCAAATGTTGCCTAGAGCAAAAGGTACTGTGGTTGACTTTGTTGTTAAATACGTAAAAGGCATGGTACCTAAGTACAACCTTCCTGGTGCTATATCAATGCGTAAGGCGATTCGTAAAGGTCGCAGAGAGCAGTATGTTAAACCTTTCATGACTGGCGATGATATCGCGTTCTTACAGTACACTGGCGGTACGACGGGTGTAGCAAAAGGCGCGATTCTTACTCACAGAAATATGATAGCGAACGTGTTGCAAGCGAAAGGTGCTTATGGACCGGTTTTACGTGAAGGTCGAGAGCTTGTTGTAACAGCTCTGCCGCTTTATCACGTATTTGCATTAACGGTGAACTGTCTACTGTTTATCGAAATGGGTGCGAATAATCTACTTATTACCAACCCGCGAGATATTCCCGGTTTTATTAAAGAGTTACAGAAACATCCTGTCACAGCGATTACCGGGGTTAATACCTTGTTCAATGCTCTGGTCAATAATGAAGATTTCCATGAACTAGATTTTAGTACCTTAAAACTTTCTGTTGGTGGCGGTATGGCTGTTCAGCGTGCTGTGGCAGATAAGTGGCAACAAACCACAGGTATCCACCTATTGGAAGGTTATGGATTAACCGAATGTTCGCCTTTGGTTACTGGTAATCCGTATGATTTGACAACTTATACTGGAGCAATTGGCTTACCCGTTCCTTCTACTGAAGTTCGTATTGTCGATGAACAGGGTAATGTATTGCCAAACGATCAAATTGGTGAGTTGCAAGTCCGTGGTCCTCAGGTGATGCAAGGTTACTGGCAACGTCCTGAAGCGACTAAAGAAGTTCTTGATGAAGAAGGCTGGCTATCAACGGGTGATATCGTTAAGTTTGATGATCAAAACCTGCTGCATATTGTCGATCGTAAGAAAGATATGATATTGGTATCCGGTTTCAACGTTTATCCAAATGAAATCGAAGACGTTGTTGCTCTACATGGCAAGGTGTTGGAAGTCGCCGCTATTGGGCAACCCCATGAGATCTCCGGTGAAGTGGTTAAGATCTACGTAGTGAAACGTGATCCGAGCTTAACCAAGGATGATGTCATTGCGCATTGTCGTGAATATTTGACTGGTTATAAAGTACCTAAGTTGGTGGAGTTTAGAGATGAACTACCAAAAACCAATGTGGGTAAAATTTTGCGTCGTGTACTTCGAGAAGAAAACGATGCTGTATTGGCTAAAAGCGCATAGCTAAAATCGCAGGTCAACAGACCCTGCAAAGAATTGATGTTATAATGCCGACTTAAACCGTCGGCATTTTTATTTCCTCAGGGCTATGCTGATAAGATAATGATACCAATCTGGACAAGTTAGTGTTCAGAGAATTGCGTAGAAAAAAACGCTAAGAATAAGACGTAGATTGCAGTTAACTAGTTATTCTAATTACAAGCTCTATAACGCAGTTGTTGGCGTATTTTGCATGCAAGAATAGAAACTTATGTAGATTGGTATGAGACCCAAAGTAGGATATTTGTGAATTACCAAATTATTACACAGCTTAATGACCTAGAACGAGTTTGTTTGTCTGCACGAGATGCTGATGTTGTCATGCTGGATACTGAGTTCGTCCGTACTCGAACTTTCTTTCCTCAGTTAGGGCTTATCCAGCTTTTTGACGGTGAAACGCTGTCTCTTATTGACCCACTATCGCTGGAGGAAATGACGCCATTTGTTGAGTTGCTACAAGACTCTTCAGTAATGAAAGTGTTGCACGCTTGCGGCGAAGATCTAGAAGTGTTCCAAAATGCATTTGGTTGTGTGCCATTCCCAATGGTTGATACTCAAGTTATGGCGGCTTTTCTGGGGTATGGGCTATCTACAGGTTTTGCGTCCCTTGCTAAAGACCTGCTCGAAATTGAACTGGATAAAAGTGAATCTCGTACTGATTGGCTTGCTCGTCCACTCTCTCAAAAGCAACTTGATTATGCTGCAGCCGATGTGTTTTATCTGCTTCCTATGTATGAGCAGTTGCTAGAAAAAGTCACTCAAGCGGATTGGCTTGACGCTGCATTACAAGAATCAGAGCTATTAGTAGAAAAGCGTATCAAGCCTATCAATCCTGATAAAATGTATTTACAGATTAAAGGTGCTTGGCAGCTGCAACCAAGAGAACTCGCCATCTTAAAACCGTTGGCAACCTGGCGTTATCAAGAAGCGATTAAGCGTGATTTGGCACTTAACTTTATTATTAGAGAAAATGAATTGCTGACAATCGCGCGTATGGCGCTACGTAGCCCAAAACGTATGATTGAAGAGGGCGTCGACCCTCACGCCGTTCGCCGTCACAGCACCAAAATTATTCAGATGGTGAAAGCGGCGATGCAAACCCCAGAAGAGCAGTATCCAGATAAGATTGTACCTTTGATGGATTACCCGGGATACAAGCAGTTGTTTAAGAAACTAAAAGATGAAGTTAAATCTGTTTCACAGACAACCGGTTTAGCGACTGAGTTTTTGGCGTCTAAAAAACAACTAAATCAATTGTTAAATTGGGTTTGGAACAGAGATAGAGATCCTGAGCATCTACCCGATGTCATGAGTGGTTGGCGTCAGTCAATTTTAGGTGAACGTTTAAACAAGTTAGTTAATTAACTGTTCGTCTATTGATCACGAAACTATAGAGATAGCAGAGTAAAAAATAGCCGACGGAATGTCGGCTATTTTGTTTTCTTGATTTACTTTTCTTCGTCAGGAAGTTTAACATTCAACTCCAGTACCGAAATATCGTCATCTTTGTGTTCAAACGAAAGATCGACCATTGAAGGGTCAATGGCTACATACTTAGCAATCACTTTTAAAATGTCATCTTTTAGCTGCGGTAGATAATCTGGCGCAGGGTCGTCTTGACTGCGACGCTCAGCAACGATGATCTGTAATCGTTCTTTTGCCAAATTCGCGGATGTTTTTTTCTGTGGACGGAAAAATTCAAGTAAAGACATAATATTTGTTTAGCCCCCAAACAATCGCTTAAAGATGCCTTTTTTCGGCTCGGTTAGGAAACGCAGCTCGATGTCTTGGCCCAATAAACGTTCAACGGTATCATCGTATGCCTGACCAGCATCGGATTGCTCGTCAAAAATAACAGGAACACCCTTATTTGAAGCGTTTAACACCGCTTGGCTTTCAGGAATAACGCCCAATAATGGCACGTGTAGAATCTCTTCAACATCCTGTACACTCAGCATATCACCTTGATTGACACGAGTTGGATTATAGCGAGTCAGAAGCAGGTGCTGTTTAACGGGTGGAAGCCCTTGCTCGGCACGTAAAGACTTTGAATCCAAAATTCCTAAGATGCGGTCAGAATCACGAACAGAAGAGACTTCAGGGTTGGTTGTGACAATGGCTTCATCCGCATAGTAAAGCGCCATTAGAGCGCCTTGCTCGATACCTGCTGGTGAGTCACAGATAATAAAATCGAAGTTTAACTCTTTCAGTTCATCGAATACGCGTTGTACGCCATCTTTTGTGAGCGCGTCTTTATCACGCGTTTGAGATGCTGGAAGAATGAACAAATTCTCGTTGCGTTTATCTTTGATGAGCGCTTGATTTAGCGTTGCTTCACCGTTAATCACATTTACGAAATCGTAAACAACGCGTCGCTCACAGCCCATGATTAAATCAAGGTTACGTAAGCCGATATCGAAGTCGATAACAGCAGTTTTTTTACCTTTTAAAGCTAAGCCTGACGCAATAGCGGCGCTAGAAGTGGTCTTGCCCACACCGCCTTTACCTGACGTTACGACAATGATGCGTGTCATTTTGTTATTTCCTTTAGAACTTTAAATTGCGAGAGATTCGAACAGTAGTGAGTCATCGTGCATGCTTAGCATAACTTTTTGCTGCCAAAACTCACTTTCAATCTGATCGCTAAGCCAATAATTTCCAGCAATGGAGACTAGCTCAGCTTGTAAATCGTGACAAATAATTCGTGCTTCTTTTTGACCACTTGCGCCAGCGATAGCTCTGCCACGCAAGGTTCCGTGAATGTGAATTGAGCCGTCAGCAATCACTTCTGCACCAGCACTCACATGGTTTAAAATTACCAGATCCCCGTCTTTTGCATAGATCTGCTGGCCGGAACGTATTGGTGTTGTTACTACTTTTGTGGGCGCCATTTTAGCGGGAGCATTGACTGGGGAATTGCTTGCTGTCATTACCGCAAAACCGGCTTCATAAGCTAAGCTTTGGCTGCGTTTATCTTTGCAGCCTGAGATTCCAACAGGGATTAAACTAACATCGCTGATACCCTGCTTAAGAGCTGCAAAGTCAATATCGCCATCAACTTTGGCGATGTTAATAACAACAGGCGCATTGGCAAAAAATGCCGGTGCCTGCTCAATTTTCTGTTTTAGAAATTCAATCGTGTTAGAGATTTGATTGTCAGAAAGGTGTAAAACTGACAAAGTAAAACTACTACCTTTTAGGTCAGGTGTATTAGACATTGAAACGTTGACCTCATAAACTCTTGGCTACAATAAGAAGAGCGTTGCCTGAGACTAGGGGTATCATGTTATATTCAGTGCCCAAGGTCAGCAAGTTATCTTGCCGTTAATTAAGTGATTTGGTCGAAGATTTGTCGAATCTTGACCGTTTCTAGACAAAACCACCATCAGTGTGGGTTATCTACAATAAAAGGCTCATCATGCTTTGTTCTATCTACAAAAGTTCTAAGAAAGAAGGTGCTTATCTTTATATTCCTAAAAGAGATGACTTTTCCCAAGTTCCTGAAGCATTAATGCAAACATTCGGCAAACCTATGTTTGTTATGTTGGTAAATTTGCAATCACGTCAACTTGCACAAGTTAATGTGGAAAAAGTCAAAGCCTCGCTAGAGGAGCAAGGTTTCTTCTTGCAATTACCGCCGCCGCCAGAGAATCTATTAGAACAGCATAAAAAACGAAAGGCTCAGAACAAATCCTGAGTACATAAACTCAAGGAGGCTCACTTGAGAAAGTTATTGTCAGTAGTATTGGGATTAAGCCTTTCTGCGCCGATCTTGGCTAATGAAGTAAGCTTTGAACAATACGTGGAAGGGTTAAAACAACAAGCTCGAGAAGAAGGCATTTCAGAGCAAATTTTAGCTGCGGCATTTGAAGGTGTAGAACATAGGCCTCGTGCTGTGGTTGCAGATCGTAATCAACCTGAAAAAAAGTTAACGCTGGATGAATACATTCCTCGTGCTGTGCCTGATTGGAAAGTAAAACAAGCACGTGTGCTCTATGAAAAGCATTATCAAGAGCTTCGTCTTATTGGTGAACAATATGGCGTTCAACCACGCTTTATTGTCGCTTTATGGGGTGTAGAGAGTAATTTCGGTGCTTTGATGGGCAAGTATAGTGTTATCGATGCTTTATCAACTATGGCTTATGATGGGCGCCGTGAAGCGTTTTTCCGAAAAGAAACTATGGCAGCATTGCAGATTTTGCAACAAGGCCATATTTCGCCAAAAGAAATGAAGGGTTCATGGGCCGGGGCTATGGGGCAGTGTCAGTTCATGCCTAGCTCATTCTTATCTTTTGCTGCCGATGGTAACAATGACGGTAAAAAAGATATTTGGGGTAGTAAAGCGGACGTGTTTGCGTCGACAGCCAATTATCTCAGTCAATCGGGTTGGGATGATAAATATACGTGGGGACGTCAAGTTAAAGTTCCTAAAGGTATTGATAAGAATCTTGAAGGCCGTCAGGCAGATAAAGGCAAGTATTTACAGGAGTGGATCGAGCTAGGAGTAACACGATACAACGGCAAGCCTCTACCGAAGCTGAATGAAGATATTAAAGCTTGGTTGATTATGCCTGATGATGAGAATGGGCGGACCTACTTGGTATATAACAACTACAATGTGTTAATGAAGTGGAATCGCTCTTATTACTTTGCTTTGGCTGTGAGTCATTTAGCGGATAGAATTGTTTATTGATCTCACGTTAGTTAACTCAGAAAAGGGCTCTTCAGAGCCCTTTTTGTATTTGCTATTTGTTGGTGTGGTACTGCTCACACGCTAGCATGGTGTTTTCTATTAAGCTTGCTACCGTCATAGGACCAACACCACCAGGTACCGGTGTGATAAAGCTTGCATTCGTGCGAGCCACATCATATTCCACATCGCCGACTAATTTGCCATTATCTAAGCGATTAATACCAACATCGATCACGACTGCACCTTCTTTAATCCAGTTACCTGGAATAAAGTTAGGTTTACCTACTGCTACGACGACGATATCAGCCTGACGCACGTGGCTCTCTAAATCTTTGGTAAAGCGGTGGCAGGTTGTTGTGGTGCAACCTGCAAGCAGTAATTCTAGAGTCATCGGGCGACCAACAATATTTGAAGCACCCACAACAACGGCATGCTTACCACGCATAGGGATATTGTAACGATCTAACAGGGTGATGATGCCCTTCGGAGTACAAGAGCGCAGTTTTGGAATACGTTGAGCTAAACGTCCTACGTTGTATGGATGGAAGCCATCGACGTCCTTCTCTGGAATAATACGTTCTAATACGTGTGTTGAATCTATCCCTGCTGGTAGAGGTAACTGGACGAGAATACCATCGATTTCAGGGTCTTTATTTAACTGATCGACAAGGGTCAGTAGTTCAGCTTCGGAAGCTGTGGCTGGCAAGTCAAACGACTTAGATACAAAGCCTACTTCTTCACAAGCACGGCGTTTGCTGCCTACATAAACTTGTGATGCTGGATCTTCACCAACAAGAACCACTGCTAATCCTGGAGCGCGTAAACCAGATTCTGTACGTGCTTTTACACGAGCAGCGACTTCTGAACGAACAGTCTTAGAAATGAGTGTGCCATCAATATTTTGAGCGGTCATGACTTTCCTTCACATTTATTGCGAAAATTCTGCGCGCATTGTCGCAGATAATTTGATTAACATCTATAAGCAAACGTTTGCTTCGGTGCGTTTTTCTACAATTTGATGATAAGTGGTAAAAATTTAGTCATTTAAATCATAATCTAAGATAAACACGTTGATTTACCATCTTTAACTCGTATAATCCTTTCCCTGTAGCGCGCCCTTAGCTCAGCTGGATAGAGCACCTGCCTTCTAAGCAGGTGGTCACAGGTTCGAATCCTGTAGGGCGTGCCATTTATTCTAAAAGCCCCGATAGCTCAATGAGTTGTCGGGGCTTTGTCGTTTCTGCTCGACGCTTATTCTTGCTTTAAAAGCAGTGACTTTCTATTCAAGCAAATTACAGGTCGTTATGTGTCATTTTGTTCCGTGATTTTACAATCTGCATCAAATAACAGTGTAACAACAATAGATAGTGTGGAAGGTAATCAGATCGTTTAGGCCGAATAATCGAGCACAGTAGGTACGTTTTGTCACGGTAGTATGATGCTATTGTTTGCAACTAAAGCTGGATAAGCGAAGAGTACTTATGCTGAAAACTGATTTTTGGAAAGTCGGGCAAAAAGTTGTATTACTCACTGCGGGGATGAGTGTGGTATGTGTTAGCGAGAATGCGACTGCTGAAGTAGAGGCAAAGGTCGTTCTGGCAAGTGAATATCAACGCGGGTTGCCGCTCAGTCACTATTGGGTGAGTGAGAAGCTTGACGGTATTCGTGCTATCTGGACTGGACAAGAATTGGTTACTAGAAAAGGAAAACGCATTTATGCTCCAAACTGGTTCACTGAGGCGCTTCCGACATTTTCCATAGAAGGTGAACTGTGGTGTGGAAGGGGATTGTTCGATTTGGTTCAGAGTACCGTATTAGATCAAACTCCAGACGAAACGGCTTGGAGACAGGTGCGTTTTATGTTGTTTGATATGCCGAGTGCTGACCGAGGGGCGAATTTTGAGCAACGCTATCGTCAGTTAGTTCGTTGGGTTGACTCGATTGATTCTGAGAATATCGGGTATGTGGAACATAAAGTAATAACGACAGAACATGCACTGTTGGCACTTTTGGACTCGGTAACTAAGGATGGTGGTGAAGGCGTCATGCTTCGGAGAGTCGCAAGTGTTTATCGTGCTGGTAGAAGCGATGATCTTATTAAAGTTAAAAGACATCAAGATGCTGAGGCCAAGGTTATTGGCTATAAGCCCGGAACGGGAAAATATGAGGGGCAAATGGGATCGGTTTTAGTTCAGGCGGAAAATGGACGAACATTTTACATCGGCTCAGGGTTCACCGATCAGCAGAGACTGAATCCACCTTTGATAGGCGATTACGTCACCTACCGTTTTAACGGATATACTCATAACGGGTTACCAAGATTTGCTCGCTTTATTAGAGTCAGACAAGAATAAGTAAAGATGTCAGTTATACGATAGTGCGCACTACAACAGCTAAGTCTCAGTTGATAAGTGTTAACTGAGACTTAGCTGTAATGTTCCCCGAATTTTATTTTCTAACTTCAAGTTCGCGAACGACCCTACATGGATTACCTACCGCAACCGTATGTGCTGGAATGGATTTGTTGACAACGCTTCCCGCGCCTATTGTTGTACCTTTTCCGATTGTGACTCCGGGTAAAATGATGCTCCCACCCCCAATCCATACGTCATCTTCGATAGTGATGGGCATTGCTTGCCCGATATGCTTGTTACGTTCAATCGGATTTAATGGGTGAATCGCGGTGTATATCTGGACATTAGGCGCGATAAATACGTTATTACCAATGGTTAATGGGCAGCAATCCAAGACAACAAAGTTGTAATTAATAAAAACATTGTTGCCGAGAGTTGTATTGATTCCGTAATCTACGCGAATGCCTTTTTCGATATGAACGTTGTTACCAACCTGCTTAAATATTGCTTGGATGAGTTTGTTTTTTTCTTCGGTTTGACGGGCGCTAAGCTGATTAAACGCATCCGTTTTGTCTCTGGTTTGATAACGTATCTCTACTAGTTCAGGGGTGTTAATGTTATAGGGTTTTCCTGCAACCATTTTTTCGAATTCACTCATCGACTTAGCCTCATTTGTTGATGTTTTGGCAGTATAGAGACAGCGCGAAAACTGAGATATGAAACAAATGGCTAAAGGTATGTACCTTGTTGCTGATTTACTTTGAATGTGAGGTTAGGGAGGACGATTCTTGTTTAGCAAGAAGCTTAGATATCAACTGAGTGTGATACCCAAGAAAATTAACGCGATCCCCCATAGGTGATACATCTGAACAAACTCGCCAAGGAAAAGAGCTGAAAGCAGGGCGCCAAACACAGGGATTAAGTGTACAGATAGGCTTGCTTTGGCTGGGCCCAGAAGTTTTACACACTGCATGTAAAGAAGAAAAGCGCCAATCGAAGGGACAACTCCAATATACAGCAGGCTCATTGCGGAGTGGAAGTTCCAAACTGGCTCTGCACCTGTACTTAGTTCCCATAAATAGAATGGTAATAGGATGACGATAGCGATCAGCATTTGTACCGACATTAATCCAAGACGATTAAGTGAAGGTGGAATTTGCTTAAGGCCAATGGTGTAAATGGCCCAGCAAATCATGGCAACAAATATAATGAAATCGCCCTGATTGATGTTTAATGCCAGCAAGTTATTCCAATCACCAGCACTAACAATGGTTAGTATGCCGCACAGTGAAAGTAGTATTCCCACACCGAGTCGCCACGTTACAGATAGTCCAAAAAACAGTGCGCCAAACAAGCTAATAAGAATGGGAATAAAAGCATTGAGAATAGTGCCATTGGTAGCTGGAGTAGACTGTAAGCCAAGATAAATTAAAGAATTAAATGCGGCAAACCCAGTAATAGAGGTGACGAGTGTTAATCGCCAGTTGTGAATATATTCTCGGTACTCGTTTAATATGATTTTGTAGGAAAATGGCAGCAGTAAAACGCTGGCTAGTACCCAGCGAGCAAACGAGAGGGTGACTGGGGGGATCTCATCACGCACTGCTCGACCAACAATGAAGTTACCCGCCCAGAATAGGGGAGGGAGCAGGAAGAACAGTACAACGACAGCTCGTGTTTCTCCAAACTTACGAATACCGTTATTGATACGACTTAACTCAAGAATAGCCATACACCTACAGCCATCATCAAGGAGCCAGAAATGCGGTTCATTACTTTCACATTTTGTGTTTTTCCTAGCGCACGTTTGAGTCCCTTTCCTCCGGTTGCGTATAGAGTCATGCAGACGAACTCAGAAACTAGAATGATCGAGACTAAAAATATCAGTTGCGGAGTTAAGCTTGCTGATTGGTCGATAAACGGCGGCAACAGAGAGATCATGAATGCCCAGCCTTTAGGGTTGGCGATTGCAGTGATAAAGCCTTGGGCGATCAAATCCCAATTACTACCACAATGTTGCTCGGTATTGTCAACATTTATCGCCAATTTGCCGCGTGATAGCCACATTTGCACCCCAAGATAGAACAGGTAACAAGCACCGATAGATTTTAGGACAGTAAATAGCCATGGGTAAGTGAGCATGACAGCGGCGATACCGACGACGGCTGAAACAGAAACAACGGCCACGCCAACCAATTCACCAATCATCATCCAAAGAGTGCGTTTGTAACCAATCGTCATACCTAGTGTTAAGGCGAGGGTCATACACATGCCAGGTGTAATGGATACAAAGAAAAAGGTAGGGATAAACATCCCTAACAGCGCGGTGTTCATAAAGACTTCCATATCTTGCTAGTAGAAAATTACAATAAGCGTTGAGAGCGAAACGATCAATATTTGTTTGAAGTTGTTCGCGAAAAAGAGCACAGCTCGATGCTGTGCCTTATTCTTTGTAATTTATGAGGTTATTTGGCCTGAGTAAAACCACCATAAAGATCCATACGACGATGGCGCAGGTTTGTCACGGAACCTTCGGTATTGAGTTGCTTAAGTTTATCCAGATCGACGTCTGCAAAAATAATCATCTCTGTGTTTGGACTTGCCTCAGTAATGGTGGCATCGTGTGGGAAGTAAACATCTGATGGTGAAAACACCGCAGATTGCGCATACTGGATATCCACGTTATCGACGCGAGGAAGATTCCCCACGCTACCGCCAATTGCGACATAACATTCATTCTCTATTGCGCGTGATTGAGAGCAAATCCGAACTCGTTGATAACCGTTTTTGGTATCGGTCCAGAATGGAACAAATAGAATTTGTACATCTTGTTCTGCCAACATGCGGCCTAACTCTGGGAACTCACTGTCGTAACAAATCAAAATACCCACTCGGCCAGCATCGGTTTCAAAAACCTGTACTTTGTCACCACCATCGATAACCCAGTCCCGTTTTTCATGTGGGGTAATGTGAATTTTACGCTGTTCATCAATAGTTCCGTCACGATGCAACAGATAGGAAATGTTATAAAGCACACCATCCTCTAACACTGGCATGCTGCCAGCGATGATGTTGATGTTGTAAGCAACGGCGAGTTCTGAAAAACGCAATTTAATCTGTTCGCTGAATGAAGCCAGGAATCGAATGGCCTCTACGCTGTTTTGATCGTTCTTGAGGCCCATTAAAGGGGCGTTGAAGAACTCAGGGAATAGGGCAAAGTCGGCCTGATAGTTGGATAGAGAATCGACAAAAAACTCAGCTTGATCCATTAAATCATCCACGCTGGTTACTGCGCGCATCTGCCACTGGATAATGCCAATCCTAACCAACGTCTTCTCAATATCGTGAATTGAGCCAATATCTTCCTCGTAAAAGAAGTTATCCCATTCTAGTAAAGTAGCATAGCCGCGAGAGCTATCATCTTCAGGTAAGTAGCGACGCATAATGCGTTTTACGTCGAAGTCATTAGAAAGCTGGAATGAAAGAATTGGGTCGTGGATTTCACGGCGTTTAATCTTTTCAATGTATTCGGTGACAGGCATGGTATCAGCATATTTGCCGTATCCCGGAATACGTCCACCAGCAAGTATTGCTTTCAAGTTGCTGCTTCTGCAAAGTTCTTTGCGGGCAGCATACAGTCGTCGACCTAATCTTAGCCCTCGATAGTCCGGGTGAACGAACACATCTAATCCATACAAAGCATCACCATTGACTTTATGCTGAATCACGTTGTTTTCATTGATGATGTCTGTGTAGACATGGGGAAGAGAGAAGCGGTTGTAGTCAACCTTAATCGTCAGAGCGGCCCCAATAATTTTGCCGTCATCTTCAATACATATTTGTCCGTCTGGGAACTGGTGAATTAAATCCATGATTGTCATACGAGGCCATGAGCCACCAACGTCATGAAAAACGAGATCCATTAATTCTTCTAATACAGGATAATCACTTTTCTCAATTACGCGCAGTGTCAGGCGAGGGGTTGGATTTCTCATTCATCCATATCCTTTTATTGCTGTCCTTTTTTCATACTGGACAATTTGCAGCATCAATTCAAGGGGTAGAGTGACCAGATTCAAGAAGATAAGTCTTTTAGGTAGTGTTCTTTAAATGGCCTATATGAAACTAAAAATGACGTGTGTGTTATATCAGATGGCTATGCAATTACGCTGTCACAAAAATTTAATGTGTATAGTTATTGCACGAAATCTTAAAATTCATCATATTGTAATTACATTGTAATATTTATCGGGGGCAGCATTATGCATCAAGAAATGATCCAACCAAGTATTTTAGGCGTTATTGGCCGCACGCTAGTGTTTTCCCTAGTTGCAGTCGTCAGTGTCTTCGTTCTTATCTAACCTAACTGCATCATTATCAACCCCAGTATCAGAGCGTGGTACTGGGGTTTTTTATTGTTTACCCTTTATATAACCTAGTATTTCACTCGGGTATTTGCTAACGTTTTGACAAACTATAGAGTGAGATGTTTTATGTCGATTTGGGATTCAGTCAGTCTTAGCACCCGTTACAGTGCTTTACCAAAGTCGTTTTATACTCCGGTAACTCCACAGCCATTAGATGGAACGCGCTGGGTCACATGGAATAGCGATTTGGCGCAGCAGTTGGGGTTGCCTGAAGAACCAACCCAAGAGATATTGAATACGCTTTCAGGACAACATATTCCACAGTATTTTTCTCCCTTGGCAATGAAGTATGCCGGTCATCAATTTGGTGTTTATAACCCAGATTTAGGTGACGGGCGTGGCTTGTTACTGGCTGAAATTACATCACCTCAAGGAGAAACTTTTGATATTCACCTGAAAGGGGCTGGCTTAACACCTTATTCTCGCATGGGAGATGGACGGGCAGTACTGCGCTCTTCTATACGTGAATACTTGTGTAGCGAAGCGATGGCGGGGCTTGGTATCGCAACCACACGTGCATTAGCACTGATGACCAGTGATACACCAGTTTATCGTGAAAAGCAGGAGTTTGGCGCATTACTGGTTCGACTCGCCAGCAGCCATATTCGTTTCGGCCACTTTGAACACTTTTTTTACACTAATCAACTTTCAGAGCTGAAGTTGCTCGCTGATAAAGTCATTGAGTGGTATTTCCCTGATTGCAATGAGCATGAAAAGCCTTACGCATCGATGTTTAACCACATTGTTGACCGCACTGCACTGATGATCGCTCAGTGGCAAACCGTTGGTTTTGCTCATGGTGTGATGAATACTGATAACATGTCTATCCTTGGTCAAACGTTTGATTACGGACCCTATGGCTTTCTTGATGAATACCAGCCGGGCTTTATCTGCAACCATTCAGATTATCAGGGGCGTTACGCTTTCGATCAGCAGCCTAGGGTGGCGCTTTGGAACTTGTCTGCTTTAGCTCATGCTTTGTCGCCGTTAGTCGAGAGAGAAGAGTTAGAACAAGCGTTGGGGCAGTATGAAACACAGCTTAATCAATATTTTAGTGATTTAATGCGCGCTAAACTTGGGTTGCTGACGCATTTCCCGGATGATGGCACCATTTTCGACCAAATGTTTGCGCTTTTAGCTACAAACAATGTCGACTACACTCGCTTTTTTCGTCAATTGTCTTCGCTGGATATCGAAGGTGAGCAAGAAGTGATCGATTTGTTCATTAACCGTGAAGACGCGAAGAAGTGGTTAGAGCTCTATTTGCAGCGTTGCCAGCGAGAGATGGACGCTCAAGGGCGAGTGGTCGATATAAAAACACGTTGTGAGAGGATGCGTAAAGTGAATCCCAAATACGTTTTGCGCAATTATTTAGCCCAAATTGCTATTGATAAAGCTGAGCAAGGAGACTTTTCAGAAGTAGAAACTTTAGCTCAGTTACTCAAGTCTCCTTTTAATGAAAACCCTGAATTTCATCACTATGCAAACTTGCCTCCAGAATGGGGAAAAACGTTAGAGATCAGTTGTTCCTCTTAAGTTCTTAATCAAAATAAGAGAGTGTGATCTTCGCCCGCAATGATTTTTAATTTTGTCGGGTCTTTCCTCTTACTTGTCTCGCGAGAAGTATAAAATATTTAAATATTTTTTAACATTTGGATTGGTAATGCTGGAAGATACTCGCATCTTAGTAGTAGATGATGATGAGGAAATTTGTGAATTACTCGATGAGTACCTTAGTAAATCTGGATTAAATGTAGCAACCGTTGGTAATGGTAAAGCATTACAAGATTATTTAGGCGTACATGGTTATCCCGATCTTATCTTGCTGGATGTTATGCTGCCTGGAGATGATGGTTTCGCTATTTGCCAGAAAATACGTCGTGATTCGCAAGTACCTATCATTATGTTAACCGCAGTCTCTGATGAAACCGATCAAATACTTGGGTTGGAGATCGGTGCAGATGATTACATTGCCAAGCCATTCAGCCCTAGACAGTTGATCGCCCGTATTAAAGCGCTGTTACGTAGAGCGCATGCCAATGACGAAAAATCCGATGATGCTTTACCTAAGCAGATCTATTTTGGCGATTGGAGATTAGATACGCTCTCGCATCGAATGACTCACCTGGAAACGCAGGCCGAACATGATTTGTCTGGTAGTGACTTTTCGTTACTGATGCTGTTTTTGACACGCCCTAATGAAGTGCTAGATCGTGATACTATCTCTTATGCGACGCGCGGCCGTGAAGCACTGCCTTATGAAAGAGGGATTGATGTGCAATTAAGTCGCTTAAGGCAGAGGTTAGGGCACAGTAAAAAATATCCGCATTACATAAAGACGATGCGTGGTAACGGCTATATTTTATCCATTCCTGTTAACTACGAGCATTAATATGCCTGCTCGCCGAATTTGGAAACGTATCAAGCCAAACTCGCTTGTTACACGTACGCTGTTACTCACCTTATTGGCGGTGATTGTCGCACAAGGTATTGCGACGTCGATATGGTACACCCAATCAAAAAACAAGGAGCTCGAGGGAATACAATCAGCGTCAGCAAGTATGGCTGGGATGTTTGCCTCGACGGTTAACTTTTTTCAGTCTCTCCCTGTTCGCTATCGACATATTGTGCTCGATCAAATCCGTAATATGGGGGGGACACGCTTTTTTGTTTCGTTTAACAAGGAGCGTTTGATCGTTGAGCCGATTAAGGATACTCGTCTGAAAACAACGTCAATCGCTGCGGTCAAACAAGTATTGCGGACGAAGTTAACCAAAGTGGGGGAGATTTCGGTGGATTTCTCTCGCCCAGAAAGATTACGACTTTTAAAAAATGATATTTTCTTGCATGACCTACCTAAGTCATGGGCTCATCATACCTTAACTTTAGATCCGCTTAATCCGCCAGTGATGGTGGTGCAAATAGAACTTGGTGAAGGGGAGTGGCTGTACATTGCGGCTCTGCTTCCAACGCCTTACCTCACTTTAGATGACACGTTATTAGGTAAAGAGCAGGTGCTCTTTTTATTCTTCTCTACATCTATTTTGTTAGTCCTCACTTATTTTTTAATGCGTAGACAAGTTCGGCCACTTAAGAATTTGGCGCGCGCCGCAAATGATATGAGCTTGGGTATTGAACAGAGACCGTTGGCAGAGGAAGGAGCAAGTGAGCTGGTTGTCGCAACCCGAGCGTTTAATCGAATGCAGCAGCGTATTCGTCGTTATGTCTCTGATAGAGAACATCTTTTTTCTTCCATTTCTCACGATTTAAAAACGCCAATAACGCGTTTAAGATTGCGTGCGGAGTTGTTAGTAGATGATGTTAAGCGGGAGAAATTTAACCGCGATTTAGATGAGTTAGAGATGATGGTCAAAGGGGCATTGCAGTGTGTGCGTGATACCGATTTGCATGAAAATAACGACTATGTTGATCTTAATGAAATGCTCGTTTCTATCGCTGAAGGCTACAATTTAAATGAACAAAAAGTGCATTTCGAGCCAGTGGTAATGGAACCTCTAGTCGCTAAGCCACTGGCGATTAAGCGAGCACTAACAAACCTGATTCAAAATGGCGTGAAATATGGTAACGAAGTGTTTGTTACGCTGCACGAGAGTCAGGATTGGATTAGTATCATTATTGAAGATAGAGGCCCTGGAATTCCGCAACAGATGTTAGAGCAAGTCTTTGAACCCTATTTCCGTCTATCTAGCGACGATGAAGGGCATGGTCTGGGTCTTGGGATATGCCGTAATATTGTTCGCGGACATGGCGGAGATCTCATTATTGATAATTTACCTAATGGTGGCTTACGCGCTCAAATCTATATCCCGCCTACACTGGAAGTTTAATGTAACGCTTGTGTTACATTGTTGTTACTGTTTGTTTCAGACAAATTCTTACGTTTACCTACACTGGTGTTCAAGAAGAGCAAATATACCGATAACCTCAAGATGCAGCTCTGAATCTCGCATCCTGAGGTCTCTTGGATATAAAGCTCTCTTTTGTCTAATCCAAACATGGAAGATAACAACAATGAAAATGAATAAAACCCTACTAACCTTATCTCTTCTTGCTGCCACTCCATTCGCAAATGCCGGTGAAGTTGAAGTTCTACACTGGTGGACGTCCGGTGGTGAGGCGAAATCAATCGCGGTATTAAAAGATATGCTGGAAGAGCAAGGTCACTCATGGAAAGATTTCGCTGTTGCTGGTGGTGGCGGTGAAAGTGCGATGACTGTGCTTAAAACTCGGGCTGTATCAGGGAATCCTCCGTCAGCTGCTCAGATTAAAGGTAATGACATTCAAGAGTGGGCAAACCTTGGTTTTCTCACCAACCTGAACAATGTCGCTGAACAGGGTAAGTGGGATACTGTCATCCCTAAAATGATCACTGACGTGATGAAAAATAATGGTGAGTACGTGGCTGTCCCAGTTAACGTTCACCGCGTGAACTGGCTGTGGGCAAACCCTGAAGTGTTTGAAAAGGCCGGTGCTAAAATTCCAACAACGATGGATGAATTCTTTGCGGCAGCTGAGAAAATTAAAGCTGCTGGGCTGGTTCCTCTAGCACATGGTGGTCAACCATGGCAGGACGCGACAGTATTTGAAGCTGTGGCTCTCGATGTTCTGGGCTCTGCTGACTACGTGAAAGCGTTTGTTGATTTGGATATGGATACGCTGTCTGGCCCTAAGATGGTTGACGTGTTTACTAAATTTAAGAAAGTTCACGATTACATTGATGCAAACTCACCAGGCCGTGATTGGAACGTTGCAACGTCGATGGTTATTAATGGTGAAGCTGGTATGCAAATCATGGGTGACTGGGCAAAAGGTGAGTTTACCGCAGCAGGTAAGATGCCAGGTAAAGACTACGTTTGTGTGCCAGCACCGGGTACAGCCGGACAGTTTACTCATAACGTCGACAGCTTTGCATTCTTCGAGTTGAAAGATGCTGAAAATGTGAAAGCTCAGAAAGCACTGGCGGCGACAATTCTTGATCCAAAATTCCAAGAAGTATTTAACTTAAACAAAGGTTCTATCCCTGTTCGTCTGGATATGGATATGGCTAAGTTTGACCAATGTGCTCTTGATTCTATGAAAGAATTTAAAGCTTCAGCACAGACAGGCGATCTCGTACCAAGTATGGCTCACGGTATGTCTACCACCAGCTATGCACAAGGTGCTATTTTCGATGTTGTGACAAACTTCTTTAATGATTCAAGTGCAGATCCTAAAGAAACGGCTCAAAAGCTAGCAAAAGCTGTTAAAGCCGCGATGTAATCTTGATTTAGATTCAAATTTGATTTGCATACTAACGAGGTGGGGGAGAGTAGTCCCTACCTCGTATCAAGATTATCCCTTTCTTCACTTTAGAAAGTTATGGAGCACGTTTTGGACCGTCAAACGACTCGTTCTGTGCCAAAGCCAAGCTTTGCCGACAGACTGCAACACTGGCTACCGAAAATTGTCCTATCGCCCACTATTCTAGTCACTGTAGTGTGCATTTACGGGTTTATTTTCTGGACAGCCGCACTGTCTATGACTAACTCTCGTTTTCTGCCCAGCTTCAACTTTGCTGGTTGGACTCAGTATGAAAAACTGATGGAAAACGACCGTTGGATCACCTCTATCACTAACCTGGGTATATTTGGTTTGCTATTCATGTTGATAGCCATTGCCCTTGGGATTTTTCTGGCTATCTTCCTTGATCAAAGTATTCGTCAGGAAGGGGCAATACGTACCATTTATCTTTATCCAATGGCATTGTCTTTTATTGTGACAGGTACGGCCTGGAAATGGATTTTAAACCCGGGTCTGGGGATTGAAAAACTCATGCACGATTGGGGATTCACCGATTTTAGCTTTAACTGGCTAGTGGATTCAGATATGGCTGTCTACACGCTGGTCATCGCCGCGGTGTGGCAATCCTCTGGTTTTGTCATGGCTATGTTTCTTGCTGGATTACGTGGTATCGATTCTTCAATCATTAAAGCAGCACAAATTGATGGGGCAAGCTTACCAACCATCTATTGGAAAATCATTTTGCCTTGCTTACGTCCGGTCATTTTTAGCGCTGTCATCATTACTTCTCATATCGCTATTAAGAGCTTCGACTTAGTTACAGCCATGACTGCTGGTGGCCCAGGATATTCATCAGATTTACCTGCGTTGTTCATGTACGCTCACTCGTTTACTCGTGGACAAATCGGGTTGGGTGCTGCGAGTGCGATGATGATGTTGGCTGGTATTCTCGCGATTCTTGTACCGTATCTGTACTCCGAGCTTAGGGAGAAAAAATCATGAGCAATAAGATGAATTATGCACGGATGGGTATTTACGCGACGCTGATTTTTTTCTGCTTAATCTACCTGATGCCATTGTTGGTTATGGTTTTAACATCGTTTAAAACCTTGCCAGATATTCGTGCAGGTAACTTGATGAGTTTGCCACAAGAGTGGGTTGTTGATGCCTGGTTAAAGGCGTGGGATAGCGCTTGTACTGGTGTGAAATGTGAAGGGGTGAAAGGCTATTTCTGGAACTCGTTTCAGATGGTGGTCCCTGCGGTGCTAATTTCCACCTTCTTAGGAGCGTTTAATGGTTACGTTGTGACCAAATGGCAATTCCGTGGCTCAAATTTGTTTTTTAGCCTGTTACTTTTTGGCTGTTTTATTCCGTTTCAGGTGATTTTGCTGCCAATGGCTGCGGTGCTTGGGAAGCTAGGTTTAGCGAATACGACCGCAGGCTTAGTGATGGTGCATGTCATTTACGGTATGGCTTTTACTACATTGTTTTTCCGTAATTTCTATATTTCAGTGCCAGACGAACTCGTAAAGGCAGCGAAATTGGATGGCGCCGGGTTTTTTACCATTTTCTTCCGTATCTTGCTGCCAATTTCAACCCCTATCATTATGGTTACCATTATTTGGCAGTTCACCGCGATTTGGAATGATTTCTTGTTTGGGGTGGTTTACTCGGGGTCAGAAACTCAGCCAATTACTGTGGCATTAAACAACTTAGTGAACACCAGCACGGGTGTTAAAGAGTACAACGTGGATATGGCTGCCGCGATTATTGCAGCGCTGCCAACCTTAATTGTTTATGTACTCGCAGGAAAATATTTTGTACGCGGTTTAACCGCAGGTTCAGTAAAAGGATAATCCGCATGGCTGACTTACAACTAAAACAGATTAGAAAAACCTATCGCAACGCGGAGCAAGAGACTTTAAAAGGCATCGATATTTCTATCGAATCGGGCGAGTTCCTGATATTAGTCGGTCCTTCTGGTTGTGGTAAATCAACATTGATGAATACGATTGCGGGTCTTGAAGATATAACTTCTGGCGAGATTGTTATTGACGGGCGGGATGTTTCCAACGTTGAGCCTAAAGATCGCGATATTGCAATGGTATTCCAGTCATATGCTTTGTACCCAAATATGACGGTACGAGATAACATCGCGTTTGGACTGAAAATCCGCAAAAAACCAAAAGAAGACATCGATGCAGAAGTAAAACGTGTATCGGAAATGCTTCAGATTGATCAGTTACTGGATCGTAAACCTTCACAACTTTCTGGCGGTCAACGTCAGCGAGTTGCGATGGGACGAGCTTTGGCTCGTCGACCTAAACTCTATTTGTTTGATGAACCGCTCTCTAACTTGGATGCTAAGTTGCGTGTTGATATGCGTCACCAAATAAAGCGCCTTCATCAGCAACTTAATACCACTATTGTGTATGTAACGCATGACCAAATAGAAGCCATGACACTGGCTGATAGAATTGCGGTAATGAAGGACGGTGAATTACAACAACTAGGAACGCCGAAGGAAATATACAACCAACCTAATAATATGTTTGTCGCAGGCTTTATGGGCTCACCTTCAATGAATTTCATTCGAACCATGGTCGATTTAGATCAAAACGATAATCCAGTGATTAAAGTTCGTGGTACTAATGAACAAGAGCATCACATTAAACTACCGAGTCATATGCGTGAGCAGGATGGGCGTGCCATTGTCATAGGGGTTAGACCAGAGCACATAACGGAGCAGCCAGGCAGTGTTGATGAAACATCAACCGGTTTAGAGCTTATGCTTGAAGTGATAGAGCCGACAGGGCCCGATATTATTGCGATGGTAAAAGTAAACGATCAAGAAGTTGCTTGTCGTTTATCGCCTGAGTTTGAAGCGAAACCCGGACAAATGGCAACCTTACATTTTGATTTGTCAAAAGCGGTTTATTTTGATGCGAAAACAGAGCAGCGAATCCACTTTTAATTCTTATTTTTAGCTTACGAGACGATACTTAATTTATTGGTGGGATTTGACACAAAGGCCTCTTTGCTATGTGTCATTTCCTACCCATTTCTAGATAACCCTTCTTGAGTGGCTTCAATTTTTTAACAAATAATACAATCTAACTCATTGTTTTTATTGTATTGTTAATTTTTTGTTTCACTTTGGCCTGCTCCTTGCTCTTAGATAGATACACAGTACCCATTGATGGGGCTGATATTTAAACCAAGGAGAATAATAATGTTAAAGCCTCTTTCCCTACTTACTGCT
Organism: Vibrio sp.; assembly: GCA_048259585.1. Lineage (GTDB taxonomy): Bacteria > Pseudomonadota > Gammaproteobacteria > Enterobacterales > Vibrionaceae > Vibrio. The sequence goes on along the minus strand of JBLXHN010000007.1, from coordinate 190,210 downwards.
TCAATTCTAGCTGTTACTAGTTTCAACGCTGCCGCGAACTGTGACCCGGGTGAAGTTGTGATTAAATTCAGTCACGTAACTAACACAGATAAACACCCTAAAGGTATCGCCGCTTCATTACTTGAAAAACGAGTAAATGAAGAAATGAACGGTAAAGCTTGTATGCAAGTTTTCCCGAACTCAACACTTTATGATGATGATAAAGTTTTGGAAGCACTGTTGAATGGTGACGTTCAAATGGCAGCGCCATCTCTATCAAAATTTGAAAAATTCACCAAAAAGTTCCGCCTTTTCGACCTTCCTTTCCTTTTTGATGATGTAGATGCTGTTGACCGTTTCCAAAATTCAGAAGCGGGTGAAAAGCTTAAGAATGCAATGAACCGTCGTGGTGTTAAAGGTCTGGAGTTCTGGCACAACGGTATGAAGCAAATCTCAGCCAACAAGCCGATTGTCCTTCCTTCCGATGCAAAAGGTCTTAAGTTCCGCGTACAAGCCTCTGACGTACTCGTTGCTCAGTTTGAGCAGCTAGATGCGAACCCGCAGAAAATGTCTTTTGCTGAAGTATACGGTGGTCTACAAACCAAAGTTATCGACGGCCAGGAAAACACTTGGTCAAACATCTACGGTAAGAAGTTCTTCGAAGTACAAGACGGTACCACTGAAACAAACCACGGTATTCTTGACTACCTAGTTGTGACATCAACCAAGTGGTGGGATGGCCTGCCAACAGATATCCGTGACCAATTGGCAACGATTTTGGCTGAAGTGACCGCAACTCGTAACGCTGAATCTAATAAGGTTGAGCAACAGAACAAGCAGTACGTGATTGAAGCGGGTGGTGAGGTGCGTGAACTGACGGCTGAGCAGCGTCAGCAATGGGTTGATGCACTTAAGCCTGTATGGAAGAAGTTTGAGAAAGATATTGGTAGCGACTTGATCGATGCTGCCCTAGCTTCGAACAAGCAGTAATGATGTTTGCCCCCCGCTCCTGGTGGGTGGGGGCTTTTTACAAAAATAACGATTACAAAAGAGCTAAGTATCTTATGGAACAGTCATTTTTTGCAAAAGTCGGTCAAGTTACTGACAAAGCCGAAGAGACATTGATTGCGTTCTTCTTAGGGGCGATGACACTGCTTACGTTCATCAACGTCATCATGCGCTATGTATTCAACGATAACATTCTTTGGGCTCTCGAGCTTACTGTATTTATGTTTGCATGGATGGTGTTAGTTGGGGCGTCTTACGGGGTGAAAAAACACTTCCACATTGGTGTGGATGTGGTGATCAACTTGGCACCAGAAGGCGGACGAAAAATCTATGCGTTAATTGCCGTTGCGTGCTGTTTAACTTTTTCAATACTACTTTTAATCGGTTCATGGAACTACTGGTATCCGTTTGCCACTGAGCGTGCATGGTACGAAACGGATGATATTCCAATGCCGGAAATGTTTCAGTTTTTAGCTGATTGGCTCAATGAAGGCGAACGATACGAGAAACTTCCTCGTTTTATTCCTTATGCAGCGCTTCCTATCGGGATGGCGATGCTGACTTTCCGTTTCCTACAAATTGCTTACCAAATTTTGACCGGTAAGTTGGACCGTATGATTTCTGGTCACGAGGCCGAAGAAGATCTTGAAGCATTAAAAGCTGATATGGCGGATGTGGAAGAAACCATGACAACTCATAATAAAAACAAGGAGCAGTAAATCATGGATATTTTACTGTTATTCGTACTCGTTATCGGCTTTATGCTGGTCGGTGTGCCTATCGCTGTATCGTTGGGCTTATCGAGTATTCTGTTCTTGATGTGGCATTCAGAGGCTTCTCTTGCTTCAGTAGCACAAACTCTTTTCAATGCTTTTGAAGGCCACTATACCTTACTGGCAATTCCGTTCTTTATTCTCGCATCTAGCTTTATGTCTACTGGTGGTGTAGCGAAACGTATTATTCGCTTTGCGATTGCGATGGTCGGCTGGTTCCGTGGCGGTTTAGCGATGGCGTCAGTTGTTGCCTGTATGATGTTCGCTGCGCTTTCTGGTTCATCACCTGCAACCGTTGTTGCTATCGGTAGTATCGTTATCGCCGGTATGGTTAAAAACGGCTATTCAAAAGAGTTTGCGGCCGGCGTTATTTGTAACGCAGGTACATTAGGCATTTTGATTCCACCGTCTATCGTAATGGTGGTTTACTCAGCGGCAACGGATGTATCTGTAGGTCGAATGTTCTTGGGTGGTGTTATTCCAGGACTACTCGCAGGTCTGATGCTGATGGTTGCAATTTACATTGCTGCGAGAATCAAAAATCTTCCGAAACAGCCATTTGTCGGTTGGGGAGAGGCGTTTGCCGCTGCTAAAGATGCAAGTTGGGGACTGCTACTGGTTGTCATCATTCTTGGTGGTATCTATGGTGGTATCTTCACACCAACCGAAGCGGCAGCGGTAGCTGCGGTTTACTCTTTCTTTCTGGCAAACTTTATCTATCGTGATATGGGCCCGTTTGCGGACAAGAGTAATACTAAGCCTGTTGTAGTTAAAGTGCTAGAAACGTTAGTGCATAAGGATACCAAGAATACGCTATACGAAGCGGGTAAGCTGACGATCATGCTGTTGTTTATCATTGCCAACGCGTTGATCTTGAAGCACGTTCTTACTGAAGAGCGTATTCCGCAAATGATCACTGAATCAATGTTGTCTGCAGGTTTAGGACCGATTACCTTCTTAATTGTGGTTAACGTTCTGCTACTGATTGGTGGTCAGTTTATGGAACCATCAGGTCTATTGATTATCGTTGCTCCCTTGGTGTTCCCGATAGCCATTCAACTTGGTATTGACCCAATTCACCTAGGTATCATGATGGTGGTGAACATGGAAATTGGTATGATAACGCCACCAGTGGGACTTAACCTGTTTGTAACCGCAGGTGTCGCGAAAATGTCAATGATGAATGTAGTGAAAGCGGCACTACCGTGGGTGGCGATTATGTTCTTGTTCCTAATTATCGTCACTTATGTACCAGCCGTATCGACATGGTTACCAACACTGCTTATGGGACCCGAAATTATCACCCGTTAGTTATTACCGCTTATTCCTTAGAACTCAGCCCAGCATTGCTGGGCTGAATTTGTTGACAAAGTCCCTTTCGTCTTAGGCTTTTTATGCTTTGTAATTATCTTTGTCGATATTGTGCTTTTGCATTTTGTCGTAAAGTGTTTTGCGTGGAATATTGAGCCGTTCCATGGTTTCTTTAATGCTCCCTGAGCATTCTAGTAACGTCTGTTCAATGATGGTTTTTTCATACTCAGCGACTTTGTCCGACAAGCTGGTTGGCACGTGCTCTGGCGTATCAGCTTCACCCAGTTGAGAGAGTTTACCGAGTAATACGTAGCGCTCAGCGGCATTGCGCAACTCGCGTACGTTACCGGGCCAATCATGACTCATCAGCGCTTGCAGCGTTTTAGGAGGAAGTGCCGTGGCTGCTTTACCATAACGTGCTGCTGCCACAAGCAGGAAGTGGTGAAATAGGGCAGGGATGTCTTCGCGACGCTCACGAAGCGGTGGAATATCCAGCGTGACAATGTTGAGTCGGTAATAAAGATCCTGACGGAAAGTCCCTTCTTGAGCCGCTTTTTTTAAATCGACTTTGGTGGCTGCAATGACACGAATATCTAGAGGAATGAGTTCGTTGGAGCCCACGCGTTCAATCACTCTCTCTTGCAGTACTCTCAGTAAGCGTATTTGAGCCTGCATCGGCATAGATTCGATTTCATCGAGAAAGAGAGTGCCACCTTGTGCATGTTCAAATTTACCTACCCTTTTACTATCAGCACCTGTGAACGCGCCTTTTTCGTGACCGTACAATTCACTTTCGATCAAGTTTTCCGGTACAGCGCCACAGTTAACTGCAACAAAATTTTGCTCTCTTCGAGAACTTTGCTCGTGTAATGAGCGGGCTACGAGTTCTTTACCCGTGCCTGTTTCTCCAAACAACAAAATATCCGCATCGGTATCCGCGACATGGCTGATGGTATCTCTCAATGCAATAATGCTGTCTGTTTCACCTATGATTCTTGGCCCTAACGTTTGGCTGGCTTTGAGGCTGCGTTTTAATTGTTGGTTTTCTAACGTCAGTTTTCTTCTTTCAATAGCTCGGTTAACTGTTTCAATTAATCGTTCAGGAGCAAAAGGCTTTTCAATAAAATCGTATGCACCATCGTGCATTGCTTGTACCGCCATTGAAATATCACCATGACCTGTAATGAGGATCACGGGCACATCCGGGTCCTGATGATGAATCGATGATAGTAAGTTTTGTCCGGTCAACCCAGGCAGACAAATATCGGTGACCAACACCATGGGTAACCCATCTTGTTTGATAGCAATGAGTGCATCTTCTGCACTAGAGAAAAATCGAGCTTCAATTTCAGCTAGTTCAAAGCTTTGCTCGAGAGCGATTCGAATGTCGGATTCATCGTCAATAAAAAATACATCACACATACAATTTTCCTATTTTTTTATTATTCTGAATTTGTGTCGGCTGGATTCAAAGTAATGGTAAATCTAGCGCCGCCTAGTGGCGATGAGCTAGCAGTAAGATCACCACTCATACTGTGCATAATCTGCTGAGAGATAGATAAACCCAGACCTAGTCCATTTTTTTTGGTGGTAAAGAAGGGTTCAAATAAGTTTTTCATTTGCTCTATGTTTAATCCACAACCACTGTCATCAACATGGATATGAATGTTGTCTTGATGAGGTTCTAAGCGAATACAGATTTTTTTTGTATCTGAATTTTCCACCGCTTGCATTGCATTGGTCAGTAGGTTGATGATGACTTGCTCCAGTTGAATTGGGTTGATATTACTACGAACTGGTGTATCTGGAGCATGGAGTTCAAGCTCAATATAGTTGGATTTAAACTGGGGTTGCATTAATTCTTTAGCGTTGATAATTAGTGGTAGTAACTGAGTATCAACATGTTCGTCTGTTTCAGATTTACGAGCAAAAGATTTGAGTTGTTCACTGATTTTGGCCATACGCACGGTCAGGTTTGAAATTCGCTCTAAATTTTCATCGGTACGTTCTGGCTTCCCATTGGCAAGGAAACGACGACCGTTATCGGCAAAGCTTCTTATTGCGGCTAATGGGTTGTTGAGCTCATGGCTGATACTGGCAGACATCTGTCCAAGTACGGCTAATTTTGCCGCTTGGATGAGTTCATTTTGAGTTTGGCGTAATACGTTTTCTGTTTTAATTCTTTCATCGATTTCTACGTGCAGCTTTGACGTCCTTTCCATTACAAGAAATTCCAGCTTTTGTTTAGCTTCAGCTTGTAATCGTTCTATTTGCCGCTGACGAATTTGGCGGTGGTGCAAGAGTAAAAACGCAAGATAGATAATGGCAAACACCATCGTTAGGATGAGCAAGGAGCCGAAGGTATCCCAGAATACTTTTATCTTGGGTGATAGAACTCGGATATTTAATGCCACATTCTCTAAGTTACGAGTGGAGACAATATAATCGTCACTAATCCAGCCTTGCGTGGGTTTGCCCCATTCACTCTCGCGAGCATCAAAATCGCCTTGAAAGCCAAGAGAGGGAATACTGCTGTCGAGATACTGTCTGGTATTCTGAACAGATTGGCGTACAGGTTCAGTAAGATCACTGACGCTGTGAAATAGCCAATCGATTTTACTCGACATAAAAACAACATTGTTGCTGTCAGTGGCAACAAAATAGCTGTTTCGACTTTGCCAATGCTCTTCGATGGAGGAGAGATCCATTTTCACTACAACCACGCCCAATACCTCAGCCGCATAAATAACAGGGTAAGAGTAGTAATATCCACGTTGTCCAGAGGTTGAGCCAAGAGCGAAATATTGGCTACTGTATCCTTCGATTGCTTTTTTAAAGTAAGGGCGCCAGGCGAAGTTTCTGCCGATAAACGAACGGTCCAGATCCCAGTTGCTGGAAGCAATAGTATTGCCGAAACCGTCTAGCAAATAGGTATCCGCCGCTTGAATGACATCATTGACTTGCTGCAAATAGCGGTTGGTCAATTCTATCTGCGCACTGTTTTCTGGCTGGTTTAAAGCATCAACCAATTCTCTATCTTTAGATAGTAATCGAGGTATGTGGGCATATTTATCCAGTTTTGCTGATACATGGCTAGAGAAACGTTCAAGCTCTGATTGCTGTTCATTCAACAGCGATTGATAGCTATATTGCCAAACGAGATGGGCACCCATTGTGGCTATCGTGACATATATAACGAAAAACAATATTGAGAGTTGGCGAACAGACAGCATCCTTGTCATTGATTTATTCCTTCTCCTTTTATGACGGTATGATACTGGGAAGTGAGAGTGGGTTGCTTAAAAACATCGTGAATATGGGAGACAAAACAAGAGCCAGATCTCTTTTTAGTTATTTGTGGAAAAAAATCCCTCGATTCTCTTGAAAAAGCCTATATTGTCCCCATTTCTGAGCCATCAAAAGATCGTTTTGATGGTTTTTTTAACGAGCAATTGACCTCAATAGGTTAACTTTTGTTCGAGTTAAGTGAGTTTTTAGGACATTGGCTTTTTCTTGCGGGGTATTCGCTCGACAGCCAAAGCTGAGATCGGTAGTATATCGCGTCTAATTTTTTGTCCTGAGGCTAATCAGAGATACCTTTATTCGGCGCAAATCGACCAAAGATGTCACTCATTAGTTCGGTATTTAGGTGATTTAACTGATAGTACCGATGCTCATCAATTACATTTAAGTGTTCTTTAGAGCACAAGATAAGGATGACACCAAACAGAGATGTTGGGTCATGATGCTCAGGAATACTGAGCCAGTTTTGAGGTTTAAATACAATGCAAGTTACTGTTGAAACGTTAGAAGGCCTAGAGCGCCGTTTGAATATTACTGTTCCTGCTGCAAACATCGAAGATGCAGTGACAGCTGAACTACGCAACATCGCGAAAAATCGTCGTTTCGATGGTTTCCGTAAAGGCAAAGTTCCAATGAAAATGGTTGCTCAAATGTACGGCAAAGCAGTACGTCAAGACATTCTTGGTGAAGTTATGCAACGCCACTTCATCGAAGCAATCGTAAAAGAGAAAATCAACCCAGCTGGCGCTCCAACTTTCGCACCAGTTGAAGCTAAAGAAGGCGCTGACCTAGTATTCACAGCAACTTTCGAAGTTTACCCTGAGGTTGAACTGAAAGGTCTTGAAAACATCACTGTAGAAAAACCTGCAGCAGAAGTTCAAGATTCTGACGTTGAAGAAATGCTAGAAACGCTTCGCAAGCAACAAGCTACTTGGTCTGAAGTAGAAGAAGCTGCTGAAGCAGGTAAGCGTGTAACTATCGATTTCGTTGGTTCTATCGACGGTGAAGAATTTGAAGGCGGTAAAGCTGAAAACTTCCCTCTAGAAATGGGCGCTGGTCGCATGATTCCTGGTTTTGAAGACGGTATCGTTGGCAAAACTAAAGGTATGGAATTCGAAATCGACGTAAACTTCCCAGAAGATTACCACGCTGAAAACCTAAAAGGTAAAGCGGCTAAATTCGCAATCAAAGTGAACAAAGTTGAAGCTCAAGAACTACCAGAACTAAACGACGAGTTCGTTGCTAAGTTTGGTGTTGTTGAAGGTGGTGTTGACGCGCTTAAAGCTGAAGTTCGTAAGAACATGGAGCGCGAACTTAAGCAAGCAATCAAAGCACGCATCAAAGAGCAAGCGATTGAAGGTCTTGTGAAAGAGAACGCAATCGACGTTCCTGCTGCACTTATCGACCAAGAAATCGGTGTACTACGTGAGCAAGCTGCTCAACGCTTCGGTGGTAACGTAGAGGCTGCACAACAACTTCCACGTGAAATGTTCGAAGAGCAAGCTAAACGTCGCGTTGTTGTTGGTTTACTTCTTGGCGAAGTTATCAAGGCAGAAGAGCTAAAAGCTGACGATGAAAAAGTGAAAGCACTTATCGAAGAGATGGCTACAGCTTACGAAGATCCAACAGAGGTTATCTCTTACTACGAGCAAAACGAGCAAATGATGAACAACATGCGCAACGTAGCTCTAGAAGAACAAGCGATTGACGCGATCATTGCTAAAGCAACTGTGACTGAGAAAGCAATCAGCTTTAACGAGCTAATGAACCCTCAAGTTGCTGCTTAATAGGCAATCTATAGCGTAGAAGGTTGACTTCACGTCAACTATTCTGCTAACAATGGTCCGTATGATATTAATCATCCGGGCCATTTATTTTTAGGGATATAAGACTTTATGAGCTACCAAGAAAAAAACGCAATGTCGCCGATTATGGACGCTCTAGTACCCATGGTAGTTGAACAAACTTCCCGTGGCGAACGTTCATACGATATCTATTCACGTCTTTTAAAAGAACGAGTTATTTTCTTAACGGGCCAGGTAGAAGACCACATGGCAAACCTTGTCGTGGCTCAACTGCTATTCTTGGAATCTGAAAACCCAGACAAAGATATTTTCCTCTACATTAACTCTCCAGGTGGTAGTGTGACTGCGGGTATGTCTATTTATGACACAATGCAGTTTATCAAACCCAACGTGAGTACAGTTTGTATGGGTCAAGCTTGTTCTATGGGTGCATTCTTACTCGCTGGTGGCGCGCCAGGTAAACGTTACGTCCTTCCTAACTCGCGCGTTATGATTCACCAACCACTAGGTGGTTTCCAAGGTCAGGCTTCAGACATTCAAATTCATGCTCAAGAAATCTTAACGATTAAGAGTAAATTGAATCGCTTATTGGCAGAACACACTGGCCAACCATTGGAAGTGATTGAGCGCGATACTGACCGTGACAACTTTATGTCAGCAGATCAGGCGGTAGAATACGGTTTGGTGGACTCAGTGTTGACTCACCGAGGTGAGTAACAGTTCCAAGAATTGAGTGCGCAATTTAATTGAAATTGTTATACACTCAAACCATAAAGAGTAAGGCTAAGAGGTTAGCGAATGACAGATAAAAGCAAAGAGGGTGGTAGTAGTAAACTGCTGTACTGCTCTTTCTGTGGCAAAAGCCAGCACGAAGTTCGCAAGCTAATTGCAGGTCCTTCTGTGTATATCTGTGATGAATGTGTTGATTTATGTAACGACATTATTCGTGAAGAGATTAAAGATGTGTTACCAAAGAAAGAGTCGTCAGCACTGCCTGCGCCTCGGGAAATTCGTGAACACCTTGACGACTATGTAATTGGCCAAGAACACGCTAAGAAAGTGCTAGCGGTTGCAGTATATAACCACTACAAGCGTTTACGTAATGGCGATACGACAAGTGATGGCGTAGAACTCGGTAAAAGTAATATTTTGCTTATTGGTCCTACAGGTAGTGGTAAAACCCTACTGGCTGAAACGCTTGCTCGTTTCCTAGACGTACCATTCACAATGGCTGATGCAACCACATTAACCGAAGCCGGTTATGTCGGTGAAGATGTTGAAAACATCATTCAAAAATTGCTTCAGAAGTGTGATTACGACGTAGCAAAAGCGGAACGCGGTATCGTGTATATCGATGAAATCGATAAGATTTCTCGTAAAGCGGAAAACCCTTCTATCACTCGAGACGTTTCAGGTGAAGGCGTTCAGCAAGCACTATTGAAACTGGTTGAAGGTACGGTCGCTTCTGTTCCACCTCAAGGTGGTCGTAAGCACCCTCAGCAAGAGTTCTTACAGGTTGATACTTCTAAGATTCTATTTATCTGTGGTGGTGCTTTTGCTGGCTTAGATAAAGTGATCGAACAACGAGTAGCAACCGGTACTGGTATCGGTTTTGGCGCAGAAGTTCGCTCTAAAGATGAAAACAGAACAGTGGGTGAGTTGTTCACTCAGGTAGAGCCAGAAGATCTAGTGAAATATGGTTTGATTCCAGAATTCATTGGTCGTTTACCTGTAACAGCAACACTGACTGAACTGGATGAAGAAGCTCTGATTCAGATTCTTTGCGAGCCTAAGAACGCGTTGACGAAACAGTATGCAGCGTTATTCGAGTTGGAAGAAGTGGATTTAGAGTTCCGTGAAGACGCACTTCGTGCGATTGCTGCTAAAGCAATGGCTCGTAAGACAGGTGCTCGTGGTCTACGTTCGATTCTTGAAAGTGTTCTACTTGAAACGATGTACGAACTGCCTTCAATGTCTGATGTTGAAAAAGTGGTGATTGATGAGTCGGTGATTAACGGCGAGTCAGAACCATTAATGATTTACTCTGGTAGCGAGAGCCAAGCGGCGGGCGCTGAGTAATAAAGAGTAATTCACACAAGAAATAAGCAAAGGAGGTAATGATTACCTCCTTTTTTTTATTCTGTTATTGAATCCAGTTAGTTAGCCCCCATATACTCGATATATATCAAAGCGGAAGAGAGAATAATATGAACTTGGAGCGTTCCGAGCGTATAGAGATCCCCGTACTACCCCTGCGTGACGTGGTAGTGTATCCACATATGGTGATCCCTCTGTTTGTTGGTCGTGAAAAATCTATTCAGTGTCTAGAAGCTGCAATGGATAACAACAAACAAGTTCTTTTGGTTGCACAAAAGCAGGCCGAAACAGACGAACCTACCATTTCTGACCTGTTTGAAGTCGGTACGGTTGCAACAATTCTGCAATTGCTCAAGCTTCCAGATGGCACAGTAAAAGTGCTGGTTGAAGGTCAGCAGCGTGCAAAAATCAGCGAATTTCATGAAGGCGAGTTCTTTTCTGCAAGTGCTGAGTTCTTAGTTACACCAGAGCTGGATGATAAAGAGCAAGAAGTCATTGTTCGCAGTGCGATCAACCAGTTCGAAGGCTTTATTAAGCTTAATAAAAAGATTCCACCAGAAGTACTGACTTCTCTAAATGGTATCGATGAAGCTGCGCGTTTGGCAGATACTATCGCAGCACATATGCCTCTTAAGTTAGTCGATAAGCAGCAAGTGCTGGAAATTTTAGATGTGGCTGAACGTCTAGAGTTTTTAATGGGGCAAATGGAATCAGAAATCGATCTGCTTCAGGTTGAAAAACGTATTCGTACCCGTGTTAAAAAGCAGATGGAAAAATCTCAGCGCGAGTACTATCTGAATGAGCAAATGAAAGCCATTCAGAAAGAGCTGGGCGAAACTGAAGATGGCGTCGATGAGTTCGAAGTTCTGAAACAGAAGATCGATGAATCTAAGATGCCAGCTGAAGCTCGTGAAAAGACAGAACAAGAGCTGCAAAAGCTTAAAATGATGTCGCCAATGTCAGCAGAGGCAACCGTTGTACGTAGCTACATTGATTGGATGATCAATGTTCCTTGGGCGAAACGCTCTAAAGTAAAACGTAATTTAGCCAAAGCGGAAGAAATTTTAAACGCAGATCACTACGGTCTTGAACGTGTAAAAGAACGCATTCTGGAATACTTGGCAGTTCAAAGCCGTATCAGCAAACTCAAAGGTCCGATTCTTTGTCTTGTCGGTCCTCCTGGCGTGGGTAAAACATCTTTGGGGCGCTCTATCGCTGCAGCAACAGGCCGTAAGTACACGCGGATGGCTTTGGGTGGTGTTCGTGACGAAGCGGAAATTCGTGGTCACCGTCGGACTTACATCGGTTCTTTACCGGGTAAGTTGATTCAAAAAATGTCGAAAGTTGGCGTTAAAAACCCGCTATTCCTATTAGATGAAATCGATAAGATGGCCTCTGATATGCGTGGCGACCCAGCTTCAGCATTGTTAGAAGTGTTAGATCCTGAGCAGAACAACTCATTCAACGACCATTATTTAGAAGTGGATTACGATTTGTCTGATGTTATGTTCGTTGCAACGTCTAACTCAATGAATATCCCTGGCCCGCTACTTGACCGTATGGAAGTGATTCGTTTGTCTGGTTACACAGAAGATGAAAAGCTGAACATCGCTAAGCGTCACTTAGTGGATAAACAGATTGAACGTAATGGTTTGAAACCTGCTGAAATTACGATTGAAGATTCAGCAATTATTGGCGTGATTCGTTATTACACGCGTGAAGCGGGTGTACGTAACTTAGAGCGTGAGATTTCGAAGATCTGTCGTAAAGCGGTGAAAAATATCCTGCTTAACAAAGACGTTAAACATGTGACGGTTAGTCAGGATAACCTGAAAGAATACCTTGGCGTACAACGCTTCGACTACGGTAAAGCGGACGAGCATAACCGCATTGGTCAGGTGACTGGTCTTGCATGGACTGAAGTTGGCGGTGACCTGCTCACGATTGAAGCTCAGTCGATGCCAGGTAAGGGTAAACTAACCCAAACCGGCTCATTGGGTGAAGTGATGCAGGAGTCAATTCAGGCGGCGATGACTGTAGTACGTTCTCGTGCAGAAAAATTGGGTATTAACTCTGATTTTTATGAAAAGCGTGATATTCACGTTCACGTACCAGAAGGAGCAACACCGAAAGATGGACCAAGTGCAGGTACAGCTATGTGTACAGCGCTAGTGTCATCTTTAACGGGTAACCCTGTAAGAGCGGATGTTGCTATGACCGGTGAAATTACTCTTCGTGGTGAAGTATTACCGATTGGTGGTTTGAAAGAAAAACTACTTGCTGCTCACCGTGGTGGTATTAAAACTGCGCTGATTCCGAAGGATAATGAGCGTGATTTGGAAGAGATTCCAGATAATGTCATTGCTGATCTTGAGGTGATTCCAGTACGTTGGATCGACGAGGTTTTAAAGGTCGCACTGGAAAATGACCCGACAGGTGTGGCATTTGAAGCTGAAAAAGAGTGATGTGTAGCAAAAATAAGTAAAAGATTACGCTGATTAGCCTAAAAAGGGCTTGTCAGCGTTTTTTTTGGAGGCTACCGTTATCAACTATAGCTTTCAGCCCAGTTGTAACAAGGCTTTAGGTTATCTTTAAAACATTAATGGAACGAATAGGCGCCGAACAAAATAATAAATTGGCGACCAAAGGGGAATCACAGTGAATAAAACACAATTAGTAGAAAAAATTGCAGCTAACGCTGATCTCTCAAAAGCTTCAGCGGGTCGTGCTCTTGACGCATTTATCGAAGCAGTTAGTGATACGCTTCAGTCAGGCGACCAAGTAGCTCTAGTTGGCTTTGGTACTTTCCAGGTTCGCACTCGTGCAGCTCGCACTGGTCGTAACCCAAAAACTGGCGAAGAGATCCAAATCGCTGAAGCAAAAGTTCCAGCATTCAAAGCTGGTAAAGCACTTAAAGACGCTTGTAACTAATTTTAGAATGATTTTTTGCAGTTAGTTTGCAAAATTTATTCGAACCTTTTTAAATTATGCGCATCCTACTGATGCGCATTTCTTTTTCTGATATTATCGCGCTATTCAATTTTGGCTGAAGTACGTAATACCAATCCCAGCATTAGTTAATTCCAAATAACTTGGCGCATTGCATTGGTATCACTTTTAATCCGGAGAGCAGTAACACTATGATGGATCGATTACGCGAGGGCGTTAATAGCATCGCGGTAAAAATTATCCTAGGACTCATCATCCTTTCTTTTATCTTCGCAGGTGTCGGTAGCTACTTAGTGAGTGGTAGCAACAATGCAGCAGCTAAGGTTGGCAATACAGAAATTGGCAGAGGCCAGTTTGAGCAAGCTTACCAAAATGAAAGAAACCGTATGCAATCTCAAATGGGTGACTATTTCTCTAACCTACTTGCAGATCCAGCCTACGTGGCTTCTTTCCGTCGCTCTGTATTAGATCGTATGATCAATGATGTCCTCATTGAGCAACATGCAGATTCTTTAGGTTTACGTATTAGCGATGAGCAAGTACGCCAACTCATTCTAGAAATGCCTCAGTTCCAATCTGAAGGCAAATTTGACCAAGAAATTTATCAAATGGCTTTGCGTCGTGCTGGCTTTAATGCTGAGTCATTTGCAGAGTATATTCGCCGTGATTTGCTGCGTAGCCAATTGACTTCAGCACTACAGGCAAGTGAGTTTACCCTTCAAGGTGAAATCGATGCTCAAAATGCGTTAATTGCTCAAACTCGTGATATTCGTACCATCACGTTGTCTGTTGAAGAGTTTGCTAACAAAGCGTCGCCAACTGATGAAGAGATTGAGCAGTACTACACACAGAATACCGAGCGCTACACTCGTCCAGAACAAGCAAAAGTTTCTTACATCGAACTTTCAGCGCAGCAGTTGGCTGATCAAGTGACGATTAGCGATGAAGAAGTGCAGCAGTACTATCAAGAGCATTTGGATCACTATTCAACTTCTGAACAGCGTGAAGTGAGCCACATTTTGGTTCAAGGCGATGATGAAGCCAAAGCGCAATCGATTCTCGATGAGCTTAACGCGGGCGCGGATTTTGCGACTCTGGCAGAAGAAAAATCTGAAGATATCGGCAGTGCTGATGCTGGCGGTTCATTAGGTTGGATTGAGCGTGACACGATGGATCCTGCATTTGAAGAAGCCGCATTTGCCCTTGCTAAAGTGGGGGACGTGACGGGTTTAGTTAAATCAGACTTTGGTTACCACATCATCAAGCTAGATGGATTAAAAGCCCCAGTAGCTAAGTCTTTCGAAGAAGTGTCTGGCGAGATTAAGGCTGAACTTGCTAATCAAAAAGCAATAGATAAGTTTTATGAGCTACAGACTGAGTTAGAAAAGGTTGCATTCGAGTATCCTGATTCATTGGATGATGCCGCGAAAGCGATTTCTGCCAAAGTGATAACCACAGATTTCATTTCTGTACAGGATGCACCTGAAGTACTGACCAACAGTGATGTTCAACAAGCAATTCTTTCTCCTGAAGTGATGGAAGATGGTTTGAACTCAGAAGTGATCGAAATTGCACCAGAGCATGTGATTGTTGTACGTGTCGAAGAATCTCGTCCTGAAATGGCTCTTCCGCTCGAAGAAGTTAAACCACAAGTGGTTGCTCATCTCTCTCAAGTAAAAGGCGAACAGCAAGCTTTAGAGCTTGGTGAAGAGCTAATTTCAGCGCTGAAAAAGGGTGACAAGTCACTATTAGCTGAAAACGATTTATCTTTTGGTGAGCTGGAGTCTGTCGATCGTGGTTCAGCACTTGCGCAAACCGTTTTTGCTATGCCAAAACCTAAGCAAGGTGATGTGGTTTATGGTCAAGCGAAAGATTTGGACGGCAACATCGTGATTGTTGAGCTGAGTAAAGTTGAAGCGAAAATTGAGCCTCAATTCCAGAACCAAATAGGTGCTCAGTTGACTCGAATGGGTGTTCAACAAGATCAACAAGGTGTTATTTCTGTCCTAAGACAGAATACAGACATTGAGTATTACGCTGTGAGTCAATAACAGTATAATTATGTAATTGATATGTTTAACGAAATGGGCTGCGATTGCAGCCCATTTTATTTATTTAAAATGAAAGTTAGCGAAGCTCAAGCACGCTTTAGTATGTTATTTCTTGTGTAATCAATTGGAGAATGACATGTCTATTAAAACGTGGTTTTTGGCGATTGTACTTGCTTGCTCGTTGCCTGCTGCGCCCCTGTTTGCTGAAGAAAGTGAACAAGCTTCCGCTCAAGAAGCAGGTGTTGCAATTACAGTAAACGTAAACACAGCGTCCGCTGAAGAAATATCCACACTGTTAAAAGGTATCGGCATTAAAAAAGCGCAAGCGATTGTAGAATACCGCCAACAGCATGGTGCTTTTGAAACCAAGGAAGATCTTACCAAAGTTAAAGGTATTGGTTCAGCGACAGTAAGTAACAACGCTTCTCGTATTCTACTTTGATTATCTTCGTCGCGAATTCGAGCTCGGGTTTAACCCGGGCTTTTTTGTAAAAGTCTAAATCCTTCCTAGAACCTTTGTCTTAATACCTCTATAATTTGCCGCCGGTGAAGCGCAGATAATCTTATCTGCGAATAAAAATAAGTGGAGTAAAACATGCCCTCACAAACACCGGTGATTACCGTAGATGGTCCAAGTGGAGCAGGTAAAGGTACACTTTGCATGCTACTGGCAAATAAACTCGGTTTTCATCTCTTAGACTCAGGCGCGATCTATCGTGTATTAGCTTTAGCGGCGATTCACCATGGTGTAGACCTAGAGTCAGAAGAAGCGTTAGTTCCAATGGCGATGCACTTAGACGTGCAATTTATTGCTGAAGGTGATCTGGTAAAAGTTATCTTAGAAGGCGAAGACGTTTCTAAGGAATTACGTAAAGAGCAAACCGGTATGGCAGCGTCAAAAGTTGCTGCTTTGCCACGAGTTCGTGAAGCGTTACTGCGCAGACAGCGAGCGTTTGCTGAAGGTAACGGTTTAGTGGCTGACGGTAGAGATATGGGTACCGTTGTCTTCCCAACTGCCGAAGCAAAGATTTTCTTAGATGCCAGTGCAGAAGAAAGAGCTCGTAGACGCTTCAAGCAGTTGCAACTGAAGGGGCTTGATGTTAAATTTGACGCCCTTTTAAGCGAAATCCAAGAGCGTGACGACCGAGATCGTAACCGCCCAGTGGCTCCATTACGCCCTGCAGAGGATGCGCTAGTGCTGGATTCGACAGAAATGTCTATCGACGAAGTCGTAGAAAGAGCACTACAATATATCGAATCGAAGTTGGCGGAATAAACCACGTCAGCTAAGAGCGTTGGTTGCAAGGATGATGACCGGCGAATTTAATAACCCCCACGCGGTAGGATGCCCGTGGACGTTTAATTATTGAAGATTAAATAAATGACTGAATCTTTTGCTCAACTCTTTGAAGAGTTCCTAAATGAAACTGAGTTCCAACAAGGTAGTATCGTTAAAGGTACTGTAGTAGCTATCGAGAACGGTTACGTTCTTGTAGATGCTGGCCTTAAGTCTGAGTCTGCTATCCCTGCTGAACAGTTCAAGAACGCTGCTGGCGAACTTGAAGTTGAAGTTGGTTCTGAAGTAGATGTTGCTCTAGACGCTGTTGAAGACGGTTTCGGTGAAACTCAACTTTCTCGTGAGAAAGCTAAGCGTCACGAATCATGGATCGTTCTTGAGAAAGCATACGAAGAAGCTGAAACTGTTGTTGGTATCATCAACGGTAAAGTTAAAGGCGGTTTCACTGTTGAACTAAACGGTATCCGTGCATTCCTTCCAGGCTCTCTAGTAGACGTACGTCCTATCCGTGACACTGCTCACCTAGAAAACAAAGAGCTAGAGTTCAAAGTTATCAAGCTAGACCAGAAACGTAACAACGTTGTTGTTTCTCGTCGTGCTGTTATCGAATCAGAAAGCAGCGTTGAGCGTGACGAACTTCTTGAAACTCTACAAGAAGGTACTGAAGTTAAAGGTATCGTTAAGAACCTTACTGACTACGGTGCATTCGTTGATCTTGGTGGTGTTGACGGTCTTCTACATATCACAGATATGGCTTGGAAACGCGTTAAGCACCCATCAGAAATCGTTAACGTTGGTGACGAAATCCTAGTTAAAGTTCTTAAGTTCGACCGTGACCGTACTCGCGTATCACTAGGTCTTAAGCAACTAGGCGAAGATCCATGGGTAGCAATCGCTAAGCGTTACCCAGAAGGTCACAAACTAACTGGTCGCGTAACTAACCTAACTGACTACGGCTGCTTCGTTGAAATCGAAGAAGGCGTTGAAGGTCTAGTACACGTTTCTGAAATGGATTGGACTAACAAGAACATCCACCCATCTAAAGTTGTTAATGTTGGCGACGAAGTTGAGGTTATGGTTCTTGATATCGACGAAGAGCGTCGTCGTATCTCTCTAGGTCTGAAACAGTGTAAAGCTAACCCATGGCAGTCATTCGCTGAAGCGCAAGCTAAAGGCGATAAAGTTACTGGTAAGATCAAGTCAATCACTGACTTCGGTATCTTCATCGGTCTTGACGGCGGCATCGACGGTCTAGTTCACCTTTCTGACATCTCTTGGAACGTTCCAGGTGAAGAAGCTGTACGTGAGTACAAGAAAGGTGACGAGATCTCTGCAGTTGTTCTAGCAGTAGACGCAGAGCGTGAGCGTATCTCTCTAGGCGTTAAGCAAATGGAAAACGACCCATTCAATGCTTACGTTGCTGACAACAAGAAAGGTGCTCTAGTTAACGGTACTGTTACTGCAGTTGACGCTAAAGGCGCTACTATCGAGCTAGAAGAAGGTGTAGAAGGTTACATCCGTGCTTCTGAAGTTGCTCGTGATCGCGTAGAAGATGCATCTCTAATCCTAAGCGTTGGTGACAGCGTTGAAGCGAAATTTACTGGTGTAGACCGTAAGAACCGCGTAATCAACCTATCTATCAAAGCTAAAGATGAAGCTGAAGAGCAAGAAGCTATGGCTTCTATCAACCAAGAAGATGGTGCTTCTTTCGGTAACGCAATGGCAGACGCTTTCAAAGCTGCTAAAGGCGAATAATAGCTATATAGCAATCGCTAATAAGAAGGAGCCGCAAGGCTCCTTTTTTTTGCTCAAAAAACTGTCTAACGATCAGTTAACGTACTGAAGCGAGAGTAATTAGTGACTTTGAGTACCACACAAAGGTCATTTTTTTTCATTTGTTACAAATTGAACTAACCTTTTAGTAAATAAAGCCTAAATCCATACAAAAACTATTAGGTATTTTGTTAGATTCTTTTCTACAATACTAAGTAAGTGTTTGTTGGAATTGATATTACTACTATACTCAAGTAACCTTGCACAAATTGTGTATCGAGTTCACTTAGGGTTGTCGTAAGTGATAAGAAAACCTATGAGGGAAATTATGACTAAGTCTGAATTGATCGAGAGGCTCTGTGCTGAGCAAACACATCTGTCGGCAAAAGAAATCGAAGATGCGGTAAAAGATATTCTTGAGCATATGGCCAACACTCTAGAGAGTGGAGATCGCATCGAAATTCGTGGTTTCGGTAGTTTCTCTTTGCACTATCGTGAGCCTCGCGTTGGTCGTAATCCTAAGACAGGTGAGAAAGTTGAACTAGAAGGTAAACATGTACCTCATTTCAAACCTGGTAAAGAGCTACGTGAACGAGTTAACGCTAGTATCTAACTGATTAGAGAGTCCAAATAAACGGCATGCTGATAGAGTGTGCCGTTTTTTTATGTCATATAGACATGGTTTGTCAGGGGATTTTCCTGCATAATCAGGGTGGCCGATTTGTTGATAGGTGATGGACTATGAAAATTATAAAAATCGTTGTGGTACTTGCTCTGTTTCTGATTGCGTTAGCATTAGGCTCTCAAAACCAAGAGGTAGTGACCTTTAACTATCTGCTTGCTCAGGGAGAGTTTCATCTTTCAACGTTACTCGGTTCCGTATTTGTAGCAGGTTTTGTGATTGCATGGATTATCTTTGGCAGTTTACATCTGCGCGCAAAGATGAAAGTCCGTAAGTTGAACAAGCAACTTCAAAAAGTTACCCCTGCTAAACAAGAACAGCCTGAAAGCAAAATGAACATTGGATAAGGCTATTTTTTAGATGTTAGAAATCCTCTTCTTGTTATTGCCAATAGCCGCCGCTTACGGTTGGTACATGGGTAATCGTAGTGCCCAGCAAGACAAGCAGAAACAATCTCATCAAATTTCTCGTCAATATGTTACGGGTTTAAACTTGCTGCTGTCTGATCAGTCAGACAAAGCGGTTGACCATTTTATCGAACTTCTTCAAGTTGACAATGAAACCATTGATACTCACTTAGCCTTGGGTAATTTATTCCGTTCCCGAGGCGAAGTAGACCGCGCTATTCGTATTCACCAAAATCTAATATCTCGCTCAGGCTTAACTATTGACCAAAAAAACTTAGCGCTGCAACAGTTAGCTAAAGATTACATGGTATCTGGCTTACTTGACCGAGCTGAGAGAATCTTTGAACAGTTGGTCGACGAACCTGATCATCGAGAGTCGGCACTGCAACAGCTCACTTCTATCTACCAGCAAACTCGTGAGTGGAACAAAGCCATTGAGTGTGCGAATGCGTTGGTCAAAATGGGCCGTAAGCGAATGAAAAATAGCATTGCTCATTTTTTATGTGAGTTAGCAATGCAAGAGAAAGCTAACGGTAGTGATAGTAAAAGTATTCAGTTATTTAAACGAGCCTTAAACGAAGACTCTAAATGTGTTCGAGCGAGTATTTCGCTAGGTAAATCTTATCTTGAAAACGAAGATTACAAGCAGACCATTCATTACATGAAAATGGTGCTTGAGCAGGATATCGATTTTATTGGTGAAGTACTGCCAACATTGGCTGAATGTTACTATCATTTAGGTCAGGAACAAGAGTTGGTGGAGTTCCTGCGTCAATGTATTGCTAATAAAGCAGGTGTGTCGGCCGAGCTTATGCTGGCGCAGTTAGTTGCTCAACATGAAGGTGTGGGTACCGCACAAGAATTGCTAACACGGCAATTAGTGAAGAATCCAACGATGAAAGGTTTTTATCGTCTTATTGATTACCATCTGGCTGAGGCGGAAGAAGGACGAGCGAAAGATAGCTTGTCGACGTTGAAAAAGTTGGTTGGTGAACAGTTAAAAGTGAAGCCGCATTACCGATGTCGAAAATGTGGGTTTTCAACCCATTCTTTGTATTGGCATTGTCCGTCATGTAAAGGGTGGGGATCGATCAAACCGATTCGAGGTTTGGACGGCGAATAGCAAAGTGATTATTTAATGCAGCTTCTGGGCTGCATTTTTTCGGGTGATTGTAAATTTAGGAGTAGTAATGAACGACCAGAAAGTGATCGTAGCACTGGATTATGATAATCAAGCGGCTGCGCTTGAATTCGTCAGCAAAATTGACCCATCTAGCTGTCGTTTAAAAGTTGGTAAAGAGATGTTTACCCTTTTTGGCCCTGATTTTGTTCGTGAGCTACACAAACGTGGTTTTTCAGTCTTCTTAGACCTTAAGTTCCATGACATCCCAAATACTTGTTCCAAAGCGGTTAAAGCGGCTGCTGAGCTGGGTGTTTGGATGGTTAATGTTCATGCGAGCGGTGGTGAGCGTATGATGGCAGCATCACGAGAAATAATTGAGCCTTATGGCAAAGACCGTCCATTGCTGATCGGTGTGACAGTGTTGACTAGCATGGAACAAAGTGACTTGGCGGGTATTGGTTTGAATGTCGAGCCACAAGAGCAAGTAATGCGTTTAGCTAGCCTGACCAAGAATGCAGGTTTGGACGGTGTGGTATGTTCTGCACAAGAATCTCAGTTGCTTAAGCAAAGCCTAGGTCAAGAGTTTAAATTAGTGACACCAGGCATCCGCCCTGCAGGCTCTGATGCTGGTGACCAGCGTCGTATTATGACGCCATATGAAGCGGTTCAAGCTGGTTCAGATTATCTTGTGATTGGTCGTCCGATTACTCAAGCTGCGAATCCAGCTGAGGTATTGGCAGACATCAACGCGACACTCGTTTAACGTTTTCCGAATGTAAAAAAGCCAGCTTTGACGCTGGCTTTTCTTATATAGGGGAGCCGGAATGAAACCGAAACTCGGTATCGCTGGATGAGATCAGTTCCGCTTCAACTTGAGCGAAGTGCTGAACGCGGTGTGAAATATCAGTCGTTGATATCTGCTGTGCAAGCGCTAGGTAATCTTGATAATGGCGAGCCTCTGAACGCAGTAGAGAGATATAAAATTTTTGAATCGACGCTTCTAAGTGGGGAGCGAGTTTGGCGAAACGTTCGCATGATCTGGCCTCAATAAATGCGCCTATAATGAGTTTATCGATTAATGCTTCAGGCTCAAAAGTACGTACGTGTTTGATCATTCCTTTAGCGTAACGGCTAGCGGTAATCGGGCGATATTCTAAGCCCTGTTGCTCCATGATCTCTAACACTTGGTAGAAATGATGCAGCTCTTCTTTGATAAGGAGCACCATTTTATCAATCATCTCTTGGCCGTAACTACATTCAGCTTTGGGCTGAATGGATTTCGATAAGTTGGTTTTTCCTTTTAATGATTCAAGGTTACCTATCCCTTTGTAAGCAAACTCTTCATACGGCTTTACTAGCTGTGAGATTTGCTCTTTTCCTTCATCAGTCAGTACGTAACGTTTTAGTAAAAACACCGCGCTCTGAGCCGCTTTTAGCTCACATAAAAGGTGGTCACGAAGAATCCTAGAAAGGTTTTGTGTTTTTTTTGCTTCATCTATCCAAGCGTCGGGTGTTGAGCATTGTAAAAATTGATGAATAGGTTCTAGTAGTGTTTCAAAGGTTTGTTGTTGATTCATAGTTGTAATAATAAACAAGGCTGCCTAGGCAGCCTTGTTTGATTGGCATATAGTTAAAATGAATATTACCATTTTTTCTTTTCACCGAAGAGAGCTTCCATATCATTGTTACGCTCTTTTTCTTCGATCTCTTGTAGCTCAGTAGCACTTTTTTCTTGACGTCTATTCTCCAACTCGTCATACATCTGCTGCAGTTTTTCACGAGCTTGATTCGAATAGTTATCGTTTTTGGTACTCAGTACGTCTAAGCCTTTACGTAATAATTGAATCGCAGTACCAGGTTGTCCACGGATGATAGAGTCATTCGCACGCTTAATCACGTTTTCAATATTAATGCGAATTTGAATGCTCTCTAAGCGGGCATTCTCTGCAACGTAAGCTTGTGTTTCAAAGCGGCCTTTATTGTGTTCGCTTTTGATTGTGTCTCGTAAACGTTTTACCAGTTTAAGCATCACAATGGCTTGCTTATCACTGCTTGGTACTCTAAAGGCGGTGCTATCGCCTCCAGGATGATTTTCTTGTAGATGCTTTATTTGGCCTTTCATATGCTCGATACGTTGAGCTAACTGTTTATTCTTAGGATCGAGTTCCAACATATTTTCTAAACAGTCTAAAATACGAGTATTCAAGCAAAGTAAAAGCTCTTTACTAAAAGGCATGTGATGAGCGTTGCCGATAAGGTCTTCTGTTGCATCGATCATCGCCAGATACTTTGATGATTCCTGCTTGCGTGCAGACTCAACCTTGACCTTATATTGCAGCATAATGTTATAGCCTAGGACTAAAATAAGGAGAATAGCGACTAGGGCAATAATTAAACCAATATTCATAAATTCCGTGTCTTTATCTTTCAATGGCTACAAAACAGCTTATAGTACTCTAACTTATCATTAGACCTACAAATTTACTAATTTCATTGTTGCTTTTTTTGAAGCAAAAAATGATTTATTGCATGTAAAAGTTGGTGGCTTGAGCATAATAGTGCTGTAAGGGCTAAAAACAATCACTTTTTTACGATCAACCTTTTTGTCAGAGGTGATCTAACTTGCATCTTATGGTGACTTGGGTATATAACTAATAATTATAACGTATAGTATTACGAATCTATTGATAGGCAGAGGAAATAGAGCCGATATGAAGTTGCAGCAGCTAAAATATATTGTTGAAGTGGTCAATCATAATTTAAATGTCTCCGCTACAGCAGAAAGCCTTTACACTTCTCAGCCTGGGATTAGTAAGCAAGTTAGGCTGCTGGAAGATGAACTTGGTATCCAGATTTTCGAGCGTAGTGGTAAACATCTTACCCAAGTGACTCAGGCAGGCGAAGATATTGTTCGTATTTCAACTGAAATATTATCCAGAGTAGAAAGTATCAAAGCGGTAGCTGGCGAACATACTCACCCAGAAATGGGGACTTTGAATATCTCTACAACACATACACAAGCTCGTTATGCTCTGCCTGATGTGATTAAAGGATTTACAACTCGTTATCCGAAAGTCTCTCTTCATATGCATCAAGGTACACCGAGTCAAATGTCAGAAGCGATTGCTAAAGGGGTGGCTAATTTTGCCATTGCCACGGAGGCATTACATCTGTATCAAGATGCAATCATGCTTCCTTGTTATCATTGGAATCGCTCAATTGTTGTTCCGAAAGATCACGCTCTGGCAAAGAAAGAAACTGTAACGATCGAAGATTTAGCAGCGTTCCCATTAGTAACCTATGTTTTTGGTTTTACTGGACGTTCCGAGTTAGATACTGCGTTTAACCGAGTGGGTCTGACGCCAAAAGTGGTATTCACTGCTACCGATGCAGACGTAATAAAAACTTATGTGCGCATGGGGGTTGGCGTCGGGGTTATTGCCAGTATGGCGATTGATAAAGAGCAAGACAAAGATCTGGTTGCGATTGATGCGAGCCATATTTTTGGTGCGAGTACCACAAGTATCGGATTCCGACGTGGCACATTCCTTCGTTCGTATATGTTTGACTTTATGGAGCGTTTTGCTCCGCACCTAACCCGCCCAGTTGTTGAACAAGCCATTTCTTTAAAATCTAACGCTGAAATAGAAGAAATGTTTAAAGATATCGAGCTGCCTGTACGTTAACCCTTTACTTCAAGCATTGCCCCCTAAACTAACGCTGTATATATTCAAGTGACCTCAAGATGCAATATTCAGAGTTTCATCAACGAGTTCAGTTCAAGCTTAATAACGGTAGGAAATGGTGTTCCCTTTAAACGTTATTGAGCGTAGAGATGGACTTGTTGATGAGCTCTCGTAGGGCGAGTTTTATTCGCTCCTAAGCTACGTTACTGATTTTCTACTTAGAATAACTATGTATTCAAATTAGTGCCTTGCCTAAGAGCGAATAAATTCTCTCTGAACCAGCATCTTAAGGTTACTTGAGTATAAAGGGAATCTCATGCAATCAACATTTCAACAGCTCAACAAATTTCTATTAAATAATCAGACTCTGTGGCGGTTTGAGCCTTTTCATTGCAGTAGAGAAGGGGCTTTTTGTTGGCCTGAAGAATCCTTACCTTTGCAGAATTGGTTAAACAAATTAACCATAAAACAGATAGAGGCTCTTAAACAGCACCCCCAAAAGTTGCTTGAAGAGCTCAGTTGTTTTGTTCCAGAGCTTGACGTTACTACTCAACTTATTCAACTTCCTCGTAGTGAATCATCGACACTTCAACGTAACCTTAATTTAGAGACGGGTATCCCTGGGCGTAAATTGACGCAGATTCAGGCGTTAGGCCAATCCGCAATACGTCGGCAGCAGGGGGGCGAATGGCTAGAGTGGTGCTCTGGGAAAGGTTATTTAGGGCGTCTACTTTCATTCTATTCAGCTACGCCTGTGGTGAGTTTTGAGTATCAACAGACACTTTGTGAAGAAGGGCAGAAAGAGGCTGACTATCTAGCTCTACCTATGACTTTTGTTCAGGGGGATGCTTTTTGTTCAGAGAGTCAGACACTGTTTCATTCTGATCAACATGCAGTTGCACTTCATGCTTGTGGCGACTTACATGTACGCCTAATGCATTACGCAGCCAAGGCCAACAATAGTGCGATTAGTTTTTCTCCTTGCTGCTATCACTTAATAGAATCGGATCACTATCAGGCTCAATCAGAGTTAGGTAAAAGCTCTGGTCTAACTCTTTCAAAAACAGAGTTGAGGATACCTTTACAGGAAACAGTGACTGGAGGGGAGAGAGTTAAACGTCATCGCCAACAAGAAATGAGTTTTCGATTAGGGTTAGATGCATTACTCAGGGAACAGCTGGGATTTGAACAATATTGCCCGATACCGAGTATTAAGAAATCATTGTTGAACGAGGGGTTTACTGCTTTTTGTCGCTGGGCTGCAGAGCAGAAACATTTCGAATTACCCGATAACGATTTTTCTCACTATGAGGGAGTTGGCATTGAGCGGTTTTGGCAAATGGAGCGATTGAGTTTGATCCAACAAGGATTCCGCCGACCTTTAGAAATGTGGTTGGTGATGGATAAAGCTATGTACCTTGAAGAGCGAGGTTACCGCGTAGAATTAAGTGAGTTTTGTGATCGAGAGGTGACACCCAGAAATATTTTGGTTCATGCCACTCGAAAAACGGATTGAACATAACCCGCGATAGTGTTTTCCGCGGGCTAAGTCTTAGTGTGATTAACTGAACATCGTTATCGCATCTTTAGGTGTGACATATTCTAAATTAAAACCTTTCGCCACCTCTTCGCAGGTGACCATACCATGGATAACATTCAAACCTTTTAGTAACCCTTGGTCTTCGAGTAAGGCTTTACGGTACCCTTTGTTCGCTAATTTTACGATATAGGGCAATGTCGCATTGTTGAGGGCAAATGTAGAAGTACGTGCAACAGCACCGGGCATATTGGCGACACAGTAGTGAACAATGTCATCCACGATGTAAGTTGGAGAGTCATGTGTCGTGGCAAGAGAGGTTTCGAAACAACCACCTTGGTCAATCGCGACATCGACGACAGCAGAACCTGCTCTCATTTTCTTGAGATGCGCTTTTGTTACCAGCTTAGGAGCTGCAGCTCCTGGGATTAGTACTGCGCCTATAACCAAATCAGCATTGATGACATGCTGTTCAATGCTATCCTCAGTTGAATAGACCACTTTTGCTCTTCCTTGGAACTCTTCATCAAGGCGACGTAGTGTATCCAAATTTCGATCTAAGATTGTCACATCTGCTCTCAGTCCTACCGCCATCCTTGCGGCATTCGCACCAACAACACCGCCACCGAGAACGACTACTTTGGCGGGGGAAACCCCAGGAACACCACCCAGTAACAACCCGCAGCCACCTTTAGATTTTTCTAATGCTAATGCACCAGATTGAATAGACATTCGACCAGCAACTTCAGACATTGGTGCTAATAGTGGTAAGCGACCCATATTATCTGTTACAGTCTCATATGCTATACAGACAGCTTTGCTCTTGATTAGCTCTTCAGTTTGTGCAAAATCGGGGGCTAGGTGTAAATAAGTAAATAATATTTGCCCTTCTTTGAGTAATGCTCGTTCAGTAGCTTGAGGTTCTTTTACCTTTACAATCATCTCTGCTTGCGCAAAAACGTCTGCAGCGGTGGGAAGAATGGATGCGCCTGCGGTGATGTAATCATCGTCCGAAAAACCGATGCCACCTCCGGCATTAGTTTCTACGAACACTTGGTGACCGTGAGAAATGAGTTCTCTCACGCTTGAAGGGATCATACCAACGCGATATTCGTGGTTTTTGATTTCTTTTGGAACGCCAATGATCATCCTGACTCCTTAGTCTAACTTGGTTGTATTGACTATATCTTGAGTTGCTTTGACGAGTTTATTGCTAGTATATGCGCTATTGTTTAAGATTTGAAACTGCATATTAAAAAGTTGTAGTATATTTTTTGCAAGGAAGTAATAAAGGTGGAATATAAAAATGGCAGACAACTATAAAAGGCCGTCCAAGGATCTAGACCGTATCGACCGCAACATATTGAATGAGTTGCAGAAAGATGGTCGTATTTCGAACGTAGAATTATCTAAACGTGTGGGTTTATCTCCAACACCATGTTTAGAGCGTGTACGTCGTTTAGAGCGTCAGGGCTACATCACAGGTTATACTGCGTTGCTAAACCCTCAATACCTCGACGCTTCGCTGTTGGTATTTGTTGAAATAACATTAAACCGTGGAGCACCTGATGTATTTGAGCAGTTCAATACAGCCGTGCAAAAACTGGATGATATTCAAGAATGTCACTTAGTATCGGGTGACTTCGACTACTTGTTAAAAACTCGTGTATCAGACATGGGTGCTTACCGTAAACTGCTTGGCGATACTCTGTTGCGTTTACCTGGTGTAAACGACACGCGTACCTACGTAGTTATGGAAGAAGTGAAACAAACCAATCAGTTAGTCATCAAAACCCGATAACAGACCCTAAATGCTGAATTGTGGTATTTCTTTCCACATTCTGACTTTAGTTAATTGGGTTTTTGACCTTGATATGGTTAAATCTTCTAACAAACCGAGCGGCTTTTGCCGCTCGGACTGTTTTCACTGTTCCAATGTGAGTATAGTGTTACTCACGCTGGCGATAATCATAATCAAGTTGGTTTATGTTCAAAGAGAACAAAAATAAAGTCGAGACTATTATTAAGACAAGTGAAGAGTTGGCTTCTCCTCGTTTGACCGGTGCTCAAAGACTTAAAGAGTGTGGACTCATCCTGGCCGTTTTAGTCTCAATTCTGTTGGCCGTCGCCCTATTTACTTTCAGCCCTGCTGATCCTTCTTGGTCCCAGACTGCCTGGGGCACAGATATTCAAAACAGCGGCGGTATCGTTGGTGCTTGGGTGGCGGATACGCTGTTTTTTGTATTTGGCTCTCTTGCCTATCCACTCCCTATTATCTTGACTTCGGCTGCTTGGATTACGCTACGTAATCGCAGTGAAGACGAGCCTATTGATCTCATGTTGTGGGGAACACGCTTGCTTGGATTAGTGGTGTTACTACTGACCAGTTGCGGGCTTGCCGACATAAATTTCGATGATATTTGGTATTTTTCATCCGGTGGTGTTGTCGGAGATGTATTAACCAGCCTGGCTCTACCGACATTGAATGTGCTTGGTACGACGTTAGTTTTACTATTTTTGTGGGGGGCGGGTTTTACGTTGTTAACTGGCATCTCATGGTTAAGCATCGTTGAAAGGCTGGGTGATGTTACTATTTCAGGTTTTCATTGGTTGATTAATCGCCTCCGAGGTCAAAAAGAAGAGATTGTTGAGCCTCAGTTGATGACTCCAGCGATTGTTGAGCCGATGACGGAACCAGCAACATCAGAACATGACCAACAACCGTTTGTTTCAAGTGACCTTGAAGAGCCTTCTCCTGAGCCAACACAAGCCGCAAGGCGTTTTAATATTCATATGCCGAAAGAAGAGATCGTGAATGAAGGTGCAGAGGTAACGGTTAAAACGCCTTTGTACCATTATGAAGAGCAAGAAGAAGATTCTCCAGCTCGCAGTAAGCAACTCACGGCGACGATTGAAGAATTAGAAAGAGAAGCGCTTCAGTCAGATGATCTAGCACAAGATGAACAAGCGTGGTCTGAAAAGCAACCAGAAGAACAAGTTGAAATGGTCACTGTTGAAGAGCCAACAGTTGATCCAACTCAGTTAGAGCAAGTGATCGAATCTGTAGACATTGACGATGAAGATGGTTTCATCGAGCCAACGATCTCGAATCTTGATGTGTTAGATGATGAGGATGAATATTCTCATGTTGATAATGATGAAGAGGTGGCATCGGATGTTGAAGCGATTGATGAAGGTGATGAGGAAGATTCTGATGTTGCCGCATTCAAGAATCTGGTTTCTGAAGCTCAGGAAAGTATGGCAGGTAAACAGAATCCTTTCTTAGTTCAAAAAGATGTGAATCTGCCGAAACCGGCAGAACCGATGCCGACACTTGAGCTTCTCTACCATCCAGAAAAGCGTGAAAACTTTATCGACAGAGAGGCGTTGGAAGAAATAGCACGTCTTGTTGAAGCTAAGTTGGCTGATTATAAAATCCAAGCTGAAGTGGTTGATATCTTCCCTGGGCCCGTTATTACGCGTTTTGAGTTAGATTTAGCGCCAGGCGTTAAGGTAAGCCGTATTTCCAGCTTATCGATGGATTTAGCACGCTCTCTGTCTGCAATGGCAGTACGTGTGGTTGAAGTGATTCCTGGCAAGCCGTATGTTGGTTTAGAACTGCCAAATATGAGTCGCCAAACGGTTTATCTTTCAGACGTGATTAGTAGCCCTCAGTTTAAAGATTCGAAATCGCCAACAACGGTTGTTTTGGGACAAGATATTGCGGGTGATGCTGTTGTGGCTGATCTGGCTAAAATGCCTCACGTGTTAGTGGCGGGTACCACGGGCTCAGGTAAGTCGGTCGGTGTGAATGTCATGATTCTAAGTATGCTGTATAAGTCTACTCCGGAAGACGTTCGCTTTATCATGATCGACCCGAAAATGCTGGAGCTTTCAATTTACGAAGGTATTCCTCATCTTCTGTCTGAAGTCGTCACAGACATGAAAGACGCTTCTAATGCACTGCGTTGGTGTGTGGGAGAGATGGAACGTCGCTATAAACTGATGTCGGCTCTAGGTGTACGCAACATTAAAGGCTTTAACGATAAGTTGAAAATGGCTGCTGAAGCAGGCCATCCTATCCATGACCCACTTTGGAAAGAGGGAGATAGCATGGATCCGGAACCGCCACTGCTTGAAAAACTGCCGTATATCGTTGTGGTTGTTGATGAATTTGCCGATCTAATGATGGTGGTTGGCAAGAAAGTCGAAGAGTTGATAGCGCGCCTTGCGCAAAAAGCTCGTGCTGCTGGTATCCACTTGATTCTCGCTACTCAGCGTCCTTCAGTTGACGTTATTACCGGTTTGATTAAAGCAAACATTCCAACTCGAGTGGCATTTACGGTATCGACAAAAACCGATTCACGTACAATTTTGGATCAAGGCGGCGCCGAATCATTGTTGGGAATGGGCGATATGCTGTATCTGCCTCCGGGTTCTAGCCATACTGTGCGTGTACATGGTGCATTTGCTTCGGACGACGATGTACATGCGGTTGTGAATAACTGGAAAGCCCGAGGTAAGCCAAATTATATCAGTGATATTATTAGTGGTGATCAAAGCCCTGAGATGATGCTACCTGGCGAAAAAATGGAGAGTGATGAAGAAGTCGACCCACTATTCGATCAGGTTGTAGAGCATGTTGTAGAGACGCGTCGTGGTTCTGTCTCGGGTGTGCAACGTCGCTTTAAGATCGGCTACAACCGCGCAGCACGAATTGTAGAACAATTGGAAGCACAGGGCATTGTTAGTGCTCCTGGACACAACGGAAACCGTGAAGTGTTAGCCCCAGCGCCAATTCGGGAATAGTGTTAGATAACACCTAAGACAGAGAAAAGGCGCCATTTCAACAATAGGCGCCTTTTCTTTGTTTGAGAGTTAAAGGGATCAGCTAAAGTAACGACGTTTTTGTTTGAAAAACTGTGAGATTACGATAAATGCTAATACCAATAAGTTTCCGGCAAAAATAACCACTAACCATTGCGGCATAGATAAAGTCAAAAACTGCCAAACAATTTTGCTGCAATCACCATAAGCTTCAAACATCCATGGCATCCATTGATTTAAAGGAGCCCAGCTAGGGAAGGTGACGAATACATCGCATGTGGCAAATGGTGAAGGGTTAAATTGGTAGTCCACATGTTGTAAAGACAACATTAAACCTCGGTATGCACTGAAGCCCCAGCCTGCTAGACCTAACCAACGGAACACTGGGTTATTGGGTGCGATAAGGCCGACAATAGCAGCACCACCAATACCTAACATTGCTACACGTTCATAAATACACATAACACAAGGTGCAAGTATCATAACGTGCTGAAAAAATAGGGCACACGCTTCAAAAAATACGACAAAAAGTAACAGAAGTAACCAAGACAGACGGGTTTTTGAAAAGGTGTGTAAAGAAGAAAAAAAATTCACAGTGGTATCCTTACTGGGCCAAGTTGCCCCAAATAAAAAAAGCTCTGAGATATCAGAGCTTTTTATCTTGGAATAGTTTCCTATTTAATGCAATTCTTAATGCCCTTTAGGCGCTAAATTGCCTACTTCTGTCATGGTGTGGTGAGTAAGCCAACCTAAATCATAAAAAATATGAGTCATTGGCTCTGTTAAGAAGATAATCCCCATAAGGCCAACAACACTTAGCACAATGGTATAAGGTAAAGCCATAATCACCATACGACCGTAGGATAACCGAATCAAAGGAGCCAAAGCTGATGTCAGTAGGAATAAGAAGGCTGCCTGACCATTCGGAGTCGCTACTGAGGGTAGGTTAGTACCTGTATTAATGGCTACTGCTAATAAATCGAATTGGTCACGAGAAATCATGCCTTCTAGCATCGCTTCTTTTACTTCGTTGATGTACACCGTACCAACGAACACGTTATCCGAAACCATAGACAGTAAACCGTTGGCAACATAGAACAACGCTAACTGTGTGCCGTTGTCTTCAATATGAAGAACGGCATCGATGATTGGTTTGAACAAGTTTTGGTCGATAATAACGGCAACAATTGAGAAGAATACAGCGAGTAGAGCAGTAAATGGCAGTGCTTCTTCAAAGGCTTTACCCATGGAGTGCTCTTCGATGACACCTGTAAATGCGGTAGCAAGAATAATCACCGACAAACCGATCAAACCTACAGCGGCAAGGTGTAACGCAAGGCCAACAATTAGCCATACTGCGATTGCGCCTTGTACCCAAAGCTTTGCAACATCTTGGTTGGTTCTGGTTTTCCGTTCTTCTGTATCGAAGTCGATAAGAATTTGTCGAACGTTTGCTGGTAGCGTACTGCCGTAACCAAAGACTTTGAGTTTTTCGACGAGTACACAAGTGATAATACCGCAGATAAATACCGGTACGGTCACGGGTGACATGCGAATTAAAAACTCACCAAAATACCAACCAGCTTGGTCAGCAATAATCAAGTTTTGTGGTTCACCCACCATGGTCATCACGCCACCCAAAGCGGTACCAACACCGGCATGCATAAGAAGAGAGCGTAAGAAAGCACGGTAGTTTTCTAAGTCATCTCTAGTCAGCTCTGGAATGTGCTCATCTTGGGTGTGGTCGTGTGATGAGTGGAAGGACTGCCCTGACGCCACTTTATGGTAGATAGAGTAGAAACCGACAGCGACGCTAATAATGACAGCGATAACGGTTAACGCATCTAAAAAGGCTGATAAAAATGCAGCCGTCACACAGAAAGCGACTGATAACATCGCTTTAGAGCGGATCCCTAACAATATCTTGGTGAAGATAAAGAGCAGCAAGTGCTTCATGAAGTAGATACCGGCTACCATAAATACCAACAGTAGCAATACTTCGATATTGGCGACTAATTCGTGTTTTACTTGAGCTGGGCTAGTCATACCTATTGCTATCGCTTCAATGGCGAGTAAGCCGCCCGGTTGAAGAGGGTAGCATTTCAAGGCCATAGCCAAGGTAAAAATAAACTCAACGACTAATAGCCAACCTGCAACAAATGGGTTGATAAAAAAGAAAACAATAGGGTTAATAATAAGAAAGGCAATAATGGCAACTTTGTACCAATCAGGTGCTTTTCCTAGGAAATTCTTGATAAAAGCGTTTCCAAGGGACATCGGCATGGTTACTACTCTCACTGTTATAATAATACGGACACGACAAATGGCCTGTTTCGCTTGTTAATCCTAAAAAAGCAATTAATTTAACGAGTTATAAACAGCGACTTAGAAAAGCAATAGTAAATATTACCGACTAGAACCTTGCCAAGTCACTCCCTGAGCAAAACAAGCACTCTATACTTCGACCGCAACTCTACCCGCATCAGTGATTTAGTCAATAAGTCATCAACGCGTGAAAAGTTGCCAGTTTATGATTAAAAAACCGCATAAATAGGGAAAAAGCATATTTTGAAGCTAATAAAAAGATCAATTTCAAGACTATACGAATATGAAATGTCCGTAAATATAACCAAGCTCACGTAAATACTTACTTTTAGGTAAGTTTATTTTGCTGTAAGTACCATTATTAGTGTGATTAATCTCACTTTTTTTTTGTGGTTTTTGTGCATTAAAAGTTACTATTTGAAATATTTTGAAACATATTTTAAGGATTAATTTGCTCTTCTTGGGCATTAATCGACAGCAATCGTTAGCTTTGTGAAAACTTTAGCTATGGTTTGTTTCCGCTAGATGATAACTAGTGGTATGATGAGTGCCATTCGACTTTAAAAAATAGAAAACTGGATAAGTACTTAATGGTTATTAAGGCAAAAAGCCCAGCAGGTTTTGCAGAAAAATATATTATTGAAAGTATTTGGAACGGCCGTTTCCCGCCTGGTTCTATTCTTCCTGCAGAACGGGAACTGTCAGAACTCATCGGTGTCACTCGAACGACATTACGCGAAGTATTACAACGACTCGCTCGTGATGGCTGGTTGACAATTCAACACGGCAAACCCACAAAAGTTAACCAATTTATGGAAACGTCAGGTTTACATATTTTAGATACTTTAATGACGTTGGATGCCGATAATGCGACAAGCATTGTTGAAGATTTGCTCGCAGCTCGTACTAATATTAGTCCAATTTTCATGCGTTATGCGTTTAAAGCAAATAAAGAAAATTCGGAACGCACAATCTCAAATGTGATTGAATCCTGTGAAGCGCTATTGGCCGCGGAATCGTGGGATGCATTTATTTCCTCATCGCCATTTGCGGATAAACTTCAGCAACATGTTAAAGATGACGGTGAGAAAGACGAAGAAAAACGTCAGTCAATTTTGATGGCGAAAACATTTAATTTCTACGATTACATGTTGTTCCAACGTTTAGCTTTCCATTCTGGTAATCAAATTTATGGTTTGATTTTTAACGGTGTTAGAAAGCTATATGACAGGATTGGTAGTTACTACTTTTCTAATCCAGAAGCTCGTAACCTCGCTCTCGCATTTTACCGCGATTTATTGGATATCTGCCGTTCTGGTACACGTGAGCAGTTACCTAATGTTATCCGTCAATACGGTATCGATAGTGCACACGTATGGAATAAAATGAAGACGACCCTGCCGTCCAACTTCACCGAAGATGATTCCTAAACAAAAAGCCCGCTGCATTTCAGAGCGGGCTTTTTGTTATTAGTGTGGTACGAAATTACAGCTTTTCGTTCCCTCCAGCTTGCTTAAACCAAACGGTTAAGTGGTTTTTTA
This sequence comes from Vibrio sp., assembly GCA_048259585.1. Taxonomy (GTDB): domain Bacteria; phylum Pseudomonadota; class Gammaproteobacteria; order Enterobacterales; family Vibrionaceae; genus Vibrio. Next base: position 155,736 of record JBLXHN010000007.1, on the reverse strand, counting down.
AATCTTTAAGCTCGTCCGGGCCAATTAAAGCGAGCCCGAGATCTTCAGCTCGGGTAATATCGTTGTGTCTAAGAGGACGGAAGCTTACCAGCATAGCGCGTGCTTGTAGTCCGCCTAGAAGGTCTCGTAAAGACTCGAGTTTGTATAAGGTATCATCGCCATCGTCACGCATACCTTTGGTTTTACACTCAATGATATACAGCTTATTGTTGACGACGGTTGCGATATCGAGTTCATTGCGAACCTCTTTTTCACCTAATTGACGATAAACTTGTACATTAAGAGATCGATCTTGAATTGTCGGTAAATCGTCTTGAATCTGTTTAACTGTACTGTGGACAAGCGTTTCTAGCCATTCACCATTTGAAAATCGGCGAGCATCTTCATTTGCGAAGGTCAGTTTACCATTTTCATAGGTCGCGATTTCTGTTTCGACTAAGTCTGAGAGCAACATATTTAACTCTCGATAACCTTGTTGTTTTTCAGACAACTCGACATCTAAACGTTGCTCTTTTCGGCAGGTAGTGGCGAGGTAGTTGAGTGTAGCTAGGCCCGGACCTAACTCCAGTGCATTGCTGGCCCAACGTTCACCTAACTTGTATAGCTTTTCATCAAGCAGAGGAGGAATGTTCTGTTCACTGAACTCACCGCGAGCACCGAATATAGTTAGATAATCAGAGATAGTGATATGATCTTGTACTTGAGTATCTTTATTGCCATCAGGATATAGCCAACATAAACAATCGCTATTGGGTTCTACGACGAAAATGGGCCAGTGGTAAGTGCGAAAAACTTCGTAAACACAGAGTAGACGATGTCTTAAGCCACAGCTTGCGTTTAATTTTACATTGAGATTACGCTGTTTTAGATCTTCTGCCAGTGTATTAATCGCCTTTTTGATCTCTGCTATATTGGAACCCGAAGGGATCTCAAAAAACTCTGAAGTGATGCCTCGTTGATGAAGTACTGTGTGTAAACGGACATACATTGCTTCTTGAGTACTGTCACCAATGAAAACGATATGGCGACTCGCGGTGCGATTATCCAATAGTGGAGTCACTAAACGGACAGGGTCTTGATCTATGATGCCAACATGAACGGCCATAAAAATTCCTCATGGTTGGCTTGCAAAATGGTTAGGTAAGAAAAGATTGCCGCAAGCCATAACTACCATATAACGGTGCTGTGCGGAAAAAACAAGGGCGACCTTATAGAAAAGGTCGCCCAACAGGCTGATTTTACTTAATCATTACAATGTCACTACTTTTTAACCGATGTTTCGTTTGATTGCGGTTAAAGTTTGAAACGGTTCACGAGTTCGCTTTGCTGGTTTGCTAATTGTGTTAGATTGGAGTTGTTATGTGCAATCTCAGCCATTGCTTGATAACTTTCATCAGCGATCAGATTAATGTCTTCAATACTTTTAGCGATAGATGCTGTTGTTTCATTTTGCTCTACCGCCGCCTGAGAAATGTGAGTACTCATTTGGCTAATTTCTATGATCAGAGCCTGAATCTCCTCCATAGCACTGTTGGCGTTTGAAGCTTGTTCAACCGATTGATCCATATCTTTCATACAGCTTTCGATGACTTTGCTTGCCGCTGTTGAACCAGATTGAAGATTACTGATCATTTTCTCAATTTCACTGGTGGAATGCGTTGTACGTTGTGCCAGCACGCGTACTTCGTCAGCAACAACAGCAAAACCACGGCCTTGTTCTCCAGCGCGAGCAGCTTCAATAGCTGCGTTTAGTGCTAGTAAGTTGGTTTGCTCAGCAATATTCCGAATTACGTCAAGTATTGAGCCTATTTGATTGCTCATACTTAATAGTTCATTGGTTGCCTGAACGGATTCATTCAAACGGTTTTCAAGTTGATTAATAGTGGAAATATTCCGACTCATGATTACTCGGCCAGACTCTGAGGCGGTTTCAACTTGTTGAACCATTTCCAGTGAGCTTTGAGCGCTATTGGCAACCTCTTCTACAGAGTGGGCCATTTCTGTCATAGCTGTCGCAACATTCGCTGTTTGTTCACGCTGGTTGTTCAGTTGTGACTGAGCTCCTTGCGAGGTCGTTTGATTGTCGTTCGCTGTAGTAGTAAGAGCATCAGACGCTTGATGGAGCTTCATTAGAATATCATGCAGATTGTCAGCCAGAGAGTTGATGTGGTTACTAACACGGCTAAACTCGTTGTTAAAGCGAATGTCAATTCGTTGTGTCATATCACCGTCGGTCAAGCTTTCTAGAGTGGTTAGAATACGTTTTAGTGGTTCACGTACACTATGTGCAAGGTGATAGCCAACGCCCATAGCGATTACAAGAACAACGATTCCAATTGCAATGGCTTTGTAGATACCTTGCTGATAGACGTTACCAGCCTCAGTCAGTGATTGATTCAGATCGTTAGTGGCAGTCTCATTGAATGACCCCAATATTGCCATTGCGTTATCGACTTCAACGGCGAGGTTCGCAATATTTTCATAGAGAGCGGCGCGGGCTTTTAAATATTCGTTATGTTGATCTAATACGCCCCCCTTTTTACCAATGTCTTGAGTAAACTTCTCAACAGAGTTGTCAAAAGTAGATTTTAAATCAGCAAGTTGAGCAGAAAGGCCACGGTAAGCGTAGTTTAGATGAGTTACTGCTTTTTTGTTTTTGGCGACCGCAGCTTCTACAAACTCAATGTCGTTGCTTGCCAGTGCGTCAGATGTAATCACTTCAGCATCTCTCAGCTTCATGAAGTAGCTTTTCGCCATGATCTTTATTGAGATATTTTCTTGCCCATCTACGGCTTCTTTCATACCTGCACTGAGTTCAGCATTCAAGCGTTGGAATTCTCGAGTTGACTTTTGTACTCGAGCCTGAGCGTCAAACATTGCCAAGTAGTTGTCCATTGCTTCATTTGCTTCTGTGAAGTAACGGTCTTCGAGCTGCTTTAACGTCTCAACTCGTTCGATCAGTTCTGGGTGAGAACTACTTGCTATTTCTAGTTGGTTTAGCGTTTGACTGAACGTTGCTTTTGCAGCACTAAAGGAGCTACGCATTTCGTTCATACGTTCGGCATTTTGTGTGGTTAAGAAGTCTTTGAAAGACTTATCCGCTAATAGTAGCTGGACACTTGTCTGATTAGATTGTGACACTAGTGGTAGCGCAGTTTTTGAAACGCTTCCAAAATTAGAATGAATTTGATTCATTCCGCTCATCATCATTGCTACAGTTACAGCAAACATTATAATGATTAGCGCAAATCCAGCATACATCCGTCGAATTACGGAACCTTGCATAACTTACCCCCAAATAAGCAAACACAAATAAATTTAACGTTTTCAATATTTTTTGAGCCACTTTTTTTTAAGTGTGAACAAAGTTTTATTCCCCATTCTATGTAGAGTTGGCTATTGATAATTAGATGAGTGTTACAAAACTGTCATTTAGCACTAATCAGTGTTCAATTCTGTTAACTAGCTTGTGTTTTGTGTTGAGCTTTCAAGGACCTTGGCGCATACTCAATAACAAATTGTAAAAATGCATAATATGGAGCAGTTTATGGCTGAGGAAACCATTTTCAGTAAAATCATTCGCAAAGAAATCCCAGCGGATATCCTCTATCAAGATGATTTAGTGACTGCATTTCGTGATATAAATCCTCGAGCTCCAAGCCACATTCTTATTATTCCGAATAAGTTGATTCCAACGGTGAACGACGTGGCAGAAGATGACGAACTCGCTCTGGGTCGTATGTTTACTGTGGCGAGAAAGTTGGCTAAGGAAGAGGGCATTGCCGAAGATGGGTACCGTTTATTAGTAAACTGTAACTCTCATGGCGGTCAAGAAGTGTATCATATTCATATGCACCTTGTTGGTGGTCGACCATTAGGTCCTCTATTGATGAGTTAAGGTAATGCCACAATGCCCAACTATTTGTTGGGCATTACTATTTCTATATCTATCTTTTCACGGAGTGTGTGGTGAAGTCTGAGAAGCGGCACATTACGGTTTCTATAGCATGTTTGTTGATAAGCGCGTGTTCAAGTCTAACGGCTGGAAATTTGTTCAGTCATTACAGTGCGCAAAACAAAGAGTTATATCAAACAGTTAAAGCAGGACAATACCCCCAAGCCATTGAAGCATTTGAAGACTACGTCGCTGGCGATATCCTGGATAATTTAGAAAAAGGGAGAGTCTATTTTCTCAATCAACAATACTCACAAAGTCAGTCCACCTTTGAGTTGTCCGATGATGCGATAAAACGTCAACAGAGCAAAGCGGTCATTTCAGTGAGTGAAACGGCGACTAGCGTTGGTTCACTGGCAGTGAACGACAACTTAAATGAGTACCAACCTGCTGATTACGAACTGGGCTTTTTACATCTATACCTAGGGTTAAATTACGTTCAAGCCAACGATCTTGATGGGGCTCTGGTCGAAATGCGTCGAGCTAATCAAGTTCAAGAGCAAGCAAAAGCAAGCAGAGAAGCGGAATTACAAAAAGCGCAGAATCAGCTCAAGTCGAATGGTATGAGCACTAATTTGGGTAGTATTCTGTCTCGATACCCGGATGCTGGCAAAACTTTGCAGTCTGTACAGAATGGCTATTTACTTTATTTATCAGCCCTGCTTTACGAAGCCTCAGGCGATTTAAATAGTGCTTATGTTGATTATCGCCGAGCATTAGCGGTTGCACCTGATAACGAAGCGGTTGTTGATGGCACTTTACGTGTTGCTAAACGATTAGGGATGAACGAAGATCTTAAATTGTTGGAGCAGCAGTACGGTTCGGCACAATCTCTGCAAGAAGGTCAGGGTAGAGTTATTATTTTAGAAGAGCAAGGTGTTGTTTCTGCGATGGACAGCTGGCGTCTATCTTTACCTTTGTATGACAGTCGCGGTAACAGCGCATTGTATTCTTTAGCGTTACCGTATTATCGAAACTCATCGGTTAAAGAGCGATTCAGTTTGCAGTTGAATGGTAAAATGTTGAGTTCAGATTCGCTGGCAAATGTGAACCTTATGGCACAGCGTAATTTATCTGAAAAAATGCCTACCATGGTAATTCGACAAGCATTAAGGGTTGTGGCCAAAGAGCAGCTAAGAAAAGAAACCGCGAAGGATAACGACGTTGGGAATTTAGTGTTAAATGTATGGAATACTTTAACAGAGCAACCGGATACTAGAAGTTGGATTACCTTACCTGCGTTGATCACTGGCTCCAGTCAGATTGTCAAAGCGGGTGAACAAACATTACAAGCTGGTGGAAAAACTTATACTTTTTCTGTACCAGAGCGAGGCACTACACTGGTCTGGGTATCTCAGCAGGGAACCAATGCGACCATGTGGCACAAACAATTAGGGAAGTTGCGATGAAGAAATGGCTTATTATTTTATTTTCAATACTTGCTTTAGCTGGGTGCAGTAAAAATACTGCAGGGCTCAATGTGGATGGCGAATCTCAACGTGTTTTGTTTGGCGATAGTGTTTTAGGTGCCAGGCTACTCATTGACGATATTGCTACCGCTGAAGTGGATGGGCACGCTCGAGGTATCGTTAGGTTAGTCAGTAACTATAGCGGTGATCAACATATTCAGTATCGCTTCTATTGGTATGACGATAACGGTTTAGAAGTAAACACTCGGTTAGCACCGTGGAAGAAAGCGATTGTTCGTGGGATGGAAACGATTTCTATTTCAGAAGTCTCAGTAAATCCAAATGGTAAACAGTTCAGAATTCAGATCCGTGAATCTGATGATTAGGTCGGCAGACTCTAGTAAGGAAACCCTAATGAAAAAAAGTGTTATTGCATTACTTGGTTTAGCCATCATTGTTGGTGGTTGTTCTAATAAAGTCAGTTACGGCGATGCGCAGGCAGTAGAAACGACGACTGTTGATTTTGGCTCTACGGATTTGCAGAAAATTGCTGCAGAGATGGTCGATAGTATGATGATGTCAGGCTCTGTCGCTGCAATCACTCGAGATTCTCGCCCAATTGTATTTGTTGAACGTATTAAAAACAAAACCAGTGAGCATATTGATACAGAGTCCATCACGGATACCATTAGTACTAAAATGCTTAATTCAGGCAAGTTCCGCTTTGTCGATATGGATCGTGTTGAAGCGGTTCGTGATCAGTTAAATTTTCAAAACAACGATGAACTGGTTAATCAAAGTACGGCGATTCAGTTCGGTAAAATGGTTGGTGCGCAGTACATGCTATACGGTAACCTAGCGAGTATTGTGAAGAACGCGGGGAGTGATAAAGATGTGTACTACAAGATGACGATGCGTTTAATGGATCTCGAAACTGGTTTAATTGAGTGGGCCGATGAGACAGAGATTCGTAAGCAAGAGTCTAAGAGTTTACTTGGTTTCTAATTAAGCATTTAGCCTTAGCATTGATAGTATGAGGTGAGTGATGGCCAGAATGTCTTGGCATGAAGCATGTTCGTTAGATCCGACATTGAAGTCTGTCGCTCACTACTTTTCGTTTCCTCCTGAATACGCACAAACGTTGACCGGAGGATTAACCAATCGTTGCTGGAAAATTGTTTGTCCGCAGGGAAGGTCCTACGTTTGGCGACCAACAACCTCAATCACCAAAGCCTTCTCAATTTCACGTTTTCAAGAATATCAGATCCTTAAAGCGATAGCCGAAACTCATATTGGGCCAATGCCTATTTATATCAATGAACAGGGATTGCTTGTTGATTGGGTAGAAGGAGAGTCTTTAGCTTCGGGAATCAACTTTGATTCACTGCTGAAAGTTCAAGCAAAGATTCATGCTATTGATACGGTTAAAATCCCCGTGGTGCCGTTTTCATTTCTTGCACGTGTGGATCATTATTGGTTGCAGATAAAGCCCGAGTTGAAGTCTCCTGAGTTTGAAAAAATATATCGTGATTGGCGAAACCCACCAAGCTTAGTGAGTGTGGGCTATTCGTTGTGTCACTTCGACTTAGCTGGTTATAACATGGTGAAAACGGAACAAGGGCTAAAAGTGATTGATTGGGAATACGCTTCCATCGCAGACCCAAGAATGGATTTAGCGTTGAGTATAGATGTAGCTGGAGAAGCACCACTTGAAGCTATCGCTCGTTACTGTCAGCTGAGAGAGTTTGAGCAAGTTGATGATTGGATCGACGGTGTTCGAGCTTGGCTGCCGCGTACAACTATGATGGGCATGCTTTGGTATTTGCTGGCTTATCAGTTGTGGGGTGAGGAGTATTACTATCAACAAGCGATTAAAATTAAAGAATCGTTTTGTCGTTAAGATCACTGTTTCTCATATATGTAGCGTTAGATTGCATATCATTTACTTTAAAACCTTATGGTTCATGGTAGATTAAAGCTTGATGGCTCGTGGTAGATTTAAACCTCAAGGAGCGGGGGAGTATTATGATTATTTATTTACATGGGTTCGACTCAACCAGTCCTGGTAACCATGAAAAAGTTTTGCAACTGCAGTTTATTGATGATGATGTGCGTTTTGTCAGCTACAGCACATTGCATCCAAAGCATGACATGCAGCATTTACTTAAAGAAGTACATAAAGCGATAGAGCTATCGGATGATCCAAATCCTATTATTTGTGGTGTTGGTTTAGGGGGCTACTGGTCAGAGCGCATCGGATTTTTGTGTGGGATTAAGCAAGTTATTCTCAATCCAAATTTAAATCCTCAAGACAACATGAGCGGTAAGATTGACCGTCCCGAAGAGTATGAAGATATTGCAACCAAGTGTGTTGAACAGTATCGAATGAAAAACAAAGGCCGGTGCCTGGTCATATTGTCACGTAATGACGAGATGCTAGACAATCAAAAGACGGCGGATGCCTTAGAAGATTATTACGATATCATTTGGGACGACAGTCAAAGTCATAAATTCAAGAAAATTTCGCAGCACCTGCAAGCGATTAAAGCATTCAAAGCTGCTTAACTTCGCGATTGTTTTGCTGGAATAACGGTCACTAAAGTGGCCGTTTTTTATTGCTATTAACGATAGTAAAACATTCTCGTTTAGACCAATATCCGGTTGCGTGACAAAAATAGCTCGATATAATGTGAAGCGCGAAATAATTTGACCGACATCAAAAAAACGACCAAGAGCAAGACAAATAACTTGCCTAAAAATTTGATCCAAAAGCAGTTTTATAGACGTAAAATTACAACAACTAGAAACCGGTTGAGCCCAACACAGTTATTATGATTTTTTCGGTGTGACACAGTCATGCTGAGTATTTGATTTTTCATTCTTTTTGAGGATTTTTGTTGTGACACGCATTATTGTCGTTGGCGGTGGTGCTGGTGGACTTGAGCTTGCAACTAAGCTTGGACGTACACTAGGCCGTAAGAACCGTGCAGATATCACTCTCGTCGATCGCAAGTCAAGCCACCTTTGGAAACCACTGTTGCATGAAGTGGCTACAGGCTCACTTGATGAAGGGGTTGATGCACTAAGCTACCGCGCACACGCTAAAAACCACAGTTTTGACTTCCAGCTTGGTAGCCTAGAATCTATTGACCGTGAAAATAAAAAAATTGTTCTTAGTGAGCTTAAGGATGACCACGGTGAACTGTTAATGCCTAAGCGCGAGCTTTCATATGACATGTTAGTGATGGCGATAGGCTCTACTTCAAATGACTTTAATACGCCTGGCGTTCGCGAAAACTGTATTTTCCTAGATAGTCCTGAGCAAGCTCACCGTTTTCGTACAGAAATGAACAACGAGTTCCTTAAGCTTCATGCTAAAAATGGTCAAGGGACAGTTGATATTGCGATCGTCGGTGCTGGTGCTACTGGTGTAGAGCTTTCTGCAGAACTGCACAACGCGGTTAAAGAGTTGCGTACATATGGCTTCGGTGATTTAGATTCAAGTAAATTGAACGTAAACCTGGTTGAAGCAGGCGAGCGCATACTTCCTGCATTGCCGCCGCGTATTTCAGCAGCAGCACACAGCGAACTAACGAAGTTAGGTGTTAATGTTCGTACCGCAACCATGGTGACACAAGCTGACAAAGACGGTTTAACCACCAAAGACGGTGAAAAGATTAACGCGCAGATCATGGTTTGGGCGGCAGGAATCAAAGCGCCAGATTTCATGAAAGACATTGCAGGCCTAGAAACTAACCGTATTAATCAGTTAGTTGTGACAGAAACACTTCAAACCACACGTGATGAGAACATTTTTGTTATCGGTGATTTGGCGCAATGTACGCAAGCGGATGGTTCATTCGTACCACCAAGAGCTCAAGCAGCACACCAGATGGCTTCACAAGCGTTTAAGAACATCGTTGCCAAAATGAATGGTCGTGAGCTTAAGCCTTATGTGTATAAAGATCATGGTTCTTTAGTCTCTCTCAGTCGCTTCTCTACGGTGGGTAGTCTGATGGGGAATCTAACAAAAGGCTCAATGATGGTTGAAGGCCGCATTGCACGCGTAGTGTATATTTCTCTCTACCGAATGCACCAAATGGCTCTACACGGTATTTTAAAAACAGGTTTGATGATGTTGGTCGGCCGTATTAACCGAGTATTACGGCCAAATTTGAAGCTTCACTAACCAGTGATTGTTAAGTCAAAAATCCGATATCAGTTTAAATGGTATCGGATTTTTTTTATCTGTTAGATTTGTTTTTGTATATTCAACTTACCCTGTATATAAATTCTTTCTGAATGCTTTGTTGTTATTTTATTAACGTTTAATATGAGTCGGGTGGCGTATGAATCATATGTATATCAATTACATTCACAATATAGTGTCTGGAAAATAGTATGTTCAAGAGAAAATGGGTGGTAATGTTTCGGTATAACTAACTGATAATATGTAAGTTTTTTATTTTATGACTTGGTGTCGGCATTTGATTGTAAGTTTTTCCTGTGAATGCTAAGGAAATTTTTTGTTACATTATGTAATATCTCTCCACATAAATGGATTGATATACTATCGACTGCATAATGATGAACACGATTGATACTGAAACTGAGTTGGGCTTACCGCATATATTTTCAGGGGTTAAGTCAATGAAATTTGGTGGTTTGTTGAAAAGATTGATGATTCAAAACTCTTTGAATAATCAGATGTTATTAGCAAGACTCCAAACCTCATCAGATCTATTCCAAAGCGTTGATGGTACTACGTTATCGAGATGGATTAATAATAAAACAACGCCTTCATTTAAAAAACAGGTATATATATGCTTATTTTTGGGCATGAATTTTAATGACATGATGCATAAATTAGTATTGCCTGACAAAACGATGGGAGTGTTCAACGAGCTTTCTAAAATTTTTATTTCTAAAACCGATTATAGTCGATTTTCATATATACCTTATTCAAATGATATAAGCGAATTGTCAATACATGAAGATATTAATGAGATGCAAATAGGTATTATAAAAAAATTTTATGGTAACTTTCATTTCTATCGTTCTATGGGATTTTTATCTATATTGGATGACGATCAAACAAAGTATATTTGTGTCTTAAAGAAACATTATACAATACCTAATTCTCATATTTGTTATACTAACCTAAATCGAAACATTTTTATCTCCGGACCTGATATAACTCTTGAGTCTGGAAGTGTTTTTTTACATCTATCATATTTTAGCGGTATGTCAGAGTTCATTAGTATACTTGGCCTTTTCATCATTAGATTGATTGGTGATGGTAGAGTTGATATGAATATGAATATATATTCTTTGACACGCGAAAGAAAGTTCAACGATTTGTATCGAGACCGATTATATTCAGACTTGGTTTACGAAAATAACTCTAAAGATAATGGCTATATTGCTTTGTATCGAACCCCAATTCTAAATGTTTTATCTGAGCATAATTTATTACATTTTACAAAATTGGTTTCAATAAAACATAGTTAAATTTAAGAACACGTATAAACACCACCTATAAATAAGGTGGTTTTTTTTGCGTCAAACTAAACATTTAAAATAGTAATGTTTTATTAAATTTGTTATTTACTTTGTTTATTTGGCATTGGCTTTCGATTTTTTATTTGTGATGCTGATTATTTTCTAAATTTACCTGCAAAATATAGTCTGGTTCAAGAGGTTAAATTTTACCTAAATAGAACTGTGATAATTAGTAATTATTTACAATTACTATTTAAATTAATTCTTAGTATACGGTATATACAATGTTAAATAAATTTTTTGCTAAAGCTCATCTTCGCCTGATTGAGCTGAAAGAAGATCGTCGTGGCGTTACAGCTGTAGAATACGCAATCGTCGCTGTTGTTATGTCAGGTATCGTTTTAGCTGTATTTAATAATGGTACGCTAAGCGAAGCGATTAACAATGCTATGGACGCTGTATCACAAAATATTACAGATGCTTCAGCTGGTCCGGGTACTGGTTCTTAATCTGATTGCAAATTAGTGTAGTTAAGCAAATATGTTAATTAGATATTTGCTTTCTTTTGTATTAATTTAAAAAAGTGATAATTAACTTGAATAGAAAAATTATTTTTTCTTGTATTGCTTTAAGTATTTTTACTATTTCATTCTTTCTGCTCCAATCTTCTGGGAGTGAAAAAAGTGAGCAAGTAAAACCCAAAGCTTCGGTGCCGAAGGAATTGGTTCTTACGATTGAAGAACCTGTTGAGCGAACTCAGAAAGTTTCAGTTGAGGTTCTGGGTGAAAAGCCTGTGAAAAAGTCAGAGGTAGCATCAAAGGGATATATCACTAAGGAAGAACTTGCAACTATGCAAGATCCTAGGTTTAGGGTGGAAATGAAACCAGGTGAATTTCTGGTTAAAAAAGATATAGCAGTTCCTGAGGATAAAGACTATTACTCTTTGCTTTTAAATGATAAAGAAACAACATATTTTTATGAAATGAGTGACCCAATGCAAGTGTTGAATATTGACGAAAATAGCAATGTCGACTTTGTATTTCGTGGCTCATCTAGTGCTGTGGTTAAAGTTATTATTAGTAATGTACATGTTCTGAGAGTCATAAATAAAAAAGATGATGATGTCGACAACAGCCGAAACTTGCTTGGTTTGATTGTGGTACTGAACGTTAATGACATTTTGAAACTTAAAGCAGCACAAACTATAGGGATTGTCAGCGTTATTAAATCCTCTTTAGTGAATGATAGCCGTCCTTTTAATGGTAATAGTTTGCTTTATTCTACTCAAAGAAAGAAAGTGTATTCCCCTAGAAAAATAAAAGAATTACGTGGTAATTGATATATTATCGTTGAAGGTTCGGTGCCCTGTGAAAAACCAGTTAAAGAAATTTTTTATTATATTGTTTTTAATGTCTGCTGTTTTTGAAAGTTATGCTGATTCTACACTGTTGAACCTAGCTCAAGGAGAGGCGAAAACAATTGATTTAGATAACCGAGGGAATGTAGAAACAGTATTTATTACTGACCCAAAAGTGGCTGATTATAAAGTGATCACTCCGTCGAGGGTGGTTATCTACGGGGTTGGTCTGGGGACGACATCCATCATTATGTACGACCGTTCAGGTAACGAAGTCTATAACGTAGAATTAGTCGTCAATCAGAGTCTTCGTCTTTTGAAGCAGACACTCGTGGCTAGATTTCCGAACGAGCATTTTGAAGTATCCAATGTGGGTGACCATGTAGTGCTTGACGGAACAGTCAGCAGCGAAGAGGTAAAGCAAAAAATCTATCGCGTTGTTGGTGAAATGCTCAATCAAAAACGCACTAGAAACGTGTATTCAGCTCCTGAAATGGAGGGTGAAGATGATACTGGGGACAATGAACTTTCATATTCTGCTTCGTATGTCTATGAAACAGTGATTAATAATCTAAAAGTTCTATCTACTAATCAGATTAATGTGAAATTGACCGTTGCCGAAGTTTCCAACTCATTTTTGTCCCAACTGGGTGTGACATATGGAGGTCCTGAAACCGGTAAATTCGTCAATAAACTACTGGATTTCTCTGCGGAAGATATAGTAACCGTTATTTCTGCGAGTAAAGATGACAGTATAGGGCAAATTTTGGCAGAGCCAAATCTGTCGGTTATATCAGGTGAAAAGGCAAGTTTCTTAGTCGGTGGAGAGATTCCCATTGCTGTAAGCGATAACAATAGCGTCTCAGTTGAGTATAAAGATTACGGGGTCAAGCTGTCGATGATCGCCAAGGTTACTGATTCCGATAACATCAGATTGTCGCTATTTCCTGAAGTAAGTTCGATCGATGAAACAAACAAAACAAGTACCGGTTTAGTGAGTGCGCCAGCTTTAAAAACTCGTAGAGCGCATACAACGGTTCAGTTGAAAAATGGCCAAAGTTTTGTATTGGCAGGGTTGCTTACTTCAGAAGAGCGTGAAGCGATGAGTCAGGTTCCTCTGCTAGGAGATATACCTATTCTGGGGGCGTTGTTTAATAGCAGCGCAACTAAAAGAGCGAAAACTGAACTGATTATCGTTGCAACCGTAAACTTAGTCGATCCGGTAGAGGGAGGGGACGTTAAGCTTCCTGCGTTTAAAAGAACCAGCGATATTGAACGTCTCTTAGGCCTAGATTTCCCCGGTGGTAACGAAAATCCAGAGTTGCAACAAGCGATCAATCAAGGAGGTTTCAAGTAATGCGCTACTTACTTACTATATTCGTAATTTTGTTAAGCAGCTGTTCTTCTTACAACAATCGCTCTTCTGCAGATGTTCTGCGATTTGAAGATACATTCTCATTCCAATTTTCAAAAAATCAACATGGCGTTAAAGACAATGTTGCACAGGTTATGGAATTTATAAATAAAGAAGATGGATTAAATTCCAAGTCAACTTTCGTTGTCAATTATAGACCGACAGATATAGCAAGTGTCTTTTTGGCAAGGTTAACTGAGCGATTAAAAGGCGACCGTTTTGATATGGGGCGTATTAGCTATAACGTAGTTAATCAAGAAAAATTGAACTTCGATGTAAAAATAGATTCAAGTTATTTTGGAGTATCAAAGGTTGATTGTGGCGCTCTTAGTTTTAATGACCGCAATGATTACAAATTCGGGTGTTCATTAAATTATAATCAAAAAAGTAGCTTGGTAAAAAAATAGTAGACTGAAGATATATTATGATTCTTAGTGATTTTTTAAAAAATTCCGTTTCAGATAATAACAAAAAAGAAATAACAGATTTATTAGTCAGTAATGACCAAGTATTTATTGATTCAGCAAAAGAGTTGTATGCCATCGAGCAATTTCAGCAACCGTTGGTTAGAGAGAGCTTTGATGTTAATACGATTGATGAGTTTAGAGATGTTAAATTAACAAGACTAGTTGTTGACATGCGTGGTAATGATAATATTACCGACGACCTTAAGATATTGATGGATCGGCTAGATATTACTATACAGTTATTTGCGATTAGTGATGTCGACTCAGTAAGGTTGGAGCAGCAAATCCAATCATTAGGATGTCACTATATACTTTGGGATTCTCGTTTAAATGGCCTGTTGTCCGCACTTAAATCTCAGCCTAAGGGGACGTCTGGAGGTTTATCAGTCAGAAAAGCTAAGCGAGTTTTGATGCTAGGTACTAAAGGTGGTGTAGGGGTAACGAGTATCAGTACTTCGCTTGTCAATGTTATGTCAGCGCAGGCAAACTTGAAAACGTTACTTGTTGAACATGATTTCAGTGCAGTTAACAGTGATATTTACTTAGGTCTTACAGATTTTAAACTCAAATCTAATACAGTTAATATTAATGAAATTGATAAGACGATAGCCAAAACGTATATTACTAACGTATCAGACCGATTGGATTATATTGCTTTAAAAAATAATGCTACGTCAAATGTTCATTTTTCAACTTTGTATAATATATCCAGTAATCTTAAAGAAGAATATAGTTTTATTGTTGATGCAGTTTCATTACCTTTTTTTGATAGTTTGATAACGGATTCATTTATTAAAAATTACGATAGAGTTTATGTCGTATGTGAACCATCAATATCGTCTTTGCGGTCTTACAATTACTTAAAGAGAAACTTTGGTAAATTTGACCACAATATAATATTCAACATGACTAGGCCTGGTAAGGACTATGTTATGTCGTTATCTAACGCAAAAACTAGGATTAAAGCGGAAAACACTATAGATATAACTTATGAACCTCTCCTTGAAAAAACAATAATTCAACGTGGATTAAATGAAATTTCAAGCTTTAAGTTTTTTAAATCGATTGCACTTATTGTAAATCAATTATCTGGAAAAGAGATTAAAGCTAAAAGTGGCCTTCTCTCCTTTATGAAATGAACGCATTTAATAACATATATATAGAACTCAGAGACGAAATTTTTGATGCTTTAGATGTGACAAAAATCGGTGATGTTTCGCAAGCTGATCTTGAAAAGCAGTTCAGAGAATCTGTTGATTTCCTTATCGAGAATAAACAACTTCAGGTAAGTGATGTCAAGCGGAGAGAGTTGGTTAAAGGTCTAGTCGACGAACTTAAAGGACTTGGACCTTTACAGGCATTAATCGATAACGATGATATCTCAGATATCATGATTAATGGACCGTCAGACATTTTTATTGAAATTTCAGGAAAAGTTGAGAAATCACCAATCACTTTTGTCAATGAAGGCCAGCTAAATACAATAGCAAAAAGAATAGCTTCTAATGTCGGACGACGTGTCGATGAATCTCAACCTCTTTGTGATGCGCGTTTATTAGATGGAAGCCGGGTCAATATCGTTGTTCCTCCGCTAGCGATTGATGGAACGTCAATCTCGATTCGTAAATTTAGAAAGCAGAGTATAACTCTAGAAAATCTGGTTCAGTTTGGCGCAATGTCGTTACAGATGGCACAACTGTTATCTATAGCGAGTTACTGTAAATGTAATGTCCTAATTTCAGGCGGTACTGGTTCGGGAAAAACAACATTACTAAATGCTCTGTCGGGGTTTATTGGTGAAACTGAGCGCATTGTTACGATTGAAGATGCGGCGGAATTACAGTTGCAAAAACCTCATATCGTTCGATTAGAAACACGGAATGCTAACAGTGAAGGGACTGGTGCAATCTCTGCTCGAGAACTAGTGATTAACGCTCTTCGTATGCGACCAGATAGAATTATTGTTGGTGAATGTCGGGGAAGTGAGGCGTTTGAAATGCTTCAAGCAATGAACACTGGACATGATGGCTCGATGTCGACGTTACACGCAAATACTCCTAGAGATGCAATTGCGCGTACAGAAAGTATGGTCATGATGGCAACATCGAGTCTTCCTATTATGGCCATTCGACAGACGATAGTGAGTGCTGTTGACTTGATTGTGCAAGTTAAGCGACTACATGATGGGAGTCGCAAAATTATGAATATCTCAGAAGTGATCAGCATGGAAGGCGACCAGGTTGTTCTGGAAGATTTATTCAAGTTTTCCGTTTCTGATCGCTTGGTTGATGGCAAGATCGATGGCAAGTTTGAAACGTCTGGGCTTTCTTCTCGCTCGATTATTTATCAAAGAGCGAAGTTTTTTGGCCTAGAACAAACAGTAAGGGATATTTTTTCATGAAGATAATATTGGTCCTTTGCTGGGTATTTTTGTTGGTTTATATTGTCACTACACGTGCAAAGCGGAATAATGAAATTTCAAAAGTTGTTGACGCGCCATTTAATATGGATTTTGTCGGTGGTGTAAATAGTACTAATATTATTGATACTGCTAAATTTGATGCCAGTACAGTGGTCAGAGTAAAGAACTTCTGTGTAAGTTATTTTTCAGTGTTACAGCCAGAGCCAATAAAAAAATTGTTTTTATTCTTTTCGGTTACGTTGGTAGCTATTTATTATATAAATAGCTATTTTTTTAGAAAGGATTTGGTCGCTTTTGTCTTAATTGCAGAGCCATTTTTATTTATACTGTTTATTGTTAAATTGAAAAATCTGCGTATAAAGAAATTTAAAGATGATTTTCCTGACGCTCTGAATTTGTTAACTGGTGCCGTATCATCTGGCCAGAGTATTATGCATGCATTTGAGTATGTCGGAAAGCAACTTGATAATGAAATTGGACGTGAATTCAAAGTGATGGCGGAACGTTTGCTTATTGGCGAATCGGCTGATGAAGTTCTTAAACGCAGTTCGCTACGCTTTCCTTATACAGAATATTTCTTTTTCGTTTCGGCGGTACGAATAAATTTAGTTCGGGGAGGTCAGCTTAAGGAAGTTTTGGCAAGAATTAATAAACTTATGTTTATGTCTAGGAGCATTGAGAAGAAAAGAGATGCGTTGACATCAGAGGCTCGTGCTTCTGCTAAAATAGTAGCTTTTCTTCCGGTAGTATTTCTTGTCATTTTAAGATTTACCAGTCCAGAAAATTATAATTTTGTTATGTTTGAAGATGCAGGTCAACCAATATTCTATTATGTAATTATAAGTGAAATTATCGGTTTTATATGCATTTGGTTCATAATCCGAGGTGTGGACTAATGAATATACGATATCTGCTATTAGGAGCTGCGCTTCTCATTTTTTCAGTAGTGTTTACTCATTTCATTATGAGGTTTATTGATAATCTTCGAATGGATGTTATTGCTCGGCAAGTAATCGGTTCTAATAAAAGTCAAGTTGGTCAAGATTTAGTTAAAAATCTATTATCCAAGTTTTCATTTAATAAAGAGGAAACACGGAAAAAAATGATTGCAGCTGGCGTATATGATGAAATATGGGTAGATATATATTATTTGCTTAAATTTATTCCTTTTTCCATAGGTTTTATCGGCGTTGCAATTGGTTTTTTTTCTGGAAAGTTAGAATCGCTTTCTGCGATGATTTCTGTATTGGTATTACTCGTCGCTTTTGTAATTCTTCCTGATGCCTATTTGACTAGTAAAGGTAATAAGCTTGTTCGCAGGTTGAGCTCAAGGTTACCTTTTCTATTGGACTTGATGAGCATATGTGTAAAAACAGGGATGACAATTGAGTCGTGTTTAGAGTTTTTAGGTAAAGAACTCTATGATATCGATAAAAATCTTGCCTATACAGTTAATATTGTATCTGAGCGAACAAGAATTGTTGGTATCGAGAAATCTTTAGATGAATTTTACAATTTGGTGCCTAGTAATGAGTTTCAAAGTTTTGTGATGACTCTTAAGCAAAATATTCAATATGGTTCTTCAATTGCACCAGTAATTTCTTCTTTAGCTTCAGAAATTAGAGAAATTCAAATGATGGACCTAGAAGAAATAGTCGGGAAAATGGGAGCGAAAATATCAATTCCTTTAATTGTGTTTATCATGGTTCCAATTATTATTCTTATTGCTGCCCCTGGTATTATGAGGTTGTTAATGTGATGAAGCGTCATATAGCTATATTTGCTTGTGTTTTTCTATTTATGGGATGTAGCTCTGTAGATAAAAACATTCAGATGAAAGAAGAGTTACTTCTGGACTCCGGTGATAACAAGCAACTAGTCGAATTTTATAAATCTAACTTGTTTGATTACCCAGAATTTAAGGTTAAGTTAGTAAATGTTTATTTAGATATGAATGACATTCAGTCTGCCGAGCTATACCGAAATACATACAGTGAAGAAGATTTAAAACAACCTGAAAATGTATTTTCTATAGCTCGTATATATTATAAAAAGAATGACTTAGTTGATTCAAAAAAAATGCTCACAAAATATATTGATTTAGATGGATCACCATCTAAATATCATTTGTTGCTTGGTAAGGTCTTTGCGAAAGAGCAACGTTATCCTCAAGCTATTGAACAGTTTGAGAAAGGGCGAACGTTAGGCGTGTCTGATCATGAAGCAAACAACAATATTGCTGTAGTTTACATGATGCAAGGTAACTATTTAAACGCAACAAAAGTTTTGCTTGATTTGTATTCTGACGATCCTGACGATGAAAAAATTAGGTCAAATCTTATAGTAGCGGCTGCAAAATCCGGGCGGCCTGATATCGCTTTAGATGCTCTCAAAAGGACGAATAGTGATTCACAAGCGAGGAAGCAACTCGCAGTGCTAATGAAATCAGTTTCCAGTCAGAACAAAAACGCGAAGCAATCAATTAAAGCTCCAAGCGAAGTAAATGTTGCTGATAAAGCAAAAGCAAGCAAGTTAACTGCAAGCGACGTACCTACACCAACGTTAAAAGACAAAATTCCCAAAGATAACAATGAGTTAAAAAATAATTTAATATCAACTACTTATCGTATACAGGTGTTTGCGTCACCGCATGCATTGTCTGTTGAATATTTAAATTATCTGAAGTCGAACTATGGGCCGGTTTACTCTTATTCCCAAGGCCTATGGAATCGTTATTGTGTTGGTACATTTACAGATTTGGATGATGCACGAGAATTTCTTAAGTTAATAGATATTAAAGATGCATTTATTGTTGATTATCACAACCGTCAATATATTAAATTATGAAAAAATGGCAGAAAGGGAGTGTCAGCGTCGAAGTCGCTATGGGGATTCCTATAATACTTATTGCTTTTTTTGCATGGGTTGAATTATGTACTTTAACTTATGCAATGAGTACGGTTGACGATGCGTTTACATTAGGTGTAAGAAATGTAAAAAAATCCGGAAGCTGGAGTTCTTCTGTCGATTACGCTCAAAAGATAAAATATGAACTGACAAATTATAGCGGTGCGTTAGGTACTAATCTTATTAAAAAGGACAGTATCGATGTTAATGTTTATTATTTTAACAGTGTTAGTGATTTGAGTAAGTGTTCTTCTTCCAGTTACGAAAGTATTTCCGATTGTCCTTATTATAAAGTGACACCTAGAGCTAATCCTATCGCATTGTATGAGCTGAATTACTCATATCATCCTATATTTTCAAGCTGGTTTTCTGATATCAGTTTGAAAAGGGAAATAATAGCGGTTCAGGAATTTGAAAGGTGTAATTTGATCAATGAAACAGCTGGTTGTGAAGAATGATTAATAATCAAAAAGGGTCTTTTACAATTGAATTAACGCTAATTATTGTTTTGATTAGCGGCGTATGTTTGGTTGTTATAGACAATATGCTTTCGATTAACCGTAAAGGGCAGTTGGATAGGTTAACTTATTCATTAGCGACCATGTTGTCTGAAAGAGAAGCACTTTTTGACGGTAAGGTTCATCTGTGCGATAGGGGCACCGGTATCGATACAAGCGCTGAGTGTGATGATGTTGCTGACGAGATTTTTGAAATCGCTAAGGGATCTATGCGTAGGATGATTTCAACTTTTGACTTGCATATGCTGGGAATTCGCATTGATGAGATCTATATTGAGCCGAGAGAGCAAATTGGCGGAATTAAGGATACCAAATTGCAAATCACACTGAATGATGGTGATAATCGCCGCTGCGGTTATGCAAACTCTGCGGCTAATATCTCTGAAGAAGAAGCTCTCAAAATGTTACCTAAAAAGCCGGATGGAACTTATATTCCTATGTATGTCGTTTCTTTGTGTTACGTAAAAACATTTAACTTGACCGGTGTTACATCTGATTTTATGCAGATATTTCGACGTCCACATATTCAAAGCAGTGCTTTTTCTTTTGCTAGAGGTTAGCCCATGAAAACAATGAGTAAGAATAAAGGTGTAGCATCTATTATTTTTATTGGGCTTTTACCTGTTTTAATCGGCATGATGTGTTTTGCAATATACGTTTCACAGGAAATTGTTGAACATACGAAAATGCTCGAGGCTTCAGAAGTCGCAAGTATAGCTTTAGCTTCAGATCCCAAAGACACTGAAGATGAGAATAAAAAATATGTAGACATGGTGATAGCGAAGTATATGAGGCTAGATCAAGATAGTGTTGATGCTGAAGTCAATACTACCACTTGTAATTATGGAGACAGTTGTCTCGAATATAGTGATGAAGACGCCTCATTTGTGGATTATTCTGTCGAAGCTACAAGTACTCATCAGGCATGGATTACAAATAAACAATATAATATGGAACCAGAATTCAAAGTTTCCAGTAGTTCTGTTACTCGAAAAAATAAGCAAATGCCGTCAGATACTTATTTTATATTCGATTGGGGGAATATGCCTAACGAAAATGAAGAGTTAGCTAATGCTGCTAAAGACATCATTGAGCGAGTCGTGCAAGATTCTCCTGATACTGTGTCAGGGGAATTGAACCGATTTTCTTTTGTTCCTTATTATAAGTATTTCATCGTTGATACCACTTGTGGTGATGAGCCTTGTGAGCCTGAAATTGTATTTAATGGTCAACATTGGCCTCGAAAATATATTTATGATTATGAACAACCGTCACCACAACTGACTGTCGATGCTGCTTTTGATTATAAAAGTCACCTCAAAGACAAAACACAATATCCATTGGGTAGCGAAGACCCTAGTGAGATACAGCAACATAATAAGGACGTCATTGATAATGAAGATTATTATTATGCAGCGGTCCCTTTGACTAGTGATGTTGGTGTTTTTACTAATGGTGTAGACGGTTCTTGGTCTGATCGAACGAGACACACCGGAATTAAGCCAGCAACTGAATCTTGGAATGGGCTTATAGGCACCGCTCGGGCGGTCAATAAGAGGACAGATATTAATCCAGTGCAACATATTGTTTTGTTTACTTATAGCCATGATAAATTGGCAATGAATATGGGACAATTAGGTAATGCTGGTTTATGTGATGTCATTAGAGACAAACTTGAAGCCAAAAGAAATAATCATGACGTATCAACTCAAGTTACTCTTGATGTTATTGGTTTAGGTAATAACCGAAGCTTTTATAATGGTACTTATGAAAAATGTTTCGGAGAAGGGCACGTTTTAGTCTACCGAAGTTCGGACGATTCAGATTTAGTCTATGACAGACTTTCTAAGATTGTAAATAACTCAAAGCCGATATCATTACATTAATCCTAATTCCTGTAGTACGCGTATGAGTATTGATATTTTAAAGTGACTCGTCATCTTGGTTTATAATTTTATGTCAATACCAGTTGTTATGTATTTTTTTATTTATTTCGTTGATGTTATTTGTTCATTCTTCGTGTGTAAGTCAGATTGGAATACTAGAACTATCACCAATAGAGTTATAGTATTAATATTTACCATTAATATGATTTCTGGTTATATTTCTGGTTATATCTTTCAATCTCTATTCTATTCTTTGATACTTTTTTTAATTTTATTTGTTTTATGGTTGTTTAATGTTCTGGGGGGAGGAGATGTTAAGCTCCTGTTTGCATTTTCTGTAGGTATAGCACCCAACTTAATTATTTATAATTGTTTGTTTGTGTTTATTCTTGGCGGTGTTTTGATCGCTTCTATGTATGTTTTTCTTAAAAAACCATTTGAACGTGGTATTCCATATGGGTTGCCAATTTGTGTCAGCAGCTTGTTCTTTGTCGGGGTTTCGATGTTGATTTAGTACGGTAAGTGATTGTGTTTATGGGAAACGACCGAACAAGTCTTTACGGAATTAAAGAAAATACAACCCCATCTTTCGGTTTGTCATTAAAGATGAATCGATTGCGAGCAATACTCTCTTTTAATGCCCCACAGGCTAACGCAAGTTTCTGGCTCGCTAGGTTATCGAGGTCACAAACAATTTCTAAACGAGTGAGCTTTAGCTGGCTAAAACAAAATTCGATTAACGCTTCTAATGCCTCTTTCCCATAGCCTTTGCCCTGAGAAGAATCTGCAATCCAATAGCCTAAGCTGGCCATGTTAAATACATGGTAAAACTCGTTAATAGCAACCATACCGATCAGTTGTTGTGAATCTTTTTTAAACACTCCAAAGCCATAGGAGTCCGCTTTAACCCAGTTTAAGCGGTTAGCTAGAATGAACTGTTCTGCGTCGTTGGTTGAGAAGTCGTTGTGACACCAATCTATCCATTGATGAAGAGACGGTGATTGTTGCACACACTGTGAAAATAGAGGAGCTTCTTCTGTTTTTAGTAAACGTAACTGAAGTCGCTGAGTAATGATTTGGAAATCCGGGAGCATACTAACTTTACCGTCTACGCATGAAAAGCGCCCATTGGGCGCTTTAATCGCAATTATTGTTCTTCGACTCTACGAACTTGAATCACCATTCCCATTAGTGGATGATCTAGGTAATGGGTTTCACTACTGCGCATTCTACGTTTTTGGTCGATGCGATAGCTCTTGAGGAATTTCTCTTCTTTGGTGGTCGGCGATATCGGAGCGAGGTTACCAGCTTGAACGGTTCCTTCCGCATCGATATTTTCTTCCGTCGATGTCAATTCGATAGGTTGATCTTGAACGACAACTTCACGAACACTTGGCTGTTTTAAATCCATCATTACTTCAGTATAAAGATAGTGTTGTACATAAACTTGTAACGTACCGTCTAACTCGTAAAGTGGTTTAGCAATAGTCTGTTCTGTTACACCGTCAATTGAAGTCTGTTGAACGTTGTCACCAATCATACTGCCATCTGCGTTAAATTCGCGTGAGTAGTCTTTACCGGCCTGAATATGAAAGGTAGGAGCAGAGCTTTTTCCTTGATCGCCTTGTCTCCAGGCCGTATGAAGCAGTACGTCAAACCCCGCGTGATTTTTCAACTCTTGAACTTGGTCATTAAGTTGATAATCGGAGTACGCTAACATTTTTACGCCTTTGCTTTTGCGATAGCTAGCATCGGCGAAGCTGCCAGTACGTTCCACATTGATTTCCGGCAACGTGTCAGGCCAAGATTCACTGATTTTTTCTGCATCAACAGCACGTTTGAAAATGATCACTTCAATATCAAACTGTCTTTCAGCCAAACTTGGCATAGATACAAGTAAAAGCAGTAATGGGATAAGGTTTTTCATTATGACTCCGTCATTCAGTGCATCGCACCTTACATCTTTTAAGTGATCCCCGAGGAATGGGTGAAGTGGCAATAATGTTTAGTAGACATCAAGCCTTGAATCAGCCACTTCATGACATTAGAGAACCAATATTTACGCTGTTGGTAGTAGATTTTGCTGGAATTCTCCCAACATGTCTGCAACAAATTGAATTCTTTCTCTTCTATCGACTAATGGTACCGCAAACTTAAATTTTGTCGGCCCATCCATTGCAAATTTTTTCGGTTGAGACTGCAACAGTTTAACCAAAAACATAGGGTTAATGTCAGCATTAGGATAGAACTCGATATAGCCGCCTTTTTCATGCGCTTCAATTTTTCGCACTTTAAGTGCTGCTGCATTTAACTTGAGTTCGGCCACAGATAGCAAGTTTAAAGCCGCATCAGGAAGCTTACCAAAGCGATCGATCAACTCAACTTTCAGTTCTGCCAACTCACTATCGTCAGTGACACTGGCGATTTGTTTGTACATCGACAAGCGAGTGTTGATGTCTGGAATATAATCATCAGGGAGAAGTGCAGGTAAACGCATTTCTACTTCAGTTTGCTCACGTAGCAGCTCATCAAGAGAAGGTTCTTTTCCTGATTTGAGAGCTTCAACGGCTTGTTCAAGCATTTCCATATACAGCGTAAAGCCAACGGACTGGATCTGGCCACTCTGTTCGTCACCTAACAATTCACCAGCGCCACGAATTTCTAAATCGTGAGTCGCTAAGGTAAACCCTGCCCCAAGATCTTCAAGAGAGGCAATCGCTTCTAAACGTTTTACCGCATCCTTGGTTATCGCTTTTGGCGGTGGAGTGAGCAAGTAAGCATAAGCTTGATGGTGAGAGCGCCCAACACGTCCACGCAATTGGTGTAACTGTGCTAAGCCCAGTGAATCAGCACGATTCATGATAATGGTATTGGCGGTTGGAACATCAATACCTGTTTCAATGATCGTGGTACACACCAGTAAGTTAAAGCGTTGGTGGTAGAAGTCATTCATCACTCGCTCTAGTTCACGTTCACGCATTTGACCATGTGCTGTGGTGATTCGAGCTTCTGGGATCAGCTTTTCTAAATCGGCGGCAACCTTTTCAATCGTTTCTACTTGGTTATGCAGGAAGTAAACCTGGCCACCACGCATGATTTCACGCAATACCGCTTCACGAATCACACTGTCGTCACTCTGGCGAACAAAGGTTTTAATCGCTAAACGCCGTGCGGGTGGCGTGGCGATAATTGACAAATCTCTCATACCACTCATTGCCATGTTGAGTGTTCGAGGGATCGGCGTTGCAGTAAGAGTCAATATGTCTACGTCTGCACGCATTGCTTTGACTTTCTCTTTCTGACGAACACCAAAACGGTGCTCTTCATCAACAATCAGTAAGCCTAAGTCAGCGAATTTAATGTCGTTAGACAGCAATTTGTGTGTGCCGACTAAGATATCGACTTTACCGTCAGTGACATCTTTGAGGATTTGTTTCTGTTCTTTAGCTGATTTAAAGCGTGACAACACTTCGACACGAATAGGCAAGTTAGCGAAACGGTCTCGGAAGTTTTCAAAGTGCTGTTGGGCGAGTAAAGTCGTAGGAACCAATACTGCCACTTGTTTACTGTTGTCAGTACAAACAAATGCTGCACGCATCGCGACTTCGGTTTTACCAAAACCAACATCACCACAGACTAGACGATCCATTGCTTTGGCTTGACACATGTCCGACATAACGGCGTTAATCGCCATTGCTTGGTCGTCAGTTTCTTCAAATGGGAAGCCCGCTTTAAACGTCGCGTATTGGTCTCTATCCAGTGCAAACTTGTAGCCGGGCTTCAACTCACGTTTTGCGTAAACATCCAGCAATTCTGCAGCAACATCTCGTACTTTCTCTGCTGCTTTACGGCGTGCTTTGGTCCACGCTTCACTGCCTAATTTATGCAGTGGTGCACTTTCTTCAGCACCGCCTGAATAACGGCTAATCAAATTTAATGAAGAAACGGGAACATACAGTTTAGCTTCGTTGAGATACTCTAAAGTCACATATTCCGTAGTTAGCCCACCGGCTTCAAGCGTTTGCAAACCAACGTAACGACCGATACCGTGATCAATATGCACCACTGGCTGACCCGGTTTAAGTTCTGCAAGGTTGCGAATGACCGCATCACTATTGGTCGCTTTGCGGTCTTTTCGGCGACGCTGGACGACTCGGTCACCCAGTAAATCACTTTCGCAAATCAGTGCTAGCTTGTCGGTTCCAAAAACAAAACCACGCTCTGCAGCCCCCAAAATCAGTATAAACTTACTCTTACTTTCTACCGCTTGTGAGAACGATGCTTTGTTCTCCGGACGCAATTTGATTGGCTGTAAAAGCTCCAGCAGTGCTTCGCGACGGCCTTCGGACTCAACCGAGAAGATTATCTGACCTTTAAATTGCTCACTGAATTGGCGCAGCGCTGCCATGGGCTCTTTGTTTTGATGTTGTACAGCAAGCGTTGGTAACGGGCTAATGTCCGGATTTGTACGGCCGGCTTTTTCTGCAACAGGGTCTATGTTTAAAAGCGTTTGAGGTAAGGTTTTAAATTGAGCAAACAGTTCGTCTTTTTTTAGCCATAACTCTTGTGGTGGTAGCAGTGGCCGTAACGGGTCTACTTTTCTTTGATCATATCGATAATCCACATCGGCTAGGAAGTGATCAACAGAAGCTTCGATATCACCAACGGTAATGAGCTGGCTTGAAGAAGGTAAATAATCGAACAGTGTCTCAGTGTGCTCAAAGAACAGTGGTTGCCAATATTCAATGCCTGCTGGCCAGGTCCCTTTAGAGACTTGCATGTAGACAGATTCAGGTTCTCGACGAGCTTCGAAACGCTGACGCCAACGAATTCGAAAATCTTCAATAGCACTTTCGGTGGTCGGAAATTCGTGCGCGGGAAGCAGACAAATTTCCTGAATTTCCTCTATCGAACGTTGATTTTCTGGGTCAAATGTTCGGATTGTATCGATTTCATCATCAAAAAAGTCGATGCGGTATGGGGCAGAACTGCCCATAGGAAATAAATCTAAAATAGAGCCGCGACTGGCGTATTCACCAGGGCCAAATACCTGGTCCACGTGGCGATAACCAGAGTTTTCAAGCTGGATTCGAAGCTTCTCCAATGAAAACAGGTCACCACGTTTAACCATCAAGGTATGTTGCAGTAAAAAATCACGAGGGGTTTGTCTTTGCAACAAGGTGCTGACCGGAACGATGGTAATCCCAGACTTTAAGCTTGGCAGTTGATATAAGCGTGAAATCCGATCCGAGATAATCTCTTGATGAGGAGAAAAGTTATCGTAGGGTAGGGTCTCCCAATCTGGAAACAGGGCAACATCAGTGTCACTGAACTGCTCAACTTCGTGTAATAACTTTAGGGCTGTTTGAGGATCTCGTACTGCAAGCAGAGTATGACCAGTGTAGCTATTGGCCATTTCTGCAATTGCTAAAGCAAGGCTAGACCCTTGAAGGTTGCCGATGTGTTTTTTATCTCCTGCGCCATTGGCAGAAGTCAAAGAAAGTAGTGTGTTTTTAGTCATGGAAACGCTTATGGTTTTTCTCGGTCTAAAGAGCGCTGACGAAGTATTTTTTGCTGCTGATGAAGCGCGGCTTTAATGAGCAAATCCTGATCGGTGTCTCTTAATAAGTCATATTTAATGGTGACGATATTATCATCGTTGTGCTGCTCGACGCTATCGACGCTGGCATAACAATAAATTGCAGCCGCTGGATGCTCTAAAAATAGCTTTATTCTTAGCTTGGTTCCGACCGCGAGAGTTTGCTCAGAATGATAGGATAGCTGACTGGCACCGAAAGATTTGGTGGTTTTACGGTACTGAGGGTCATCCTGCTGAGATAACATGAAGGTAAGTAATAAATTCAGTTTTGAGTTTTGAGTATCAAGCAGTTGAATAACGTGCTTAAAGTCGCTGTTTTTTAATTCTAATTTTGCGGCATCACTGAGTTGATCAAGCTGGCTGAATTCACTGGCAACGATAAAAGGAGCCGGTATCTCATTGACGAAGTTGTCGTATGATGGAAACTGACAGTCAGGTGCTAATGGCTCAACATTTATCGTTAGCTTATGGTGTACCGTAAAATATTCTTGATCAGTCATATAAAATTCCTTTTGGCCTAGTGATGATTATCGCTATACCAGCGAGGTAATCAAGGTATGTCATTGGGTTAAGGACTAATAAATTTTGAATTATGGACGGTTGTTGTTCGATCTTTGCGCGTGGCCGAGTCAAACATCCTAAGTCTTGCACAGTTTTGGCAAAGAAAAGCTACAACCTTGGCGGGAATCTCGTTACAGTAAGCTCATCTTATTTGATTGGTTTTTATTATGTTTCATCCGATTTCGACCTTTATCGGTTTGCGTTATTTAAGAGGACGTTCCGGTGATAGGTTCAGTCGTTTCGTTTCTTATATGTCGACCGCGGGAATTACTATCGGTGTGATGTCGTTAGTGACCGTGCTGTCTGTGATGAATGGCTTTGAGGCCCAATTGAAAAGCCGGATTCTAGGGGTATTGCCTCAAGCGGTTATTTCACAAGTCAAAGATAAAACTGAGTTTACCAATTCGGCTCCAGAATTTATCACTCATTTATCGACTCAACGTAAACCGGAACCTATAGTACGCAGCGAAGCGGTTGTTCAAAGTGCTTCTCAACTGGCGGCAGGACTCATGATTGGCATAGAACCCAATCAGAATGATCCGATCATGAATTATTTAATTGCAGGGCGTTTTTCTTCACTAAAAGAAGGGGAGTACCGTGTTTTTTTAGGGCATACATTAGCGCGTAACCTAAACGTATCTGTTGATGATAAAGTTAGGTTAATGGTGACGAGTGCCAGTCAATTTACGCCTTTAGGTCGTATTCCTAGCCAACGTAATTTCACGGTCGCTGGTATTTTCAATACGGGGTCTGATGTGGATGGTCAACTGATGGTTACGCATATTTCTGACGCTGGGAAACTACTGAGGTTTAATAAAGAGACGATTTCTGGCTGGCGGTTATTCTTTGATGATCCATTTGTGGTTGGAGAGTTATCCAATAACACGCTTCCACAAGGCTGGTACTGGAGCGATTGGCGAGAGCAGCGTGGAGAGCTCTTCCAAGCGGTAGGAATGGAAAAGAACATGATGGGCTTAATGCTTGGACTGATCGTTGGTGTTGCCGCTTTTAATATCATCTCTGCGCTTATTATGGTGGTGATGGAGAAGCAATCTGAAGTTGCGATATTAAAAACTCAAGGTATGACCGATAAACAAGTGCTGAGTATTTTTATGGTTCAAGGTGCGAGCAGTGGTGTGATTGGCGCATTGGTTGGTGGAACTCTTGGGGTGATTCTAGCGACTAATTTAAACAGCTTACTCGATGCGCTAGGCGTGGCACTTTTCTCTTTAGGTGGTGAACTCCCTGTTGTGATAAATACTACTCAAATAATTGTCGTGGTGGTTTTAGCCATTTGCTTGAGCCTGTTGGCGACGCTCTTCCCGTCTTATCGGGCTTCTTCTGTTAAACCCGCTGAGGCTTTACGTTATGAATAACCTTTTACGTTGTCATCAAGTTTGTAAAACATACCAAGAAGGTGAGTTACAAACCCAGGTATTAAAAGGCGTAAGCTTTGACATCCAAAAAGGAGATCTGGTCTCTATCATTGGTTCTTCTGGTTCAGGGAAAAGTACACTTCTGCATATTTTAGGTGCTTTGGATGAAGCATCTTCGGGCAGTGTTGAATTCTTAGGTCAGGATTTGACACGGTTACATTCCAATAAACAGGCTAAAATTCGTAACCAGCATTTAGGGTTTGTTTACCAATTTCATCACTTGTTGGCAGACTTCTCAGCGCTAGAAAATGTAGCAATGCCATTGTTGATTGGTGGCGCAAAAGTTGCGGATGCTAAAGCGACCGCCACAGCTCTTCTAGAAAGGGTTGGTCTCAGTCACCGTCTAAATCACCGTCCGTCTGAGTTATCCGGTGGTGAACGTCAGCGTGTGGCTATTGCCAGAGCCTTGGTTAACAAACCAAATTTGGTATTAGCGGATGAACCAACAGGTAACCTCGATCATAAAACGGCGTTATCGATTTATGATTTGATGCGCGAGCTTAATCAAGAGTCAGGCACCGCTTTCTTGGTTGTGACTCATGACGGGGAACTTGCTGCGAAAATGGATCGTCAGATGCATATGCAAGACGGTTTGCTGCTTGATGTAGAGGGGATATAAGTGTTTTCTTCACTCTCGTTATTCATCGGTGGGCGATTTAGCCGAGCTAAACAACGTAATAAGATGGTGTCATTTATCTCACTCTCTTCAACGATTGGTATTGCTGTCGGTGTAGCGGTAATCATTATCGGTTTATCGGCCATGAATGGCTTTGAGCGTGAACTGCAAAACCGTGTGCTGTCAGTGATACCTCATGCCGAGTTTGAAGGCGTTCGCGGACCGGTGCGAGATTGGCAAGGAATTGTTCATAAAGCCACTCAACATTCACAGGTTGTTGCAGCCGCGCCTTACGTCAAAATGACAGCGTTAGCAGAAAAAGGCTCAGAACTTAAAGCGATCGAAGTGCGCGGAGTTGATCCGCAAATGGAAAGAGCGGTTTCCAGTTTAGCTCAGTATGTCACTAACAACGCGTGGCAAAGTTTTACGACTGGCCAACAGCAAGTGATATTAGGTAAAGGTGTTGCTGACAAATTGGGTGCCAAGGTCGGTGATTTTATTACTTTGATGATACCGAGTGCGAATAGCAATTCGAAAGTACAGGCACCTAAACGTGTGAGAGTCAAAATTTCTGGGCTTTTGGCACTGAATGGGCAGATTGATCATAGTTTGGCTTTATTGCCTATTGAGGATGCTCAGCAATACGCCAAGCTTGGTAAGGGCGTTTCGGGGGTCTCAATCAAAGTTAAGCAAGTGCTTAATGCTACCCAAGTGGTTCGTGAAGTTGGTAATACCCTAAATGAATATGTGTATTTGCGTAGTTGGCAGCAAAAATATGGTTTTTTGTACCGAGATATTCAAATGGTTCGCACCATCATGTACTTGGTGATGGTACTGGTTATTGGTGTTGCAAGCTTTAATATTGTTTCGACTTTAATGATGGCAGTGAAAGACAGAGCCGCTGAGATTGCGATTTTACGAACCATGGGAGCGTCAGACGGTTTAGTGAAACGCATCTTTGTTTGGCAAGGTGTTTTTTCGGGTGTGCTAGGCGGTGTGGTAGGCAGCATCATCGGTGTGCTGGTAGCATTAAATTTAACCACCATGGTGAAAGGGTTAGAGTCTCTTATCGATCATCAGTTTCTATCTGGTGACATTTACTTTGTTGATTTTCTGCCTTCGCAAGTGATCATGGGTGATGTCGCATTGGTGTCAGGAACGGCGATAGCGCTAAGCTTGTTAGCCACTTGGTATCCCGCATCACGGGCGAGTAAGCTCAACCCAGCGTCAGTATTGAGTAGTAAATAAACTCCCGTTAAAACAAAAAAGGACCGTAAGGTCCTTTTTCACATTTGAACTACATGGTTTTCAATAGGTTATTTCGAGTTAGTCTCAAATTTCACCAAGTCTTAAACCCAGTCACATCATTCAGGTTATTTTTCCTAAACGGCGTTTTTGCCAGCTTCGTACTACGGAGTATCGCCACAGGCTACGAATACCAAAATAACCAATGACAGAAGCAACCACAGAACAGACTAAACAACCAAGTAAAAATGCTGGTGCAATAGAACCCATTTGATTCATGAGAAACTCCCATGACAACTCAAAATGGAAATGTTGGGGGGGAACGTTAAGTATCCAAGCTCCGATCTTGTAAGCCATGTAGAAGAGAAACGGCATGGTAATAGGGTTGCTGACCCACACAAGTGCAACAGATAAAGGCAAATTTACGCCACACATAATCGCCAAGCCCGCTGACATTATCATTTGGCTTGGCAGTGGGACA
The DNA here is from genome assembly GCA_048259585.1 of Vibrio sp. Taxonomy (GTDB): domain Bacteria; phylum Pseudomonadota; class Gammaproteobacteria; order Enterobacterales; family Vibrionaceae; genus Vibrio. The sequence goes on along the minus strand of JBLXHN010000007.1, from coordinate 123,961 downwards.
AACGCCATAAATAAACCCACGGCAAATGCACCGGCAGCCGAGCGGCGATTTAAACACCATAAATTCGGGTTGTATAAGACATTGCCAAATATTTTTAACGCTTTTTGACGTTTTATAACGTCAGGCTTTGGCATAAATCGTCTAATGAATTTTCTTGGCATAGGGAACCATGACTCTCTTTTCGAAAAATTGGACGCTTGCTTCGTTCTCGCTCACTGTTTTGTCATCGCCCTACTGGCCTTGGATGCCACCCTTGGGTCTTGCGCTAATTTGCCCTTTAATACTGATTTTGAGCATAAGGTTTACTTTTATCAGGTTTGGGGGCGGGATCGTGCTTGCTATGTTAGTGATAATAACACATAGCAATGCAGTTAAAACTCAATCCAACAGCATTTTTCTAGCAGGGTCGGATATTACCATAAAAGGGAAAGTTGACAGCTTTTTTAAGCAAAATAGTTATGCATATGACGGTTCTGTTGTCGTGTATCAAGTTAATGAACAACAGACAACTGCCTTTTTTTCGCCGCGAATACAACTGTACGTTCCCATCCCTTTGTACCCTGGCGATGAATTTGAGTTTTCCGTCAGGATAAAGCCCATAATTGGACGCCTTAATGAAGTCGGTTCTGATTTAGAAGCGTTTTCAATGAGCCAAGGCATTGTGGCTCGAGCGACAGTAAAAACGGGAGCCTCATTTAAGGTCGTCTCGAAGCCAAATTGGCGAAGGCTAATTTACCAAAGATTACAAATCGATACTGCTACTTCGTCTGTTCAAGGGATGATTATGGCTTTGGTGTTAGGTGAACGCTCCGGGGTGACCCCCGAACAGTGGCTTAAGTTTCGCAATAGCGGCTTGATTCATTTGGTTGCTATTTCGGGCCTTCATATCGGTATTGCTTTTGGTTTTGGCTTCCTTTTAGGCTCTTTTCTCAGCAGGTTCAGTAGTAAGCTACTGTGGTTGCCCATTCTATTAGGTGCATTTTGTGCATTTAGCTATGCCTGGTTAGCTGGGTTCTCATTGCCAACACTGCGGGCTTTAGTCATGTGTTTAAGTAATGTGGCTATAATTTTTGCCAGAGTGAACCTGTCACTTACGCAACGAATACTCCTTACGCTGTCTATAGTATTGACGTTTGATCCATTTGCATCACTTGCGAATGGTTTTTGGTTATCCTTTATTGCTGTTTGTTTCGTGCTTTATTTAGTTCAAGTCACGCAAACAATGACCAAGTGGCGACGCATTCTTACCTCCCAGATTATGCTGGTGCTTCTAATGGCTCCGATTAGTATCTACTTCTTCGGTGGGATCAGTTGGACCTCTGTGCTATTTAATCTCATCTTTATACCCTGGTTTTCTTTTGTTGTGGTTCCTCTTCTTTTTGTAGGTATTTTAGTGTCGTTGGCCTCTTTTTCTTTCTCTGAAATCATTTGGCAACTAGTAAGTTTGAGTTTCTTTCCTTTAACTTGGGCTTTAGATCAAACGATATCAGGCTGGTTTCTCGTTCCAGATAGTTGGCAAATTCCGATGCTGGTTTTAGTAACAGTTTGGCTAGTGAGAGGGCTTCTAAGCAGATATTCTCTGATTTTTATCTTGTTACTTTGTATGGGTTGGGTCTGTTCTGCAACGCGGAAATCGGAAGATTTTTGGCAGTTAGATGTGCTGGATGTTGGACACGGGTTATCCGTGTTAATTGAGAAGCAGGGAAGGTTCTTACTTTACGATACTGGAAGCAGTTGGCGCAACGGGAGTTATATAAGTTCAGTCGTGGCCCCGCTTATTGCCAAACGTGGTGCATCCTCTTTACATACTGTGATTTATAGCCACTTGGGCGATGATCATGCGGGAGGACGGCGGGATGTCACTTCTCAACTTAATCCTAGATATACTTATGCCAGTCAGCCACTAGAAGATAGCTTAGCTTGTGTTAGGGGGCAGCAATGGTATTGGCAAGGTTTAGAGCTAACGGTCGTTTGGCCGCCTAAAATGGTGGAACGCGCTTATAACTTTCATTCGTGTGTGATTCGTCTCGAAGATAAAGTTCATGGCCACAGTGTGCTGCTTTCCGGTGATGTGACTGCCGCAGGTGAGTGGTTACTTGCACGAGAGGGTGTGAAATTGAAAAGTGACATCATGTTGGTTCCTCATCACGGCAGTAAGACCTCTTCAACCCATCGTTTTATTGAAGCCATCAACCCAGATGTGGCCATCGCCTCTTTGGCAAAGGGCAATCGATGGAATTTGCCAAATCCTGAAGTGGTTGAAAGATATCAAGACCAAGGCATCAGATGGTTGGATACGGGAGAGGCTGGACAGGTATCAGTAAAATTTCGGGCAGAAAACCGTCACTTATCGACTATAAGACTTTACGAGTGGGAGCCATGGTATAGGCAGATGCTACGTAAAGGAGTAGAATAACCGCAATATTGTAATAAGAAAAAAGCATATTTATGTCATCAAATACTGACGAAACAACGTGGCAAACCTTTAAACGTTTATGGACTTATATCCGTCTTTATAAAGCAGGCCTAGTTGTGGCAGTTATTGCACTCATTGTTAATGCAGTTTCAGACACCTATATGATTTCTTTGCTAAAACCGCTTCTTGATGAAGGTTTTGGTGATGCTGAATCTGATTTCTTGGTTATTTTGCCGTTTATTATTCTCGGAGTAATGTTTATCCGTGGCCTAAGTGGTTTTGTTTCCTCCTATTGCCTAAGTTGGGTATCAGGCAATGTGGTGATGCTAATGCGTCGGGCCATTTTCCACCAGTTTATGCATATGCCGGTTAGCTTTTTTGATAAAGAGCCAACGGGTAGTCTACTTTCCCGAATTACTTATGATTCTGAACAAGTGTCAGGTGCAACCAGCCGAGCGTTGGTGAGTATTGTGCGTGAAGGTGCTAGTATCATTGGTCTTCTAGTACTGATGTTCTGGAATAGTTGGCAGTTATCACTGGTTTTAATTGTGGTAGCCCCAGTTGTCGCAATGGGTATCAGTGTCGTCTCTAAGCGTTTCCGCAAGATATCTAAGAACATGCAAACCACTATGGGTGATGTTACTTCAGCTGCAGAACAGATGCTAAAAGGTCATAAAGTTGTATTGAGCTACGGTGGTCAAGAAGTAGAACGTGAACGCTTTGACGATGTCAGTAACCGTATGCGTCAGCAAACCATGAAGTTAGTTGCGGCTCAATCAATCGCTAACCCTGTGATTCAAATGATAGCTTCGTTAGCGCTTGTGACAGTGTTGTTTCTTGCCAGTAATGACAGTATCCGTGAAACGCTAACTCCGGGTACGTTTACGGTTGTTTTCTCTGCGATGTTTGGTTTAATGCGCCCTCTAAAAGCGTTGACCAACGTCACTTCAGAATTCCAGCGTGGTATGGCTGCAAGTTCAACGTTGTTTAACTTGATGGATCTGGATACGGAACGTGACACCGGAACTTTCGAAACGGATAAAGTTCGCGGTGATATCGCAGTGAAAGATGTGACTTTCACTTATGAAGGTAAAGAAAAACCAGCGCTAGCGAACGTCTCTTTCGATATACCACAAGGTAAAACGGTCGCGTTAGTAGGGCGTTCTGGTTCTGGTAAGTCGACGATCGCGAATCTGTTTACCCGTTTTTACGATGTTGATTCCGGATCGATTTGCTTAGATGGACATGATGTTCGTGATTTCAAACTGACGAACTTACGTCAACACTTCGCTTTGGTTTCGCAAAACGTGCACTTGTTCAATGACACCATCGCCAACAATATCGCTTATGCCGCTGAGGGGGATTACACTCGTGAACAAATCGAAGAAGCCGCTCGTTTGGCTCATGCGATGGAATTTATTAATGGTATGGATGATGGTTTAGACACGGTTATTGGCGAAAATGGTACCAGCTTGTCTGGTGGTCAACGTCAGCGGATTGCTATTGCGCGTGCACTGCTTCGTGATGCACCAGTTCTTATTCTTGATGAGGCAACGTCAGCACTTGATACCGAGTCAGAAAGGGCAATTCAAGCGGCATTGGATGAACTGCAAAAGAACAAAACTGTACTTGTTATTGCACACCGTTTATCAACCATTGAACAAGCCGACCAAATTCTGGTGGTTGATGAAGGCGAAATCATAGAGCGTGGTCAACACGCAGAGCTGATTGCTCAGGATGGCGCGTATGCACAGCTTCATCGAATTCAATTTGGTGAGTAACCTGTGATTGAAAAAATCTGGTTTCAGAATCATCCCGTCCGATACCTGTTATGGCCACTGTTGTGGCCACTAAGTTTGATTTTTAAGTCGATCAGTCGTTCACGTCGTCAAGCTTTTCAATCGGGGAAGAAGAGCAGCTATAAAGCGTCTGTTCCTGTTATTGTTGTCGGTAATATAACGGCTGGCGGTAACGGGAAAACGCCCGTGGTGATTTGGCTGGTGGAAACGCTGCAACAGTTAGGGTTTAACCCTGGTGTTGTCTCAAGAGGTTATGGTGCTAAGGCTCCCAACTATCCACTATTGGTTGATGCTGACACGTCTACTTCTCATTGTGGCGATGAACCAAAGCTTATTTATCAGAGAACTAAAGCTCCAGTGGCTGTTGATCCTGTTCGTGCTGAAGCGGTCAAAGAATTATTGAAGCACAAGGTTGATATTGTTATCACCGATGATGGTTTACAGCACTATGCGTTAGAGCGTGATATAGAGTTTGCGGTGGTTGATGGTGTAAGGCGTTTTGGTAATGAGCAATTGATACCTCTGGGTCCATTACGCGAGCCCATTTCTCGTTTAAAAGAAGTTGACTTTACTATCACTAACGGCGGGCAGGCTCTGGCAGGTGAAGTGGCGATGTCGCTCAAACCGGATCTTGCGGTCAATATGGTCACGGGAGAAAGGGCGGATGTTGCAACGCTGACTAATGTGGTGGCTTGGGCTGGTATTGGCCATCCACCAAGATTTTTTAATACCTTGCGTCAGCTAGGGGCAGAGCCAGTGTTGACACATGGTTTTTCAGACCATCAAGATTTCGATTCCTCACACTTATTTGAATTAGCAGCTCGTGGGGATAATGTCATAATGACTGAAAAAGACGCTGTAAAATGTGCTGAATTTGCTAAAGAGAACTGGTGGTTTTTACCTGTATCAGCGAGTATCTCTCATCAAGATAAACAGCATATTGTGGAAACAATTAAAGAGGTTATGGAACAGTATGGATCACCGTCTGCTTGAAATCGTTGCTTGCCCACTTTGTAAAGGCAAGTTGGCGTACGACAAAGATAAACAAGAGCTTATTTGTAAGTTTGATCGACTTGCTTATCCTATCAAAGAGGGCATTCCTGTTCTGCTTGAGCCAGAAGCTCGGACTATGTCTATGGAAGAGGGGCGATAATGTCTTTTACGGTTGTAATACCTGCTCGTTATCAGTCAACTCGTTTACCAGGTAAACCTTTGGCTGATATCGGTGGTAAACCTATGATTCAATGGGTTTATGAGCAGTCATTGCTCGCTGGTGCTGAACGTGTGATCATCGCGACTGACGACAGCCGAGTTGAACAAGTGGCTAAAGGTTTTGGCGGTACGGTTTGTATGACTTCACCGGATCACCAGTCTGGTACTGAGCGTTTGGCTGAAGTGGTATCTCTGATGGGCATTGAAGATGACCATACCATTGTTAATGTTCAGGGGGACGAGCCTCTAATTCCGCCAGCAATTATTCGCCAAGTGGCGGATAATCTCGCTTTGAGCAACGCTCCTATGGCAACACTTGCCGTTGAGATTAAAGATCAAGAAGAAGTGTTTAATCCCAATGCTGTAAAAGTTGTGACCGATAGTGAAGGTTATGCGCTCTACTTTAGCCGAGCGACTATCCCTTGGGATCGTGATAACTTTGCTGCAAACGATAAGGCAATTGTTCAACCACTTATGCGTCATATCGGTATCTATGCGTATCGAGCCGGTTTTATAAACACTTACATCAATTGGCAACCAAGCCAGTTAGAAAAAATCGAGTGTTTAGAGCAGCTTCGAGTGTTGTGGTACGGTGAGAAAATCCATGTAGCTGTTGCGTTGGAAGCACCTCCTGCAGGTGTTGACACTTCAGAAGACTTAGAAACAGTAAGACGTATTATCGCGAACAGATAAAGTGCATTATTGCTAGCAAGTCAGAATAAGAAAGCCCCAAATGAAAATTTGGGGCTTTGTCTTAAGATTCAACAAAAAAGTGTTAGGTTAAATGTTGTGTTGCCCTAAAAAACGTCACCTGTCATGGTCGTTTTTACTCGGGCAGGTTGCGAGGATCTCTCTTCTTCCAGTGTCTTTTACCTCCTCTAATTTGACTTCAAAACCCCATAGGCGATGCATGTGTTTTAGTACCTCCTCGTAGCTTGGGTCTAAAGGAATTCGATCGTGTGGGACATACTGCAATGTGATTGAACGGTCACCACGTACGTCGACGTTGAACACTTGGATGTTCGGCTCCAAGTTGCTTAAATTATATTGGGCTGCAAGTTTCTCCCTGATTTTTCTATAACCGGTGTCGTCATGAATTGCCGACACTTCAATGAAGTTTTTTCTATCATCATCAGCAATCGAAAACAGCTTAAAATCGCGAATCACTTTCGGTGATAGATACTGACTGATGAAACTCTCATCTTTAAAATTGTGCATTGCAAAGTGCACGGCATCCAACCAGTTAGTACCAGCTAGCTCAGGGAACCATTCATAATCTTCATCGGTTGGGTTTTCACACATACGTTTAATGTCTGTGAACATGGCGAAACCTAACGCATAGGGGTTGATACCACTAAAGTAAGGGCTGTTATACGGTGGTTGAGCGACAACGCTGGTATGACTGTGTAAAAACTCAAGAATGAATTTGTCTGTGACTAAACCTTCGTCATACAGGTGATTAAGAATGGTGTAGTGCCAGAATGTTGCCCAACCTTCGTTCATCACTTGGGTTTGTTTTTGTGGGTAGAAGTATTGGCTAATTTTACGCACAATACGCACGATTTCTCGTTGCCAAGATTCGAGTAATGGCGCATGCTTTTCGATGAAGTAGAGGATGTTTTCCTGAGGCTCACTTGGGAAACGGCGAGCCGCTTCATCTTCAGCCGCTTTTTGAGGCACGGTACGCCATAAAGCATTCACTTGAGATTGCAGATACGCTTCTCTCTCTTCTTGACGCGCTTTTTCTTCCGCTATGGATATTTTTTCCGGACGTTTGTACCGATCAACGCCGTAGTTCATCAACGCATGGCAAGAATCGAGAAGGCGTTCTACATCATCAACCCCATATTTTTCTTCGCACTCGGCAATATAGTTTTTCGCGAATAGCAAGTAGTCAATGATCGAACTGGCATCTGTCCAGGTTTGGAACAAATAGTTACCTTTGAAGAAGGAATTATGGCCATAGCTGGCATGAGCCATTACCAATGCCTGCATGGTCACTGTATTCTCTTCCATCAAATAAGCGATACACGGGGCGGAGTTGATGACGATTTCGTAGGCTAACCCCATTTGTCCATGTTTGTAGTTTTGCTCAGTGTGGATGAATTTTTTACCAAAAGACCAATGGCTATAGTTGATGGGCATACCAATACTGGAGTAAGCATCCATCATTTGCTCAGAGGTAATCACCTCAATTTGATTTTCGTAAGTGTCTAGACGATAAAACTCCGCCACTCGTTTAATTTCTGTGTGGTATTGCTCCAGAAGATCAAACGTCCAGTCTGGACCATCGGGTAACGCCTTTGACTTGGTAGTGCGTTTTTTTGTTGGTGCTTTAGATTTTGTAGTCATGCGCACTTCTCCCTATGCAGTTTCCTTTTGAAATAGCTCCCTAAACACAGGGAAAATATCTTCAACACTGCGAATGTTCTTCATCGCGAAGTTGGCAAAACCCGGTTGAAGCTTTTCGTACTCATGCCACAAGGTTTGATGCGAACGACGCGTGATTTCAATGTAGGCATAGTATTGACAGGCAGGTAGAAGTTTTTCTGTTAGGAGCTCTTTGCAGCGAGGGGAGTCGTCTGCCCAGTTATCACCATCAGATGCCTGAGCTCCGTAGATATTCCACTCTCCTAAGGGGTAGCGCTCTTTAACGATTTCATCCATCAGTTTTAAAGCACTAGAAACAATCGTGCCGCCAGTTTCCTGAGAGTAGAAGAACTCGTGCTCATCCACTTCTTTCGCTTGTGTATGGTGGCGTATAAAGACGACTTCGACATTTTGGTATGTGCGGTTGAGGAATAAATAAAGCAGTACATAAAAACGTTTTGCGATGTCTTTGGTGGCTTGGTCCATGGAGCCGGAGACATCCATCAGACAGAACATGACTGCCTGACTGGATGGAATCGGCCGTTTTTCGTAATTTTTAAAGCGTAAATCGAAAGTATCGATGAACGGAACACTTTCAATTTTTGCGCGTAGCTCTTCGATCTCCTGTTTGATACGTTTCTCTTCAAGCAGCTGTGCCGGCTCCGCCGCTTTAATTCTTTCAAGTTCATCTTCGAGTTCTTTCATTAAACGGCGTTTGTTGGCTGTCATTGCTGTCCGACGAGCAAGAGACTGCTGTAATGAACGGACAATGGCTATATTAGAAGCTGAGCCCGCAGTTTGGTAGCCAGCACGGTGTGTCTTCCATTCGGTGATTTTGTTGACCTGATTCTTTTCTAGATTTGGCAGTTCTAAATCTTCAAAAAGAATATCCAAATACTCATCTTTCGAGATTTGGAATACAAATTCATCTTCACCTTCACCGTCTGGACTGGCGTCACCTTCACCGGCTCCACCACCTTGACCACCACCTTTAGGGCGTTCTATTTTGTCGCCGCGGATAAATTGATCGTTACCGGGATGGACCCGCTCACGCATTCCCCCTTTACCCTGATGGAAAATCGGCTCTTTAATATCTTTATTTGGAATAGAGACGTCTTCACCCGTCTCTGTGTTGGTAATTGAGCGGCGATTAACAGCGTCTGCGACGGATTCTTTGATTTGCTCTTTGTAACGGCGTAGAAAGCGTTGCCTATTTACAGCACTTTTATTCTTACCGTTCAATCGTCTATCGATAAATTGCGGCATGAGTCCCCCTGTTTACATCACGCTATATCCTTTTAGCTAAAAGCTTGGACAGTGCCAGCTCTCAATCGCGCGTTGCTAAGCTACGATTGAGAAGCTGTGTGCCTTGGCCTAAAACATTATTAAGGCATAGTTCGTTGGGTTCATTAAGAGGATTTGCGAACGCGCAAATACCACTCAGACAATAGTCTCACTTGTTTCTCTGTATAGCCTTTCTCCATCATACGAGCGACAAAGTTGTCGTGTTTCTTCTGATCTTCAGAAGAGGTTTTCGCATTGAAGGAGATAACAGGAAGCAGCTCTTCAGTATTCGAGAACATTTTTTTCTCGATGACCGTACGCAATTTTTCGTAGCTGGTCCAAGCTGGATTATTACCGTTATTGTTTGCACGTGCACGCAATACAAAGTTGACGATTTCATTTCGGAAATCTTTCGGATTACTAATACCAGCCGTTTTTTCGATTTTCTCCAATTCTCCGTTAAGTGAAGCACGATCGAATAATTGGCCTGTTTCAGGGTCACGGTATTCCTGATCCTGAATCCAGAAGTCCGCATAAGTCACATAGCGGTCGAAGATATTCTGTCCGTACTCGGAATAAGATTCTAAGTAGGCAGTTTGAATTTCTTTACCGATGAACTCTACGTAACGCGGCACTAAGTAACCTTTTACAAACTCAAGGTAGCGGTCTGCTGTTTCTTGTGGGAACTGCTCTCGCTCTACCTGTTGTTCAATTACATAGAACAGGTGTACAGGGTTAGCTGAAACTTCCACTTGGTCAAAGTTAAATACACGGGACAGAATCTTGAACGCGAAACGAGTTGAAAGACCCGACATACCTTCATCTACCCCAGCATAATCTCGGTACTCTTGGTAACTTTTCGCTTTTGGATCGGTATCTTTTAATGTCTCACCATCATAGACGCGCATTTTAGAAAACAGTGAAGAGTTCTCTGGAATTTTCAAACGCGATAGAACACTGAATTGGGCCAGTAGTTCTAATGTGCTTGGTGCGCAAGGTGCTTGTGATAGTTCGCTGTGTTCTAACAGTTTCTCGTAGATTTTGACTTCTTCAGAAACACGTAAGCAATATGGGACTTTCACTATGTATACACGGTCCAAAAATGCTTCGTTGTTTTTGTTGTTGCGGAAAGTCTGCCACTCTGATTCATTGGAGTGAGCAAGTATCATCCCGTCGAAAGGTAGTGCTGATAAGCCTTCGGTCCCGTTATAGTTCCCTTCTTGAGTCGCGGTTAGTAAAGGGTGAAGTACTTTAATCGGTGCCTTGAACATCTCAACGAACTCCATCAGACCCTGATTGGCACGACATAGTGCACCAGAGTAGCTGTAAGCATCCGGATCATCTTGTGAAAAGTGTTCTAATTGACGTATATCGACTTTACCAACCAACGATGAAATATCTTGGTTGTTTTCATCACCAGGTTCAGTCTTCGCTACCGCTACTTGATCAAGAATGGATGGGCGAACTTTCACCACTTTAAATTTGGTGATATCACCACCAAACTCGTGCAGGCGTTTTGCTGCCCACGGTGACATGATGGATTTAACATAGCGTTTTTCGATACCGTATTCTTGCTTTAGAAGTTCTCCATCTTCGTTGACATCAAATAAGCAAAACGGGTGATCGTTCACTGGGCTACGTTTGCCATTGGCAGAAAGTACGTAAATCGGCATTTGTTGCATCAGTGCTTTTAATTTCTCTGCAAGCGATGATTTACCACCACCCACAGGGCCAAGTAAATATAAAATTTGTTTACGTTCTTCAAGACCTTGAGCAGCATGTTTTAGATAGGAGACTATTTGTTCAATGGAGTCTTCCATGCCATAGAAATCTTTGAACGTTTCATAGCGAGAGATAACTCGGTTAGAAAAAATCCGACTTAAGCGTGGATCTTTGGACGTATCAATAAGCTCAGGTTCACCAATTGCGAGCAGCAGACGCTCAGCCGCATTTGCGTATGCGCTTTTGTCTTCTTTACAAAGGTTTAAAAACTCTTGAATAGTTAGCTCTTCATCCTTGGCTGCTTCATAGCGTGCCTGAAAGTGGTCAAAAATACTCATAGTGATTCCCCTCTAATAATGTCGCGCAGACATACAACCGCTTTACAACACAAATCCCTAACTCTTTAAGCCTAGTTTGATATTTACGATTTTGCTTAGAGATTATGTATTTATTTCACTTTATACCCAAGTAACCTCAAGATGCTGGTTCAGCAAGAATTTATTCGCTGTTAGGCAAGGCAGTGATTTGAAGACATAGTGATTCTACATTTGCAGCTTTATTGATTTGTGCTTGTGGTTTCAAATAGGAGACTTGCTAACGAAAGAATATTTTTTAAACAGATTCACCGGTTAACGTATTGTGAAACATGTGTTTGCTCCGTATCATGAGCGTAACGGATTGAAATTGCATAAGGAAATGATGATAACAATGAAAAAATACTATTTCTCCGCGTCAGCTGCTGCGTTGGCTCTGCTCTCATCTTCAACGTTTGCTGAAATGAATCAGTGGTCTCTTGGCGTTGCTGCCGCTTATTCGCCAGCTGTTTACAAAGAGACGCCTTCAAGTCGAGTTGTGATTCCTTTGATTGGTTATGAAGGGGAACATATATTTTTCCGAGGTTTTACCGCTGGTTATCGACTCTTTCCGATGCGTTCCCCGCAAAATGTGACTTTCCGTTTGATGTATGACCCAAGAACGTTAGAGCCGGATGATTCAGATAATGCGCAAATACGCTTGCTGGATAAACGTTCGTCCACAATTTTAGCCGGTGTGAGCTATCAGCTGCGTACTCCAATAGGCTTATGGGAAACCTCAGCAGGTACGGATATTGGCGATACCCATAATGGTCTGTATGCGGAAACGGCTCTGCGTTTTCCGTTACGATTTGGTTCTTGGGGTATCACACCAGGTATTGGCTACTCTTACAATTCTAAGAAGTTAAATAACCACCTGTATGGTGTATCGGGTGAGGAAGCGGCACGTAGTGGGTTGCCTGAGTTCGAAGCGGATTGGGATGGTCAGTATTTTATCGGGGCTTCAGCGTATTGGAGTGTGATGGATACAGTACGGATAAACGGTAATGTACGTTACACCAACCTCGAAGGCGATATTGAGTCCAGCCCCATTATTGAAAGTGGTATTAGCACCACGGTCTCTCTCGGGATAGCTTATCTTTTCTAACCCTGAAAATGAATAAGGCGGGAATGTTCTATCCCGCCTTGAGTCTAACTAGGTAAATGAACTAGGCGTTGAAGATTTGGCGCAGTTCATTGGCAGATAAGTGGTATTGGCGAGGGCAATGGCGCCACGTTGCCAGCATGCGACGGTATTTTTCAGCCATTGGCATTTGACTATTAAAGTGATGGTCACCTTTATCAAACTGAGGGTACAAACCTTCAGAGTCAACAAGAAAGCGCACGTAGTTGACTAATTGTCCTTCCGTAGCAATATCATAGCCTAAGAAGTTTAAACGTCTAACATCGACGTCTTTTTGTGCTTCTGCATTCAGCATTTTGTGTGATTCTTGCATTGCATGGTACATCTCCATGATGTCAATGACTTCACGACACTGGTCTTCGCTTAAACAGCCAAATTCTTTATTTAATTCACACATCTGAAGCTCGTAACCACGTTCTACGATTTTTTGCAGACGCTTATATTTCGCTGAATTCTCAGGATCAAGCTGAGACATTAAAATGTATTGATTTGAAAGAATAAGACGTTGAGCGTTTGTCATTTCCATAAGTAGCCTCACTAAAACGAGTTATATTTTTGCTGAGTTAAGGTTAACAGTAATGCGCGACTCTGAAACATGATCTCAACACTGTTTTAATAGAGATAGTACATAAAACATGCATTAGAGTGACTATTTTTTGTGATGGTGATTATAAATATAATCTCTGTCGGAGAAGACTCGCAGCCATTCCGGTTTAAACACCGACAGAATGGCTAGCGACATTCCGTTCAGTAGCCCTTCTGGAAATGCCAGCAGAGGAACAAAGATCAGGTAGTTGTCAAGAATGGTTTTCCAGTCATGCTGCCCTAAATTCAACTGATAGCCAGCGTTGAGCAGTAGATGAAGGCTTCCTGTTAGTCCGCCGTTAAAGAATCCAGCGATAAAGATGAACACAAAAATATTTCTCGGAAGATAGTGGTAACTGATTGAAAACACCGCATATGAAATAACAATGGGTAACAGGCAAGACAACAACAGGTATTCCGGCAGACTAAACAGCGATATTTTACCTACGATTACTAGAGCCAATGAGACGGGTATGGTGAGGATAAACGCACAACGCCAGCCAAACATCATGGTTAAAGTGGTCAATGCGAGGAAGTGGATCGTCAACCCTTCTTTGACGCTCGCTTGTGCAGACCAAAGTAACAGCAAGGCGAACAGAACACTGTAGGTTAAGTGTTGAAAAGATTTCTCGCTTTTGAACTTTGGCCAAAAGGCGGTTTTTACGTCTCTAAAAGCCACGATGGTAAAAATCATGACTATCACGAAAGAAGCCAGTTCCTGTAGCTGCACGAAATGTCCTTATTAAAATGATTGAATATAAAAAAAGCCAGCTTGTTATAAGCTGGCATTTTTTAACATTTGACGCTAGGAGTGAATTAGTATTTTACGTTTGAGTGATATTGCTCAAGAACCGATACAATTCTATCCATGGTTTCTTTACTTGGTGGTTGTACACCTTCTAAAGGATATTCTTCACCCATGGCTTCCCACTTATGTGCGCCTAACTTGTGGTATGGCAGTAGCTCGATTTTCTCGATGTTATCCATGTCTTTAATAAATTGTCCCAACAGATGTGCTGACTCGTCATCATCGGTATAGCCGGGAACAATGACATAGCGTAACCAGGTTGGTTGGCCAATTTGGTGTAAGTAACGAGCAAAATCAAGCGTGCGTTTATTTGATACTCCAACCAAGTCTTGGTGAATTAAATCGTTCATTTGCTTGATATCGAGCATCACTAAATCTGAGACTTCGAGTACTTCATCAATCACAGGGGTGAACTTGCGAATATAGCCATTGGTGTCAAGACAGGTATGAATGCCTTCGGCTTTTGCCGCGCGGAAAAAGTCTCTGACAAACTCAGGCTGAAGCATTGCTTCACCACCAGAACAAGTGACACCACCACCAGAAGCATTCATAAAGTGGCGATAGGACTTAGCTTCGTTGATGATCTCTTCGACTGTGACAACTTTACCTTCATGGGTATCCCAAGTATCGCGATTGTGGCAGTACTTACAACGGAATAAGCAACCTTGAAGAAATACGATAAAACGAATCCCAGGGCCATCAACCGTTCCACAAGATTCGAATGAGTGAATTCGACCAGAAGTAGACATGCGTTGCTCTCAATTGTGTAATTTGAGTGTCATTTTATTACAAATAGTAAGGATTAAATAGGATTTCCTTATTTTATTCAGGCTTAGAATGATTTGTTTAAAAAAACATCGTACTCCGTGATGATGAGTGCTATAACAAAAATATAATTAATAAAAGTGTAAACATAACACTTAAGTTTTTCTTGATGTTAACAGTCGCAGGGGAGTGACGAGGAAGATAAACATGGATGTACTAAAACTATCTCAGAAACAAAAAATCACACTATTTATTGTCGTTCTTTGTATCGGCTTTATTAGCCTAGGAGGATATACCGCAACGAGTTTGTCAGGTATGGGAACTCAATATAAACAAAGTTCGAATATCACTTCAGGTGCGTTAGCGATGCACTCTACTCAAGCCGATCTTCTTGCTTTGGCCTCCGAAAAAGAAAGTCTCACCGCAGATCAGGTTTCTCAAGCTAAGGAAAAGTTAAAAGACTTAATGGAACATGTGCAGACAGATATCACTTTTCTTCAGCAATTAAACTTGAATGAAGAGTCTCAGCAACTGCTACAAGTCACCTCACAATTTGAACAGTCACTCTTACCTTGGATGGAACTCAAATCAGAATTGGGCTTCAACGTTGAGGAGGGCAAACTGGGTGAGTTAAAACAATTGGCGACGACCATTGAAGCGAAAATTGCTGAAACGGGGATGGTCACTATCAACTCCGATTTCCAGGCGGTAGTGAAAGCGCAACAAAACTATCTTCTTCAGCCAAGTGAACAAAACCTAAAGCTGTTTAATCGCGCCATGGCTGGCTTTATAAACATGTCGAAAAGTTACTCAATGCTTTCTTTGTATGAAAAAGAAGTGGCGAATTTTAAAGAAACTTTTTTACGGGTTAGTGAACTTTCACAATTGGTTAATGAGCAGCAAGAGCAATTGTTTACCAGTGAGTCTCAAGCGAAAAGTCTTATTGAAAATTTATCAAAGCAAATTGGTGAAATTAGTGAGACGTATCAGCGTCAAGCTGAGCACGCAGGGGTGCAAACTCAGTGGTCAGTGCTGGTGGCCTGTGCCGTCTTGGCGGTGATAACGATTTCGATTTTTGTCATGCTAAGTATCTCTTTGACTCGTTCACTTTCACAGACCAAAGCGGTGATGGAACGCCTGTCGCAAGGTGATTTGTCGCAGCGTATGCCTATATCGAATAACCCTAATGATGAGTTTAACCAATTGGCAGTCGCAATTAACCAGAGTTGCGAACACTTAGGCGAGTTGGTTAAAGCTGTTCAGCAGCGAAGTGAAGCTTTATCAGGAGATGCGGCACAACTCAACTCTGGTATTGACGATCTTGTAAACGGGCAGTCTGATGTTCTGGGGCAAACTCAGCTATTGGCCTCTGCCACTGAAGAAGTCAGTGTCACTACTCATGAAGTGTCTAATTCTCTGGCATTTGTTTCTGATGTGAGTAAGTCATCGACAGAGGCGGCGGAAAATGGCGCGAAAGTTATCGCGGCCGCGATTGGTTCACTAGAGGATGTTGGTAAAATTTTAAGCTCTGCGACGACTAATATTCAGCAACTGGAAGAAGCTTCGACCAAAGTTGACTCAGTTATGGACATCATTAACAGCATTGCTGAGCAAACTAACTTGTTAGCGTTAAATGCGGCTATTGAAGCCGCACGAGCAGGGGAGCAGGGACGCGGTTTTGCGGTTGTGGCGGATGAAGTTCGAAACTTAGCTGTACGCACCGTGAGCGCTGTTGCAGAAATATCAGGCACGATTGAGACGATGAAGAAAGAGAGTGCTGAGGTTATTCAGAAATTTGGTCAATCTGGACAAACCATGCAGGTTGGTCAAGAGCGAGGCCATGAAGCGATGGACGCTTTGGCTCAGATAACCAATAAAGCGGGAGAGGCGGCGCACCAAACAGAAATTATCGTCAGTTCCATCAAAGAATTGGCGACCACGAGTCAATCTATGGCTGACAATATGACGCAAATTTCTGTGGCAATGAAAGAACTGGAAGGCAACAACGATCAGTTGCGTTCAATTAGCCGCGTTGTTGACCAACGTTCTTCAGAGCTAAATTCGGATTGCCAACGTTTTAGTGTTTAAACGATAGGCTTCCAAGAAACGCGTCTAGAAAAACGCATAAAAAGAAACGCCGCCGGTACCGTGCAGGGACTTTCTATCTTGTTTGTACTCAGAGGTATTGGCGGTCGTGGTAAAAGTAAAACCAAAGTGGCGGCTGTACCATGCAGCACCTGCCACTGCTGTAGCTTGCCAAGGTTCTAACGTCACTTCGTAATAACTTGCCGGATGCTCTAAACCCTCTAATGGTCTGTTTCCTTCAATCGTGATGTCGTTAAAACGATAGCGTCCTTCAATACCACCAAAAAGAAACCAACCGTAGTCAGATGCGCCAATCATGCTCGCCTTAAACGGGTTTTCTACCGATATCTGCGCACTACCAAAGTTACCTGCGAGGTCTTGCCCCCAACGAACCATAAACCCTGTCGCAGCATCGCTACGATAGTTACCGATATTCACTTCTGAAATGTTGGAGATTTCAAAGTCGGTGCTCATTGTGAAACGACGTCGAATCAGATTAAAGTGAGATAAATAACCGACACTGCCAACAACTTTATCTTCTATCTGATAGGCCCAGCCGTTAGGGTCATCAGACTTAGTGATGGAATGGACGATCTTCTGTGCTTCCTCTGATAAAGCGTTTTCGCCGGTTGTTCCTATAGTGAGATTAAAGCGTTGTGCTTGCTGTGGGTGGAGACTGATGTAACTAAACTCGCTGTGCAAGTAGCCAGCGTAGGGACGCTCGTTGGGTTGAGGAGTATCCATAGTAATATCAGAAGGTGTCCACATTTTGTGGCCAATACTGACTTCCCATTTATCAAGACTTGCGGCCCCCCATACTGAGAGGCTAAGTGGTTTTGTCAACCAAGTGGGGCGGATGGCTCCAGAAGTGTAAGAGAGGAAAATTCCGCTGGTGTAATCCTGATCGACTCCATAGATACCATCATTGTCGACACCTAAAGTCAACGTTGAATGTTGTGAAGCGAAAGCAGAAAAGCTGAATGCAAAAAGAATAATAAAACGAGTTAATGGCATGGTGATACGACAGAAATACAACAGAATGTTGATAGTAACTGATAGAACTTACTAACACGAGAAATTACGAATAGCAGGTGTTTGAATCGTGCTCTAGTTAGCCTTTTTAACTCTTTGATAAAAATAGTTATTTAAATAAAAAGCCCTCGCAGTGCGAGGGCTTTTGCTCGTAATTTAAGCTAAATCTTACAGAGATTCAGTGAATGTACGAGCGATTACGTCCGCTTGTTGTTCTGTAGTCAGAGAGTTGAAACGTACAGCGTAACCCGATACACGGATAGTTAGCTGAGGGTATTTCTCTGGGTGTTTAACAGCGTCTTCTAGAGTTTCGCGGTTAAGAACGTTAACGTTTAGGTGTTGACCACCTTCTAATTTGCCAGCTTCGTGGTGGAAGTAACCATCCATTAGGCCTGCAAGGTTAGCACGTTGGCTAGTTTCTTCTTTACCTAATGCGTTTGGCACGATAGAGAAGGTGTAAGAGATACCATCTTGAGCGTCAGCAAACGGTAGTTTCGCTACTGAAGTCAATGATGCAACCGCACCTTTCTCGTCACGGCCGTGCATTGGGTTTGCACCTGGAGCAAATGGAGTACCAGCGCGGCGACCATCAGGCGTGTTACCCGTCTTCTTACCGTATACCACGTTTGAAGTGATAGTAAGGATTGACTGAGTAGGAACTGCATCACGGTAAGTCTTAAGCTCACGGATTTTGTTCATAAACACAGACACTAGTTCACACGCGATGTCATCTACGCGAGGTCGTTGTTACCGAATTTAGGGTAATCGCCTTCGATTTCAAAGTCGATTGCTAGACCATCTTCGTCACGAATTGGTTTAACTTTTGCGAACTTGATTGCTGATAGTGAGTCAGCTGCAACAGAGAGACCAGCGATACCACAAGCCATCGTACGTTTAACGTCACGGTCGTGTAGAGCCATTAGAGACGCTTCGTAGCTGTACTTGTCGTGCATGAAGTGGATGCTGTTTAGTGCAGTCACGTACTGCTTAGCTAACCAATCCATGAAGTGGTCCATTTTTTCCCACAACTCGTTGTAATCTAGGTATTCACCTTCGATCTTGTCCATCTTAGGACCAACTTGGATTTTCAGCTTCTCGTCGATACCACCGTTGATGGTGTAAAGCATGGTTTTCGCAAGGTTCGCACGAGCACCGAAGAACTGCATTTGCTTACCAACAACCATTGGAGATACACAACACGCGATAGCATAATCGTCAGAGTTCATGTCTGGACGCATTAGGTCGTCATTTTCGTACTGGATAGAAGAAGTATCGATAGATACTTTTGCACAGAAACGTTTGAAACCATCAGGAAGCGCTTCAGACCAAAGAACAGTGATGTTTGGCTCTGGAGAAGGACCCATAGTGTATAGGCTGTTTAGGAAACGGAAGTTAGAACGCGTTACTAGCGTACGTCCGTCAAGACCCATACCGCCCATAGATTCTGTTGCCCAGATTGGGTCGCCAGAGAATAGCTCATCGTACTCAGGAGTACGTAGGAAACGAACCATACGTAGTTTCATTACGAAGTGGTCGATCATTTCTTGAGCTTGAGCTTCAGTGATCTTACCTGCAGCGATATCACGCTCGATGTACACGTCTAGGAACGTAGAAGTACGGCCTAGAGACATTGCAGCACCGTTTTGAGACTTAACAGCTGCTAGGTAGCCGAAGTAAGTCCATTGGATAGCTTCTTGTGCAGTTTCAGCTGGACGACCGATATCAAAACCGTATTTCGCAGCCATTTGTTTGATTTGACCAAGAGCGCGGTGTTGCTCAGCAATTTCTTCACGAAGTTGCATTGTCATGTGAAGGTCTTCGCCATTCTCAAAACGCTCTTGTAGAGACGTGAATTGAGCGTATTTGTCCTTCATTAGGAAGTCGATACCGTATAGTGCAACACGACGGTAGTCACCGATGATACGACCACGGCCGTAAGCATCTGGAAGACCAGTTAGTACACCAGATTTACGACATGCAAGGATGTCTGGAGTATAGATATCGAAAACACCAGCGTTGTGCGTTTTGCGGTATTCTGTGTAGATTTTTTTAACTTGTGGATCTAACTCGCGGTCGTAAGCTTTGCAAGAACCTTCAACCATACGGATACCACCGTTAGGGATGATTGCACGCTTAAGCGGCGCTTCAGTTTGAAGACCAACGATAGTTTCAAGATCTTTTTCGATGTAGCCTGCATCGTGAGCAGTGATGGTAGAAATAACAGAAGTATCAAAGTCTACAGGAGCGTGAGTAGAGTTCTCCTGTTTGATGCCTTCCATTACTTTAGCCCAAAGCGTGTTAGTCGCTTCAGTTCCCTCAGAAACTAGGAAAGATTCGTCACCCTCGTACGGAGTGTAGTTCTTTTGAATGAAATCACGAACGTTTACTTCATTTTGCCACTCACCTGCAGCAAAACCTTCCCAAGCTTTAGCAAATTGCTCTGCCATGACATACCTACCTTTTTAGTAGAAAAAACACGTACTGATTCGCCGTTGAGCCAGCTATCTCTTATCTCTAAGAGAGCAGTACACTCTAGATTAATAACAATATATATAGTGCATAATGCCAGATTATTACTATAGATATTGTTACTTGCTCTTACAGCCTTATGTTGATTTGATGAAATTACCTTACACTAAAAAAAAATTGTAAAACTTAAACTAAATCAATAAAAGTTGAGAAAATGAAAATAATTGAGTCAATAACAAATGGGGTAGCGACATGCGCTACCCCTTGCAATTACAGTTGTAAGCTTATAGCCAAGCTTTCAAACCATATTGAGCTTCCAGCATACCAACAGCTAGCATAGCAACTAGACAGATAATAAACACGGTTACAGGAATAATAATTTTATCCATGAAGGATAGACGAGCAGCGCGCTCTTTGTCACCAATCAGACCGTTATTGTCTAGGAACATAGTTAGCGCCCAAGCTAGAACTGGGTTTGCAACGATTGAAGCGAAGATACAAATACCTGCAGCTTGCGAATCTTTCGTATCGCGGACCATCTGCATACCCGCTTCAAGTAGAGGTAGAGATACACCTACGAGAAGAGCAACGCGCATTACTGGTGGCCATACCGCAACATCCATAGGGAAACCAAGGATTGCAACAATGATACATAGCGAACCTAGAAGGATGGCACCAGCTGGGATTGGGCGTTTTGCAATTGCAGCTGGGATCATGTAAGTCCCCCAAGACGAAGTAATGTTACCACCACCTACAGCTGTACCTACCATTTGACGGAAAGAACACATCGTCATTGTGTCATCAACGTCCATCAGAACTTTTTCAGTTTTTCTCGGGTAGTTCATTTCTTGGAAGATACGGTGACCCAGGAAGTCAGGTGACCACATTGCTACGGCAAGAATGGCAAATGGTAAAGATGCAATGAAGTGTTCAACGTTTGGTAGACCAAGCATCCAACCTTCTTCAGTGCTACCCCACCAGTATATTGGATTTAGATTTGGTAGACCTGTTTTCGTTTCAAATACGATGTCGAAGCCAGCACCCAGTACTAGAGCAACAGCAAGACCTGTGAACGCACAAACCGGAATTGCTAACCAACGCATATTAATTTTTGCAAGGAAAGCGTAAATACCTACGGTAATACCAAGTACAACGAAACCAACATATCCCATACTACCTGCAGCTACGTCAGCAGATTCAAGACCAACGGCCCATGTCTGGATAGAGTTGATTTGGCTAATTGTGCCCGTTAAGCCTAAGAAAATAAGCAAACCGCCGGCAGTACCTTCAGAAGTGAGGTTGACGAGTTTCGAACCGCCTTTAAAAAAGGAAAGTAGAAGGCCAAAAATACCGATAAGGATTGCTAGAGCTAATGGGTGTGCACCGGCTAGAGCGATAGTACCGATTAATGGAATCATCGGACCATGGTTACCAGCAAGGTTTGCTTTCGGGTTAAATACCCCGGAGGCTAAGATACAGAAGAGGAGTGCTGGAATTAACATTTCCACACGTGCTACTTCAATAGCAAATTCTTTTGTTAAGTGAACATGATCCCAAGCTTGAGTTAAGCCTTCTGCCCAAGACATCATAACCGCAGAGTACATTGCGATAATGCCGATAGTACCAGCGAGAGCAGGAACAAAATCTTCCAGTTCGAATCGGAAATCGCGACCGGGTAAGTTCAAACCAAAACGGCGTGGTTTCATGATTTGTAGTTCATGATCTAAGTAATCTGAACGGCTGTCGAACTCAGACGCTGGACGATGAAGCTCACTGTAGCTCTTAGTCTCGATATCTGAATCAGAATGCGCTTTATTCACTGCTTCTGACATAGATTCCTCATTTATATAAAGTTTATTAATTCTGAAATGAATTCTGCTTAATGTCCGCAAACGCGAAAGTTTCGGCTGAATATGTAACACGTTTCTTTTGTGCTTTATAGCATCATAGCCAACGAAGTAATAATGGGCATTAGAATCGCCTTATATTTAGTGGCGAGTTTAACGTGCTAACTCTTTAGTGTGATTGATCTTGATCACTTTACTTATTGATATGAAATAAAACTACATCCCTATAATGAAATCAGACACATAGCTCATTTGATTCTGAAATTTTTTTTCAATGCGTGATGTTTATGACGAGTTTCTATACGTGACTCGTTTGGTACTTAACCACGTATAAAGTTAATAAAGAAAAGGTCGCCTTAAGTCATGTTTTTATGAATTTGTTAAATTTATCGTTTGTAAAACTATTGGCTAGTAATGTCTTTATATGCGAACTTTGAAGAAGAAATAGCCAAATTATGAATTTATACTCACATAAAATAATTAATTATTTCAATTTTGCAGGTTAATAATTTGTTGCATGTTGCGCGCGTGAGTGCTAATTTGTATCGGAAATTGAGCTGGAATGCTCTGCAGTATCATATAATACAGGGAGTTAAAGCGCATGAATGAAGTACCAGCGCTCGATATAAAAGAACTGCATAAAACATTTGGTCAGAATGAAGTTCTGAAAGGCATTTCACTTCAAGCCCATAAGGGTGACGTGATATCGATTATCGGTTCTTCAGGTTCGGGCAAAAGTACCTTTCTTAGATGCATTAACTTATTAGAGACACCAACAGAGGGCGAAATTTGGGTTAATGGTGAATTAATTCAAATGAAGAAAAACCGCCAAGGTATCGCTCTTCCCGCGAATGAAAAACAAGTTCAGCGCATCCGTTCGCGCTTAGCTATGGTTTTTCAAGGGTTTAATCTTTGGTCTCATATGACAGTACTAGAGAATGTCATTGAAGCACCCGTTCATGTGTTAGGGGTCCCTAAAGCACAGGCCGTTGAAAAAGCAGAAGCGTTACTACAGAAAGTTGGGCTATACGAGCGCAAAGATTACTATCCAGGCCATTTGTCTGGAGGGCAGCAACAACGTGCGGCTATCGCGCGCGCTCTCGCTGTAGATCCAGAAGTCTTGCTCTTTGACGAACCGACATCAGCACTTGACCCTGAGCTTGTAGGCGAAGTGTTGGGTGTTATGCGCTCACTCGCTGAAGAAGGTCGAACGATGTTGGTCGTGACTCATGAGATGGCGTTTGCGCGCGATGTTTCTAATCATGTCATGTTCTTACATCAAGGATTAGTTGAAGAGCAGGGCGATCCAAAAAAACTGTTTAGTAACCCAGATTCAGAACGACTTAAGCAGTTTATCTCTTCAATATACTAAATTCTCTTTGTTTGCAGTGGCATAACGCTGCGTGTGAGCAGAGACAATAAAAGCTATAAAAAATAGAACACAACAATCACAGGAGTATGGAAATGAAAAAGTGGTTATTAGTTGCAGCAATGGCTGCTACAGCTGCAACAGGTGTTGCCCAAGCGAAAGAGTGGAAAACCGTTCGTTTTGGTATTGAAGGTGCTTACCCTCCATTTAGTTGGACAGAAGCTGACGGCTCTCTGAAAGGTTTTGACGTTGATATGGCTAATGCTCTTTGTAAAGAGATGGCTGTGAAGTGTCAGATTGTACCTCAAGATTGGGATGGGATTATCCCTTCACTTTTAGCTCGTAAGTACGATGCTATTATCGCGGCGATGTCTATTACCGAAGAGCGTAAGAAAAAAATCGATTTTACGCATAAATATGCACTTATTCCAAACAAATTTATCGCTAAAAAAGGCGCAGATTTAGAATTCTCTAAAGATGGTCTTAAAGGGGTGAAAATTGGTGTGCAACGTGCAACAACTCACGATAAATACCTAACAGATAACTATGGTGATTCTGTCGAAATCGTTCGTTACGGTTCATTCGATGAGGCATACCTTGATCTTGCCAACGGCCGTATTGTGGCTGTGTTGGGAGATGCATCGGCGCTAGAAGACGGTGTACTAAACAAAGCAGGTGGTGAAGCATACGAGTTTGTTGGCCCATCTCTGACTGACCCTAAATGGTTTGGTGAAGGTTTTGGTATTGCAACTCGTAAACAAGACAAAGACCTTACTGAAAAGTTAAACGGTGCAATCGACGCGCTGCGTGAAAAAGGTGTTTATCAGGAAATCGCATCTAAATACTTCAAATACGACGTATACGGTGATGAATAAAAGCCTTTTATGTCTAGCTACTTGGTTGGGCATAAGTTAAGAGGGCATCTTGGTTGTTGGTGGGTTCCTAGTTCGTTGCAGTACCCAACAACTAAGCTATAGAGTCAACGAACTCTTGGGTCTGTTAACATCAAAAGGTTAACAGACCCTAAAGACTAGGAAGTTTTTATGCTTGATCTACAGGGATATGAAGCCTCAATTGTAAAAGGGGCTGTACTCACAATTGAAGTCGCCGTACTTTCATTAATTCTCGCGGTTGTTCTCGGCATGTTGGGAGCTATCGCCAAAATTTCTCCTTACCGCTGGGCGAGAGCTATCGCCACTATGTATACAACCATCATTCGCGGTATCCCAGACTTAGTTCTGATGATGCTGATCTTTTTTGGTGGTCAGATTTTATTGAACAACAGTCTCTATTCCATCAATGAAACATTGAATGGTTGGTTCAGTACCGGGGATGAATGGGTTCAATATTTACCCGATTACATCGATGTTAGTCCATTTGTCGCAGGGGTATTAACCATTGGATTTATCTTTGGTGCTTATATGGCTGAAACTTTTCGTGGCGCCATTATGGCTGTGGATAAAGGTGAGTTAGAGGCAGCGAAAGCTTATGGTATGAATGCGGTACTATCATTTCGCCGGATTCTCTTACCACAAATGATTCGTCATGCTCTACCTGGGTTCGGTAACAACTGGTTGGTACTGCTGAAAACCACCGCACTTGTTTCTATTATTGGATTGGAAGATATGGTTCGAGTCAGCTCTTTAGCTGCAGGTTCGACTAAGATGCCATTCACTTTTTACATGACGGTATCACTGATTTTTCTTCTGTTCACCAGCGTTTCAACGGGTTTGCTGAAGTTAGTTGAGCGCAAATTTAGCATTCATACGAGGTAAATATGGACTTTTCGTTAATTATTGAAAGCCTTCCTATTTACTTTCAAGGCTTATGGACTACCGTTTGGCTTGTTGGGTTATCACTAATAATAGGTATCTGTATTGCTATCCCTTTAGCCATAGCTCGCAACAGTAAGAATTATGTTATTAGCTTACCATCATGGGGGTATATCTATTTCTTCCGTGGGACGCCTTTGCTTGTCCAGCTTTACTTGATTTATTACGGTATGGACCAATTTTTCCCGGTAAAAGATACACTGTGGGAAAACGCATGGTTCTGTGCTTTGGTTGCGTTTGTTTTGAATACCTCTGCTTATACTGCGGAAATAGTACGTGGTGCGATTAATGGTTTGCCGAAAGGTGAGGTGGAAGCTGCGAAAGCATACGGTATGAGTGTGTTTAAAACTTATCGTCGTATCATTTTACCGAGTGCCTTGCGTAGAGCTTTACCCGCTTACAGTAATGAAGTGATATTTATGCTTCACGGTAGTGCTGTCGCAGGGATTGTAACAATCATGGACCTAACGGGGGCCGCGCGCCTGGTGAACTCTCGCTACTACGCACCTTTTGAATCATTCTTGACTGCTGGTCTGTTCTACATGAGCTTAACTTTTATCATTCTTTGGTGTTTTAAAGGTGCAGAAAAACGTTTCTTACGTTACTTACGCCCACTTAGCTAAGCTAAGTAGATCATAAAGACTAAAAAAGCCCCAATTAGGGGCTTTTTAGCTATGTAAAGTAGAGTTAGTTAAACACTGACCAGATAGGTGCATGATCAGACGGTTTCTCTATGCCACGCAACTCATAGTCAATACTGGCTTCAGTACATTTTTGAGCCAAAGATGGTGTGGCCAGAATGACATCAATTCGAAGACCGCGGTTGTCATCAAATCCACGCGAGCGATAGTCAAACCACGAAAACTGATCATTCACTGCAGGGTGAAGGTTACGGAATGTATCTTCAAAACCCCAGTCAGTCAGGGTTTTTAGCCATTCTCTTTCTTCTGGTTGGAATGAGCATTTTCCAGTTTTTAGCCAGCGTTTACGGTTTACTTCACCGATACCGATATCGGAATCAATTGGGCTGATGTTGATATCACCCATGACGATGACCTGTTCATCATTGCTGTGGTAGCCATTCAAGTAGGCCATCAAATCTTTGTAGAATTGGCGCTTATATGGGTATTTTGTTTCATGGCTAATGTTATCGCCCTGAGGAAAGTAGCCATTTAGGACAGTGACTTTTTCGCCATTGTCATCTAACAGTGTCACCATGATCATTCGTTTTTGGTGTTCATCATTATCGGTCGGGAAACCTCGTCGCACTTCTATAGGTTCGTTTTTGCATAGCATAGCAACCCCGTAATGCGCTTTTTGTCCATGGAAGTAAACGTGATAACCCATCGCTTTGACATCTTCAATTGGGAAGGCTTCATCATGAACTTTGATTTCTTGAAGACCGATGACGTCAGGTTGGTGTTTGTCGATAAGCGCTTGCAGTTGGTGAAGTCTGGCGCGTAAGCCATTGATATTGAAGCTGATAACTTTCATTTGGAGTCCTTGATTATCGTTGTTGTTAGATTGCTGCTTTGAAAAAGTGGCGAAGTTAGTCAGCAAAAGCGAACCCAGTGATACTATCATTTAGCATGATAAGAACAAAATCGCCTAAATAGTGCAGGTTATTGTGTCAGAATTTAGTGTTTTTTATGTCATAAAATTGTTGATAATTCGCTAGATTATGGTCTAATTTTGGGCTAACTCATCGGTTTAAATGAGTTTTCCAGCTTTGAAGTTACCGTTGAAAACGGTTGACTTTCTTGGAGTAAACGCAAGCATAAGGATGTTGTATGCGCACATTATCAGTCCAGTGGAAAATTACGCTGCTAGCGGGATTTTGCCTTCTTATCACCACACTCTCTCTTATTGGCTTCTCAGTTTATAATGCGGTGAGTAATCAGCAGATCATTAAACATCAAAGTGCGGAATCTGTAATCAATAAGTCTCAGCAATTATTGAGAACGCGCGCTCAGCTTAACGCTACCGAAATTTCAGAATACCTAAGTGAAGCAACCTATCGTGCTGAGATGCTTGCCTCTAATGCGCTTTTTTTAAAGAAAAATTCAGAAGAGAATTTTGGGGAAAGTGAAACGCTTCGTACCGCTTTAAATGAGATGACACATAAGTCTGTGCTGGACTTCCCGACTATACAAGGTGCTTACCTTGTTTTTTCAGCAGATGCGTTGGATTCTGAAGACAGCAATTATGTCAATGCCGAATATGTTGGGTCGAATGATGTGGGGCGTTTTGCTCCTTATTGGAGAGCGACTGAAACAGGGCAGGATGCGATTAATGAAGTTTTGCAAGAAAAGGCGTTAGCTGCGCCTGAAAACAAAGAGCGGTTTGGTTGCCCAATTGAGCAAGGTAACCAGTGTATCACCACTCCACGTATGATTGTGCAAGGCAGTGAGCAGTTCCTTGCAGCTTCTATATCGGTGCCTATCACTGTGGATGATAAATCGATTGGTTTTTACGGTATTGATTTGAAACTGGATACTCTGGTTGCGATCGCTCAAGAGTCGGACCGTAGCTTGTTTAGTGGTGAAGGTAAGATTTTCATGGTCAGTATGGACGGGACTCTGATCGCAAGTGATGATCAATCTCTGACTATAGGCCAGCCATTTTCCGGCTCAACGCTATCTCAACAGCAAGTCAGTGCTTTGTTATCGGGCAAAAAAGTCCAGTCGCAGTGGAGTGATGATGGGCTGTGGATGACGGTGTTTGCGCCAATTTCCGTTGCTAATCAGACTTGGGGCGTTATTTTTGAAATGCCTCGTAGCAGTGTATTAAAAGATGCTGACCAACTCGATACGGTTATTACTGCACAAGTAGAAAGTGGCGTAAAAGTTGAATTGTTTGCGGGTGCCCTGTTTGCTGTGATTGGTTTGACCATTATTGCGTTCACTGCTGCACGTATTGTTAAACCTATTCGAGATGTTGTGACTCGGCTTGACGATATTGCGCAGGGTGAGGGAGATTTGACGCAACGTTTAAATGTGACGTCTAAAGATGAGATCGGTCAATTGGCTCATGGTTTTAATCTTTTCTTGGATAAGTTACAGACGACAATTAAACAAGTCATAGACACAACCCATTCTGTCGCTCAAACCACAGAAAAAGCGAAGATCACAGCGATAGAAACTCGACAAAGTAGTGAAGCGCAATTTAAAGAAGTAGATTTAGTCGCGACCGCTTCAGAAGAGATGACTCAGACAGCGAGTTTGGTGGTACATAATGCTCAAAATGCCGTTCAAGCGGCAGAGCAAGCTAATGTTTCGGCTCAAGCGGGCCGTTCTGTGATTAAGACTTCAGAAACTGAAATGCTCAATCTAGTCGAAACCATGAGTCATGCGGTACCTATGGTTGAAGATCTCGCGCGCAACAATGTGAACATCACCGCCATATTGGAAGTTATCGAAGGCATCTCTGAGCAAACTAACCTGTTAGCATTGAATGCGGCTATCGAAGCTGCTCGTGCAGGTGAGCAAGGTAGAGGCTTTGCTGTGGTCGCGGATGAAGTCCGTAATTTGGCCAGTAGAACTCAAGATTCTGTTGGTGAAATTCGTCAAGTGATCGAAAGAGTCGAGAAAGGGACTCGCGACGTAGTCGAGGCAATTCAGCAAGGCAATACTTTAGCAAACGGGACCGCTGAACACGTACACCAAGCCGTCACTGAATTGGGTAAAATCTTTGAAGCTATCGCTGCAATTAGTGACATGAACTTACAAATTGTTAAAGCGGCTGAAGAGCAGCAAATGGTTTCGGCAGAGGTCAATCAGAATGTTGCTAATATTCGTGATTTGAGTGGTCGCATACTTGAGCAAGCTGGAGAATCAGAAGCCGTCGGTGTGGAGATCAGTACTTTGTCCAAACAACAGCAAAGCCTGGTAGATCAATTTAAAGTCTCTTAACTTTCATTTTCTAGTTTGCGCTCGAGGTCGTGCTTTACGATTTCGAGCGCAGCTAATGCAACCTTCGGCTCTATTTCATTCGATTCCAATAGATAGATCAGATCGACAGCGAGTTTGATCTCTTCTGGCGCGTTCTCTAGGGTATGTTGTTCACTCATTTACTGGTGTTTCTCTCGATAAGTAATTTGCTTTTCAAGCTTCGTTTTGGCCTCTTGGCATCGCTTCAATCTTTGTTCTGCAATCAAGAGTGCTTGTTGTGTCGCTTGTTTTTGAAAACCCGGAGCATGGTTAACGGCTTGCTCTTTATCACTGACTAAAATTTTCAGTCGTCTTTCCCACTCCTGATGTTGAGCTAAGTCCTGGTATAACTCGTTGATGGGTTTTCGATAATAGCTGCTGTGCTTAGGCTCGTGGCTTCGAATACCTTGTGTGGAAATTTCGCGTTGAATGGCACTTATTTGGGCTAGGAGACGCTCAGTTAAATACTCTGCACGAGCTTGAGTGAGTTTGTCAGCCTTTTGTTCTCTTAAGATTGATTCAAGCGTGCTTTGAGCTTCGGTAACACAGGGGATTAACAGTTTTGCCCGGCAGTGAAACAACGTATCGTCAAACAGTGGTAAATGGTGCTCACCACGAGCTCGGTCGACTTGCGCTGCATGGCTTTTGAGTTCATCAAGCAGCAGCGTTAATTTCGATAAATCTTTCATAGTGCTGTAAACCATGCTTCGTAAGCTAATTTGACCGCTAGGACGCTAACTACGGTAACGAATACCGGACGAATAAATTTAGCCCCAAACCGAATGGCTGAATGCGCACCAACAAATGCACCTGCCATCAAACATACGCCCATGGTTAATCCTAGTACCCAATCGATATGACCAAGAATTGCAAAAGTAACTAATGAGGTGAAGTTACTGGTGAAATTCATGGCTTTCGCCAGACCTGATGCGAGCAAAATGTTGAGACGGTACAGCGCCATCGAACTCACTGTCCAAAATGCTCCCGTACCGGGACCTGCTAGTCCATCGTAAAAGCCTAAACCAAAACCTTGCAAATACTGCTTAGCGTTAAACTTTTTGCAGCCAGCAGGCATTTCTTTTTGCACCGATTGTGGTGCCTTATGCCAAATAGTATAGACGGCAGCCGCTAAGATAATGAGTGGAAGTACTTTCTGAAGCCACTCTGTGCTAATAGCGTCAACGACTAGCGTGCCGGTTGTTGCGCCGATGAGGGTCATAATAAACGCCCTAAACCAGTACTGAGGCTCGAACAGTTTTTTACGATAGTAAGTGAATGCCGCAGTTGATGAGGCAAAGGTTGCCGCAAGTTTATTGGTACCTAACGCAATATGCGGTGGAAGGCCCAATGATAGCAGTGTCGGTACGGTTAACATACCACCGCCACCGGCGACGGCATCAATAAATCCAGCTAGAAAAGCCACGAGAGCCAATACAACCAACATTGTTGGCTCAACTAATTCCATCAAAAATTAGGTCCTAAGTTATGTGTTTATCTATTTTGGTAGGGGGGAGTCCCTAGTATTCAATGGTTCGTTTAAACGGTGGAAGCGAATCCAGTAGCGCTTTTCCATAACGTTTCGAAACGATTCTCCGGTCAAGGATAACGACTCTACCAGAATCCTGCTCTTTACGCAGCAAACGTCCTACCGATTGAATGAGCTTTTTACTTGCTTCAGGCACGGCAATTTGTAAAAACGGATTACCACCTTTGTGCTGAATGTACTCGGCATGAGCTTGTTCAACGGGCGAGGTCGGTACTGCAAACGGTATTTTGGTAATAATTAAGTTTTGCAGTAGATCGCCTGGTAAATCTAATCCTTCGGAAAAACTACCCGTACCAAAAAGAATACTGGTTTTACCGTATTGCACTAGCATTTTATGTTTTTTTAGAATTTCTCCGCGTGATTTCTCACCTTGAACTTGCAGGGTCCAACCTTTTTTAGCTATATATGGTGAGAGTTTTTGAGCGACTTCTTTCATCTGCCAGTAAGAAGCAAATAATATGAGGTTCGCTTGTTCTGCCATTAAGTACTCTTTTACTTTATCCGCCAAATAAGGCGTAAAATCCTTGGCTGGTGGCTCAAGAGTCATAGCCGGTACCACAAGTTCGGCTTGTTGCTTATAGTCAAAAGGTGAAGCTAAGGAGAGAAACTGTACGCCATCTTCTGGTTTTTCACTGATGCCGGCTTGACGACAAAAGAAACTGAAAGAGTTAAGAGCACGCAACGTTGCAGAAACGAGCACAGCTCCAATACAACGGCTCCAAATTTTTGAATCGAGTTGCCAACCGATCTCAAGAGGAGAAACGTTAACAATGAAATCACCTTCGCGCTCTGCGTGCGTTTGTAGCCAGCGTGCCAGAGGAGCACCTTTGTCTTTGGTCGGTTCGGCCATGAGGTTCCAAACTTGAAATAAGTTTTCTAGCCTTTGAATATAAAAACCAAGTTCTGCCAGTGAGGGCTCTGCTAATCTTGGGGCCAGCTCACCATCTTTCACTCTTTCGGAAATTAAATCGGCAATTTTGGAGACACTTTGATTGGCTTTTTGACTCTGACGCTTAAGTTGCTTTGATTCTTCTTCGAACCATTGGGGAAGTTCACCATGTTCAAAACGATAAACTTTTTCTTCAAATGCCGCAGGATCGAATTGTTGAGTCAGCTTATTTAAACTGGGAATAAGCTCCTGTATCGCAGATTGAGTTTCATTAACAAATCGACCTACACGCTTTTGATCTGCAAGGTTACCAAACTTGGCTAGATTTCGATTCAGATTTTCTAACCAAGCTGCAGCCCCTTTAAGAGAGGTTGCTGCTGAAGCATGATCACGAGCTACATGCGGTAAGTGATGAGCTTCGTCAAAAATGTAAATGGTGTTTTCTGGCTCTGGTAGGATTACACCCCCACCTAAATCAGCGTCGGCCATCACTAAACTATGATTAGCGATGATCACATCGGCTTTATCTAACTCTGAACGGGCTTTCTGAAATGGACAATGCCTATGAGCCGAGAAACTACCATTACAGCTATGTTTATCGCTGACGATGATATTCCATAGCTCATCTTTAATTGTTTTTGGCCATGAGTCCCGATCGCCATCCCATTTACCTTTTGATAGTGCGGTATACATGGTTTGCAGCATTTCTATATCAGCGGCTTTGGGTTTTGTTTCAAACATTGCCATCTGTCCACCGTCGACGCCCGTGGCTGAAGCCAATTTTTCTGCGCAACAGTAACGTTGCCGACCTTTGGCAATAATAAACGAGAACTTTTGATCGGTAATACGACGATATAAAGGCATATCTTTATGGATAAGTTGCTCTTGAAGAGCGACCGTCGCGGTAGAAATGACTACTTTTCGGTTGTTGGACACGGCAACGGGA
The DNA here is from genome assembly GCA_048259585.1 of Vibrio sp. Classification (GTDB taxonomy): domain Bacteria; phylum Pseudomonadota; class Gammaproteobacteria; order Enterobacterales; family Vibrionaceae; genus Vibrio. The sequence continues at coordinate 91,559 of JBLXHN010000007.1, read as the reverse complement.
ATGACACCCATCAGATAAGCTAAAGACTTACCAATTCCCGTTCCTGCTTCAGCAACCATCATACGAGTAGACTTGTGATAATTCCCGCATAATGTTTTTGCTATTTCTGCAACTAGAAAATTCTGCGCTCTGCGAGGAATGAAATTATCGAGCTGACTTTGCAGATTTTGATAACTACTGCGGATTGATTGTTGGATTTTTGTTGTAAGCATAACGTCACCTGCGGGCTGGGAAACGGATGTTAGCACACTTTATAAATCCTACGTAGCTCACGGTTTTACATCCTTTTAAACGAAATATAGATCTCCTTCACAAAAAAAAACTGAACCTTCAGACACTTAAATTTTTTTTGGAAAATAAAAAATATAAAACTTCATGGTTGGGCTTATTTTTTTACAAAACTCCATGTTTTGTTTTGTGTAAGGTTGTTTTTAGTTGATTATTCTAAATTGTCAATTTTGATAACATTTACTTTTTATTAATTTTACCTCCTTAACTTGAGTGGTTTTTGGTCATTTTTTTGGGTTAGCTATTGTTTTTAAAGGTTTTTATTTATTTTTACATGCTGTTTTTAGAACATTTGACACGCAGGATATTCTTTTGCAATCTAAACCTCGAAATTTAGTGGCGGTAGGAACTAGCCGAAGAGTTAGTCACTACCATCAAAAATAAAAAGGGAACCGGATAAGGATTTCCCATCTTAAGAAAAGGCAGTGGATTACTATGAAAAAGACTCTATTAGCACTAGCTGTATTTGCAGCAGCAGGTTCAGCACAAGCTATTGAACTTTACAACCAAGATGGTGTTACAGTTAACCTAAAAGGTGACATCGAAGTTCGTTACAAAAAAACTTTTAATAAAGAAGACAATCTTAAGCAAGAAATCGACGATGCTGACCTAGGTATCGATACTCGTTACCAAGTTAACGACGATTTCCAAATCGGTGGTTACATCGAGTACTCTGGCGATTCAGATGACCGTGCTAAAGGTAACGTTGCTAACGGTAACACTTACGTTGGTTTCTACTCAAACTCAATGGGTAGCCTAAAATTCGGTAAACTTGATACTCAGCTTGATGACGCTGGTGTTGGTAGCGATTACCTATTTGGTGTTGAGTCTTTCTTCGGCGATCTACCTACTGGTGGTGAAGAAGCAGTTCGTTACGATCTAGACTTAGGTACTGTATACTTCGGTGCTGGTTGGATTCAAGACGTTTACGGTGAGAAGAAATCTAACCGTGACCACGCATACGATGTTAAAGTTGGTGCACGTGTAGCTGACTTTGACTTTACTGCATTCTACGGCGAAGCGGCTCTTGACGGTACTAATGCCGGTGAAGATGCTATTCTTGCTCTAGAAGCTCGTTTCGGTGGTATCGAAAACCTAAATCTAGAACTTGGTTACTACAACACTGATTTCGCAGCAACTGGTGCTGGCGATGCTGACACAATCGCATTCGCAGCTGATTACTCAATGAACGCTTGGAAATTTGCTGGTGGCGTAAGCTCTACAGATTATTCTACAGCTAGCAGCGAAGATTTCGTAGCATGGTTCGTTAACACTGGTTACGGCATTGCGCCAAACACAACTCTATACGCAGAGATTGGTGGCGACGATAAATCTAACTCAGAGCTTGGTTACGGCTTCGGTGTTAAAGCAACATTCTAATAGCTAAATTTTATTAATTTAGATTGTTGTAAAGCCACCCTAAGGGTGGCTTTTGTTTATTTTAAAAAGCCAATATTGGGTAGATGTAAAGGATGTACTTATGAAAAAGTGGTTGTTGTTACTCGCTTCAGGTGTGGCATTTTCAGGAAACTCAGCGACGTTGCTTCCAGAGCAAGGCGTTTCCGTCCTCTATATTAATGGTATAGAAACAGAAAAATCGCTTGGGGCTCAACATCTAGAAGCCGGTGAGACAGAGGTTATCGTCCGTTTAGATAAAGATTTTGGTAGAGGTAACTCTAGCAAGGTTTACACATCAGCACCTTATGTTATTAAGTTTTCGGTCTCTGGAGAAAAGGTTAAGTTAAATCATCCTACAGCACGCAGTTATCAGGAAGCTGAGAAAGCATTTCGAGATGGTTCGCCACAGTGGCAAGTGACACAAGATGGAAACAAGATAGCTTACTCACAAGAGGTGTTGCCTCCTAAAGATGGCCTGTTCCCTTACCTTGGATTGGATACTTTGGTTGCCGATTATTACAGTGATAAGAGTAATGAGGCAACAAAACAGCAAGCGGTTGTTTTAACGACTACTGAAGCACCAGTAGCCGTCACACAAACAAATAAAAAAGTTGTCACCACAAATATTGAACAACTAAAAGCCTGGTATTTAAAGTCTTCAGCAGAAGAGCGCAAAGCTTTCCGCAAATGGATTATTGACCAAGAATAAAATTCAACAACGCCAGTCTCATGACTGGCGTTTGCTTATCTGGTATTAACCGCAGCACTTTTTGTATTTCTTGCCACTACCACAAATGCAAGGATCGTTACGGCCTACTTTTGGTTGTTGCGGGAATACACCATCGATGTAGTACCAAAGTCCGTTCTCACGAATAAAACGTGAGCGCTCCTCAAGACAAAACTCTTTATCATCTTGTTTAAAATACGCTTTAAAATGTACGAAACCCTCGTCAGTATTGCTGCCATTTTGACAGCTGACGACTTGTAGTTTTTGCCAATTACTTTGAATGGATTCCGTTATCGCTTCGCGTTCTTGTTCTGCATTGCATGACGGGTGATAGGTGCCGACAACAAAATCGACTAATCCCGCTACATGGGCACTGTAACGAGCACGCATCAGTTGTTGTGGTGTATGGGCTAGGTTGTGGTCTTTATGTATAGGCTGACAGCAATCTGAGTAAGGCTTAGGATTACCGCAATAACAAGCAGTCATAATGTAAATACACTTAGCGAAGAAAGAGGAGGCTAAGTGTATTTTGCTCGTGGTGGATTGTCTAGATATCGACGCTGAGTAAGTCTGCACTCCACTTAACTGCTTCGTCGTAGCATTCACTTAATACCGTGTCACTCAAGTTCAGCCGCTTGCCAACATTAGTGACTGTTTCCCAGTCCGCCTGTTCATAAGTTTTCGAAATGGTTAGTATGTCGCCTAAAAAGCCTTCGCCATTAAGAAGAGCGGATTTGATTTCTTCTTCAATTGGCATTTCATTCACGATGGTCTCTAATTTCTGATCTAGAAGACTATCTAATAGTGAAAACATGCCAGTAAGGAAAGCTAAACCTGAATCGCCTTTTCTTTCTGCTTTGACCCAAGCCAACTCACAAAAGCGCGCTCTTTGCAAAGATAGGCCATATAGGTAATCTGGCTTCGTCTCGTCAGTTGAAGACGCGATAGCGACCAACGACACAAACTGCTTAATACGTTGCTCACCAAGGTAAACCAGCGCTTGCTTGAAAGAGTTAATTTTTGAACTCACTATCGATGAAGAGTTCACATAAGTAAGCAGTTTATAGGAAAGCGATAGGTCTGTTGAAATTAAAGCTTCTAGCTTTACATAATCTATGCCTTCTTTTGCTATCTCTTTACAAAGCTGAACCACGGTTAAAAATGAAGGCTCCAATGCTTTTTGACGGATGATTTCTGGCTTGCTAAAGAAATAACCTTGAAAGTAGTGAAAGCCCGCCTGTTTGGCTAGTTCAAACTCTTCGTAGGTTTCAACCTTTTCTGCCAGAAACTTAATTTTGCTACTTTTCAACTTATCCATAAAAAACTTGGCTTTTGGTATCGGCATAACCCGTATATCAAATTTTATGATGGATATATAAGGTAAAAAGGGTTGCCATTCTTTACTCGGTATAAAATCGTCGAGTGCTATTTCATAGCCCTGCTTAGACATTTCTCTAATGGCGTGAAGGAGCTCAGGTGTGGGCTTACAATCTTCCAACACTTCCACTACTAAACTGTCTGCTGGCAGTAAGGTGGGGACGAGGTTTACGAGACTCTGATAGGGGAAATTGACAAACCCTAAGTGTTTTCCCAGAGTTTGATAGTGTGTCGATAGAAAGTGATCAGAAAGCAACCGACTTGTTGCTTTGTCTGGGTCTATTTCTGGAAAAGTATTTTTAGGACCATCTCTAAATAACAACTCATAACCGAATGTCTTTCTATTACTATCTAGGATAGGTTGTCTTGCGATATATGAGTACTTCAAGTTTTAATCCCAATCTCGTGTAAGAAAGTGCCGATTATATCAATAGTGCAGAAGAAATATGTGTGCATTATCAAATCCTTTTGCGAGCTTTCGCACATTACAGCACTATTGAAATGCACGTTCTTGCAATTCATACCCTTCAGGGGTGTAAACCAGAACAGACCCCTGGGTATACCAATCGCCAAGGACAATACGCACTTTGTCGCCATCGGATTCGAAATGGTGGATGTTTGGTCGGTGAGTATGGCCGTGAATCATAATGTCAACATTATGCTTAGTCATTACCGCTTCTACTTCACTCTGTGTGACGTCCATAATCGACATCGATTTGTTGCTTTTATCACTACTTGTGTCTGATTGAATTTTCTTCACAATTCGCTTTTTAATAAAAAATGGAAGACGATTAAATACCCATTGCAACCAGGGTTGGTGTACTTTTTCACGGAATGCTAAATAGCGGATGTCTTCAGTACATAAAGTATCGCCGTGTAAAACCACAATTTTGTTTCCATATAGGTCAATCACATGCTCTTCATCGAGCAGTGTTGCCCCTGTTTGTTTGGCGAAACGCTTTCCAACAAGAAAATCTCGATTTCCGTGGCAGAAATAGACGGGTACTCCATGTTTAACGAGAGATTTAAATTCATTTTTTATTTGGTTGGCGAATGCTGTCGGGTCATCGTCGCCAATCCAAAAATCGAAAAGATCACCTAAGACATAAAGAGCGTCTGCGTGTATAGCTTCATCACGCATGAAACAGGTAAAGCATTGAGTGATATCTTGACGTTTAGGAGTGAGGTGGAGATCTGAGATAAATAGTGTATGCATAATATTAGGTCTGTGGACCAAAGTAATTCAAATATTGGAGCGCAGTTGCGCTCCATTCTTAGTGACAACTAAACCGTTAGATTATTCTTCGATTGTAGTGCCAGTAATAACAACGTCCTCTAGTGGTACGTCTTGGTGCATGCCATAAGAGCCAGTGCTCACATCTTTGATCTTGTTAACCACATCCATACCTTCAACGACTTCTGCGAATACACAGTAGCCCCAACCATCTAAGCTTTCTGAGCGGAAATCTAGGAAAGTATTGTTGTTTACATTAATGAAGAATTGAGAGCTTGCAGAGTGTGGTTCCATAGTACGAGCCATAGCTAGCGTACCCACCTTGTTGCTCAAACCGTTGTTTGCTTCGTTACGGATAGGCGCACGTGTTTCTTTTTCACGTAAGCCAGAAGTCATGCCGCCACCTTGAATCATGAAACCGTCAATAACACGGTGGAATAGAGTGTTATCGTAAAAACCATCACGGCAGTATTGTAAAAAGTTTGCGCTAGTTTCAGGAGCTTTCTCTTCGTTTAGCTGAACTTTAATGTCACCAAAGTTTGTGTGAAGGGTGATCATGTGCATTACCTTTGCTTGTTTTGTATGAATAACCGATTTTAACTTAACTTTTTACTCATTCAAAACATCAAATGGATGACCTACCGTTCACAGACTTGTTATACTGCACAACTATTTTGGTTTTAACGGTAATTAGATAGAGATCATGCTGAAAATATATAACTCACTAACAAAACAGAAAGAGGAATTTAAACCCATTACTGCTGGTAAAGTCGGCATGTATGTCTGTGGAGTGACCATATATGATCTTTGTCATATCGGACATGGCCGTACATTTGTTTCGTTTGATGTGGTTTCTCGTTACTTACGTTACTTAGGTTATGATTTAACTTTCGTTCGCAACATTACGGATATTGACGACAAAATTATTAAACGCGCGGCGGAAAACGAAGAGTCTTGCGATACGTTAACTGAGCGTTTGATTCAGGAAATGTACACAGATTTTGATGCTTTGAATATTAAACGTCCAGATGTTGAGCCACGTGCAACCGCTTATATTCAAGAAATTATCGCGCTTGTAGAACGCCTAATCGAGCGCGGTTTTGCTTATGTTGCTGATAATGGCGATGTGATGTTCGAAGTAAGCAAATATGACGAGTACGGTAAATTATCTCGCCAAGACTTAGATCAGCTTCAAGCCGGTGCTCGTGTTGATATTGAGTCTGCAAAACGCAGCCCACTGGATTTTGTACTGTGGAAAATGTCTAAACCCGGTGAACCGACTTGGGAATCACCGTGGGGGGCAGGTCGTCCAGGTTGGCATATTGAGTGTTCTGCAATGAACTCTGCAATTTTGGGCAATCATTTTGATATCCACGGTGGAGGCTCGGATCTTCAATTCCCGCACCACGAAAACGAAATTGCTCAGTCTTGCTGTGCACACGGTACTCAATATGTAAACACATGGATGCACAGCGGCATGGTAATGGTTGATCGAGAGAAGATGTCAAAGTCTCTAGGTAACTTCTTTACCATTCGAGACGTACTCAACCATTACGATCAGGAAACTGTGCGTTATTTCTTAATGTCGGGCCATTACCGTAGTCAACTTAACTACAGTGAAGAGAACTTGAATCAAGCTCGTGCATCATTAGAGCGTTTATACACATCACTGCGTGGGCTGGACATGACGGCAAAACCCGCTGGTGGTGAGCAGTACGTTAGCCGCTTCACAGCAGCGATGAATGATGATTTCAATACGCCAGAAGCATACTCAGTGTTATTTGACATGGCGCGTGAAGTAAACCGCCTCAAAACAGAAAGCATTGAACAAGCGAGTTCATTGGGCGCGTTAATGCGTGAGTTAGCGGATGTTATTGGTATTCTTTATCAAGAGCCGGATGCTTTTCTTAAAGGCGGAGAAGGAAACGATGATGAAGTGGCCGAAATTGAAGGTTTGATTAAACTGCGTAACGATTCTCGAGCGGCAAAAGATTGGGCTAATGCAGATATGGCTCGCGATAAGTTGAATGAAATGGGGATTGTCCTTGAAGACGGTCCAAGCGGTACAACTTGGCGTCGTAAGTAATCGTTAAAGAATGTGGGTCAACATAACCCACATTTTTGTTTATTGGGCTCTTCATCGTCTTTCCAGCGAAGGCTGGAATCTGCATACAACGCACGCCTTAATTAGATTCCAGATATTTCGTTCCGAAATACTGGAATGACGTCTTTGGTCTTGCCATCCGTTTTATACGATGTTTAAAGGAATCTATGTCAATTATATTGGGGATCGATCCCGGCTCGAGAATTACGGGCTATGGTGTGATCAAACAGCAAGGGAGACACCTTCACTACCTAGGTAGTGGGTGTATTCGTACTTCAGAAAAAGATTTACCCTCACGCTTAAAACAGATTTATGCGGGAGTGAGTGAAATCATCACCCAGTTCCAACCGGAAGTATTTGCTATTGAACAGGTGTTTATGGCGAAAAATGCCGATTCAGCTCTTAAGCTTGGTCAGGCGAGAGGGAGCGCAATTGTTGCCGCTGTTAACGCTGATTTACCCGTGTATGAATACGCAGCACGTCTCATTAAACAAGCGGTCGTTGGTACTGGTGGTGCCGATAAAGCACAGGTGCAACACATGGTGCAGCAGATGTTAAAGCTGCCAGCGAAACCACAGGCAGATGCGGCGGACGCTCTCGGTGTTGCAATCTGTCACGCTAACACCAACAAAACTTTGGTCGCGCTCGCGGGCAAAGCAACCAGTGCAAGAAAAGGGCGTTATCGCTAGCTTAGCGCTTAATATCTTTTACTGGCTATATATCCAGTTATTTATTATCATCTTTTTCATTGTCAATTTCCCAAACAAAGGAATACCTAGTGATTGGACGTCTTCGTGGCATTCTATTAGAAAAGCAACCGCCCGAATTACTTATTGAAGTTGGTGGAATCGGTTATGAAGTACAAATGCCGATGAGCTGCTTTTACGAACTTCCGAATATTGGTGAAGAAGCGATTATTTACACCCATTTTGTGGTCAGAGAAGACGCTCAGCTGCTGTATGGCTTCAACACTGTTAATGAGCGCGCTTTATTCCGTGAAGTCATTAAAGCTAATGGTGTTGGTCCCAAAATGGGACTCGGTATTCTTTCTGGTATGACGGCGTCCCAATTTGTTTCTTGTGTTGAAAGAGAAGACATTTCAACATTAGTTAAACTGCCTGGTGTCGGTAAGAAGACTGCAGAACGACTGGTTGTTGAAATGAAAGATCGCTTGAAAGGTTGGGGAGCAGGTGACCTGTTTACTCCGGCAACTGACGCTGCACCGATTGATTCTGTTCCTTCAAGTGAACAAGGTGCCGAAGAAGAAGCAGTGAGTGCGTTGCTGTCTTTGGGCTATAAAGCTCCTCAAGCATCAAAAGTGATATCACAGGTTGCTAAGCCGGGCATGACAAGCGAGCAATTGATCCGTGAAGCCCTCAAATCTATGGTTTAATTAGTTACTAAAGTTTATATACCGTCTGTTTAACCTAATGGATAAAAGCAGATCTCAGGAAAAAGAAACATGATTGAAGCTGATCGCCTCATAGCACCAATGAATCCGTCTTTTCAAGATGAAGAAGTGATTGACCGCGCGATTCGACCTAAGAAACTGGATGATTATCAAGGACAAGACCACGTTCGTGATCAAATGGATATTTTTATTCAGGCAGCACAGCGTCGCAGCGAAGCTTTAGATCATCTATTAATCTTTGGCCCGCCAGGGTTAGGTAAAACCACGTTAGCCAACATCGTCGCCAATGAAATGGAAGTCAACATTCGGACGACCTCTGGGCCTGTGTTAGAGAAAGCTGGCGACTTGGCCGCGCTTTTAACTAACCTTGAAGAAAATGACGTGCTTTTTATTGATGAAATTCATCGCTTAAGCCCAATGGTTGAAGAAGTGTTGTATCCAGCGATGGAAGACTATCAGCTCGATATCATGATAGGTGAAGGGCCTGCTGCGCGTTCTATCAAAATCGATTTGCCGCCTTTTACTTTAATTGGTGCGACGACAAGAGCGGGGTCGTTAACTTCACCACTGCGTGATCGCTTTGGTATCGTACAACGGCTTGAATATTATAAAATTGCTGACTTACAGCATATTGTAAAACGAAGTGCTGATTGCCTTGGTTTATCGATGGATAGCGAAGGGGCATTGGAAATTGCAAGGCGAGCTCGAGGTACCCCACGTATCGCTAACCGCTTATTACGTCGTGTTCGAGACTACGCTGAAGTTAAAGGTAATGGTCATATCTGTGATGAAACCGCTGACAAAGCTTTAAATATGCTGGATGTCGATAATCAAGGTTTCGACTACATGGATAGAAAGCTGTTACTGGCAATTATGGAGAAGTTTAGCGGTGGTCCTGTAGGACTTGACAACCTCGCTGCTGCTATCGGCGAAGAAAAAGACACTATAGAAGATGTTATCGAACCGTATCTGATTCAACAGGGGTATTTACAAAGAACACCACGTGGCCGCATCGCTACTGATCGTGCGTATTTGCATTTCGGTTTAGATAAATAAATTTACATTTCTCTTTTGATTAATTTATGTGCCTACAGAGTGTGATTTAAGTCACGCTTTTGAAATCTAAAAAAGATATCAAGGGTTATCAAAGTTTGCAATATTGTTAACCCTTTGTGATTAGAAAATCACCCCTCCCGAGAAAATTTACCTAGCCCTAACAATAAAGCTCTAATTTTGTTGATCTGGAGCATTTTATTGTTCTATTGACTAAATTTCGAGCAAGTTAATTGATTTAAATCAATACAAATCTGTCTGATAAATCTTTTGAAACGTAGGTTTTTTCTCAGTAGTATTAGCTCAAGCTATATTAGCTGATACTTAACAATTAACTAACCACAAAAGCACATAATTGCAACAACTTAACGTTAATTAGCAACATATGCATGTTGCATTTAACAGGTGTTTAGGGAGTTGTGGTTTGTCAAAAAGGTGTCATTCAGCCGACACAAAGGAGTTACTATGATTGACGTAGTTGATCTGTCGCGGTTGCAGTTCGCGCTGACAGCGATGTATCACTTCTTGTTCGTTCCATTGACTCTAGGTATGGCGTTCTTACTAGCCATCATGGAGTCTCTATACGTAATGACTGACAAGCAAATCTACAAGGACATGACGAAGTTCTGGGGTAAGCTTTTCGGTATTAACTTTGCACTAGGTGTCGCTACTGGCCTCACCATGGAGTTCCAGTTTGGTACTAACTGGTCTTATTATTCTCATTACGTTGGGGATATTTTTGGTGCTCCTCTCGCGATTGAAGCCTTAGTTGCCTTCTTCTTAGAATCCACTTTCGTAGGCTTATTCTTCTTTGGCTGGGACAGACTGAGCAAACGTCAACACTTAGCGGTTACGTGGTTGGTTGCGATCGGTTCAAACTTCTCAGCACTTTGGATCTTGATTGCTAACGGTTGGATGCAAAACCCAGTAGGCGCTGAATTCAACTTCGAAACCATGCGTATGGAAATGGTTAGCTTTGCTGAAGTTGTATTTAATCCCGTAGCACAGGTTAAATTTGTACACACAGTTGCTTCTGGCTATACAACAGGTGCGATGTTCATCCTTGGTATTTCATCTTACTACCTACTGAAAGGTCGTGATGTTGCGTTTGCACGTCGTTCATTCGCCGTTGCAGCCTCATTCGGTATGGCTGCAATTCTTTCTGTAATCGTATTGGGTGATGAATCTGGTTACGAAGTCGGTGAAGTACAAAAAGTTAAGTTGGCAGCAATTGAAGCAGAGTGGCATACAGAACCTGCTCCTGCTGCATTCACGCTGTTTGGTCTTCCGAATCAAGAAACCATGCATACTGATTACGCGATTAAGATCCCTTACGTAATGGGCATTATTGCAACACGTTCTCTTGATACCGAAGTAAAAGGTTTACGTGATTTACGTGATGAGCACGTCGATCGTATCCGTAACGGTATGTACGCTTATGAACTACTTGAAAAGCTTCGTGCTGGTGACAAATCAGAAGCAAACATGACGGCTTTTGATGAAGTGAAAGGTGATCTTGGCTATGGTCTATTGCTTAAGCGCTATACAGAGCAAGTCACCGACGCAACTGAAGAACAAATCCAAGCTGCGGCTGATGATTCTATTCCAACTGTATGGCCACTATTCTGGTCGTTCCGTATCATGGTTGCGGTTGGCTTTATCATGCTAGGTGTATTCGCAATGGCGTTTATCCAGACATGTCGCCAAAAAATCGAACAGAAGCAATGGGTACTTAAAGCGGCGCTATTTAGTATTCCACTACCTTGGATTGCCATCGAAGCCGGCTGGTTTGTGGCTGAATACGGACGTCAGCCGTGGGCTGTGGGTGAGATCCTACCAACTCACGTAGCGGCATCAGCACTAACGGCGGGCGAGATCTGGACTTCATTGTTCGCAATTCTTGCTCTATATACCGCATTCCTGATTGCTGAAATGTATCTCATGATTAAGTTTGCTCGTAAAGGTCCAAGCAGCCTGAAAACTGGTCGCTACCATTTTGAGCAAGACGCTAACTCTGTAGAAGACAAAGTTAGTCGCCAAGTAGAAGCATAAGCAAGGAGAGAAGATATGTTTGATTATGAAATCCTGCGACTTATCTGGTGGGTGCTTATTGGCGTACTACTAGTTGGCTTCGCAATCACAGATGGCTTTGATTTAGGCGTTTGTGCTGTTGTTCCTGTTATCGGTAAAGATGACAACGAGCGTCGTGTAATGATTAACTCGATTGCTCCGCACTGGGATGGTAACCAAGTTTGGTTAATTACTGCGGGTGGTGCTCTGTTCGCGGCTTGGCCTTTGGTTTACGCGACCTCATTCTCCGGATTCTATCTGGCGATGATTGTCACGCTGGCCGCGTTATGGCTGCGTCCTCTTGGTCTTGATTACCGCTCTAAAATCGATGACCCAAAATGGCGTAAAAACTGGGATATCTGTATTTCTATCAGTGGCTTTGTTCCGCCAATCATCTTTGGTGTAGCATTTGGTAACCTGCTGCAAGGTGTTCCTTTCCAACTGAATGAGTTCCTAATGCCAACTTACCATGGCTCATTCTTTGGTTTGCTAAACCCATTTGCGTTGCTTTGTGGCCTTGTCAGCTTGTTTATGATTCTGCTTCAAGGTGCAACTTGGCTACAAATGAAGACGACAGACGCAGTACATGCGCGTGCTCGTAATGTGGCTCAGCTAACGGGTCTATTGACTGTAGTAACTTTTGTTCTTGCAGGTTTCTGGATTCAAGGTATTGACGGTTATGTCGTTGTTGGTTCGATTGACGGAAATGCGGCTTCTAACCCACTAAATAAAGAAGTTATCCGTGAAGCGGGTGCGTGGATGCGGAACTTTGAGCAGTTCCCTCTAATGTGGGCGGCTCCAGCTCTTGGGGGGGTAATGCCTCTACTGGCGGTATTGGCTTCGCGTTTTGAAAAAGGTGGTTTTGCATTCTTAGCTTCAAGTTTAGGTAATGCAGGCGTTATCTTTACTGCTGGCTTAGCGATGTTCCCATTTGTTATGCCTTCAAGCTTGGACTTTAATAGCAGCTTAACCATGTGGGATTCAACATCAAGTGAACTTACGTTGAATCTAATGACAGGTGTGGCATTTGTGATGGTTCCTATCATCCTTGGTTACACGACATGGACTTACTACAAGATGTTTGGTCGTCTTGATAACAAGTTTATTGAAGAAAACAAAAACTCACTTTACTAAGGAGCAACTATTATGTGGTACTTTGCATGGATTTTAGGCGTATTACTCGCTTGTGCATTCGGCATCATCAACGCTCTTTGGTTAGAGCACTCAGAAATGATGGATAAAGATAGTGAGTAACTTGTCGACACAAGTTGCTAAGCTGCATACTCCAATGGATAAAGCCTTATTTAAGGCTTTATCTCTCCTATTGGGGTTCTACCATCTGATTGCCATTATGTGGGACCCAGCAGCTTATGGCCAAAGCATTGGCGGTTTTAATGCGCTGGTATCACCCCTTATTATCTGGGCGATGTGTTCCAGCATGATATTTGGTGTAGGTTTTAAGCCTCGTTTTTGGGGTTGGCAGTTATTTTTTAGCCCATATATATCACTACCAATACTAATGGTGTTTGCAGGTATACGAATTTTTTCATAAAACTGCTGTTAGTCTTATTAATAGTATTGGTTAATAATTGTTCAAATTAGCGCTGTCTCTTTGAGGTAGCGCTAATTTTTTTGACACTCTGTTACGAAATACCTCATTCCCCCTTGTACTAACAACAAGGAGTTGCGTTATAGTAAAACCTTCATACTATCTATTAGCTAAGTAGTTTTTCTGAAATGATGCAATCGTTCCGTTGGCCAATCACGATTTATTACGAAGATACTGACGCCGGTGGCGTAGTATACCACTCAAACTATCTGAAGTTCTTTGAACGAGCACGTACCGAAATGTTACGTTCAGTTGGCGTCTCTCAACATGTTTTATTGGAACAACACATCGGGTTTGTTGTCAGACATGCTGATATCGACTTTTTGCAAGGCGCTCGATTAGACGATCAACTCGAAGTTGTTACCACCATTTCTGACTTAAAAAAAGCTTCGCTAATATTCTGTCAGGAGCTCGTCAATCCTGAAAACAAGGTGTTGTGTAAAGCAGTAGTTAAGGTAGCATGTGTCGACAATGAGAACATGAAACCTAAGGCTATGCCTAAATCTATAATTTTGGAGTTAACCAACAGTGGACGCTGATATTTCAATTCTGGACCTTTTTCTTCAGGCAAGTCTGTTAGTCAAAATTGTCATGCTCATATTGCTAGGCATGTCGATTGTTTCATGGGCAATGATTATTAAACGCCATAAAGTTCTATCTCAAGCAACCCGAGATGCAGAAGCATTTGAAGATAAGTTTTGGTCAGGCACAGACTTAGCCGTGCTCTATCAAGACGTGAAAAAGCGTAAAGACGAAATTATGGGAACTGAAGAGATCTTTTACTCCGGTTTCACTGAGTTTGCTCGTTTACGTAAAACTAACTCCAATTCACCAGATTACGTAATGGAAGGCACAGGTCGTGCTATGCGTGTATCAGTCGCTCGCGAAGTTGAAGAGTTAGAAACGAATTTACCGTTCCTTGCGACCGTTGGTTCGATTAGTCCATATATTGGGCTGTTCGGTACTGTTTGGGGGATCATGCACGCGTTTATTGCGCTTGGCGCAGTGAAGCAAGCAACATTAGCTATGGTGGCTCCAGGTATTGCAGAAGCGTTGGTTGCGACGGCTATGGGCCTGTTTGCCGCTATTCCGGCCGTAATGGCATATAACCGTTTGAGCAATACAGTAAGTAAGCTTGAGCATTCATATGCAACATTTTCTGAAGAATTTCACAGCATTTTGCACCGCCAGGCAATGGCGGGTAGGGAATAATCCATGGCCGGTTATCAGCCTAAAAAACGCAAACTGACTGCGGAAATTAACGTTGTACCCTATATCGATGTTATGTTGGTACTGCTGATTATCTTTATGGTGACGTCACCATTCGTGACTCAAGGTGTCGATGTAGAGTTGCCTAAAACATCAACGGCGAAGCCTGCTTCTGACCTGGCTGGTGATAGTGATGCCAGCTTTATCATTGTTGAAATCGATAAAGAGGGTAACTTAGGTCTGAGCGTCAATGATGAAGAGGTTCAAAGAGGTTTATCACTACAAGATGTGATTGTCCGTGTGAAAGCGGAACTCTCTCTTAAACCAAATTCTCCAGTAGCTGTGGGGGGAGATGCTTCCACACCCTATGCTGAGGTTGTACTTGTGTTAGATGAATTAAGTCGAGCTGGTATACCAAAAGTTGGATTGTTAACGGATATCAAGGAATAGGCTTAACAGCGTTCATGAAAGATCATAAGTCGAAGAAGCACCAATCATACAGTAAGCCGATAGTCATTTCTGTCGGCTTGCATGCTGTTTTAATTGCCGCTTTGCTTTGGGGGACAGACTTTACAATGTCTAAGCCAGAACCATCCGGAAATATGGTTCAAGCGGTTGTTATCGATCCTCAACTGGTTCAACAGCAAGCACAAAAAATTCGCAGTCAGCGTGCTGAAGCTTCAAAGAAAGAGCAAGAACGTTTAGACAAGCTGCGTCGTGAAAGTGAACAACTCGAAAAAAATCGCAAAGCGGAAGAAGAGCGGATCCGCAAGCTGAAAGAGCAACAGGTTAAAGAAGCTAAGGCTGCGAGAGACGCTGAAAAACGTCGTCAGCAACAAGAGAAAGAACAAAAAATAGCAGCCGAACAAGCGCGTGTAGCAAAAGAGCAAGCAGCCAAAGCGGAAGCTGAACGCAAAGCGAAACAGGAAGCAGCCAACAAAGCGGAAGCGGAACGTGTCGCTAAAGAAGCGGCAGCGGCTAAGGCAGAGCAAGCTCGTATAGAACGTGAAAAAGCGGCGCAAGAAGCGCAAGAGAAAGCTCAGCGCGAACGTGAAGCTGCTGAAAAAGCAGAACAACAGCGAATAGCAAAAGAGAAAGCTGCAAAAGAGGCGGCAGAGCAAGCTCGAAAAGAAAAAGAGCGACTAGAGCAGTTAGAGCGTGAACGTAAAGAGCAAGAAAAAGCGTTGAATAGCATTTTTTCAGGCTTAGAGAACGAAGCTGCGCAAAATACCTCAGCTCGTTCTCAATATGTTGCTGATGAATCACAGCGTTACGGCGCAATCTACACTCAGCTGATTCAGCAGAATCTATTGTTAGAAGACAGCTTCAGGGGAAAGCAGTGTAGGGTAAATCTACGCTTGATTCCAACTGGAACAGGAGCCATTGTAAGCGATGTGTCGGTGTTAGATGGAGACACTCGTTTATGCGCGGCAACTCGCCGTGCAGTAGCGCAAGTCGGAACATTTCCGCTACCAAAAGATGATCCCGATGTCATAGCAAAACTAAAGAATATTAATTTAACCGTAGTACCAGAGTAAAAAGGATAAAGCTTGTGCTTAAGCGATTGATTTTAGGATGTGTACTTGTCATCACAAGTAGTCTGCAATTTGCCAATGCAGCGTTGGAGCTGGTTATTACTGACGGCATCAACTCTGCTCGCCCGATTGCTATTGTCCCGTTCAAGTGGGAAGGGAACGCACCTTTGCCACAAGATGTATCGGGAGTGATAGCTTCCGACTTACAACGTAGTGGTAAGTTTAGTCCGATTGCGACCAGTAAGATGCCACAAACGCCTTACACAGAATCTGAAGTAAAGTTTGATGCTTGGACTAGCGTTGGTGTAGATGCACTGTTAACGGGCAGTATCACCCAAAATGCTGAAGGTAACTATGTTATCAATTATCAACTAGTAGACGTTGTACGTGGGCAATTGACTCAAGGGCAAAGTAAGTCATTGAGCTCAGACGGTCATTTAGTGCTTTCGAAAGATCACGTATTGTTCAATAAAGTTGCAACAGTACCGGCCAAGCGCATGCGCGAATACGCGCACCGTATTTCAGATCTGGTTTATGAGCAACTTACCGGTGAGAAAGGGGCGTTTTTAACACGTGTTGCATACGTTGTCGTAAATGATAAAGACCCGTATCCCTACCAACTTCGTGTTGCGGACTATGACGGATACAATGAACGTTTGGTATTGCGCTCTAAGCAACCGTTGATGTCACCGTCATGGTCACCTGATGGCAAAACATTAGCGTATGTTAGCTTCCAAAATGGTCAAGCTGAAATATTCATGATGAATATTTATACTGGCCAGCGTGAAAAAGTGACCTCATACCCACGTCATAATGGTGCGCCTAAATTCTCCCCTGATGGTAAATCTTTGGCATTGGTGCTATCTCAAACGGGCTCACTGCAAGTTTACACATTGGACTTAGCAACACGTAAATTGACACAAATAACGCGTGGTCGCTCAAATAACACAGAACCATTCTGGCATCCTGATGGTAAATCACTCATATTTACTTCTGATCGGGGTGGTAAACCACAGATATATCAAGTAAATTTGTCAGACCGTGCGACGACTCGTTTGACTTGGCAGGGCAGCCAAAATTTGGGCGGTCAAATTACACCGGATGGACGGTTCCTAATTATGGTTAATCGTAGTAACTCAGGGTTTAATTTGGCAAAACAGGATTTGGAAACCGGTTCAGTACAAGTTCTTACAAAAACTTTGCTTGATGAGTCTCCAAGTATCGCGCCAAATGGTGGTATGGTCATATACAGTTCCATCTACAATAAAACCAACGTTTTATCGATGGTTTCAATAGACGGAAGATTTAAAGCTAGATTACCGGCAACAAATGGGCGTGTTCGAGCTCCTGCGTGGTCTCCGTTTTTATAGCAAAGAAATACAAAATAAAGGAAAACAAGATGCAACTTAATAAAGTTCTTAAAGGGCTACTTATTGCGCTACCTGTACTAGCAGTGACAGCTTGTAGTTCAAGCGACGATGCTGCGAGCAACTCTGGTTCTGAAACAACTAACCAACAAACTACTGCTGGCGAAAATGGTCAAGTTGACACAACTGTTGTTTCTCCAATGGATGAAAGCGGTCAACTATCAGAGCAAGAACTTAAAGAGCAAGCTCTACGTGAAACTCAAACAATTTACTTCGCATTCGACAACGCAACTATCGCGGGCGACTACGAAGAAATGCTAGCTGCACACGCTGCATACCTAACTAAAACACCTAGCCTAAAAGTGACTATCGAAGGTCACGCTGATGAGCGTGGTACTCCTGAGTACAACATCGCACTAGGTGAGCGTCGTGCACAAGCTGTTGCTAAATACCTGGAAGCTCTAGGTGTTCAAGCTGACCAAATCTCAATCGTTAGCTACGGTGAAGAAAAACCTCTTCTTCTTGGCCAATCTGACGAAGTATACGCTAAGAACCGCCGCGCAGTTCTAGTATACTAATTCGAGGAAGAACCTCATGTTCAGTAACCTAAAGCGCGTGATCACGCTTACGTTACTGGCAAGTGCAGCGAACGGTTCGTTCGCTGCACCAGCTCCAGTATCTGATCTCAGTAATAGCACGTCTAGCACTAGCAGCACTTCAGCTGTTCGTTCAACTTCATCTGAATCTAACGTACAACGCTTAGAGCGAATGCTTGAAAACAGCAATCGTGTTCGAGTTCGTATGCAGCAGCAGCTAGATAATATGGCTCTCGAAATTAACGAATTACGTGGCCAGATAGAAAAGAATAACTATGACATGCAACAAATGTTGCAACGTCAACGAGAATTGTTCGTCGAACTTGACCGTGTCCGTAGTGAAGCGAAAAAGCCAACGGCAACCGTTGCTTCAACAAATGACGAAACTGTACCTCAAGGTACATTCAGCAGTGATGCTGATGAGCAAGCCGCTTATCAAAATGCTGTCGACCTCATTCTAAAGAAACGCGATTATTCTGGTGCAATAGACGCTTTTCAACAGTTCCAAAAAGATTACCCGAACTCCAACTTTGCTCCTAATGCGCATTATTGGTTAGGCCAGCTCTATTTTGCGAAAAAGCAAGATAAAGAAGCGGTAAGTAGTTTCGCTGCTGTGGTGACATATAACGACTCTAACAAGCGAGCTGATGCGCTGGTTAAGTTAGGTGATATCGCCGCGAGAAACAATAATGCAGAGCAGGCTAAAAAGTACTATCAACAAGTTGTTGACGAGTACCCAACGAGTGCCTCAGCTAAAGTGGCGAGCGAACACTTAAAATAGTATTTAGAAGCTACCTTGAGGTAGCTTCTTTGCTATTTAGCCGTGTAAGAAGTTTTTGGTGCAAGGGTAACTGTTGAGTTTATAGATAATCAGAATCAATTTTGCCTATCTAATCTATGTCGGTGTACAATGCTCGGATTAAAGGAAGTTGCATAGAGCAAGAGCAATGAACCATATTTTGGATAAAATCGAAACTGTTTACCCATTTCCTCCGAAACCTATTCCACTATCGGATGAAGAGAAACAAACTTATCTCGCTAGCATCAAACAACTGTTAAAAGAAAAAGACGCAGTATTGATTGCTCATTATTACACTGACCCTGAAATTCAAGCTTTAGCTGAAGACACTGGCGGCTTTGTTGGTGATTCGTTAGAAATGGCGAAGTTTGGTAACCGTCATCCAGCCAGCACATTGATTATTGCCGGCGTTCGTTTTATGGGGGAATCGGCGAAAATTCTAACCCCTGAAAAGCGTATTTTGATGCCAACATTGGATGCCGAGTGTTCATTAGATTTGGGCTGTCCAGCGGATAAGTTTTCAGCATTTTGTGATGCGCATCCTGATCACACTGTGGTTGTTTACGCCAATACCTCAGCGGCAGTGAAAGCGCGTGCTGATTGGGTTGTGACTTCAAGTATCGCATTGGAAATTGTTGAACAACTCGAGTCTGAAGATAAAAAAATCATTTGGGGACCGGACCGTCATTTAGGTTCTTATATTGCCAATAAAACCGGTGCAGATATGCTGCTATGGCAAGGCGAATGTGTTGTCCACGATGAGTTCTCAGCTGATGCTTTGAAAAAGATGAAAGGTCTGTATCCTGATGCGGCAGTATTAGTGCATCCTGAGTCCCCTTCCAGTGTGGTTGAGTTGGCTGATGCTGTCGGTTCGACCAGTCAGTTAATCAAAGCTGCTAAAGAGCTTTCTCAACAAACAATGATTGTTGCGACGGATAAAGGCATCTTCTTTAAAATGCAGCAATTAGTGCCAGAAAAAGAGCTGATTGAAGCGCCAACTGCGGGAGCGGGGGCTACTTGTCGTAGCTGTGCTCACTGTCCTTGGATGGCAATGAATGGTTTAAAAGCAATCGAGAAAGCGTTACGTGATGGTGGCGAAGAACACGAAATCTTCGTTGATGAAGAGCTAAGAGTTAAGTCTCTGATCCCACTAAATCGTATGTTAGATTTTGCAGAGCAATTGAACCTAAAAGTGAAAGGCAACGCATAATCGCTACCGATTAAATGACACTAGATGTAATAAAGCCAGTGGTTTAAATCACTGGCTTTTTGCTTCTCAGAAGGGAACTGGCTTTATTGAGCTTCAGCGAGCGCGACTCCTCGTTGAGTCAGACCACATAGCATGACAGGAATGGCGTTGTAGATCTCTTCAAATTGATCTAAGCCTTCCATACCTTGCTCGTTGAGGGTCGTTAATGCGGTTTCTGGGTCGTAAAGCATACTTAAAGACAGCAGCACACCACCGAGTAGAGCGTTGTCTTGACTCTCTTCAGGCATTAAAACTTCCCAATCATCACGAGCAAGTTGCCAGCCCTGTAAAAGACCTTCACAAAAATCGCGAACATGGTCATTTACAATTTCTTCTTCATCAAGACTGTAGCCTTCAGGCCACACCCAAGTCCCATCAAGTAGTGCTGAACGGTATTGGTTCCATATATCAATAATGTGCTGAATATAAGTCTCTAACTGCTCTCCGTCGCTAAAAGGTGCGACTTCTTCACCGCCCCATAAAAACGGCAACCATTCTTGTGGCGGCAAAACATGAGGTGAACATGCCATCGCAGCGACAAAACCACGTGACTTTGCTTCATTCAGTAATTTATCTTCTAATTCTGGAAGGGTAAGAATCTCTTGTAAGGTCAAAATAGATTTCCATACTTGATACCAATAAATATAAGGCCTTGAGTCTATTGGCTCAGTTATATTTGAGTTATTGGTAGGGCTGACAATTTAGTTGGTATCTTAACCTTAAATAGGGATGTGATGCGAGTCTGATTGACTAAATCAATCACTGATTAGAAATATGATTATAGACGGAGCCAATCGTTTATAAGTTCTCTATACTGTATCAAAATAAAAATTATCAAAGTCTTATGGAAATACGTTCATCTTTAAAGCGTAAAAGTATGTTGGCATTGATTGCTTACTTGTGCTTTTTTATCGCAACTATCGGTACCCTGACTTATTGGGCCGTTGATATTCCTTTCCGTAAAGAGCTAAAGCTCAATCAGGATGTACGTGCTGAACTGCTTTCTTCGCAGATAGTTGATCCGCTAAATCGCTCTATGGGTGTTCTAGAAAGTATCGTTAGTGTTGCCCAAGTTGCAAATAGCCCGAGTGAAGCCTCACGTTTGTTGCGCTCGATCTTTAATACTGTCGATAAAGTTGTTGTCAGTGGGGGGATTTGGCCTCAACCATTTAGTGTCGACCCTGATAATAAATATAACGGTTTGTTTTTTAACCGAGCTTCTGATGGCAGAGTTGATCAGCTTATATCTTGGAATAATCCAGAATCGGGAGGCTACGATAGTGAAGTTTGGTATGTCTCCGCCATGGATGAGCCTGCCGGTTCAGTGTTTTGGTCACCGGTTTATGTTGATTCTTTCACTCAAGTCCACATGATTACCGCGTCTTCTCCCTATTATATTGATGGTCAGTTTGCCGGGGTGGCAACGGTTGATATTTCCTTACAAAACTTAACAACGCTAATCGCTAATCAAGCTGAACGGTATGATCTTGGTATTTCCCTGCGCGATTCCTATGGTTCAACGATTACTGAAAACAACTTTCGCTTAAGAGAAAATATCTATGTTAGTAAGTTAACTTTTGGTGATTTTAACTGGAAGTTAGACGTCATCAACTCAAAGCGGTTGGTTGATGAAGAAGTCTATGAGCTAGTGATGAGCGTTGAGCGCGGAATTATCCCATTCCTTTTGTTTTGCTTGATCTTCGGTTACTACCTACTAAAACGCTATCTCATTAATCCAATCGTTGTTATCGCGCAACAAGCAGACGAATCTAAAGAAGGTGGGGTGATTGATATTAACTACAATAGCGAAGACGAAATCCGCTATTTAATTGATACCTTCAATCAAAAAACGATCTATTTGGAAGCTGAAAAAGTTAAAGCCCAAGCCTCAACCAAAGCTAAGAGCATTTTCCTCGCGACCCTATCGCACGAAATCAGAACACCGATGAACGGAGTTCTGGGAATGGCGCAAATCCTGCTAAAAGGGGAGCTAAAGCCTGAACAGCGTAAACAAGTGAAAAGCTTGTATGATTCGGGTGAGCACATGATGTCTTTGTTAAACGAAATGCTGGATTATTCCAAAAATGAACAAGGTCATATGGATTTAGATTACAGCCAGTTTCCATTGCAGTTCCTCATTGGAAGTGTCAATAGTGTTTATTCATCCTTGTGTCATGAAAAGGGCCTCCAATTTAAGGTTTACTCTGAAGTACCTGCAAATCGTTGGTACTTTTCTGATAAAGCGAGAATTCGTCAAATTCTATTTAATTTGATTAATAATGCGGTCAAATTTACCTCTCGTGGTCTAGTGGAAGTGTTCATCCGTGAAATGGAGTTAGATGGTCAACTGTATTTAAGTATTCGTGTTCGTGATACAGGGATAGGTATTGAGAAAGAGGCCCAAGACAAAATATTTCGGCCTTTCGAACAAGCCGAATCCTCAACCACGCGTAGATTTGGAGGGACTGGTTTAGGGTTAGCTATTGTCAAGCAAATCGCGGAGAAGATGGGCGGAAGCGTCTCGGTAAACAGTAAGCCGGGAATTGGCACTAGTTTCCAAGTAAATCTAAAAATAGAGATCTGCGAGCCGGACATCGTCACGACTAAACCTTCTCGCCATATGGTTTACGAAGGGTTAAGAGTACTCATTGTTGAGGACAACCGAACAAATACCATGATCATTGAGACTTTTATGAGAAATAAAGGCTTTCAATGCCAATGTGTGGAAAACGGAGACTTAGCGATACAAGCGGTTGCTGAAGGAAATTTTGATCTGGTACTGATGGATAACCATATGCCGATTAAAGATGGCGTGGAAGCGATTCGAGTCATTCGACAACTCAAAGGAGAACAATCAAACGTTTTGATATTTGGCTGCACTGCTGATGTATTTAAGGATACGAGAGAAGGAATGTTGAAGGCTGGAGCGGATGGCATTATCGCTAAACCGATCAGTGAAGAAGAGTTAGATGATGCGTTGTATCTGCATTGCGTGAAACTTTATCAGTATCATCCTGAAATACCGTTACCTTCTTTCAGCGGCAATATGGAAGAGACTCTGGTAAAACTATGTATAGCAATAGAAAACAAAGCGATGGGAGAAGCCATTGAGATTGTTGATGCACTCCAACGAACTCTCAAAGTAGCAAAAGATTCACCGATAATGGAGTCTCTGAGTAAACTGCGAATGTATTTACATCAAAGTGAACAACCTCCTCAGGATCTACTTGATATGTTGACGATTTTATTAGCTGATCAAGAGTAGTGTTTCAGGGCAGTAATAACATCTAGCGTATGTATGAAGACTAAGTGATAGATACTAATTCTGATGGATTTTCTGGTTATATATTCACTAAATTATTTCAAATACGAGATCAAAAACTACAAATAACGTGTTCTAATAGCCGCATGAACTGCCTATTCTTCTATGGGTGGTGTTCTGTGTTATTTACCTATTACTTATTTAGTTAATTATACTGAATTTGGCCTTATCTTATGAGTTATGGCCGAGTTTGGTGTTGCTTGTTGAGGACGTTAATGAAAGCTCGTGGCCCATTTTGTATTCGTCATGCTGCTGCAGACACTTTCGCGATGGTGGTGTTCTGTTTTATTTCGGGAATGATAATAGAAATTTTTATTTCTAATATGACGTTTGAACAGTCATTAGCATCTCGAACGTTGTCGATACCAGTGAATATAGCGATCGCATGGCCTTACGGTGTGTTTCGCGATTTTGTATTGCGCCAGGGGAGAAGGATCTCTGAAACAAGCTTAATGAAGAATTTTTCTGACTTAGTGGCTTTTGTTATGTTCCAATCTCCTGTGTATGCGGCAATTTTGTATACGGTTGGCGCATCACCGGAACAGATGATAACAGCAGTTGCAACTAACGCTGCGGTTTCATGTGGTATGGGCGTGATTTATGGGTATTTCCTTGATATGTGTAGACGATGGTTCCGAGTACCGGGCTACTACCAGCCAATGTAAATTGAAGGTTACTGTGTATTGAAAACATTCAATTTAGCCAATTAGTAAACAAACAACCTGCCAACGGCGCTTTTTTTAGGTTTTTTCCTTGACCATCTTTAACAGAATCATTAAATTAGCGCCTCGTTAGCCAATATGGTTGACCTACGGTGAGTTGTCCGAGTGGCTGAAGGAGCACGCCTGGAAAGTGTGTATACGGCAACGTATCGAGAGTTCGAATCTCTCACTCACCGCCACATTCAAAACCCTAGCAGAAATGCTGGGGTTTTCTCGTTTTAGGTGTACGCGTTATGGCTGCAAAAAGGTGAGAGTATTTGGTTTCACTAGGTTGGAGGCTTTAACAAATTCTCGCGGGATGGGGCTGCAGAGTTGAGTCTCATTTCATGTGAATAAAACACGTAAGGGACAGATTCACCTTTGCTTTTAGCTTGATACATGGCGATGTCTGCCGCTTTAATTAATTCCACCGAGGTTTTAATTTTGGCGGAAGATTTGGCGATGCCAATACTATATTTAACTTCAAACTCAAGATTATCGATCTGGTAGGGTTGCACTTGGGTCGCTACGACTCTAGAAAGCAAGCTGTTTATATCGCGGTCGGAGTCTTGGTGGAAAGTCGCGATAATCAAAAACTCATCGCCTCCAAGTCGCGCGACGGTTTCATCATCTCGGATGACCTCAGATAAGCGAAAGCCAACTTGTTTAATCAGCTCATCACCAATATTGTGTCCATAGGTATCATTGACCGCTTTGAAGTTATTAAAGTCGAGGAAGGCGACCACGACTTGTCCACCATGTCTGTTGGCTCGCTGTAATTGTTTATCCAGTCTATCTAGCGCCAAAATGCGATTGGGTAACAGGGTTATTGGGTCATAATAGGCGTGTTTGATAATTTGTTTATTCAGTGTCTTTATGTCTTTCATCCGTCGGATGCCGTATATGATTGCTCCGACACCGATCCAAAAAGAGCTAAGTATCAGCTCATCCATCTCCCATTCTTCATGCTCTCTAGTAAAATCATAGAGAATCTCCAACGCTTCAAATTCTAAATACACAGTGAATGTGATCACTAAAAGGATTGCAACTCCCCCTATAATCAAATCCAATCGCGCAGATCTTTGCAACCGTGTTACAACAGAGGGCTGAAGACGGATTGGGGTATTTGATTTGAGTGGCATAGTTATACCTCAGGGTAATATACATTCAATCACTTATAAGTATAACCTTACCCTCCAATTCCTCCATTAATAAGAGGTAATGTCTGCTATTTTAGGGACTTACAGTTTGTTTTTTTGAAGTGGGTATGATTTATAACTTTTTCTTCTTTGATGAGATTAAAACTTTCTGACTAAACAAAAGTTAGCACTTTTTATATTTAATTAAACTAATGTAGTATTACTGCATGTTATATATCTCTGGCTATCTATTGGCTTGATGAGTGTGTGAGTGGTTGTTAAGTGAAGTCGGAGAAGTTGCCTTACATGAAATTCAAAGCTTGGAGTATATTTGCTGGAGCCTTATTTGCTCCTACTTTAGCTCAATCCGCCACCAGCATGGTGGATGTTAGAGGGTTTGGTACATTAAGTGGAACTTACTCGGACTCTGACTCATTAGCTTTTCGACGTGACGTGACACAGGAAGGCAGAGCTGGTCAGATTAGCTTAAAGACCGACTCGTTACTTGGCCTGCAAACCGACATTCATTTTTCCGATGCGCTTAAAGCGTCGGTTCAAGTTGTTGCTAAAGATAGGATCAACAACAGCCTTGATGAATCCATTACATGGGCCAATTTAAGTTACGATTTTGATAATGCTTGGAACATTCGAGCTGGAAGAATTGGTAGCGATCTGACGTTAATTGGTGATATTGGCAATATTGGTTATGCCTATGATTGGGTAAGGCCACCCGCTGACTTTTATAGTGGCATACCTTTTTATCACTTTGATGGCGCTGAGCTACTATATCGCCATTCACTTGAAGAGGGGCATGTTTTCACGAAAGTCTTTTATGGACGCTCGGGCAGCTCATTTAAACACCATACCAGTGAATCTGAATTTGACCTTGCTCCATTTTCCGGTGCTGCCATTCGATATGAAAATGGTGGGTTCACCTACAGAGTCGCTTATGCTCGAACAGAAATTGACTCGTTAAGGCGATCAGGGACGAACGAGCTAAAGCAATCGTTGGCCGCGAATCCTGATTTACCCGGAGTAGTACAAACTTTAAATCAGTTGGATAGCAAACACTCGCCAATTGATTACTATACAATGGGTTTCGAATATCGCCATATGAGCTGGAAATGGTTAGCGGAAGCTTCATTCATGGACACTAGCATAGCGTCAGTACTTCCTTCTGTTTCTATTTATTCTGGGCTGGTTAAGCGTTTTAATAATTTCGCATTGTATGGAGTACTGGCTCATACACGAACAACTCAGTCTCCGTATTCTGCGGACTCGCAGCTTCCAGAGTATTATCGCTCGATCATTCAGCGTGGGCTTGATTCTTCAGATATCGAACAAAGTACTGCGTCTATTGGCATCCGTTGGGATATTGCAACTAATATTGCGTTAAAGGGACAGTGGGATAGAAGTTGGGTAACAGCCAATAAAGAGTTGTTGTGGGATGGTAAGGAGATTTCAACCGATGAGCAGGTCAATGTGTTCGCTCTTAGTATGAGCTTTATATTTTGATGCTTATGAAAAAATACTCTGTGTTACTCGCTGTTTTGATTGTCTGCATTCCTTTTAAGGGGTGGGGGTATGAATTGCTCGTTATCGTCAATAAACAGAACCCGTTGAACACCATTAGTAAAGAACAGGTTGTTGATTTATTTATGGGACGAACACCTTATTTTCCTTCTGGCGACCCGGTGGTGAAACTCGATGCGCCTAGTGCTTCAGAGGTAAGGAAGGATTTTTATCATGCGTTAGTTCAGATGTCTTTGCCTGAAATAAATGCTTACTGGGCTAGGCTTATGTTTAGTGGTAGGGCGACTCCACCAATGCAGGTGCCTCAAGAGCAGGATATCGTCAAGTTGGTTGCTGATAATACCAATGCAATCGGCTATATCTCGAAGCCGTTATCTGGAGAATTGAATGACGACGTTAAAACGATTTTCGTTATATCAATGGGCCAATAGCCGTATACGGTTTAAGTTGATGGCTGCAATTGCGATTGTCGCTATCATTTTTATTCCTACCACTAGCTTGATAAGTTACCAATACACTTATGTTGAAGAGCAACAGGCAGCTCGGGATAGGGTTAGTCGAATGGTCGATATGGTCAGGGATAACGCAACCATGGCGGCCTATTTAACCGATAATTCGTTGGCTACAGACGTTGTTTCCAATTTGTCTCGAAACCCTGAGATAAAAGCCGTTCGTTTTAGTATTGCTAACGATGCTCTTTTTATCTCGGGAAACGTCCCTGACACCAAGGGAAATATTCTCGAGAATCTATCCCTCTCATTCAGTGATACTCCGGTCGGTAAGTTAGAGCTGTTTCTAGACTATTCATATATTAACAATTATGCACAAGATAAGGCTTTGTCATTGGTGGTATGGCAATCGTTTCTGCTTATGCTTATTCTTACATGTGTCTACATCATCTTCCGCCAAGTGGTGTCTAAGCCTCTAAACCATTTATTAGAGCAGATTAATAATACCCCAGTTGATGGTCTTCAATCAGATAAACCTATCCAAGTCTGTTCAAACGATGAGATTGGTTTTCTCGCGGAAAATACCAATAATTTAATGGATCGCATATCGAAGTTTTATCGGAGTGAAGCGGAGAAAAACCAACAAATTGTTGAGTTAGAGAAGCAGTTTCGGATCATTTTTGAGTACTCGAATGCAGGCATCGCTCTAATTACGGAAGATAATCGAATTTATCTGGCTAACCAGTCTTTTAAAGATACGACTCAATGTGCTGATTGTAGTCACAGCCCAACCTATTTACCCAAGCTATTTGATAACTCAAATGAGTTTGAATCTCTGCTTCAACAGGTCAGAGAAGAAGGTAGAAGTTTATTTAAAGACTTTCGCCTTAAGAATGACCCAGATATTTGGTTACGAGTTCTGTTCTCTCATGTTGCTCATGAACAAAACCACGAGTCAGAGAAGTTTGTCGAGTTAGTGGTTTATGACATCTCAGACAGAGCTCATAAAGAGAAAGCGTTTGTTTATAACGCCAATCATGATGCGCTTACCGGCATCTATAATCGCCGAGGTGCTGAGATGAGATTTATTGAATTATGTAATTTGGCGCAACAGCAAGGTTCTCACTTTGTGATGCTGTGGCTCGATCTCAATGATTTTAAGATTGTGAATGACGACCATGGTCATGAAGCTGGTGATATTGTGCTCAAGGAACTGAGTTCTCGTTTACGAAGTGTGTCTCGCCCTGAAGATATAATTGCGCGATGGGGAGGGGATGAGTTTGTTGTCGCTATTAAGTTAAGCGATCTAGAGGTGTTACCAAATATCTTGAAAGATATGCAAAATGCTTTTACTACACCCATTGAGATCAGTGACAACTTTTCTGTCACTGTCGGTGCAAGTATCGGTGTGAGTACTTCATTGAACATAGGGTATGATGTTGAAAAGCTACTGATTCGAGCTGATCAAATGATGTATCAAGTGAAGCGACAAGGGAAAACTGGCGTTAAAATTGATGGTATATCATACGAATAGTAGCCCTAACGACTGTTTACTCTTAACGTTTCTGCTTTCTGTTAAAAAAACTCACCTGTGTTTTCAGAAAACTTCGCCATTGGCAGAAAGTTTGAGCTGGATGTCTTTTCCCAATTTATTCATTAATGGTAACTTTAAGTAAATAGTGGCAGGAAGAGATACGAATGAGCAAGGCACAGTTACTTCAGGCGTTACAAGATAATGACTGTTTAGACTTGGTAAAGTTATACAAAGCCGATCCTGACGGTCATTTTTACAGTCTAGTTGAAGACCTCTATCGTTTGAGAAAGCAACATAGCTTAGATACCCGAATTTCTCGCTTTAAAACTGAAGTCGAAAAACTAACAGGAAATATAGACAGTTCGTCCATCACCCCTCAACAATTTCAGCAACTAGTGGAAGCGTTAGATCTTAGCCAGAGAACCCAAAAAGTGGCGCGTTATATTCAAACTCAAGACAACCATATGACGTTTGCCAAATCAGTAGATTTGGTGATGTTTGGTGATTCCATTACAGAGTGGGGCCCGTGGCACGATGCATTAGCAGTACCATTAGTAAACCGAGGGTTAGGGGGGGATACGACCGATGGGATGCTTCGGCGTATTGAAGTGACCACCGTTTGCCAGCCGAAACTTGTCTGTATCATGGCGGGCATTAATGACCTTGCCCAAGGCTACAGTGTTGAGGAAATTACATCCAATTATGAACAGATGTTGAGTTATTGGCAGCAATGTAGTGTTGACGTGTGGGTACAGTCCACCTTGTATGTTGGCCAGCGTTTGTGTCACTTGAACCCTTTAGTGAGTCAATTGAATGACAACTTACAATCACTGTGCGCTGAGAAGAATCTTCGTTTCATCGATGTAAACGCTATTTTATGTCCTGAAAAAGTGTTGCCGTTGACTTGTAGTGCGGATGACTTACATTTAAACGCTTTTGCTTATGGCCAGTGGATCGAGCATTTGAACACATTGTTTGACCAATACTTTGATTAAACACGCCTATCTTATTGACTTCACACGTGCTTCAAGTAAGGAAATTTTTGCATCAATCTCTAAGTTTATTGATAAAAACGTTTAACAATTGGGGAATCAAAGTTTGCACTCCGCTCATCAGTGAAAAACCTGTGTAATTATCCGATTTTTAGATAAAACAACAGGAATACACAATGAAAAAGACGTTAGTGGCTGCGGCGATGATTTTCGCTTCAATGAGTCAGGTGCAGGCTTCTGAATGGGGATACCATGGTGACCATGCCCCTGAGTTTTGGGGTAAAGTCTCAGCGACTTGTGCTCAAGGGCAAAACCAAAGCCCAATTGATATTCATGGTGCAGTCAATGCTGAGTTAAAAGATATTAAGTTTGACTATTCTGGCCAGGCTGTCTCTATCACTAACAATGGCCATACACTGCAAGCTTCAGTCACTGAAAACAACACCATCTCGGTCGATGGTCAAACTTTCGAACTGAAGCAGTTCCATTTTCATACGCCGTCGGAAAACCATATAGACGGGCAATCTTACCCGCTAGAAGCACATTATGTTCACTCTGATGCAGCCGGTCATTTAGCGGTGGTTTCTCTGTTCTTTAAACTCGGTGCAGCTAACCCTAACTTAGAAAAATTGTTGGCGGTAGCGCCTAAAGAAGAGGCTAACGCCGAGCTTGCAAAACCTTTTGATGTGGCAGCACTGCTTCCGAAAGAAAAACAGTATTACCGTTTTAACGGTTCTCTGACTACGCCTCCTTGTTCCGAAGGCGTTCGTTGGTTGGTATTGAAACAGCCTTTAACGCTGTCCACTTCTCAGTTTGAACGTTTTGAGCAACGGATGGGACACAATAATCGCCCAATTCAACCAGTCAATGCTCGTATGGTCCTTAGCCAGTAGCCAGTAATTAGCCTACTTGATGCATACGTTAAGTAGGCTTTACTTTGTTCCCTTCGTTTTCTATTTGCCCTTTGCACAATCCTTGCTGAAATAGATATCGGAAATTGATGTATTCTTCACAACTGTGAACCGCCTAACGGTAACTTTGAAATAATGACCGATCTGATGCTCAACCGTTAAAAATCTTAAAGGTTGTTCCATCCAATATCTCCTAACTTGAGTATCAGGATAAGGAGAATCGGTATGAAGCATCTGATAGCGATAGATTTGGGGGCATCCAGCGGACGAGTGATCTTAGGTCGTTTTGACCAAGGTAAGCTTACTCTGACGGAATATCATCGTTTTAGTAACGGAGTGTTTAATGATGAAGATAACCAGCTGTGCTGGGATCTTGATGCGTTAGTTGCGGAAATAAAAACCGGTATCGCGAAAGTGCAATCAGACGGTATTGCTGTTGATTGTATGGGTATTGATACTTGGGGAGTCGATTTTGCGCTACTTGATAAACATGGCAACACGCTAGGTAAAACGGTTTCATATCGAGATAGCCGCACTAACGCTACTTTTGATGAAGTAGTAAACCAAATTGGTAAAGATGTGATTTACCAAACTACCGGCATCCAGTTCCTTCCTTTTAATACTCTTTATCAGTTAGCTGCCTTGGTTAAAAGCCAGCCAGAATGGCTTGATAACGTTAGCCGTTTGCTACTGATTCCTGATTACTTAGGCTTCAAGCTGACTGGTATTCAACATTGCGAATATACCAATGCCAGTACAACTCAACTATTGAACTGCAAGACTGACGACTGGGATAAAAAACTGCTTGATAGCATCGGAGTGCCTGCCAACTGGTTGTTAAAACCGAGCTTGCCAAATCAACGGATTGGTTGCTATAGCCCTGACGACCAACAATCAATCCCTCTTGCTTCTATTGCTAGCCATGACACAGCATCAGCGATTCTGGCCTTACCTCAAGGTGGTGAAAAGTGTGCATATATCAGCTCAGGTACCTGGTCGTTGATGGGCATTGAAAGCGATGAAGCGATGACTCATGAAGTCGCGCAACGTTTCAATATGACTAACGAAGGCGGAGCTGAACACCAGTTCCGCGTGCTGAAGAACATTATGGGCTTATGGCTTATTCAGAATGTTCAAAAAGAGTTGGGCGATTACAACTTCCCTCAGTTGGTGGAGCTGGCACAAGCATCAGAGCCATTCCGAAGCCTGATTAATCCAGACGAACTCTGTTTCTTAAGTCCTGACTCGATGATCGAGGCAATACAAGCGTATTGCGCTAAAAGCGCCCAACCGGTACCGACCACTCCCGGAGAGCTCGCACGTTGTGTATTTGAGAGCCTAGCGTTCCAATACAAAAAAGTGTGGATTGAACTTAACGAGTTACGTCAGGGGCGATTACAGAAAATTCAGATCATTGGTGGTGGCAGTCAAAACGAATTTCTCAATCAGTTATGTGCGGATGCATGTGAGTGTGAAGTATCTGCAGGACCTGTAGAAGCATCGGCATTAGGCAACCTTTGTGGGCAGCTTATTGCGATAAATGAAATCAATAACGTGAAACAAGCAAGACAAATCGTACGAGATTCTTTCCTAATGAAAACTTACAACCCTGTTGCTAGCAACAGTGCTTCATTTGGTGAGCATTGGAATCGATTTATGTCGTTAATCTAAAAAGGTCAAAAGGCCAATAAACCAAGAGTGTGAACTGATGAACGCAGAGCAAATCAATTCAAATTATGAGTTAGCCAAACAGGCTTTTAGTGAGTTAGGTGTCGATGTTGATAGCGCACTAGAAACATTGAATAAAATCACCATTTCTATGCACTGCTGGCAGGGCGATGACGTATCGGGTTTTGAAAATCCAGATATGGCATTAACCGGTGGTATTCAAACAACGGGTAACTACCCAGGCAAAGCACGTACACCAGAACAGTTACGTAGTGATATTAACGAAGCGATGAGATTGATACCCGGCGCTTTGCGTTTGAACTTACACGCTTTGTATCTGGAAGCTGATCAGCCAGTTGATCGCGACCAGATTAAACCAGAGCACTTTACGAATTGGGTTGAGTGGGCAAAAGAGCGCAAAGTTGGTTTGGACTTCAATCCTTCTTGTTTCTCCCATGAGCTAAGCGATGACAATATGACGCTGACTCACCCAGATGAAAAGATTCGTCAGTTTTGGATTGATCACTGTATCGCGAGCCGAAAAATCTCTGAATACTTCGGTCAAGAGTTAGGAACACCATCAGTGATGAACATTTGGGTTCCGGATGGCTATAAAGATATTCCGGTAGACCGTTTGGGGCCTCGTCAGCGTTTGATGGACTCGCTCGATAAAATTATTGCTGAACCAATCTCTAAGGAATACCACAAGGACGCGGTGGAATCGAAGCTGTTTGGTATTGGCACCGAAGCGTACACAGCAGGTTCAAACGAGTTTTATCTCGGTTATGCAAGCAGCCGTAACATCATGCTTTGTCTCGATGCCGGTCACTTCCACCCAACGGAAGTTATCTCAGACAAAATTTCCTCAGCGTCACTGTATGTTGATGAAATGCTGCTACACGTCAGCCGTCCTATTCGCTGGGACAGTGACCATGTGGTTCTTCTCGATGACGAGACACAAGCGATCGCGTTTGAAATCGTACGTAATAACTTACTCGACCGCGTCAACATTGGTCTGGACTTCTTTGATGCGTCTATCAACCGAATTGCAGCATGGGTCATTGGTACACGAAACATGCGTAAAGCATTGCTAAGAGCATTGCTAGAGCCAAGCGAGCAAATGAAACAAGCTGAGCTGTCTGGCGATTACACCACTCGATTAGCCATGATGGAGGAAAACAAATCTTTACCTTGGTCTGCAGTTTGGGACTACTACTGCATGAGCCAAGATGTTCCGGTCGGATTGAACTGGCTAGAACAAGTGAAAGAGTATGAGCAGGAAGTACTACTCAAACGCTAAAAATGTCCCTAGTTACGCAGTGGCTAGGGATGATTGCACTAACCCCTACAACGTGAAACACAATAATAAAAGAACGGAGTTCTATAAAATGAAAAAGAACATCAAAACAATTCTAAAAGGTGCACTGATCGCTTCAAGCGTCGTTGCAAGCTTTGCTGCCGCTGCTGATGAATTACGTATTGGTTTGGTTGTGAAAGCTCAAGGCATCGGTTTCTTTGAAGCCGCAAACGCGGGTGCACAACAAGCCGCTAAAGAAATCGGTGATGTAAACATCATCTACACTGGTCCAGTAACACCAACCGCGGAAGGTCAGATCGAAGTGATTAACTCACTGATCTCACAGAAAGTGGATGCGATTGTTGTCTCTGCTAACGACACAGATGCACTCGTTCCCATCCTAAAACGTGCACAAAAACGCGGCATCAAAGTTGTGTCGTTTGACTCTGGCGTTGCGCCAGAAGGGCGTCAAATTCACTTAAACCCATCAAGCAACGAGCTGATTGGTTTGATGAACGTTGAACTGGCGGACGTTGCTGTTAAAGCAACAGGCAGCGAAAAAGGTGATATCGCTATTTTGAGTGCTTCGCCAACCGCAACCAACCAGAACATCTGGATTGGTGAGATGGAAAAAGATCTTAAACAATTCCCGAACCTCCACCTTGTAGCAACCGTTTACGGCGATGACCTAGCGGATAAAAGCTACCGTGAAACCAAAGGCCTGATTGATTCTTACCCTAATCTAAAAGCGATTGTTGCACCGACTTCAGTCGGTATTGTAGCCGCTGCACAAGCCGTAAGTGATATGGGTAAAGTCGGTGAAGTTTACGTGACAGGTTTGGGTCTTCCTTCAGAGCTAGCGGGCCACGTTGATTCAGGCGCAGTGAAAAGCTTCGCTATCTGGAACCCGATTGACTTGGGTTACGCAGCGACAACGATCGCGGTTAACTTAATCAAAGGTGACTACACAGAAACTGAAGTCGATATGGGTCGAATGGGTAAAGCGACATTAGACAAAGACGGCAATGCTGCGATGGCTAAACCGTTTGTTTATGACGCAACTAACGTTCATAAATTTGCAGGTATCTTCTAAAAATTCGCAGCTTAACTTGCGTTTTTACTGATGAATGAGCGCCTCAGGCTCGAGGTGTAGGGGCGCTCTAATAACAAAAGAGAAGATTATTATGTCTGAATTAGAACCCATTTTTTCTCTGCGCAATGTCAGCAAGCATTTTCCAGGCGTTAAAGCGTTGGACAATGTTCAGCTTGATCTCTATCCAGGGCAGGTGACAGCACTGATCGGTGAAAACGGTGCAGGAAAATCGACGTTAGTTAAGGTAATGACCGGGATCCACGAAATCACTGAAGGCCACTTAGAGTTGGATAACCAAACAATTGAATTAAAAACACCGGATGATGCGCGTGCGTTGGGTATCACGGCTATCCATCAGGAAACAGTGCTGTTTGATGAATTGAGTGTGGCCGAAAATATATTCGTTGGTAACTACATGCTTCATCCTTCGGGCAGACTTGACTGGAAGGGAATGGAAAAACGTGCTGATGAGATATTGAAATCTATTGATGCGCCGATTAATCCGAAAAAACTGTTGAAGGAGTTAAGCATTGGTCAGCGCCACATGGTTGCGATTGCCCGTGCGCTCTCATTTGATGCAAGAGTGGTGGTGTTGGATGAACCAACAGCAGCACTATCACATCGTGAAATCGAAGACTTCTATCAAATCGTCGAACGATTAAAGAATAAAGGCTGCGCAATTTTGTTTATCAGCCATAAGTTCGATGAAATTTTCAAAATTGCAGACCGCTACAACATATTCCGCGATGGTTGCTACGTCGGTAGTGGCTTTATCAATCAAGTAGAAGAACAAGAGCTGGTCGCCATGATGGTGGGCAGAACGATTGAAAACGCCTATCCAAAAATCGAAGTAGAACGAGGGGTTAAGCGTCTTGAGGTAAAACAGTTCAGTCACCCGACTGAATTTGATGGTATTAATTTCGAACTGCACGAAGGTGAAATTCTAGGTTTCTATGGCCTAGTCGGCTCTGGGCGAACCGAGCTGATGCAATCCCTGTTTGGTATTACCAATGTCGCGAAAGGTGAAATTCGAATTGACGACAACAAGGTTTCTATTCGTTCACCGAAAGATGCGATTAACTCTGGCATCGTTTATGTTCCTGAGGAGCGTCAAAGTCACGGGGTCGTTCTTGAGTTCCCGATCTACCAAAACATCAGCTTACCGAAACTCAGTGAGATTAACTCAAAAGGCTTTGTTGATGAACAAGCTGAATACTCACATGCTGATACCTACGCGCAAAAATTACGAGTAAAAGCACCGAACTGGACAGAAAAAGTGGAGAATTTGTCCGGGGGGAACCAACAGAAAGTGGTTATTGGCAAATGGCTATCGACCAAACCGAAAGTCATCATCCTCGATGAACCCACCAAGGGTATTGATATCGGTTCTAAAGCAGCCGTCCATCAGTTTATGTCTGAATTAGTTCAAGAAGGCTTAGCGGTAATCATGGTCTCTTCGGAGCTGCCAGAAGTGATGGGAATGGCTGACCGGATTATTGTGATGCGTGAAGGTTTGATGGTGAAAGAGTTCCAGCGTGAAGAATTTACTGCTGAACACATTGTTGGAGCGGCGACAGGCCTAAGGAGTGCTTCATGAAAAGTTTACTAAAACAGAGGGAAGCACTGCTGGCCCTCGTGATTGTGGTTATTGTTGGCTTGATATCGCTCATAGTCCCAGACTTTCTGGGCCTGGGTAATATGTTGTCGGTGTATAACGATACCTCGATTCTTATCATTCTCGCTCTAGGTCAAATGTTGGTGATCATCACCCGCTGTATTGACCTGTCCGTCGCAGCTAACGTTGCACTGACGGGAATGGTGGTTGCAACACTCAACAATACCTATCCAGAGATGAGCGTGCCTTTGATCATATTGATTGGTGCTTGTTTGGGAACAGTATTAGGCATGATAAATGGCTTCTTTGTTTGGAAAATGAATATACCGGCGATTGTGGTCACTCTGGGTACCATGAGTATTTATCGCGGTATTGTGTTTCTGATTAGTGATGGGGCATGGATTAACGCGCACCAAATGACAGAATCCTTTTTAAGTATTCCACGCTCGACTGTTCTTGGCTTACCTGTACTGAGTTGGTGTTCAATTTTCGCTATCGGTGCGGTGTATTACCTGATGCGCCACCGTCAACTTGGACGTAAAGTCTACGCCGCAGGTAATAGTCCAACCGCCGCTTTCTATACCGGTATTGATGTTGGCAAAATTCAATTTGTTGCTTTCACCATCTCGGGTCTGTGTGCAGGTCTATCAAGCTACTTATGGATCTCTCGTTACGCGGTCGCGTATGTCGATATTGCCAATGGTTTTGAACTACAAGTCGTCGCTGCTTGTGTTATCGGTGGAGTCAGTATCGCTGGTGGTACAGGCACAGTGCTTGGCTGCGTATTAGGGGCGATATTCCTTGGTGTAATTAATAACGCGCTGCCTGTGATTGGCGTCTCTCCATTCTGGCAAATGGCTATCTCAGGTTCGGTGATCATTATTGCCGTTGTCGCCAACTCTCGTTCGGAGCGCAAGCTTGGACGCATCATCTTGAGAAAAGCGGTGCAGAACGCGTAGCCGGAACCGATTGGAGATTGAATTATGGAAAACGTAAATAACAACTTGTTGAATAACGAGATGAAGCCAAAATCCAAGAGCAAATGGCTATCTAACCTGAAGTCTTGGGAAGGGTTTCTGCTGTTCACTGTGGTGTTTGTTTTTATTCTCAACTGTTTTGCATCACCATATTTTTTAGACCCGTGGTCTTTGTCTGATGCCACTTTTAACTTCACCGAAAAAGCGATCATTGCCCTGCCTTTGGCATTGGTGATTATCGTCAGAGAAATTGATATTTCGGTGGCAGCGATTATTGCACTCTGTTCGGTTGCGATGGGGATGGTGGCTCAGCAAGGCTTTGGTGTAGAGATTGTCTGCTTAACCGGTTTAGTGGTTGGTACGCTTTGTGGTTTGTTTAATGGCCTGTTAGTGACTCGCATGAACATTCCTTCGATTGTGGTCACTATCGGTACCATGAGCCTGTTCCGTGGTATTGCGTATATCGTCCTTGGAGACAAAGCAATTCGTGAATATCCGGATGGTTTCGACTTCTTTGGTCAGGGCTATGTCTATTCATACTTTAGTTTTGAATTTGTCTTCTTTTTAGTGATGGCAGTGGTGTTCTACTTCCTGCTACAAAGAAGCAACTTTGGCCGCCGCACCTATGCGATTGGTAACAACCCGACAGCCGCTTACTACTCAGGCATCAATGTTCAGGGGCATAAACTGCTGCTGTTTGCATTGGTTGGTCTGTTTAGCGGTATCGCTTCGATTATGTTGACTTCTCGTTTAGGCAGTACACGTCCAACCATCGCAATGGGGTGGGAACTGAACATCGTCACTATGGTGGTATTGGGTGGCGTTAGCATCATGGGTGGCTCAGGCACAATAGTTGGGGTCGTTCTGTCGATATTCCTGATGGGATTAGTCACCACAGGGTTAGGCCTGCTAAACGTTCCGGGTATCGTTATGTCGATCATCATCGGCATGATGCTCATTAGTGTTATTGCTTGTCCGGTTATCCTGAAGCGATTGGCGAATAAAAAGAAAGCGTAGTTTGAGTGCGGTGAGCAGTAAGGTTGTTCACCGCGAATGAAAGAGATCTGAACATCTCAATGTAAAGGAAGTTTTCATGAAAACCATACAACCGAATGCAGCCGTATTGGATGAAATCAGTAAAGTTTCAGAAGTTGGCGAGTATCTGTGGCAACGCGAGTGGGCGGAAAGAAATGGCGGTAACATCTCTGTTGATGTGACAGAAATTTTTGGAGAAGTGCCACAGGACTTATCTGGATTCGCCCATAACACTCTTAAATCTGTGGGAGAATTTACTTTTCCTAAAGAGAGTGCAGGGCACATATTCTTTGTAAAAGGCACAGGGCAACGTATTCGAGAACTGCGTAATCCGGAAAAAGCGGGTTGTATCTTACGAATTGATGATGAAGCGAAAGGTTACCATATCCTTTGGGGGGGCAATGGCGACGAAACCTTTGCACCAACCAGTGAATTTATCTCTCATGTTGAAATCGTCATGTCGAAAATCAAACAGGGGTCTAAAGATCGCTGTGTGGTTCATACCCACCCATTGGAGTTGATCGCTCTGTCTCATCATTCCGATTATGGCCATAACGAAGAAGAGTACACCCATGTGTGCTGGCAAATGATTCCTGAAGTACGGGCATTTGTACCTCGTGGTATCGGTATTGTGCCTTATTGCATGCCAGGCAGTCAGACAATGGCAAATGGTACAACGGAAAAGCTGCTAAAGCATGATGTTGCCATTTGGGAAAAGCATGGCGCAGTGGCAACCGGTAAGGATGCATTGGAAGCGTTCGATTATGTCGATGTTGCCAATAAAGGCGCGAAGTTATTCCTGATGTGCTTGTCTAGTGGTTATGTTCCAGAAGGTGTGAGCAAAAAAGATATGCAGGAACTGAAAGAGACATTTGGTTTGTAGCAACCGTTGAGTGTAGTGGGTTATATCCCAGCAGCTAGCCTCAGTTTTTTTCTGAGGCTTTTTTTTGCTCAGTGTCTAATTGAACCCACTTAAGTTGACCGTTGGTTTCAAATTTGTTCGCTGATTGGCAAATCATGTACAGTTCGCCGACTTGTAATAAAGCACCTTCTGAGTAGGCTTGATCCTGATAATAACAAACGCGCTTACCAACATTGCCATTAACAACAACCGGGGCAACCGCTGGGATAGAGACCGTTTTGGCCACAGCGAATGGGCAGATAAATAATGCGCAGCAAGTTAAAATCTTTTTCATAAATATTTTTCTCTATTTGCTAAATACTACAATTCTAATAAACGCTGGTAACGTGGCAACATACTCTCATTGCCCAAGAGTCCACCTTGATGAATATAGATGACTGATGGATGATTTTCTTGTTCCAGCCAAGGAGATAAGCATCGCCACATCAAAGGATCGTAGAGTAAGTCAAACTCTACATGGGTTTGTTCCAGTAGCTGAAGCCAAATCTGATAGTCTTCTTTATACAGGTGTCCGAAGTAATGTTTGTCAGGCAGTGACAATATTTCCGGGTGGTGGGTTTCACCCAATTCATTAAATTGTTCGATTAAGTACTCTGCCCCACCGACACATGCGCAGGTTAAGACTCGAATGCTATGGGGTGACAGTGCTTTGTGTAAGTACAAAGCCGTGGTGCCTGTTCCCGCAGGTAAAGCAATACACCACTCCTGCTTAGGCTGCATTCTGATCCATTCTAACAACTCCGTTGCGAGTTGCTTTACTCCTGACTCAGCCAGAGTAAAACGCCCACCTTCAGGCACATAGATACACTGGCTATCCGGCTGACGTATCTGAGAGATATGTTCTGTCGGATGTAAGCGACTGATTTGGCGGGTTTCGATAATCTTCGCACCGAGCTCCAGCGCACCTCGATAGTTGCCTATTGGGTTTTGCTTCAACCAGTTTGGAATATGGTCGACATAAAATTCCAGTGTCCAGCCTCTAATGTTGGCGAGTGCTGCCATCGAGTAGAGCGAATTAGCTTGCGCGGAGCTATAACCAATCAGCGTTTTGACGTCTGGCGCTTCGATGTCTAGTAATCCCATGAACTTACGCGCTTTGTTACCACTAAATTGGCTGTGTAACTGGTCATCACGTTTTAAGTAAAAACGATGGCCGTTGAATTGGTGTTCGGTAATAGGGCTTTGGGCTAGTTTCATAAAAAGAAGATGTAAAGTGCGCAGAGTGGGCGGGATTATATACCCAATAACGATTAAATACAGGGGCAGACTGCGCTTTGCAAGTAACAGTCATTGTGGTTTCTATCGGCTTAAACTCGCATTGTTCATCGATAAAAAAAGCCCAGAACATAGAGAACTGGGCTGATACAAAAAATAGGAGTTAATTAGAAAAGCAGTGGTTTAGTACGGTTAGTTAAAAAGCAGTTCGACGGCCGTAAAACTCTTAATGCCCTAACTGTGTACATAAATTCAGACCGAGGAGGGGTTATTTAGTTCCGTGAATAGTGAAAAAAATGGAACATTTTTTATAGAGAAGCGCTTTCAATAAGTTAATCAGCTTTTGAGCACCGTTCTAATGTATTTAAAACCGTCGGAGTTTAGAAATGTGATGTTGCGCAGTTGTTAATTTATTGTGTCGAATGTATATTTCAAACAGGTGTTTGATTTAAATGTTAGGTGCAGGTAGCCGCTCAATGATGTTAAAAAGCAGTACCAAAGAGAAAATATTAAACGTAGCCGAAGGTTTATTCGCCGAGCAGGGTTTTAAGGATACCTCTCTACGAACTATTACCAGTAAAGCCGGTGTTAATTTAGCTTCGGTAAACTATCACTTTGGTGATAAGAAAACCTTGGTCCGTGCGGTACTGAACCGTTATCTGGAAGCATTTATGCCAGAGGTCCATAACGCTTTGATTGGCCTTAATCAGAGGGATTCGTACAGTATGGAAGATGTGTTTGAATCTTTGCGCGAACCGTTAAAAAACCTAAGTAAGGTCAATAGCAACGGAACCAGCCGCTTTATGTTGTTGATTGGTCGTGGTTACACCGACGTACAGGGGCATTTACGCTGGTTTATTACAACCCGTTACAGCGAAACGCTGAATTTATTCACTCAGTCAGTGATGAAAGCAAACCCTGAATTAACCAGAGAAACTCTGTTCTGGAGGCTACACTTTACTTTGGGAACCTGCGTTTTCACTATGGCTTCGAGTAAAGCATTAGCAGAAATTGCAGAAAATGACTTTGGAAGTAAGGTCGACGCAAAAGTCGTTGTCGATCAAATCATTCCATACCTTGCTGCCGGAGTAGCAGCAAAAATATAAAGATAAAGGTCAATAGACCCCAATAATAACAAAAATAAATCCAAGTAGCT
This sequence comes from Vibrio sp., assembly GCA_048259585.1. Taxonomy (GTDB): domain Bacteria; phylum Pseudomonadota; class Gammaproteobacteria; order Enterobacterales; family Vibrionaceae; genus Vibrio. The sequence continues at coordinate 49,974 of JBLXHN010000007.1, read as the reverse complement.
TTATACCCACGGGTATAACAAACGTGAACAAAAGGATCTGACAATGAGCTCTCTACGTAGAAAATGGATAAGCGACCCTGCTTTTAAGTTGTTTAAGAAAGTGTTGCCTCCTCTATCCAGTACCGAGAAAGAAGCGATGGAAGCGGGTAGTGTTTGGTGGGACGGCGAGCTTTTTTCTGGTAACCCAGATTTTACGACGCTGCACCATTATCCTAAACCGACTTTAAGTGAAGATGAGCAGTCGTTTATGGATAACGAGCTGGAAACGTTACTTGCAATGTTGGACGACCACAAAATCGTCAAGGAAGACCGCGATCTTCCAGAAGAGGTGTGGAACTTTATTCGTAAGGAACGTTTCTTCTCTTTAAATATCTCTAAAGAGTACGGTGGCCGTGATTTTTCTGCGTTAGCAAACTCTACCATCGTTTCTCGAATCGCAACTCGCAGTATCAGTGCTGCTGTTACTGTCATGGTGCCAAATTCGCTTGGACCAGGTGAGCTATTATCTCACTATGGTACTCAAGAGCAAAAAGACTACTGGTTACCGCGTTTAGCAGACGGTACTGACATTCCTTGTTTTGCACTAACAGGACCAGAAGCAGGCTCTGATGCTGGTGGTATTCCTGACCAAGGGGTTGTTTGTTACGGTAAACATGAAGGGAAAGAAGTTCTTGGTATCCGTTTAAGTTGGAATAAACGCTATATCACTTTGGCGCCTGTTTCCACCGTACTGGGCTTGGCATTTAAACTGAAAGATCCAGACCAATTATTGGGAGACAAAGAAGACATTGGTATCACGTGTGCGCTGATCCCTGCCAACCATGAAGGGGTCGTAATTGGTGAGCGCCATGATCCACTTGGTTCTGCATTTATGAATGGCCCGACACGTGGTGAAGATGTGTTTATCCCGATGGATTGGTTAATCGGTGGCGCTGATTACGCAGGTAAAGGCTGGCGAATGCTGGTGGAGTGTTTGTCAGCAGGTCGAGGTATTTCACTTCCGGCACTCGGTGCTGCGATTGGTCACCTCACTTCACGCACCACGGGAGCTTACTCGTATGTACGTAAACAGTTTGGTATGCCAATTGGTAAGTTTGAAGGTGTTGCTGAAGCGTTAGGTCGTATTGGCGGGTTAACCTATTTATTAGAAGCGACGCGAACCTTAACGACAACCTCGTTAGATTTGAAAGAAAAACCAGGGATTGTTACTGCGATTGCTAAATACCACATGACAGAAATTGCCCGTACGATTCTCAATGACTCAATGGATATCCATTCTGGGCGTGCGATCCAGGATGGTCCGATGAACTATTTGGCCTCGCATTACCTAGGTATTCCGGTTGCGATTACGGTAGAAGGGGCAAACATCCTCACTCGTAACTTGATGATCTTTGGTCAAGGCGCGACACGTTGTCACCCATATGTTTTAAAAGAGATGGAAGCAGCGGCAAACCCTGATGAAAAAGAAGGGGCAAAACAGTTTGATGAGTTGCTGTTTAAACATATTGGTCATGCCACTAAGAATACCTTTGGTGCGTTGTTTGCTGCTTTAACTGGCTCTCGATTTATCAAAGCGGATATGAGTGGGCCAACCAAGCAATACTATAAGCATTTGACTCGCTTAAGCCGAGATCTTGCCGTCAGTGCGGATTTTGCAATGTTGACCTTGGGTGGCGATCTGAAGCGCAAAGAAATGATTTCTGCGCGTTTAGGAGATGGTCTGAGTTACTTATATATGGCTTCAGCCGTGCTGAAAAAGTATGAAGACGATGGTCGTCAACAAGCGGACTTGGTCTATGTTCATTACGCGATTCAACACTGTTTCTACCATGCAGCGAAATCACTGAATGAAGTGTACCGTAACTATCCGGTGAAAGGCGTGGGCAGATTACTAAAAGGGCTACTGTTTCCACTGGGTAATCACTTTGAAATGCCGAGTACCGATCTAGCGCTGGATGTGGCGAAAAGCATTATGACACCAGGCGCTCACCGAGATCGTTTAACTCACCTGTGTTATATCGGTGAAGGTGAAGACGACAGTGTCGGTTTGATGGAGCGAGCATTCGTGACGCTATATAGTGTTCATGGTCTTGAGAGAAAACTGCTTCGTGGCATTAAAGAAGGAAAGGTTGCCCGTAAAGCGGCACTTGCGGATAAGCTGCTTCAAGCCAAAGAAAACGGTGTACTGACATCTGAAGAAGTGGATTCTATTTTACAAGCAGAAAAACTGCGTTACAAAGCGATTCAAGTTGATCATTTTAGTCATGATTTTTCGCAAGTTTTGACCAATCAAACAGCTAAACCTAAGCTAAATAACGTAGCTTGAAGGTAACAATTGTTACTCACATTAGAAGGCTTCCATCGTGGAGCCTTCTTTGCTTGGGTAAGAGAAGAGCAAAGCAGTGCTCCAACCACTTGCAAAATAGACGGTTTTTTAAAGAAATAGGATGCGATTTGTGGTTGAAACTTTTATCCTAGCGAAGATTTTTGAAGGAAGTTGAATATGATCATCAAACCTAAAATTCGCGGATTTATCTGTACAACAACTCATCCAGTGGGTTGTGAAGCTAATGTAAAAGAACAAATTGCTTACACTAAAGCACAAGGTCCAATCAAAAATGCACCTAAGCGTGTATTAGTCGTGGGCTCGTCAAGTGGTTACGGCCTATCATCTCGTATCGCGGCGGCTTTTGGCGGCGGCGCTGCAACTATCGGTGTTTTCTTTGAAAAACCAGGTACTGAGAAAAAAACAGGTACTGCAGGTTTCTACAATGCGGCTGCTTTTGACAAGTTAGCGCACGAAGAAGGCCTGTATGCAAAGAGCTTAAATGGTGATGCTTTCTCTAACGAAGCGAAGCAAAAAACCGTTGAGCTAATTAAAGAAGACCTAGGTCAAATTGACTTAGTGGTTTACTCACTGGCTTCTCCAGTGCGTAAAATGCCAGAAACGGGTGAGTTAGTACGTTCTTCACTGAAACCAATTGGTGAATCTTACACTTCAACAGCGGTAGACACGAACAAAGATGTGATCATCGAAGCGAGTGTTGAACCAGCAACGGAAGAAGAAATCCAAGACACTATTACTGTAATGGGCGGTCAGGATTGGGAACTGTGGATGCAAGCGCTGGAAGAGGGCGGTGTATTAGCAGAAGGTTGTAAGACTGTTGCATACAGCTATATCGGTACTGAGTTGACTTGGCCAATCTACTGGGACGGCGCACTAGGCCGTGCGAAGATGGATTTAGACCGTGCAGCATCAGCACTAAACGAGAAATTATCTGCAACGGGTGGTAGCGCAAACGTTGCTGTTCTTAAGTCTGTAGTAACGCAAGCGAGTTCTGCAATTCCTGTCATGCCACTGTACATCGCAATGGTATTCAAGAAAATGCGTGAAGAAGGCATCCATGAAGGTTGTATGGAGCAAATCTATCGCATGTTCAGCCAGCGTCTATATAAAGAAGACGGTAGCGCAGCAGAAACCGATGAGAAGAACCGTCTACGTCTAGATGACTGGGAACTACGTGAAGACATTCAAAAACACTGTAGCGACCTGTGGCCTCAAATCACAACTGAAAACTTGAAAGAACTAACAGATTACGAACTTTATAAAGAAGAGTTCCTAAAACTGTTCGGTTTCGGTGTTGAAGGTGTGGATTACGAAGCAGACGTGAGCCCTGAAGTGGAATTCGACGTCATTGATATCTAATATCGAAAGATAAAACAAAAGGCGCTGATTTCAGCGCCTTTTTTTGTGTCCGTTAAACGAGTGTCGCTTAACTTAGAATAATCAGAATCGTACCGGTTAGCGTCATAAGTATGTTGGCTATCGCGTACGTGCCTGCATAACCTAATGCTGGGATGGTCGATTTTGCGTAGTCGTTAACAATATCCATCGCTGGTGCACAAGTACGAGCACCGATAATGGCACCAAACAGTAATGCGCGGTTCATCTTCAGCAAGTAAGCACCAACCAGGTAAGCGAGTACGACAGGTACAAAGCTCACTAAGAATGCAAGACCAATAACTTGAACACCGACTTCAGATAAGTGTTGGAACATGTTGCCACCGGCACTTAGTCCGATCCCCGCCATAAAGAACATCAGCCCGAGATCTTTGACCATATTCAGTGCGCCCTGAGGAACGTAACCAAAAGTAGGGTGGTTGGCTCTTAAAAAGCCCAGAGTGATACCCGCCAGCAGCAAACCTACGGCGTTACCCAAACCGAAAGAGACTTGACCAAATGTCATTGTCACTAAGCCGAACATAATGCCTAGAATAAAGAAACTGCAAAACGCCAGTAAGTCTGCCATTTGGCTATGAATAGAAATGAAACCAATTTTCTCAGCGAGACCTAATACTTTGCTCTTTTCACCGCTAACCTGAAGGATATCGCCTTTGGCTAATACGATATCCAAATCCATTGGCATCTCAACCTGAGCACGTACCACACGGTTAAGAAAACATCCATATTCAGACAGGTTTAAATCGGATAAGCGTTTACGTGCGAATTTATCGTTTTTTACCACGATCTCTTCTTCAGAAATACGCAGATCTAGTAAGTTGCGGTCGAAGACTTCTTTACCTTCACGGAAACTAGAGTCCAACCGCGCATGGCTGTCTGGATAGCCTACTAGAGCAATCTCATCGCCTTCTTGTAAGATGGCTTCGCCGTCAGGGTGGGCGAGGATACCATTACGGCGGATACGTTCGATATAACAACCGGTCTGGGTGTAAATACCCAGCTCACGTAAGTTTCGGCCATCAATCCAGTTGACTAAAGCAGGTCCGACACGATAGGCACGGATAATCGGTAAGTAAACCTTGCGTTGTCCACTGCCACCCAAACCTCGCTCTTGAGCAATTTGTTGTGCTGAGTCTGACAGATTTTGTTTCTGCAGTTTTGGTAGTAACTTCGCAAACAAGATCATGCTAATTAAGCCGATAAGGTATGCCATCGCATAACCAACCGATACATTCTCTAGTATTAGTGACAGATCCTTGTTGCGGGGAATGGTTGCTAGCCCAGAGTTTAGTGCATCTTGTGCTCCAACTAATACGGGCGTTGAAGTCAATGCGCCCGCCATCATGCCAGCCGAAAGACCGAAATCTAAATTTAGGTAATAACCACCGAAGTAGGTAATCCAAGTTGCAGTTGTGACAACAACGATACTCAGAATGAAATAGTTTTTACCATCACGGAAGAAAATACTGAAAAAGTTTGGTCCTGCTTCAATGCCCACACAATAGATAAACAGCATAAATCCAATCGTTAATGCTTCAGAATTGAGTGAGAAGCCAAGATGCCCCATCACTAGGGAAGTGATAAGTACGCCAATTGAGTTGCCAAGCTGAAAACTACCAAAACGGATTTTGCCAATGGATAGCCCCAGAGCTAAAACGACAAAAATTAGCAGTATCGGGTTTTGTTTTAGTAAAAGAACGACGTCGATGTTCACAATTTATCTCAAAATTTATGTGTGCAACAAAAGAGGGAGAAAGTGTGACGATTCTAACGTAATAACCAAAAAAAATAAGTAAATAGTTGTATAAAACGCAACAAAAAACCCGCTGTTTAAAGCGGGTTTTTCAAAATAAGGTTTATCTTACTCGTCGAACAAGCCTAAGTGCTCTTTTGCGTATGCTTCAAACTCTGTACAACCGCCAATATGCTCTTGGTCTAGGAAGATTTGAGGAACCGTTTCAACAGGCTTACCCACTGTTTTCTCAAGATCAGCTTTTGAAATGCCTTCCGCATGAATATCAACATAACGGTAGTTAAAATCGTCACGCTTTGCTTTTAGTGTTTCAGCATGCTCTTTAGCGCGAACACAATAAGGACAGGCTGGGCGACCAAAAATTACTGCGAACATATCTTTCTCCTATAATTCATTTGAGACTACTATGCCCGATCCCACAGAGAAAATAAAGCAGCAATTATCACTTGATTTGATAGGTAAAACCTATTGTTTGTGTGGTTATGATTCTTGTTATTAATGACGGCATTTCACTTCGAGTTATATTTGTCCAGAGCGAGTGAAAACTGTTCGAATAATGAATGACGGATGACGTAATCAAAAACGACAAGGTTGAATTGTGACGTGATATCGAGCAAATTCTCACATTAAATGTGAGGATATTGTGGGCAAGTTGCCCTGAGTCAAAAAAATCTATCCTTTATAAGTGCAATCTAGGAACAGTTTACCTTAATGCAACGCTTTGCAGAGGAATGGAGTTCAATATGTTTCAGTTCATGACTTCGAATCGAATCGTTTTTGGCGAAGGTGCATTGGAAAGATCGCTCTCATTGATCAAACAGTATGGTTACAGTGTATTGCTTGTTTCGGGAAAGCAGAGTGAGCGCGCTCGTCCAGTTATCGATTACCTCAATGAACATAATCTACGCTATCAGCATGTGGCTATCACGGGTGAGCCCAATATTACTATGGTTGAAGAAACAGCGATTGTCGGTCGACGTTTCTTGCCCAGCCTGGTTGTTGCCATTGGAGGTGGGAGTGTACTTGACATGGGGAAAGCGCTGGCGGCAATCATCCCTAATCAGGGTAATGTATACGATTATGTCGAAGTGGTTGGACGTTGCGTTCCGCTTAAAACTAAGCCACTCCCTATGATTGCTATTCCAACCACCGCCAGCACGGGCTCGGAAGTGACACGCAAAGCAGTGCTAAAATCTGGCCAAGATAAAGTCAAAGTCAGTTTACGCAGTCCTGACATGATTCCTGACGTCGCAATTGTTGACCCTACTTTAACTTATGGTATGGATACGTATACGTCTGGTCGTGGCGCGATGGAGACGTTTACTCACCTTATGGAATCTTATGTGTGCGGTGATCCCAATCCATTGACCGACATGATTTGTGAAGAAGGCGTTCGCAAATTGTCGAGGGCTATTTTGCCCGCCTGCCTTAAAGATGATCAGCAGGCTCGTGCAGACCTCTCATTTGCAGCGATGCTTGGTGGTATGGCGTCAACCAATGCGAAACTTGGCGCAGCCCATGGTTTGGCTTCAGCATTATGTGGCAAGTTAGAAGCGCCACACAGTGTTATCACTGCTCGTTTAGCACCTTATGTCATGCTGGAAAACGTCAATGCTGCTCGTTTAGCCGGAAGAGGCGATATTCTTTTGCGATATACCCACTTAGCTGAGTTACTCACCGGTAATGTCGGGGCAAAAATCGATGATGGAATAGCCTGGGTAGAAGATATGCTGGATACATTACGGTTGCCTGATATCAGCAATTTTGGTGTTTGCAGAACCTCATTCGAACGGGTGGCAGAAGATGCGTTAAAATCCAACTCGATTAAAGGTAATCCGATTCCGTTAACTAAGGAGCGACTAGTTTATATATTGAACCAAGTATGCTCGTGTCAGGGAGAGTGTCAGGATTTGGTGGAATCTTCTATGGTTGGTACTGTCGAGCTGCTTCATAACTCGATGTCAGAGGAAAGCTCTGAACAAGATGGGTAACGGGTATGCGTTAAAATAGAAAAAACGGAGCGTTAAGCTCCGTTTGGTTAGAAATGTGATGATTTGTCGTAACGAGAGTCTTTTAGAACTTCCTTTACTCGTTTTAGGTTTTCACGGAAACCTGACCCTCGACGCAAGGTAAAGCCTGTTGCTAATACGTCGATAATGGTCATCTGCACGACACGACTTGCCATAGGCATATAAACATCCGTATCTTCAGGCACTTCAAGGCAGATAGAAAGCGACGCTGCCTTATCTAAAGGTGAATCCTTAGCTGTTATCGCAATAACCGTAGCACCGTTTTCGCGAGCGAGATGCGCGATTTCAACCTGACTCTTGGTTCTGCCAGTATGAGATATCAGAACAATCACGTCGTTGTCAGTACAGTTAATACAGCTCATACGCTGCATGACGATATCTTCAAAGCAGCTGATTGGAATGTTAAAACGAATAAACTTATTCTGTGCATCACGCGCAACTGCAGACGATGCTCCCAAACCGAAAAACGAAATGCGCTTAGCTTGAGTCAGTAGATCAACCGCACGGTTGATTTGCATAGGCTCTAGGCTGTTTTTAGCGACATCCAAACACGCCATCGTCGACTCAAAAATTTTATGAGTGTAAGCATCTGGACCATCGTCTTCTTCAACATTGCGATTAACGTATGGGGTTCCGTTAGCAAGGCTCTGGGCTAAATGTAATTTAAAATCAGGGAAACCTTTCGTGTCGAGACGGCGACAAAAGCGGTTCACGGTCGGTTCACTTACGTCTGCCATTTTTGCCAAAGTAGCAATACTTGAGTGGATAGCCGTTTGAGGTGAAGCCATGATCACTTCAGCGACTTTGCGCTCTGACTTGCTAAAATTTTCCAGATTTTTTTGAATTTTTTCTAATGTATTCATAGTGTTCACGCAGGCATAGAGAACAACTCGTTGGTTTAACGAAGTATGCATTTAAAAGTCGGAAATACTGAGTTTCCACAACGCTTACCATCACCAACGCCATGGATTTAGTATAAACCTAAGCGGTTAGAATCCCGAAACGAAAAATCCATTGGATGGTGAGAATATGACAAGCCTCAAACTAAAATTTATAAAAACTACAGTTTTTAGCGGCTATTTACACACAGTTAATGGATATTTATCATCGATTGATGAGAAAGTTACAGTAAATAGAAAGTAATTTTCAATTTCACTGTAACTTTTTTTATCTTTATTTAGTGACTATTTTGTTAGTTAACTGCTCAATTTTCCCCATTAAATTCGGTGCTAACTGAACGATTTTACGTTGTTCTTCTAGTACTGAATTTAGGATTTCTTTTGTGGTTAAAGGGTTTGCTAATACGACTCTAAATACAATGGTATCTAGTTGATCCCAGCATTTTGGATTCAAGCGAGTACGTGAGACAAACGATTTACCAGTTTCGCGTTGAGTTTTCTGAACAAACTTTGTGAGTTCATTGAGCAGTTCATTAAGTTCTGCCTTCTGACTAACGTTTGCCAACTGAAGCGCTTGTTTAATATGAGCAGGTAAGTAGCGATAGGTTAATAAACACAGTTCTGGCTCTGAGACGAGTTCAAAGTCAGGTTGAGCTTTAATCAGATCAGCAAAATATCGGGCTTTAGCAATGCTTTGATCGATGAGCAACTCATAGCCGGCACGGCTAATAATATGCATACTTGCATAGACCAGCATGGCCATACCAGAACGGGAACCTTCTAACGTGTGGCTACCTAAATCTTTAGAACCTTTACGCAGTATGTATTGAGCGTGATGTTCAATAGATTTCATTGCGGCAGGATCTTTAAACAGAACCATTCCAGCGCCCATCGGAATATAAAGTTGTTTATGAGCATCAATGGTCACAGAATCCGCTAACTCAATGCCATCAAGCAGATGACGATGATTGTTGGACATCAATGTTGCGCCACCCCAAGCCGCGTCAACATGGAAATGGCAACCCTCGCTGTGACAAATTTCGGCAATGGTTCTGAGTGGATCAACATTGCCCGTTTCTGTCGTACCAGCAACACCTATAACGGCAAAAGGCTTAATATTCTTCGCTTTCAACTCTGCAATTTTGACTTTCAAGTCATCTGGGCAGATTCGGTTGTTATCAGCTGTTCTTACTGATACCAAGCCTTCTTGACCAATACCCAACACATCCGCTGCTTTTTTCAAAGAGTAGTGACCACGTTCAGAAACAAGTACCGCTAAACCTTCGTAGCCATAATACTTCATAGCTTTAAAGAGGCCTTCTTTCTCAACGCCTTTGAATTCATTCTGAGCCTTTAAGGCTTTATTACGGGCAACCCACAATGCAGTGATGTTCGCTATGGTACCACCAGAGCAAAATGCACCTAATGAGTGCTCAGCACTGTGCATCCAAGAGGAATAGAAAGTATCGTCTTGAGCGTAAATAAGACGATGTAACATCCCCAAAACTTGGCGTTCTAAGGGCGTAAACGCTTTGGATGTCTCGATTTTTACTAAGTTTTGGTTCAAAGCAATCATGATTTTTGACAAAGGCATCAAGAAATAGGGAAGTGCCGAAGTCATGTGACCAATAAAGCTTGGCGATGCAGTGTGAACCGAGTGAGATACTAATGTATCAAGCAGGTGCTGAGTGTGATCGGAAACAAACTCCGGTTGCTCAGGAATATGAGCATTAGAGAAGTCTTTCTCAATATCTTTAAGGGATTTTTCCTCTGCGACAATATGTTCACGCAAAAATTTGTTTAAGTTGCGTGATAACTCTTCTTCAATTTTGGTCAGCGTAGAATCTGGCCCTTCAGGTACTGTGAAGATGCGAAGCAGAGAGTCGAAGTTCGCATCAGCAGTTCTTTGTTCTGATACCATGGAGCGTCTATATAATTATTGTTTTCGGGTCACAAGCCGGACAATTTAAACGAAAACGGGAACAAAGTCCCGTCTTTATTCATCTGCTCTAGCCTATTAGGAGTACAAGCTTTAATTGCAAAAATTGAACTATAAAAAGTGTGGTTTTAGTTGCAATCAATAGTCTCTAACTTGGCAATTGCATCGTTATAACGGTTTAAAGCCGTATCTATCTGTTTAGGGTGACTTAAAAGTTCTGCAAATGCTGAACGTAAATCATAGTTGTTTTCGTGCGGGGTAGACTGACGATCATCAAAAGTCACTTTGGCAATTTTACCTAATTCGTCACTGCGCGAGGCGAGAACTTTAATGTCTTGTTGTTCCAATTTTAGCCATGCTTCGACAGGTTGGCTGGTTGCAACTTTAGATGCATCATTTTCTAAGTAGTAGTGAACCGCGGCACGGTTCAGTTCAAAGTGGTGTTGACGACCTTCTAAGAACCATTGGCTAACATCGGCCAGCTCTGGGTATTTTTCAGTAGTCAGTTTAGACAGGTCTTCGTACCAGCCAAGTGACGCATCAATGTAAGCATCGTACTTACCAGCCAAACATTGATTGTTGGCTGTTGCACTCATTGAAGTCGCTGTTAACAAGAACATAGTTAGAAGGCGTTTCATAGTTTTTCCTTTGGGCTGATCGTTTTTTATTATGTTATGTTTTTGGGTATATAGAACCCGTAATGTACTCTCTTTTGTCATTAATTAGTGGGAGAGAGATACAAAAAATAGCATCAAAATGGGGACAAGTAGACTAAGAATAAATCCACTGACTATTGCAACCGGTACACATCTTACCCCTCCGGTTGTCTGAATGACAGGCAGAGTGAAATCCATTGCTGTTGCACCTGCGTATCCGATTGAAGTACATGGCTTGCGACCAATGAACATCGGAATTAAAACCAGTGATATGAGCTCTCTAAGAAGTTCTATCATAAATGAAGCCCCACCAAATACGGGTCCAAAGGCGTCGCCCATGAGAATCCCTGCTAACGAGTACCAGCCAAATCCAGAAGCCATCGCTAACCCTTGGTAGATAGATATATCCAATATAAAAGAAGCGATAACACCACCGATTAGACTGGTCGCTACAATGACGCAGGCGATAATCATGCCGTGTTTATTGAGGAGAATCTGTTTCAGGGTTAAACCGCTATTACGTAGTTGGATACCGATAAAGAAAAGTAATAAGAATAGAATCCATTCACTCGCTGTATCTACCCAACTCAGATCAAATCCCAACATAACGCCGACGATTAATCCACCACCAACAACAAGAATTAGCTTTGCAGATTCTAGAGCCATACTAGAAAGTGGTAACTTAGTGTGATTTTCATCTGTTTGCAGGGGCAACAGTTTGTCGACAAAAGGCAGCACCGCAAGATTACAGGTGCCTAACACAAAGAAAAACACAGCAGTATATTTGACGATGAGCTGTAGATTACTACCCAAATTATCCAGAGCAGCCAAGCTTAAGCCCATTAGAAACAGGATGACGTAGATTAGTGATGATGTCGCACTGTTTATTTTGGACAGTAGTTGTGTATTTTGGGTTGAAAATAGATACCCCACAACAAGTGGAGCGAAGATAAATAACATCCCTGAAAGCATATATTCCTCAAAAGTACTTAATCCCAACTTGGAACCTGCACACCGAAGTCGCTGCAGGTTCTTATCCTGTGGGTTATATTTTTAATCGCTCTTGTATGAACTTGAACCAGTTCAATATGGTTGCTTAAAAACCACTGGCGTTGATTACTGCGCGGAGTTTAGATTGAAAATCTGAATCAGTAAGGTTGCTGAGCTGATAGAGAACTTCAGCACCTGTGGTGTTGATTTCCACTTCATGTTCATCAATATCTTCATCTTGCTTTCTGAACATAAGCAAGTGGTTTGATATTCTCGCCACGTCAAGATAGCTTACTTCGCAAGGGTGTTCTAGTAATTCTTTGTTGCCGCAAACCTCAAGGAAGTCTTCGTCAAATCCCCAATGCTTCAAAACTAAGTGGCTAGTGTCTGGACAGCGAGAATGGAATATCTGTAAAGCGATGTCTTGGTCAAGGTAGTTTCCGTTTTCAAGATAGACATGGTACTCGTTAACCAAGCAGAACAAACCAATATCAGCCAGTAGACCGACGAGCAGAGCTTTTTCTTGCTCAAGATATTGATATTTTTCTGGCTCTAACGCTTTGAAAGCCTGTACAACTAACACCATGGTCGCACCAAGCTCGCGAGATACAGTGGCACTGTGCACCAGTATTTTGTTGCACTCATTGCTAAGGTTAACGGAATGCTTTAGCTGCTCTATCGCTTGAGCGGTAACAATATCACGTACGCGAAGTATACCCAATCGAGATACGGCTGTGAGCAGATCATTGCATGTGATGTTACGGCGGTTAAAGACCACTGAGTTGGCGATACGAATCACAATTGCCGCGAGACTTGGGTCATCGGCGAGACAATTTGCTACATCTGAAACGGTCGTTGCTTCGTCAGACGTCATCTTTTGGATCGTCAAGACAACATTAGGAATCGGAGGTAGCGTGATTTTTCCTGTACTGATTGAACGTTCTACTAATTCAGCAAACTCGCTTTCAACGCCTTGTAGAAGAAGCTGTTTATTGTCAGGAAGCCAATAGAAAGATAAGTGGTTCATGAGGTTCTGTTGACCTTTTGCGGTTAAGTTTTGTTCGAGTTGCACTTAGGTTCGAACCTTATTGGCAGCAGTTGTGAGTGCCGTATCCGGCGTTATCACTAACTTTTAGATAATGGCCACTCGGTAACAATAATGCCTTAAATAACAGGCTCACAGCGGGAAAATTTCATAATCAGGTTAAAAGAACCTGATTGCATCTGTGAGCTGATGGAACACCATTTTAACTTTCGCTAATGTATATGCGCAACAGATTCAATCAAACACAGTTCACTTTATTGATATCAAAGTGAGATTGTTGAACCGCAACGATGTTTTTTACAGCAACTTGGCGAGTTATTGCTCTTCGTGATGTGATATTTCAGTGGGTAAAATTGATGGTTAAAAATTCTCAATTGAAAGAAAGCTGTTTTTAAATTGAGAGATTATCGACTCGAGCGGTGATATATGAGTGTTGTGCGAGACATATCTCAAATCAATCAAAAAAAACGTTTCTAGATGTGAATTAGATCCTGACTTAATTTTCTTCATTAATTATGATGACCGTATAACAAGATCAGTGTTCCATAATTGCTCGGAATACTAATAAGTAAAATATTAATTTTATTCGCTAAATTGTACTGCTATCTGGTGATCTTTCTTAATCGGGGGTTTTGATTAATAGGATCAGTAGCTATGATAGGGCTAACATTTTTCGATTACGTAAATAAGTTTGGTGAAAGCCAAGAACGTTCAATGTTTGGTGGAATAGGATTGTTCCAAGAAGATGCGATGTACGCGCTCTTGACTAACGACTGCATTTATATTCGCGGTGGAAAGGAATTGGATGATAAGTTGAATGCACTAGGCTGTGAGAAGTACCGACATGTTAAAAAGCAAACAGTTGCGACTGTAAACTATTATGACATTACGGCGCTTTTTGAAGAGAATTATCAAGGTCTAGATGATATTGTCAGCTTGTCTATAAAGAACGCAGTTAGCCAGCGAGTGGGGAAAAAATCGTCAACGAATCGTCGTTTACGTGACTTGCCTAATATGCAGCTAACTTTGGAAAGAATGGTTAAAAAAGCTGGTGTCGATGATGTTGATACGTTTATCGAGCTGGGAGCTCCTGAGGTATTTAACAAAGTTTGTCAAATCTATGGCAACGATGTAGATATTAAGCTTCTTTGGAAGTTTGCTGGGGCTATTGATGGTATTCATTGGAAACTGATACAAGAGCCAAGGAAGCGTCAACTTTTAGACAGTTGCCAAAGTAGCAAAGCGGGTTTGAACTGATTTACTAACGAATCATACTAAAAAGCCGAGGAATAATTCCTCGGCTTTTTCATATCTATACAGTTCTAATGACTACAGTTTAAAGCGCGTTGTGAATATGACTTGATCGCCATATGAGTCATTGAAACGTGCTTCAGCACCAATTGAGAAAAGTTCTGTTGAGTGGAAGCGAGCATAAAATGAACCAATCCAATCGTCTTCTTCATCAAGTGAAACGTAACCCGCTTTACCACCGACTTCAAGTTGTGGACCTAACCATTGGCGAATACCTAGGTTAAGCTCCATGCCTGTGTCTGCACTTCGACCGTCATCTTTGTCTTCTAAGCGCAGTAACATTTCACCAGTGAAATCTGCCCAGTTGTTTACTGGAGCATGAAACCCAAAACCAGCTGCTGCTGCGTAATCACTTTCAAGCTCAGAATCAATACGACCAATCACATGAGCGTTTGGGTGGATGGATTTACTGAAAGCGCCACCGAAAGTCATCGGACTAGCACCAATACGTGCTTCTGCATAGTCGTAGCTAAAGTTGCTCATGACTGACGGGCTGTTACGGTCAACTTCGGCTAAACTCTGGCCCGAAGCAATAAGTAGTGCTGCTGCAATGATTGTTTTACGCATAGTTACGGTAAACCTGTATCTTTATAGTTAATTCCATGGTCGATAAGAAGGCACTGCTTCTTAGTCACTGATGACATCATAATTCATTGATGTATTGAGAAACCATCAAAAATGTCATTGTTTTGTCGATTTTATAGAGTTGAAGCAATTTAAATGCCAAAAAATGGCAAACTATTCACCGAAACTGATTCTTTTATCAGAAATGGCATTAAGAATTTTCTCTGCATCAAGCACTTGGACCCATGGCATCAGTTCTTGTTCATTCTCAATGACATAGTGGGTGAGTTGCTCTTTCACAACTTTACGTAGCTCTTCGCCAACCCAAGGTTTTGCGATGAAGAAATCTAAACTGGAGTGGTTGACAGCTTCAACAGTATCATTTAACCCCGCTTGTCCCGTTAGTAATACTTTGCGCGTCTTTGTGGTATCGGTTTGTTCGTTAAGTTCAATGAGAAAACTGATCCCTGTTTGTTCAGGCATAATGTGGTCACACAACACTAAAGCTAACGGTACGTTTTGTGAGCGGTAATCATCAATAACACTTCTGGCTTCAGCCACAGACTGAGCGGCTTCGATAATGAAATTTTCTTCAAAACATTCAATGTCTTGCACCACGCTATCTAGAACTTCTCTTTCATCATCTATGCATAAAATCATGAGTTTGTTCATGTTGTATTCCTTATTTATCGAGTTCGTGGGGCGTTAGAGGAAGCCAGACCTGCATATCGGTGTACTCTCCAACTTTGGATTCGACAGCAATCCAGCCTTGATGTTGATGGATAATTTGCTGACAAACGGACAATCCAATGCCTAAACCAAAGTTTCCTTCTCGCTTCGTTGTATAATTGAGTGCGAAGATTTGTTGTTTAGATTCTTCAGGTATACCGTGTCCATTATCCTTGAAACTGATGACGGCAAATGGTTGCCCATTCTTCTCTTCTATGTACGAATTGATTTGTAAAATCCCTTTTTCGGGAAATGCATCAATGGCATTGGAGATTAGGTTTGTCCAAACTTGCTGTAAAGCGATTGGCATGCATCGTATTGGGGGGATGTCACTGTATTCTTTGTAGAGCTTATGCAGCTTTAATTTGTTTTCAAAAATGACAAGTGTGTCTTCTATCCCTTCATGCACATCGGCAAAATGGAACGTTTCGTCATCAGCTCTGGCATAACCTTTGAGACTTTTTACCATATCGGTAATACGTTGAGCGCA
Source organism: Vibrio sp. (assembly GCA_048259585.1). GTDB lineage: Bacteria > Pseudomonadota > Gammaproteobacteria > Enterobacterales > Vibrionaceae > Vibrio. Next base: position 33,826 of record JBLXHN010000007.1, on the reverse strand, counting down.
GACTTTGATAGAACGTAATGTGCTACCAGTGACATGGTATCGCTCCAGCGACTCCAGTGCTTTCAATGTGGCTTCAGGGGAGGATTTCGCTTGCTTAATCAACGCTTCATCCTGATTTAAACCAAGCTTGACCATTTTTTTTGCGAGTAAACGGTGACGGATGATAGCTTCAAGCTGTTTGGAGAGCTCGCGTTCCTCTGAAGTGGAAACAGGCTTAGATTGCCGCGCAGATTTTAGAAGCTGGGCTCCTTGTTGGCTGATGTCCCAATCCTGATACTCATCAATGATTCGTTCGATGTTATTAGATAGTGTTTCCGTGCCACGTAAAATAGCAGCAACGGGATTGTTAAGTTCATGAGCAACGCCGGCAACCAGTTGACCAAGCATGGCCATTTTTTCGCCCTCGATAAGCTGTTGGTGCGCCGATTCTAAAGATTCGAGCGTTTCTTGCAGTTGTATTTTGGTATTGATACTGCGTTGAAGTCGTCGGTTAAAGTGACGCAGAAGTAAGTTGGTGAACAGAGGTAGAAGCGTGGTATCGGTATGCATGACTTTAGCAAAGATATCGCGATCTAATTTGATCACTTCGGTTTTGGTTAATGTCACTGCTGTTGAAAATGAACACTCTCCGGTAACAAAGGACATCCCTCCAACAATGTTGCCTTTTTGATGGCGTACAACTTCTCTTTGCTGACCGTGTTTATCCTTTTTGTATAACGCCACTTCTCCCTCAGTTATAAACCATAAGAAGCGGTTAGGTTGTCCTTCAATTGTTAATAGATGCTCGGCAGAATAGGTGCGACAGGCTTTGGTATCGTCTTGCTTTTCAAAAAATTGATAGAGAGCACCAACGACCTGATCCGCTAATTCCATATCCGACATTTGGTGATATTCCGTGATAAAGCCCTGACGATAAGAGTGCATTTTGTTGTCGATATGGGAACGCAATAATCTTTGTTGTTCAAGCACGGAACTGTATTGAAGGACGTTATCTAGATCGTGCTGTAAAATATAGGTCGTTAACTCTTTTTGTACCGTTTTATAGAGCACGCGGTCTTGCAGTGGTTTGGTTAGACAGTAGTCGAGTCTTCCTTCGTTAACGGCATTTAAGATAGCTTGAATATCTTGGCCACAACTGATGAGTACCTTGCGAGCATTTTTAGTACTTTCTAAACGATCTAACTGAATGAGGAAGTCAGCGCCATTCAAACTTTGGCTGTGACTGGCGATGACGAGCGCGACGGTTTGATTTTGTGTTTCGAGGAAATCTAAAGCCTGCTGAGCTTCTTCAAAGGAATCTGCCGTGTGCAGATCAAATTTTGTTGAAAATACCTGCAGCTCATTGCGCCATTGCTCAACGCTTACTGGGTTATTGTCTAAACAGAGTAGGGCGTATTGATTCACAGTATTCTCATTAAGTCATCATGTTGTCACCACTCTAGCAAGCAACGGAAAATTGAACTGAGAGCGAGGTTTAAGAATGCTTAATTTGTGTCAATAGTCTGAAATAACTCATACTTTCTTAATCAGTTGACGAAATAACCTTTGCAGATGATGAGTTTTAAACCCTGCTTTTTGATGAGGGTTATCGCACTAAGAGCTAAATATGGACTGTCTCATTTAGTTTCTTGAGCTGATTAAATCTAATCGGTAGACTGCGTGAAACAATAAGGAATCTGCTTTTATGAAGAAATTAAAATTTATTGGTGCGGTTGGCGGCGCTATCTCTCTGGTACTTTGTTGGCCATTAGCCGTTGGTCAAATCGGGCAAAATGTTGTTACAGATGGTTTGGCTCATATCAGTAATGATGATATCTCGGCAGAACTTATTGAGTACGACCGAGGTTACCTGTCATCAAAGGTGCAAACTCGCTACACCGTGATCAATCCAATTTTGAAGCAGCAGTTTGTAGCCGAAGGGCTGCCGACAGAGATTGTGGTTGATAGTGCTGTTCGTCATGGACTGGTGGCAATTTCAGCAGTATCAACGTTCCCTGAATATCCTAATGCGCCGTTAGTGATTGAGAGTCGTACGCAGCTTAATGGCACAACCAGTTTTAAAACGACGCTGGAAGACTGGCATTATCAGAGCCAAGGTCCGGATGCTGTCGCAATTTCAATGCTATCTTCGCAGTTGGTTGGAAAGGTGACTGCTTTAGGGGAAGCTTCGTATCAAATGTCTGTGCCTTCTATTGCGATAAATTTTTCTACCAGTGAGAAACTGTTGCTGTCAAACCTTACGGGAGAAGGTAACGGAAAGTACGATGCTGGTTTTTGGATTGGTAAACAGAGCGTTAAATTCGACAGTATTCATGCGGATACTGATTCAGGATACCGTTTGTTCAATTTAGAAAACGTGTCTTATGATTTTGATTCTGAACTGGATGCTAAAACTTCTCGTTTTACCAGTAATCATACAATCAATTTGAATAAGGTTTATGTAGACGGTAGTCATGAAGTGAACGATTTGAAGGTTAATTTTACCCTGGGTGATGTAGATAGTGCTTCATTCCGTGCTTTATCTGATATTTATCAGAGTAATCCAGATTTAGCTGGTAGTGATTTAGAAATGGCGTTACCACATGTAGACACCTTGTTCTCCAAAGGGTTCTTTATGTCTTTGGACCAACTCTCTTTTAAAGTGGGGGAAGGTGAGTTCTCTTCAAAGATGACCCTTAATGTTCCTCAAGGCACCGATAACGTGCTGAGTGATCCAAGTGTTCTTTTGTCAGCGCTTGGCGGTAATGTTGAAACGTTTGTTTCTAACCAACTTGCGACAGACATGCCTGCGATTCGTCAAGGGGTTGATGAGCTCGTTGTGATGGAGATGATGAGCCAGAAGCCGGAAGGGTACCACCTTAGTGCCGAAATTAAGGATGGGAACCTGGTGTTCTCTAACGGAAATCAAGTTCCGTTGTTTGCTTTGTTTATGTCAGCCATGATGACGCCAAGCTATTAATACCAACTTACATAAGTTTCTTTATAAAAGGGTTAGTTGAAGAAAAGAGGTCTAAAGACCTCTTTTCTTGCTTTTTATCTAAGTGAAAAAGTGGTATTAATCACAAATAATCTAGATAGCAGGAGCAAAAAACACATGGAACCGAACATGGACACTGTTTATAACTTTAGTGCTGGTCCAGCAGCGTTACCAAAAGCCGTTATGCAAAAAGCACAAGCTGAGTTTGTGAATTGGAACGGTATGGGCGTTTCGGTTATGGAAATTAGTCACCGTAGTAAACCTTTTATTAAAGTGGCTGAAGAAGCGGAACAAGATCTCCGCGATCTACTTAATATCCCAGATAACTATAAAGTCCTGTTCTGTCAGGGCGGTGCTCGGGCGCAGTTCGCTGCTGTTCCAATGAACCTGATGGGTAATGCCACTAAAGCGACTTATATTGATGGTGGTTACTGGGCAGAAAGTGCAGTAAAAGAAGCTAAAAAGTATTGTGAAACAGACGTCTTTGAAGCGAAAGTCGAAAAAGACGGCAAAATCGGTATTTTGCCAGCGAGTGAGTGGAAAATAGATCCTGAAGCTGCATATGTGCATTTTTGCCCGAATGAAACTATCGATGGTATTGAAATTAACGATCTTCCTGTGACCGATAAACCTATCGTAGCGGATATGTCTTCAACTATTCTTTCTCGCGAAATCGATGTTTCTAAGTACGGTGTAATTTACGCTGGTGCGCAGAAAAATATTGGTCCAGCGGGTATTTGTATCGCTATTGTCCGTGATGACCTACTTGATCTAGCGAGTGATATTGTTCCTGGTGTTTTGAACTACAAAGTTCTGGCAGAACAAGACTCAATGTTTAACACTCCGCCAACTTACGCATGGTACCTATCTGGACTTGTATTTAAGTGGTTGAAAGAGCAGGGTGGCGTTAAAGCGATTGAGAAGATCAATCGTGAAAAAGGCGCCTTACTGTATGGTTATATAGATTCATCTGATTTCTATCGCAACGGTATCCACTCGGATAACCGTTCACTGATGAATGTACCTTTCCAACTTGCGAAACCTGAGCTTGATGCGACTTTCTTAGAATTGGCTGAAGCACGTGGTTTAACCTCACTAAAAGGTCACCGTGCTGTTGGTGGTATGCGTGCGTCTATCTATAACGCAATGACTCTGGAAGGTGTTCAAGCCCTTGTTGACTTCATGAAAGAGTTTGAAGAAAAGTACGCTTAATTAATATTAATCGACATCCATTGAAATTTAGATACGAAAAAGCGCAGCCATCGAGCTGCGCTTTTTGTTGGGGTTACTTTTCGATATTCGAAAAGTAAAGATAATCAGCGTTGAGCGTTGCGCTGCTGACTTTTCCCTTTATTGTTTGGACGTGAGTTACCGTTTGGACGACCTGTTGACGGTTTGCCACCAGCGTTCTTGCTTTTTGGTCTCTCCCCGCGAGGTTTCTCACCTTTAGATTTGTCACCGCGTAATGCATCAAACCCCGGTTGAGATTTAGTGTGCTTAGTCGCAAAACGGTTTGAACCGTGACGACCAGACTTACGGCGCTGAGCGGGCGTTTGCTTATCTGCATCTTCTGCTGGAACTAAGCAGTTTGGCTTATCACCAATCAAGTGCTTTTTGCCCATGTTAATTAATGCTTCACGAATCAGCGGCCAGTTGAGTGGGTCATGGTAACGCAGTAGTGCTTTGTGCAGACGGCGTTGACGGTCACCTTTCGGCACTGGCACATCTTCACGCTTTTTGTATTTTACACGTTTCAGCGGATTCACTTCAGAGTGGTACATCGCCGTCGCGTTACACATGGGGGACGGATAGAAGTTCTGTACCTGGTCACACTCGTAATTGTGGCTCTTTAGCCATAAAGCCAAGTTCACCATGTCTTCATCTTCTGTACCCGGGTGAGCAGAAATAAAGTAAGGAATGAGGTACTGTTTCTTACCTGCTTCAGCACTGTATTTGTCGAACAGTTCTTTAAAGCGGTCAAAGGTTCCCATGCCTGGTTTCATCATCAAATCAAGCGGCGATTTTTCAGTGTGTTCTGGGGCAATTTTTAGGTAGCCACCAACGTGGTGTGTTACCAGCTCTTTAACGTACTCTGGTGATTCAATCGCTAAGTCGTATCGAACACCAGAAGCAATCATCACTTTCTTAACACCTTCCACTTTACGCGCTTCTCGATACAGATCGATGGTGTGTTTATGGTCGGTGTTTAACTTGTTACAGATACCTGGGAACACACAAGACGGACGGCGACAGTTTGCTTCCGCTTTTGGATCAGAACAACCTAAACGATACATGTTGGCTGTCGGGCCGCCTAAATCTGAAATAGTACCGGTAAATCCAGGTACCTTGTCGCGAATCTCTTTCACTTCATTGATGATCGATTCTTTTGAGCGGTTTTGGATAATGCGTCCTTCATGTTCGGTAATCGAACAGAAAGAACAACCGCCAAAACAGCCGCGCATGATGTTGACTGATGTCTTGATCATGTCATACGCAGGGATTTTTGCTTTGCCATACATAGGGTGAGGAACACGTGCGTATGGTAAATCGAACACATAATCCATTTCTTCCGTCGACAATGGAATCGGGGCCTGATTTACCCACAGTTCACGATTACCGTGGCTTTGAATCAGCGCTCGACCTGAGTATGGGTTGGTTTCCAGATGCAGAACACGGCTTGCGTGAGCGTACAAAATACGATCATTAACCAGTTTTTCATAAGAAGGCAGACGTACCGCCGTGGTTTTTGAATCATGACGAGATGCGCGAACAATAATAGGTTTTGCTTCGTTCTCATCCGCTTTTTTCGTTTCACACTGAGTTTCAACTTCGTATGGGTTGGTTGGTACAAACGGCGTGCTTGGCTTATCGATACGAGATGAATCAATCACTTTATAACCTTCAGGAACAGCAGGTAAGTTCACTGCTGTACCACGGATATTCGTTAGTTCACCAATCGCTTCACCATTCGCTAAACGATGAGCCACTTCCACCAGAGCACGCTCAGCATTACCAAACAGCAGGATGTCTGCTTTCGCATCAAACAGTACTGAGCGACGGACTTTATCCGACCAATAATCGTAGTGAGAAACACGACGTAAACTCGCTTCGATACCACCTAATACGATAGGTGTTTCTTTATAAGCTTCACGACAGCGTTGAGAATAAACAAGAGTTGCACGATCAGGACGTTTACCACCTTCATTGTTTGGTGTGTACGCGTCATCGTGACGAAGTTTTCTGTCTGATGTGTAGCGGTTAATCATGGAATCCATGTTACCGGCTGTCACACCAAAGAATAAATTGGGTTGGCCTAACGCCATGAAAGCGTCTTTATTCTGCCATTCTGGTTGAGCAATGATTCCGACACGGAAGCCTTGTGCTTCCAACAAACGGCCGATAATCGCCATACCGAAACTTGGGTGATCCACATAGGCGTCACCGGTTACGATGATAATGTCACAGCTGTCCCATCCAAGCGCATCCATCTCCTTACGGCTTGTTGGTAAGAATGGCGCAGTACCAAAGCATTCTGCCCAGTACTTTTTGTGTTCATGAATCGGAGTGATATCGCTGTACATATTTTGACCTTGTCTTTTAGAGGCGGGCATTATAGCGACTTGCTCTGGGAGTATCTAGCGGAACATAACCTCACTTTATTTAAGACAAATAAGTTTTTGCTCAATAGGCTTAAGCTAAAATCTTGTTGAACAAGTATCTTGAGGTTACTTGGGTATTACCTTCTGTTATCATCGCCTTCACTCAAAAGTCGCAAATATGTTTTAAATTATGGTCTATTCACTGCTTTCTGTATTTGCTCCAATGTTACTGGGAGCTCAAATTATTTTAACTCTGGTTCTGGTAAAAGGGCAGATTTGTCCCGGTCAGCGTGGGCGTATCCATAAAATACTGCCTGCTTTGGGGGTTATGTGGTTAGCCGTTGCTTCGATTAAAATTGAAGCTTTTATGGTGGTGTTTGCGATTTTCTATTTTTACTCTCGAGTCAAAACAACCAAAACACGCGATGAAGGCCCTCTTTGGGTGATGTACATGGTGAATGGCTTATCACTGGCCTATGTGGCTATTTTGATTAGTGAAGCTTCAACTTGGAGTGCTTCACTATCACTGTTTATTATGATCGCCTTATTGGGAGCGATGTTTGGCCATTTACTTTTGACCATTGCACGCACGCGCCTGGATGCGTTTCACCGAATTTTACCCGTGGTTGGCATTTTGTCAGCGATGGCTGCAACCATTTGTATTGTTCCATATGCGTATTCTCTCGATAGTGAGCAACTGAAAAGCCTGACGATGCCATTACTGATCAGTTTCAGTTTAATGATTGCTGGTATCGTTTTCTGGAGCTGGCACATTATTACTTCTAAAAAGGCGGATAAAGGACAGCTAGGTTTGGCAACACTATTGATCGTTCTCGCAAGCACGGGATTCCACAGTTTGTATTTGATGTACTAATACCAACCTGCACCAGTTGTTCATTTTTGCTTGTTAAAACGCCAAGAACTGCGTTGTATATTTTGTCATTAGAATGACGAGTTAGCTGCAATCTATGCCTTGTTCTTAGCGTTTTTCTTCTACGCAATTATCTGAACATTCACTTAACCAGATTGGTATAAAGCCGAACGTAGAGCAATTTCACTTTTATTGAGCTAATTCCCTACTATGCTTACTAGAGCCTGTTTATCTTTTGAGGTGAAATTTTGTCCAAAGGAGTGTCTCTATGGATTTGAGCAATGTGAACAAGTTCGACAGTGTTATTCTGCTGGGTATCGTCAACGAAAAGTTGCGCCTGGAGTGCGACAGTTTAGATGAGTTGGTGTCAATGTATGAAATGGATGTGGATAGCGTGGTTGGTAAGTTAAGCCATCTCGGATTCCGATACGACCCGCTGACCAACCAATTTAAATCTTCTGGACGTTAATCCAAGTTTGTTAAAAGAGTTTTTACTAAGCCACTTTGATCCCTTCAAGGTGGCTTTTGCATTGTTGGCGCGCAGTAGCAAAGAACGTTTGTAAGTAGCGTTTATCTTTCTCGCTGTGGCGAGTTGCTGCAAACAGTCTTCTCTTAAGTCCTTTGCCCAGTGGTTTACTGGTGATCAAGCCCTGACGAGAAAACTCGCTGATAGCCCAATTAGGTAGAGCGGCGACCCCAAGCCCTGCAGAAACCATTTGTACCAGCATTAAGGTATTGTCGGCTTGTTTCCATTTCGCTGGCTCAACACCAGCAGGTTGCAAGAAATGTTTGACTACGTCGAGTCTTTGCTTTTGAACTGGGTAGCTCAGTAGTGTTTGATCGGCTAAATCTTGTGGTTCGATAAATGCTTTGTCGGCTAATGGGTGGTTGGTTGCGGTAATTAAGCGCATCTCAAAATCAAACAAGGGCTCGTAGTGAACTTCTGATCTAGGCTGAATATCTGATGTGATCACTAAGTCTAATTCACCCGCCAGAAGAGCGGGTAGTGGCTCAAAGCCAAAACCGGAAGAGAAGTCTAATGCGACACTAGGCCAGGCAATCTGATACTCCCTCAGTGCTGGCATTAGCCACTGGAAACAGGAATGACATTCAATCGCCATGTGCAGCCTTCCATTGACGTCCTCTTTTAAGCTAGCGAGTTCGTTTTCTGCTTTGGCAAATTTTGGTAATACTTCCTCGGCAAGCTTGAGAATGATTTCTCCTTCCGAAGTAAACTTCACCGGACGTGTTTTACGTAGAAATAGCTGTCCACCTAAGCGAGCTTCAAGATCTTTAATTTGATGAGAAAGTGCAGACTGAGTTAAGTGCAATGCAGTAGCGGTAGACGTTAATGAACCCGTATCCCGTAGGGAAGCAAGTGTCCGCAAATGTTTAAGTTCTAACATGAAATTCCCTCATCATAGGTTTAATGAACTTGAGTAAAACTATAACTTACGCTGATTTTTTGGAGCTGTAAACATCTAGACGTCTATTTGTTTTGTCAGGTGAGCGTAGGGTTACACTGTAAGTGCGCAAGTTACTGTTTGTGCGTCTTTTCTTATTTTGTTGTCATCCTTGAGGTTTGTTTCGAATCTGGTGTGAAAAAAGGCTTTATTTTCATGGTGTTATTTTAATTTTGGATGGTTTTTGATATTCGTAGTCAGTTAGGTTAATTGAGGTTGATTCAGTTAACATCCGCCCTCGCTCTTATTTAGTTGTTTTTTTATCTTAAGGTTACACACATGACTAATACTTTGATGAAATTTGCTGTTGATGATGGTTCAACAAACGTAAAAGTAAGTTGGCTGGCTGACGGTGAAATTAAAAGTTTGGTATCACCAAATTCATTTCGAAAAGATTGGAAGAGTGCAGCGTTAAGAAAGGATAAAAAAGTCTACAACTACACCATTGACGGCTTTAAATATACTTACGATGCAACCTCTGACAAAGCACTCGAAACCACGCATGTTGATTACCAATACGATGATCTAAACTTGTTGGCAGTACATCATGCTTTGTTACAAACAGGCCTAGAGCCTCGTGACGTGTCTTTGGTCGTGACATTGCCGATTACGGAATACTACCGTTTTGAAGATTGCCAGAAAAACGAGAAGAACATTGAGCGTAAACGCCAAAACCTGATGCGTGAAATCACGTTGAACAAGGGTGAAACGTTCAATGTGATTGATGTTGAAGTGATGCCGGAAAGCTTACCAGCAGTACTTTCAACACTAGTAAATTCAAACTGTAACGAGTTTACCCGTTCTTTGGTTATTGATCTCGGTGGTACAACACTGGATATGGGGATTGTTGTTGGTGAATTCGACGAAGTCTCAGGCGTTTACGGTAACAATGAAATCGGCGTTTCAATGGTCACCAACACGGTTCGTAAAGCATTGGCGTTTGCTGATAGTGACTCAAGCTACCTTGTGGCTAATGAGCTGATTCGTCGTCGTGATGATGATGAGTTTGCTTCAGAAGTCATTAACGACGAATCCCAAATCGAGATGGTTCGCGAGAAGATGAACGCAAAAATTCACGAACTGGGTAAACAGGTAGTAACAGAAGCGAAGAAGTTTGCTAAGAATCCAAACCGCATTTACTTAGTCGGTGGTGGTGCATCGTTGATTTTTGATGCAGTGAAAAACGCTTATCAATCGCTAGGTGAGCGCGTGATTTTGGTTGATAACGCACAATCTGCGTTAGCTCAGGAAATGTGTCTCTACCACGCTGATAGCGAATAAGAGGCGATAGGTGATGAACAAGCGTTTTAAACGCGTATCACTGGCGATCTACCTCGACCCGTTGCAATCGATTCCGGATAGTTTTGCATACAACACCTTTATAGGTTGGTCGAAGAAGCGTAAAGAACTTGCAGCGGATTCTACCGCTGCAATGGAATTGCATCAGTTGGTCCATATTCATAAAGATATCTACATGAGTGGCATGTTCCTTCATTGCTTAAAGCCAGAGTTGGCGACTAGTTTTGCAGCGGCGCTCTCTAATGACTCGATCACGGAACAGTCTTTGTTAGATATTTTAAAAGTGCATCAAATTGCGCCTGAGCCAAGTTTTGATCAGGTTAATGCTCAGTTAAACAGTGTTCAAAGTTCTACGAGTGACGTTGACTCAGTGATTGATACGGTTTCTGAAAAGATCGAGCATCTGCTTGAAATGAAATTATCTGAGCATTTGTCGCAATTGAGTTTTCCGGCGGAAACACCGGTTGAAGTGCCTGATTTTAGTCATATCACTGAGCATATGACTTCACAGTTAGCACAGCATCAACAGTCTCTGTATGAGCATATCTCAGCGCAGGCAAGCTCTGGTTTTGAAAACAAAATTGATGCTCAGGCGTTAAGCCAAGAAATCGTCGATTCAATGAGCGGCAAGTTTGCGGAGAATGAGCAGGCTCTGCGTGATTTGATCAGTTCAATGCCAAGTTCGGCGGCAGCAAACGATATTGATACTTCAGCGCTTAGCCATGATATAGCGTCTATTATTAGTAGCCAGTTGATTGAACATCAGCAGGGTTTAGGAGCCAGCGGTTCGCAGGTATCTACACTTGATCAGCAAGCTCTTAGTCACGATATTGCTCAGGCGATTGGTGACAAGCTGGATCACAGCCAGCAAATTGCTGATCTGAAGAGTGTGGTGACGCAGCAGAACACGCTGATTAATCAGTTGATGCTGCAAATCAAACAGCAGGGCGGTGTCGTGACACAACCTGCGACTCTCGGGGAGCCTCAAGAATCAGTGGAAGTACGGTTAGAAAAAGTACAGAAGCTGAAAAAGAAAGGTGTGTTTTAAACCGCTCTGATAAAAACGATATAAGCCAGCATTTGATGCTGGCTTTTTTGTCACTTCTTTTTGCTGGATCGGGTCTTTGCTCGAGTTGGTATTAATAACGCAAGTTTTCCGGGATGGTGAAACTCGGCAGCTTGTTCGGTTTTGCCTGTTGACCACTACGCCATGCCTGCAACTGTTGCACGTATTTAAGGATCTGCGCGACCGCGAGATAAAGTTGGTTCGGCACCATTTGGTTTATTTGCGTGGTGTGGTAAATCGAACGTGTTATTTCCGGCACAATCAGAACTTCAATGTCATGTTTATCTGCCAGCGAACGAATATAAAATGCTACTTCGTCCTTACCTTTTGCGATGACGAATGGCGCTTCCGCTTTATTGATATCGTACTTGAGCGCAACGGCGTAGTGGGTTGGGTTCATCAGTACTACATCGGCGGTAGGAACCGTTTTATTGGCTGAGTTACGCGCGTATTGCATTTGAATCTGACGACGACGACCTTTGACCTCAGGGCTACCTTCCTGCTGCTTATGCTCCTGTTTAAGCTCTTCTTTTGACATCATCATCTGTTTGCTGAAGGTCATTTTCTGATAAGGCACATCAAGAAGACCAAAAATAACCGCTACAGAGATCAGCATGATGATTAATGTCAGCAAGTTCCCAAACGCAATTTGAATCACTGTTTGGAAAGACGCACGTACTAAACCGGTAATGACACCGACGTTGCTATTGAGCGTGGTATAGAGCAGAAACAGAATAATAGAAATCTTAGCCACACTTTTTAAGAATTCGACAAATGTCTGTTTAGAGAAAATGCGTTTAATACCCGCCAGCGGATTTATTTTGGAGAACTTAGGACTGATTTGACCAAAGTTAAAGCTAACTCCGCCCAAAATGCTACTTGCGCCAACCGCGGTCAGCACCACAAACAACATCATGGGTGCAAACAGTTTTATGATGATGAAAAGGCTTTGCCCAAGCAATTCGATGGTTGGGTCTAATTCAAACACATTGGTAGTATCGAAGGTATAAGCGGTTTCAAACAGCATAAAGATGGATTTTTTAAGTTCCCCTCCATACATGTAGAAATAACTCACCGCGACAATCATAGTAATGGCAGTTGTAAACTCTTTAGCTCGCGCTATCTGGCCTTTGGCGCGCGCGTCACTGAGCTTCTTACTACTGGCCTGTTCGGTTTTATCCCCTTGGCTCATTTACAGACTCAATACATAGTTCATGTGGTCTCGCATTTCGCTAACCAGATCAAAGAAAATATCACCGACGCCATAGATGGACAGCATAAGTGCCACCATCCCCAAAAGCATGGTCATCGGGAAACCCAAAGTAAATATGTTCAAAGAGGGGGCGACTTTACCTAAAAAGCCAAAGGTCACGTTACTCAGCATCATGGTTAACATCGCTGGAATGGCAATAACTAACGCAGAAGACATCATCCAACCAAACATGGTCAGAATATGTTTAATCCCTTCAAAAGGGTATTCCGTGTCAAATGGCCAATAGCGGAAACTGTCGACAAAGATATCTAAAATGATTAGATGAGCATCAAACGAAAGTAAAAGCAGCATAGAAGTGATGCTGAAAATTCGCGCTGTGATCGGAACACTAACACCACTACTCGGGTCATTCATCACCGCCATTGCCAGACCCATTTGCATCGACACTGCCTGACCAGCTATGGTGAAAATGTTCATGAACAGCAAAACAATCATCCCAAGGATAAAGCCAAAGGTGAATTGGTAAATCGCAAACACAAAAGCCTGAATTGAAAATGGGTTAAACGAAGGTACACTTTCAATAATTCCGGCACACATGATGGAGAAAATCATCGATAACAGAATACGCACCATCACCGGAATTCTTGTGTCACCAAAAAAGGGAACCACTAAGAAAAATCCACTGAAGCGTACAAATGGCCACCAAACGAATCCAAGCCACTCGGTTATCTGGGTGAAGGTTAAATCATGCATTGTACCAGCTCTTATTTACTATTGAGCAAGCGTGGGTAAAGTGAAAAAGATGTACTCAAAAAACTCAGAGACCTGCATCAGTAACCAGTGCCCGCCAAAGATGATGCTAAGCATAGTGACGATTAAGCGAGGGAAAAAGCTGAGCGTCTGTTCGTTCACCTGGGTGACTGCCTGTAACACTGCGACCAATAAACCCACAAGCAAACTGGGTACGATCAACACCGATACCATCGAAACGACAACCCATAGCGCACGAGCAACGATGGTGACAGAAACTTCAGGAGTCATATTATCCTCCTATCCAGAAGCTTTGCGACAAGCTTCCAAGCAGCATTCCCCAGCCATCTACAACAACGAATACCAACAGTTTGAATGGCAGCGAAACGATCAGTGGCGATAGCATCATCATACCCATCGACATCAATACCGATGCGACAACCAAGTCGATAATCAGAAATGGCAGAAACACCATAAAACCGATCTGGAAGGCAATTTTCAGCTCACTAAGTACATAAGCTGGCAGTAGCACCAAAAATGGAATGTCTTCAGGTTTGTCTGCCATTGGCTCATCTGCAATTTTGGTGACTTGCTCAAGAGTTTGCGTCTGAGTTTGGTCTAGCATGTATTCACGCAGAGGTACGCTGCCTCTTTGCAGAGCGTCAACCAGGGTAATTTCGTTGGCTGCATAAGGTTGATAGGCGTTTTGGTATATATCCGTCCATACTGGGCGCATAATCAGAATACTAAAGATCAGCGCAAGACCGACTAACACTTGGTTAGGTGGTGACTGCTGTAAACCTAAAGCTTGTCTGAGAATACCTAACACGATGATGATGCGGGTAAAACAGGTACACATAATGATGAATGCTGGAATGAAACTCAGCATCGTCATCAAAATCAGGATTTGCAGTTTTACCGAGTATTCACTTGAGCCAGAAGCATCGTTTATCGTAAATAAACTCAGTTCCTGCTCGGCTGAAGCGAGGTTAGGCAACAATAAAAAAAGGATGACGAAAAGCCACCCTAAATGCTTTTTACTCATGGTTCCCACTATCAACAAGAGACAAGACTTGAACGCCGTATTTGCCATCCTTGGTGATAATGCTTCCTGTACCGAATAAAACTCCGTTGATTTTGATGTCGACGGGTTCGCCTTCGTGCTTATCCAGCATCACTACTGACGATGGCTCAATCGCCATCACTTCTTTCAGTGGCAGGCTGCGGCGAGATACCTCAACAGTGACTTCAACAGGAATATCGCGAAGCATGCTAATGTTCGATTTACTTGTCGGCGCATCTAAAGTGTCTGGCGCTTTACTTGAAGTCAGCGCTGAATCTTGTGCATCAAAATCCAAATCTTCATTCAGTAGGTCAAGATCATCAAATTGGTCTAAATCACTCATACTTCACTCCCAGTTGAGCATGTTCGTCTACGACAAGTTGACCTTTAAACAGTGTGTTACCACTTACCTGTACGTCAATTTGTTCAGTTTTTTGCAAATCGATCACATCCCCAACCGAGATAGAATCAACTTGATCAAGCGATAATTCCGTTTTCATCAGAATCGCGTTGATATCTACAGGTACTTGCCTCAAGGTAGTCACAACGTCTTTTTGGGTAAATGGCTTATTTTTTCTTAAACCATTTGAAAAATAATTAAGAGATTTTTCACTGAAGGTAATAAACATGATTTCATTTAAATCACCAGCAGAGATGTCACAATTAATTCTGATGTCAGATTGTTTTATTTTTTCACACTGAATTGTATTTATCTTTTCGTTAGGGAATAAACAATTCACGATTTTGCTAACAAATCGGTCAAAAAACTTGTTATGTGAAACTGTAATCGAAATATTGCCCACATTGCCATCTGATATGTTTGTAGGAATATTCAGATGTTTGCAGAAAAGCTTATCTAAAGTTCTGTTAGATAATGAAAAAGAAATAACCCCGATATTACTTATATCCAGGCATATTTCATGTAAGTCTTCTTCTAAAGAGCCTTCTTCTCTTGGCTCTATTTGGACGGGTACACCGCTAAAGGTACCACGTAGCTGACGTTTAATAACGTTCGCATGTTCTTGAAGAAACTCGAAAATCCTTTTTCTAATGGCAATTTTTGGATTACCAATATCGGTTATTTCGATATGTTGCATGAAAATACTCCAAAGAACTAAACCGAATTATGAGGTTCGGAAATAGGGCGGCGATTATACATAAGGCGTTTGTTACTTCAAATAAAAATAGCCTTAATTAATTGCAATGTATTGCTATTTAAGGATTGTTAGGAAGAACTACGAACCAGTTTGAGATTATTCCTACACTCGTTCTTTTAGTATTTATTTATAATACACATCATTAGATAAAGTGGTTTTGTTTTCACAGCGTGAATTCAAAAGTCACAATATAGAAAATTAATTTCAGGAACAAAGAAGTAACTTCATGATTAGTTTAGATGATGCATTAGGTATTCACCCTACGATGTTGCAGCTCCGTACTGAACGTACTGCTGTATTAGCGTCGAATATCGCCAATGTAGATACACCAAACTACAAAGCAAAAGATATTACGTTTAATGCAGTAATGTCTGAAATTGGCGGAAGGTCATCAACACAAATCCAAACCGATACATTGTATCGCATTCCTGTGCAGCGCTCGCGTGATGGCAATACGGTTGAACTGCAATCTGAGCAGGCTCGATTCGCGCAGAACAGTATGGAATATCACCAAAGCTTACAGTTTCTGAAATCAAAAGTGTCTGGGCTGAAAAGAGCCATTGAAGGTCAATAAACGTTCTGAACCCAGAACCACAAGTATTTTAATTTAAGGTGCAATATGTCTTTTACTGGCATTTATGAAACATCGGGCTCAGCGATGACAGCGCAAACCATTCGCCTGAACACTATTTCAAGTAACCTGGCGAATGCTGACTCTGTGGCAAGTAACCCTAACGATGTTTATAAGCCTCTTAAGCCGGTATTTTCGGCGGCATTCAATTCGTTATCAGCAGCGCAAAAAGATCAAGGGCTAGTACCGGTAAAAATTGCTGATGTGATTGAAATGGACGGTTTAGCTCAAACTCGTTATGAACCCAATAACCCACTAGCTAACGATCAGGGTTACGTATACCACACCGGTATTAACGTCGTGAATGAAATGGCAGACATGATGTCATCAACACGCAGTTTTGAAGCCAACGTTGAAGTGCTGAGCAATGTGAAAGCTATGCAGCAGTCACTGATGCGTATTTGGGAGGTGTAAGCAATGACTACAGTCGTAGCAGGTGCTGATGCAAGCGTACAAGTTACTTCCGCTGCAACGTCTGCAACCGCAGTGACTACCAATGAAAATAGCGCTGATGCACTGTACAACCAGTTCATTACCTTGATGGTGGCACAGGTTCAAAATCAAGACCCGCTAAACCCAGCAGACGGTACCGAATACGTATCTCAGTTGGCGCAGTTTGCGCAAGTACAGAGTACTGAAAATATGGTTACTATTTTGAATAATAACGCGATCATGATGGATAACCTGCA
Source organism: Vibrio sp. (assembly GCA_048259585.1). GTDB lineage: Bacteria > Pseudomonadota > Gammaproteobacteria > Enterobacterales > Vibrionaceae > Vibrio. Next base: position 17,048 of record JBLXHN010000007.1, on the reverse strand, counting down.
AGTATTGACCACAGCGGATTTGGTTGGTCAAACCGTGGCAGTTCGCACTGACAGTTTACAAGCCGATGGTGAAACGACTTTTGACGGAGCTATCGAACTGACTTCAGCATCAAACACCGTCACGCTCCAACTTACCGACGAGCAGGGCAACGTGACTAGCATCGCGCTGGGTAGCCAACCAGCTGGCATGGTGGATTTCTCGATTGATACCGCAGAACTGGATTTAGAGGGTAATTACACCATGAGTGTATTGTTGGATGAAGGTCAAACATACACACCTGATATCACTCTTAACGGTAAAGTCGAGATGGTTTCTATTCCATCAACCGGTGGTTCGAGTGTCGTCAGTATTAACGGTATCGGTGATATCCCATTTTACGAAATTGCCTCTTTCGGCGAGAAAAGTAGTTAATTTTAGAGAGTTTAATTATGAGCTTTAATATCGCCCTAAGCGGCCTGAATGCCTCTAACCAAGAGCTAAACACAATTTCAAACAACATTGCAAACTCCAGTACTACCGGCTTTAAAGAGTCTCGTACTGAGTTTGGTTCTGTGTACAACGGTAACCAAGCTGGTGGTGTACAAGTTAACGGTATCAGCCAAAACTTTGATTCACTAGGTTCAATTTCTGGTACAGGCCGCTCTTTAGATATGGCGTTAACTGGCGGTGGCTTTTTTGTCGTTCAGGAAGGTAACGGTCAGATGAGTTACACCCGGAACGGTGCTTTCGCTATGGATTCTAATGGTTACATCGTATCGAATACTGGTGGATATCTTCAGGGTTATACCGTTGATGGTGACAACAAGTTGCAAGAAGGTTCGGTTGGTAATCTGCAAGTAGACAGTGCATCTTTGCCTGCAAAAGCAACAGACAGCATGACGTTTACCTCTAACCTTGATGCACGCGCAGATGTTATTGATACAGCGACAACTCCGTTTGATCCCGCTGACTCTAATTCTTATACCAACTCATATACGACACCTGTTTATGACTCGCTAGGTAATGAGCACACATTAACTCAGTATTTTGTGAAAACAGAAAATGCGACTGGCGATGTAGAGTGGCAGATTCATGCAATCGTTGATGGAGATGCATCAACTGCGACCACGGTGTCACCGGTAACTTTTGACAACTCAGGGAAACTAACATCAGCGACTTCTTATACGGTAACAGCAAACGCAGCGGGTGCGGATGCTTTGTCTATTAAGGTCGATATTTCTTCTATGAGCCAGTACGGCAGTGATTTTGTCGTGTCTCAAAACTCTGCGAACGGTTACACCGCAGGTGACTTCGCAGATATCCGCATTGAATCAAACGGTATGGTTTACGCGACATACAGCAACGGTCAGTCTTTGCTTCAAGGTCAGTTAGTCCTTGCTAACTTCACAGCTCCTCAAGAGTTGCTGCAAACATCCAATACCTCTTGGACTCAAACATTTGCGTCGGGTAACCCTGTATACGGTATCCCGGGTTCTGGTCAGTTTGGTGAGTTGGCTTCGGGCGCACTTGAAAGTTCAAACGTTGATTTGACCGGAGAACTGGTCAGCTTGATGACAGCGCAACGTAACTATCAGGCAAACACAAAAACAATCTCAACGGCAGACCAATTGATGCAGTCGTTGTTTAACGCAGTTTAATTATGAATCCGATTCTTTTTACCGCAGCGAAAGGCGCTGAACGTGTGATGTTGGCTCAAGAGGTGAGAGCCAACAACCTTGCACAGGTTAATACTGTTGGTTTTAAAGCCATCATGGAACATTCATCACCGATGGGCGTTGAAGGTTCCGGCTTTACTTCTTCAACGACAACACGTACCAACTCTGCAAGCAATAACTTTGCTCACGGTACTGAAATTCGTACGGATCGTCCACTGGATGTGCAAATTAACGGTACAGGATTTTTTGCTTTAGAAGGACGAAACGGCGAGCCGGAAGAGCTGTATACCCGCGCTGGCAATTTCATGTTAACGCCGGAAGGCAATCTAATGTTGGGTAATCGTCAGGTCATGGGTGAAGGTGGCGCGATAGTCGTTCCTGAGTATCAGGCGATCAACATTTCAGCTGATGGTGTTCTAAGTATTACCCCACCCGGTGGTGGTGCAGAGATGGAAATCGACACGTTAAAAACAGTCAATCCAGAATATTTCGATATGACGTTACATAACTCAGGTCTTTTTGTCGCCAAAGATGGTAACACCTTGATGGCCGATCCTGATGTAAAAGTACGTTCTGGATACCTCGAGTCCAGTAACGTTTCTAGCTTAGATGAACTCGTAAGCATGATGTCTTTGTCACGCCAATATGAAATGCAAGTAAAAGCAATGGCGACAGCCTCTGAAATTGACAAACTTGGCAATCAGTTGCTGAAAGCGTAACAAGAATTTATAGGTAGATTATGCATAGCGCATTAATGATTTCAAAAACCGGTATGGCAGCTCAAGATTCGAAAATGACTGCTATTTCGAACAACCTTGCCAACGTAAATACGGTGGGTTTTAAACGTGACCGAGTACAGTTTGAAGATTTGTTTTACGCGATCGAAAAACAAGCAGGTACAGGGACTGATGATCTTAACGTTCATCCGACAGGTATTCAATTAGGCAATGGTGTGCGTGTTGCAGGAACGGCGAAAGTGTTCACTCAAGGCAACATCAACAATACTTCTCAACAATATGATCTAGCCATCATGGGCGATGGTTTCTTCCAGATTGAAGGTCCTGATGGTGAAATGCTATACACGCGCAACGGTGAGTTTCATGTAAATGCCGATGGCTCTTTGGTCAACAATCAGGGTTACCTACTTCAGCCAGAAATTACCGTTCCGGATGATGCTACTTTGGTTTCTATTGCAGAAGACGGTACCGTCACTGCGACAGTCAGTGGTGAAACAGAGCCTGAAAACCTAGGCGAAATTACCCTAGTGAAGTTTATGAACCCTCAGGGTTTGACAGCACTTGGTGGTAACTTACTAGGTGAAACGGAAGCGTCAGGTGAAGCAATGGAACTGGCCGCGGGTACAGAAGGGGCTGGCTTCATTAAGCAAGGCGCTTTAGAAACATCGAACGTGCAAGTTGTTGAAGAGATGGTTGATATGATCTCGACTCAGCGAGCGTACGAGATGAGCGCAAAAATGGTTAGTGCGGCAGACAACATGCTGCAATACCTTGCTAATCACACCTAAGTAAAAAGGTTAGCTGTATGTGTTTAACGAACCTAGTGGGTATTGCGAAGAAAGTCATGGTGATTACCTCAATCGCTTTATTGGCAGGCTGTGCTGGCCGTACTGATGATTTCATTCCGCCAAAACCGGATGATGAAGCGTATGCGCCACCTGAGTTGAATTATGAAGTTGAGCGAGTGAGCAAAGGCAGCCTATACGCTGGCAATGCTTCAATGACGCTGTTTCAGGACCGTCGCGCGTATCGCGTTGGCGACATTCTAACGGTACTTCTGGACGAGAGAACGGAGTCGGATAAGAGTGCAACAACGAAATACGGCAAGAGTTCTGGCGCTTCACTCAGTGTACCGACCATTGGTAACAGAACCTACGAGCGTTTTGGTGCCAGCGTTGATGGTGATCGCGATTTCAGTGGTAGCGCAGCTTCGAAGCAGGGCAATAGTTTAAGTGGTTCGATTACTGTGACGGTTTATCAGGTGATGCCTAATGGTGTTTTGCGTGTTCGTGGCGAAAAATGGTTGAAGTTGAATCAAGGTGACGAGTTTATTCGTTTAACGGGTAATGTTCGCGCCAGTGATATTGGCTCTGATAATACACTCTCCTCACAACGTATTGCCGATGCCCGAATTACTTATTCAGGCCGAGGCACGTTTGCCGATACGAATTCGGCCGGTTGGTTAACACAGTTCTTTAATTCTCCGTGGATGCCGTTCTAATGAAACGCATAGTTAATATCAAACACTGCATGATGGCAGTGTTTGTCAGTTTATTTTCCGGGGTTGCGTTAGCGGCTCCAATTAGTCACATCACGGATGTTTATGGTGACCGAACTAACCAGTTAATTGGCTACGGTGTGGTGGTTGGTCTGGATGGAACAGGTGATAAATCACAGGTCAAATTCACCCAGCAATCCATCGTTAACATGGTGCAGCAGTTTGGTGTGCAGTTAGAAGATGGCACCAAACCTAAAACCAAGAATGTTGCTGCGGTAAGCGTTACTGCGGTCGTTAGCTCCCATAAAGGACCTGGTCAGACCCTGGATGTCACCGTCGCTTCGATTGGAGACGCGAAAAGTCTCAAAGGCGGTACATTATTGATGACTGAGTTGAAAGGTGTTGATGGCAACGTCTATGCGGTTGCTCAAGGGCATCTCGTTGTGGGGGGGTATAAAGTCACAGCCAATGACGGTTCAAGTGTGACGAACAATACCCCTACAGCGGCTCGCATTCCAAATGGTGCGACGTTAGAGCGTTCGGCGATTGGCGCGGAAGACGAAGACCCAACGCTCCATTTACAGCTTAAAAAGCCGAATTATCAAACGGCGTTAAATATCTCGAAGGCGATCAATAAAACCTTTGGTCGTGGTGTCGCAAAAGCTGCCAATAAGGGATTGGTAGAAGTCGCCGCACCGCATGACAGTGAAGACCGCATCATGTTCTTGTCGATGATTGAAAAACTTGACGTCGATGAGGGCGAGGAAACGCCGAAGATCGTCTTTAACTCTCGTACCGGCACTGTTGTCATGAGTAAGGGGGTAACGGTCAGCGAAGCGATTGTTTCTCAGGGCGGTTTAACCGTATCGATTCGTGAAGATCAGTATGTCTCTCAGCCAAATTCTCCGGGCAGTTTTAATGCTCCGGGTCAAACTACGGTTGTGAATGATTCGAATATTAGTATTACACAAGTAGACAACGGGGCCATGGTGTGGCCGGAAGGCACACAACTTCAGGAAATCGTTGATGCTGTCAACAAAATTGGTGCTTCACCAATGGTGTTAATGCAGATCCTTCAGGCCTTGGATGAAGTCGGTGCAATCAACGGCGAATTGGTGGTGATCTAATGACAAATCCGGTTTTTGCGATTGATTCAACAAACGCCATTAATACAACTAGTGACGTTGAAAACATCAGCCCTAATCCAGCTCAGGTGTCAGGAATGGCTGATTATTCTCAAGTCATTTCTGCTTCTGGGGCGCAGCCATTATCAAACCCTGCTGACCGTGTTACTAGTACAGCACAACAGATTATGTCTTCATCACTAAACGAAAATATGGCGTCACTCTACGATGGTGCGTTGGTGTCTGCGGGCGACTTGTCGTCACTTAAATTTGATGACAATCGCGCTTTGCAGTTTGACCCAACGTCATTGAACTCTCTTAAGTATCACGACGACGAAGACGCCGCGTTGCGAGAGGTTTCTAAACAGTTTGAAGCTATCTTCGTACAGGAAATGTTTAAGCGTATGAGAACAGCGACAGAAGCTCTGGGTGATGAAGAAAACCCATTATCAAATAATTCTAACGGGATGTTTCAAGGCTTACTCGACAATCAAATAGCCATCTCCGTGACCAAACAAAGCTCATTTGGCCTTGCTGAAATGTTGTATCAACAGCTGTCAGGTCAAGCGGTAGGGAGTGTATAACAATGAGTATGTATAACATTGGCTTGTCAGGCCTGATGACCAACCAAATTGCGATGAATGTCACTGCGCAAAATACCGCGAATATGACAGTAACGGGATACACCCGCAAAGTGGTTGACCAAGCAACCGTCGTTTACGGTGGCTCGGGCAATTATGGTGCGGGTGATGGTGTCACCGTTGCCAGTATTCGCCGAGTCTCTGATCAAGCGGCAATCAACCGTCTGCGCACAGCTGGTCAGGATATGCAGTACACACAAACCTACATGGTTGGTATGCAGGGTATGGAAAATGTACTGGGCATGGAAGGTTTGAACATCAGCACTGGTTTTGATGAACTTTTCGCTGCGTTTGATGAAGCGACACTGAGCCCTGAATCATTAGTTTACCGAAATCAGGTTCTGACAACAGCTGGAAGCTTAGCTTCACGCTTCAATGGCACCATGAGCCAGATTGAAAGCGAACTCAGTACGCTAATGCAATCTCAAAACCAGGCGATTGAGTCGCTGAATAGCCAACTTGATAACGTGGCAAAACTGAACGAGCAAATTCGTGCAGCATCGGGGCAAGGGCAAGATATTGCAAGCCTACAGGATGCGATGGATCTGCAATTGAATGAACTTTCTAAAACCATTGGCCTGAACGTACTGACGAAAAGTGACGGAACGGTGGAACTTTCCACAAAATCTGGTCAGCCGTTAGTTTCTGGTCAAAGTGTGGCTCAAATTGCTATTGATGGTTCTGTCGGTGGTGCCTATAACACAGAGTTGGTGTTGAATTTCAATGGTCAGACTGTTGCGTTAAATGATCCTAAAGGTGGTGAATTAGGCGCCATTTCTGACCTAAAAAACGATCAATACCTTCCGATTATGGAAGATCTGAACAACATCGCCGCGGGCTTTGCAGATGCGGTAAATACAATCCTAACGGATGCAAACGCGACTGATTTGAATGGCAATCAAGGCAAAGCGTTGTTTACTTACGACCCAGATAACCCTGCAAGTTCACTGAGCTTAACCGATATTACCCCTGAAGAGTTGGCGTTTTCTATGACTGGAAGTGTGGGGGATGGTGCTAACGCTACGGCCTTAGCAGACCTTGCGAGTCAAGCTGTCACTATCGGCGGTTCAGAACTGAATGTTTACGATGCCTACGCTGCGATTAACGGCTATGTGGGGGTGGCGACTCAGCAAGCACAAAATAACTTCAACACGGCATCAATCAGCATCAGTGAAGCTCAGACTGCTCGCGACAGCATCAGTGCTGTTAGTTCGGATGAAGAAGCCGCCAACCTGATGATGTACATGAACGCTTATCAGGCGAACATGAAAGTTATTTCTACCGCCAGCCAGATGTTCGACACTGTGCTCAATTCATTTTAATAGGAGACTGTTATGCGCGTAACGGATTCACAATTTTCATCGATGATGACGCGAGCCATGATGAGCTCGAATGTTGAAATTAATAAAGTCGCAGAGCAAATTGCTACTGGTAACAAAATCAACAGCTTGTCGGACGATCCTAGTGGCTCGATGAAGCTATTGGGTTTGGATAAAACCATTTCTAGTGCTGAACAGTACTCCAGTAATATCAGTAATGTTCAGGCGAAATATACGGAATATGAAACTTACCTGATGTCATTTAATGACTTGGCATTGGATGTACATGATCTGTTGCTTCAGGCTAGTAACGGGACGATTACCACTGATTCCAGTGCCGGTATTGTGGCTGAGCTTGAGTCTTTAAGGCAGCAAGCGTTGGATACCTTCAACAAGAAATCAGAAGGTATCTACATTTTTTCTGGCACCGATGTGTACGAACCAACCATCATTGTTGATGAATCGACTGACCCGATTAGCTACTCATTTGGCGGTAATGCAGACCACCGTCAAACAAAAGTCAGTGAAGACGGCTCTATGAACAATAATTTTACCGCTCAAGAAGCGTTGCAAGGCAGTTTGGACTTTTTTACCCATTTGGATGCCGCAATTGCAGAGCTTAAAAATCCAACGGATGACTATCAAACAGCGTTATCTAACGCAATAGATACCACCAACACTACACAAAAAAATGTGTTGAATACCGTGACCATTCTGGGTGCGAATTACAACTCATTGGATCGTATGGCGGTAAACAACGCAGATGTTGCACTCTACGCGGAGACCGTGAAAACCGATATTAATGCGTTGGATTATGCCGAAGCGTCGGTTCGTTTAACGCAAAGTATGACGACTCTGCAAGCATCGCAAACGGTTTTTTCCAGTGTGATGAACAGCTCATCATTGTTTGATTTGATGTAAGTAAAGATGAAACTCCAAGCCTTAATAGTAGCAGCGCTATCGAGCGCTGCTTTTGTCTCTTCTGCTGCTGACTATGTTGTGCCTTTTGATGAGGTGAACTGGCAGGCGGTAAAGAAGGACGACACGTGTAACTTATCTGTGGACGACATGCATTCTGGCATTAACGCCAAGTTTGATGTTGTGGCGGGTAAGCCGATTACTCTAGTGATCTCTGGTCGCAGTGTTGGCTCATTCGGCGACAGTATGGTGATTGAAACTGAGCCGCCAGTATGGGGTAACAATCTCTACGAATCGACCATGGTGACCGAGTTTATTCGCAAGAAAAAATCGGCCGAAGTTCAGCAAGGCGCTGATTTCGTTTACCGCGATGTCATGGGAGGAGCATGGCTAACGATTCGTGATGACTTCCATAGCGTGACGTTCCCGACGGCCAATATGGATGAAGCTCTGCGCACATTCCAAACCTGTACTACCGCGTTACCGCCGGTAAGCTTCCAAGAAGCTCGTAAAACCGTGTTCAATTTTAAATCTGGCGCATTAGCGATTACGCCTGAACAGAGAGAGCAGCTCGCAGAAATTTCACAGTTGGTCCTGTTTGATAAAAAAATTAAGAAAGTCATGATCAGCGGTCACTCTGACAGTCATGGCGATACCGTGGTGAATTTAAGTATCTCTAAACGTCGTGCACAAGATGTTTCTTACTGGATGATGCTCGCTGGTGTACCTGAAGAGATGATGGAACTACGAGGCCATGGTTCACGTTACCCAATCGCAACCAACAGTACAGAACAAGGGCGTGACCAAAACCGCCGGGTTGAGATTGAACTGGTAAGAAAATAATTTTGTATGCTTTTCAAACAGAAAGGCATAAGGAGAAGATTTTGGAAATTAATGCGTTAACTGCCGTTGAGCAATCAATGATCAATCGTCTGGCGGAAAATCAGGCGATTACTCAGAACCCGTTAACTAATATTGTCGAAATATCTGATAGTCGCGTAGGAATGTCCTCAAGGCTTGAGTTTGGCAGCACATTAAAAGGAATTTTTGATACTGTTGACGCCCGCCAAAAGACTGCAGAAGCAAAAATCACAGCAGTTGAACTAGGTCAGAGTGATGACCTGATTGGCGCGACAGTAGCTGCGCAGAAGGCGCAGCTTTCTTTTTCAGCATTAATGCAAGTTCGCAACAAGATGGTGACGAACTTCAATGACATCATCAAGATGTCTGTTTAGAGGCAATAGGCATTTGAACTATGGCAAATGAGAAAGGGGTTACGGTTGTAGCTTCTAATGCGTCCGACAAATTACAATCTGCCGTGGAGAGTGTAAAGTCGTTCTGGAGCAGCTCACAACGTAACGTTGTCATCATTACAATATTTTCAATGATCTCTGCTGCGATCATTGTCGTTATGCTTTGGGCGTCAGCGGAAGGCTATCGCCCACTTTACAGTACTTCATCAAATTATGACTCTAGTCAGGTACTGCAACTGTTAGATCAATCTGGCCTTAAGTACGAGCTTAACAGCGATAACGGCCAAATTATGGTGCCGACTAACGAAGTCGCAAAAACACGAATGATCTTGGCTGCTAAAGGACTTAAACAGCAACTGCCTAGCGGTTTCGATACTCTAGCCAGCACTGATTCACTGGGTGAAAGCCAATTCATGGAAACGGCACGTTACCGTCATGCTCTTGAAGGAGAACTGGCGCGTAGTATTGTAACCATGGAATCGGTCGCGGTTGCTCGTGTTCACTTAGCCGTGCCAAAGGCTTCACTGTTTAAACGTAAAGATCAAGAGCAAGCACGTGCATCGGTTATGGTTCAACTTATTGAAGGGATGGACCTTAAAGCAGGACAGGTGGATTCTATCGTTAATCTGGTTTCAGGCGCTGTAATTGGATTGAAAGCAGAAAACGTACGCGTGGTTGATCAATACGGTCGCTTGTTGTCGAAAGACACATCGTTGGATGATTTGGCGGTTTCGACCAACCGTCAAACTGAGTATCGCCGCAATATTGAAAAGCACTTGGTTTCTCAAGCTTCGGATATGTTGACTCCTATCATGGGCGCATCGAACTTCCGAGTTCAGGTATCTGCCAAAGTTGATTTTTCTAAACGTCAAGAGACTGAAGAAACCTATTCAAACCCGGTTGTTCGTGCTGAAACGCTGATGAACGACGAGAACAACGGCAGTTTAGCGCTAGGTATTCCGGGCTCGCTGAGTAATACCCCCCCAGTGACGGATGAAGAGGCAAAAGCGGAGCAAGATCAGCCGAATAAGGCCAAAGCAAGCCGCAACGAATCAAAACGCGAATATGCAGTAGGCGGAAAAGTCACCCATGTTCAGCACCAGCAAGGTGTTGTAGAGAAACTGACAATTTCTGTTATCGTGAATGAAAGCATTGCGGGTGAAGCGGGTTGGTCTGATGCCACTTTGGAGCGAATGCAAAACGTAGTACGCAGCGCGGTGGGTTTTGAGCAAGAGCGCGGTGATGTTATTTACGTGACCAGTTTCCCGTTTGTTGCTTCAAATATGCCAGATGCACAGCAGCTTGCCTGGTATAAAGATCAAGACATTCTGCAGCCGGTTAAATACCTATTTGGTGCTTTAGTGGCGGTGCTATTAATCGTATTGGTTCTTCGACCTCTGGCTCAATACTTAACTAAAGGTGATGAGCAAGAGAGTGAAGGTGAGAACCTGCTGGAAGCTGGCTCAGCTGAAATGGCTGCACTGGCCGATAATGGCCCGGGTGCCGCGGCACTGCCAAACAGTTCGGACTCTCTGGCGCTCGATGCGGCGGGAATCAAAGCAATGGATGACAATTTACCGGAGTCGGATAGTCCACTGGAAGTTCAGATCCAGCATTTGAAGATGATTGCGCAAAATGATCCTAAGCGTGTAACTGAAATTCTAAGAACTTGGATGCATGCATGAGTGAACAAATAGAAAACCCAAGAAGTGCTCACCAGAACGTAGAAGGTGTGGCACTGCTTATCTTGACCTTAGGTGAAGATATTAGCTCGGAAGTGCTTAAAGGCTTTACGCATGATGAAATCAAGCGTTTGGCGCATTCGATGAGCAAGATGAAAGACATAAAGGCAAATGATGCACTGCGCTCTATTGTTGGCTTCTTTGAAGATTTCCGTATGCACTCAGGCATCATCGGTGGTACGCGTCAGTACCTGACTAATGTGCTGGATAAAACGCTTAACGGTAATCTGGCAAAAGATCTAGTTTCAGAAATCTATGGTGACGAAATTCGCACCCATGCTGAGCCATTAGCCTGGATTCCGGCGGATATTCTGGTCGAAGATCTGCGCCATGAACATATCACTATGCAAGCATTGCTGGTGGCTCACCTACCACTCGACTACGCATCGAAGGTACTGGAGCAGTATAGCGTTGAAGAATGTAATGAGCTGATTTACCAAATCTCTCAAACTCAAGTATTAACGTCAGGTATTACAGAAACTCTGAAAGATTTGATTACCCGTTGTCGTGATAACTACAATGATGGTGCACCGCAGACGATTAAGAGTACTAAGGTTGTTGCAGATATTATCAACCGTCTACAGGGTGATAAAACAGCGATCTTTGACTACCTTAATCAGCGTGATGAGAAGATGGCTGAAGAGATTCAGGAAGCGATGTTCGACTTCTACTCGCTGTTTACTCAAAGTCAGGAAACGATAGATGTGATTAACAACGAAGTGACTATCGAGCAGTGGGCATTTGCAATGAAGGGGCTGCCGGAAGAAAACCGTGCGTTCATCTTCAACACCATGCCTAACCGTCTGGCCACTCAGTTGAAAGAGAACATCCAGCGTATCGGAGCGGTACCTGTTAGCCAAGTGGAAGGAGCCCGTAAGGAAATTCTGGACATCGTTCGTCGTCTGCAAGGTGAAGGAACGATTCAGCTCAGCATTTCCAACGAAATTCGCTTGTCGTAAGGTTAGGCTTCTGTGCGCTCTCAATCCATATCCAATTCAACCACGACTTCACCGTTACGCGGACAAAATACGTCTCGCGTAGCGGCGGGGCGCTTATCTAGAACTGAACAAACCAGTTCAGTCAGTAAGGTAGGTGCAACCCATACGTTATCGCATCAGGCATTAAGCCGTTTAAAAGAGCGTCCCCGTTTAATAGCGGAGTTGGCGGATTCTCACCGAACTGTTAATAGTTTGATGTTGTCGGTTGAATTGTTAAAAAGTATTGCCCGTTCAATGGTTGAGATTAAACGTCTGGTCGCTTCTGGGACAGAGTCTGCCGCGGACCTCAACGATATAGATATTCATAAACGCAGCATCATGAAAGCGGTCAACAGTGAGCTGTTTGGTCGTCAAATCATTGATTCTTCTTTTGCACCAGTGACTTCTGGTATAGCTGAAATAGAGTTCTATGTACCGGGACTGGATTTGGCTCGCGAAAGATTGACCAATGAGCTCGTTACTCTGTATGTGAATAATCAAATGATTCCTTTAGCCTTTGACCGGGTTGAATCTGATCAAGGTCTGTTTGAGCAATTTTCCGCTATGTTTGCATTCGGTCATATGCGTCTGAGACGTGACGAGCACAGTGGTTTAGTTATTGCGATGCCAGATTCAATGTGGCGCAAATGGGATCTCAAGATTTTTATTTCCGGCCAGGGTGGGCGCTATCCTGAAGGTAACCCGATTACGGTTGCTGCCCAAACTCGACATGCGACAGTCGAAATGATCACTATGCTGGACATCCGAGCTGCAGATGCCATGGTGGCGATTGACCGTGTTATTGAACGCGTGAATGAGATGCACGCTTTCGCGTTAGAAGTTCTTAAGTCTCAGAGTCATGTTGCCGATAAGCTGATTGGTTTTTGCCATACAGCAACTGAGGAAATTGGTACTACCATTAAATCTTTGTTTGAGAGCAACGGGATGTCGGCTTTGAAAGCCATTCAAAAGCACTATGTTGGGCCAAACAGAGAAAATGTCGTCTCTTTAATAAAAAAGTGAAATAAATCTTAAAATTTTGCCGTAAAGACATATTGAAGAGATTAACGATAGGTGGGAGCCGACCATGAAAATTGAAGCAAACAACGCAGTTTACAGTTTACAAGAAGTGCAAACAGCCACTCAAACTGTAACGAAAAGCACTCAAGAGTCGCTTGCTCCTGCTAAACAGCAAGTAGACATTAATATGCACGAACAAAACATCATTGCGACCGGCAGTGAATCGTTAAAAGCAATGGATGAGGTTGATTTTGTGCGTGTCGCTGAAATCAAACAACAAATTGCTGACGGTAGCATCAAATTCGATATGGGAGAATTAGCTAAGGTGTTAGCTAACCTTAGTTAATAAAAAGGTTAACGGATAAATTAAGATAATGGATAAAAAACAACTGCTAAAGGTTTACTTTCAAGCCACTGTAGAAAGTGCAAAAGTAGCAAAAACGTTATCTTTAACACTCGATGAAATTCGCCAGTACAGTTTGAAATTCGATCATGAAAAAGTGAGCGAATATAATCAAAAGGCAACGGAATTGAGTGAGTCTTTGCGTAAGTTACACTTTGAGCGTAAAGCGTTAGCAGAACAATTGGGCTGTACTCATAATCGCTATGCGACTGAACTGATTCACCGAATGAGTGGCAAGGCTCAGCAAACGATTAAAAAAGCGACCGATGAGCTCCATGAGCTTGTGTTAGAGTGTCAAAATAAAACGGATTTACATACTCGACTGGTGATGCAACAACAGCAAGTCATTCAAGACGCTGTTGAGTCTTTGCGAGTAGAGGTAAATGCGTAAGTCACTGCTCCCCTTATCTCTTTTGATAGTCTGTGCACCGGCATGGGCTGATTCTGCACAGCAGCAAGTTGAGTCCTATTTATCACATCGAATTGAAACTGCCCTTAATGGGCGGTTTTCTGTTTTTGAAAACCTGCAAATCAATTTCAGAATAGCCAACGCGGTTAACAGTTTACCGGCTTGCGAGCGTCCTTTATTTTCCGATAAAGCCAATGATAGTTACTTAGGTACAGAATCTTGGTGGGTTGAGTGCGGTAGCGAGTGGCGAGTCAAAGCCGTCACCACTGTAAGTATTGATACCAAGGTGGTTGCTACCAAAGGTCCCCTCAAAAAAGGTCACCGTATTGTGGTGGAAGATCTGAACCTTCGCATGGAAACACTGCGACTAAAAGGTACGGTATACCAGTATATTGAAGATGTCGTAGGCAACCGCTTAAGACGTTCAGTCAGAGCGGATCAGGTATTAACGCAAAGGCACTTGGAGCTGGAACATACCGTAACCAAAGGGCATCACGTGACCATCACTTTCCATTCGCAAAGCTTCTCTCTAGAGACCATGGGGGTAGCGTTAGAAAACGGAATGGTCGGTGATCGAATTAAAGTGGTGAACTCTGAATCTGGTCGTGAACTGAGTGTTGTGGTGACAGGTGAAAACAGCGTTGAACAGCGCTAGATGGTTCAGAATTACTAGTAAGAAAAAAGGCTTCTCATTGAGAAGCCTTTTGCGTAGTGGAGTGGGTTTAATCTATCTGACCCAACGGGTTGATCTGATACTCGTTAGGTATCTCATTAAACGACAGAACAATCAGCCCTTTGGCGAATGCTCTCGCCAGTTTGCTAATGATTGGACGAGCCATTGGTGTAACTAACAGAACGGGTGTCATCCCCTGAGTCTGCATCGTTTGCACAATAGAAGGCATACGGTTCTGGAACTTCTGCAGAATTTCCGGAGCAAGTGGAACGCCGTCCAGTGGTGTGTTTGGATCGTTCTGTTGAGCGAGCGTAATGCCAGCTTTGATGTCCTGTTCTACCTGGCCACCTAATGTAAAAACGTTTAGAGCTTTTGAGTGTGGTGAAACCAGGTTCAAAATCGTACGCTTTAACGCTACGCGGATATTCGATGCTAGCAGGATTGGATCTTTAATCTTGTCGCCACTTTCAATCAAGGTATTAGCAATGGTGCGTACGTTAATGATAGGCACTTGTTCCGCTAACAATTGACGAATGACCATCATTTGCAGGTTTGGCGTAATGGTAGTCGATAAGCTTTCTGCAAGTTCTGGATGTTCATGTGACAAACGTAGATTCAGTGCTTTAACATCATCGTAGTTGAAGATACCATCCAGATGCTCGGTACACACCTTGCTGACGTGCGTTGCGATGACATCGTGAATATCAATGACCTGAAAGCCTAAGTTGATGGCTTTAGTTTTGTCTTCCTTACTTACCCAGAGAGCAGGAAGGCGATACGCAGGATCGACGCCTAATGTGCCGTCTAAATTAGCAGAAGTTACCCCTGGGCCAACGGCCATCAGCATATCCGGATACACTTCTCCGCGTTCGATTTCGTCGCCATCGACCAAAATAACGTACTCGGCAGGTTTAAGTGCTAAATCGTCTCGAATTACCACTTCCGGGATCACAAAGCCAATCTGTTCACTTAACGTTTTACGACAACCGCGAATACTTTTCAGCAGCGAGTTTTGCTCTTTGTTTGTGACCAGTGGAACGAGCTTAAAACCTAAGCGCAGAGCAATCGCATCAACCGCTGGGATAATTCCCCAGTCGAGTGGTTGTTCTTTTAATGATTTGTTATCAATCGGCGCTTCAACATCTTCCTTAAGTTTCTGCTCTATATGGTCGTCTTTCTTACTTTGTCGCCAAGCAACAAAACCGATAGTACAGCTGAAGGTGTAGAACGCCAGATGAGGCATATTTGGCACACTACCGATAACAAACATCACACCGGCAGTCATATAAAGGACAGAAGGTGAAGCCAGAATCTGCTTGTTAACGACCTGCGCAATGTCGTTTTCGTTATCACTGATACGGGTAACGATGATTGCGGCAGAAGTCGCGAGTAATAGTGATGGGATCTGAGCGACAAGACCGTCACCAATGGTGAGTAGGGCGTAAGTCTGGAATGCATCTGCAACGGTTAGGCCGTGTTCGAACATACCGATCATTACACCACCAATCAAGTTGATGAATAGGATCATCAAACCCGCAATGGCATCACCTCGAACGAACTTACTCGCACCATCCATCGCACCGTAGAATTCAGCTTCATCACCGACTTCTTTACGACGCAGACGTGCTTGCTCTTGATCGATGTTACCTGAGTTTAAGTCGGCATCGATTGCCATCTGTTTGCCCGGAAGGGCGTCAAGTGTAAATCGAGCGGAGACTTCGGAAATACGTTCGCCACCTTTGGTGATAACCACGAAGTTGATGATCATCAGAATGGTAAATACCACGATACCAACCACGTAGCTACCGCCGATAACCACTTCACCGAACGACTGGATAACCTTACCGGCAGCATCACCACCGTTATGACCTTCAAGAAGTACGATACGTGTAGAGGCAACGTTTAACGTAAGGCGAAGCAGAGTCGCAATAAGCAGCAACGAAGGAAATACGGAAAAGTCGAGAACGCGCTTTACTGTACTACTTACCAGCAGAACCACGATGGCGAGCATGATGTTAAAAGTGAAGAACCCATCGAGCAAGATAGCAGGCAAGGGCAATATGACCATTGCAAGTATCATTAATAGCACGATAGGAATCGCGAGTTTGGAATTAAATATCTGTATGCCTTTCAACATGTATCAGGTTCACTAAGTTAGTAGGTACTTACGATACCGACAGGCATCGTCTATAAGGTGAGATATTTTATTTTTATGTCTGAATAAAACTATCAGATATTTCTGATTATAGAGGGGGTTGTGGGTGAGATTTGGAACCACAGAAGCTAATTTATGTACTGTGGCAGTTATAGAAAGAAGTTTGCCGAAGTTGATAAATATTGATGTTAGTGGTTTTTATTCTCTGGTGATTAATAAAATTATTATTTTTTAATTAGTTGATTAGTTTTTTGTTCGTTATCTTGTAAGTGAAATGTGTTTTTACGTAGGAATTTTCCGTTAATAACTCAATCGTAAATTTTACTGAAATAAATAAAGAAGCATTGCCGTAACTGATTAGTGAATGGGATACGAAAGTATCGAAAAGAATTTTCTAAGAGGTAAATGTTATGGCTATTTCACTACATACTAACTACGCAAACCTAGTTACTCAAAACACGCTAAACAGCACAAACAATGCGCTTTCAACATCAATGGAGCGTCTATCAACAGGTTACCGCAT
>JBLXHN010000006.1:182159-256991 GCA_048259585.1 Vibrio sp. | reverse complement strand
GTGTGCGCTTAACTTTTTGTTTATCTGTGTTTGTCATAATAAGTCCTAAATGTATAAACACATTTCAGGACAAGACAGTTAAAGATGTAAAAAAGGCTTCCTATCGGAAGCCTTTTTCTTATGCATAGTAAGGTATTACGCGCCTTCGTTATACATTTCCAAGTTTGCCAAATCTTGCTGAATTTCACGCTGAATTTTAGCATCATCACCACGCATAGACTCGAGGTAATCGAGATACTGCTGGTCAATATCACCGGTAACATACTCACCATTAAATACTGACGCTTCAAACTTAACAATGTCTTGATTACCAACGCGAACCGCATCTTCTAAATCTTCAATGGTTTGGAAGATCAGAGCATCAGCACCAATTTGTTTACAGATATCATCATTGTCACGACCATGTGCAATCAGTTCATTCGCAGTCGGCATGTCAATACCATAAACGTTAGGGAAACGAATCTCAGGAGCGGCTGATACCATGTACACTTTTGCAGCACCTGAATCACGAGCCATTTCAATAATCTGCTCGGATGTTGTACCACGTACAATAGAATCATCAACCAATAGCACGTTCTTATCTTTAAACTCAGAGCGAATTGCGTTGAGTTTACGACGTACAGACTTCTTACGCTGTTGTTGACCAGGCATAATAAACGTACGACCAACATAGCGGTTTTTAACAAAACCTTGGCGATAGGGTTTATCGATCGCTTGAGCAATTTGCAGGGCGATATCGCATGAAGTTTCTGGGATAGGAATAACAACATCGATATCTAAATCAGCGAAATCACTCTTGATGCGATCACCCAAGCGTTTACCCATTTCAACACGAGCACTGTACACAGAGATCTTATCGATGAAAGAGTCAGGGCGAGCAAAGTAAACAAACTCAAAAATACAAGGTGTCAATGTCGGGTTATCTGCACATTGCTTAGTAAACAACTCACCTTCAAATGTCGCATAAATCGCTTCACCAGGAGCAACATCACGTACAAAGTCAAAGCCGACAGCATCAAGTGCTACGGACTCAGAAGCTACCATGTACTCAGTACGACCATTGATTTCACGCTTACCAAGGCATAGTGGACGAATACCATTTGGATCGCGAAAAGCAATCATGCCATGACCAATGATCATCGCGGTTACCGCATATGCGCCACGAATAGTACGATGAACATTTGCTACTGCACGGAACACGTCTTCAGAAGTCACATTCCCTCTGACAGTATCAATCTCATGTGCCAGTACATTTAGCAAAACTTCAGAATCTGAAGTCGTGTTGATATGGCGGCGATCTTTTTCAAACAACTTTTCACGCACGACATTTGCGTTAGTTAGGTTACCGTTGTGAGCGAGAGTAATACCGAATGGTGAGTTTACATAAAAAGGCTGAGCTTCTGATGCACTAGAGCTGCCTGCCGTTGGGTAACGAACGTGTCCAATGCCGACAGTACCTTGAAGGCGCTGCATGTGTTTGGCTTCAAATACATCTTTGACTAAACCGTTAGCCTTACGCAGACGAAAACGATTGCTTTCGATGGTACAAATACCAGCGGCATCTTGGCCACGATGCTGCAATACCGTTAAAGCGTCATAAATAGACTGGTTTACAGGGGTTGTGCCCACGATTCCAACAATACCACACATGTCCTAATCCTCGATTTGCGACAGTAACTGACGCGTTAAATCGCGTCAGAAAGAAAACTGGATGTAGCTTGTATATGTTCAAAGAGAGGCGCGATCACACGGCTAAATTCCGGGACCAACTGCGAGCTCTTCCACCACTCTGAGTTTGGTAATGCGGTAAACGCATCCATAAAAAACAAAGCTGCTGCAACAATAAGAACTCCTCGAAGAGCACCAAACACGATGCCGAGAATTCTGTCTGTACCAGACAAACCTGTTTTTTGGACCAACTGCGAAATAACGTAGTTCACAATAGCGCCAACTACCAGCGTAGCAACAAACAACGCAGCAATAGCAGCCCCATTACGGAACATGTCATCTTTAATATTAGTAAAATATACCGCAAGTTTTGCGTAATACTGTGAAGCGATAAAAAACGCACCACACCAAATAATTAAAGATAAGGCTTCTTTCGCAAAGCCACGGACCAAACTGATCAAAGCAGACAAGCCGATCACACTTAAAATGACAATATCTAACCAATTCATGAGTTCTTACATCTTAAGTTGGCGCGCATTTTAACAGAAAAAAACGCGACGCAAACGTTTTCTTATGGGTTTAGTGGTTTAAATTTGAGCAATTGACCTTTTGAGCCAGTAACTTTTTCTAATTCCAGTAGTTGTCGCTCAAGCTTCGTTTTAGAAACATCTGGTCCGATGATTACTCGGGTGAAGCCATTTTCTTGCTTAGTATGAGCTTGATAACCTCGTTTCTTTAGATCATTGACGACCGTTACTGCATTTTCGGCATTCTTTAAAGCCATCAATTGAATGATCCACGCACTATCCTGATATTCATTCTTCTCAGCGACATCTTTGACCACGATTTGAACAGGCTCAGCAGTAGCTTCTGACGCTTGTGAAGCTTCTTGTGTTGCGGTGACCGGAGATTCGGGTAACGTCACTTGATCCTCTACTGGATCAAGAATTTCAAACTTCTCTACATCACTGTTCAGCTCGGGCTTAATTGGAATACTGGTCATGTCTTCCTGGTAATGCATTTTTTTACCATCAAGAACATCTGGTAAAACAATCACGCCAATCGCAACCAAGATAACAGTACCTACTAAACGGCTTTGAAATTTACTTGCCATTTATTCTCCTTTATTTTTCCAGTGCTCAAGCACTTCGCCGACCGTATGGAATGACCCAGCAACAACTATGACATCTTCCGGCTGTACACATGTCAACGCACTTTCAAATGCCGTAACAGGATTGGAGAATTCGGTTTGTTCCTCCCCAAGGTACTGACATAATTCAGAGGCCAATGCGGCTCTGTCGCCCGATAGAGAGGCCGGATACCAGTTATCGACCACAGGCTTCAATGCTTCAAGTGTTGCTTCAATGTCTTTGTCATGCAGCATGCCGATAACCATGTGCACACTGCGATTCGAATAGCGCTGGGTAATTTGGGATGTGAGATATTCAGCAGAATGAGGATTATGCGCCACATCCAAAATAATGGTTGGTTGATTGTTAAGGATCTGCATACGACCAGCCAGTGTCGCCTTACGTAGCCCCTCAACTATATTGATATCACTCACCTCTAACCCTGAAGCACCTAATGCCATAAGAGCTGTTGCCGCATTAGCAAGAGGAAAAGCAGGAATGGGCAGGTCAGTAAGCTCAAACGGCCCGCTGTGCCACTTCCACAAATTGTCTGAAATTTTTTCATAATCGAATTGAATGCCGACCTGATAAAAGTCTGCACCAATGTCGTCAGAATGAGCTGCAACGGTTGAAGGTGGCTTAGGCTGTCCACAAATCGCTGGTTTGCCTGAACGGAAAATCCCCGCCTTTTCAAAGCCGATAACATTGATGTCATCTCCGAGCCAATCAACGTGGTCCACGGCTAAGCTAGTAATCACTGACACATCATGCTCAACAACATTAGTGGCATCTAAACGTCCGCCAAGACCAACTTCGAGTAGGACAACATCGACCTTCTCAGTTTGGAAAATACGTAGTGCAGCCAGTGTCCCAAATTCAAAAAAGCTCAGGCTAATATCGCCACGGATTTGCTCGATATAAGCAAAGGCTTCTGTGTGCTGCTCATCAGCCGCATCTTCACCATTGATGCGGACGCGCTCGTTATAACGAATCAAATGAGGAGAACTATAAACGCCCACCGAGTAACCGGCGTCAAGAAGAATGCTTTCCATTAAAGCACAGGTGGAACCTTTGCCATTTGTACCTGCAACAGTGATGACTGTCGGAGCTGGCTTGATAAGAAAGGCTTTGGTAGCAACTGCTTGAACACGATCTAGACCTAAATCGATAGCAGATGTGTGGATATGAGTTAAATAATCAAGCCACATCGACAGTGGGGATGTGGCTTGAGGAATTGGGTTGTACTTCATCTAACCTGTAACCATTGTTATATTTGGTTTTGTTAGCGACTACTTTACCCTTTTTTGTCCGCTTCTGGTACTGAATATGGTTCTTCCTGTGGCGCATCGTTCACAGAAACTACTAGAGGCGACTTCTGATTTGTCATCTTAGCAAGTAAACCAGCAACACGTTGACGCATTTCACGACGATCAACGATCATATCGATAGCACCGTGTTCTAGCAGGAACTCACTACGCTGGAAACCTTCTGGCAAGTCTTCACGAACCGTTTGTTCGATAACACGACGCCCAGCAAAACCGATCAATGCTTTCGGTTCACCGATGTTCACATCACCTAACATCGCCAAACTTGCAGAGACGCCACCCATCGTTGGGTCTGTCATTACCGAAATGAATGGCAAGCCTTTATTAGAAAGACGCTCTAGCGCTGCACTGGTTTTTGCCATCTGCATCAGAGACATTAACGCCTCTTGCATACGAGCACCACCACTTGCAGAGAAACAGACTAAACCGCAGTTTCTTTCAATTGCCGATTCAACAGCGCGAACAAAACGAGCACCGACAACAGATCCCATAGAGCCGCCCATGAATGAGAATTCAAATGCACAAGCAACGAGAGGGATGCCATGCAGTTCACCATTCATAACGATGAGTGCATCTTTTTCGCCACTGCTTTTTTGTGCTGCAGCTATACGTTCTTTATAGCGTTTTGAATCTTTAAACTTCAGCTTATCTTGCGGCTCAAGCTCGTTTGCAATCTCTTGACGATTAGCTTCATCCAAGAAAGTTTCAAGACGACGACGCGCTTTCATACGCATGTGGTGATTACACTTTGGACAAACTTCGAGATTACGCTCTAATTCAGCGTGGTAGAGTACTTGTTCACAAGAAGTACACTTCGTCCATACACCTTCAGGAATAGAAGCTTTACGCGAGTGTACTATGTTGCTTTTTTCTAAAATCTTTTCAAGCCAACTCATAGAAGACCTTTTACTTTCTGAACCTTCCGCCTAGTGCGAAAGATTTAAATTCGACAAAAACGCGTGTGGATTAAAGCATAGAAAATGCAAACTGTAGACAAAAAACTGGTTGTACCTATTTTTTGAACTCGTTTAACACACGTAATCCTTTAATTTTTTGAGCCAATTACTACAAATTAGTTCAAATTATCAGGTAAGAAAAGTGGCCCAAGTGGCGGTTGTGGTAACTCAAACTCCGCAGGGTAATCCACATCAACCAAATACAAACCTTCTGCTTTGGCTGTAGCCCCTGCTAAATCTCGTTTTTTTTCAGCAAGTAACCACTCAATCCATTCCGGTTGTTTTTCTCCACGACCAACAGCGATTAAACTGCCGGTAATATTTCTTACCATGTGATGTACAAAAGCATTAGCTTTAATATCAATCACTACATATCGTTCGTGGCGAGTGACGTTTAAGTGCATGATATTACGCCAAGGACTACGTGACTGACAATGCGCAGCTCTAAAAGAAGTGAAGTCATTCTCACCTAAGAGGTACTGTCCGGCCTGATGCATCTTCTCTGCATCTAACTCACCATGGTAATGACTAACACCTGATGACAAGATACCAGGACGGTATGCGTGATTATAAATGACATACCGATAACGACGCGCTGTGGCAGTAAAACGCGCATGAAATTCCTCGGGGACTTCTTTGGCCCAACGCACAGCGATATCTTTCGGCAAATTAGCGTTAGCACCCATTGTCCACGCAACCATTTTTCGCGTAGCGGTTGTATCGAAGTGGACCACTTGCCCTGTCCCATGCACTCCAGCGTCTGTACGCCCCGCACATTGAACTTCAACTGGATGATTGGCAATGATCGATAGTGCTTTTTCTAGCTCTTGTTGAACGCTAGCAACTTCTCTTTGTCGCTGCCAACCAAAGTAATGAGTGCCATCATACTCAATACCCAACGCAATTCTCATCATTTGTTACTCTCTCTGGGGCTTGTAGACCTAGGGCCACCAAACCCCAGGGGCGGGCAGTATAATATCAATTGCGCTACATTTCTAATGGTCAAAAAACTCAGGGGAGCTTAAAGCTCCCCCTATCTATTTAATTACGCTCGTCCATTAATGACGTCGATTAAGTGCTTGGCTTGTTGGCGGATGTCATCACTTCCATCCACGATAGCCTCTTCAAGCAGCTTGATAGCGCCTTTATCATCATTCATTTCAATGTAAATCTTGGCTAAATCTAGCTTACTCGCGGCTTCAGCATTGTTATCGACATCAAAATCGGAAACATCACCAATCACATCAGGGAACTCATTTAGACCCACATCGAGTTTTAGTTCTTCTTCATCAAGATTTAAAGACTCACCATCATCAAGCTCGGTTTGAGCCATTAGCTCATCGATGGTCATAAACTGGCTGGTTGAAGGATCAAACTCTTCAAATACATCCTGACTGCCCCAATTTTCTTCAGCGACCTCTGGCTCCTGAACCTGATTTTCAGGTTGCCAGACATCTCGCTCAGCTTCTGGAACTTCATCAGAAATTGTCGCTTGTTGGTCAGGCGTTAAGTTGAAACCATTCCAGTCTTCACCGCCGACTTCAAGCATGGCCTCAATATCCATCCCTGCACTGTCGATCGATTGAGGGTCGATAGGCTTATCAAAATCAAAACTTGCGCTTTGCTCATCGTCTTCTGAAAGCCAGTCCGAAAGAGCCTGCTCATCGAACTCTTGTTTAGCAATATCAGTGAGATTAACTTCATTCTTAGCAACAAGTTCCTCATCATCTGAGTCTTGTTCTACTATTTCGGAATCGACTAACGCATCATCTTCAGTGTACTCAGGAAGGTCCAGATCGTCGAATTCAACAAGTGCATCTTCGGCAACAGGAGCATCGTTTTCACCGGTTACAGCATCAGAATCCGCTAATGCATCTTCTTCGGTGTATTCCGGAAGCTCTACATCATCAAACTCGGCAGCGATGTCTTCGGATTCATCATTCGCTTCTTCTGCGGTGACGTTTTCCTCGGGCTGTTGAGGCTCTTCTACTGACAGCTGTTCTTCGGCTACCGCTTCAGGCGCTTCAGCCACCGTTTCCGAATCCGCTAATGCATCTTCTTCGGTGTATTCCGGAAACTCTACATCATCAAAGTCAGCAGCGATGTCTTCGGATTCATCACTCGCTTCTTCTGCGGTGACGTCTTCCTCGGGCTGTTGAGGCCCTTCTACTGACAGCTGTTCTTCGGCTGCCACTTCAGGCGCTTCAGCCACCGTTTCCAAATCCGCTAATGCATCTTCTTCGGTGTATTCCGGCAGCTCTACATCATCAAACTCAGCAGCGATGTCTGCGGATTCATCATTCGCTTCTTCTGCGGTGACGTCTTCCTCGGGCTGTTGAAGTTCTTCTACTGACAGTTGTTCTTCAGTTGCCGCTTCAGGCGCTTCAGCCACCGTTTCCGAATCCGCTAAAGCGTCTTCTTCGTCAAAAACCCAGTCATCATCTTGAGGGATTCCAAACTCATTCGCTATGACTTCTTCTGGAACGTCAGTGGATGCCGATTCCGATTTTGCTTCTTCAGAGACTTCAGAGGATTCAACGAGTGTATCGACGTCAGATTCTTTATCTAACCCTTCAATTTCAGGATTAAAATCAAACTCATCATCTGTAAATGACTCATCTAGGTCAGAACTTAAATCAAAATCGTCTTCATCAAGCAGTGGGTCACTTTCCGGTGCATTATTAATCAGATCATCAATAAAGTTTTTACTGTTAAAGTCTTGGTCTTGTTCAGAGCTCGATTTTTCAATATCTAACAACTCATCGAATAACTCTAAGCCTTCATCCTTCTCTTGCTCATCTTCGGTTTCTGATAAGAAGCTATCATAGCCTTCAGGATCCTCACTTAACTCGCCAACGAACTCATCGAGTAAGTCAGTACTATTCTCATCAAACTCTGGAATACCGGACTGTTCGGACTCATCTAATAATTCATCCAACTCTGACATAATGTCATCGTCTGTGGCATCAAGTTCATTCTCTAGGGTGTCGTTAGTAACAAGCTCGTCGAGTAATGCGGTGTCTTCAAGATCAAAAAGTGAATCATCAAGAGGTTCTTCCAATAAAGCTGATTCATCTTTTGAATTTGCTTCAAGTTGATCAAGGTCCGCTTGCGCTTCAATGTTAGCAAACAGATCATCAAGTTCTTCATCTGAGGCAAAACTGGTCGCTAGATTATCATCACCTTCCGTTTTAGAATCTTCGCCAGCTTCTGAGTCATCATCTAACAAACTGTCAAAATTTAATAAATCTTCAGTATCATCGTCATCGTCTTGTTGGGAAAAAAGCTCATCTAACAGCGATTGATCTAACGTTGGGGATTCTAGTTCTTCGGAATCTTCATCTGAGGTTAATAAGGTTTCAATGTCTTCTTGTGACATGTCACCGTCATCAGACAAATCAAACCCAACGTCATCGTCCTCATCATCATTCTCTGACACTTCATCGAGCGCACGCTCCATCTCTTCAAGACCAAGCGCTTTCTCTTCACCGCTAACACTAATGCCACTACTGCTTGACAGTGAATCCGTGAAATCAGTATCTAAATCACCCGAATCATCAATCGCAGCAAAAAGATCTTCACCATCTTCACCTTCTAAATCAAAATCCAGATCTGCATCATCAAATCCGAAGTTTTCATCTTCACTGAGGTTGGGTTGTTCTTCTTGCTTATCTTCTTCTTGTTTATCGTTATCTTCTGCAAATAACGACTCACCGTCATCCATACTGCCAAACAAATCATCATCTAGCAGCAACTCTTCATCAAGGTCATCTAAACTTTGTTCTGCCGGAATAATAGGAGCAACAGACGCATCAGGAACGGCATTCATTGGGGTCTGACTAATATCTTGTTGCGTATTGGAGCTAGAACGTCGACCAAGGAACAGCATGACCAACAAAGCGATTAACAGACCTGGAATAAGCGCTAAACCTGCAACAACCCATCCATTAGACAATAGTTGATCAAGCTGAGAGGGAGCTAAACGTTGGTTCTCTTCACGTTTCATTCGCTCTTCTGCCAGCAGCTTTTCTACTTCTGAACGAATTCGATTTTCGTCACCAAGCTCTTGTTTAAGTCCACTAACTTCAGTTTGAACTTCTGCAAGCATCAATCTCAATCGATGGTTTTTTTCTTCTAACGCTTGAATTTCACTATCTGAACCAGTGGCCTCAGAAGGCGTTGTTTTCTCTAAGGCTGGGACTGGTTCTGGCTTGGCAACAACCGATGTTTCTGATGTTTGCTCAGCCTTTGGTGCTTCTGGCTTGACTGGCGTCGAAACGACTTCCTGCTTAACCGAAGGCGAGGTGTTTACTGACGGTTGCTGATTAAGTCGAGCCTGATGGGCTGCCATAACATTGACAGCTTCTTGTGTAGAAACGCTGCTTACTTGCTCGAGAGAAGGTATACGTAAAGTACTACCAGGAAGTAAGCTATGGATATTTTGATTTTCGAATGCTTGTGGATTCAAGCGGTAAATAGCGAGTAACGTTTGTTGAACGGATACCTGAGTTGAAGGGCGAATACGAGTCGCAATTGACCATAACGTATCACTATTCGAGGTAGGGCCAATCACTCGAGAAGGCTCGTTACGTGAGCTAGAGTTACGAACAATATCGCTACTAAACTGTGGTGATGATTGAACCTCACCACTAGGACCGATGAGGCGAATACTTTCTGCACTAACGATTGAAGTCTGAGTCACGGCTACTAGAGCAATTGGCAATAACAGTCGCTTGAAAAATTGACGCATATAAGGCTCAGCTAGGTGCTTAAAATTAATTAAAATAACAATCTGTTAAATATATCGGATAAGAGGAGCAAAACTATAGCACTGAAACTAAAAAATGTGTCCGCACCGCAATAATCGCAGCAAGCTCACACTAATTACACTCACCGATACTTCACATAATGACCATTCAAAAAAATAAAAGCCAGCTTTACGCCGGCTTTTAACATTTTCATTAAATAGGATGCTTACGCGGATTCAATCTTAGCCCATGTATCACGCAGGCCAACTGTACGGTTAAACACTAGAGATTCCGGCGTTGAATCTTTGTTGTCGGCACAGAAATAACCCATACGTTCAAACTGGTAGCCCGCTTCTGCTTCAGCCGTTTGCAGGCTTGGCTCAACATAACCCTTCACCTTAACTAAAGATTCTGGATTAATGGTTGCAGCAAAATCGTCGGCAGCCGCTGGGTTTGGAACGGTAAACAAGCGATCGTATATACGGAACTCAGCAGGTAAACCTTTATCCGCAGAAACCCAGTGAATCACACCTTTCACTTTACGACCATCTTCAGGGTTTTTGCCCAGAGTTGCAGGATCGTATGAACAGTAAATTGTTGTGATGTTTCCGTCTTGATCTTTTTCAATTCGCTCGGCTTTGATGACATAAGCACCACGCAGACGTACTTCTTTACCTAGAACCAAACGCTTGTACTTCTTGTTTGCTTCTTCACGGAAATCTTCTCGTTCAATCCATACTTCACGCGTGAATGGAACCTCACGGGAGCCCATCTCAGGTTTATTCGGGTGATTGGCAATGTTCAGCGCTTCTACGCGATCTGCATCGTAGTTTTCAATCACTATTTTGACCGGGTCTAAAACCGCCATTGCACGTGGTGCATTGTTGTTTAAGTCATCACGAATACAAGACTCTAGAGAACTAAACTCAATCATATTGTCTTGCTTGGTCACACCAATACGTTTACAGAACTCACGAATTGAAGCTGACGTAAAGCCACGACGACGTAAACCAGAAATCGTTGGCATACGCGGATCATCCCAACCATTAACCAGTTTTTCAGTCACTAGTTGATTGAGTTTACGCTTAGACATCACCGTATATTCTAGATTCAAACGACTGAACTCATACTGGCGAGGATGACAATCAATCGTAATGTTATCCAATACCCAGTCATATAAACGGCGGTTATCTTGGAACTCTAGAGTACATAGCGAGTGAGTAATACCTTCTAGCGCATCAGAAATACAATGCGTGAAGTCGTACATTGGATAGATGCACCATTTATCACCAGTTTGGTGATGCTCTGCAAAGCGGACACGGTAAATCACTGGATCGCGCAGTACCATAAATGATGAAGACATATCAATTTTCGCACGTAGACAAGCTTCACCCTCTTTGAAACCACCCGATCTCATTTTCTCAAACAGAGCTAAGTTTTCTTCAACAGAGCGGTCACGGTATGGGCTGTGTTTCCCAGCCTCTGTCAAGGTACCACGATATTCGCGGATTTGATCTGGCGTTAACTCTTCAACGTAAGCTAAGCCTTTATTGATCAACTCCAAGGCATATTCATATAACTTGTCAAAGTAATCAGACGAATAGCAAATATCACCAGACCATTCAAACCCTAACCAAGATACATCTTTCTTAATTGAATCAACGTACTCAATATCTTCTTTTTCTGGGTTTGTATCATCGAAGCGTAAATTACACTGGCCCTGATAGTCTTGAGCGATTCCAAAATTCAAACAAATAGACTTTGCGTGACCGATATGCAGATAACCGTTTGGCTCTGGCGGAAAACGAGTATGCACGCTAGTGTGTTTACCATCCGCTAAATCTTTATCAATGATTTGGCGAATGAAGTTTGATGGACGAGCCTCAGCTTCACTCATCTATAGCACCTCAAAAATAATTTAATACTGGCAGAAATTTTTCCTGTCTGGGCCAAATTAGCCACTAGTTACAGAAACATTGCTGTCAATGATCCACAATTCTGGACAATTTCACAATAAAAACTGCGGTTTTCTCGCGAATTAATCATCACTTAGACTGTTCTATAGCCAACGTCCTACATAAAAAAGCCTCCGCTTAACGCGAAGGCTTCTATAAGGACTATATAGCGATAGTGCTTAAGGTAGTTTTACACCTGATAAATCTTCAGAAGAACTGATTGCTTTCATCTCACCAGCAACAATCTCTGCCAGTGGACCTAGGATAACTTGAAGGTTGTTTTCGCCAAGCTTAACAACACCTTTTGCACCTAGTTTTTTCAGTACAGCTTCGTCAGCTACTGAACGATCTTTCAGTGTTAGACGTAGACGAGTGATACAAGCATCAATCGTAGTTAAGTTTTCATGACCACCTAGAGCTTTTAGGTATTGACGAGCAAGGTCACCTTTGTCTGCGCTTGAAGAGGCAGCTGGAGCTGCTGAACTTTCTTCATCATCATCTTCACGACCTGGCGACTTCAAGTTGAAAGTGCGGATTGCGAATGTGAATGTGAAGAAGTATAGAGCGAAGAAGCCTAGACCGATGATCAGTAGCGTTAGAGGTTTAGTTGCAAGACCCCAGTTCAACGCAAAGTCAATAAGACCAGCAGAGAAACCAAAGCCGTGTAGCGTACCAAACATGTTAGCAACAACGAGTGCAAGACCCGTAAATACTGCGTGCATTGCGTATAGTGCTGGAGCTAGGAACACAAACATGAATTCTAGTGGCTCTGTAATACCCGTTAGGAATGAACAGAATGCTACTGAGAATAGTGCACCACCAACTTGGTGACGTTTCTCTGCAGGCGCTGCAAAGTACATTGCTAGTGCTGCACCAGGTAGACCAAACATCATGATTGGGAAGAAACCGTTCATGAATACACCAGCGCTCTTATCGCCACCGAAGAAACGGTGTAGGTCGCCAGATTTCATCGTTTCAGTGACTTCTTTAACAACCGCTGTGATCTCAGGGTTTACTGCATTTTGGAAGTTAAATGTGTGCTCTTGACCAACCACTAGAGCTTTAGCAATAGATGGATCCACACAAAGTTTTTGTAATGCAGGCAGAGCTTGACCAGCTGCGTGAGCACCTGAAACTACGATTTCCTGACATGTACCCATACCGAACCAGAAGTATGAGTTCAGAACGTGGTGCAGACCTACAGGAATTAGTGCACGGTTCAGAGTACCGTAAACAAATTGACCTACAGAACCAGAAGTCGATACTGCGTGAGCTAGAGTATCAAGACCGCCTTGGATGCTTGGCCATACAACACCTGAAATAGCACCTGCAACTAATGCAAACAGACCGGCCATAATAGGTACTAGACGCTTACCAGAGAAGAACGCTAACCATTCAGGTAGACGAGTGGCGTGAAATGCATTGTAAGCATGACCAGCAATGATACCTGCAAAGATACCACCAAAGAATGACATGTTGATTGCAGGATCAATTGTTTTTGCTGTTGCAGTCAGTACGAAATAAGCAACCGCGCCAGCTAGGCCTGCAGCACCTGAACCGTCCTTAGAAAGACCGATCGCGATACCTAGACCAAATAAAAGTGGTAGTTGATCAAAAATAGCCCCACCCGCTTGGGCCATAAATGGAATGTCTAATAGGTCACCTTGACCTAAGCGTAATAAGATCGCAGCAACAGGAAGCGTTGCGATAGGTAGCATCAAAGCTTTACCTAACTTTTGCGCATATCCAAGAATATTCACCTTTAGTTCCCCCTATAGGATTTTTGTATATGTGGCATACTTATTTTAGTCGCCCAATTTAGTCCTGTTCAGTGTATGACATTAATTTTGCCCCGCAAATTAAAAGCTCATCAATTGTGATCACAATCACTCGAAACGCTCGGAATACGAGGTTTTTGCTAGCGAGATCATAAAACTTATTTTACAATATAAAAAAACAACAAATACCCGTTAGTATTTATCATTATGACTCATCAAAAGTAGTATGTATTATTAGTGTTTACTACGAGAGTAACCAAAATCGACTAACGAGAAGCACAACTAAAGCAAAGCGCGATTTTTCCAATTTGTCACCTCTTTGGTGACAAATTTATAAAAAGATAATTTGCGATATAACGTAAGTCCTCCGAACGTATCGTTTCCATACTTTCAAATTAGGCAAAAACACTGTATCGCACCTAAATTTATAAAATGTCTGTCGACGAGGATTCGTTAATTATGTACGCACTAACTAACTGTAAGGTTTACACTAGCAGCGATGTACTATCTGGCCATGCTGTAATCATCAATGAAGATAAAATTGATGCCATTTACCTGGAAGAACAACTCCCTGAAAATATAGAAACTATAGACCTAAACGGAGCCAACCTTAGCCCAGGCTTCATCGACCTACAGTTGAACGGATGTGGTGGTGTGATGTTGAACGACGAAATCACCGCAGAAACTATCCATACAATGCATTTAGCTAATCTAAAATCAGGCTGTACTAGCTTTCTGCCAACCTTGATCACCTCGTCAGACGAAGATATGCAGCAAGCGATCAAAGCTGAGCGTGAATACCAAAGTAAGTATAGCAACCACTCGCTTGGTCTCCATTTAGAAGGACCTTATCTAAATGTAGAAAAAAAAGGCATTCATAGCGTTGACTTTATTCGCAACTCTGATGAAGTCATGATCAATACGATTTGCAACAACAGTGATGTCATCGCCAAAGTGACTTTAGCTCCAGAGTTAAATAACCCAGAGCACATTGAAAAATTGGCTAAGGCTGGTATCGTGGTTTCCATCGGTCACACCAATGCTACTTATCAAGAAGCTCGACAAGGCTTTGAATCTGGAATTACTTTTGCCACTCACCTTTTCAATGCGATGACACCGATGCAAGGCAGAGAACCTGGTGTTGTAGGTGCGATTTACGACACACCAGAAGTTTACGCCGGTATTATTGCGGATGGATTCCATGTTGATTACGCAAACATCCGAATTGCTCATAAAATCAAAGGCGAAAAGCTCGTATTAGTGACAGATGCCACAGCTCCTGCAGGTGCTGAGATGGATTACTTTATTTTTGTCGGTAAGAAAGTATATTACCGAGATGGTAAGTGTGTTGATGAAAACGGTACACTTGGTGGCTCAGCCTTAACAATGATTGAAGCAGTTCAAAATACGGTTGAGCATGTTGGCATCGCCTTAGATGAAGCATTACGAATGGCTACTTTGTATCCAGCAAAAGCAATTGGGATTGACCATAAATTGGGTCGCGTTAAAAAAGGCATGACTGCCAACCTGACTGTTTTTGATCGTGATTTCAATGTTAAGGCGACAGTAGTTAACGGAAAATACGAGCAAAGTTAATAATGAATGGCGGACAGATAGGTAACGTAGATCTAGTTAAGCAGCTAAATAGTGCTGCAGTATATCGATTAATAGACCAACAAGGGCCTATTTCTCGAATCCAAGTTGCCGATGTGAGCCAACTTGCACCCGCAAGTGTCACGAAGATAACCCGCCAACTTTTAGAGCGCGGCCTAATTAAAGAGGTCGCTCAACAAGCATCAACCGGTGGTCGAAGAGCTATTTCTTTGACCACCGAAGTTGACCCTTTCCATTCTGTCGCAGTTCGTTTGGGTCGTGACTATATCCAGTTGAGCTTATTCAACTTAGCGGGTATTGAACTAGCGTCCTCTCATCACGATTTCGACTACATCAACCAACCTGAGCTTGTCGACGGGTTGGTAGGCTTTATACGAGACTTTATTTCCGAACACGAAGCCCTTATCGGTCAGCTTATTGCGATTGGTGTCGCTTTGCCTGGATTAGTAAACCCAGAGTTAGGTGTTGTTGAATACATGCCTAATATTGAAGTTAACAGTTTCACGCTGGGCGAAATCATCAAAGAAAATTTCGATGTTGAATGTTTCGTTGGTAATGATGTTAGGGGCATGGCGCTTGCCGAACATTATTTTGGAGCAAGTCAAGATTGCCAGGATTCAATTTTAGTTAGCGTTCACCGTGGTACGGGTGCCGGTATTATTGTAAATGGTCAAGTTTTCCTAGGATTTAATCGTAATGTTGGCGAAATTGGCCACATTCAAATCGACCCACTAGGAGAACAGTGTCAATGTGGCAACTTTGGTTGTTTAGAAACAGTTGCAGCAAACCCGGCCATTGTTAATCGAGTTAAAAAGCTTATCAAACAAGGCTATGAATCATCGCTGATGGATCTTGATTTCATCACCATTAATGATATCTGTCAGCATGCCAATCATGGTGATGAACTATCCAAACAAGCTTTAGTGAGAGTGGGTAATCAACTGGGTAAAGCGATCGCAATTACCATCAACCTGTTCAACCCACAAAAAGTCATCATTGCCGGGGCTGTAACTGAGGCAAAAGAGATTCTATTTCCAGCGATACTTCGCAATGTACAAAACCAGTCACTTAAATCGTTCCATGAACAATTACCCATTGTGCCTTCTTTATTAGACAAACAACCAACATTAAGCGCTTTCGCGATGATAAAGCGTGCAATGCTAAACGGTGTCTTGTTACAAAAATTACTAGAAAACTAGCCTATCTCAATTGGTTATAGGCAATTTGTTGCTTTATACTACAAAGCTGCGCTCATTTACTGGCGCAGCTTTTTTATAGACTGCCGAAGCAAATACAACTCACTAAAATAAAAACTAACAGGCTCGAATGGAAATTATTCTAATATCAACTGCATTCCTCGCAGGTTTTATCGCTTTAAAGTGCCACCTTCCTCCATTGGTTGGATTTCTCCTTGCTGGTTTTGCCCTACATGCAACAGGTTTTCAATCTAACGATACGATTTCGGTATTGGCAGACCTTGGGGTTACGCTGCTTCTATTTACTATTGGTCTAAAACTCGATATCAAGACCTTATTATCCAAAGAGATTTGGGCTGGTTCGACAATACATAACCTATTGTCGACGCTGGCATTTAGTCTCGCTTTACTCTGTTTTAAATTCTTAGGCTTGGATAGTCTGGCGACCGTTCCATTATCAAGTATTGTATTACTGGGCTTTGCCCTCTCCTTTTCTAGTACGGTTTTTGCCGTAAAATCACTCCAGGAAAAAGGGGAAATGAGTGCGACCTATGGCACCATCGCCATTGGTATTCTTGTCATGCAAGATATTTTCGCTGTAGTGTTCCTTACGGCATCAACAGGAAAGCTTCCTGAATGGTATGCGATAGCCCTATTTGCTCTTCCCTTGTTACGCCCGGTCTTCTTTAAAATTCTTGACTGGGTCGGTCATGGTGAAATGTTAGTACTCGCTGGAATCTTTTTTGCTCTCGTCGTGGGGGCTGGATTATTTGAACTTGTTGGCGTTAAACCTGATCTCGGCGCAATTGTGCTTGGCATGATGCTAGCTGGACACAAAAAAGCATCAGAGCTATCAAAGTCACTATTCAATATGAAAGAATTGTTTTTGGTCTGCTTCTTCCTCAATATTGGATTATCAGAACAGCCAACAGTGACAGGTTTTCTCTTAGCGGTACTGCTCTTACTACTTCTGCCAATCAAAGGCTTACTGTACTTCGTTGTTCTCAACAAGTTCCGTTTCAGAGTACGGACTTCACTTCTGGCTACACTGTCGCTTTTCAACTTTAGTGAATTTGGACTTATTGTCGGTGGACTGGCATTTAAGATGGGCTGGTTATCGGGCGATATACTCGTCGCTTTAGCTATTTCAGTACCACTGTCATTTATAGTCACAGCACCTATCGTGCGCAAAGGACACGAGATTTATCAATACTCGGCACGTTGGCTCAAAGATCAAGCCACAGAGAATCTAAACAAGCGCGATAAACGTATTAATCCAGGACATGCACAAGTGTTAGTCCTAGGTATGGGCCGAATAGGGACGGGAGCTTATGAAGAGTTTCACTCTCGTTACGGGAAAATCTGCTTAGGCGTTGAACTGCGAGAGGAAGCGGCACAACGACATGTTGCTGAAGGCAGAAATGTCATTTCCGGAGATGCCACAGACCCTGATTTTTGGGAGAGAATACTCGATACCGCGAACGTAAAGATGGTCCTGCTAGCCATGCCCCATCATCAAGCTAACCGCATAGCACTGGAGCAACTACAAAAACGTAGCTATCAGGGACAAATCGCAGCGATTGCTGAGTACCCGGACCAGTTAGACATTCTCATAGAAAAAGGGGCCCATGCTGCATTTAACATTTATCGAGAAGCTGGTTCTGGTTTTGCTCGTCACGTTTGTGAGCAATTAAAACCTGAATTTATTAAACACTAGGCATATAACTTTTTAAAAGGAGCACTTATTGCTCCTTTTCCATTAATAATCGTTGCTTTTTCCACCAATAATTAAACTTCATTTACAAATTACACCTATCAATTAAATAAAATTCACCATAGAGAGGTTTGTTTGAATTATTTCCTATTTATGGGTTGTTTTTTTTAACCAAACTGGCAAATTGAATCCATCTAATTAAAAACTGTTTACTAAAGGAAGTTGTATGTGTTCTGTATTTGGTATCTTGGACATTAAAAGTGATGCTGCCGCACTACGTCCATTGGCATTGGAAATGTCAAAAAAGCTTCGCCACCGTGGCCCCGATTGGTCCGGTATCTACGCATCAGACCGAGCGATTTTAGCGCACGAACGCCTAGCAATTGTTGGTTTGAATAGCGGAGCGCAACCCCTATACAGCCCTGATAAGAAACTAATCCTTGCAGTAAATGGTGAAATCTATAACCACAAAGAAATCCGCGCTCGCTACGAAGGCAAGTACGACTTCCAAACAGACTCAGATTGTGAAGTTATCCTTGCTCTATACCAAGATAAAGGCGTGGATCTACTAGAAGAACTGAACGGCATCTTTGCTTTTGTTCTTTACGATGAAGAAAAAGATCAATTCTTAGTTGGTCGTGACCATATCGGTATTATTCCGCTCTATCAAGGCCAAGATGAACACGGTAACTACTACGTGGCATCTGAAATGAAAGCGTTAGTGCCTGTTTGTAAAAGCATCAGTGAGTTCCCTCCAGGTAGCTACTACAGCTCTCAAGACGCAGAACCACAACGTTATTACGTTCGTGACTGGAACGAATACGCAGCTGTAAGCGGTAACACCACCAGCAAAGAAGAGCTAACAGCAGCTCTAGAAGCAGCAGTTAAACGTCAACTTATGACCGATGTTCCATACGGCGTATTACTATCTGGTGGCTTAGACTCTTCTATTACTTCTGCAGTTGCTAAACGTTTTGCTGCAATGCGTATTGAAGATGATGAGAAATCCGCTGCATGGTGGCCACAACTTCACTCTTTCGCTGTTGGTTTAGAAGGTGCTCCAGATCTTAAAGCAGCACGTGAAGTCGCTGAAAAAATCGGTACGGTTCACCATGAAATGACATATACGATTCAAGAGGGCCTTGATGCCATTCGTGACGTTATTTACCATATCGAAACTTATGACGTAACGACGATTCGAGCTTCTACACCGATGTTCTTGATGGGTCGAAAGATCAAAGCAATGGGCATCAAGATGGTTCTTTCTGGCGAAGGTGCTGATGAAATCTTTGGTGGCTACTTATATTTCCACAAAGCACCAAACGCGCAAGAATTCCATGAGGAAACGGTACGTAAACTGCTGGCGTTAAACATGTTTGACTGTGCCCGAGCCAACAAATCACTTGCGGCGTGGGGTGTTGAGGGTCGCGTCCCATTCTTGGATAAAGAGTTCATTGATGTAGCAATGCGCTTAAACCCAGCAGATAAAATGTGTGGCAACGGTAAGATGGAAAAACACATTCTTCGTGAATGTTTTGAACACTACCTACCAGAATCAATTGCATGGCGTCAAAAAGAGCAGTTCTCTGATGGGGTTGGTTACGATTGGATCGACACACTTAAAGCGACCGCGGAAGCAAAAGTGACCGATCAACAAATGGAGACAGCAAAGTTCCGTTTCCCATACAACACGCCAACAACGAAAGAAGGCTATGTGTATCGTGAAATTTTCGAAGAGCTGTTTCCGCTTGAGTCAGCAGCAAAATGTGTCCCTGGCGGCCCGTCTGTTGCTTGTTCATCCGCTAAAGCCATTGAGTGGGATGAGTCATTCCAGAACTGTATCGACCCATCGGGCCGTGCAGTAAAAGCAGTACATAACGAAGCTTACTAAACTTCAAACACAGAAAAGGCGCCGTTGGCGCCTTTTTATTTACTTAAGTTCTAAGTTTTTATTATCGATACTCATAACGACGGGCTGATTAATCAGCTTAATCAACATCATAGAGCGTTTCTCTCCATCCGCTTCCTGATATATCGCCTCAATCCCAGAAAACTGTCCGCCCGTGACTTTGATAACTTGCCCTTTGGTTGGAATAGTTGATACGCACTGACTTTGCTTACTGTTATCCAACTGCTTTAAATCATAAATCAGGTCACCTTGCAGCTCTTGTGGCTGAGCGCCAAAGCGCACGAAGTCTGTAACTCCTCGAGTTGAGCGAACCGTGGTGAAAGTCGGACCAATTTCAAAATCAAAACGAACAAACAGGTAGGAAGGAAATAGAGGCTCGCTAACTAACTGACGTTTACCTCGTACAATTTTCTCAACAGAGACCTCTGGGTAATAACATTCAACGCCTTGATTTTCCAAGTGAAGTTTCGCTCTATGCTGTTCCCCACGCTTACAATATAACAAATACCAACGTTTCATATTCTTAACCACATCTTTTTTTGCGATCCTATCACTATGCTCAAACATAGTCATGACAATAACTCGAGACAATGGACTTTTAGAATGATTTTACGCCATTTGTAAATCTGTTATTCGTTAATGTCTATCTTCTATCATCGCACAAGCAAAATGCACGCCCGAATCAATGGTAAAAAATAGTTAAATTGCAGGCAACTAACTCTGATAAGTTACTGTTATCTATTGACAACAAACCAAGTAACAACACGAATGCATTCAATAGTGAAAAATAACATTACACCACCAATAATTCGCACAATAATTCAATTGCAAACCAACAATTCAGAACTAAACACTAAAATTTACAACTATTAATGAAATTAAATAATTTGAAACATTATTAGGAGTAATGTATAAATATCGGCCATCAAAAATACAAAAATGACTTTAGTAGCCCTTATGCAAAACCAACAACAGTTTTTCGGCCATCCACGAGGCCTATTTTTATTGTTCAGTACAGAGCTTTGGGAGCGTTTTTCCTATTATGCAATGCGCGCCATTTTGGTTCTTTATCTAACAGACACGACCATTAACGGTGGCCTAGGCTGGTCAACAAGAGACGCTTTGGATCTTTATGGTACATACACAGGCTTGGTATACATCACACCTCTTATCGGTGGCTACCTAGCGGATAATTATTTAGGTCAACGTCGCTCTATTTTGATCGGCGGTGCATTCATGGCTATTGGCCAATTCACCTTAGCTATGCCCGCTAGTGCTATTGGTATTGAACCCATGCATTCGTTTTACCTAGGTCTAGCACTTCTTATCACTGGCAACGGTTTATTTAAACCAAACATTTCTACGATGGTCGGTGACTTATATAAAGAAGGAGATAACCGCCGTGATGGTGCTTTCACTATCTTTTACATGGGGATTAACCTAGGTGCACTTCTGGCGGGTATCGTAGCTGGTTCGGTGACCAACTCTTTCGGCTGGAAAGCTGGCTTTGTTGCAGCTGGTATCGGTATGCTTATTAGCCTTGTAATGCAGATGACTCTTTCACAGTCTTGGCTTGGTAATATTGGTAAAGTACCAGCAGCAAAACGCGATTTGGAAAAGAAAAAGTCTACAACTAAGCAACCATTGACTCGTGAAGAAGCGGATCGAATCAAGGTGATACTGGTGATGAGTTTGTTCACTATCGTTTTCTGGGCTGGCTTTGAGCAAGCTGGTGGCTTGATGAACATCTACACTCAAGAATACACCAACCGTATGATTGGTAGCTTTGAAGTTCCTGCAGCTTGGTTCCAGTCATTGAACCCATTCTTCATTATCACATTAGCACCTCTACTTGCTGTACTTTGGGTAAAAATGGGTAAACGTGAGCCAAACTCGCCAGTTAAATTTGCAATGGCAATGTTCTTCCTTGCGCTGGGTTTCCTATGCATGGTTGGTGCAGTGATGGAACAAGGTGGTGATACGACAGTAAAAACATCCATGCTTTGGTTAGTTGGAGCCTTCTTCTTCCATACATTGGGGGAATTATGTTTATCACCTATTGGCTTATCACTAGTAACCAAACTTGCTCCACTACGCTTAGCATCCCTAATGATGGGTGCATGGTTCGGTTGTAATGCAATTGCCAACTATGTTGCTGGTTATGTGGGTTCTCACGTAGGAGAACTCGGTGCGATGGCTATTTTTAGCGGTATTGCAGTAACGGCACTGATATCTGGCGTATTCCTACTACTATTTGCCAATAAATT
This sequence comes from Vibrio sp., assembly GCA_048259585.1. Lineage (GTDB taxonomy): Bacteria > Pseudomonadota > Gammaproteobacteria > Enterobacterales > Vibrionaceae > Vibrio. Next base: position 234,731 of record JBLXHN010000006.1, on the reverse strand, counting down.
GGTGTACTGGATGCATGGTGCTGAAGGTGTTATTAAAGTTACATCAGAAGAGAATAACGCTGAAGTTCAAACGGCATAGTCACCTGCTCTATTCAAAAAGGACCACCAATGTGGTCCTCTTTCGTATTTAGAAGCCACAACCCACTAGTCTGTAATGAGTGCTTTCATCATCTCAATGTGTTCATCATCAGCATTTAAACAAGCAATGTAATTAAACGCTTCTCCGCCCGCCTCTATGAATAACGCTTTATTTTCCCCTGCAATCTCTTCTAGTGTCTCTAAACAATCTACTGAGAAAGCTGGGCAGACAATATCCAGTTTTTTTACACCCTCTCCCGGAAGAGATTCCATTGTGACGTCAGTGTAAGGTTGCAACCACTCTTCTTTACCAAACTGAGATTGATAAGTCATCCTGACTTGTGAGTCATCAAGACCAAGCTCTTGAGCTAATAAACGCGTTGTTTCCGCACAATGAATCGGATAAATATCGCCATTATCAGCGTAGCGCTTAGGTATGCCGTGATAAGAACAGACCAATAAATCTCCCCGGCCTTTTTCTTGCCACGATGCTCGTACTTTGTTCGCCAATGCCTGAATATACAGAGGGTGATTGTAATAATCACGAACGAAAGTCAGCTCGGGCATAGTGGGTATTTTTTTTATCGCTTTGGCTAAGCCGTCGAAAACTGCAGCCGTTGTTGACGACGAATATTGAGGGTACAAAGGTAACACGATCACCTCTTCCACCCCCTGTTGTAGGAGTTGATCGAGGCCGTGACTTAAACTTGGTTGACCATAGGTCATACCAAGCTCTACGGGTAAATTTAGCAGTGACTTCAATTTATCTCGCTGCTGTTGCGAATAGACCATCAGAGGCGATCCCTCCTCTAGCCAAATAGATTGATACAGTTTTGCCACTTTGGGCGAACGAATCGGAAGAATAATTCCGTGCAGCAACGGGCACCAAAGCCATCGGCTCATATCTACTACACGCTTGTCGTGCAGAAACTCAGCCAAAAATCGTTTAATTTCTTTAGCTGTTGGAGCTTGAGGTGTTCCTAGGTTAGCTAATAAGACACCTTGTTTTTTTATCGTTTGCATAGCGTCCTTTTGTTTATTGGCTTAAGACTTATATAAAAAAAGCGACCTTTCGGCCGCTTAACTATAACAAAGTTCTATAAAATTTTGATAATAGGTATTAGCTATTATGCTAATGCCTTTTCGATATCAGCGCTAACTTCAGCAACTTGCTTAGTACCATCGAACTTAAGGTACTTAGTGTTACCAGCAGCCGCTTCTTTACCGTAATACTCAATAAGAGGAGCCGTTTGCTCATGGTAAACACCTAGACGAGCACGCACTGTTTCTTCTTTATCATCATCACGAACAACAAGGTCTTCACCAGTCACGTCATCTTTACCTTCCACTTTTGGTGGATTGTAAACAACATGATAAGTACGACCTGAAGCTAGGTGAGCACGACGACCAGCCATACGCTCAACGATTACATCGTCCGCTACGTCAAATTCTATTACGTAGTCGACGTCAATACCCATTTCTTTTAGGCCATCAGCTTGAGGGATAGTGCGAGGGAAGCCATCTAGTAGGAAACCTTTTTCACAATCATCTTGAGCAATGCGCTCTTTAATAAGACCTAGAATGATTTCATCAGAAACTAGCTGACCAGCATCAATTACAGATTTTGCTTGTTTGCCAAGTTCTGTACCTGCTTTGATAGCAGCACGTAGCATGTCACCAGTAGAAATCTGTGGGATACCGTATTTTTCCATGATGAACTGAGCTTGTGTGCCTTTACCTGCACCTGGAGCACCTAGAAGAATGATGCGCATGTTTAATCCTCTTTTGATAATAATTTTTATACCGAAGCTCACAATACTCTAACCAGAGATAACGGTAAGTTTCGGTATAACAGACAATATAGTTTGCCGACACAAACTGGCGTGCAAAACGCACGGTTTACTAATCACTGCGGCATTCTACCACAAAAAAACGCGACTCTAACGAATCTAAGACTAAAGAATGTTATCAGCCACTTTAAAACTGCTTAAGATCAACGATTTTAGATACAGTTAATCGATTTTTACGTATGTTCAAACAAAAAGCCCGCATTTGCGAGCTTTTTATCGTCACTAAAGTTATTAAACCTTAGTCAGAAGCTTATTCATTGCTCCTAAGAATTGAGAAGGATCTTCCATTGAACCACGCTCAGCTAGCATAGCTTGACCCAGTAAGACTTCTACCCATCGGCCAAACGCTTCTTCATCTGGTTCATCGGCCATGTGTTTAACCATTGCGTGATCTGGGTTGATCTCAAAGATGTACTTCACTTCAGGAGCAGCTTGACCCGCGGCTTCCAAAAGCTTAGCCATTTGTGTTCCCATTTCGAAATCATCTGTCACAACAACAGCAGGCGTTGAAGCAAGCTTAAAGGTTGTACGCACGTCTTTAACTCGATCGCCCAAGTACTCTTTTACGCGATCGACAACAGACTTAAATTCTTCTTCTGTCTCTTTGTGCTTCTCTTTTTCAGCTTCATCTTCAAACTTGCTTAAATCTAAACCAGCTTTGGTGATTGACTGGAACTGTTTACCGTCGAACTCTGTTAAGTAATTCATCAGCCATTCATCAATACGATCGTACATCAGAATCACTTCGATACCTTTAGACTTGAACTGTTCCAAGTGCGGGCTGTTTTTCGCTGCCGCATAGCTATCAGCCGTTAGGTAGTAGATTTTATCCTGACCTTCTTTCATTCGCTCAACGTATGACGCTAAGCTAATCGTCTGCTCTGCAGAGTCTTTTTCAGTCGAAGCAAAGCGCAGTAGACCAGCAACTTTTTCTTTGTTGCTCATGTCTTCTGCTGGACCTTCCTTCATCACCAAGCCGAACTCTTTCCAGAAAGAAAGGTACTTATCTTCATCGTTGTTCGACATACGCTCAAGCATAGTCAGAACACGTTTAGTACAAGCATTACGCAGTGACTGAGTCACCTTGTTGTCTTGTAGGATTTCACGAGACACGTTCAGCGGTAAATCGTTTGAATCTATTAAACCACGCACAAAGCGTAGGTATGAAGGCATGAACTGCTCTGCGTCATCCATAATGAACACACGTTGCACATACAGCTTCAAACCTGACTTATGATCACGGTTCATCATATCCCAAGGCGCTTTAGATGGAATATAAAGCAAGCTGGTGTAGTCGTTTTTACCTTCAACTTTGTTATGGCTCCAAACCAAAGGCTCAGCAAAGTCGTGAGAAACGTGTTTATAAAACTCTTGATATTCTTCTTCACTGATATCTGACTTATTGCGAGTCCAAAGAGCTTGAGCTTTGTTGATTTGCTCCCATTTCTTCTCGCCTGTTTCTTTACCTTCATCGTCACGCTCTTGCGTTTGAATGAAGACAGGAATACCAATATGATCTGAGTATTTTGAAATCACATCTCGTAAACGCCATTCAGACAGGAACTCTTCACCTTCTTCACGTAAGTGAAGAACAATGTCAGTACCACGAGAACCTTTTTCAATAGACTCAATGGTGTATTCACCTTCACCCGTTGAGTACCATTGAACCGCCTCATCACTTTTCAAACCTGCTGCGCGAGTACGTACCGTTACCGCGTCAGCAACAATGAATGCAGAGTAGAAACCAACGCCAAACTGACCAATCAGTTGTGAATCTTTTGTCTGCTCATCTGAAAGTTTAGAGAAAAATTCAGCGGTACCAGACTTGGCAATGGTACCTAAATGCTCGATAACATCTTCTCGGCTCATACCAATACCGTTGTCTGAGATGGTTATCGTTTTCGCTTCAGCATCAAAAGAAAGCTTTACACCGAGTTCTGCATCACCTTGATAAAGCTCAGGATTTGAAAGTGCTTTGAATCGCAGTTTATCAGAAGCATCTGATGCGTTCGAAATTAGCTCACGTAAGAAAATCTCTTTATTCGAGTACAAAGAATGGATCATTAGATGAAGAAGTTGCTTAACTTCTGATTGAAAACCACGTGTTTCTTTATTAGTTGTCGCCGTATCGCTCATTTTAGCTCCATAACATGAGTTAGAGATTTCCAACTTAAGTCACAAGTTGGAAGGACCACGAATTTGCTAATAACATGAGGCTTAGGAATGTAAATTCAAGGTCAACAAAAGCAAAAAACAGTGTTTTTTTGATTTGTTTTGATTATCCTTACAAATGTTTCATATCAAGGAAGATAAATTTCAGCTCTGTCTTAACTCGCTCTTAACTTGTCTTGATGGAAAATATTAGACGAATTATTAACGAGTTAAGACTCTAAAAAAAGATAAAGAAGATATTGATGAACGGAATTGCCGCTAAATTCATTCTTGCAGACAGATTTACCTTTGACTCTGTAAGCAATTCTCTTATTGATAAAAATTTTGACGACGAATTTGTTCGCCTAGGTAGTAACGAAAGTAGAATTCTACTGATGATGTCGCTACGCCCTAACGAGGTAATAACTCGAGATGAGTTGTATGACTTCGTATGGAGAGAACAAGGCTTTGAAGTTGATGACTCCAGCCTGACCCAAGCAATCTCGACTTTGAGAAAGCAGTTAAAGGACTCAACCAAATCTCCACAGTTCATCAAAACGGTACCTAAACGAGGTTACCAATTTATTGCTAAGGTTTCTTCACCTGACGAGGGCCTTCAATCCTCAGGAGAGAATGAAAACAACGAACAGAACAACGACGAATTGATCGTGGGTGAAGTTATTAGTGAATCTGAGCATGCGCCAGATTCACTATCAGTCATCTCAGAACGTAAGCCAGTTAAACGCCAAATAGATATGGTGAGCAAGGTTTTATTCCTGATATCTGTTTTGCTGCCGATTATTGCAGTGATGTATACCAACCCAACTCAATCTGAGTTTCGGCAATTGGCAAGCTTTGATGGTGTGATGGTTAATACGCCGCTCAATCATCCAGATCTGACTGAATGGCTACCTTCTATTGAAATGTGTATCAATACTTACAAAGAAAAATACAAAGACGATAGTGCTCTAGAAAAAGTGATCGCTACCGGTGGCCAAAATGATATGTTGATTCTGAATTACATTCATCAACCACAAGACTCTTCGGCTAATATCACGTTAAAAATTGTCGCTAATCAGGAAGAAATCAAACAAGTCTGTCAAAGAGGTTCATCATCATGAGAAAACTCGCTATTTCGACTATGGTGGCTTCAGTCATTTTCAGTAGCTGGCTGTACTGGGGCAGCGATTTAAAATTAGAACAGGAGATTGCGTCTCACGAGTGGCAATCAAAAACAATCACTGTACTTGAAAATACCGATTCGCATCGCACTATTGGACAACTACGTAAAGTCGATATTACTTCAAATGTGAAGTACTTGCCTAACAGTACTTACTTGCGAGTTTCTCGTATTGTGCTCTATACAGACGAGCACAATACACAAAATGTTATCAATATGTCTGAAACTGGAAACTGGGAAATCAGCGACAATTACTTGTTAGTTTCGCCGACACAATTTAAAAACATTTCCCAGAGCCAAAACACTGAGTTCACCCAAGAAGAGCTGGATTTAATAACCAAATTTTTTGAAATGGAAGCAGAACAAAGCCGCAGAATTGATATTGTGAACAATAACACGTTATTGCTGACCAGTTTAAATCACGGCTCTACAGTGTTGTTCAGTAATTAAGGGGCTCAATGGATAAGGCAAAAATCGACATCTATTACTGTCGCCAATGCAATTGGATGCTAAGGGCAACTTGGATGAGTCAGGAACTGCTGCATACTTTTAGTGAAGAAATCGAAAGCGTGTCATTGCACCCAGATACCGGTGGGCGTTACGAAATCTTTTGCAATGGGACCCGGGTTTGGGAACGAAAAGAAGACCAAGGGTTTCCTGAAGCTAAAATTCTTAAACAGAGAGTTCGCGACATCATCACACCTGAAAGAGATTTAGGGCATTCAGACAAAAAATAACCAAAGAGCTCGTTTTGAGCTCTTTTTCTTATTGTGAGTTTATTACTGTGTGAGCAATCACTTCACCTTCTAAGCTTTTCACTAAAAGCTGACCACCATCGAGTAATCCATAACTTGGTTCAAAGTTATTACGCGGGAAAGTCACCGAACCCGGATTAAAGAAAAAGCCTGACTCCCAAGGCTCAGCTGTGGGAATATGGGTGTGTCCATGAACAAGCACATCAGTTGCCCCTATAGGCGGTAGATTTACCTGGTTGTAATTATGTCCATGGGTGAGAAACAAGCGCTGGCCAGATTCTAGTAAAATCCACGCATAATCAGACATCATGGGGAACGACAACAACATTTGGTCCACCTCGCTGTCACAATTCCCTCTTACTGCTATGATTTTATCTGCAAAACTGTTCAACAGTTCGGCAACTGCGGCTGGGTGATAGCCATCAGGTATCGGATTTCTAGGTCCATGATTTAATAAATCTCCCAGCAACACCAAGGTATTAGCCTCTGACTGCTCAAACAGAGAGAGCACCTTTTGTGTGGCAGGAAGGGAACCATGCAAATCGGAAGCAAAAAATAGTTTCATCATAGACCTCATCTTTATTAACCCTTGGATTGTAAGGGCTTAACTTTCAGACGTCATCCCTGAATCTTGATCTCTTACCATACCGTTCACAACGATGTTGTTATAGCTGACCATTCCAATCACTTTTCCACAATCGATGACCGGTGCTCGACTAATACCAAATCTTTCAAATAAACGAGCACAGTACTTAACATTCATATCCGGTGAAACCGAGAGTGCGGGTTTAGTCATAATCTCATAGATATTAGTCCGTTGAGGAGATCGGTTTTGAGCCAGTACTTTCTTAGCGATATCATTCATCAGCACAATGCCATACTCATCATCTTCATGCCGCTTATCAACAATTAATGCTTTCACTTGGTGCTTCTTTGCTAAATGAATCCCTTCATAAACCGTCATCAGGCCATCCACCATCACATAGGTGCCAGCCATAACATCTCGCACCCGTACTTTGTCTCCACGGTTCATAAATTATCCTCCACGACTTTTGTTAGCGTTTCAACCTGATGAGCGACACCAACTGCATCTTCGATATCAATTTGAATCGCTATCCCTTGACCTGAAGTTGCATCAAACTCACCCACTTCATTAATCGTTTCCAAAATGTGGCGCGCCAAATGCTCTTCAACCACAAGCAAAACAACATCCTTTTGTACGTCGAGAGTTAGGCCAAAAAACGTTTGTTTCTTGTTTAACCCTTCCCCCCTTGCGTTGTTTATTACTGTAGCGCCAGTGGCGCCAGCTTCACGAGCGGCATCAAGGACCAAATCTGTTTTGACGTCCTCAACAAAAGCCAAAATCAACTTAAACCGCATTGTCATTCTCCTTCGTATTAGGATCGACTGACTTAGCGTCTCGACTAAGCCATTGTGTTATCTGTGCATAACCCATCACCGAGATAATAGGAAATAAACTCGCAAAAGCGATTAATCCAAACCCGTCAATCATAGGGTTTCTGCCGGGTACTGTAGAAGCTAACCCCAAACCTAAAGCGGCAACAATCGGCACGGTTACTGTTGATGTTGTAACCCCACCGGAGTCATAGGCTAATGGGACAATCAGTTTGGGAGCAAAAAATGTCTGAATAACCACCACCACATATCCAGCAATGATGTAATAGTGAATAGGGTCACCAACAACGATTCGATAGCAGCCCATCGTAATACCAATAGCAACACCAATCGCAACCGCCACTCTTAATCCAGTTACTGATATCGCGCCTGCCGATACTTTGTTCGCCTTAATTGCCACTGCGATTAATGATGGTTCAGCTATCGTGGTACTAAAACCTATACAAAAAGCAAAAAAATACACCCAATAATAATCAACCCAATGCAACGCTGAACCAAAACTCAATCGAACTTCGCTTAAAAATTGTGGAGAAGTCAATTGAGACGCCATGGTCCTTCCTAAAGGAAAAAGCGCCATCTCCAAACCAAGCAAAAACAGGGTGAGCCCGATAATTACATAAACAAAGCCCAGCGCCACTTTTACTGGTTGTACAATGGGTTTACGTAACACGAAGAATTGAAAACCAACGATGATGACAGAGATAGGAAACACATCTCCCAGCGTTGACAAAAACGTTTGATAAAGACTCGATAACCCCATTAATTTATCACCATGCCGAAAGCCATGACAAACAACATGGGCAACAGTGAAGCAAAGGCGATCAATCCGAAGCCATCCAACATTGGGTTACGCCCTTTGATCGCAGAAGCTAAACCAATACCTAAAGCGGTAACCAAAGGTACAGTAATGGTTGATGTGGTCACGCCGCCAGAATCGTAAGCAATACCAATAATGCTAGGAGGTGCAAATGCCGTCATAATAACCACTCCAATATAACCAATCGCTATCATATAATGAATTGGCCAACCTTTTATGATACGCAAAACGCCCAGCACAATCGCAACCCCGACGGAGAGTGCAACAGTTAGCCGAAGACCATCAGAGTACGCTTGCATGTCTTCTACATTATGGGAAATGGCGCCACCTTCAGCCGCTACCTTAGCGGCTTCTGCCGCGACAGCAGTGAGTGCGGGTTCAGCAATTGTTGTACCGAAACCCAAACAAAAAGCAAATAACAGCAACCAAAATACACTTCCCTTACGGGCGAACGCTTGAGCCATTGACTCACCAATAGGAAATAACCCCAACTCCAGACCAAAAATAAAGAAAGTTAATCCCACTGCGACCAACAACAAACCAAAAACCACATTAACGAAATTAGGCATCATCTCCTGTAGAACAAATATCTGAAAGAAAGCGATCACAAGCACAATTGGCATAAGATCCCGCAGGCTTACCAGCATTGCTTTAAATAGAGCTACCAATCCGGTCATAAGGTCCCCAGCAAATAAAATCCATTTATTTGAATCCATCACATAATCATGACAAAGGAGAGCGAGAGTTGATGTGATACAGGTAGAGCGCTGAAGAAAAAGCTCTGAATCCTGTATCTTGCGGTCACTTGGGTATATAAGAAAAAACAGAGTATTGGAAGATAATCAGGATTGCCGTAAGCTAAATTGAACTAGCAATTACACGGTCCCAACACAATTAAAAACTATCAAGGTGTATAATTGAGGCACGCACAGGAGAAGCTATGAAAATTCTAGTGACAGGCGGCACCGGCTTTATTGGTCGAGAATTATTAAAATTATTAATGACGCACAACATTACCGTTTTAACTAGAAATACGGCGAATGCGAAGAATCGACTCAATCATATTCATAGTGGTAGTTTAGAGTTCATCAGTACCCTTGATGATTTTCATGATCTTAATCGCTTCGATGCCATTATTAATCTAGCAGGGGAACCGATTGCAGATAAGCGATGGACTCGCAAACAAAAATCAAAAATCTGCCACAGTCGGTGGGATATCACTGAACAACTGGTCGCTCTCATCCACGCAAGTACAGAACCACCTTCGGTATTTATCAGTGGATCTGCTGTAGGATACTATAGCGATCAACAGTCGCATCCCTTCGATGAAAGCCTCCATGTCCACCATGATAGTTTTTCCCATCAGGTCTGCGATAAGTGGGAACAAATAGCGAATCGGGCACATTCAGACCGGACGCGTGTCTGCACAATAAGAACTGGCGTTGTTCTATCTCCTGAAGGTGGAGCGTTGAAGAAAATGCTACCACCATACAAATTGGGCGTCGGTGGGCCTATCGGTTCAGGTGAGCAATATATGCCATGGATCCATATGAAAGATATGGTACAAGCAATTCTATTTTTACTATCAACAGAACATGCTCATGGCCCATTTAACTTATCCGCACCTCACCCTGCAACCAATCTAGAGTTCAGTCGTAGTCTAGCAGGTGCTCTAAATCGTCCACATTTTTTATTCACGCCAAAGTGGGCTATCAAGCTATTAATGGGCGAGTCTTCAGAACTACTGTTTGATAGTATGAGAGCCAAACCCAAGAAACTTACCGAGCTGGGCTTTCAATTTCAGTTTTCACATATCAAACCGGCACTGACCCAATTGTTACAGCACATACCTTAGCCATCGCAAGTAATGATACGGAACAAATAAATAATGAAGCATTCTATTTTAATCACGGGTTGCTCTTCAGGAATTGGTTACATGGCTGCACATGCGCTCCATCAACGTGGTTACCAAGTCATCGCATCTTGTCGCCAACAGAAAGATGTTGAGAGACTTACCAAAGAAGGACTCACCTGTATTCAGCTTGATTTAGCCAATAATGAAAGCATCGAACAAGGTGTAAAAAAAGCACTGGTATTAACAGATAATAAACTATCCGCTCTATTTAATAACGGTGCTTACGGTCAGCCAGGAGCATTAGAGGATCTCCCTACCGAAGCTTTACGATTACAATTGGAAACCAATCTATTTGGCTGGCACACTTTAACCACATCACTACTGCCTCACTTCCGTCAATTAGGTTATGGACGAATAGTTCAAAACAGCTCCATTCTTGGTTTTGCTGCCATGAAATATCGAGGCGCCTATAACACCTCTAAATTCGCTATTGAAGGTTGGACAGACACTTTAAGGTTAGAGTTACGAAACACCAACATTCGCATAAGCATTATTGAACCAGGCCCAATTGAAACCCAGTTCAGAGCAAATGGATTACGTGCCTTCAAACAATGGATCAACATTAAAGACAGTGTTCATGCATCGGAGTATGAAATACAACTCGCTCGATTAAGCAAAGAAACATCCAAAAACAAATTCGTTTTACCACCTGAGGCTTGTTTAGAACCACTCATCCATGCACTTGAATCAACAAAGCCGAAGTTACGTTATCGAATTACCACGCCAACAAAAGTCGCGGCGGTTCTAAAAAGACTACTACCTGGCTCACTGCTAGATAAACTGTTGTACAAAGCAGCGTAATGAATTTTGCACATTACTGACAACAAGTGATGTCAAGGTATCCTTGGTACATCATTAGAAAAAAACAACTTAAAATCGATTTTCGTCATCAGTTCGCAACAATTGTGGAAGATACTATTGATAGATTAAACACTTCTATCCATCAATTTGAGACAAGTGAGGCAACTTATGACATTGACGCAGTTGAATTGGCTCAGTATTTGTATTGTACTCATCATCATTATTACCTGATTGCTCCAATTAAATGGTCGACGGCTCAGTACAACACCCAGCGAAAACACAAGGTTCATTTCAAGCCTAAGGCTTGATTTCTTTGTTTATGGCCCCATCTTTTGATCAAAGTGCACGAGTCAACAGGAATGTCCATGCAGTCACCCTATATCATTGAAGTCAACCAGCATAACTTTCGAGAAGTACTTGAAGGTTCAGCCACCAGCCCTGTCCTATTTTATTTTTGGGCTCCGATCAGCCCAGAAAGTACCCAACTAGTACCTGAACTGCAGCAACTTACACAGCAGTATAATGGTGTTTTTAAGCTTGCAATGTTGAACTGTCAGGATGAACAGGCAATTGCAGCTCAGTTTGGTGTCCAAGCCTTACCGACTATCGCGTTGTTCATTAATGGACAGCCGGTTGATGGCCTAGGAGGTCCTCAACCGATCGAAGCAGTCAAGGAGATGCTTAACCGTCACCTACCTAGTCAGGATGAAATGACGTTCAATCAGGCGGTTGAACTGATCCAAGCTAAGCAATTTCAACAAGCCTTACCACTGTTACTCTCTCTTCCTGAAGAGCTAAAAGGCAAAGGAGATGTCAAACTTGCCTTGGCTGACTGTTTCTTAGAATCACAGCAGTTTGATGCAGCTAAAGCTGAGTTGGAGTCAATTCCGCTTGAATATCAAGACGGTTACTATAAGAGCTTAATTGCGAAATTGGAGCTTCACGAGCAGGCTGCGGATAGTCCAGAGATACAAGCATTAGAGCAAGCTTATTCAAACGATCCAAGTAATAGTAAACTGGCTATCGAACTTGCAGCACAATACCACCAAGTTCAGAGAGATGAAGAAGCGCTAGAGCTACTTTGGGGATTCTTGAAAGTAGACCTAAATGCTTTAGATGGTGAAATGAAAAAAACCTTTATGGATATACTAAGCGCAATTGGTCAAGGGAGCAGTATCGCGAGCAAATATCGCCGTCAGTTATACTCTCTTTTATACTAAAACGCTCTTTTCAAAAATCTCGTATCTATAGGCAGGTAATTAAACCTGCCTATTTTTCGGAACTTATCTCCAAAACAAGCACCTAACGATTGTTCAAACATTACCTATACTACAGACTTAGCTTTTAGTTTCTGAGGTTTCTTATCAGATTTCCCTAGTGATTTGTTCACTAGTATTCTCGATTTACGAAAGGACATATTATGGAGCTTGATTCTCTAATTGCGATTGGTGTTTTTGTCTTCCTTGCCGTCGTGTTTATCTTTTCAGCGGTAAAAACGGTTCCACAAGGAAACAACTGGACAGTTGAAAGGTTTGGTCGCTACACACATAGCTTAAAACCGGGGTTAAATATCATCATCCCCTTTATTGATCGCGTAGGTAAGCGTATCAACATGATGGAGCGGGTACTCGACATTCCAGCTCAAGAAGTTATCAGTAAAGACAACGCTAATGTTGTTATTGATGCAGTTTGCTTCGTCCAAGTTATTGATGCCGCTAAAGCAGCTTATGAGGTCAATGATCTTGAAAATGCGATTCGTAATCTGACCCTAACCAATATGCGTACCGTTTTAGGGTCATTAGAGCTAGATGAAATGCTTAGCCAGAGAGATATGATCAATACTAAGCTGTTAGCGATTGTCGATCAGGCCACTAACCCTTGGGGAGTAAAAGTTACTCGTATTGAGATAAAAGATGTTCAACCGCCAACCGATCTCACTGAAGCGATGAATGCACAGATGAAAGCAGAGCGTATGAAACGCGCATCCATTCTTGAAGCAGAAGGCGTTCGTCAAGCCGAGATATTAAAAGCTGAAGGACAAAAACAATCTGAAATTTTAAAAGCTGAAGGTGAAAAACAAGCAGCTATACTTCAAGCAGAAGCTCGTGAACGCGCAGCTGAAGCCGAAGCTAAAGCGACAACCATGGTATCTCAAGCTATCGCTCAAGGTGATATGCAAGCAGTTAATTACTTCATTGCACAAGGTTATACCGACGCACTGAAAAGTATTGGACAGGCGGAAAACGGAAAAATCATTATGCTACCATTGGAAGCATCAGGCTTAATGGGTTCTGTCGCGGGCATTGCAGAAATGTTTAAGCATTCAACTGATAATAAGGCTGACTCTTGATCGATTGGATTTCAGAAATAAACCATTGGCATTGGCTTGCTTTTGGTCTTTGTTTACTGGCCGTGGAAATACTCGGAACGGCTGGTTACTTTTTATGGTTAGGGCTTTCTGCCATTATCGTCAGCGTTATTGTCATGTTCCTACCCATCAGTTGGCAACTACAGTGGGTTTCATTTGCAAGTATTTCTCTTGTCACCACTTGGCTATGGTGGAGAAAACAGTTATCCAATGACCAACAAGATGACGCTCACCGTCAGCTGAATCAAAAAGAAAAGCAGCTTATCGGAAGAACATCCGTTGTTGAGCAAGACGTTGCTGGTGGCCAGTTTCGACTAAGTTTAGGAGATACGACCTGGACTGCTGAAAGTGATCAACCTTTAAAGTCAGGGACAAGAGTGGTTGTCGTTGCAGTTGATGGAATAGTGATTAAAGTCAAACCTGACGAGAAAACGTCATAGCGATCATTAAAAGCGAAACAAAAGGCCAGAGGACATGCTATCTTCTGGCCTTTTCAATTGTTAGATAAGGTAGTACCAACTTAAAACCGACGACTAAGAGGACTTACAACAACCGCCTTTCAAATCATCAATAATCGGGCAATCACTCCCTTCATCACCCGGGCACTCTTCAATCCAGGCTTTTAACTGTTTTTTGATAGCGGTAAGTTCTTTTAACTTCTGCTCGACATTAACGAGCTTGAGTTGGGCTTTCTCTTTTACCGCAAAGCTACTTCTTGACGGGTCATTCGCTAGTGTCAGCATTGCCTTGCATTCGTCCAAGCTAAAGCCAACTCGCTTGCAACGCGCAATCAGCAACAAATCTTCAATATGCTTTTCATCATAGTCTCGATAGCCGTTTGCTAAACGATGAGGAGCGGTTATCAACCCTTTATCTTCATACAAACGAATCGATTTAGCGGTCAATCCCGTTTTCTGAGCAACGTCACTAATATTCATATCTGTTTATAACAACCAATTAAGCACATGATTAAAGACTAACCATGTACTTAAACAAAGTAAACCGTTACTACTCCTGACGTAGCAACCAAGACAAGATATTCGATTTTTCAGTTTTATCAGCTTTATCGTACCAATAAGACATCATTTCAACGGGTTTACTCTCCGTTTCAATCATTTTTGTTACTGATGATCTTTGACTAAATGCCCAATCAGCGAACTGTTTCTGTTCTGCGTCAGTGGCTTCACCAAACCAATACTGAACCATATCTTGGGATTTGCTGCCGTTAAGTTTCATCGGTAGGGTTTCAGTTTGGGCAGGTGCTGATATTTGAGATTGCTTACCGATTACAAACTCAGCTTCTTTTTTGACCGCATCAAAATAAGCTTTCGGTAACGAGAACTCAACCACATTTCTATCAGTTTTAGAAGATAGAGTAAATGTAACAGTATCGCCACCAATGGACGACACAGTTTCATTACTTAGAGGGAACTGGAACCACTGCGTGACAGTACAATGCTCTGTACAGGTTTCCGCCTGTGGGCGATATTCTTTTATCTCGATTTCTTTACCGTTAATAGTGACATTAGAAAAATTGTCATAACTTTTAAATGAGGTCACATTCATATCAATATATGAACTATGGACTTGAGTCTCGTTACTCTTAGGATAATTACCAACGTAAAACAGTGATGACTTAACCACATCCGAACCCGCTTTTGCGTCAGCATCCGGCGTTATTTCTTTAGCGATCACTTGAACATAGTTATGCCTTTCCTTTACAGAACTCGCAACGTCTTCAAATGTGCTAGAACTGTCTAATGTACTACACCCACTGACCACCATAATGGAGGATACCAATAACAAAGTTCTATTTTTTCTCATACCAATTGTCCTTGAGAGATAGCGAAAACACCGGCACTAGGCCGGCGTTTGTATTAAGAAAGGTTAACAGTGTCAATTAGAAACCGTATTCTAAACCTAAGCGAACGAATGCTTTCTTGTCATCAGCATTGTATGCATCATGCTGACCGACACGTAGGTAAGGCACAAAGCCGTTCTTCACGTACATTAACTGAGCTGATAGTACTTCATCATCATCGCCTTGCTCTACGCCATTCACTTCAGATTCTAGGTTCGCCGCGTAACCAACTTTAACACCCCATGGGCCATTCCAGTATTGACCAATAAGTGAGTATTGACCTTGCTCACCTGTTTGACCGCCAACAACTTTCGATGCACCTTCAGTGTACTTATACGCGCCCGCCAAACCGAAACCAGCTGGTAGAGGCAATTCAAAACCTACAATGTAAGCCGTTGAATCAACTAAGTAAGTTTGATCTGCATCTGCTGCATCCTTGTAGCTATGCTTAAACTTAGAGTTATTTTCATAACCAGCGTGTAAAGTTACGATATCTGCAGCGTTATAGTGAATAGCTGCACCTAGGTGGTTAGACCCGTCTGTACCTGTATCACCACGACCAGCCGATAGGTTAAATGTTAGACCGCCGAATGCTGGAGAGTCGTAACGTGCAATATCGCCTTTACGATCGTAGTGACCTGCAACGTCACCACCCCAGTCAAATACACGTCCTAGGCCAGGGTTAGAATATGGCCAGTCAACAATCTCGTATAGTGGAGTTAGCATACGACCGAAACGGATTTTACCCCAGTCGCCTTGCAAACCTAAAAATGTGTCACGAGCACCTAATGTTGAACCTTTACCGTCTTCACCTACATAGCCTGATTCGATTTGCATAAAGATATTGACGTTATCAAACATATCTTTGCTAGCACGGAAACCAATACGTGATTCGTTCTCGTAATCATAACCTGTGCCGTCTTCCTGATAGAACGCAGAAATTGCAGCAACACCGTATGCTTGAACGTTGAAATCAGAGAGTACGCCGATTTGACCAGTTTCACCTTCTGCGAATGCACCAGTAGAAACCATAGCGACTGCAGCACCGACAAGAGTGCGTTTAAATACTTTTTCCATGGAAAAACTCCTAAAAAATAGACATAGCTGTTTGTTTTGTCTCTCTTAAGTTGGCCGCCGAAGAGAGCGCTTTAAATGAGCTGAAAAAGAAAACATTTCTGTTTAAGCTCTGCATACACATAGAGTGCATCCATGGCTTTAGACTAACTTTGCTGAGTAAAACATCAATCAGAACTTAATTTTTGAATCAAAAAATATGAACTCAAGCAAACTTTAGTCAAGTAAGTGATCGAGATCTCACTCCCAATTAAAAAATTAGTAACAATTATATTAATGAATATTTTTCAACAACTTAAATACAAACCACCCTCCAACAAAGTGAGACAAGTCTCATAAGTAAAAATTAAGAGAAAGAAAATATAAATTAATGTGAAAGGAATAAATATGTTGATATCAGTAAAATATTAATAGTTATTTTACTGATAAAAATAAACCCCCAATGGATAGTGAACCATTGGGGGTTTAAAGCTTCATGCTGAGGGACAAGACAAGTTAACTCATCAAGTTTAATAGATCCTGTTCATCTCGAATCTCAATACCGAGCTCTTGAGCTTTAGCTAACTTAGAGCCTGCAGCTTCTCCAGCAAACAAAATATCAGTGTTCTTGGAAACACTGCCAGTGACTTTAGCGCCTAATGCCTGTAGTGCGGCTTTTGCGTCACTGCGTGACAATTGAGACAAAGAACCAGTTAATACCACGACCTTACCCGCAAGAGGTTGAGGTTGGTCATCGCTTTTCGCAACGATATCCGGCCAACTCACCCCTAAATCGATGAGTTCTTGAATAACTGACTGATTGTTTGGCTGTGCGAAGAAACTATAAATATGATTCGCAACAATATTACCGACATCAGGGACTTCGATCAGTTGCTCAACAGAAGCTTCGCTGATTGCCGACAATGTTGTAAAATGCTGCGCCAAGTTCATTGCTGTTGCTTCGCCAACTTCACGAATCCCCAAAGAATACATAAATCGAGCGAGTGTCGTTTGTTTTGACTTCTCTAAAGCGTTAACAACATTTTGCGCAGACTTTGGCCCCATTCTTTCTAAAATGGTTAGTTCTCCAGCTCTTAACTTAAACAAATCTGCTGGTGTCACCACCATTTCTTTATCAACCAGCTGCTCTATGACTTTATCGCCTAAACCATCAACATCGAGCGCTTTACGAGAGACAAAGTGTTTAAGCGCTTCTTTACGCTGAGCCTGGCAGACCAAACCGCCCGTACAACGAGCAACGGCTTCGCCTTCTACGCGTTCAATTGCAGAGTTACATACTGGGCAGTTAACAGGGAATACAATGTCACGAGCCACTTCTGGCCGCATTTCTTCTAAAACAGAGACAATTTGAGGAATGACGTCACCCGCTCTACGGATTACCACCGTATCTCCGACTTTCACCCCTAGACGCGCTATTTCATCAGCATTATGTAGTGTGGCATTACTAACCGTTACGCCTCCTACAAACACGGGTTCCAATTTAGCCACGGGGGTAATCGCACCAGTTCTTCCGACCTGAAACTCTACGTCTTTGAGGACTGTCATTTCTTCTTGAGCTGGGAATTTATAAGCTATCGCCCAACGTGGCGCTCGAGCAACGAAACCTAATTGCTGCTGAATAACAACATCATCAAGCTTAATCACCACTCCATCAATTTCATATGGCAGTTCTGCTCTACGCTGCAAAATATCTTGATAATAAGTTTTTACATCTTCTAATGTTTCAACTCGTTTGGTTTCCGGGCACATTGGCAGCCCCCAACCTTTCAGTTGTAAGAAACGTTCGTAGTGGCTATCTACCAGTTCACCACCTTCAATAACCCCAACACTATAAGCATAAAAAGCCAAAGGACGCTTAGCAGTAATACGAGAGTCTAATTGACGCAAGCTTCCTGCTGCCGCGTTTCGTGGGTTTACAAAAACTTTTTCACCTTTCTTTAAAGCCTGCTCGTTCATCTTTTCAAAGCCCACTTTTGGCATGAAAACTTCGCCGCGCACTTCTATACGAGTCGGCCAATTTCCGCCTTGCAGCTTGAGAGGAATAGATTTGATAGTACGGACATTCTCTGTAATATTTTCACCCGTTGCACCATCGCCGCGTGTCGCAGCCTGTACAAGCACACCATCAACATAAAGTAGACTTACCGCTAAACCATCCAGTTTAGGTTCACAACAGAACTTTGCTAACTTAGCCGTTGGCACTCGGTCACCCATTCTACGATTAAACGCATCCAGTTCTTCATCACTGAAGGCGTTATCCAAAGAAAGCATCGGAATTTCATGGGTCACCGGCTCAAAGCCTGCCAATGGCATTCCACCAACACGCTGGCTTGGAGAGTCTGGTGTGACTAGCTCTGGGTTTTGCGCTTCTAGATCCATCAACTCGCGCATCAAGCGATCGTATTCTGCATCAGGAATCGTTGGGTCATCTTCAACGTAATAGCGAATCGCATGGGTATGTAACGTTTCTTTTAACTCTTTAAGCTTTTGCTCTACGTTTTGCATGTATTTTTCTCTCGAAACATCAAAAAAGGCCCCGACTCGGAGCCTTTACTTACTAGCGTAATATTAAGAGTGAGCCACTCTCACTTTAAAATCTTGAATTTTCTTTCTATAAGCATCTAAGCGATCTGGAGTCACCATGTTTCGACTATCATCGAGTACATTGCCACCAAGATCATCTGCAATTTGTTGTGCCGTTTTCAGCATCAACTTGAAATTCTGAGCTGGATCACCAAAGCATGGCAACGTCATGAAGAACGAAATACCTTTGGTTGTAAATTCAGCTGGGTCATCGTGCTTCAGAGTTCCCGGCTGCATCATGTTCGCAACGCTGAACAGGACTTTCCCCGTACCAGACAAATCAGCATGACGGTGGAAGATATCCATCTCGCCGTAAAGCAAACCATTCTGTTGCATACTGTCAAACAATTTGGTGCCAACAAACGGCTCATTACCTGCGCAATGTACGTTAAGAACGATTACGTCTAACTCTTCAGATTCCACCTCATCAGGCTCCGATGCCGTTGCAGTGGGTTGAACATTTCCTAATTGAGTCTCTTCAACGTCATCCAATTCTTTTTTAACGCTCATTGATGGAAGGTCGTCAAACTCTAGCTCATCAATGGTTTTTGATAAATCAGGCTTAGTTTCCACAGCCTCCTCAAGCTCTTGCTGTTCATAACCAGCAATAAGAGGGTCAGCCTCAGCCGACGATTCAGACAAGCCAAAATCTGGTTCTTTTCGATCCTTGCGGATGATTTCATAATCATCTTCAGGTGCAAATGCTCGAGAAGAAGTTAACTCTTCCTCGTCACCAACATCTATTTTACCGAGCGGCTTATCACCAAACTTCGACTTCCCTTCTTTTTTACTGGTCCATAGACCATGGAACA
Source organism: Vibrio sp. (assembly GCA_048259585.1). Lineage (GTDB taxonomy): Bacteria > Pseudomonadota > Gammaproteobacteria > Enterobacterales > Vibrionaceae > Vibrio. The sequence goes on along the minus strand of JBLXHN010000006.1, from coordinate 215,070 downwards.
ACAGAGCGGCTATCGCTAGCGCGCCAACAATAATGAGTACGAATCGCAATTCCTGCATCTTAAAACTCTCGGCTTCTCGATTTTTGATGTTCTGAATTTCACGCTTTCGAAGAACGTCAACCAGAGGCAAAATTAGTTATATCTGGATACTCTACCAAAACTCCCCCCCTGTTTAGAACAACTTAATGTTATAAGTTGGGATAACAATGTGATTTTTCGCATTCTTTCATTATGATTTGGCTTAGTTACAATAGAACGCTCATTCTTACGATTCTCAATTAAGACACGGAACAAGCTATGCAATTAAAACAGCGCTCGGGCTTTGGTTACTTCTTTTACGGGTTTGAACTGGCAGTATCACCTGGAATTAGACGTTTTGTGATTTTGCCGTTACTAGCAAACATTTTGTTAGTCGGTGGATCTCTTTACTATCTGTTTATTCATCTAGACGAATGGATTAATAGCTGGATGAGCTATATTCCGAGCTTTCTATCTTGGCTAAGTTATATTTTGTGGCCACTTTTGGTTCTCACGATATTAGCTACGTTCTCGTATTTTTTTAGTACGCTGGCAAACTTTATTGCTGCACCTTTTAACGGATTGCTGTCTGAGAAAGTAGAACAGAAGCTGATTGGTGAGAAAACCAATGATGAAGGCGTCCTTGGTTTAGTTAAAGATGTACCACGAATTATGGCCAGAGAGTGGCGCAAACTACTTTACGTATTGCCAAAAGCTATCGGCCTATTTTTGCTCCTTCTTATCCCTGCGTTTGGCCAAACTATCGCACCTTTCGCTTGGTTTATCTTTACCGCGTGGATGCTAGCGATCCAGTACTGTGATTATCCTTTTGATAATCATAAAGTGTCTTTCCATGATATGCGTAACAGTTTGAAACAAAAACAAGGTAAGGCTTATGGATTTGGTCTTTTGGTCGCATTTCTCACTACCATACCTATTATTAATCTAATCGTAATGCCTGTAGCCGTTTGTGGAGCAACAGCGATGTGGGTCAATGAGTTTAAACATCAATTCAAAGACTAACGGAACAATGTAGCAAAGTTAACGATTTAAAGGATTAAAGGACAGTTCTCTCTATAAGATATAACTTTTTAATCCTTTTACCTTTTATATTGAACACATATGCTCTTTTGGTATCCGCTAAAGTATCTACTAATTGATACCAAAACATGCGTAATGAAGGAATATAACAATGAGCAAAATCTACGAAGACAACTCTCTAACTATTGGTAATACTCCACTAGTACGACTAAACAAAGTCAGTAAAGGTAAAGTGCTGGCAAAAATTGAATCGCGTAACCCAAGCTTTAGTGTCAAGTGCCGTATCGGTGCCAACATGATTTGGGAAGCAGAGAAACAAGGTATTCTTAAGCCTGGCGTAGAACTTGTAGAACCAACAAGTGGTAACACTGGTATTGCTCTTGCTTTCGTTGCCGCAGCTCGTGGTTACAAACTCACGCTAACGATGCCTGAATCAATGAGTCTTGAACGTCGTAAGCTACTGAAAGCATTGGGTGCAAATCTTGAACTTACAGAAGCGGCGAAAGGCATGAAAGGGGCTATCGCTAAAGCTGAAGAAATTGTTGCAAGCAATCCTGACAAATACCTGCTGCTACAACAGTTTAATAACCCTGCTAACCCTCAAATCCACGAGAAGACTACCGGTCCTGAAATTTGGGAAGCCACTGATGGTGCAGTAGACGTATTCGTAGCTGGTGTTGGTACAGGCGGTACATTAACCGGTACAAGTCGCTTCATTAAAGGTGAAAAAGGTAAAGCTATTACATCAGTTGCAGTTGAACCAGCAGAATCTCCAGTCATTACTCAAGCACTAGCGGGTGATGATATTCAACCAGCTCCACATAAAATCCAAGGGATTGGCGCAGGTTTTATTCCTGGTAACTTAGATTTAGAGTTAATTGACCGTGTTGAGACTGTAACTTCTGAAGAAGCGATTGAGATGGCAAAACGCCTAATGGAAGAGGAAGGTATCCTCGCTGGCATTTCTTCGGGTGCAGCCGTTGTTGCTGCGAACCGCCTTGCAGAACTACCTGAATTTGAAGGAAAAACTATCGTTACAATCCTACCTAGTTCAGGTGAGCGTTACCTAAGTACAGCGCTGTTCGCAGGTATTTTCACAGAGAAAGAAAACCAGCAGTAATATGTGGTGAAATCAAATTTTCGTTTAAAAAAGCCCCTTAGAGGGGCTTTTTTGTTGATCCTTGCCTCACCTTTGGTAATATCACGGTGTTTTATTTTTAGCTTCAAAATAAACAAGCAATAAAATTTATTACTCAATAGTAATCCCCACTCACTAGGGATACGATTGAAAAAATTAGATCAGTATCAGTTCTAACACGAAAAGAGCGTTACTCTGCTAGCAGAATTTGCGTTCTACGTTTAAGCTAAAACTGGTTAATAAACTTAAAAAAATATTTTAATTGGGGTATATCACATGTACGAGAAGAAAGTAGAAATCACTGCAGAAAATGGTCTTCACACTCGCCCAGCTGCACAATTTGTTAAAGAAGCAAAAGCTTTTGATGCAGATATCACTGTGACTTCTAACGGTAAAAGTGCTAGTGCAAAAAGCCTATTTAAGCTTCAAACACTAGGTCTAGTTAAAGGTACTGTAGTAAGTATCTCTGCTGAAGGTCCTCAAGCACAACAAGCAGTTGACCACCTAGTTGCACTAATGGACCAACTTCACTAATCAGGTCTATTCCAATTCAAAGCCATTTTGCTGATGCGAAGTGGCTTTGTTGGATATTATTCTAAGAATAAGCTAAACATATCTTTAGCGCCTGCGTCCATTTATCTCCCGTTTACAGTTGACCAATTTAAGGTAAGGCTATGATTTCAGGTATCCTAGCATCTCCAGGTATTGCTATCGGTAAAGCACTACTACTTCAAGAAGATGAAATTGTCCTAAATACAAACACCATTTCTGACGACCAAGTTGAAGCTGAAGTTGCTCGTTTTTACGATGCTCGTAACAAAGCTTCTGCTCAGTTAGAGGTTATCAAGCAGAAAGCACTTGAAACTTTTGGTGAAGAGAAAGAAGCCATCTTCGAAGGCCACATCATGTTGCTTGAAGATGAAGAGCTAGAAGAAGAGATTTTAGCACTCATCAAGAACGATAAGTTGTCTGCAGACAACGCTATCCACACAGTTATCGAAGAACAAGCGTCTGCGCTTGAGTCACTTGATGACGAATACCTAAAAGAACGTGCAACAGATATCCGTGATATCGGTTCTCGTTTTGTTAAAAACGCATTAGGCATCAATGTTGTTTCACTTGCTAACATCAACGAGCAGGTGATTTTAGTTGCTTACGACCTAACGCCTTCAGAAACTGCGCAAATCAATCTAGATTACGTGCTAGGTTTCGCTTGTGATATCGGTGGCCGTACTTCGCACACTTCAATCATGGCTCGTTCTCTTGAGCTTCCAGCGGTTGTAGGTACCAACGACATCACAAAACAAGTGAAGAATGGCGATATGCTAATTCTTGACGCAATTAACAATAAGATCATTGTTAATCCAAATGCAGCTGAACTAGAAGAAGCAGAGAAAGTACAACAAGCTTTCCTAGCTGAAAAAGAAGAGCTAGCAAAACTTAAAGATTTGCATGCTGAAACTTTAGACGGTCACCGTGTAGAAGTTTGTGGCAACATCGGTACAGTAAAAGATTGTGACGGCATCCTACGTAACGGTGGTGAAGGCGTTGGTCTGTACCGTACTGAATTCCTATTTATGGACCGTGATGCACTTCCTACAGAAGAAGAGCAATACCAAGCATACAAAGAAGTTGCTGAAGCAATGGAAGGCCAAGCTGTCATTATCCGTACTATGGATATCGGTGGCGACAAAGACCTGCCATACATGGATCTACCAAAAGAAATGAACCCGTTCCTAGGCTGGCGTGCAGTGCGTATCAGCTTAGACCGTCGTGAAATCCTGCGCGACCAGCTACGCGGTATTCTACGTGCATCTGCACACGGTAAGCTTCGCATCATGTTCCCAATGATTATCTCTGTTGAAGAGATTCGTGAATTGAAAGCAGCAATCGAAGAGTACAAAGCAGAACTTCGTGCAGAAGGTTTAGCATTCGACGAAAACATCGAAATTGGTGTGATGGTTGAAACACCTGCTGCTGCAGCGATTGCACACCACCTAGCAAAAGAAGTTTCATTCTTCTCAATCGGTACTAACGATTTGACTCAGTACACGCTAGCGGTAGACCGTGGTAACGAGATGATCTCTCATCTTTACAACCCACTATCTCCAGCAGTACTAACCGTTATCAAGCAAGTTATCGATGCGTCACACGCGGAAGGTAAATGGACTGGTATGTGTGGTGAGCTAGCTGGCGATGAACGCGCAACACTTCTTCTTCTTGGTATGGGCTTAGACGAGTTCTCGATGAGCGGTATCTCTATCCCTAAAGTGAAGAAAGTGGTTCGTAATTCAAACTTCGCTGAAGTAAAAGCAATGGCAGAAGAAGCATTATCACTTCCAACTGCGGCTGAAATTGAAGCATGCGTTGAAAAATTCATCGCAGAAAAAACACAATAAGCTGCGAATACCAATGATTTAGACGACTAAAAGTAGTCGTCTATTGTTTGAGATTGGTATACTATACTTCGACAGAATATATTAAAACGTTAGGAGCATGACACAATGGGTCTGTTTGACAAACTGAAAAAGCTAGTATCTGACGACAGCGCTGACGCGGGTGCAATTGAAATCATCGCACCACTTTCTGGTGAAATCGTAAACATCGAAGATGTGCCGGATGTCGTGTTTGCTGAGAAAATCGTTGGTGACGGTATCGCTATCAAGCCATCGGGCGACAAAATGGTTGCTCCAGTAAATGGTACTATTGGTAAGATCTTCGAAACTAACCACGCATTCTCAATCGAGTCTGACGATGGCGTTGAACTATTTGTTCACTTCGGTATCGATACTGTTGAGCTAAAAGGCGAAGGCTTCAAGCGCATCGCTGAAGAAGGTCAATCTGTGAAAGTGGGTGACACTATCATCGAATTCGATCTAGCGCTTCTAGAAGAAAAAGCTAAGTCGACTCTAACACCAGTTGTTATCTCTAACATGGACGAGATCAAAGAGCTAAACAAGCTTTCTGGTACGGTTTCTGTTGGTGAAACAGCCGTTCTTCGAGTAACTAAGTAATTAGTTCTTAGAATGAAAAAACGCTGCCTAGTGCAGCGTTTTTTGTATCTATAAGTTACACACTTTCGGTTTGGTTACCGTAAGCTATAGTCCCAACGCATAACGCAGCACTTTCTCTTTCGCAGGTCCTGCTTGTTCTGCCAACTTCAACGCGGCATTTCTAACAAACTTCAACGGCGTAATATCGTTACTAAACGACTTATAGAAAAAATCCATACCAGTCTGCATTAACAAATTATCAGGGCGTCTTTTTCGCTCATAGCGACGAAACACTTCTAACGTCAATTGCTCCACTGAGCCACTACATTCTAATAAAACAGCTACATCTTTGAAGCCTAGGTTAACCCCCTGCCCTGCCAACGGGTTAATCGTATGCGCAGCATCACCAACTAAAACACAATGATGACTGACATAAGCTTGCGCATGACGACGAGTCAGTGGAAATGAACCCTGCTGCAACACTTTGATGTCACCGAGCTCCTGAGGAAAATGACTTAAGATCTCTAAACGCAGCTGTTCTGGAGTCATCAAACTGAGTTGCTTAATACGTTTTGGGGCGTCATACCAGACTAAAGAAGCTTGATTGCCCCCTAGTGGTAAAAATGAACGAGGGCCAGAAGGAAAAAACTGCTGCCAAGTAATGTCTTGTTGTGGTTTATTTGTCTCAACATTGATTAACATACAGTGCTGACGGTAATCCCAAGCCGTTACACCAATATTGGCACAGGCTCGTACTTGCGAATTAGCGCCATCCGCACCAATCACCCAATCGCAAACCAATTGAACTCCCGAATCCAGTTCTATGGATTGTCTATCGCCAAACTGAATATTGGATAACTTATCCGGACAAAACAGGGTTATGTTCGAATATGCTTCCATACTGCTCCATAAGCCCAACTGAATGACTCGGTTTTCAACCATATAGCCTAGCTGTTCTAAGCCTAGTGATTGAGCTGAGAAACGAGTTCGACATTCAGGATGTTCCCAAGTTTCCAGACGGCGGTAAGGGCACACACGCATGGCCTCAATGCTTTCCCATGCTCCCAGTGAATCCAGTAAATCAACGGAAGTCTGCGAGATAGCAGAAATACGAACGTCCATCGCTTGAGAAGGTTCAAACGTCTGCGGCGTTGCACCTTCTACAACCGCGACTTTCCGGCCCTGTTTCGCAAAACCAATCGCCGTTGCGGCCCCCACCATGCCGCCACCTATCACAACAATGTCAAAATCGTTCATCTTTCCAACTATAATCTCTATTCGTTAACGTGGCTTATTGTACGGAACAGCACTTTTTTTGCGAACGTTTTTGTCACAAAACCTTAGAGTTAACAGGGTAAAAAGCCTGATGTAGCAATGGATTTAAGAGATTTCACCCAATCACTAGTCAGTGAGTTTTTAAAGCAGTACAATACGCGGCTTACCGCCGAGATGGCGGCTATAATTTGAGCTGCGAGCTGTTTACCTTTGAATACACAAAGGGTTTACACTCTCTAAAACGTTCAATATTTATTTAAGAATTAACACGAGCGAAAGTGAAAATGAGTAAGAAACTGCTAATTAAAACCTGGGGTTGCCAGATGAACGAATACGATTCATCAAAAATGGCCGACCTGCTTAACGCTGCCAACGGCTACGAGCTGACTGAAGAACCAGAAGAAGCAGATGTACTTCTACTTAACACCTGTTCGATCCGTGAAAAAGCCCAAGAGAAAGTTTTCCACCAGCTCGGCCGTTGGAAAACGCTGAAAGATAAGAAAGAAGGCGTTGTGATCGGTGTGGGCGGTTGTGTTGCCACTCAAGAAGGTGACCACATCCGTGAGCGTGCACCTTTCGTAGATGTTATCTTTGGCCCGCAAACGCTGCACCGCCTACCAGAGATGATTAAGCAATCACAAACCAATCATGCTCCTGTGATGGATATTTCATTCCCTGAGATTGAAAAATTTGACCGTCTGCCTGAGCCTCGTGCTGAAGGGCCAACGGCATTTGTTTCAATCATGGAAGGCTGCTCTAAGTACTGTACTTACTGCGTAGTACCCTACACTCGCGGTGAAGAAGTTAGTCGCCCTATGGATGACGTGCTATTCGAAATTGCACAGCTAGCAGAACAAGGTGTTCGTGAAGTTAACCTACTGGGTCAAAACGTAAACGCATACCGCGGTCCAATGCACGACGGCACTATCTGCTCGTTCGCGGAACTACTCCGTTTGGTCGCCACTATCGATGGTATCGACCGTATTCGCTTTACGACTAGTCACCCACTTGAGTTTACTGATGACATCATTGCGGTATATGAAGATACACCTGAACTGGTTAGCTTCTTGCACCTGCCAGTACAAAGCGGTAGTGACCGTATTCTGACGATGATGAAGCGTCCTCATACTGCGATTGAATACAAATCGATTATTCGTAAGTTACGTAAAGCTCGCCCTGATATTCAAATCAGCTCTGACTTTATCGTTGCATTCCCAGGTGAAACGGATAAAGATTTCCAAGACACAATGAAACTGATTCGCGAAGTTGATTTTGATATGAGCTTCAGCTTTATTTTCTCTCCTCGTCCAGGTACTCCAGCGGCAGATTACCCGTGTGACCTGACTGAACAAGAGAAAAAAGATCGCTTATATGAACTACAACAGCAGGTCAATTCGCAAGCAATGCGCTATTCTCGTCTTATGATGGGTACAGAACAGCGTATTCTGGTTGAAGGTACTTCCAAGAAAAACCTGATGGAACTTCGTGGTCGTACAGAAAACAACCGTGTAGTAAACTTTGAAGGTTCACCAGACCTGATCGGCCAATTCGTTGACGTGAAAATCGTAGATGTATTCCCGAACTCACTGCGTGGTGAACTATTACGTACAGAAAAAGAAATGAACCTTCGCGTGGTAACTTCTCCTTCTGAAATGATGGCGAAAACCAAACGTGAAGATGAGCTAGGAGTAGCAACGTTTACTCCATAGGCTAAGGTTTATATGGACCTGTCATTGGGTGTCCGGTCGAAGTCGGACACCTGAATATGACGACACTGAGAGGCTAATTTGAGCAATAAAATTGTTACCTTAGAGATCAATCTCGAACCTTCTGACAACCGCCGACTATCCAGTTTATGCGGTCCTTTCGATGACAATATTAAACATTTAGAACGCCGACTGGGTGTTGAGATCAATCACCGTAGTCAGTTCTTCACCATTGTGGGTAAACCACATACTGCTGCAGCTGCGTTAGATATTATCAAAACTCTTTACGTTGATACCGCGCCAGTTCGTGGCGATATTCCAGATATCGAGCCTGAGCAAATCCACTTAGCGATTAAAGAATCTGGCATTTTAGAACAGACGACAGATATAGCTGAAGAGTTTGCTCACGGTAAAGAAGTGTTCGTTAAGACCAAGAAAGGTATCATCAAGCCACGTACACCGAATCAGGCTCAATACCTAATGAACATGGTAACCCATGACATTACTTTCGGTATTGGTCCTGCAGGTACAGGTAAAACTTACCTTGCTGTCGCTGCCGCGGTTGATGCACTTGAGCGTCAGGAAATTCGACGTATTCTACTGACTCGCCCAGCGGTTGAAGCAGGTGAAAAACTCGGTTTCTTACCAGGCGACCTGAGCCAAAAAGTCGACCCTTACTTGCGCCCTCTTTACGATGCTCTGTTTGAAATGCTTGGCTTTGAGCGCGTCGAAAAACTGATTGAACGTAACGTTATTGAGGTTGCTCCGCTTGCTTACATGCGTGGCCGAACTCTAAACGATGCGTTTATCATCCTGGATGAAAGTCAAAACACAACGGTCGAACAAATGAAAATGTTCCTGACTCGTATCGGTTTTAACTCTCGCGCCGTCATTACTGGTGACGTCACTCAGATAGACTTACCTCGAGGTGCACGATCAGGCCTTCGCCATGCTGTTGAAGTGCTAAGCGAAGTCGATGAGATCAGTTTTAACTTCTTCCTAGCCGATGACGTTGTTCGTCACCCTGTTGTTGCCCGTATCGTTAACGCATATGAAAAATGGGAAGCTCAGGATCAGAAAGAACGTAAAGAGTACGAAAAACGTAAAAGAGAAGAGCGTGAAGCAAAGCTCCTTGATGTACAGAAAACTGAAATAGCAGCATCAGTGAAAGAGTCAGACCAATCATGAGCATTGAACTCGATTTACAACTGGCTGTTGAAAATGAAGCCGGACTTCCAACCCTAGAAGATTTTTCTGCTTGGTTGGAAGCTGCGGTTACGCCGTTCCAAACTCAAGCAGAGGTGACGATTCGCATTGTTGATACAGCAGAAAGCCACCAGCTTAATCTAGAATACCGAGGCAAAGACAAGCCAACCAATGTGCTGTCTTTTCCCTTTGAAGCGCCACCCGGAATAGAGTTAGATCTACTGGGAGATTTAATCATTTGTCGCCAAGTGGTAGAACAAGAAGCGGTAGAACAGAATAAACCGCTGAAAGCACACTGGGCTCATATGGTTGTACATGGTAGTCTTCATCTGTTAGGTTATGACCATATCGAGGATGACGAAGCCGAAGAGATGGAGTCACTCGAAACAGAACTTATGCAAAAATTGGGCTTTGAAGATCCCTATTTAGCAGAAAAAGCGTAAAGATAAGGTCTATTAGGCCTTATCTTTATTTGTGAGCTATCACACATCTGATAGCGCTAATAGTTAGAGAAATAATGAACGAAGACAATTCGCCCCCTTCTTCAGAAGGTAAAAAGGAAAAGTCTGAAGGTCCGAGTAGAAAGTCCTTCTTTGAACGCCTAAGTCAAATATTTCAAGGCGAGCCAAAAGATCGCCAAGAGTTAGTCGATGTTATTCGGGACTCTGAAGTGAATGACTTAATTGACCATGACACTCGAGGAATGCTCGAAGGTGTGATGGAAATTTCGGAGATGCGAGTTAGAGATATTATGATCCCTCGCTCTCAAATGGTCACAGTTGAACGTAGCGATGATTTGGATACGCTAATTGCATTAATTACTGATGCACAGCACTCTCGTTACCCAGTTATCAGTGAAGACAAAGACCATGTCGAAGGTATTCTACTTGCGAAGGACTTACTCAAATATTTAGGTTCAAACAGTTCTCCATTTGATATCGAAGAAGTGATTCGTCAAGCCGTTGTGGTCCCAGAAAGTAAGCGTGTAGATCGTTTATTGAAAGAGTTCCGTGAAGAGCGATATCACATGGCAATTGTAGTTGATGAGTTTGGCGGTGTATCCGGTCTGGTTACCATTGAAGATATTCTCGAAGAAATTGTCGGGGAAATCGAAGATGAAACGGATGACGAAGAACAACTGGAAATACGTAAACTCAGCAAACATACCTATGCAGTTAAAGCCCTCACTACCATCGACGACTTCAATGACGCGTTTAAAACACAGTTCAGTGATGAAGAAGTCGATACTGTCGGTGGACTAGTAATGACCGCATTTGGGCATCTGCCGACTCGTGGTGAAGTGGTAGAGATTGGCAACTACAGTTTTAAAGTCACCGCTGCGGATAGCCGTCGAGTGATACAAATTCAGGTGACCATCCCTGATATGGAAACTCTTCCAGAAATTACTGAAGAGTAATAGCTAGAGTCTCTTACTAATTAAGAGCATTTAGAATAGTTGCAGATGAATAAAAAACTTACTCATCGCCTAACGCGGCCGCTTGCGGCCGCTTTTGTTGGCGCGCTTACCACCTTATCTTTCGCCCCTTACCAAATTTGGCCTATTGCCATCCTTAGTCCAGCAATCCTATTGCTATTACTCAACAATCAAACGCCTAAGAAATCCGCTCTAATTAGCTACTTTTGGGGGTTAGGACAATTTGCCGTCGGGATCAGTTGGGTTCATATCAGTATCGATACGTTTGGTGGTATGCCCAAGGTTGCCAGTATCTTTTTAATGGTACTGCTGGTTAGCTATCTTGCCTTGTATGCCGGGCTGTTTGGCTGGATCATCAATCGTTATTTCAATAAACCAAACAGAGCTCGTTTTCTTTTGATTGCACCAGCACTCTGGCTGGTCTTCGATTGGTTACGCGGTTGGGTAATGACTGGATTTCCTTGGCTGTGGCTAGGATACAGTCAAATAGACAGCCCACTAGCAAACTTTGCCCCTATCGGTGGTGTAGAGCTGTTGACGTTGTTGGTGATGATTTGTGCCGGTTCCTTAGCTTACTTGTGGATCAATAAATCCTGGTCGACCATTGTGATACCTGCGGTTATTTTTGCGACTGGGTACGGATTAAATTCCGCTCAATGGGTAACCCCTCAGCCAGAACAATCAAAAAAAGTGGCATTGATTCAAGGTAATATCGATCAAGCACTAAAATGGGTTCCAAGCCAGCGTTGGCCAACCATTATGAAGTACACAGACTTAACCCGTGAGAACTGGGACGCCGATATTATCATCTGGCCAGAAGCAGCGGTACCTGCTTTTGAGTTTGAGATACCGTCTTACCTGAGAAATCTCGATGCTGCGGCTAAAATGAATAACAGCACGATTTTGCTCGGCATTCTCAACCAAAATAGAGAAAAGCAGTTTTTCAATAGCATCTTGGCGTTAGGGAATGAAGAACAAGGTGATTATCAATACGAAACAGCTCAGCGTTATCATAAATATCATTTACTGCCATTTGGTGAATTTGTTCCGTTCGAAGATATATTGAGACCACTAGCTCCTTTCTTCAACTTACCCATGTCATCATTCAGTCGCGGTGACTACATTCAGCCTAACCTGACGGTCAATGGCACTAGCTTCGTCTCGGCACTCTGTTATGAAATTATTTTTAACGAACAAGTTCGCGCTAACATTAGTGATAAGACAGACTTTATTTTAACCTTGTCAAACGACGCTTGGTTTGGTCACTCAATTGGCCCGCTTCAGCATATGGAAATTGCACGTATGCGAGCCTTAGAAACTGGTAAACCGCTTGTCCGCGCTACCAATAACGGTGTTACAGCCGTCACTGACTATCAGGGCAAAGTGATAAAGGACATTCCGCAATTTGAAACTGGCGTTTTACGAGCAGAAGTCATCCCGACCCAAGGACAAACGCCCTACCATCGGTTGGGGAGTTGGCCACTTTATATCTGGCTAACACTCAGCCTAGCACTCGGCTTTATCATTCAAAGAAAGCTGTAAAAAATAACTCGATATCAAAACCAAGGAGCCTGTAAAGGCTCCTTTATTACTATGGCTTGAGTGGAACACGTCCAAACACTTTGTTGCCACAGTGGGTACAAGGAGTAATCTCTGATGGGTGGTTATACTCCACCTTATGCCCGCAGCTTTCACACACCAAAACGCCCAAACCAATCATATCGCCGGCGTGGTACAAACCTTGATGTTCCAGATCCTGAAACAGCTCTACCCACTCCACCTTGGTTCTATCGGTAATTTCTAGCAATCCTTGCCAAATTGAGTCAGCTACCATCAAATAAAACGGGCCACTTTTGCTCTCTTCATAACTTTCAGCGAACTCCTTCAAATCTGACTTAACATATTCAGAAATAAGAGATAATTCGTCTTTTGTTAAATCATTAGCTGCACTCACGACCTTCCCTGACGTTTCCAAAATATGGCTGACTTCTTCAGGGCTGTGCTTAAGCGTTTCCACGACATCTTTAAGTAATGCTTCGTAACCTGATTTTTGTTTTGGCATAAGACCTCTCTTTCAAAACGGATTGGCTATTGTTGTGATGTGCTCCTTTAGGTATTCTATGTCGATCTATAAGAGTCTGTTCAAACTGAACTCACAAATTCCAAGAGAACCGGATATCATCGATGCAAGAGCAATACAACCCGCAAGATATTGAACAAAAAGTTCAACAGCACTGGGATAACAACAAGACCTTCGTTGTAAGTGAAGACCCAAATAAAGAAAAATTCTACTGTTTGTCTATGTTTCCATACCCAAGTGGTCGACTGCACATGGGTCACGTACGTAACTACACCATCGGTGATGTTGTTTCTCGCTTCCAACGCTTGCAAGGTAAAAATGTAATGCAACCAATTGGTTGGGATGCATTTGGTCTACCTGCAGAAAACGCAGCCGTTAAAAACAAAACAGCTCCAGCACCTTGGACATACGAAAACATTGAATACATGAAAAACCAGTTAAAGCTGCTAGGTTTTGGCTACGACTGGAATCGTGAGTTCGCAACATGTCGCCCAGAGTACTACCGTTGGGAACAAGAGTTTTTCACTAAGCTGTATGAAAAAGGCTTGGTTTACAAAAAGACTTCATCAGTAAACTGGTGTCCAAACGACCAAACTGTATTAGCAAACGAACAGGTTGAAGATGGTTGTTGTTGGCGTTGTGATACCCCTGTAGAACAAAAAGAGATTCCACAGTGGTTCATTAAAATCACAGCCTACGCGCAAGAATTACTAGACGATTTAGAGAATCTGGACGGCTGGCCTGAAATGGTAAAAACCATGCAGCGCAACTGGATCGGACGTTCTGAAGGTGTTGAGCTTAAGTTTGAAGTTAAAGGTGAAGCTGACTTAGAAGTGTATACGACACGCCCTGACACTCTTATGGGTGTTACGTATGTCGGCATCGCGGCAGGCCATCCTCTTGCAACGAAAGCGGCTGAGAACAACCCTGAACTGGCGGCTTTCATCGAAGAGTGTAAGAACACCAAAGTTGCTGAAGCAGAACTTGCGACAATGGAAAAGAAAGGCATGGCAACAGGCCTGACCGCTATTCACCCACTAAACGGCCGTGAAGTTCCTGTATACGTCGCTAACTTCGTATTGATGGATTACGGTACAGGTGCGGTAATGGCTGTTCCTGCTCACGATCAGCGTGACTACGAGTTTGCAACCAAGTACGGTCTAGATATCGTTCCTGTTATCAAACCAACTGACGGTAGTGAGCTTGATATTACTGAAGCGGCTTACACTGAAAAAGGCGTTCTGTTTGATTCTGGCGAGTTTGACGGCCTTGAATTCCAAGCCGCATTCGATGCCATTTCTGCAAAACTAGAAACGGAAGGCAAAGGCGTTAAGACAGTAAACTTCCGTCTCCGCGACTGGGGTGTATCTCGTCAGCGTTACTGGGGTGCACCAATCCCAATGGTGACGACTGAAGATGGTCAAGTTCACCCAGTGCCAGCTGATCAACTTCCAGTGATTCTGCCTGAAGATGTCACTATGGATGGTGTAACCAGCCCAATTAAAGCTGACAAAGAGTGGGCGAAAACCACCTTTAATGGCGAACCAGCACTGCGTGAAACCGATACTTTCGATACCTTCATGGAATCATCTTGGTACTACGCGCGTTACTGTTCTCCGCAAGCAGACGACATCCTAGATCCGGAAAAAGCAAATTACTGGTTACCTGTTGACCAATACATCGGTGGTATTGAACACGCGTGTATGCACCTGTTGTACTCTCGTTTCTTCCACAAACTACTTCGTGATGCAGGATACGTAACTTCTGACGAACCGTTTAAGCAACTACTTTGCCAAGGTATGGTACTGGCTGATGCTTTCTACTTTACCAATGAGAAAGGCACCAAAGAGTGGGTTGCTCCAACGGATGTAAAAGTTGAGCGCGATGGTAAAGGTCACATCACATCAGCTGTCGATAACCTAGGCCGCGATGTTGAGCACTCAGGCATGATCAAGATGTCTAAGTCGAAAAACAACGGTATCGACCCTCAAGAAATGGTTGATAAATACGGCGCAGATACAGTACGTCTCTTCATGATGTTCGCATCTCCAGCTGATATGACGCTTGAATGGCAAGAATCTGGCGTAGAAGGCGCAAACCGCTTCTTGAAACGTGTTTGGAAGCTGACACGTGAACACGCATCTAAAGGTGCAGCAGTGGCGGTTGACGCAAAAGCGCTAAGTTCAGACCAAAAAGGTCTACGTCGTGACGTGCACAAAACTATCGCCAAAGTCACCGATGATATTGCACGTCGCCAAACGTTCAACACTGCAATTGCTGCAATCATGGAACTGATGAACAAGCTGACAAAAGCACCACAAGAGTCAGAACAAGATCGTGCAATTTTAGATGAAGCGGTAAAAGCCATTACGCTAATGCTTTACCCAATTGCTCCGCACATCTGTTTTGAAATGTGGAATGCTCTCGGTCAATCAGACATCGACTCTGCATCATGGCCAACATTCGATGAAGCGGCTTTAGTTGAAGATGAAAAGCTCATTGTTGTGCAAGTAAACGGTAAGCTTCGTGGTAAGTTAACTGTTGCCGCTGACGCGAGCAAAGAGCAAGTTGAAGAACTTGGCTTAAATGATGAGAACGTGAAGAAATTCACAGATGGATTAACCATCCGTAAAGTTATCTACGTTCCGGGTAAACTACTGAACATCGTAGCGAACTAATCACAACGTCTGTTGTCATTAAACAGGGCCTTGTGCCCTGTTTACTTATGTTAGCGCACATTGTTGGTGCGCTAACATAAGTAAACCAATCTAACGAGAATAATTATCCCATGCGTTTTAAATGCTCTTCTTTACTCAAATTGTCACTGGTTTTCCTTTCCGCCACACTGATTAGTGCTTGCGGCTTCCATTTACGTGGTGACTATGATGTTCCCGAAGAACTAAGCAAACTCTCACTCACCAGTTATGACCAATACAGTACTTTTACTCGTATGGTCACTCGTCAATTGCGTATGAATGAAATCGAAATCGTACCGCCTTCTGATGATATCCCAAGCATTCATTTGATGAGTGAAGGAACGAGTGAACGTACGTTATCACTTTATCAAACCACTCGTGCAGCAGAGATTGAGCTTACCTTTGTCGCTAACTACCGAGTTACAATTCCTAATCTGGGTACAAAAACGTTTTCTACCAGCGTCACTCGCAGCTATCTTGATAACCCGTTAACCGCACTGGCGAAGTCTGTCGAGCGCGACATGATTGAAGACGAAATGCGTAAACTAGCAACGACTCAAATAGTTCGACAAATGGGGCGCCTTAAAGCCAATATCGAATCAGGCTCTATGGACTTAGATACTGATAATGAAAAGCGTGAAACCACCAACTCAGTAACAGAAACCAATACTCTGTACCAACTCGATACGATTGAAACGCATTTAGAGCCTTCTGCTCAACCTCAAGCACAAGCCAAAACAGAGACAGAGTAATTATCGCATGAGAGTCTACGCCGATAAGCTCGCAGACAGTTTGCAAAGGTCATTACTGCCAGTTTACCTCATCTTCGGCAGCGAGCCTCTGCTGATTCAGGAGTCAACTAAGGCCGTTGAGCAAAAAGCCCGCCAGCAAGGCTTTGAAGAAAAGCATCGATTTACGGTTGATAACAGCCTAGATTGGAATGACGTCTACGACTGTTGCCAATCTTTGAGTCTTTTCAGCAATCGTCAAATCATTGAGCTAGAGATTTCTGAATCTGGGCTAAATGCCGCACTGTCAAAGTCACTAGCGACCGTAGCACAATATCTTAACCCAGATATTGTGCTACTGGTTATTGGCAGTAAGTTAACTAAAGCTCAAGAGAATACCGCTTGGTTTAAAGCGCTGATGGAGAATGGGTGTTTAGTCAACTGTTTAACCCCTGACATAAATCGTCTCCCGCAATTTGTGATGTCTCGCTGCCGTCAAATAGGCTTAACACCTGATGCGGAAGCAGTGCAAATGCTAGCTCAATGGCATGAAGGTAATTTGTTTGCCTTAATGCAAAGCTTAGAAAAACTCGCGCTCAATTATCCTGATGGTCAACTGACCTTAGTTCGACTTCAGGAATCTCTGGATAGACATAACCACTATACGCCGTTTCATTGGGTGGATGCTCTATTGGAAGGGAAAGGGAACCGAGCACAACGAATTTTACGTCAGCTCGAAGCAGAGGGAACTGAACCCGTCATTCTCATGCGCACAATACAGAAAGAGCTATTCCAGTTGTTACAAATGCGCCAAGAACTAAACTCCAACTCCCTAGCTGGTATTTTCGATAAATATCGAGTTTGGCAAAACAAGCGCCCTCTCTATTCTGCGGCTTTACAACGTCTATCGGTTAGCAAGTTGCAGCACTTAATCAAGCTACTTGCTCAAACGGAAGTGTTGGCTAAAACTCAATATGAGCAGCCTTGTTGGCCACTACTTCATCAATTGAGCATTGAATGCACCGTTCCGCAGGTAAACATCCCTTTGCCAGCTTAAACAGTGTTATAATGCGCTCTTGATATATAACGTTATTTCTATAGAACATTTCAGAGGATTTACCCCTTGCAACGCGAAGAATTGAACCATTTTCTTGCAGACAAAGTTGACGATATGAAAGCAGTCGACATTATCACTTTAGATGTACAAGGTAAGTCAAGCGTCACAGATTACATGATTGTTTGTACTGGCACATCGAAAAGACATGTTGCGTCCATTGCCGATCATGTTGCATCAGAAGCAAAAAAACTGGGTGTTGAGCCGTTAGGTATGGACGGTGAAAACGAAGGTGAATGGGTTGTGGTAGATATGGGCACCACCATGATTCATGTCATGCAAGAAGAACAACGCGAACTTTACCAACTCGAAAAACTCTGGAGTTAATGGTGAAAATTCAGCTGATTGCCGTTGGTACCAAGATGCCCAAATGGGTTGAAGAAGGTTTTCAAGAATATCGCCGACGCTTCCCTCACGATATGCCACTTGAATTGATTGAGATACCAGCAGGCAAGCGAGGCAAAAACGCTGATATTGCAAGAATACTGCAAAAAGAAGGCGAAGCTATGCTCGCCGCGGTGCCAAAAGGGAATAGAATTGTTACTCTCGATATTCCTGGTAAACGCTGGGATACAGAGCAGTTAGCGGGTCAGCTTGAAAGCTGGAAACTCGATGCTCGTGATGTTTCAATTTTAATTGGTGGACCTGAAGGGTTAGCACCAGCCTGCAAAGCGGCCGCTGAGCAAAGCTGGTCATTATCACCTCTGACATTGCCACACCCGTTGGTTCGAGTTGTTATGGCTGAAAGCTTGTATCGAGCGTGGAGCATTACCACCAACCACCCATATCACCGAGAATAGGCATAGATGTTACGAAAGAGTAACCCTTTTCGAGATTACATCGCAGAAGCACGGCTGTTCAAAAGCCGTGCTGTCGTCTCTTTTATCGCCATCGTAATCTTGATGGGGGTACTAATTGCGAACCTCTACAACATTCAGGTTAATCAGTATCAGGATTATAAAACCCGCTCTAACGATAACCGGATAAAAGTCGTCCCTATCGCGCCTAACCGTGGCCTAATCTATGACAGAAATGGCGTATTGCTGGCTGAAAACCGTCCGGTTTTCAACTTAGAAATCACACCTGAACAGGTCAAAGATATCGACGGGACCATCAAGCGTCTGCAAGAATTCTTAGAGATCCCACCAGAAAAAATAGCGACGTTCGAAAAAGAGCGCCGCCACACTCGCCGCTTCAATTCAGTACCGCTGCTAACGCAGCTAAGTGAAGAACAGGTAGCAAAATTCTCTGTGCAACAACATAAGTTTCCTGGCGTAAGTGTTACAGCAAACTTAAAACGTTATTACCCTTATGGTGAAGTCCTTACCCACGTTATCGGTTATGTATCGCGTATCAATGACCGAGATATGGAACGTCTAGAACGGGATGGAGAAGCCGCCAATTATCAAGCGACAAGAGATATTGGTAAGTTAGGCATTGAACGTTTTTACGAAAATACGTTACATGGTACCGCTGGTTATCAAGAAGTTGAAGTCAACAGCCGCGGTCGAATTATTCGTACACTAAAATACGTTCCACCAGTGCCAGGCAAAGACATTGTCCTCAACCTAGATATCAAACTTCAACTCTACGTTCATAAACTGCTGGATGGGCGTCGGGGGGCTGCGGTCGTGCTTGATCCTAAAGATAACGGTATTCTCGCTATGGTTTCTAGCCCAAGCTATGACCCGAATGCTTTTGTTCATGGTATCTCAAGTAAAGCTTACAGTGGCCTGCTCAATGACAAAGACCGACCTTTGGTAAACCGTACCACGCTGGGTATTTATCCCCCTGGCTCAACGGTAAAACCTTTCATCGCGGTCTCCGCGCTTGAAGAAGGTGTGGTTACCCCTAACACAACCCGCAATGATCCGGGCTACTGGAAAATTCCTAACTCAAGCACTCGTCCATTCCGTGATTGGCTTCGCTGGGGTCACGGTAAAGTCGATATTGTTAAAGCACTCGAAGAGTCCGTAGATACCTTCTTTTATCAAATCGCTTACGATATGGGTATCGATCGTCTTTCGTCTTGGATGATGCGTTTCGGATTTGGCGACTACACAGGCATCGACATATTTGAAGAGAGTAAGGCAAACATGCCGACTCGCGATTGGAAGATGGCTCGTCACCGTACGCCTTGGTATCAAGGCGATACTATTCCTGTTGGTATTGGCCAAGGCTACTGGACGGCAACACCAATGCAACTTGCTAAAGCAACTTCAGTGCTGGTGCACCATGGTGAAGTATGGGCACCGCACCTGCTTCGCTCCACCATTGATAATGGTGAAGAGTTCGTTAAACAAAAAGAAGAAGAATACGTCACCTACCCTCCAATTACGGGTGTTCCTAAACGCTATTGGGACATGGCAATTCGAGGGATGTATCTGGTTAACCACGGCAAACGTGGTACAGCTCGACGAGCGTTCAACAATTTAAAATACAAGAGTGCGGGTAAATCAGGTACAGCGCAGGTTTTCGGCCTCGCTGAAGGCCAAGAGTATAATGCTGATGAGCTCGCAGAGCACTTACGTGACCACGCATTATTTACTGGTTTTGCACCTGTTGATGATCCTCAAGCCATCGTAACCATTGTATTAGAAAACGCAGGTGGTGGTTCAACAAACGGTGCTCCGGTTGTGAGACGAATTTTCGACCACATCATTCTAGGCTCGGGAGAGGACAACGAATAATGAAAATGGATCCTTCAACGGGACAAAACAGAGCCTTATTTGAACGTCTGCACATTGATTTACCTTTACTAATCGGTATTTTAATCATCATGGCATTTAGCCTAATCGTTATGTACAGTGCGAGTGGTCAAAACTTAGCGATGATGGATCGCCAAGCAATGCGTATGCTGCTCGCTCTAGGCGTCATGTTTGGCTTGGCGCAATTGTCGCCACGTACCTATGAAAGCCTTGCTCCATTCATGTTTTTCGTTGGCATCGTGTTACTTCTCGGTGTTTTGTTCTTTGGTGAAGCCTCTAAAGGTGCTCAGCGCTGGCTGAATTTAGGTTTTGTACGCTTCCAACCTTCTGAACTACTCAAATTAGCTGTACCGCTAATGGTCGCTCGTTATATTGGTAAACGCCCTTTACCTTCGAACTTTCCTACCTTGCTGGTATCGATCATGATGGTTTTGGTTCCTACTATTCTAATTGCAAAGCAGCCTGATTTAGGGACATCCATCCTTATCGCCGCATCCGGTATTTTTGTTATTTTCCTTGCCGGGATCAGTTGGAAAATCATCATCGCCGCAGGCATTGGCTTGGGAGCGTTTATTCCGGTGTTGTGGTTCTTCCTTATGCGCGAATATCAGAAAGTGCGGGTAAGAACACTCTTTAATCCAGAGTCTGATCCTTTAGGCGCTGGCTACCACATTATCCAGAGTAAAATAGCCATTGGTTCCGGCGGTATTTCTGGTAAAGGTTGGCTGCATGGCACTCAATCTCAACTCGAATTCTTACCAGAGCGACATACTGACTTTATCTTTGCAGTCATTGCCGAAGAATGGGGCATGATAGGTATCTTAGGGCTATTATCTGTCTATCTATTTATTATTGGACGTGGCCTCTATTTGGCGAGCAATGCACAAACTGCATTCGGACGAATGATGGCCGGCAGTGTTGTACTAAGCTTCTTTGTATACGTATTTGTGAATATCGGCATGGTTAGCGGGATCTTACCGGTTGTCGGTGTACCACTACCACTCGTTAGCTACGGTGGTACTTCTATGGTTACACTGATGGCAGGATTTGGCATTCTGATGTCTATTCACACTCATAGAAAAGCATTTTCTAAGGCGACTTAATGAGATTGAAATCGTTCATTTTCTCACTGCTAGTAATGATCATTCTTGCAGGCTGTTCAAGTTCTAGCGGGCGATATGACATTGATGATGATATCGCTCCGTCAACACCAATCTCAGTAGAACATATTGAAGATGCCCATCCACAATACGAACCCTATAGTCGTGGTGGGAACAAAGATTACACGCTTCGAGGTAAGCACTATCAAATCGTCAAAGACACCAAGGACTTTAAAGAGCAGGGACAAGCTTCTTGGTATGGAAAGAAATTCCATGGTCATTTAACCTCTAACGGTGAGATTTATGACATGTACTCCATGAGTGCTGCGCATAAAACCCTGCCGATTCCAAGTTATGTCAAAGTCACTAATTTAGATAACAATAAAACAGCGATTGTCCGTGTTAACGATCGTGGACCATTCCACGAGGGTCGAATCATAGATTTAAGTTATGCGGCAGCTTATAAACTAGACGTGATCAAAACAGGAACCGCAAACGTCGCGATTGAGGTGATAAATGTCAACAAATCTGAAAAGTCGATAGTAAAAAGCAGCGATCCTCGTTTTATCATTCAAGTCGTCGCTTCACAATATGAAGAAAGAGTTCGAACTTTATCGCAAAATTTGGGACAAAGCTTATCTGTGCAAAGTTTTATTGATAGTGAAAAAGGCAGCCATAGAGCTTACTTAGGCCCTTTTACTGACTATACGCTGACGCAAGAAACGCTTGAACGTGTAAAGTCACTCGGTTACGAAACCGCATTCATCAAGAAGTATTCAGTTGCACAATGACTTCATGAAACGGCGGCCAGATCAGGTATGGTTTGAGCAGTCGTTTCTGTTAAGATATACACAACCAATTAGAAAACACGCATTCACCATGAAAAAATTGATTCAAACTACAGTTCTGGCGTCTTCAACTGCGCTTTCTACACTTCTCACATTCTCAGCCGCAGCTGCTCCAATTGTAATGCCAGACGCACCACAAATTGCCGCTAAAGGCTACGTGTTGATGGATTTTCATTCAGGTAAAATTCTCGCGTCTAAAGAAGCTGATACCAAGCTTTCACCTGCAAGCTTAACCAAAATGATGACCAGCTACGTTATCGGTCAGGAGTTGGCTCGTGGAAACATCTCTCCTGATGATGATGTTGTTATCAGCAAAAATGCGTGGGCAAAAAACTTCCCTGATTCGTCGAAAATGTTCATCGAAGTTGGCACTACGGTAAAAGTCGAAGATCTGAACCGCGGTATCATCATTCAATCAGGCAACGACGCATGTGTTGCTATGGCTGAACATATTGCTGGGTCTGAAGATGCATTCGTCGACTTGATGAATGCATGGGCTAGCTCACTACAAATGACCAACACCCACTTTGCTAATGTGCATGGTCTAGATGACCCAAATCTATATTCTACGCCACATGACATGGCGAAATTGGGTCAAGCACTGATCCGCGATGTACCGGATGAATACAAAATTTATTCCGAGCAAAAATACACTTACAACGGTATTACCCAGTACAACCGTAATGGCCTGCTTTGGGATAAAAGTATGAACGTAGACGGTATTAAAACCGGCCATACTTCTAATGCTGGCTACAGCCTTGTCAGTTCTGCCACTGAAGGTCAAATGCGCCTGGTCGCTGTTGTAATGGGGACTAAAGACGCCAATGCTCGTAAATCTGAAAGTAAGAAACTATTAAGCTACGGTTTCCGTTTCTTCGAAACCGTTGCACCACATAAGAAAGGTGAAACTTTTGTTGAAGAGCAAATCTGGATGGGTGACAAGTCAACGGTTGCTCTGGGTGTTGATGAAGACACTTATGTAACACTACCGCGCGGTCAGGCGAAAAATCTGACTGCTAGCTTCGTACTTGAAAAAGAGCTAAAAGCCCCAATTTTGAAAGGTGACGTAGTTGGTAAGCTTTACTACCAGGTAGACGGTGAAGATGTTGCTCAATACCCACTACTAGCACTAGAAAATGTTGAAGAAGGCAGCCTATTCAGCCGCCTATGGGACTACATTGTTCTACTATTCAAAGGCTTGTTCTAATATTTAACGATTAGTTCTAAAAAGCCGCTTTTTACCCAATTAATTTGGAGCAGCAGGTAGGCAGCAAATAAGTGAGTCCCCATGAACATAGATTACTATGTGATTGGGGTGAACGAATGTAGCTCCTATTTAAAAACGAAACGCGCTGCAGCTTCAAGTAGGAAGGGTAAAGCGGCTTTTTTGATCACTTGAGATCCACTTCGATTAACTGTAGTATTCTGCACCGCTTAATCGAATGCCAAACTTGGAGTTTCCAATATGTTGACCATCAACTCTGATGCAAAATTAAAAGACCTGCTTGAGTTCCCTTGTTCTTTTACCTACAAGGTGATGGGCCATGCAAAACCAGAATTACCTGAGCTGGTCCTAGAAGTTATCCAGCGTCACGCTCCTGGCGATTACAGTCCGCGCGTAAAACCAAGCGCTAAAGGTAATTACCACTCTGTTTCAGTGACCATTACTGCAACATCGATTGTTCAGGTAGAAACTCTATACAAAGAACTTGGTGACATTGAAATTGTCCGCATGGTTCTTTAAGTTCAAATCAAATAAATTAACATTTATTAAAAATTATTTGAAAGCAGCATATAGCTGCTTTCTTTATATTTATCAAAGCATTAAATAAACACCATAAAAGATGGGGTCTAAAAATTCTATCGAATGAGTAGTTCATCTCTCTCAAGACGTTTATAATCCCCCCAAACTTTTAACAACCACTGACGGAATATGACAATAGATAACCAGCTTGTTGTCAGACAATGGGGACGTCAAGATTACCTTCCCGTTTGGCAGGCTATGCATGAATTTACCGATCAGCGCGATGAAATGACTCGTGATGAAATTTGGCTAGTTGAGCATAATCCTGTATTCACACAGGGTCAGGCAGGCAAAGCCGAGCATCTGCTTAATACCGGTGATATTCCTGTTGTCCAAAGTGATCGTGGCGGTCAAGTAACCTACCATGGCCCTGGTCAGTTAGTGGTATACTTTTTAATAAATCTAAGGCGTAAAAAACTTGGTGTACGAGATCTGGTTACAGATATAGAGAATCTCGTTATTAACACTTTAAAAGCCTACAATATAGAGTCTGCCGCTCGTCCTGATGCCCCTGGTGTCTATGTAGATGGTAAGAAAATTTGCTCACTCGGTCTTCGAATTCGTAAAGGCAGCTCATTTCATGGGCTTGCGCTAAACGTAAACATGGATCTTTCTCCTTTCTTGCGTATCAACCCATGTGGTTACCAAGGAATGGAAATGGTACAAGTGAGTGATTTAGGTGGACCTGAAAATACTCGTGAAGTCGAACAACAATTAATCCAAGAACTCGTAAAGCTTTTTGGCTACGAGCATGTCGAATTCAGCACTGAAGCACCCTCAATCGGTAATAAAGTATGAGCAAACCCATCCAAATGGAAAAAGGCGTCAAATACCGCGACGCTGACAAAATGGCACTGATTCCCGTAAAGAACATGCCAACAGAACAAAAAGAAGTGTTACGTAAACCTGAATGGATGAAAATAAAACTGCCTGCAGATAGTCAGCGCATTCAGGATATCAAATCAGCAATGCGCAAAAACAATCTGCATTCTGTTTGTGAAGAAGCCTCTTGCCCTAACTTGGCAGAATGCTTCAACCACGGTACGGCAACGTTTATGATTCTTGGTGCTATCTGTACTCGTCGCTGCCCATTCTGCGATGTTGCCCATGGCCGTCCTGTCGCTCCTGAAGCTGACGAACCACAAAAACTGGCTAAAACCATCAGCGACATGAAACTGAAATATGTCGTGATAACCTCGGTAGACCGTGATGACCTACGTGATGGTGGTGCACAACACTTTGCTGATTGTAACCGTGAGATTCGTACACTGAATCCTAACATTCGCATTGAGACGCTGGTTCCTGACTTCCGCGGCCGTATGGACGTTGCGCTGGATATCTTAAAAGATAACCCACCTGACGTTTTCAACCACAACTTAGAGACAGCGCCTCGCCTGTACCGTAAAGCGCGTCCGGGCGCGAATTACAAGTGGTCACTACAACTGCTACAAAAATTCAAACAGCAGCATCCGGATATTCCAACCAAATCAGGTCTGATGATGGGCCTTGGTGAAACCAAAGAAGAGATCATCGAAGTATTGAAAGATCTTCGCGCTCACGGTGTTACCATGCTAACTCTTGGTCAATATTTAGCACCAAGCCGTCACCACTTACCTGTTGAACGCTACGTTCCACCCGCTGAGTTTGATGAGCTAAAAGAAATTGCACTCGATTTGGGCTTCACACACGCAGCCTGTGGCCCCTTTGTACGTTCGTCTTACCATGCGGACATGCAAGCTCAAGGCTTAGAAGTTAAGTAAGCGTTATCAGCTAAAGTATTAAAAGGCAGTGTATCTTTTGTAGGATATGCTGCCTTTTTCGTATCTGACGTTGAATAGAGACGAATAGTTTTATAGGCTTATTTCAGGAACCGTTTCTAACATGAAGGACAATAATAATGAACAAAATTGCAATGCTAACGCTAGCGACTACAGCGGCGATCACTATGGGTTGTTCTTCGAACTCTCAAACCGATAACTTCCGAGAAGCATCATTTGAACTTTGTAATACCGAAGTTGATATCTATTCAGTCAGCGATGACGGCAAAGTAAGAATCATTTGTTCAGACGGCTCTAAGTTTGCTTTGGCAAGTGAAGATACTCTAGAAGTGATGAGAGAAATCAATATTGAGTACTGTGATGGTGCCGGCTTAGGCAAATTTACTGAAAGTAGTAAGTACTATATGTTTAAGTGCAAATCAGGCACGTTAATCAGTATGGCAAAGTAAGACACTTTTCTTACTCTAGATAAAATAAAGGCCTGCAATCGCAGGCCTTTATTATTTGGTCTTAGGAAATTAAGCGTAAACAGGTAGACGCTTACAGATATCAAGAACTTTTTGTTTTGTCGCTTCGATAACAGCTTCATCGTTGATGTTATCTAGAACATCACACATCCAGTTAGCTAGAGACTTAGCATCTTCTTCACCGAAACCACGGCGAGTAATTGCTGGAGTACCAACACGAATACCAGAAGTAACGAATGGGCTACGAGGGTCATTTGGCACTGAGTTCTTGTTGACAGTGATGTTCGCTGCACCTAGAGCTGCATCTGCTTCTTTACCTGTGATGTCTTTGTCGATTAAATCAACAAGGAACAGGTGGTTTTCAGTGCTGTTCGATACGATTTTGTAACCGCGCTCTTGGAACTGAGCAACCATTGCTTTTGCGTTTTTAACAACACGCTCTTGGTAAGCTTTGAACTCTGGCTCCATTGCTTCTTTAAACGCTACCGCTTTACCAGCGATAACATGCATTAGAGGACCACCCTGACCACCAGGGAATACCGCTGAGTTCAGCTTCTTGTACATCTCTTCACCAGCGTTTGAAAGAATCAAACCACCACGAGGGCCTGCTAGTGTTTTGTGCGTTGTTGTTGTTACAACGTGCGCGTGTGGGATTGGTGTTGGGTATACACCCGCAGCGATCAAACCAGCAACGTGAGCCATATCGACGAATAGGTAAGCATCCACTTTATCTGCGATTTCACGCATGCGTTTCCAATCAACGATTTGCGAGTAAGCAGAGAAACCACCGATGATCATCTTCGGCTTATGCTCAAGCGCAAGTGCTTCCATTTCATCGTAATTGATTTGACCAGCGTCATCGATACCGTAAGGGATAACGTTGTAGTGCTTACCAGAGAAGTTTACTGGTGAACCGTGAGTCAAGTGACCACCGTGAGCCAAGCTCATACCTAGAACGGTATCACCTGGATTTAGAAGAGCCATGTATACAGCGCTGTTTGCTTGAGAACCTGAGTGAGGTTGAACGTTCGCGTATTCACAACCAAATAGCTGACATGCGCGGTCAATGGCTAAAGCTTCTGCTTTATCAACGTACTCACAACCACCGTAGTAACGCTTGCCAGGGTAACCTTCTGCGTACTTGTTCGTTAGCTGAGAACCTTGAGCTTCCATTACACGCGGGCTGGTGTAGTTTTCTGAAGCGATAAGTTCAATGTGCTCTTCTTGACGAAGAGTTTCTTCCTGGATGGCAGCGTATAGCTCCGGATCATAATCAGCGATGTTCATATCACGCTTTAGCATCTGTATCTCCTGACTCAGATTTGACTGAAAGTAGCAAAAAACCACACAACGACCAAAAGCAAACGTTTTCGTCACCGTAATATGGCGCGCATTCTACATAATTTGATTTATATCATAAAGCCCAAATTACAGAATTTATCATGCAGTTTTTTCATAATGATTAAAAGCAATTACATTTCCTTGGCAGTATGGAAGTTGTAACCCTGTTATCTGTCTACATTTTCTTTACACAATGTAAAGATAGGATTACATAGGTTTACCTCAAATTTCCTCTGCTAGCTACCGAAAATATCCCCTTTTCATTACTATTTGCTCAATCGATCACTCATTACTTGACTATCACACATGGAAACTCATTCACGGAAAGAAGATGGAATCGCAATATTAACGGGTACTTTTTTAGTTGCTCAGGGGGTTTTCTTTCTTCAGGCTGGTGGCTTAATTACTGGTGGTACCGCCGGGCTAGCATTATTGCTAAGCCAATTGCTACCTTGGAGTTTTGGTCTCCTTTACTTCATGGTTAACATGCCGTTTTACTTACTGGCATGGAAACGCTTTGGCGTTAGATTTTCAGTCAATACGGCGATATCTTGTGGCTTGGTCTCTCTGTTCGCCGACCATTTATCACATTTCATTTCAATTGACAGCGTCAACGAGTTCTACTGCGCGATAGCTGGTGGACTGTTAACAGGCTTGGGGATGTTGATTCTATTTCGTCACCGGGCAAGCTTAGGCGGCTTCAATGTGCTTTGTCTGTTTATTCAAGATAAGTTTGGCATTTCAGTGGGAAAAACTCAGTTAGCACTCGATTGCATTATTGTGACTGCGTCTCTGTTCTACTTATCTCCGTGGATTACCTTCCTATCCGTGTTGGGTGCTTTTATTCTTAATGTGGTACTCGCGATGAATCATAAGCCTCTGCGTTACACAGTAAGATACAGCTAAACATATTCGTCAAAGACAAAGCCCGCTGAATTTCAGCGGGCTTTGTCTTTTAGGATATGCCAACGGCCACCTAGTGAGTAGATCGCGCTTTTATGTCATGCTCAAGCTCTTTGTTCAATTCTGCTTCTACATGCCCCGGAGCTTGAGTCCCTCCAGAGATCAAACGGTACATGGCTGGAATCACAAACAAAGTAACCACGGAAGCGAAAGCCATTCCAAAGAAAATAACCGTACCTACAGCCACTCGGCTTTCATAGCCCGCACCATTTGAAAGAATCAAAGGAACAGAGCCAGCAAGTGTAGTAAATGCTGTCATTAAGATCGGGCGTAAACGACGAGCGGAAGCATCAATAATGGCTTTTTCAAACTCAACCCCTCGATCTCTGAGCTGGTTGGTAAATTCAACAATTAAGATGCCATTCTTCGTCACCATACCAATCAGCATCACCATACCAATCTGGCTATAGATGTTCATGCCTTGCGACATCACCAACAAACCGAGGAAACCACCAAACACCCCCATAGGTACAGTAAACATAATCACCATTGGGTTAATAAAACTCTCAAACTGAGCCGCTAAAACCAAATAAGCCACCAACAGTGCTAACGCGAACACGATAGCGACACTCGATTGGTTCTCTTTGAAGTCTTTCGATTCACCGGAATAACTCACAGTAATGTCGTTTGGTAGCATTTCCAGCGCTTTTTGGTCCATGAAATCCAACGCTTCACCGAGAGTGGCACCATCGGCTAAGTTCGCAGTGATAGTGATCGATTTCTGTTTATTGTAGTGAGCCAAACGAATGGCCGATGCGACCTCTTCAATTTTAGTCACCGTATCCAATGTCACTAGGTCACCATTACCAGTGCGCATATAGATTTGACTCAGATCAGTGGCATTATTGAAACTGTTCTCATCTCCACGCAAATACACATCGTACTCTTCACCTCGCTCGACAAACGTTGTCACACTCTTACCACCGAGCATCACCTCCAGAGTATCGGAAATATCTTGCACGCTGATATTCAGCTCTGCCGCACGTTGTCTATCCACAGTGACAAGTAGTTCTGGTGTTTTTTCCGAATAGTTAATATCGACACCTGTCATGTAAGGTGAATCCGCAGCTTCTGCTTCTAGCTTTTCAGCCCAACCTTTCAATTCACTGTAATCAGAACCGCCAACAACAAACTGAACCGGTTCATTGGAGCCCCCACGGAAGCCCGGCATAAACGGGAACACTCTTACATCTGGAATACCAGCCAATGCCTTTCTCACCTGACCCAGCGCTTCCTGTGCTGGAATAGAACGTTCATTCCAATCATCAAGAGTCATGATTACAAAGCCGGTTTGGTCACCGGCATTACCGTTAAAAGCCGGAGACTGGATGCTGAATGATTTCAAAAATCCTTGTCCAAGAAGAGGTTTCAGACGAGATTCAACCAAATCCATATTCGCGGACATGCGGTTGTAGCTGGTTGCATCTGCACCACGGACGAACGCGAATATCACCCCTCGGTCTTCCGACGGTGTCAGTTGGGCAGGTACATTTTGCATGAACTGATAGCTACCACCGATACAACCCAGAATGATAATTGGCGCTAGCCATTTAAAACGTAACGCATAACTCAGCAACCAACGATAAGCAGATTCAAGCTTACGGAATAGCTTATCGACGATAAGGTTGAAGCCATTAGGCTTCACATTGGCTTTAAGGATTTTACTGCCTAGTACCGGTGTTAACGTCAACGCGATCAACGAAGAAAAAATCACTGACATTGCTAATAACACAGAGAATTCAGTAAACAGTAAACCGACCATACCGTCCATAAACGAAATGGGTAGGAATACCATCACCAGCACAAGCGTTGTTGCTATTACCGCAAACCCGACTTCTCGAGTGCCTTTATAAGCAGCGAGCAGTGGTTTTTCGCCTTGTTCAATATGATGGAAGATGTTCTCTACCACGACAATCGCATCATCCACCACTAGACCAATCGACAAAATCAATGCCATTAAAGTGATCAAATTGATCGAAAAACCAAAGTAATAAGCGGCAATAAATGATGAAATCAGAGATACCGGAACCGTTATCGCAGGGATCAATGTCGCCCTTGCCTGACCAATAAAGATGTACAGCACTAACACCACTAAACCGCCAGTGATGAACAGAGTGCTATAGACCTCTTCAATAGAGCGTTCAATGAATACGGTTGAATCGTAGCTAACCACTAAGCTGGTATCTTTAGGCAAAAACTTCTGAATTCGCTCGACCTGCTCATGAACTAATGTTGCCACTTCCAGCGGGTTAGCGTCTGATTGAGGAACAACCCCCATACTCACGTTGACCACACCGTCGGTTTTGTACATTGAATTTTCATTCTCAGCACCGATAAATACGTCGGCCACATCTTTTAAGTAAATAGGCGTTCCATTGACACGCTTAACCACTAAATACTGAAAATCCGTTTCCGTCTTATACGAGCGGGCTGTCCTAACAGACATAACAATAGAATCGTTCCGAACTTCACCACCAGGGCTTTCGATATTCTCACTGCGTAATGCCGCAGATATATCGGATGTGGTTACGCCGCGCCCTGCCATAAGCTCAGGCTTCAAGCGCACGTACATCACTTTGTACAAGCCACCTGAAACGTTAATCGAACTGACTCCCGAAATCAGGCTAAAGCGATCAACCAGCACTCGCTCCATATAATCGGTTAGCTGAGTACGGTCCATGGCGGTCGAGCTTAAATTAATATAAAGCGAAGCCTGACCGGAACCATTGTTTTTATAGACTAATGGGTCATCGGCTTCATCAGGAAGTGAGCGTTGTGCTCGAGCAACCGCGTCACGTATATCACTCACCCCGGTATTGAGATCGTAACCGAGAATAAATGTGACGGTGATGCGCGAAGAACCATTACGTGTCACCGAGGTAATTTCATCGATACCACTGATACCCGCAAGCTGCTCTTCCAGCACAGAAGTAATCTGATTCTCGATAATAGTTGCCGAAGCCCCTTGATATCGCGTTGAAATTGACACAACAGGGTTTTCGATATCCGGCATTTCACGTACAGCAAGCTTAGTAAACGACACAAAGCCAAACACGCACAGCAGCATGCTCAACACCAGAGCCGCGACCGGACGCTTAACGGAGACATCAGAAATCAACATTAATTGTCACCCTTTTCAACCGGACGACCTTCAGTAGTCACCTCTTTGACTTGTGCACCATCTCTCATGTTCACAATACCTTGAACCACAATTCGCTGACCAATATCTAAACCTTTCTCAACCACTACCTGGTTTTCAATACGAGCCCCAAGCAGGATTTCTGTTCTTGTCGCTTTATTATCCTCTCCAACCACATAAACATAACGTTTGGTTCCTGAGTACTCGAGCGCCTGTACGGGGATAATAGGCGCTTCAACAGCGGGGAATGCAAGGTTTGCCGAAACCAGCATCCCCGGTTTGAGTAAGCGTTCATCATTGCCAAAGTGAATTCGAACTCTTAAATTCAGAGTTGCGCTGTTGACTCGTGTATCAACACCAATCACTTCACCTTCAAATCGCTTATTTGGCCATGCGTGCGTGGTCCCGATCACTTTCATTCCTTTTGATATCATCGACAAATAACGTTCCGGTACTTGAAGATCTAACTGCATCAGCTCCAAGTTATCTAAGGTCATTAGCTCGGTACCCGAGCTGACAATTTTACCTCGACTAAAGTCAATAAAACCGACGGTGCCAGCAAATGGTGCTTTAATGTGTAGATCTGCCCAGTTTGCTTCCGCCGCCTCAAGTCGTGCTTGAGCAATTTCGACACTGGTTCTTTGCGCGTCGATCTCGGTTTGAGTAATCGCATTGCGTTTAACCAAACGCTCATATTCCGCTAATTTACGCTTTTCATCTCTTAAGTAAGCTTTTGCTTCTGCAACAGATGCGCGAGATTTATCATCATCTAGCTGAACCAAGAGTTGATTCTTCTTTACTTGTTGATTCGCCTGAACGGCGATCATATCGACTTTGCCAGAAACCTCAGGTGAAATAACAACCGATTGTTCCGCTTCTAATTTGCCGATCAATGATAACGATTGAGATACCTGGTGAACTTGAACCAAGTCTGTCACAACAGAGGTTGCTGACGGTCCTCTTGGTCCTGCAGCAGAGGCAACACCACTTCCACATAGTACTAGTGTAAGAGCCAAAGGAATAAACGAGAATTTTTTCATAAAGTCAGTCAGTTCATAAGAAAGAACTTTCATTATAACTAGTTATCCGTATGCCGAACGTAAAGGAACGTAAATTTGGTATTTCCATCTCCTTTTAAACCAGCATTTCAAAAATGAAAAGGCTAATTTCAGACATCTTTGCCCAAAAAGGCAGCATTCGATTCAAAAAGATAAAAAAAGGGTTTACACCAAGTCCGAGTTTGATAATATGCGCTCCGCACTTGATTGATGTGTTGGGAAAACTTCATTCAAGCCTTTTCTTGCAAAAGATTAGGAAAACCCCTGGAGGGGTT
>JBLXHN010000006.1:0-182059 GCA_048259585.1 Vibrio sp. | reverse complement strand
CCCGAGTGGCCAAAGGGAGCAGACTGTAAATCTGCCGGCTCCGCCTTCGATGGTTCGAATCCGTCCCCCTCCACCATATTCTTCTCGTTAGAGAAAAACTTGATTGATGATGTTGGGAAAACTTCAGTCAAGCTTGTTCAAAAGAACAGGAAAACCCCTGGAGGGGTTCCCGAGTGGCCAAAGGGAGCAGACTGTAAATCTGCCGGCTCCGCCTTCGATGGTTCGAATCCGTCCCCCTCCACCATCTACGAAAATCCAGCTCATTGAGCTGGATTTTTTCATATCTGTACTTTGTTCTACCACGAAAAGTTTCTGCAAAAAAGCCTCCATTTAGGAGGCTTGGGCACATTGAGGCTACAGGGGTGCTCAGATGAAATTGCCTAAGTAAAATTAAGCTCTGTCTATCAGGATAACTCTTGTTTCGTAAGGCTTAAGAACCTGTTTCCGAACTACAGATTGTTTCTCTATATCGGGATAGTTGCCCAACAAATAACGCGCATACTCAAATTCAATGTCAGCAGACAACTCACATTCAGCGTCTTCACCATAATAGTTATTTAAACAAATCAGAGTTTGGTGTTCACTGCGGCGCTGATACGCAAAAATCTGTTTATGTTCAGGTAATAAGTCGAGATAGTCACCATCTGTAATGACCCCGATTTCTTTTCTTAACTGAATCAGTCTCTGGTAATAGTAGAAAACAGAACAATTGTCTTTAAGAGCTTGTTCTGCATTGATTTTTTCATAGTTATCAGCCACTGACAACCAAGGCTCCCCCGCGCTAAACCCCGCGTTTTGACCACTGTTCCACTGCATCGGTGTTCTTGAGTTATCACGAGATTTTTGCGCCAGAATGGCAAGCATATCTTGTTCGCTTACCCCCTTCTGATTAACCATGATGTCGTACATATTGATGCTTTCAACATCTCTGTATTGCGAAATAGAGGTATACCCTGGGTTTGTCATACCGATCTCTTCGCCTTGATATATGTATGGCGTGCCCTGCATCATATGTATTGAGGTCGCTAGCATCTTTGCCGATTCAACTCGATATTCGTTGTCATTACCTAAACGGCTTACCACTCGTGGTTGGTCATGGTTACACCAAAACAGAGCTCCCCACCCTTTACCATTTAAGCCGGTTTGCCAATGATTAAATATTTGTTTGAGTTGGAGGAAATCAAATGGTGCTTTAGTCCACTTCTCACCATTCGGATAATCCGCTTTCAGGTGATGGAAGTTAAATACCATCGATAGCTCTTTGTTATCCAGCGATGAATATTGCTGACAATGTTCCAAAGTCGTAGACGACATCTCACCAACTGTAACGCTACCGTATTTTTGGAATACTTCACGGCTAATCTCTTGTAAGAACTCATGAACACGAGGACCATCAGTATAGAAACGACGTCCATCGCCGATATCGTCGTTAGGAAAATCTTGTTGTTTGGAAATTAGATTAATCACATCTAGTCGGAAACCATCAACGCCTTTGTCTGCCCAAAAACTGATTACTTTTTTGACTTCTTGACGAACAACTGGATTCTCCCAATTTAAATCGGCTTGTTCAGTCGCGAATAGGTGGAGATAGTACTCACCCGTTTTCTCATCAAATGCCCAAGCACTGCCACCAAATTTGGATTGCCAGTTATTCGGTACTTGACCATCAACAGGCGGTTGCCAAATATAATAATCGCGATAAGGGCTGTTTTTGTCGCCCAAAGCAGATTGAAACCAAGCGTGCTGTGTTGATGTATGGTTAACCACGATATCCATGATGATACGAATGTCTTTTTGATGAGCTTGCGCCAACAAGCTATCGAAGTCTTCCATCGTCCCAAAATCCGGATTAATCGAATAGTAGTCTGAAATATCATAACCGTTATCGACCATCGGCGACTGATATACCGGTGTTAACCAGATAGCATCAATACCCAAAGTCTTAAGATAGTCCAGCTTAGAAATTATTCCCTGAATATCACCAGTCCCTTTTGCTTCACTATCACAAAAGCTCTTAGGGTAAATTTGATAAACTGATGCAGTTTTCCACCAATCTTCGTTGCTGCTTGCAATCGTCATTGCGACACCCACTTACTAAATAGAAATTTGAAAAGAGAGTGGCCAAGTTTTGTTGACCAGGTGCTTAGCCACTCCAAAAGAAGTTATGCAGAAACCGCTTCTAGCTCGCCTTTTGATTGAGCGCGCTTATACATAAGAAGAGTCAACGCGGCAGGTACGGCAATCGCTACAGCCATTGCTAATAAATACACTACCCAATACTGAGGTTGAATTGAGAGGATACCTGGCAGGCCACCAACACCGATACCATTTGCCATTACACCAGCGCCACCACAGATACCCGCAGCAATGGCGCTACCAATCATGGCACTCAACATAGGGAACTTGTATTTAAGGTTAATCCCGTACATGGCCGGTTCAGTCACACCTAAGTAAGCTGAAATGGCAGCCGGAACCGAGATATCACGCTCACCATGTTTTTTGCTGATTATAATAATACCGACAACAGCAGAAGCCTGCGCAATGTTAGACAGCGCGATTAAAGGCCAGATAGGCGTCCCACCTAGATCTTGCATCAACTGCAGATCCACAGCATTGGTTGTGTGGTGAATCCCTGTAATCACCAGCGGTGCATACAAGAAACCAAATACCATTGAGCCTAATACCGCAAAATCTCCTGTCATTGCCGCTTTAGCTGCAATACCAACACCATCACCTAACATACGGCCAAATGGACCAATTAGCGCATGCGACAGAATGACAGCCAAAATCAAAGAAACAAACGGAACGATGACTAGGTATAAATAAGCAGGAATCACGCGTTTTAAACTGTTTTCAATGAATGCCAGTACAACACCCGCTAAAATCGCCGGTATAACCTGAGCCTGATACCCCACTTTCTCGATCACGAATAAACCAAAGTCCCACACCTCAGGCACTTGTTTACCAATTAAATACGCATTCATCAGTTGAGGGGAAACCAGTGTGACACCCAGCGTAATCCCCAGTATGGGTGTGCCTCCCAGTTTTCTCACTGTCGACCAACAAACCCCCACAGGCAAGAAGAAGAAGATCGCCTCACCAATCAACCATAAGAATGAGTGAACACTTGCCCAAAACTGACTGATTTCCGTTAATGTCTGGCCATCAAACATTTTGATGTCACCAATCACGTTACGAAAACCTAAAATCAAACCACCGGTAATAATGGCAGGAAGCAGCGGCACAAAGATTTCAGCAAGATGGGAAATACCGCGTTCCAGTATGTTCATATTCTGTCGTGCAGCTAGTTTCGCATCATCTTTAGATGCCCCTTCCTGACCAGTAATCTCTAACAGCACTTTAAACACTTGATCGACTTCCGTACCAATCACAACCTGAAATTGGCCGGCATTGGTAAAACAGCCTTTCACGAGACTGAGTCCTTCCAACGCTTTCTTGTCAGCTTTTTCAGGTTCATTCAGAACAAAACGTAAACGTGTTAAACAGTGACTAACACTAGCGATATTATTATTACCGCCAACGAATTCGACAAGACGTTCCACGTCTTGTCTTGCTATTTTACTCATACCCTCGTCCACCCTATTGGTTGTCTAGCCAAACGATTTCAAGCTGTTCTGTACTCCTAGTCTTGAGATAACTTGGACACGACTATTATATTAGTTGAATACATAATGGGAACATTCCCACAACAAGTGGGAGAATACTGACATAACTTAAGCAAGTTAAAAATGGGAACAGTCCCATTAATTGAGAGTGATCACACTCAGTTGGATAATTTTGTCACAAGCGACACAAATTAAAGGGGGCAAAAAGAATAAAGGTAAAGGATCGATTCACATACGATCCTATGTAAGTACCTTAAGAAGAGGGGGAATATAAAGCTGGGGTCTGTGTTAAGTGAATGACTTGATGAACGTCGCCATTAAGCTGCTTTATCAATAGGTTAGCAGCTTGCTCACCCGCTTCTCGATAGCCAGGATCGACGCTATAAACTTTAGGGAATAAAAATGACAATAACTCATTACCACCAACTCCCGTCACAACGACATCTTCTCGCTGCCGCTCCTGTAAACGTTTGATCACGCCCATTGCTAATGTATCACTTGCACATACTATCGCTTGAGTCGTCTCTTTTAATACCTGATCAACCAACTGGTATGCGCTTTCATATTGAAGCTGTCCCGTTTGATAATTTGCTTCCAACTGGTGCTGCTCGCACCAGTCCAAATAGGCCTGTAAACGCATTGCACCAGTGGTGGTATCTTGTGGATCAACACCAATGAACGCGATCTCAGATAACCCCTGTTGTTTCACATAGCTAAGGGCTTGATTAATGATACCTAAGTTATCGTAATTAATAGAACAGACTTGCTCTGAATAGGTCGCGATGACGACCGCTTTTGATCGCCAGGCGTTTAATGCGTCAGTATCTAAATCGGTAAAACCAAAGATAATCACACCATCGACATTGCGCTTTAACAACACATCTAAATGCTCATTGGTTTTACGACGATTAAACTGACTCTCCATGATCACCACGTCGTAACCGTTGGTATAGAGAATTTCGAGCATACTACTCACAGAACGGTTCTCTGATGGCGAGTCTAGACGCGAGATAATGACCCCAATCACTTTCTGACTTCCACCACGCATCGATTGTGCAGACTTAGAAGGAACGTATCCAGATTCAGAAATGACCTGTTCCACTTTTTTGCGAGTTTCTGGTTTTACTTTTGGATCATTGGTAAGCACTCGAGAAACCGTTGATTTACCGACGCCCGAAAGCCTTGCTATATCTAAAATTGTGAGTTTTTTGCTCATGAAATATAATCTGTCACGTTAAAAAGCGGTGGTAAACCACCGCACAACTTTGAGTCGAATGACGAATAACGAAAGAGGTCATATAAACAGATAATCACTCAACACGGCAAGTTTTATAAATAATGCCTTTCACTTCTAGCCTTGCGTCATTACCTTTAGTAAACAAAGTTACAGGGTTAAGAACTAACGCTGTATGGTCATCCAATATATATTTGGCGCCAGAACCAGAAGGAATTCGAACTAAGCGATAATAACTTTCTGATGTTTTTAATACCGCATTTTCTGAAGATACAAAAGCAACATCAAACTGCTTTGTGTCATCACAGCGGTAATGCTGAAAGTCACTATCCCTAACGACTAGTCCATCGACTTCTATCGAACTGGAACATGCCGTGACCGCCATCAAGCAGAATGCGACCACGAGATAACATTTATTCATGATGATACCCCTTTGCAGATTAAAAAGGCCGCACAAGCGACCTTTCAATACCCACTCCAGCAATGACTCATCTGCCTATTACTGGCATTGGTATTATTTGTGCTCTATTAAATAGTTAGGTACATCACGTAAACTGTCCAGTACAACCGTCGCGATATTTTCACCTCTTTCCGTTACCGGTTTACCAGTACGAACTAAGATCTTAGTCGTGACCCCGGCTGCTTCGGCCGCCATCAGATCCTCTGGTTTATCGCCAACCATCACTGATTTTTCCATATCGATGTTAAGGAAATCCCGTGCAGAGATGAACATCCCCGGCTTTGGCTTGCGACAATTACAATCTTCTTTATATTTACCTTGACCGTGTTCTGGGTGATGAGGGCAGTAATAGATGCCATCGAGCTCTACGCCGTTATCAACAAAATTCCAATCCATCCACTGTGTTAACGAGAGAAAACGATCCTCGCTGAAATAGCCGCGCGCAATGCCAGCCTGATTGGTTACTAATACCAATAAGTACCCCATCTCTTGCAGTTTCTTTGTTGCTTCAAAAACGCCTTCAATAAAATCGAAGTCATGCTCATCAGAAACATAACCATGGTCGATATTAATCACACCATCACGGTCTAAAAACACAGCTGGTTTTGCCAAAATTCTATTCTCAGTCAAGTCTATATAGGCGAATTATCATATAACTTTGCATGGGAATCCATTCCTAGCGCGATTTATCTTGAATTGATTTCATTAGTGGGAAGTGTGAATCCTGCATTTTGAGGTGTACGCTTTATTTCTTTCGTCACTATCTAATTACTTAACAGTATCAGCGCAAAAACCATTTAGACGTCTAGACGTAAAAATATCTATTGACTTGATCTACGTAAAACCATAGCATCCCCTACCAAGTGAGAACGAGTTCAAAATTTTATTCTAGCTCTGCTACAGTCAGTAGTGTTTGGCTTTCAGTACCAAAACGTAACTCGAACAAAATAACCAATTCATCTCCAAGTCTATTCATACATTTGGGGTATCCCTGAGCAGGTTTTTAAATGATAGAAATTAGCAAAGTCAATAAGGTGTTCTATCAAGGTGATAGAGAAATAAATGCCTTAAAAGACATCAACCTTAACATCGCACAAGGCACCATATTTGGTGTAATTGGTTCTTCAGGTGCAGGTAAAAGCACTCTGATTCGTTGTGTAAACATGCTTGAACGTCCGACCAATGGTAGCGTAATAGTCGATGGTGTTGATCTTACTAAGCTAAGTTCAAAGCAGCTCAGTGAAGCTCGCCGTAATATCGGTATGATCTTTCAGCACTTTAATCTACTTTCATCGCGAACTGTGTTTGAAAATATTGCATTGCCGCTTGAGCTGGCAGGGCAATCTGAGAGCCATATTGAAAGAAAAGTTTCTGAACTACTTAAACTCGTTGGATTAGCAGACAAACGCGATACCTACCCATCAAACCTTAGTGGTGGTCAAAAGCAGCGTGTTGCGATTGCTCGCGCACTCGCATCGGATCCGAAAGTACTGCTGTGTGATGAAGCAACCAGTGCGCTAGACCCAGCAACAACGCAGTCTATTCTGGAATTGCTAAAAGAGATTAACCGTAAACTGAACATCACCATTCTACTCATCACTCATGAAATGGATGTGGTAAAAAGTATCTGTCACGAAGTGGCCATTATCGGTGACGGTGAACTGGTAGAGAAAGGCACAGTAGGTGAAATTTTTGCTCACCCTAAAACTGAGCTTGCACACCAATTTATTCGTTCAACATTAGACTTATCGATTCCAGACGATTACCAATCACGTTTGCAAAAAACTCGTGTTAAAGGTAGCTACCCATTAGTTCGTCTTGAGTTTACTGGCGCAACCGTCGATGCACCTCTGATGTCGCAGATTTCTCGTAAATTCAATATCGACGTAAGCATTCTAAGTTCAGACCTCGATTACGCTGGCGGCGTAAAATTCGGCATGATGGTCGCTGAGATCTTCGGTGATGAAGAAAATGACAACGCTGCAATTCAATTCCTACGTGACAATAAAGTAAAAGTAGAGGTGCTTGGTTATGTCCTTTAATAACATTGCTAGCTGGTTATCACTGAATGGTGACCTACTTCTAACAGCAACTTGGCAGACAGTCTATATGGTAGCAGTTGCTGGCATTATTGGCTTTGCGTTGGGTATTCCACTAGGCGTTATTCTACACACCACTAAAAAAGGTGGCCTACTAGAAAACACTAAGTTGAACAGTATATTAGGCGCCATTGTAAACATTGGCCGCTCAGTACCTTTCCTAGTATTGATGGTGGCAATTATTCCAGTAACGAAATTACTGGTCGGTACTTTCATCGGTACAACAGCCGCTATCGTACCTTTGACTATAGGTGCTATACCATTTGTGGCACGTTTAATCGAAGGGGCTCTGCTTGAGGTACCAACAGGCTTGGTTGAAGCGGCTCAATCAATGGGCGCAACACCAATGCAAATTATCAACAAAGTGCTATTGCCAGAAGCAATGCCAACCATTTTGAACTCGGTAACGATCACACTAGTAACACTAGTGAGCTACTCAGCAATGGCGGGCACTGTTGGTGGTGGCGGTTTAGGTGACGTAGCGATACGTTACGGCTTCCACCGATATGATGTCGTTATTATGGCGGTAACCGTGGTAATGCTTATCGTGCTAGTACAAATAATTCAGTCTATCGGTGACGCATTCGTACGCCGTGTAGACCACAGATAAACAAATAGATTACACAATTACAGACAAGTAAAAGAATTCGTTTCTAACAAGGAGATTATCATGAAACTTAACCTTAAAAGTTTACTGACCATTGCAGCGGCAGCATCAACATTAGTTCTTGCTGGCTGTGGTGACAAAGAAGTTGATACAAGCAAAGTTAAAATTGGCGTTATCGCTGGTGCAGAAGCTCAAGTTGCCGAAGTTGCCGCTAAAGTAGCAAAAGAAAAATACGATCTAGACGTAGAACTAGTAACTTTCACGGATTACGTTACACCAAACGCTGCTCTGGATGATGGTTCTATCGATGCAAACGCATTCCAACACAAACCATACCTAGATCAGCAAATTGCTGACCGTGGTTACAAGCTTGCTATCGTTGGCAATACTTTCGTTTACCCAATCGCAGGCTACTCTAAGCAAGTTAAATCTGTTGACGAAATTCAAGATGGCGCTCGTATCGCAGTACCAAACGACCCAACAAACCTTGGTCGCTCTCTACTGCTTCTTGAGCAACAAGGTCTGCTAAAATTACGTGAAAACGTGGGTCTACTAGCTACAGTACGTGACATCGTAGAAAACCCGAAAAACATTGAAATCGTAGAACTAGACGCTGCGCAACTGCCTCGTTCACTGGATGACGTAGCTCTTTCTATCATCAACACAACTTACGCGAGTTCAATCAACCTGACTCCTGAGAAAGACGGTGTATTTGTTGAAGACAAAGAATCTCCATACGTAAACCTTCTCGTTGCCCGTGAAGACAACGTAAACGCGGAAAACGTGCAAAACTTCATCAAAGCTTACCAAACTGAAGAAGTAGCAACAGCGGCATCAGACATCTTCCAAGGTGGCGCGGTTAAAGGTTGGTAATCATTCATCGTTGATGATTTCCAAACAGAGAAGGGCTCCGATCGGAGCCCTTTTACGTATGTATATCCAAATGATCTTAAGATGCTGGGTATAGAATAAAATCTATTTCAGGTGATCCCAGGAAATATTCGACACAATACGGCAGTTATCGCACTTAAAGTGGAAAATGTCGTGAAGAGGTTCTTCTTGTAGCCACTCTCCCCCGCACTTAGGGCAAGGACGTGCCTTTTCATCGGCCAGACTTTTTCCCCCAACTCGATACTGGTAGTAATAAGTCGGAATTTTGGTGATGTATTCGATTCGTTTACTTAAATCCCATCCGCGACGGAACAAGTCGCTATCGACCTCACAAATCTCTTTTAATGCCGCATGTTCAGCTTTACAGCCACCAGCCATCTGCAGCTCATCACACGCTTGCCACTCTGTTTGCCACTTAATGACCGCTTTATGATCACCATTAAAAGTCGGAGCATTGCGGTAAAGCGGAATCGGCAGCAAAGTTTCACCACTTCGTAAAGGCGAACAAGTATGAACATAAGTGGTATAAAGTACCTGCCAGCTTGGCGTTTCCTCTTCCGCGGCTTGCTCTGAGTTTAAATCACGACCTAATAACCTGATTTTAGGTGCAAGCAAACAGGCATCAGCCAAGCGATTAAAGCAAACTTTAACAAAATCAGAATGATTTTTTGGGTGTAAGCTATCTTTTTCAGGACAAACAGCACGAACGCTGAACTCTCCGTCTCCCATGATCGCAGGAAACTCTCTACCGAGAACTTGTCCGTTGTAACGCAATGCATCCATTAAACCGTTGATCGCTTTATCAACAGCCGTAATTGTGGTGTTATCGAAACACTCAAATTCCAATTCGACTACGTACATTAAGCGTCTACCTTAGGCTCTAACTCTAACAAAAAACTCTCAACGTCATCACTTAACACTTCGCGCTTATCAGTGCCTACTTGTTCAAGAATGACATTACCTGTTAAATTGCAGACAGACACCACTTCCATTTCATCTTCTGTAGTCGCTATAAACACCGTCGGCTTTAATTTCAAACGACGCTGCATAACCAAATGGCCAAGAATATTTTCCTGCAAACGTTCATAATCCTCATCACTCCACACTTGCAGTAAGTTTAACCAGTTACCACGCCAAGTCGCTTGCATATCAGCACTATATTGGCTGCCGTAAAAAACATGAATATCTTCATGCAAGCCAATCTCTATCCCTTGTTCAACATTGGATAAATCCACTGAAGTTTCTCTTTGAACAGGTTTCCAATACACACTATGTGCCAGCTTTTGTTCCACGCACGGAGATACCCAATCCATCAACTCTTCGTTTTCTGGTAGATGTTGATGCTCTGACTGATAGGCATCAAGGTAGCGTTGACTAAACGTATACAAGGCTTCTGCAACAGAATGCGCCATGAAAATCTCCATTATTGCTAAAGGTATCGGGTCTGTTGATGACACAGACTCCGGTATTGCGTAAAATTCTGCTTATTCTAATCGAATTAAGCATTAAGTATGAGCAAATATTCCGATGCCAAAGAGTTAGCTGGTCTAACTTTGGGCAAAAAAACCGATTATGCCAACCAATATGACCCATCGCTTTTACAACCCGTCCCACGCAGTTTAA
Organism: Vibrio sp.; assembly: GCA_048259585.1. Classification (GTDB taxonomy): domain Bacteria; phylum Pseudomonadota; class Gammaproteobacteria; order Enterobacterales; family Vibrionaceae; genus Vibrio. The sequence goes on along the minus strand of JBLXHN010000006.1, from coordinate 171,519 downwards.
ATCGTGATGACTTAAATTTAGGGGATGAATTACCGTTCAAAGGTTGTGATATCTGGACTCTATACGAATTGTCATGGCTAAACAGTAAAGGTTTGCCTCAAGTGGCTATCGGTGAAGTTGCTATACCTGCGACCAGCGCTAATTTGATTGAATCGAAATCCTTCAAACTCTACCTCAATAGCTTCAACCAAACTCAATTTGCAAACTGGCAACAAGTCGAAGAGTGCTTACGTAAAGACTTATCTCATTGCGCGGGTCAAACCGTGGAAGTCAGTGTTAAACCGCTCAGTGACTACACTGGCGAAACCATCGTTTCGATGAGAGGTGACTGTATTGACGACCAAGACATCGAGATTAATCACTATGATTTCGACGATACATTATTGGCCGATGCTACCGAAAACGATATCGTGTCAGAAACGCTTCATAGTCATCTGTTAAAGTCCAACTGCTTGATCACCAATCAGCCAGATTGGGGAAGTGTAGAGATCGATTATCGCGGTCCTAAAATTAACCGTGAAGCGCTTTTACGTTACATTGTCTCATTCCGTGAACATAATGAGTTTCATGAACAGTGTGTTGAACGTATCTTTACTGATATCACGCGTTACTGCCAACCAGAACGCCTGACCGTATTCGCTCGATATACTCGACGTGGCGGTTTAGACATTAATCCGTACCGCTCCACACAACAAGCAACACCAGAACACAACAAACGTATGGCTCGTCAATAAAAGGATTTAACTCAGGATGGGATTTTTTCGCTGGAAACATTGGTTTTCTCTAGCCCTTCTGTCTTTATCTGCTCTCGCTCATGGTGCGGTTCACTCATCACCAACATTGAATGAAGCTGAAAGTTTGATAGATATTTCACCATTGCAAGCCAAAGAGCTGGCCAACAGTTACCTGTCAGAAAGAAAGATGGCAGAAACGGCAGAACAAAGCCCTTCCACCATCGCTCGTGATGAGACCGATAGTCGAATTCGCACGCCTGCCAATACAGTCACAGCAATAAAAATTCTTGCACAGGCAGAGTTTAATCTTGGCTACTCCATCGCTGCATTTCGGCTACTAGAGGATGCTTACAAGCTTTCCCAACAATTCAATCTGCCGTATATGCAGATTGAAATTCAAATATTGCAAATACGCTTGAGGTGGTTAGATGATAACGATGCCAGCGCTGCTCGTGAAAAGCTGCGTCAAATCAGCGAACAATACCAATCAATAAAAAACGCTGAAAACCTAAACGGCGGTATTGGTTATCAAATGAGACTACTACGCGCTGAAATCGCCTCAAAAGCCAATGATATAGAGTTAGCAGATAAGCTTTTCAGTGACTTAAAACCTGAAGTAGAACGTCTGCAATCCGATACCTCAAAAATTGAATATCACATTACAGTCGGTAATCATTATCTGGTTCATGAAAGGTATAACCTCGCCTTATCTGAACTGCTTGTCGCGTATTGGAGTGCTATAGAAGTCAACGCCAGTGCTTTGCTAGCCAAAACAAACACCCTGTTAGCGCAGGTTTTTTATGAAAGGCGAGTACTCGATAAAGCGTTAGTTCATCTTTCTCAAGCTGCTGACTTTTATGATAATTATAAAAGCTCTCCCAAACTAGCTTCCGTACTTAAGAGCATGGCAGACGTTTACTACAATGTCGGCAAATACAATCTCGCGTTAGTGCATTATTTCAATGTCATTGATCATGAAGGAAACGATAACGATATCGAAAGCGTGATTGAAACCCGATTGAATCTCGCGGCAACGTATCTACAACTCTATAACTACCCACTTGCAGAACAGTATTTACTGCGTGCCGAAGAGTTACTGCAATACGCCGATATTCCACGACTCAAAGGAAGAGTCTCTTTGCTTAATGCCGGTTTAGCCTATCACCAAAACAAAAGTCAACACGTTATTCAAAGTGCTAAAAATGCATTAATGATCAGCCAATCGATCGATAATAAAGAGATTGAACAACAAGCTTATCAGCTACTCTCACTAGGTTATGAACAACTTGGTGAATTTTCACTTGCACTTGAAACAATGAAACGCAGTCAAGTTCTAGAACGAATTCATCAGGAAAAGCTTAACCAAATCAGTGAAGATGCTTTCCGCCAACAAAAAGAGTTTGTCGAGCAAACCTTGCACTTAGAGGGACAAGAGCAAGAGCTTAAAGAGACTAAACGTGAATTTAATAAATTACAAAAACTCACCTTTACCCTATTTATTATCGCTGGGGCACTATTTTTAGTCGTTTTGCGCCGAAGCTATATTATTCAAACGCAGAAAGAAGAGATTGAAGAACTCAATACAAACTTATTCACACACTCTCGCTCAAGACTACGTAACTTAAGAATGCTTAATGCGAAACTACCTAACTCTTTGCAGAAAAGCAGCCAAAATTTTGAACAATGGCATATTGGTGAACTGATCCACGAACCGCTCAATGATCGTCTAAGGTTCGCCATGATTGATATCCCATTCCTACGCAATATGTACCTACAACATGGTTATACGGCAGGTTTGGAGTTAGAACATGCCTTTGGCGAGTTCTTAAAAACAAAGATGCAAGAACCAGCGCGCCTTTACCACTTTTCAGATGCTAACTTGCTTTACATTGAGCCGAACATCGACCGCGATAGCCCTCCGGAAGAGATGTTTGAGAAAGTGCAACAATGGATAAAAGAGTTCCAGCCACAGCGTCGCCTTAACCGGATAATCAGAATGGGGATTGCCGACTACCCATTCTTACCACGAGCATATACTGCAATTAATGATAAAGAATTATTAGATATATTATTAATGTCCACGAGCGCCGCTCGCGATCTTAGTATGAAGGAAAGTTGCTCACATTGGGTTTACCTCAAAGCGATAGATAATGCACCAGCCGCAAGTTTTGCTTCAACAAACATGCGAAAATCGTGTCGACTTGCGATAAATCAAGGATTAATAAAAGTTCATTCTTCGCACAATAATGAGGACGACATCAAAAAAATATTAAAAGATGGCTGATTCCTGTCCATTTAACAAAGAGATACGATGACGAATCAAATTATTTTGATATTATCGAGTAATTAGTAAGTAAGATTAGAATCTCCCTAAATCATTTAGCATTATTATAAATGGGCGTATTAGAGCAAGATATCCAGATTCAGCTACACCAACTCAAAATGCAGTTGGAGCAGACACGATTTACGCATAGGGATAACTCGATAAAATTTAAACTCGAGCAAAAGGTCCTTAAGCGATTAGTCGCGTCACTTAGTCTTGCCTGTAATGGCGAGGATAGTCGGCTCAACCAAAATTTACTGGAATTACGTGAGGCTCTCGAGCAGCAAAAAGACGTCAGCAATTTAATTCCTCGCTTGGCCGTATTGGAGCGCATGTTGAAGAAGCAAACGTTAGACACCCAAAAACAAAAGCAAAGTTTAGACACGAAAATAAAACACAGCGGTGAAGTGCTGCTACGAATCCCCGGTCTTCCTTCCAAAATTAAAAGAGATTTGCGCGATTTACTCAGCTTTTCCGGCGCTCAAAATTTATCCAAATCAGAACAAGCACTGCGCTTGCTTTCTATCTATGAACGTTCCGTCAAGATCATCACCAGCAACCCAAATGCTGTCGTAGAAGAATTGACACAAAATGCTGATAAAGAACTGCTACAAGTACTTAGCGAAGAGCTTCAACTGCTAATTACAGAACTGGATTTTGAAGGCGAGTCTGGCGAATTATTAAGTGACATCAGGGCTAAATTGTTAATTGGAGTAAACACACATACTTTGCTCGAATTGACGCTAGAAGTGCTAAAACTCGTGGTTTCTGGAACCAATTACGAACGTAAAACATCTGAAAAATTTCTAGAACAGGTTAACTCGTCACTTTCTACCAGCCTAAAAAGTTCAACTCAAAACGTAGAACAAAGCCAAAGCTACTTTGAACATCGTAAAGAGATGCACAAAGAACTCAGCAGCTTGGTATCCAAAAGCCAAGCAACAGTGAAAGATGCTACCGAGCTTAATGCATTAAAAAACGACATTTCTCCACTCATGAGTGAGTTAGCATCATTATCTGAGCGCTTAACATTGGCGGAAGAACGAGATCAAGCGCTGATAGAGCGTATGGATTACGCCAAAAATCAGATGGAAGCACTGTATGAAATCACCCAAGACTATCGCCGTCGCTTAGAAGACCAAGCACAGCGACTGCTTCAAGACCCTTTGACCAAGGTTTATAACCGCACGGCATTTAGCGATCGTTTGGAACTTGAATATCGTCGTTGGATTCGAGCACAGCACAACCTGCGCGTTGTCATGCTCGATATTGATCAATTCAAAACGATTAATGACAGCTTTGGTTACACCGCTGGCGATAAGGCACTGAAAATCATCGCGCGTACCATTAAAAATAATGTGAGTGACACAGATACTGTCGCTCGATTCTCTGGCGAAGAGTTTGTACTACTATTACCAGAAAAGCATGATTCCGAATGCTATCAAATCGTGCAAAAAATTCAGCGTAGTATTTCCAACCTGCCTTTTAAGTTCCGTGACAAAAACATCACGATTACGTTAAGTGCAGCCAGTACTCTATTTAAAGACTCAGACTCCCCAGAGATCGTTTTAGAGCGTTTGCACACCTCCCTATCAAACAGTAAAAAATTTGGACCAAACCAAATTACTTGGAAGTAACCCACTCAATAAAATGCGGTGAGTATTTAATCAAACTCACCGCAATTACACGATACTTATCACATTTTATGTAGTATGGTGTTCTCTCCAGCAACTGATCCACACTAGATTCAAACATAAATACTCAAGTGACCTCAAGATACAGGATTCAGAGCAGCATCAACGAGTTCTGGTCAAGCTTAATAACGTTAGGAATGGCTATTCCCTTTCAACGTGATTAAGCGCAGAAATGAGATCGTTGATCTGCTCCTATGCTGCGTTACTGATTTTCTACGTAGAATCGCTATGTCTTCATATCAGTGCCTTGCCAAAGAGCAAATCAATTCTCGCTGAACAATCATCTTGAGGTTAGTTAAGTATAATAACAACGAGTTACATAATTTTCTGTACCTCTCATCTAAGGAGGCAATAATGATCACTCAAGTCAGCCCTGCAGGTAGTATGGATTTACTATCGCAACTGGAGGTAGAACGACTAAAAAAAACTGCATCCAGTGATCTTTACCAACTTTATCGCAACTGTAGCCTAGCGGTACTCAATTCTGGAAGCCATACAGACAACTCTAAAGAACTGCTAGATAAGTACATCAACTTTGATATCACCGTGATGCGCCGCGAGCGTGGCGTAAAACTGGAACTCACCAACCCTCCAGAGCACGCCTTTGTTGACGGTCATATTATCAAAGGTATTCAGGAACACTTGTTTTCTGTCTTGCGTGATATTGTTTTCGTCAATATGCATATTGCGGAAGGACAAAAGCTCAACCTAACCAGCTCGACTCATATTACCAACTTAGTTTTTGGTATCTTACGTAATGCTGGTGCACTTATCCCGGGAATTACACCAAACTTGGTAGTCTGCTGGGGTGGTCACTCGATTAACCCTATTGAGTACCAATATACGCGAGAAGTGGGGAACGAATTAGGCTTACGCGAAATTAACATTTGTACCGGCTGTGGTCCTGGCGCAATGGAAGGACCGATGAAGGGTGCTGCTATTGGTCACGCTAAACAACGCTACAAAGAAAAACGCTATATCGGTTTAACTGAGCCTTCAATTATTGCTGCAGAGCCACCAAACCCGATCGTCAATGAACTGATCATTATGCCTGACATTGAAAAGCGTCTCGAAGCATTCGTTCGCATCGCACACGGAATTATTATCTTCCCAGGAGGTCCAGGCACAGCAGAAGAACTTTTATATCTGCTTGGCATTATGATGCATCCTGAAAATGCGTCGCAACCTATGCCAATCGTTTTAACCGGGCCGAAAGAAAGTGAAGAGTACTTCCGCTCCATCGACGAGTTCATCGGCGAAACGCTTGGTCCAGAAGCACAAAAGCACTACACCATCATCATTGATGACCCCGCAGAAGCTGCGCGTATTATGAAGAATGCAATGCCAAAAGTTCGCCAACAGCGAAAAGATAATGAAGATGCGTATAGCTATAATTGGTCTTTGAAAATCGAGCCAGAGTTTCAACTACCGTTTGAACCTAACCATGAGAATATGACTAATCTGGATCTTCACTTAAATCAACGACCAGAAGTCCTAGCGGCCAATCTACGACGAGCGTTTTCAGGTATCGTTGCTGGTAACGTTAAATCGGAAGGTATTCGCGAAATTGAGCTCTTTGGCCCGTTCCATCTTCATGGAGATCCAAAACTGATGAAGAAAATGGATAAACTGCTAAGAGATTTCGTTGAACAGGATCGTATGAAGCTACCAGGAGGCAATGCTTACGTCCCTTGTTACCGTATTGAAAGCTGATTACAGAGCTCGACCTCAAGCAGCACTTTTCCCTGCTCCTTGAGGTCACTTGTCGATATCATTAGAATAAGAGGCAACTGCCTCTTATTTTTTGTGTTTTATGTCTATCCACCTTGTGATTATTGATGCTCTCAACCTCATTCGTCGTGTTCATTCGGCGCAACCCGATCCAACCGATATCGAGCGGACAATAAACACCACCACCCGTACTCTTCAGCGAATCATCAACGAGTCTGAACCTACCCATATCATCGCAGTGTTTGATCACCACTTGCAAGATAGAGGCTGGAGAGCAGAGCTTTTACCTTCATATAAAGAAGGGAGAAAACCGATGCCTGAACCTCTTCAACAAGGCTTAGACGCAATTCAACAGGCATGGTGGGAGTTGGGGATTGATTCGCTGCTTTCAGATGGAGATGAAGCTGATGACCTCGTGGCGACGCTAGCGTGTAAAGTCGCGAGCCACAATGAGAAAGTGACCATCATTTCAACCGATAAAGGCTACTGCCAGCTTCTCTCTCCTACTTTGCAAATTAGAGATTACTTCCAGCATCGATGGCTGGATGCGCCTTTTATAGAAAACGAGTTTGGCGTTAAGCCTACGCAACTCGCCGACTACTGGGGATTGACTGGCATGAGTTCTAGTCAGGTCCCCGGAGTCGCAGGCATTGGCCCGAAAGCAGCAAAAGAGATCCTGACGCAATTTACCAATATTGAGCAAGCTTATGCCAGTGGTGACCTCGCACCTAAGTATCGTAAAAAGCTCGATGAACACATAGAAATGGCGAGAATCTGCAAACAGATTTCAACCCTCAAAACCGATATAGAACTTGGGTTTAACCTGCAAGATATTCGGTTTAATAAAGATTAACTGATATAAAAAACGCGCCTCAAAGCGCGTTTTTTTACAATTCGGACGGGAATTAGTGCGGAGAGATCGTCTTCAGTGTCTGCACATGCACCGTAATTTCTTCGCGGTCATGATACAAATGCTTAGCTTGCAATTTAAACTTGACGTTATTTTCTTTGAGGAAAATCTTTAAGTTCTCGATGTCTTCCAGCACTTCGTCGTAACGACCTTTCATTGGTAACTTAAGGTTAAAGATAGCTTCTTTAGCCCAGCCACTAATAATCCACTCACCCATTAACTGAGCAACGCGTGAAGGCTTTTCAATCATGTCACAAACTAACCAGGTCACGTTCTTACGAGGTGGTTCAAACTTGAAACCATCAACCATATGGTGTTTTACCTGACCAGTTTCCATCAAACTGTCTGCCATCATGCCGTTATCGATTGCATGAACGAACATGGAGCGCTTCACCAATTGATAAGTCCAACCACCGGGACAAGCCCCCAAGTCTACTGCCCACATACCTGAAGCCAAACGTTCATCCCACTCTTCACGAGGAATAAAGACATGAAAAGCTTCTTCCAATTTGAGAGTTGAACGGCTTGGTGCATCAGCCGGAAATTTCAAGCGAGGAATGCCCATGAAAAATTTGGAGTTGTTTTGGGTATAAGAGTAGCCAACGTAGCAATGACCAGATTCAACAAAGCAAACATGCAATACAGGTTTCTTCGTGTTGTCTTTATTAGTTAAAAGACTTTTACCACGCAGAGCCTGACGCAATGGCACTGTGAACTTACGGCAGAATTTAAGCAGCTCTTTGGCTTCATTGGTGTCTGGTGTTTCAACACGGATATCACCACACAAAGGAAAACCTTCAGTATCACTTAGCTCAGATAATATGGGAGAAATACGGTCATCTTTTGGCAATTGTGAGAACTCTGCAGCCACAGCGAACATCTGACGTGAAAAAATCAGAGCCTGAAAGTCGATATGCTTGATCAATTTATCAGCATCACCTTCTTGGTAACACTCAAACAGAACATATCCAGAATTCGTCACGACACGAGGGAAACCATAAACCTCAAGCTGGGTTGCTTTATCCTGGATTTCTCCGGCGCACTCTTTTTCAAAGCCCGCTCGACAATAGAGCATCACTTGTTTCACTGTTTCACCTCATCAAAATTCACGGCAGCTAAGACAAATAAAATCCAGCCAATGATAAAGAGTAGACCACCCATTGGGGTTATCGGCCCAAACCACTTTATTCCTGTCAGCGCTAACGCATACAGACTGCCACTAAAACAAAAGATGCCGATGATAAAGCAAATCGCGGCCCGGCAAAAATAGTTTCGTACTTTTTCTGATTGAGCAATGTTTACAAGAATGCCACAGGCAATAAGTGCTGCTGCATGAATAAACTGATATTGCACTCCTGTTTGAAAAACTTCTAAGTGATAAGGGGTAACATAAGCTTTCAAGCCGTGAGCGGCAAAAGCGCCAAGAGCAACGGAAACACCGGAAAACAGCCCACCTAAAGTGAGTAAATACTTACTTTTCATTATTTCCTCTAATCCTGATTTACTCGGATAAATTCACTTAAATACTTCACCGCAAGTTCTATATTGCCACTTTCTGTATGGCCCGACGATTTACGAGGCTTAAAGCTATGATCCCCATCAGGAATGAACTTAAGCTGTACTTGTTCGCTAAACTTAAAACTCTGGCACTCTTCTTTTTTACCAAACGTATCGCGCTCCCCTTGAAGGATAAGGCACGGCTTTGCCAAAGAGGCTAAATGCTCACCTTTGTACTTTTCTGGTTTTCCAGGAGGATGAAACGGAAAGCCTAAACAGGCAATCGCTTTAACAGACGGATGCTCACTCAGTAGTGAAGACATTCTCCCCCCCATCGATTTACCACCGATAACCACCGATTTGGTCGCATGTTCTTTTAATATCTCTTCATAAGCCTCAAGCAATTTGGGCGCTCTGTCGGGTGGGCGACGCTTACCATCTTCTGCTCGCTTAACCATATAAGGGAAGTTAAAACGTACAACACGAACTCCGTTTTTCACTAACCCAGAAGCGACTTGCTGCATAAACTCATGGTCCATATCAGCACCAGCACCATGAGCAAAAATAAACAGCGGTGAATGCTCCTCACCCTCTATTCGTACTTTATTCATCTAACATTACCTCTTGCTCACTGCGCGCTTTTCTCAGCATCCAGTCACGGAAAGTTGCAATACGCCCCATGTCAGCTTGTTTCTCATGACAAACAACATAAAAAGCATTTTTAGTCATCAGTACTTCATCAAAAGGAGAAATCAAACGCCCAGCATCCATTTCTGGCTGAGCAAGTACGTTATTACCTAGAGCAATTCCCTGACCGTGAATGGCAGCTTGAAGAACCATTGTCGAATGACTAAAGATTGGACCATGATTCAAGTTTACTCCTTCGATAGCATTTTCTTTTGCAAATTGTTTCCAGTCTTTTCTTGATGTGTCATGAAGTAACGTATGCAGGCGTAGATCTTCCAAAGAGTTGAGCGGCTTTGGTCCCAGCATTAGCGATGGAGAGCACAGAGGAATCAAAAACTCTTGATAAAGTTTATCAGCTCTCAGTCCCGGCCAATGCCCTCTGCCATAATAAATCGCTACGTCCACATCATCAGTAAGAGATCCTTCTTCCATATCAACGGCTTTGATTCGAACATCAATGTCTGGTTGTTGTTGATTAAAATCTGCCAGTCTTGGAACCAGCCATTGGATCGCAAAGCTCGGAGGTAAACTTATGGTCAGTGCCCCTTTCTCACTGCGTTCCAGCAGCTTGTCAGTCGCTTCAGCTAAAGAGCTAAAGATATCTTTGATATCAAGAAAATAAGCCTGCCCTTCTTCGGTCAAAAGTAACGATCGGTTTCGGCGGCGAAACAATTTTAAACCAAGATATTCTTCTAACGCTTTAATTTGATGACTCACTGCGGCCTGAGTAACAAACAACTCTTCAGCAGCTCGAGTAAAGCTCAAATGACGAGCAGCAGCTTCAAACACTTTTAACGAATTCAATGGAGGTAATCTTCGGGACATGGACAGTTCCTATTTCCAATCAAGCATTAGTTTTTTTTATCTGAATCATTATAAATTGTCGATTGCTAACCAGCCAGAGAAAATCTATATTTCCTCCCGTAATATGAGCCTGAACGGCTTGATTCTTCTGAATCAATTGGCTTTATTATTACGATGTTGTGTTTGCATACTCGGTTTTCGAGTTAGGTAGAATTCTACCACCGGTTTTGATGCAGTTATCCCCTGTAGCAAAACTTATACTTCCTGTATTTATTTTGACCTGTCTGTCAAATATTTAGCACCGCCTTTTGGCGGTGTTTTTTTATGTCCAGAACACACTGACTTTGCTTCTAAATGACATAAAAAAGCGCAACCTGAATCAACAAGTTACGCTTTAGATAATACGAATAAAATCGCTTAGTTACGGACGATATACTTTAACGTTTTTAAAACCTTGCTCTTGTAAATACAACGCTTGTAAGCGACTCATTACGCCACGTTCGCAATACAATAAATAAGTCTTAGATTGATCAAGATCGCCAAACTGAGTCGCAAGTTTAAAGAATGGAATATGCTTCACTTCCACACCTTCAATCTCTAGCGGATTGTCATCTTCTTCGTCAGCACTACGAATATCCAATACAATCGCATGTTCCTGAACTGCATCGACCTGTTCAACCTCAGGTGCTTGCTCCTGACTTTCTTTTTCAATATCGCGGATATCCATCACTCGAGCGTCACGAATTACTTGCTCTAGAATATCGAAATTAAATTTCGCTTCTTCAGCTTCCAGCTTCGCTTTTACCGCTTTTACTGTTGGGCTTTTTGAAATCACACCACAATACTCAGGCATGGTTTTCGCGAAATCTTCAGTACCAATTTCACGCGCAATATTAATGATGTCGTCTTTATCCCAGTTAATCAACGGACGAAGAATCAAGCTATCTGTAACACCATCTATATGTCGTAAGTTAGTCAAAGTTTGGCTAGAAACCTGACCTAGAGCCTCACCAGTCACCAAAGCTTCAATTTTGAACTTATCTGCTACTTTACCCGCCGCACGCATAAACATACGTTTAAGAATAACGCCCATTTGGCCGTCATCCACTTTCTCTAAGATCTCTGCAACCACAGGTTCAAAGTCCACTGAAATAAAGCGTACTTTGGCTGATGAACCGTATTTTTTCCACAAATAATGAGCGACCTGTTTTACACCAATCTCGTGCGCTGGGCCACCAAGGTTGAAGAAACAATAATGTACTTTTGAACCGCGCTTAATGTGCAGGTAGCTTGATACACCAGAGTCAAATCCCCCAGAAATCAAGCTTAACACATCTTCTTGAGTGCCAAGAGGGAAGCCACCTAAGCCTTTGTAACGAGCGATAATCTGATTTAACAGCTCACCGTTTATTTCAACGTTAATCGTCACGTCAGGCTTCGTCAGTTTAACTTTAGCGCTTTCTACCGCTTGATTTAAGCCACCGCCGACATAGCGCTCCAACTCAATAGACGTGAATTCATGTTTACCACGACGCTTAGCGCGTACCACAAAAGTTTTACCTTCAATCAGGCTACGGTTCAGTTCCAGAACCTGCTCATAGATATCATGTAGATCGGTAAACGTGGTTTGCTTTACTTCTAAAACCTGCTGAATACCCGGTGTATGAGTCAGGATTTCCAGAGTTTGATTAAAGAACTCATCGCTTTCAGAAGTCACTTCGATATGGTCACGACGGTTGAACACCGCGACACCGGTAGTACGACTTTTAACAATATTGCGAATATTAGACTCAAGAATTTTAGTGAAGCGCTTACGCACCGATTCACTTTTAACAAAGATTTCTGGATGGGGCTTAACAATAAATTTCATAGGTGTCTTCGCAAATTGAATGTGAACATAGTGTGTGCTTTGAAACATCTGGCACATTTAGGGTCAGTTGACCTTAAGGGGGCAGGATTATACACGATAAATCGTCCACGATAAAAGCCTATGAAAAAGGCAAGCTGTTTGCTTGCCTTTCAAAACCGGTAAAGTAGAGGTGTTATTGGATCGAATCTGCCTGGACAGATGGTACCTCATCACTGTAAATGGGTTCACCTTGCATTATACTAATCTCTACCCGACGGTTGCGAGATCGCTGCGCAGCGGTATCGTTTGGTCCTAATGGATCAGTATCAGCCATACCGCGGACTCGTAATCTCTGATGGGAGAAGCCACGTACTTTTTCCATTTCCTGAGCGACAGAAACTGCACGTTGCGATGATAGATCCCAGTTTGAACGATAGAGCTCTGAATCAATTCTTTGATTATCTGTATGACCTGAGATTCTTACAATTCCCGGGACATCTTTCACCAAATCAGCAATTTGACGAACCAAGGGACGGAACTTAGGTTGCAAGAATGCGGAACCTTCTGGAAATGCTCCTTTCTCCCGAATTCGAATAACTATCTGCTGACCTAAGTTATCAACTTCGATAGCACCTTGCTCAATCTCGCGCTGCAAGGCATTTTTAATGCTTTCCATCAGCTCTTTGACCTCTTCTGAGGTTGCCTGAGCCTGTTGCTGCTGAAGTTCAGATTCTGTGTTTTGATTATCTTCGGTTGATGTTTCTGGTGATTGCCCCCCCGTCATCTCACCAGCATCACGCATAGTACCACCCGCTCTGTCTTCATCCCCTTCATGGAATTCTAACGTTTGCTGAGTAATATCAATAGTTTGCTGCATGATAACATCAATCGGTGTCGGCTCTGGACGACCAGGGCGAAACTCTTGGGCAATAATGCTGGTCCCTTTTGGAATATCCTTTACTTCTAGGCGGTTTTGGACACCAAAAGCAAATTTCATTGAACCTGCGATCTGCTTGAATTTCAGTACGTCCATTTCAGAGAAAGAAAGTAGCAGTACGAAAAAGCACATTAGCAATGACATTAAGTCCGCAAATGTTCCCATCCAGAGAGGAAGCCCTGGAGGTGGACATTTTGGCTTTTGCTCATCATCCATTATTCGCTCCAGTTATTCACTGTCAACATCAAGAGCGCGTTTGCCCTCGTTGAGATAATTTTTCAAGTAACTATCGATAACGCGTGGGTTCTGACCATCTTGGATCGCTAACACCCCATCCATAATAAGACGACGGTTTAAGGTTTCTTGCTCTCGTCGTAAAGACAACTTATCGGCAATAGGGAAGAACACCATGTTAGATAACACAGCTCCATAAAGGGTAGTTAAAAGTGCGACCGCCATTGCCGGACCGATTGCTTTCGGATCATCCATATTGGATAACATAGCAACCAGACCTACCAGAGTACCAATCATCCCCATTGCAGGAGACACATCGCCGAAGGCTCTAAACACACTGGTACCAAAGTTATGACGTTCGTCAGTTAAAGCAATGTCTTTTTGAAGAGTTGCGCGAACAACATCAGCATCATGTCCGTCAACCAGCAAGTCGATGCCCTTTTGCATAAAGCTGTTGCTGATTTCCATCTCTTCCAAAGCGAGGAAGCCACCTTTACGAGCGGCATCGGCCATTTCTACGATTTTCGCAATTAAATCTTCCGGCTCATCGGCTTTAAACATGAATGCTTTACCAGCAATTTTAGCCGCTCCAAAGAACTGGCCCATGGTAAACTTCATTAAAACAACGAATGTTGAACCACCGACAACAATAAGAATCGAGGTAACATCAACAAACATCATCAGGCTGCCGCCCAATATCATCGCCATGATAACGAAAGCTAAACCACCAATCAGGCCTATCAGCGTTGCTAAATCCACGAAGCACTCCTCAATTGTATGTATGTTCGCGTTGAATACAGTCTATTGACTCAGAGATACACTAGTTATCGGCAAGAGAATCAAATCTTTAACTATTAATTGGCGAATTCTAACCCAAATATCTCCGAATGGACTCACAATACATGACTCAGAGCGTCATCAACAGTCCATTTCGGTCTACCACCAAGTTTATACTTAAAATGTATCAATATGCACCAACGACTGAGAGAGATTTCAATATCTAATCGCTCATTAAAGAAGCGAAGTTAATTTGAGTTTCCATATTCGTTAGATATATCGAATACAAACCGAGGTATTTCTGACAAAATAACCTGGTTAAATTTGACCATCAACACAGGCTAAGGTAACTTTCGTACACTTTTCCCAAGGCAAAAAAATTATGGCGAGCAAAAAACCAGAAAACATGTCTTTTGAAGCGACAATCGAAGAGCTTGAGCAGGTTGTTGATCAATTAGAAAATGGCGATTTAGCCCTAGATGACGCATTGAAGAAATTTGAACGCGGTATCGCGCTGGCTCGCTCTGGTCAAACTAAGCTGGATGAAGCAGAACAACGCGTCAGCATTCTGTTAAACAACACTGATGATGCACCGCTCAGCGAATTTGAACAACTGCCTGAATAAACCTTTGATTAGCCAAAAAAACGTTGAAGAGTGACCTATGATCGAGGCTCTAACCTCTCATCAAAAAAGAAACAACGAGCAACTGGATAACTGGTTGAACCGTCTGCCCAACCAAAGCCTGCCTCTCATAGAAGCAATGCGTTATGGTCTGTTACTCGGCGGTAAACGTGCTAGACCTTACTTGGTTTACATTACCGGTAAAATGCTAGGTTGCTCCATCGAAGATTTAGATACCCCTGCCTCTGCGGTGGAATGTATCCATGCGTACTCTCTTATCCATGACGACCTACCGGCAATGGATGACGACGAGCTACGTCGTGGCAAGCCAACTTGTCACATTAAATTTGATGAAGCGACAGCAATTTTAACCGGTGACGCTCTACAAACATTAGCGTTTACTATTTTGGCCGAAGGCTCACTCTCCGAGTTCGGCGACACTAATCGAATCAAAATGATTCAGGTTCTTGCAGAAGCTTCTGGCGCACAAGGGATGTGTTTAGGACAAGCGTTGGATCTTGCAGCCGAAAACCGATTAGTGCCTCTCAATGAACTTGAGAGTATCCACCGTAACAAAACAGGTGCTCTAATGCGTTGTGCTATCCGCTTAGGTGCATTAGCCGCAGGACAAAAAGGCATAGAGATACTGCCTCAACTTGATAAATTTGCGGATGCCGTTGGTCTGGCTTTTCAGGTTCAAGACGACATCTTAGATATCATTGGAGACACTGAAACTTTGGGTAAACCTCAAGGTTCAGACCAGCAGCTCAATAAAAGTACGTATCCGGCCTTATTAGGTTTGGACGGCGCAATAAACAAATCTCAAACTCTGTTACAGGAAGCACTTCAAGCTCTTGAAGCAATTCCGTACAATACAGAAAGTTTGGAGGAGTTCGCCCGATACGTCATCGAGCGCAAAAACTAACACTATAAGCGCGCATTATTATGACTCTTGATATTTCAAAATATCCAACACTGGCACTGGCGAATACGCCGGAAGAATTACGCAGTCTGCCAAAAAACATTCTGCCAAAACTTTGTGATGAGCTGAGAACTTACCTGCTTAACTCTGTGAGCCAATCCAGTGGCCACTTAGCTTCAGGTTTAGGTACTGTTGAGCTAACAGTAGCGATGCACTACGTCTACAACACGCCCTTTGATCAACTTATTTGGGACGTAGGCCATCAAGCTTACCCGCATAAAATTCTAACGGGTCGCCGTGAGCAGATGCCAACCATTCGCCAAAAAGAGGGGTTGCACCCATTCCCATGGCGTGAAGAAAGTGAGTACGACACGCTTTCTGTTGGCCACTCATCAACCTCAATCAGCGCAGCTTTGGGTATGGCTATCTGTGCCCAAAAAGAAGGAGCTAACCGCAAGGTTGTCAGTGTGATTGGTGACGGTGCGATTACCGCTGGTATGGCTTTTGAAGCGATGAACCATGCAGGTGATGTCCACCCTGACATGCTCGTCATTTTAAATGACAATGAAATGTCTATCTCAGAGAACGTTGGCGCGTTGAACAACCACCTTGCTCAGGTGTTATCCGGCAATTTATACACCTCTATTCGCGAAGGTGGTAAAAAAGTACTGTCTGGTGTTCCGCCAATAAAAGAGCTGGTGCGTCGTACCGAAGAGCATCTTAAGGGAATGGTCGTTCCTGGTACTCTGTTTGAAGAGTTAGGTTTTAACTATATTGGGCCTGTCGACGGTCACGATGTCATTGAGCTAGTAAAAACACTGAAGAACATGCGTGAACTGAAAGGACCGCAGTTCCTTCACATCATGACCAAGAAAGGTAAAGGTTACGAACCCGCAGAGAAAGATCCTATTGGCTACCACGGTGTACCTAAGTTCGATCCGTCTCACAGTAGCCTGCCAAAGAGTACCAGTACTAAACCAACATACTCAAAAATCTTTGGTGACTTCCTGTGTGATATGGCAGCGCAAGATCCTAAGCTGATGGCAATTACACCGGCGATGCGTGAAGGCTCAGGTATGGTTCGTTTCTCAAAAGAGTATCCATCTCAGTACTTTGATGTGGCGATCGCAGAACAGCACGCAGTGACATTAGCAACAGGTATGGCGATTGCCGATTACAACCCGATTGTCGCTATCTACTCAACTTTCTTACAACGTGGCTATGACCAATTAATTCACGATGTCGCTATCATGAATCTGCCAGTAATGTTTGCCATTGACCGTGCAGGCTTAGTTGGCGCTGACGGACAAACTCACCAAGGCGCATTTGACCTGAGCTTTATGCGTTGTATTCCCAATATGACCATTATGGCTCCTGCAGATGAAAACGAGTGTCGTCAGATGCTTTACACTGGCCACCAGCATCAAGGTCCAAGTGCTGTGCGCTACCCTCGTGGTAATGGTATGGGTGTTGAGCTTGAGCAAGCATTCACAGCTCTTGAAATTGGTAAAGGCCGCTTAATGCGTCAAGGCGAGAAAGTGGCTATTTTAAGTTTTGGTTCTCTACTGCCTTACGCACTAGAAGCGGCAGAAGCACTAAACGCAACCGTTGCTGATATGCGCTTTGTAAAACCACTGGATGAAGCCCTGATTGCTGAGCTAGCCGCTTCACACGATGTTCTCGTTACTCTGGAAGAGAACGTAATTGCAGGTGGTGCAGGTGCAGGCGTGGTTGAGTTTATGATGCAAGAGAAAATTATCAAACCAGTATTAACGCTAGGTCTGCCTGACAAATTTATTGCTCAAGGCACTCAAGAAGAGATGCATGCTGAACTGGGCTTAGATGGTGCTGGTATTCAAGCTGCTATTGAAGCTTACCTAACTAAGTAAATGATTTTGCGATGGTTAAAGCCTTCTCTATGAGAAGGCTTTTTTGTTGGATTAAGCTTGTGGGGGGGTCCAACAAAACTCGGCAAATAACCTTTGCCACACTTCATCAAAAGAAGCGTTAAGAATCAGCTCTTGTTTAGTGTAGGGATGGGTGAACCTTAACTCACTCGCATGCAACATTAAACGATGACAATCATATTGCTCTCGATACAGTCTATTGTGCTTGCCGTCACCATGGGTGGTATCACCAACGATGGGATGACGCAAATGAGCCATATGTCGACGTAACTGGTGTTTTCTTCCTGTTTTAGGTTTCATCTCCATCAAGCAATAACGCGTAGTTGGAAACTTACCGGTAGAAAACGGCACTTCTACTTTTGCCAAAGGCTCATAGGCGGTTACCGCTGATTGAGGCTCTTTATCCTGTTTGGCAAACTTGTCTGCGATTTTATCCAGCTCTTCTTTTAACGGATAATCGAGGACATCAGCCTCTTCAATCCAGCCTCGTACAATCGCGTGATATATTTTTTCCATCTCGTGATTAGCAAACATCGGCATCACTTCTGAAGCTATTTCACTGGAAAGAGCAAACACCAAAACACCCGATGTTGGTCTGTCTAATCGATGCAGTGGAAAGACATGCTGTCCTATCTGATCGCGTAGAGTTTGCATAACAAACTGAGTTTCGTGTTTATCAAGCCAAGAGCGGTGAACCAGCATTCCCGCAGGTTTGTTAACAGCGACTAAATACTCATCCTGATAGATAATTTCTAACATTTACTGACATATCCTATCAATATGGTTCACAACCGCGAGTACGGTAATATAGGTTTGATTGCCCTTCCACACTTCCTCGAAATAAGGGGACAATTCAAAACCTCTTGGAATCGGTTTTTGCGCATTTAAAAGATGTAACATTGTCGGTAAAAATACCCACTGTAACCACTCGTGCGCTTCAAGCGTATCAACAGAGAAAGGCTCGACACTTTTCAACGCTTCAACACTTGGTGGCTCTGATTGCCACAGTTCACATTGACGCATTTCAGCTTCTAATTGCTCTAAAGCACATGCCAGTTTTGTGTTAATTGTCATGATTCACCAAGTTTATGAGCAGTACACCTTGAAAAAGGGCGATAGAGTACCATTTATTGGGGAAAGAAGGGCAATTTGCCCCAAAAGAAAATCAGGAACAATTTGCTCCCATGGACAACATACAGACTTTAACTGACCTGCTTAAGAATAGTGGCTGCCAATATCAAATTTTTGATTTAGGTCGTCGTATTCAACCTATCGACAATAACCAGTTCTCTAACATAGAGCTGAGTCGCCAACCTTACCCTTATCCAATAAAACGAACCGCTCAACTTGCTATTGCATACTGGAACGAGACCAAACAACCGTGGATCTGGTTTCTTAAATTTGAATTGGATGAAAGAGGCTTACTTCAACAAGCGGATATTGGCCAGTTCATCAAGTATGTCGTTGAAGCGATGGGAACACGTCTAAACAAAGAACTGACGGAAGAACAGCAACAAAAGTTAGGTAACAATCCTTATATCTTTAAGCCAGCCGAAGACAAAATGGCCGTATTCCATAGCCAGATAAGAGCGTCTTTAGCTATGCCTTGCAGTCAATATTACGAACACGCACAGCACTACTTTTCTGGCGATTTAGGCTGGAATAATTGGCAAACTGTCGGTCTGCAAGGTATCACAGATATCTGCGCACGTTTAAGCCAAGAACAAAATGGCGTGAATTTACGTAAAGCGCTAAACCATTTGCCAGCACAGCCTCTGTATGCTGTTTTGGGGGCACTGGAACATACGCCGCTCCCAGAAAAACTCGCGCAGCGATTGGAACAGTTTGCTCAAGCAGAACTCGCCAGTGCTGATCCAGACCTGTTTTTATTGTCAGCACTAACACGAGCGCTATCAGGCTCTGAATACAAACAACTGAGCTCTATCGTTGATGCCATTCTCTTAAGCCCTCGCCTTAGCCACCCAGAAGTCTTAATTGCGATTGCGGGTCGCTCTTGGCACGTACTCAAAGATAGTGTTCGAGCTGAAAGCTTCTTACTCCGTTTGGCTCAAACGGGCAATCAGGGACTATTTAACCAACTGTTTGCAGATTTAGTTATGCTGCCAGAGTTAAGAATGGTGCTACTTCCGCTACTACACGGAGCGCCATCACAAGAGTTAGCGCAAGCTTTAACTAACCTTCAACAGCAAACGAAAGCCTAACCAAAATGATAAGTGATCTGTTTGCAATTTTAGGCTTGTGCTTTGCCTGCTTTTTGTTTTGGCAGCAAAGGCGTCAATCAGAGATAGCTAAAGCGCATGTGGCTCGTAAATGCGAACAATTGGATTTACAACTGCTGAGTGTATCGTTTGGTAAGCATCAATGGAAAACCAGTGAAGGTCGCTGGCTATGGCATACTGTTTATCATTTTGAATTTTCAGCCTTAGGTGATGACTACTATCAGGGCAAACTAGAAATGCGTGGCTTTATACCGATGAGGTTCCACTTACCACCACACCGCATGTTGTAACCTCGACCAAGATTCAATAAGAAAAGCCCCAACACTTTCGTGTCGGGGCTTAAGTCTTGCGCGCAGCTATCCGGCTACAAATGTATGCTTCCTGCATCATCCCTAAAAACTGAATCCTTCAGCTACTCCTAACATCGCCTTCCTAGCGGTGTCCTTATTTATCCATAGTGCTAACCAATCCTGTTAGCGCACATCACTTGTTCCTTGAGCGGTGTCCTTCCCATCTTCCTGATGGTGTCCTACCCTTTCCTAGGGTTATCCTTTTGCTTTCCTTGCCAACCAACATCATTGTTAGCTGCTGAATCCGTTCGCGTCCCTATCCCTATGGTAATAATCCTTAACTACCGTTTCTTCCTGAAACCACCATCCAGTGGTGAATCCTGTTTCCGTGTCAGTTCCCTTCCGACCCGATTTAATTTACGCCTTTGAGTTTTTTGTGCAATCACCTGAATAAAAATAATCTTGAACAAAAAGCGACCTACAAGACTAAACTTTTATTATTCAACAAGTTAAATAGAAAAAGTAGAAGTTCGCTCTGTTTAAAACTCTTATCTCTCACACTACGTGTAAGAGATCTCTCACAAAGCACTTCCCGTTTATCTATTTGTCATTATCGACGTCAAAAACACTGCACACGATAGAGTGTAAAGAATAACAATTATTAGACCATTGGCTGGTTTGATCATAAGATCAAAACAATCAAAATTGAGGATAAAGAATGCTTACTCAAGATGTCACAAAAGAGCTGGAAGGTATCTTAAACGCGCTTCAGCAACAAGGAAAAGAACCGACAGTCGCAATGGTTAAATCTCGTTTAAGTACTAGTGTCCCATTGCCTGCCATTATCACCGCTATTAAAAGCTGGAAGAAGGCTAATCAAGTCCCAAAAATAGAAGTTGCTGCTCAACCATCATTAGAGGTTGATCGAGTAACACAATTAGAACAAACCGTAGAGCAACTGATTAAACGAGTAGAACAATTGGAAGAAAAATTGAGTGAGGTATCTTCATGAAAATTTGGGTAGATGCCGATGCTTGCCCAAAAGTCATTAGAGAGACCATTGTAAGGGCTGCAGAACGCACTGGGATTGAGTGCACCTTCGTCGCTAACCACGTTGTTCCGGTACCGAAGCGCGTAAATATCCATTCTCTGCAAGTCCCTGCTGGATTTGATATTGCAGACAACGAAATTGTGAGGCGTGTTGAAGCGGGTGACTTAGTCATTACTTCAGATATCCCGTTGGCGGACGAAGTGATCACCAAAGGCGCTCTTGCTCTGAGTTCTCGTGGTGAGCTATATACAAAAGACACCATTAAAGCGCGTCTGAATATTCGCGACTTTATGGAAACCATGCGCTCTAGTGGGATTCAAACAGGTGGTCCAAACGCACTGTCTCAAACAGAAAGGCGTGAATTTGCTAACCACCTTGATAGATACCTAGCAAAATTAAAAAAATAGCACGTAAGCTGCTTATTTTAAGCGTAAAAAAACCTGCGAAATTCGCAGGTTTTTTATATCTACAACCGGTTAAGGTGTGTAATACGTTGCAGCACCAGGGCCTACTGGTAAACCTAGTAGGAATACCCAAACGTAGAACAGTAAACTCCAACCTACGATAAAGCAGATCGAGTAAGGGAGCATGGTCGCAATCAGCGTACCGATTCCCAAGTTCTTCATATAGCGAGTCGCAACCGCAAGGATAAGACCAAAGTAGCTCATCATTGGTGTGATGATATTGGTCGTTGAGTCACCGATACGGTATGCCGCTTGAATGGTTTCAGGCGCGTAGCCCACAAGCATTAGCATAGGTACAAAGATAGGTGCTGTTACAGCCCACTGTGCCGATGCAGAACCAATCATTAGGTTAATGAAGCCACACATTAGAATGAATGCGAAGAACAACATTGGACCTGTTAGACCAATATCTTGTAGGAAACCTGCACCCGCAACTGCGAATACCTGACCGAAGTTAGTCCACTTGAAGAAAGCAACGAACTGAGCTGCGAAGAATACCAATACAATGTACATGCCCATAGAAGACATAGATTTAGACATCGCATCAATAACATCACGGTCAGTTTTCATTGTGCCAACAACACGGCCGTATACAAAGCCAGGGATAGCAAAGAATACGAAAATGAAAGCAACAATACTTTTCAGGAATGGAGAACCCGCAACTGTACCTGTTGCTGAACGTAAAACACCATCTGTAGGAACAATAGTCCACGCTAACAAAGCACTAACTGCAACAACAGCAATACCAGCCAGTTTAAGACCACGCTTTTCAAGCTCAGTCAGTTTACCCATCTTGTCTTGAGAAAGATCTTCTGACGCTTCTTCTTGGTTGTATTTACCTAGTTTTGGCTCAACGATTTTCTCAGTTACAAATGCACCGGTGATCGCAATAAAGAAAGTCGAAACGAACATAAAGTACCAGTTCACTTCTGGACCAACGGTGTACGTTGGGTCAATCATCTGTGCAGCTGTTTCAGTGATACCTGAAAGTAATGGGTCAACCGTACCGATCAATAGGTTTGCAGAGTAACCGCCAGATACACCAGCAAACGCTGCTGCTAAACCAGCGAGAGGGTGACGACCTAATGAGTGGAACAACATTGCTGCCAGTGGAATCAGTACCACATAGCCAAGTTCTGATGCTGTATTAGAAATAATACCCGCAAACACAACCGTTACCGTAACCATACGAGCTGAAGCGCCCATTACGAGGCCACGCATAGCAGCAGAAAGAAGACCTGAATATTCAGCAATGGCAACACCAAGCATAGCAACAAGTACTGTACCTAATGGTGCAAAGCCAACAAAGTTTTTAACCAGGTTAGTTACGATCAGTTGCAGACCTTCAGCGTTTAATAAGCTGACAACATGGATCATTCCGTCGGCCGCACGGCCTTTCGCGCCTTCAGGGCGTGGATCCATCACAGATACTTCGAAGTAACCTGCAATACCTGATGTAATCAAAATCGCTAAACAGAATAAAGCGAATAAAGTAATTGGGTGGGGTAATAGATTCCCTAAATACTCAACACCGTCTAAAAATCGCGTAAAAAGTGGCTTCTTAGGTGCTGGTTTGTTTATTGAAGCAGATGAACTCACCTGTTCCTCCTTGTCATTTTATCTATGCATTGTGACAAAAATGTCAAAAGCAGCGGCGAAGATTACTTGACCCCTTGAACAATACAAAATCAAAGATGTTACAAACAGTTTCAAAGTGAGCATAAAATAAACCAAAATAACCAACATGGCAGTTAAATAAACCAATTTATTACACTTATAAAACATTATGCGTTATCAAATGTAATTATTATTTATCAACAGCTAAGCCCTTTCTATCTTTAGCTTTCACGCCTCAATGTGGTATTTTTACTTTTTAAGGAAAGATGATTTACCTGCCTTATGTACTCAACATCTCCTATTGCTGTTATTGAAACGCCTTACAAAGAAAAATTTTCGGTCCCTCGTCAGCCCCGTTTGGTGCCAAGTGCATCGGCGAGAATAAAATTGTTAGGCGACCTAAACTGCCTGGAAGCTATCCGAGGTATCGAACAATTTAGCCATCTGTGGATTCTGTTTTTGTTTGACCAAAATTTAGCCGCAGGTTGGAAGCCAACGGTTCGCCCTCCTCGATTGGGCGGAAATGAACGGGTTGGCGTTCTGGCTTCACGATCAACATTTCGCCCTAATGGTATTGGTATGTCGGCGGTAGAACTGCGCGGTATAAATAAAGAGGGCGATCAAATTTATATTGAAGTGGGTAGCGTTGATCTGGTCGATCAAACCCCGATTATCGATATCAAGCCTTACATTCCCTACTCCGACGCCATTGTCGATGCGCAAGGTGGGTACGCAGATAGTGAACCTGAAAAAATCGAAGTCATATTTTCAGAACAAGCGTTAAAAACGTTAAACAGGTCGCCTGACGGGCCAATACAACAAGCGGTTATTGAGGAAGTTTTAGCTCAGGATCCTCGCCCTGCTTACAAAAAAAACAAGCCGGACGACAAAGAATATGCAGCAAATTTGTACGATTTTAACGTAAAATTCATCGTTACAGAAAACTTAGTGACAGTAACCGCTATTGAACACTTTTGACATTGGCTTTTGGCTGATATTATAAGCGGCTAAACAAAATTTCCGCCTTTGTGATTTCATAGGCGTTTTATCATCACTAGAATAAACGGATACCATAAATGCGTACCAGTAACTATCTTCTTTCAACTCTGAAGGAGACTCCAAACGACGCAGAAGTTGTGAGCCATCAGCTCATGCTACGTGCAGGTATGATCCGTAAGCTAGCTTCAGGTCTATACACCTGGCTACCTACAGGTCTGCGCGTAATGCGTAAAGTCGAAAACATCGTTCGTCAAGAAATCGATAACGCAGGCGCAATCGAAACTTTGATGCCCGTTGTTCAGCCGTTTGAACTATGGGAAGAGACAGGCCGCAGCGAGAAAATGGGCCCCGAGCTACTTCGCTTTACTGACCGCCATACTCGTCCGTTTGTACTTAGCCCAACAGCTGAAGAAGTGATTACTAGCCTTGTTCGCAACGAAGTCAGTTCTTACAAACAACTTCCATTGAACCTGTATCAAATCCAAACCAAGTTCCGTGATGAACGCCGCCCTCGTTTTGGTGTCATGCGTTCTCGCGAATTCTCAATGATGGATGCATACAGCTTTGATATCGACAAAGAAGGTCTACAAAAATCTTACGATGCAATGCACGATGCTTACTGTAAAGCATTCGACCGCATGGGTCTTGATTACCGCCCTGTTCTTGCTGATAGTGGTGCTATCGGCGGTAGCGGCTCGCAAGAGTTCCACGTTCTCGCTGAAAGTGGTGAAGATTTAATTGCTTTCTCAACTGAGTCTGATTACGCAGCAAACATCGAAAAAGCAGAAGCAGTTGCTCTTGCAACTGAGCTTGCAGCGCCGACTCAAGAGTTGACTCTGGTTGATACACCAAACGCAAAAACCATTGCAGAGCTCGTAGAACAGTTTGATCTGCCAATCGAGAAAACGGTTAAAACCCTATTCGTTAAAGCGTCAGATGAAGTCGATGCAGAGATCATTGCATTAATCATCCGTGGTGATCACGAGCTAAACGAAGTGAAAGCAGAAAACTTAAAAGAAGTTGCTTCTCCACTCGAAATGGCGACTGAAGAAGAAATTCGCGCACTTATCGGTGCTGGTCCGGGTTCACTAGGCCCTGTAGGTCTAAAACTACCATTTATCGTTGACCGCACTGTTGCTGTTATGAGTGACTTTGGCGCTGGCGCAAATGTAGACGATAAACACTACTTCGGTATCAACTGGGGTCGTGATGTCGAACTCGGTCAAGTTGAAGATCTGCGTAACGTTGTTGAAGGTGATCCTAGCCCATGTGGTAAAGGTACCATCATGCTTAAGCGTGGCATCGAAGTCGGTCACATCTTCCAATTAGGTAAGAACTACTCAGAGAAAATGAACTGTGGTGTTCTTGGTCCAGACGGTAAGAACGTTATCCTAGAAATGGGTTGTTATGGTATTGGGGTAACTCGTGTTGTTGCTGCTGCTATCGAGCAAAACCATGACAAATACGGCATTATCTGGCCTGACGCTCTAGCACCATTCCAGGTGGCGATTGTTCCAATGAACATGCACAAATCAGAGCGCGTGAAAGAAGAAGCTGAAAAACTATACACAGAACTCACAGCAGCGGGTATTGAAGTCCTATTCGATGATCGTAAAGAACGCCCTGGCGTTATGTTCTCTGATATGGAACTTATCGGCGTACCACACACGATCATCATTGGTGACCGTAGCATGGACGAAGGTAACTTCGAATACAAAAACCGTCGCACAGGTGAAAAAGCACCGGTTGCAATGGCAAATATCATCGAACACATTCAGTCTCAACTGGCTTAATATCGAGATACTTCTTTTAAAGGCTGCCTTGTGCAGCCTTTTTTATTGCCTATCTGTAGGGTCTGTTGACCTTTTGCGATGATTTTTGCAGCACTTTGTGAGTGCTTTAACCAAGGCATCGCTTATGTCGTGTAGTCATTCTCCATAAATAAGCGATAACGTAGGAGAAAGGACTCACAAATGCTGCCCGAAGGGTTCGGCTAAAAGCGTTTTACTCTTTGTTGCAAGCTATTTACTTAGAATGACTAAGCACCAAAGCTTGCGCCGCGATTAAAACGCTTTTAACTCGAACAAAATTTAACCTCAAAAGGTCAACAGACCCTAATCACATTGTTTAAAAATCCCCCTTCCTTTAAGTAACTTTGAGCTGGCTCAAAGGTCGGCTTTGTCTTCATTCCAGTCTCTGTGTATATTGAGACCAATTATCATTTATATAGCAGACATTGGTTTCTGTACTCATAGGAAAAAGTTATGCAAGTTTACGGTTGTTGCGATTTAGTACGTGAGCTTTACGCTCAAATTGGCAGTGGCGATCAAGCCTACATTCCTCAGGCAATCAGCTGCGCAGTTCGCGCACTGAACGATGTTGCTGCAGATACCTCCTTACCAAAAGAAGTTCGTGAAAAAGCTGCATTTGCAGCAGCAAATTTACTGATTTCTGATTTCGAGGATAAGTAATGAATTTGGCGAATTTTGCAACCATGGACACTGTGATGCTAATGAGCATAGTGAACATGAAACTGCGTGATGACTTCAACGGCGATTTAGACAAGCTAGTTGCTTACTTTGACATTGACCGAGCAGCGCTGGAAGCCAAGCTGGCAACCGCTGGGTTTGATTTTTTGCCTGAGGCTGGTCAGTTTCGTTGATTCTCTATAGGGATTAAAGGAACGGTTCCATAAATCGCTAGACTTTATTTCCTCCGCCGAAGGGGCATCGAACGCAAACACGCATGTTCCCTTCCCTAAGGCTCCTACTTGCTATCCATAACACATAAGGTTTGCTTATCGATATCCACTCTCTGAACAATCTAATATCACAACAAGTGCCATGGCATAACTTGTGTTGAATTAGGTGAGATAAAGTTTCATACAAAGGCTACTACCGAGTCTGAATCGCTTTTGACCATCATCGTTGAAACACGTTTCTGGACAGAAATGAGTTTGCGATTATCCTAATTTAGTAAATTACGGATTAATTGAAGTATGGATAATCCACTTAAGTCAGTGTCCAGTTTGGCTGGAGCAGATCAGCTTTGCTTTGTTTAGAAAAAAAGGCTAAAATCAGAAGGCTCTTTAGTGTTAATTTGGATTGAATTTTCAGTAGTTTAATCTAGTTTGGCGATGCGCTAAACTCTCATTTATTGGGCAGATTTGCAGTTGCGGAACAAAATTTTAGACCCGCAACCGCTGCTCATCCTTCGCAGACGCTTGCGGATCTAAAATCTTGTTCCGCGGCTTCGAGTAAAGAGCTCTGAGTGACTTGGGAGGAAACTCCCAAGTCACCTTCAATAAAGTAAACAATTAATGGATTTGAAACTTTATCAATATCTTGAAAGTCAAAACTCTAACTTTACGAATCTTTTAAGAGCGACCCCATCAAAACACTACAAGGTTTACAAGATCCCCAAGAAGCGACTTGGTTTTCGTACTATCGCTCAACCTACACCCGCGGTTAAGGTAATCCAAAAGCAGATCGTAGACTATCTGATACCTAAAACTTCTATTCATACATCTGCTTTGGCTTATGTATCGGGAAAAGGGATAAAAGATAATGCGCTCCAACATGTAAAGTCAGACTATTTACTGAAAGTGGATTTAGAGAACTTCTTTAATAGCATAACACCGAAAATGCTTGTTAAGGCTCTAAAGCATCAAGGCATTAATATATCTCAAACTGATATTATGGTTTTGAGTCAGTTTCTTTTTTGGAACATTACAAAAAAAACAAATGGAAAGTTAGTTCTTAGCGTTGGTGCTCCTAGTTCCCCATTTGTATCAAATCTAGTTATGTTTGCTTTTGATCAGAGAATGTCTAAATTGTGCAGAAGTACAGGTATAACATACACTCGTTATGCAGATGATCTGACTTTTTCTACGACTCATAAAAATATTTTGTTTCAGCATTTGAATGAAGTGAGAAAAGTGCTGAAGAAAGAGTTCGGTGCAAGATTAGTTTTGAACGAATCAAAGACGGTTTTTTCATCTAAAGCTCATAATAGACATGTAACAGGAGTTACTCTAACTAACAATAATAAGATTTCTTTGGGCAGAGATAAAAAAAGGTATATATCATCTCTGATTCACAAGTTTAAGCTTGGGCTCCTGGATCAAGAAGATATATATCATTTACAAGGTTTGATATCGTATGCCAAGCATATTGAAGTGAGATTTTTACGCAATATGTCATTGAAATATGGCGCTAATGTTCTTGATTCGATCAGAAAATACTCTGGAGAAGATGATGCCTAGTAACCCAAATCGGCAGATTAA
Source organism: Vibrio sp. (assembly GCA_048259585.1). Classification (GTDB taxonomy): domain Bacteria; phylum Pseudomonadota; class Gammaproteobacteria; order Enterobacterales; family Vibrionaceae; genus Vibrio. The sequence continues at coordinate 142,945 of JBLXHN010000006.1, read as the reverse complement.
TAAAATAGTATCGAAATCGGAGTCTGGTAGCTTTGCGGCTTCTGCGCAGTTAGTGCAGATATACTCTGAGGGCATGATGGGGGCACCTGTCGATGTCGAAAAGGTTCACTACTATCGTATAAAATGTGCCGAGCAGCTAACTAGTGCAAACCTAAGATTGGCTTCATTAAAATTAATGGGCTACCGTGGGTTTGAGTCCTTAGATATTCCTTTCAGTCAAAAATCAAATGTTACTGTGCTTGTTGGTAACAATGGTAGTGGTAAGTCTAGTGTACTAGATGCCATTCAAAAATCTCTTACACACTTTGTTTCGCGTTTATCTACAAGATCTTACAATGGCGATCAGTTAGATGAGTTCGATATTTCCAATGGTGCAACTTTTGCGACAGTCATTCCTGAGTTTAAGGTTGCGGAAACTAGTTTTAGTTTCGAACTATCTCAGAGTCGTCCAATGATAGAGCCTAGGAAAAAAAGTAAGTTTACGGAGTTAAATGAAATTGGAAATTTGTACCGCCTTGCGAATACTGAAAAAAAAGAGCTTTCACTCCCTCTGTTAGCTAGTTATACCGTAGAAAGGGCTAATGATGTTACGACCAAGGATATTGAAGAATCTGACGAAATACTGAGCAGTCATACTTGGGACAAATCTAAAGCTTATAGTAAAAGCTTAACAGGGAAGGCTGACTTCAAACTGTTCTTTCGTTGGTTTAAAGAGCAAGTTGAGTCTGAGAATGATGAAAGTAGTGACATTAAAGTTATTAAAGCGCAGATAGAATCGAAAGAAAGTGAAATTAACAGTTCTTTAATGAAGTCTATTTTGTCTAACCCTGAAACTGTCGAAACTGGTGAAATCTTGATCAAGCAGTACAAGGATCAGATTAATGAGCTTCAAGAACAGCTGAATGAGAAATCTAATGTTGGAAATAAATCGTTAGATAGTGTGAGAAACGCAATTTATAAATTCCTTCCTGGTTTTTCTGATCTCAAGCTGAAAAGAGCTCCATTGGATATGGTCGTTAAAAAAGATGGCCAAGAGTTTAGCGTATTACAATTGTCTCAAGGTGAAAAAAGCGTTCTTGCGCTAATCGCAGATATAGCGAGAAGACTGACTATGTTGAATCCGTCATTAGCGAACCCACTTGAAGGTAGTGGTTTGGTATTGATTGATGAAGTAGATCTCCATCTCCATCCTTCGTGGCAGCAGAAGATTATGCAAAGGCTAGAAAGTACTTTTCCTAATTTGCAGTTCATAGTTACGACCCACAGCCCACAAGTCTGTCATACACTAGACAGTGACAATATATGGTTACTGAAAGATGGTAAGAAGTTTAATGCTCCTAAAGGTGTTAGAGGAGCGGTGTCCTCGTGGGTATTGAAAAACCTCTTTTATGTAGAAGAACGCCCTCCTGAAGATGAGATTACTCAACTTTTCAATAAGTACAAAGAGTTGGTATACGCTGATCAATATGATAGTGCGGAAGCTCTAAAAGCAAGAGAAGTACTGATAGATAATTTTGGGAAAGACTATGACGAAATTGTTGAGTTAGACCTGTATATCGAAAACAAAGAGTGGGAGAAAGAGTTTGAGGAGGATTAACAAATCTACCGAAAGCAACGTTCTCACAGAGTATGCCGCGGAGTTCCCAGACTCTAATTGGGATGAATTTAGGCAACATAATAAGGGAGAATCTTACGCAACTATAAAGACTAAGATTTTTTCGGAGCAGTATGAAATTTGCGCATATTGTGAAGTGGGCTTGAAAGGTGAGCCTAACCACAATAAGAGAATAGAACACTTTGTGTCCAAGTCCGACATTTCCTCGTCCAGCAATGTTCATTTAGATTGGTTTAATCTTATTGGAGTTTGTTTAGGGGGGACTGATTATAAAAATCGTGAAGAATATGAGTTGCCTGAAAACTTAAGTTGCGATTCGCATAAAGCGCATATAGAGGAGTTGGAATCGATAGTTGATAAAGATTGGAATGGTAAAGTTCTATCTCCTTTAAGTATTCTTCAGGATCATGGGTTGTTTGATTTTGATAAAGTTACAGGTAATCTGACACCGAATTTACAAGCATGTAACGAGCAAGTTATAGAAGGCAATGTGCATGAGACGACACTATTGCTTGTTGAGGAAACAATAAGAGTTTTTAACTTGAATTGTGAAAGGCTAAGCGCAGCTCGCTTAAAATTATTTCGCCAGCTTCAAAATAAAATAAAAACAGCTAGGAAAACTGGCGATATGGGGATTATCGAGAGATTTGTCGCTAGCTGGAAACGAGATTTCCCTCTCTTTTTTCAGACTAGTAGAGATGCAATACTACTCGACAATAAAATCACCTCTAGGTTTTTATGATTATAGTTAAATCTTAAGCAATGGATTTGATTTTACTTGCGAGTTTGGTTAAGGTAGCTTTTCTCTCATCAAAGTAGTCATTGTGATCATACACTGCCTCTACCCTCTAATTTGTGATTGAGACACTTCTCAGCAATATGAGGAGGCTACTCTTAATTCGGCTAATAAGCTGTGCAGCATGTTCTTCTCAGAGCATAAAAGAGTTAGACAAAGCTGACCCTGATATCGATGACTTCTGCCATGGAACTTCAAATACTAGCTCTCGCCCTGTGAGTTAATAGGGCACTTACTAAACAATAATGATGTCATGTGAGATTACGGTATGAGTAAAAGTAAGGCAAATCGCATTATTGTGGTTTAGTGATTGTACATTGCTGGCACAGTACGGGGCATAACAATGCTAGAGTAGGTGTAATGCGGGGCAGAGATAGCGCCAAAAATTAGCTATTGACGCCATTGTCTCTTGTTAGTTGAGCCATCAACTTACCCACCAAATCCTTTATTTGAGATTCTGTATGACCATTTAGAGCTAAACGCTCACTTTCATTGACTAAGAAACCTACTAGATCAACAGAAATACGGATTAACTCTAATAATTCATTGACCGTAAATACATAGACTGATGGATGTTGATGAATGAATGTATTCCTAACTGCCTGCAAACGGCTAATTTTCATTTTTTCAAACCGCTGACTATCAATTACTTGGCTACCCATGTAAGGAAGAAAGTCTTTTATCCGCAATTTTTCGTAAAGCCATTCGATATTATCTAAATCGCCATACTCAGAGTGAAAACTATCTTTTTTCCGAACTAGGCGTGAGTCCGATGTAATCAGAGCTAAACACATCACCGATTGAACAGAGTTGTGTCCGTATACCACAGCCCATTTAAAGTATGAATTTTTCCCACTTTCAATTTGAGATAGAGCATCAAGTAAGCACTGCAATGACATGACTGTATCTGTTTCAAGATCAAATGATATTAACTTCTCTTTCATGTGCTTACCTATCGTTTATAAAAGCAACGTATTGCGAATCATTCTTGAACAATTGTTAGGCATTTTCCGTCGTATGACGCCAGAGTTCATTAACAATGCTAGTCATAGCGTCAATAACTTCAAAGACATACACCTGTGTAACTTCAAGATGAACTCTAGCAAATTGATGCGAATTTAAATTGAGATTTTTATCAACAATTATAAGTTGCTTACTATGCAACTCTTCATCTAAATGCCCAGCATTGTGAGCGATGATATTCCTAATATCTCTCGCTTCGATAACTTTGCCCCAAGAGGCAGTGCCAGTAGGAACTTCAACTTTAGCTACTTTGCGCAAGTAGTTTTTTGCTCGCTCAATACCTGAACCACTATAGTCTTTTAAAGTACAACTTAAACCCTTTTCAAAATGAAAGCTGTGGCACAACTGGTTTAGATAGTCTTCAAAAAGCGATACCAACATGAGCAAAAAGGATTGTTTCTGGTATTGAGGAAAAACTTCTTGGAAGTGTGCGCCTAAATCATTGCGATACTTGTACCTATCCCAGCAAATGGACTCGTTCGTTTCTATATCAGATTCGTTGTACTTGATTAATTCTTCAGACCAATGACGTTCTGATAGTTCGACAAAAATCTGAAACTTCTCTAAGTCAGACAGAAAATACAAAGACACTTGATCAGATTTCTGCATCTTACCTCCTGATGCCTAAGGCTTTTTATATGAAGACATAGCCACACTTAATACATAGATAATGCGGCATTCACCTTGAATATTCAAATTAAAATCAATAAGTTATCGAAAGCGATAATGAGTCAGATTGCTTTATGCGGCATAATTTCTAGGTTTACTGAATTTGGATAATTTTTAGTAGGGCAAAAGTGCATGAACAGGATGTGAATGAGTAAAAGCACTAAATAGGAAAGGGGCATTTTCAATTTAGAAACGACAGAGTACCGATGTGTTCTCTACCATTTGAGTATGAATCTTTATGCCTCCCATACTTGTTTACCCACACAAAAAAGCGCAAACCAATCGGTTTGCGCTTTTGTTTATCTGAAATTTAGTGGTTTTAATTGACCAGCTGTCAGTTAACCAAGGTTCTTGCGTGCGTTTTGGAACATACGCATCCAAGCACCGTTTTCACCCCAGCTATCAGGATGCCATGAGTTCGCCACTGTGCGGAATACACGCTCAGGGTGAGGCATCATGATAGTGACACGACCATCAGCCGTTGTTAAACCAGTGATGGCATTTGGCGAACCGTTAGGGTTGTTCGGGTATTGTTGAGTTGGATTACCCAAGTTATCAACAAAGCGAACCGCTACCGTGCCTGAGTTCTCGATTGCCGCTAGGTGTGCATCATCACGAACTTCGACACGACCTTCACCGTGAGAAACCGCGATTGGCATACGAGATCCAGCCATACCGTCAAAGAATACAGAATCTGATTTCTGTACTTCAACCAAGCTGAAGCGAGCTTCAAAACGCTCAGATTCGTTACGCACGAAACGTGGCCATAAATCTGCCCCAGGAATCAGTTCTTTCAGGTTAGAAAGCATCTGACAGCCGTTACACACACCTAGAGAGAAGGTGTCTTCACGCTTGAAGAAAGTTTCAAACTGGTCACGGGCTTGAGCATTAAATAGCACTGACTTCGCCCAGCCTTCACCAGCGCCTAGTACGTCACCATAAGAGAAGCCACCACAAGCCACAAGACCTTGGTACTCTTCCAGTACAGCCTGACCAGTCAGGATATCACTCATGTGAATGTCAGTCGCTTCAAAGCCAGCGCGGTCAAACGCTGCCGCCATTTCTACATGCGAGTTAACACCCTGCTCGCGCAGGATTGCCATCTTAGGCTTAGCACCTTTCGCAATGTACGGAGCCGCAACATCTTCGTTCGTATCAAAGCTTAGCTTAACGTTCAGACCTGGGTCAGAGTTGTCTTTCTTCGCCGCAAACTCTTGGTCTGCACACGCTGAGTTGTCACGTAGCGCCTGCATCTTATGCGTCATTTCTGCCCAGATAGTGCGAAGTTCTGTTCTTGAACGGTCAATCAGTACAGTTTCACCACAAGCGATAACCAGCTTATCAGAAGCTTCTACTGCACCAATAACGTGTGAACATGCTGCTAAACCGTTATCTGCTAGTGTTGCCAGCACAGATTCAAGTTCATCGTTCTTAACCTGAACAACTGCACCGAGTTCTTCGTTGAACAGCGCAGCCAGAGTATCTTCACCTAAAGCTTCGATGTTTGCCTTCACACCACAGTGACCAGCAAACGCCATTTCAGCAAGAGTCACAAACAGACCGCCATCACCTTTATCATGGTAAGCGATTAGCTTGTCGTTGCTGACTAAGTTTTGAATTGCATTGAAGAAGCCTTTTAGCTGCTCTGCGTTGTCTACATCAGCAGGCTTATCACCCAATTGCTTGTAAACCTGAGCCAGTGCAGTTGCGCCCAGACGGTTCTTACCGTTACCAAGGTCGATAAGCACTAAGCTTGATTCGCCCAAATCGGTACGTAGCTGAGGCGTTACCGTCTTACGTACATCTTCAACACGTGAGAATGCCGTGATAACCAATGAAAGTGGAGAAGTCACTTCTTTGTCTTCGCCGTTTTCGTTCCACTTAGTCTTCATCGACATGGAGTCTTTACCCACAGGGATAGTCAGACCCAATGCCGGACATAGCTCTTCACCTACCGCTTTCACCGCTTCGTAAAGACCAGCATCTTCACCCGGGTGACCTGCTGGAGACATCCAGTTCGCCGATAGTTTGATACGTTTGATATCGCCGATTTCAGTTGCTGCGATGTTAGTGATTGATTCACCAACCGCTAGACGAGCAGACGCACCGAAGTCTAGTAGTGCCACAGGCGTACGTTCACCCATCGCCATCACTTCACCGTGGTAAGTATCGTAACTTGCTGCGGTTACTGCACAGTTCGCTACAGGAACCTGCCAAGGGCCAACCATTTGGTCACGAGCAACCAGACCCGTTACCGTGCGGTCACCAATGGTAATAAGGAATGTTTTCTCAGCAACAGCTGGAAGACGTAGTACGCGCTCAACCGCTTCATTCAATTCGATACCAGAACGGTCGATTTCTGGGCTGTTCACCTTCGCTGTTTTCGCATCACGGTGCATCTTAGGCGTTTTGCCTAACAGGATGTCCATTGGCATATCGATAGGCGTATTGTCGAAATGCGTATCTTCCAGTTTCAGTTCGCGCTCTTCAGTTGCGATACCTACTACTGCGTACGGAGCACGCTCACGTTGACAGATAGCATCGAAAGCAGCCATGTTTTCTGGCGCAACAGCCAGTACATAACGCTCTTGAGATTCATTACACCAGATTTCAAGCGGGCTCATTCCCGGCTCGTCATTTGGTACATCACGCAGTTGGAAAATACCGCCACGTTCGCCATCATCAACCAGCTCTGGTAGTGCGTTAGAGATACCGCCCGCGCCCACATCGTGGATGAAAGAAATTGGGTTTGCTTCACCAAGCTGCCAACAACGGTCGATAACTTCCTGACAACGACGTTCCATCTCTGGGTTTTCACGTTGTACAGAAGCGAAATCTAAATCTTCTGCTGATTGACCAGAAGCCATAGAAGAAGCTGCACCACCGCCAAGACCAATGTTCATTGCAGGGCCGCCAAGAACAATCAGGCTTGCACCGACTGGAATTTCTTTCTTCTGTACGTGTTCATCACGGATGTTACCTAAACCACCAGCAATCATAATTGGCTTGTGGTAACCACGAATTTCTTCACCTGCGTGAGAAGTGACTTTCTCTTCGTAAGTACGGAAGTAACCTAATAGGTTTGGACGACCAAATTCGTTGTTAAATGCTGCGCCGCCTAGAGGACCTTCAAGCATGATATCCAGAGCGTTAACGATACGACCCGGCTTACCGAAGTCCGTTTCCCAAGGCTGTACGAAGTTTGGAATACGCAGGTTCGATGTTGTGAAACCCACTAAGCCAGCTTTTGGTTTACCGCCAATACCGGTCGCACCTTCGTCACGGATTTCACCGCCTGAACCTGTAGAAGCGCCCGGCCATGGAGAAATAGCGGTTGGGTGGTTGTGTGTTTCCACCTTCATTAAAATGTGTGCTTTTTCGTGGCTGTAGCCATACTGACGTGTTTCTGGGTTCGGGAAGAAACGACCAACTTCAGAGCCTTCCATTACCGCTGCGTTATCTTTATAAGCAGAAAGAACATAATCCGGAGTCAGCTCCATGGTGTTCTTAATCATCTTGAACAAAGATTTGTCTTGCTTCACGCCGTCAATCGTCCAGTCAGCGTTGAAGATTTTGTGACGGCAGTGCTCGGAGTTCGCCTGAGCAAACATCATTAATTCGATATCAGTTGGGTTGCGCTCAAGTTTAGTAACGAAGCTATCGACCAGATAGTCGATTTCATCTTCAGCCAGCGCTAGACCGAGGGTAACGTTTGCTTCTTCAAGCGCTTTACGACCACCCGAAAGTAGATCAACGTAAGCCACCGGCGCTGGTTCTGCAGATTTGAATAGTGCAGCAGCTTGCTCTTGTTCAGTAAACACCACTTCCATCATGCGGTCATGAATTAAAGCGTTGATGCTAGCGATTTGGTCAGCTGAAAGTTCAGCTTCAGACTCAATGTAGTATGCCGTACCGCGCTCTAGTCGCTTAACGTTAGCTAGGCCACAGTTGTGTGCGATATCTGTCGCTTTAGAAGACCAAGGAGAAATAGTACCCGGGCGAGGAGTCACAAGAAGTAGCAAACCTTGCGGCTCGAGTTCTTGAATCGTTGGACCGTAAGTCAGCAGTTTTTCTAACTTCTCGATTTCACTGCTGTCCAGTTCAGCTTTGAGGTCAGCAAAGTGCATGAACTCAGCATAGATACCTGTCACAGGCAGGTTTTGTTCACGACACGTCTCGAGTAGTTTGTTTACACGAAACTCAGAAAGAGCTGGGGAGCCACGCAAAATTCTCATGTGCAAAGGTCTCTATATCCATTGGTTGAGGTGTAATTGGTATAAATTCAATTAAATATCAGTACGTTAAACTAATAAACTGGAACTTATGCCGATTTCATCTCTCTGATGGGTGCGCATTATAGAGGATTTTTTTTTGTGACGTAACATCAAAAGCAACCGTTTGCGTCATTTTTTTTATTAATTTTGAATTCCCCCCTGTTTGAGCATACAACAAACACGATACGCATAGCCTTTCAACATCGTAGAATACGCTATTACTTTGCCATCGCTTTCGGCTTTGGTATAAAGAACAAATAAATGCTGTAAAGGTCAGATTTCAAATCGATGACAAAACTTTCTTATCATTCGCTTCGTCGTGGTCTAACTCTATTATTGGTCGCTCTGTTAGTGAGTGGCTGCCAAATTGATTCCGAACCGAAAAGTGAATTAGACCAAATTCGCGAGCGTGGTGTTCTACGTGTCGGTACGTTGAACAACCAGCTCTCCTATTATATCGGGCCCGACGGTCCTTCAGGATTAGACTATGATTTAGCAAGAGAGTTTGCGTCTCAACTAGGGGTTAAGCTAGAGATGAAACCAGCTTACCGCTTAGCGAGCCTTTTCCCTGCTCTAAAAAATGGTGAGATTGATATTATTGCAGCAGGTTTAAGCCAATCAGAACAGCGCTTAAAAGATTATCGAGCAGGCCCGGCATATTATTATGTTTCTCAACAGGTCATTTATAAAAAAGGTCAATGGCGACCACGCAACATTGAACAATTAGTTGAAAAACAGAAAGAGCTGGCGCAGCTAGACGAACAACAACCCTATTTCAACGTTGTCGACGATGCACACTTTGCAACCACTCTTGATAAACTGACCACTGAATATCCAACTTTTCACTACCATATTGATAAAGATTCCGACGTAAATGACTTACTAAAAAAAGTGACCGATGGCGAACTGCTATTTACCATGGCTGATTCTGTCGAAGTCTCACTTTCTCAGCGTATTTATCCGGACATTGCAACCGCTTTTGAGCTAACCGAAGATCAACCTATTTCTTGGTTTATTCGCCGCTCTCAAGATGAAAGCCTGTATGCCATGATGATCGAGTTCTTTGGTAACTTAAAGCAATCTGGCGCTTTAGCCTCGTTAGAAGAGAAGTACATCGGTCATATCGGAACCTTTGATTATGTTGACACCCGCGCCTTTATACGAGCTTTAGATAAACGTTTACCAAAATGGACGCCCCTATTCCAAAAATATTCTCAAGAGTTTGACTGGCGTTTAATCGCAGCATTGGCTTATCAGGAATCCCATTGGAACCCTCGCGCTAAATCACCGACAGGTGTGCGCGGTATGATGATGCTGACGTTACCAACAGCGAAGAGTGTTAACGTTTCAAACCGGCTCGATCCTGAGCAGTCCGTTCGAGGTGGAGTTGAGTACTTACGTCGTATGGTTTCCCGTGTACCTGACTCTATTTCTGATCATGAAAAAATTTGGTTCGCTCTCGCATCCTATAATGTCGGTTTTGGCCACATGATGGATGCAAGACGCATAACCAAACTTCAGGGAAGCGATCCTGATACCTGGGCTGATGTTAAAGATCGCCTGCCTTTACTACGCCAGAAGAAATATTTCTCGCAAACGCGTTATGGCTATGCTCGCGGTGATGAAGCCAGAAATTACGTCGAGAACATTCGACGTTACTATCAGAGTATTATTGGTCACCTAGAACAACAAAAAGTAATCAGTGTAGAATCTGGTACTGACGATCTTGCTGTTATTCATGTGGAAGATGAAACACTGAACGATGAGCTACTTGAAGCGGACGATAATGACGCGATAGATGAAGACGGTGAGTTAAACGAAGAAGACAGTACAAAATCCACTCAACAGGATAAAACAATTAAAAATACCGGGGAAAGTACGAAATAATCACTTGATTTTTTTCCTCCTAACCCATAAATATACCCAAGTACCCTCAAGATACTTGGGTATAGATATAAGAATTTTCACTTACTGCAAAAATAATTATAAGTGGGTGAAAAGATCCATAAAAACGTCAAATAAGTTTGATAGTTTGGCACCCTAATCGAAATAAGCATTAGGGTTTTTGTGATAGTTAATACTGAATGGGGGAAGTTTTATGCTTAAGCGCAAGCAGTCTAAACTCCTTAGTAAAGCAGTATCAGCTAACCGCCGCCGTCGTATGCTAGCAAATACTAAAAAGAAAGTGTTGGCTCGACATCGTGCATATGTACAGTTAGATGAGTTTTAATTGGCATAGGTTAATTGATATTTAAGGAATGCAAACATCTACGCTGGTAGTAGATGTTTGCTAATAACCTATTTCGCCACACTCTATTTCTTTTCCGCTTCTGATTTTTTCTTCTCTTCTTTTAACGCTTTAATCTCTTTCCTGCGTCGTTTAAAAAAAGCCTGTAACTGCTCCCTGCACTCTTGCTCCAGTAATCCCTTTTCAACTGTCGCATAGTGAAATGCCGCTGGACTGGTAAAAATATTGAGCACCGTACCCGCAGCGCCAGCCTTTAAATCCGGAGCTCCGTACACAATTCTTTTTACTCTGCTATGCAATAACGCTCCTGCACACATAGGGCAAGGCTCTAATGTGACGTATAAAGTGGTATCTAACAGACGATAATTTTGTAGCGTTTCACCCGCTTCTCTTAAAACCTGCATTTCGGCGTGAGCTGTTGCATCATGATTGGTGATAGAACGGTTCCATCCTTGAGCGATAATTTCTCCATCCTTCACAAGAATGGCACCGACAGGCACTTCACCTTGCTCTTCAGCTTGGGCGGCCAATTTCATCGCCTGACGCATAAAGTATTCATCTTGTTCATTAAATTCAGGTTTCGACTCAGTCATTTAACGATCTCTTTCTCAGTCTGATTACAGCAGATTATACAGATAAGCTCTGTGCAAGATAATCCACCAGCAGGCGAACCTTGGCAGAAAGATGGCGGTTATGCGGATAAAGCCCCCAAACACCTTCTCTGTCAGTACGGTAAGAGGTCAATACCTCAATTAATTGCCCTGATGATAAGTACTCACTTACATAGTAATCCGGCAGTTGAACCATCCCCATACTTTTCAGTGCTGCGTCCACCAATACAACGCCACTATTACAGCTAATATGCCCTTTAACCCGCACAGATCGAGGCTGGTTGTTTTCTTTAAATCGCCAGTAATCATAGGTACCCGTTAAACAGTGATGTTGGGACAATTCAGATAAGGTGTAAGGTGTTCCGTATCGGGCTAAGTATTCCGGTGTCGCGCACACATGCAGATGTCGATTACTCAGTTTTCTTGCACGAAAGCTAGAATCTTCTAATTGCCCAAGACGAATCGCTAAATCCACCCCCTGTTCTATCAAATCCAACTTCTGATTAGTGAGAACTAACTCAAGTTCAAGCTGCTCGTGCTGCTGCAAAAACTCATGCAACAACGGCGCTATTTTCTGTTCCCCATAGGTAACAGGTGCCGTGACCTTTATTTTTCCTTGCGGCGTTTGCTGCATTTGGGTAACCGTCTGTTCCGCTTGTTCAAGCCCCTCAATCAGCAAACGACACTGCTGAAAATAAATTTGTCCAGCTTCAGTGAGTGAGACTTTTCGAGTTGTACGCACTAACAGTTTTACTTTGAGCCGCTCTTCCAGTGAGGCGACCCGACGGCTGATATTCGCCACGGACGTGTTCAAGCGATGTGATGCCTGAGTAAAGCTCCCACTTTCAGCCACAGCAACAAACTCACTTACACCTTCCCAAATCGCCACAACACCCCTAATTATTACAATAACGTAAAAGTTATTCTCATTTTGCCCTAATTATTAAATATCTTAAAGCTTCTATACTCATAATCTATGGTGGAAGCACACCGACATCTCAATACACATTTAAAAGGATGAACTCATGTCTGAAGATAAATTCATTAAATCACGCGCTGCTGTCGCGTGGGGTCCAAATCAGTCTCTAAAAATGGAAGAAGTGGATGTGATGCTTCCACGTAAAGGCGAAGTTTTGGTACGTATTGTTGCAACGGGTGTTTGTCACACTGACGCATTTACCCTTTCAGGCGAAGATCCAGAAGGTATTTTCCCTTCAATTCTGGGCCATGAAGGCGGCGGTATTGTTGAGATGGTCGGTGAAGGTGTCACCTCTGTTGAAGTCGGTGATCACGTTATTCCTCTTTACACGGCAGAATGTGGCGAATGTAAGTTCTGTAAATCAGGTAAAACCAACCTGTGTCAGGCCGTGCGTGAAACGCAAGGTAAAGGCCTGATGCCAGACGGAACGACCCGTTTCTACAAAGATGGCGAGCCAATCTACCACTACATGGGTTGTTCAACATTCTCTGAATACACTGTACTGCCGGAAATTTCTCTAGCGAAAGTAAACAAAGAAGCGCCACTGGAAGAAGTTTGTCTTCTAGGCTGTGGTGTAACTACTGGTATGGGCGCGGTAATGAATACCGCTAAAGTGAAGAAAGGCGATACTGTCGCTATCTTTGGTTTAGGCGGTATCGGTCTGTCTGCAATCATTGGTGCTCGCATGGTAGGCGCAAGCCGCATTATCGGTATCGACATTAACGAGAAGAAATTTGAACTCGCAAAACAGCTAGGTGCAACAGACTGCATCAACCCACAACACTTCGACAAACCAATTCAGGAAGTGATTGTTGAAATGACTGACGGTGGTGTTGACTTCTCGTTCGAATGTATCGGTAACGTCAACGTCATGCGCCAGGCTCTTGAGTGTTGTCACAAAGGTTGGGGCGAATCAGTTATCATCGGTGTCGCTGGTGCTGGCCAAGAAATTTCAACTCGCCCGTTCCAACTTGTGACAGGCCGTGTATGGCGTGGCAGTGCATTTGGTGGCGTCAAAGGACGTTCTGAACTACCAGGCATCGTTGAACAGTACCTAGCCGGTGAGTTTGGCCTGCAGGAGTTCATTACTCATACAATGGCACTTGAAGATATTAACGATGCATTTGATTTAATGCATGCTGGTGAAAGTATCCGCTCAGTGGTGCATTTCGATAAATAAATTTCGAAATACCCGATAAAGAACAAGTTGTGGTCGTTTGACTACAACTTTTCTTACTAGGTATAGGAGGAAGAATGAGTTTAATTAATCACAGTCAGGCAAAAGTTTTTGACGGCTGGCATAAGCAATACATTCACCAATCCAGCACTCTAAACTGTGAAATGCGTTTTGCTATCTACTTGCCAGTAGAAGCCACAGAAGACAACCCTGTTCCAGTTTTATACTGGTTATCTGGCCTCACTTGTACGGATGAGAACTTTATGCAAAAAGCAGCGGCTTTCCAGAAAGCGGCTGAACTAGGTATTGCAATTGTTGCACCAGACACCAGCCCTCGTGGAGAAGGTGTGCCTGACGATCCTGAAGGCGCGTACGATTTTGGTTTAGGCGCGGGTTTTTATCTCAATGCTACTCAGGAGCCATGGGAAGAACATTATCAAATGTACAGCTACATTGTTGATGAACTGCCTCAGCTTATTGAAGAACACTTCCCGGTCAGTAAACGTAAAGCTATTTCAGGTCACAGCATGGGCGGACATGGAGCACTGACGATTGGCATCAAAAATCCAACGGCATACACGTCAATCTCTGCTTTTAGCCCGATTTGTCACCCGATGTCTGTGCCTTGGGGCCAAAAAGCCTTTCGTAACTACTTGGGAGAAGACAAATCAAAGTGGCAACAATATGATGCTGTAGAGTTAATGAAGAACCATTTGGTTCGGACTCCGATCTTAGTCGATCAAGGCAATGCGGATAATTTCTTAACAGAGCAACTTAAACCCGAAACATTGCAATCAGCTGCCATTGAGGCTAAAGCGAACTTAACCTTAAGAATTCAGCCAGGGTATGATCATAGCTACTACTTCATTCAAACGTTTATCGATGAACATCTAGAGTTCCACGCCAAATATCTGAAAGAAGAATAGTAATACGCCCGCAAGTGCGGGCTATTATCTAAGGTTCAAATTCATTGTATTGAGAGATCATTGTCTTTAAGGACACGGTTTGTGTGTTCGCTTGCCTGTCTAACCAATAAACATCAATATCAACCACTTTAATCGCTTCGGATGTACCCAGTGGATCAACCTTCCAATTGAGCGTGTATTGCCCTTTTTTTTCATTTCCAGAAACGATATCACTTGAATACGAAGCAATATGAAAATTGGAGCCGTTCACTGCACTACCACGGGTTCGAAACCACTCCAGTTTCTGCTCAGCTAAGTTCAACGCTTCTACACTGTAAGTTGCATAATCAGCTTGCCGTTCGATATACACGTGTAATTTAATTAAGCCGAATGTACTGACACCGATTAATACAAACGTAATCAATATTTCAATCAGACTAAACCCTTGCTTGTTATAACGCATACCAAGATCCTTGCTTCCACCTCGGTGGATTAACATGGGTTTGAACATTATCAATCACATCGCGGTTAAACTGGAAATCAACCGAATCGTAAAACACCGCTGCTTGGCCAGGCGTATCAAAATACTGCCCTCCCGAAAAAGTGAAAGCCCCATGTTGATAGTAAGTTGCTATCTTTCTGTAGGAGTTTGCTACTACGCTAGGTACATGATTTAAATAGCGGTTCGCTTCAAAACTTTGCCATTTCGACGGGTGGGCAACAAATTCGCTATTAAAATGAAAAAGTACACCTTTAAAAGATTGAGATGTCGCGCCCTGTTCTGGTTTTCCCATTACAGAAAAAATACCGTCATGAACAAGAATTAAAACCCCTTCGGTTGATGCTGTTGCGTTGACCAATTGATTATATTCACTACGTTTTATTTCACAGCTGCCTTCAACCCACAAATAATGTTTTCCCGATCGAATGTGATTTGCCAATATGCTCCCACAATTACTGATCCTCTTATCAGCCCCTAATCCTTCAATAACGGTGATCTTCTCTCTTTGTTTTACTCTGTCATGCTCTTGTGCTGGAACATGGAAAAACTGTTCAAATAGTGGGATATGCTCATCTTTGACAAAATCTTTCCCTATTGTTCCTCTCGATGAACCTCTTGTTTGATGAGTACGCATACAGTCTTTACCCATCGGATTATCAAAACCTTGATAAGGTTTTTTGCCATGAACAACCCCTTTGTTGTCAATAACTGGTGCATAAAGACGATGACGATATCGTAGAGCCACACACTCCCAACCATATGGAGAAAGCTTTCCAGGATCTGGCGTAGAAAATGTCACACTCGAATGGAAGTACAAATCCGCACTAGACTGCAAAGCACCGGGTTTAACCCTATGATTGACTGAAATATCTTTCTGAACAGAACTACGATGTGCTTGAGCAAATACTCGTTGTCCATTGGGGGTGGGGTGAAAACTTGCGATGATGCCTTGACCAGAACCACAATCTGTCACCACCTGTGGTACAAGATTGTTTTCTCTAAACTGGGTAAATGCGCACTCAACAGCACCTTCGGCTAACCAGTGATTTTGGCGAGTTCTAATCTCATTTTTAGCTCGTTTAATTTGATAAAACAAAGCTTTATAGGTACCTAAAGTAACGGCAAGAGTCACAATCAATAGAACTGAAGTCATCAGCAAAGTAACAACGCCTTCCTGACACTTCCTGTTCACAACCAGTTCCTCTGCTTAAGCTTCACTTCCATACGGTGCTCAACTGTCTGTTCTCTCGCTAAAACTGCCGTGAGATGCAGGGTTATGAATGAACTTTTTGCCACGTTTTCTAATAACTGCTGTTCCATTGAAAAGTCTTTCACTAGAATCTGTTGTGAATCAAATATTGAGTAGCAGTTTCCCATAAAGCCAGAATCTGAAGCCTGAGCGATAGACAACAATTCCGTATGATGTTTTTCGCACAAGACTAAATTGTCGCCACTGACATCTAATCGATACACCACATGCCGGTACTTCTCGCCACCATTGCTGACAACCTTATAAACATATCCTATTCGAGAGTTTTCTGAATCAACGTTTACCACCGTGATAGAGTCTGTCATTTTTGCCGACGTTAAAAGATCACCATTAAACCCAGCTCGTTGAACATCTTCTTTCAGTTGTTGTAAAACACTGCTCATACTCTGCACTAACAGTATTTTTTTGATTTTGTCTGCCGCAGACTTCTGGGCTGAGACATACACGCTAGCCACAATAATTAACGCAATACTTCCTAGCATGGCGGCAATCATGAACTCAACCAAAGAACGGCCTGAGATTCGTTTTAAACTAACGGCATTGTGGATAACCATACAAAGGGCCTCCCACTCCACACACAATAACGCGGCTTGCACCAAAAGAACTGCGCACTGTCAATATTTTCTCGGGGGCTCGAAGTAGAGACAATTGCAAATGGCCATTCGTGATCTTTCCTCTAACACCATCAAACTTAATTTGATTCGACACATAGTTTGAAAAAACTGCAACGCCATGAAACTTTGCGCCGTTAAGTACTTGTATCACTTTACCTCGCCCATCAATATCAGAGTTGGTCAATCGAATTGTCCATTGCCCGTTATGTGTAGGGTTACTATCCAAGTCTATGTGTGCCCAAAGGTCTTGATTCAAAAACACAGCCTCTGATTTAGCTTGAAGTAAAAAACCTTGAAGCTCCGAAGCCAACTGAACAATTTTTTGCTTTTGCTGAAATAGGCGGAGATCAGGAGCAGCAAATAACAACAACGTCGACATCGCCAAGATGGTGACTAGCATTTCTAATAAAGTGAACCCGCGAAGCATTTCTCAAATCCCCTTGTAAACAGCGCAACAAATATAAACCAACTTGCATACAACGTATCAACGAACAAAGATGTTGATGGTTGAAATAAATAAGTAATAGAAATGATTCGAATTATTTTGTGTAAAACTGTCGAGTTTAAACAGCGGGGTATGACACTGATCGAGTTAATACTTGTTGTTGCAATCATTGGTATTCTGGCAAGTATTGTTTACCCCAACTACAGTGATCATATTAGAAAAGCACACCGAAAACAGGCAATGGTGGACATGGCTAGAATACAGCTGCATTTAGAGAAACATTACGATAATGGGTATTCAACCGACGACATTTTAGCGAACGGGAAATGCACAGATTTCTGCAATGTCGCAGATGACAGATATGAAATAACAGTAACTGCTGACAGTCATGGGTACATGATTACAGCGACACCTAAAGCAGATAAAAGCCAAAATAACGACTCTTGTCTGGGGACGGCTTACACCAAACTCACGCTATCTCATAGCGGTGCCCATACACCTGTTGAGTGTTGGCAGTAAATAAAAGGGCCAGATATTTATCTGGCCCTCAATTCACTAAATATGAATGGTTTTGGCGCTGTTTAAGTAACTAATCGTAACTTCACTACCGTTAAGACTTAAGCTTGGCGCAACACCATTCAATAAACTCTTCCCAGCATAAATCGCAGAACCTATCCAATACTTACCCGTTTTTATTTGATGAATAATCGTAGGTATGTATGCCTGCTCTGGATATAGAATATTTGAATTTGGAGGTGTTGTGACACAATGAGGCTCAACAGTCGCACGCAGCAAATCGACAACTTGTGATTCTTTATCACCCGTTCTGATACGACACTGATTCGATGAAGATTCAATTACAGAGTTCGTCAATTTCTGAATCGAAAACCCACCTTCCACGGCTTCTAAGTCTCGGCTGGTTTCGACTTTATGTATACGAATATGCCAGTCAAAGAATGGGATCAACCAGGTAGTAACTGTCACATTGTTCCAAGGCAACCACTTGGACACAATGTACTGATCAGTCACGGTGACCGATTCACACTCCCTGCGCCCTCTGAAGTAACCATCACCTTCACTGAGCAACAGCATAGAGTCGCAAGCATTGTGTTTTAACTGATAGCGACCACGCTCCACAGTGAAACCGAATTGGTTAGAATAAGCAAACTTGGTGTATTTAGCCTCGGTATTCACATAGTTATTAAGCTCTAGCTGTCCGGAAGTGAGCATCCAAACATGGTTGGAGTTATCATTGTGAGTAATGATCTGGTTAGCATGAGGAATAATGTGAATGCCCTCCATCGCAGGAAGAGGCTTTTCTTCCACTTGCCAGAAGGGATGGCCTTCTCCCAATGCCACCACCAGAAAAACTTTCGCCGCCCAGTAAGTTGATCCCGGCGCATTGTAATCCTCAGCCATAATCAAATTGGAATAGTGATATCCAATAGTGAGTAACCCTTGATGATCAAAAATAGGCTGTTTAAACCAAAAGCGTAAATGACGTAGCAGCAGCCCCTTAACCACGCCAAGATCATAGATATCTTCATCCACAAAGGCGACCGCACTCCAGAATGCAGCTTCCGCGAAGCGATAAGTTAAACTGCGGCCAAATGCTATAGCGTCACCATCCTGAGCAAACATCCAGATAAAGTCTTTCGCAAATAGCTTCGCTCGGTTGACAAACATTGCGCTTCGCTCTGGGTCATGCGACTTCATTAATTTTGCATAGAACAAGCTATAGAAGTGAAATCCCATAGAGATGTAATAATCTCTTGGACGACCTATACCATCACAGTACCAGCCATCAGACAGGTAATACTCTTCAATTTTGGCGAAATGAAAATCCAAACTTTTTTGATCATAGGGTTTGCCGGATAACTTCAAGCCAATTTGGACCATGATAGGAAAGAAGTGCCAGTTATTATCTGGAATACTTGTCCATGCAGATTGATCTAACCAGTTTTGAATATTATCCGCTTCACTATCCGTAAAATAAGTCCAGAATTTCTCACCTAGTAACGCCATGCCATAACCATAAACAGCCATCTCCACTGTTCTCTGGTCAAAGTCATTAATCTCCCCCCAGTATTCAACGTGGTTAGGATCAGTCCCAACTTTAATAGCTGCGAAATAATGGTCCATGTCATCACAATGAATATTACCGGCAATGAGTGGAAATATTCCCCATAATAGGCGGGAAAAGGCTTCCATTTCAGCGATCTTTTTACCGTAATGAGTGGTGGTTTCCCCCAAAGGTAAACCACTGCATTGTGGTTTAAAAAATGGGTCGACAGCTTTGACTAACTGACGACAACACCCCGCCACATCATTGCGGTTAGCTAATGGACTGTTAGTTAAAAATTGTTGAGTTTCGCTCATGATGATTCTCTTAAAAAATTCGCCAGCTAAACTTCGGCTTTTCAGTTTTAACTCGGGCACGATATAAGGTTTCAGGCCAACACTGTCTTAAACGAGCGTCGTCTATAGGTACTTCATCAATTTCTACCTGTATCGTCTGATTAAACTGTATCTGCGAAGTACAAACTAAAATATGGTCTGCAAATATTTGTGGAGAGGAAGAGAAGATCAGTGAAAGAACCATCTCGGTATCGCCACTCACTTGTTCTTCTATTTCAATATATTGATTCTTGTAGTGCGTAACTTTACGGCGATAAGACTCAAGGTTAGAACTTAATGGATAAGCTGCAGAAAGCTCCATATCAATCTGACTAAACTCGTCAGTGAATTGCACTTCAACATCCTTCGCAGCAAAACTCTTTCCATCACTCTGCATTACTTCCGAAAACGTCGGCAAATTATGCCATGCGCTTTGCATTGTCCAGATTTCATAACGTTGTCTTGAGAACGTCTTCTTGGTGTAGGTTCCGACACCAATATCAATCAATACTGGTTTTCCTGCTTTATAAACAATGAGATTGCCAACATCGTTGTGATTGTGGCTGTCAGCGTTATGACCCGCCTTAACACTTAGCGCAAAACGTCGGTCTCGGGAAATAAACTGACCAATACTTGAGTAAAAAACATCAGGCTTGTTGAGTCCGTTTTCACCGGGACTTTGTCTAACCGCTTCAGCCATCTCACAAGCATAGAAAGCACCTTGCAGTTGGTAATAAAGACTATATTCATTCGCTAATCGAGTTTTTCCACCACTGCTAACACTCCTTTTCCAGTCACCCAAAGCATGCTGAATTAATACCGGAGAGTGAGTCGCGACGCCAAACAAGTACTCCCTGACATCACAAGATTCTATTCGCGGAGCACTATCCGCAAAGTTGAAATACCACTGCTCAGCAATGTGATTATGAGTAATAAAGTTTGCCAGATTCTTAACTTTATCTTCATTAAAAACATTGAGATACCAATTATCCGTAACACGATTAAGGATGTCGATACAGTTAAAAAAACATAATCCAGCATGACGGTAATACACCACTCCTTCATTACACGCACCGTCATCACCATAATCTTTCAAGAAGCAATTCAACGCGTAAACCGTCTTACTGATCGCTTTTATTCGTAAATCTTTAGAAAGGGGTAACACAAAGAACGCTAGTAATACGTTTTGCGTACACCAGGGTGTCCAATTACACATAGGCTCATCGCCATTCCCCATCCACCAGAAGTGGCTGTTAAGAAACGGTTCGACAATACGTTTGGTGACTTCGTGTTGAATTCGTTCAATCAGAAACGGATATTGCTTTTGCAGCTCATCGTGCAGTAAATAGTGAATCAATGACAACAACGCACCAGTTTCCGCTGCAAACAAGTCAATAACTGGACTCTGAGTGTTTGGAAAGGGGTATAGCGTTGAGTCTCTCACGTAACCATTGTGAGCGGGTAACTGCCATCCTGACTCTTCACATAATAGGATAATACCATCAACAATTTGCTGTAAATCCGTTGCTCGCGGAGAAAGACAATACCCCAAAGTCAGATCAATCAGCTTTTCCCGACGTTGAAAATACTTAGCTTCGAAATCACTACGATTTCCCGATTGAGAAAAAGCCAGATAATCAGAAGCCATTAGCTGAGGCCACTCATTTTTACGAGCTTTATTCAGGTTTGTGGTAATAATAGACTCGACCCAGATCGGCAAATTACGCCAGGCGTTTCTGTCGTTAAATGAGGGAAAAGGCGTTAATTGAGAAAGCGTGCCAGTATCTGGTAGCGGTGGTACAAGATCCATCGATTTTCCTAAAAAAAGAGCCACGCCAAGCGCGGCTCATGCGAGGTTAGTTAAGCACTTGAGCAACGTCTTGATTAAGCATCTTTAAGGCATCATCAATACTTTCACTTTCAGTCATGATGGCATCGTGAGTACGATTAAGAATAACTTCAACACGTGGCGTCATAGAATCCACTGGCATTTCTAAGAACGTTTTACCAATTTCCAGTGCTGCCAGACTTTTCTCATCAGATGGAAACCCTTCACGGCTTGCGGCGATTTGCAGGATTTCTTCATTCTGATTAGCAGGGAAACCACCCGCTTTCGCCACTGCCAACGCACCTTTGTGGCTTGCTGCAAACTTGATGAAGTCAGTTGCTGCTTCCTGTTTATCAGAGTTCACGTTCACCGCTAGGCTTGTGACTGTCGCCGCTGTTGTCCCTGCCTTTACACCTTTAGGGTGTGGCATTTTAACGATACCCCAGTCAGTCGCTTTACTCTCACCCGTTTTCAGTTTCGCAATTTGAGTTGAGATAAACCAAGAGCCCATTGGCAGCATTGCAACGGTTGAGTTAAACCAAGGACCTGAATAGTGAGTACTCGTTGCTTTCAATGAAGCATAGCGAGGCACGGTACCTTCTTTTTGTAGTTTCAGTACACGCTCATAGTATGGTTTCAGGAACGAATAGTCTTTGCTGATTAACGTCTGTTTGCCGTCAAACAGTGAAGGCAACTGAACGGTAGAGCGCCAAGTGTGGTAGTAAGCACCGTAATTTTTATTTGCACCAAAGCCACTGGTGACTTTCTCAGCCAGAGCGTCGAATTCTTCAAGTGTCATATCGTTAGTTGGGTAATCTACATTTGCTTTATCAAACAAAGCTTTGTTGTAGTAAAGAATCCAGAAATCCAAGCGAATAGGTAGCGCATATAATTTTCCGTCTACCGTAAACTCATCAATAAGCCCCTGATATGTTGCATTATTTCTTAACTCATCCGTTGGTACACTTGTCATGTCTACAACATTATTTGAGCGAATCAGGTCGGTATATCCCGGAACATCTTTCACTGTTACGATATCGATATTTTTCGCGCCACCGGAAAGCTGTGTCATTAACATAGAGTTGTAATCAGCACTCCCCAAGTCAACAGAGTTAACTTTCACATTTGGGTGCTCTTTCATATAAGCATCAGCAATAGCACTGAGCTCTACACCACTGGTCACATCCCAACGGGCCCAGTTTAGCGTAATTGGATCATCAGCAGCTTGTACCGCGCCACCGACGGATAATAGAGATGTCAGGCAGAGCGTTGTAAGTTTTTTATTTAACATGACAAGTTCCTTCTATTTCTCGCTTTTTGGATTTATTAATTACGTTAGCTATAAATAGCAAACACAGAGGAAGCATTATTGAAATAATAAATAAGAAAGATAACGGAAACATCGCAACAGCAATTAACACAAACAAGCCAAATATTAAGTTTATTTTTATAATTAGCGACGGTTCATTTATTTGTTTCAGTAGAGATTGTTTAATCGTCGTTAAGCTCCCCTCCTCCGGTTTCTTATTCAGATATAAAAATATTGATGTAATCCACACAGCCATAACAATGAACGAAACTGTCAGCGGCAAGCTGTACATAATCTCGTATTGTGTCAACTGGGAATATATATAGACACAGTAAACTGGGATGCAGCTTGACAGAATGAGCCCCCAGAAAAACGCTACATCTTTCATACTGACTTTTTTCAAAAACCATTTAAAGTCAGCATAAACAGACACGCTTTTATCCTGAATCATCCGTTCACATATTTTAGAAGCGGCGATTAAGCTAGCGGGAATCGTTACCACCAGCAACATTGAAATCAGCATGAGTATATTCAGGATAAACAGATTCCATAACTCTCTAAAAATCACAGCAAGAATCGAATTGTTATCTTTAAATATACCAATCATGAATATAAACCTATGCGTGTTTTAACGACTGAGTCGATTTCTCATTAAACAAATGAGCGTGTGTCATATCGATATATAACGTTAACTTATCACCGACTTGAGCATTCAAACGTGAGGTGATTTTCGCCACCATTTTATGTCCCTGACAAGTTAGGCTAAGGTGTACTTCTGCCCCCATAGGCTCTGCGAGATCGACTTCAAACTCCATTGGGGTTAGGAGATTTTCGTCAATATCTTTTGGCACTTTAACGTGAATATCTTCAGGACGAATGCCTAGTACCAGTTCCTCATTTAATTGGGAGTCTAATACTTGTGGTGAGAAACCTTCCGGCAACGTCATCGTTGTTCCAAGAGCAGAGATTTTAAATTGACCGTGAACCAACGCAAGTTTGGCCGGCAAGAAGTTCATTTGTGGAGCGCCAATAAAACCGGCAACAAACATATTGGCTGGGTTATCGTAAAGAACCTGAGGAGTATCGACCTGCTGAATGATACCGTCCTTCATTACCACAATACGGTCAGCCATTGTCATCGCTTCAACCTGATCATGGGTGACATAAATGAACGTTGAGTTCAGACGCTTATGCAGTTTACTGATTTCAGCACGCATAGTGCCACGTAGCTTAGCATCAAGATTCGAGAGTGGTTCATCCAACAAAAATACTTCTGGGTCACGAACCATTGCACGACCTAAAGCGACACGTTGACGCTGCCCACCCGAAAGTGCTTTAGGTTTACGATTCAGGAGGTGAGCAATATCAAGAATGTCTGCCGCTTCCTGAACTTTTTCTTCAATGATGTCACGGTCTACCTTACGTAGCTCTAGCCCGAATGCCATGTTCTGATAAACCGTCATATGCGGATACAGCGCATAGTTTTGGAACACCATTGCGATATCGCGATCTTTTGAAGGAACATCATTAACCAGCTTATCGCCGATCATTAGCTCACCACTGGTAATTTCTTCCAAACCCGCAATCATACGTAAAGTCGTCGATTTACCACAGCCCGAAGGACCAACTAAGATAATGAATTCTTTATCTTTAATTTCTAAATCAATACCAGGAACAACAACATGTTTGTCGTCATAAGTTTTATTAATTTTGGATAGTGATATAGCAGCCATATATCTATTCCTTTTACCAGTACGGGTTCCAGTTGGTGGTTAAACGTGTCAATGCTTCCAGGTAGAAGTAATCCCCCCAGGAGACACACTCATCAACACCTTCTTCTGTACAGGTGTTATAAGGACTCTTCTTCGAATACGTTCCGTGTAGTAGTAAGCCGTTGGATTGAGAGATATCGGTCACGGCATAATTATCGATCAGGCTTTGCACCATAGATCGAGCAATCGCGGTGTATTCTTTCGCTTTGCTCTCTTCAACTAAGCTTGCCATTTCCAGCAAACCACATGCAGTAATTGCAGCAGACGAAGAATCTCTAGGCTCACCGCTTCCATCCGTAAAGGTCAGATCCCAATATGGAATTTGGTCTTCTGGCAAGAAATCCAAATAGACTTTCAGCACTCGTTCAAACACATCGAGATACTTATCATCTTGGGTATAGCGATACGCCAGAGCAAAGCCATAAATGCCCCACGCCTGACCACGAGCCCAGGTCGAATCATCTTTGTATCCCTGACAAGCAGAGCCGTAAGAAGGCGCACCCGTTTCCATATCCATAAAGAAGGTATGATAGGTAGAACCATCTTCACGTACTGAATTCTGATAAGTGGTTTCCGTATGTTTCAGTGCGATATCTAAATAGTTTTTGTCACCTGTTTGATCGTAAGCCCAATACAACAAAGGCACATTTAACAGGCAATCTATGATATAGCGGTAATTATCCGGAGCATTTTTCTCCCCCCAGGCCTGAATGAATTCACCCACAGGTTGATAACGCGAGCAAAGTTGATCTGCCGCTAATAACGCCGCTTTTTTCGCATCTTCATCCTTGGTTAACATCCATGCAGAAACACATGATGGGGTATATAAAAAGCCCATATCGTGATGCTCAACTTCAATTAAGTTTTCGATACGATGCTTAAAACTTTGAACCTGAATCTGAGCCGCATATTTAAACACAGGATCTTGTGTTAACTCATAACTCAGCCAGATGGCACCAGGCCAGAAACCCGTAGTCCATAAGTTGTTATCACTTGGTTTGTAGAAATTGTTCTCACTCGAATGGAACTGGCTGTCATAAGTGAACTGCTTGAGGTTACCTTTGACGATAGAAACAGCGTGCGAGATCGCGTTGTCTAAACTTTGCTCTGAAAGTGTTTTGATATCCATTGAATTAACCTTTTAAGCCTGATGAAGCGATACCTTCGACAAAGAAACGCTGTAGGGTTAAGAAAACAATCAGTACCGGAATTAAGCTCACTACAGATGCCGCCATAATGAGGCCGTACTCTGCTGAGTATTGGGAAATAAACATACGCAGACCGATCTGAATGGTTTTTAGCTTAGTTTCAGTTAGATAGATCATTGGTCCCAGGAAATCATTCCAGGTAGTCACGAAAGTGAAAATAGTCAGTGTTGAAAGCGCTGGCTTAGATAGTGGCAGCATGATTTTGTACCAGATTTGGTACTCGTTCATTCCGTCAATTCTTGCCGCTTCACATAACTCATCAGGAATACTCATGTAAAACTGACGCATTAAGAACACACCGAACGCTGTAAATGCCTGTAAGCAAATAATCGCAGCATGGGTGTTGTTCAACCCCATTTCTCTCATCATTATGAACTGAGGAACCATGTAAGAAATCCAAGGAACACTGATGGTTGCGACATATCCTAAAAACAGAGCATCACGGTATGGGAAACGTAATTTAGCAAACGCGTAAGCCGCAAAGCTGGATGTCAGGAGCTGAAGAATCGTTACGATAACTGTCAACTTCGCCGTGTTATAAATAAATAGTGCTAACGGTATTTGTTCCCAGATATCAACGAAGTTTTGCCATCTTGGTACTGATGGAATCCATTCAATTGGGAAAACAAACACGTCTCGACTTAATTTTAGTGAAGCAGATAACATCCAGATGAATGGCACTATCATGACAATCGTAATCGCAATAATCACGGCATAGAGAACAAACTTCTTGATTGTTTCCTGCTTAGTTTTGGATTGTAGTTTCATGTTATTACTCTTCGTACTTCTTAGCGTATTTGAATTGAATAATGGTTACGATCAGAACCAGCAAGAACAGAACAATAGCAATAGCGGAAGAGTAACCCAGCCTCCAACTGACAAATGCCTCGTTGTACAAGTGATAGCCAAGCACCATAGTCGAACTTCCTGGGCCACCTTGAGTAAGCAGCAATACATGGTCGAATACTTTAAAGGATTGGATCATCAGCATCACTGAAACAAAGAATGTTGTTGGTGTCAGCTGCGGAACAGTGATTCTCATGAATTTCTGCCAGCTATTAGCGCCATCAATATCCGCAGCTTCATACAGTTCTGAGTTAATCCCCTGCAAGCCAGCAAGGTAGATCACCATGTAGTAACCCATATTTTTCCATACACCAAACAGGATAATGGTTGGCATTGCCCAGTCTTTGTCAGCAGACCAACCCGGAAGGTCTTGAGGATCAACACCTGAGTTATAAAGAAGCATATTCACAGGCCCCATATCCGGGTTGAACACCATGTTCCAAACTACAGCGACGGCGACCAACGAAGCTACATACGGGAAGAACATAGCCGTTCTGAACAAACCACGGCCCTTAATCTTCTGGTTAAGCAATACCGCTATTGCCAACGCTGAAACTAAAGTTAGGGGAACAGAAAACAGCGTATAAACAACCGTATTCCATAGCGAGACTTTAAAAATACGGTCTTCTAACAATGCAAAGAAATTATCCAGCCCAACGAACTCCATAGGATTTGAGCCATCCCAGTTCATGAAAGCTAATAAAAACGCAAATCCGATTGGTCCCAATGTAAATATTGCGAAGCCTAGAAAGTTGGGAGCGATAAAAGAATACGCCGTTAACATATCTCTAATTTTTCTATTCTTTCTAGCTCTTTCTTTTTCTGGGTTTATTTTCACGGCCAGTGCTTGATCAGACATAGATAAACTCAATCTATAGAATTTAATTTACGCTTACTCATACAAATAAATAAACGCCCAACTCCGATTATTTCCATAATCAAAACTATTATTCGGTATCAATCATTAAAAAAATGAGAGCAACGTCAACTTAAACATGGAAAAACAAGTAAATGTAAAATTTACATAAATAGATTGTATTTCTTAGAGATAACCCCAACACAACAAAAGACATAAGTCATTGATATAAAAATACAATTAAAAACAAAACCATCTAATGTAAAAACATTCATTAATTATTTTCAAGATAAAAATAAAAATGAATTGTGATCAATTATGCGAATCACCACAGTCTATGTAAAAATTACTTCTCAGCTTAAAATAACTGTGGTCAGATAAAAGAAACAAAAAATAAATAAGTTTTACCCATGAAGCCTACACTCGAAAACGTGGCTAAGTTAGCCAATACATCTATTGCTACCGTATCTCGAGCTCTTAATAACAGTGGATATGTCAGTGATGATTTAAAACTAAAGGTAGAGCAAGCGGTTAAGCAACTAGGCTATAAGCGGAAAGCCTATAAATCACTTCCACTTGCGACCTTAAACAAGATTGTTGTCATTACCAATGACGATTTCTCAAATCCCAATAGCTTCTATTATGCCGTTCTATCTGGGTTGAAGTTTGAAACAGAACGACTAGATATTGATATCGAAGTTGTGCTGATTGATAGTCTGTCTGACAGTAAAGAGACGTTAGAAAATCAATTTGAAGGCGTGGATGCTGTTATCCTAGTGGGTATGGAAGATCCTAATATTCTCGACACTTTGAAATCGTTAGATAAACCAGTCCAAATTATTAACGGTAGTGACCCTTCAATGCAATGTTCAAGTATTTCACCTGATTATGAATATGGTGGATATCTGGCAGGGCAGTACCTGCTAGAAGCGGGAAACCGCAATAACTGTATTATCACCGTAAATTTGCGCCAATCCTTAATCGATAGGCAACTTGGCTTTCAACGCGCCCACAGGCAAATCGAACTGTACCCTGAACGAAGTTGTAAAGTTATCGATTTAATCGAATATGCAAAGAAACATGATTCAGCGCTGTATGACAAGATTATTCATGGTCATGCGGGTGGCGATTTTGGCGCTAAATATCTGCTGCCTAAAATCATTGAGGAGGGGCTTCTGGATAATATTGACGGTGTTTTCTGTATTTGTGACTTGATGGCAATTTCGCTGTTACAGGCTTTAAAAAGCAAAAAAATCACCGATATATCGATTATAGGTTTCGACGACTTACCTATTTCTTCGTTGGTTACTCCTCAGCTCACGACTATTCGCTCAAACTATTATGATTTAGCTAAACAAGGGCTAGCAATGTTAATCAGTAAGCAAGCGCACAGTACTATCAGTGGTATCCGCTCTTATATGGCGGTTGAACTTATTGAGCGAAACTCTGTTTATATACAGGAGCACCCGAACTAATACCAATCAGGATAAGTTAGTGTTCAGATAATTGCGTAGAAAAAACGCTAAGAACAAGGCGTAGATTGCAGCTAACTAGTTATTCTAATTACAAAATCTATAACGCCGTTATTAGAGTTTTTAACAAGCAAAAATGAACAAAAACTTATGTAGATTGTATAATCTCTTAGCCAGAGTTATTTTGGCTTCTTCAAATACAAATAAGGCCTGAAAATACAGGCCTTATTTATGTCTGTGGTCTAACCGCGATTAGCTGGTCAAATCATCGAAGAATTTCTTCACACCACTGAGGAAACCTTCTGATTTAGGTTTATGCTTTTGACCAGCTTCACCACCGAATGAGTCTTCAAGTTCGCGTAGAAGCTCTTTTTGACGTGAGCTAAGCTTCACCGGTGTTTCAACAACCAGCTTAACGAGCAAGTCACCCATAGAACCGCCACGAACACTCTTCACGCCTTTGCCGCGCATGCGGAACATACGGCCTGTTTGAGTCTCTTCTGGCACTTTAAGGTTTACACGACCATCAAGGGTCGGTACTTCAACTTCACCGCCCAAAGCAGCCATAGCGAAGCTTACAGGCACTTCACAGTAAAGGTTGTTACCGTCACGTTCGAAGATATGGTGCTCTCTTACATGAACTTGTACGTACAAGTCACCTGCTGGTGCACCCATTTCTCCCGCTTCACCTTCGCCAGACAGACGAATACGGTCGCCAGTATCAACACCAGCTGGGATCTTAACGTTAAGTGTTTTGGTTTTCTGTTTACGACCTTGACCATGACAAACTTCACATGGTTCTTTAATGATCTTACCTTTACCGTTACAAGTTGGACACGTTTGCTGAACCGCAAAGAAACCCTGGCGCATCTGTACTTGGCCGTGACCATGACAGGTTCCACACGTTTGCGCTGAAGTCCCTTTCTTAGCTCCAGTACCTTCACAAGTATCACAGTGAACCAAAGTCGGTACTTCAATTTCTTTACTACAACCACGAACCGCTTCTTCTAAGCTAAGCTCCATGTTGTAACGCAAATCAGCACCACGTTGCGCACGATGACCACCGCCACCACGACGTCCACCGCCGAAGATATCGCCGAAAACATCACCGAAGATATCACCAAAATCAGCACCGCCGCCGCCAAAGCCGCCACCGCCCATGCCACCTTGTTCAAAGGCTGCATGACCGTATTGATCGTATGCCGCTTTCTTCTGATCGTCGGTCAGAATTTCATACGCTTCTTTTACTTCTTTAAACTTTTCCGCAGCCGTAGCATCACCCGGGTTTCTATCAGGGTGAAATTTCATTGCTAGGCGCTTGTACGCCTTCTTAATATCGCGCTCTGAGGCATCACGGCTAACGCCTAATACTTCGTAAAAATCACGTTTTGACATGTTCTAAGTCACCAAATAATTACTGCAAACGGGATTATACCAATCTACATAAGTTTCTGTGCATTCTTGCTTGTTAAAAACGCCAATAACTGCGTTATAGATTTTGTAATTAGAATAACTAGTTAGCTGCAATCTATGCCTTGTTCTTGGCGTTTTTCTCTACGCAATTATCTGAACATTAACTTATCCAGATTGGTATACCGCTCGGTGTTTATATCGATATAGATAAAAAGTGGGTTTGCTTAGCTATAACGACTAAATCTGACAAACAGACGGGCGTAAGAGTCTCCCCTAACGCCCGCATCAAACTTCGTTTCGAAGAAGGGCTTGAATCCTATACGAAATCAAGCCTATCTGACAAAGAATTATTTCTTGTCGTCTTTTACTTCTTCAAACTCTGCATCTACAACGTCATCTTCCGGAGAAGCTGATTGTTGCTCTGCACCTTCGCCCTGTTGAGCTTGTGCTTTCTGCTGAGCGATTTCCATCAGTTTTTGAGACGCTTCCATCAATGCTTGAACTTTTGCATCGATTTCTGCTTTATCGTCGCCTTTCTTAGCTGTTTCTAGAGCAGCTACAGCAGCTTCAATTTTCTCTTTGTCTTCTGCTGGTAGAGCTTCACCCGCTTCTTCAACTTGCTTGTTCGTCGCGTGAATCATCTGATCAGCTTGGTTACGTGCAGTTGCTAGCTCTTCGAACTTCTTGTCCGCTTCTTTGTTAGCTTCTGCTTCTTGTACCATTTTCTCGATGTCTTCATCGCTCAAACCGCCAGAAGCTTGGATAGTGATCTTCTGCTCTTTACCAGTTTGCTTATCTTTCGCAGATACGTGCAGGATACCGTCCGCATCTAGGTCGAAGATAACTTCGATTTGTGGCATACCACGAGGTGCAGGCTGAATACCTTCTAGGTTAAATTGACCTAGAGACTTGTTGTAAGTCGCTTGCTTACGCTCACCTTGAAGTACGTGAATCGTTACAGCACTTTGGTTGTCTTCAGCTGTTGAGAATACTTGATTCGCTTTAGTAGGAATCGTCGTGTTTTTCTCGATTAGCTTAGTCATAACGCCACCCATAGTCTCAATACCTAGAGACAATGGAGTTACGTCTAGAAGAAGAACGTCTTTAACATCACCAGCAAGTACACCACCTTGAACTGCAGCACCAACCGCTACCGCTTCGTCAGGGTTCACGTCTTTACGTGGCTCTTTGCCGAAGAACTCAGACACTTTCTTCTGAACCATAGGCATACGAGTTTGACCACCAACTAGGATAACGTCAGTAATGTCACCTACAGATAGGTCAGCATCCGCTAGCGCTACTTTTAGTGGGTCAAGTGAACGTTGTACTAGGTCTTCTACTAGAGATTCTAGTTTCGCACGAGAAACTTTGATGTTCATGTGCTTAGGACCAGTCGCGTCAGCTGTCACGTATGGTAGGTTAACGTCAGTAGACTGAGCTGAAGAAAGTTCGATCTTCGCTTTCTCTGCTGCTTCTTTTAGACGCTGCATTGCAAGAGGATCGTTCTTCAGGTTGATACCTTGTTCTTTATTGAACTCTTCAACCAAGTAGTTGATTAGACGGTTGTCAAAGTCTTCACCACCAAGGTGAGTGTCACCATTAGTTGCTAGAACTTCGAACGTTTTCTCGCCTTCAACTTCATCGATTTCGATGATTGAGATATCGAATGTACCACCACCAAGGTCGTATACAGCGATAACTCGGTCGCCGCCCTTCTTGTCCAAACCGTAAGCTAGCGCAGCTGCAGTTGGTTCGTTGATGATACGTTTTACTTCTAGACCTGCAATACGGCCAGCATCTTTTGTTGCTTGACGTTGAGCATCGTTAAAGTAAGCAGGAACTGTGATTACAGCGCCAGTCACTTCTTCACCTAGGAAGTCTTCTGCAGTCTTCTTCATTTTCTTCAGAATTTCTGCTGAAACTTGTGGTGCAGCCATTTTTTGGCCTTTCGCTTCAACCCAAGCATCACCGTTGTCTGCCTTAACAATTTTGTATGGCATGATTTCGATGTCACGCTGAACTTCTTCGTCTTCAAAACGACGACCGATTAGACGCTTAATAGCAAATAGCGTGTTTTCAGGGTTCGTTACAGCTTGACGTTTTGCAGGTTGACCGACCAATGTTTCGCCGTCTGTATATGCAATAATAGAAGGGGTGGTACGCTCGCCCTCCGCGTTTTCAATTACGCGAGGTTTTTCGCCGTCTAGTACAGCAACACATGAGTTAGTCGTACCTAAGTCAATACCAATGATTCTACCCATCAGGCTATCTCCGAAATAAATTCTCTGTTCGTTTTGTTATGCCCTTAACAGGGCCACAAGCTAAAACGTTTAGTTTGTTTCTTGTATGCACCATAGATAAGGGCGGCAAAAACCTTTTCAAGGGGAAAGGTGAAAAAAAATTAAAATAAATCTGCTTTTTCTAGGGGAATTAATCTTTCTTAACCAAAGAAAAGGTCGTTGTTATGCTTTTAGACAAGCAAAAAACAAACGGGAGGCTAAGCCTCCCGTTCTTATTCCGTCATTCGAGATATTTCGTTCCGAAACTCTGGAATGGCGTATCGTATCTTATTACTTAGCAACCATTACCATCGCAGGACGAACCACGCGACCGTTTAGCTCATAACCTTTTTGCATTACGAACATAACGGTATTTGATTCGTGTTCTGGGCTTTCCTGAATAGACATAGCTTGGTGCAACTCAGGGTTGAACGCTTCACCTTCTGGGTTGATCTCTTTCAAGCCAAACTTCTCAATAGTGCTGATGAATGTTTTGTGAGTCAGTTCAACACCCTCAATGATTGGCTTAATCACTTCGTTTTCAGCATCAGCCGCTTGAATTGCACGCTCTAGGTTATCGATAACCGGTAGAAGCTCTTCAGCAAACTTGTTCAGTGCGTATTTACGAGCTTTATCGATCTCTTGCTCGCTGCGACGACGCATGTTTTCAACTTCCGCTTTCGCACGTAACACGCTGTCTTGCTGATCTTTAACACGCTGTTCGCTTGCTAGCAGCGCAGCTTCAAGTTGAGCAATCTTTGCTTCTTGCTCATCCAGCACTTCGCCTTCTTGCGCTTCATCTTCATTCCAATCGATATCAGCATCTGTGCCGACAGCTTCCGCTTCAACTTCAACCGCTTCTGGCTTCAGCTCTTCATCTTTGATTTTGTTTTCTTCGTTGCTCATGATATCTCCTGCATTCCTGCTGTTATTTTTAAAACAGCTAAGGAATTGAATTTTTTCTCGACACAAAAATTCGCATAAAAGCGTAACTTGCCCTTATTATGGGGATGAAGAATTTTGATTCAAGCCTAATTCGGTTGGAAACTTATGAAAAAGCCATTTGAAGTTATCGCGATTATTGGTAAACCGCGAGATCAACAAGCCATTCAGACACATAAAGATCTGTACCTTTGGCTGACATCGCTGGGCTACACGGTATTTATTGACGATAGGCTCAAAGAAATCTTAACGGATATCCCTCATA
The DNA here is from genome assembly GCA_048259585.1 of Vibrio sp. Taxonomy (GTDB): domain Bacteria; phylum Pseudomonadota; class Gammaproteobacteria; order Enterobacterales; family Vibrionaceae; genus Vibrio. The sequence goes on along the minus strand of JBLXHN010000006.1, from coordinate 109,230 downwards.
TCCATTTCTCAAGTTTAATCGAACTTGGAAAAAAAGCTGATCTTGCCATTGTGGTCGGCGGTGACGGCAATATGCTCGGTGCGGCTCGTGTGCTGTCTCGCTTTGACATTTCCGTAATCGGTGTGAATCGCGGTAATCTGGGCTTCCTGACAGACCTCAATCCTGAAGACTTTCAATCCCGGTTGCTGGAAGTATTAAACGGTGAATATATTGCCGAAGAACGCTTCTTACTCGAAGCAGAAGTTCACCGTCATGGTCAGGTAAAAAGCCATAATGCCGCATTGAATGAAGCGGTACTTCACCCAGGGAAAATTGCCCATATGATTGAGTTTGAAGTGTATATCGATGACAACTTCGCTTTTTCACAGCGTTCTGACGGGTTAATTATTTCTACACCTACTGGTTCAACAGCGTATTCACTTTCCGGAGGAGGCCCGATTGTATCGCCAAGCCTCAACGCACTGAGCTTAGTCCCGATGTTCCCGCATACCTTATCATGTCGCCCTCTGGTGGTGGATGGTAAGCGCCGTATTAAACTGATTGTGTCACCAGATAACAGAGGCACGCAGGAAGTCAGCTGTGACGGACAAATATCGCTGCCAGTGTCACCGGGTGACGAAGTCATCATTTATCAAAGCCCGAATATTTTGCAGTTGATCCATCCAAAGGATTACAGTTACTACAATATTCTGAGAAGTAAGCTTGGCTGGTCGAGTAAGCTGTTTTAGAAATATGCACCGAGTTAAAATATTTGACGGACATCACAAAACGGTTAAAATACGCAACCTGTTTAAATGTGAAGGTTTGGCAATCATGAATTCAGCACTACTCTCAGTATTCGACAAGAAAAACGACAATGGTGTGGAAGCATCTAAAGCAACAACGGCGACACTGTTCATTGCAACATTGGCGGCTATCAGCCTGCTTGGCCTGACATTTTTCGCATAAGAATACAAACATGAAAAAGACGCTCGAATGAGCGTCTTTTTTGTTTCTACACGTTACAAAAGCTATTTTGTTGCCATCACTTCAATTTCCACTTTCGCATCCATCGGCAATCTAGCAACCTCAACACAAGAGCGCGCAGGAAACGATGCATTGTGGCTTTCAAAAAACTCACCATAAGCTTTATTCACAATTGGAAAATCGTTCAGATCTTTCACAAACACCGTGGTTTTCACAATGTTGTTTGCGCTTAAGCCCGCTTCTTTAATAATAGCCAATGCATTATTTAGTGATTGTAACGTCTGTTCTGCGACATCTTCCGGCATTTGCTTAGTTTCCGGATTAATAGGTAACTGACCAGACGTAATCACTAATCCGCCCAAGTTTACGCCTTGTACATAGGGACCAATGGCCAGAGGTGCGTTTGAAGTATTTAAAATATCCGTCATTATTAATTCTCTAATTTTCTTTCTATTAAGGATTAAAACCTTTAACCGCTATACGTAGGCAGAAGGTTTAACATCGACATAAAGTGGAACACGGCAGTCAGCACCCCAAACAAAACCAGCATGCCGACCATGATATTCCCTCCGGGAGCGATAAAGCCTTCTTGGCCGCCTTCTAACGTGCGGGTTTTACGAGCAAGCAAAGCAGGAATAAGACAGGCCCAAACCGTCGCAGCGGCCCCCGCATAACCAATCGCAATCACAAAGCCAAAGGGGAAAAGTAGCGATAACACTAGTGGTGGTAGAAAAGTCACTAGCCAGGTTTTAGTGCGGCCTTGCTTGGTATCTTCAAACTTAAACAAATCCGCTAAGAAATCGAACACACCTAAACCCACACCGATGAAGGAAGATAAGATCGCAGCCATCGAGAAAGTGTTGATGGCACTGGATACTTTATCAGAATCGATAACAGAACCTAAAGCCGCTAGTAGTGCTTCAACGTTACCGCCCTGCTCAATCACTGGACCGAAATTGTTACGTGGTAAGTTTCCGTAAATGCTCACCATCCATAAAAAGTACAAGCATAGTGCGATAATCGTACCACCTAAAATGGCCTTTTTAGCACGGTTCTCACATCCATAATAACTGCGCATACTCGCCACTGAATGGTGATAACCAAATGACGTTAGAGCCACTGGCAGCATTGCCATCGCATAAGGGGCATAACTGGATTCTTCACTGATACGATCAAACAATACGCCCGCATCAATATTCACAGCCAAACCAGAGACACCAAACACAAAGCTTAAAACCATAAAAGCAATCAGAACCACAGATATTCGGTCAACGGCACGAGTAGAGTGCCAAACAAAAAGGGAGAAGATAGCGACAAAAATAACTGACGCGATTTTGTTATTAATTCCCAATACGCCTTCCAAAATTAGACCTGAAGAAGTGATATAGGCGTAAAGTAGAATGCCACCAACAAAATAAACGGCTAAGTTATTAATTCGGTTTACGTTGTCACCAAGAATATCTTTAGTAACAGTGTTAAATGAGACCTTGAGATCATACCGTTTAAAAGCTTCTAGCAGCATCCAGCCTGACACTGTCATCATGATCATCGTAAAGGTAATTGCAATTAAAGACCAAGTTGTCCAAGCGCCAGCTCCCGCACTCGGTAACCCCAACATTCCTGCTCCCACGCAGACGCTTGCAATGATACAAGCTCCGCCAATCAAAGATGGATTATTACTCATAATCGATTCTCTTATATAAGTTTCACGTTCGGATAGATAAGTAAGCCCACTAAATTTATTAATTTTTTTATTGCGATATTTAGAGGGAAAAGACGCGCCTATTGGCGCGTCAGTGTTATGGGTTATTCAACTTCTTTCAAACGAGCGGTAAAGTGGCGAAGCACTGGTGGCTCATAAGTGAAATCTAAACCTTTTACGTTATGTGCGTTTTCTTTCACTTTCTCAAACGCTTCAATAACGAAGTCCATATGCGTTTGAGTGTAAGTTGCACGTGGAATAGTTAAGCGCAGTAGTTCAGCCGGACATGGGTGCTGCTTACCTGTTGCAGGATCGCGGCCTAACAGTAATGAGCCGATTTCAACCGCACGGATGCCCGCTACTTTATATAACTCACAAGCAAGCGCATGTGCTGGGAACTGATCAGCTGGAATATGAGGAAGCAACTTACCGGCATCAACGAATGCAGCGTGACCACCGGCTTGCTGGCATACAACGCCAATCGCTTCTAAGCCATCGACTAAATATTGAACTTGACCAATACGGTACTCAAGCCAGTCTTGACGCATACCATCGTATAGACCTACGGCTAAGCGCTCCATCGCGCCTCCTTCCAGACCGCCGTAAGTTGGGAAACCTTCCTGAACCACACACAGCGTGCGACACTCAGTGTAAACATCCATCATTGATTCATCTTTGAAACACAACAGACCGCCCATTTGTACCATGGCGTCTTTCTTCGCTGACATCGCTAAGCCGTCTGCGTATTTGTAAGATTCACGAGTAATTTCTTCGATAGTCCAATTCTCGTAACCAGGTTCACGTTGCTGGATGAAGTACGCGTTTTCAGCGTAGCGCGCTGAATCCATAATCACTGGAATATCGTAGCGTTGCGCGATCTCATACACCGCTTTTAGGTTGGCAATTGAAACTGGCTGACCACCGGCTGAGTTACAAGTAATAGTGCTGACAATATAAGGAACGTTTGCAGGTCCCGCTTCTTCAATCGCCATTTCTAGTTTTTGTAGATCAAAGTTACCTTTGAAGTCTGCATTGACTGAAGTATCAAACGCCTCATCGGTGTAGACGTTTTTTGCCACACAGCAGTTCACCTGAGTGTGACCTTGAGTGGTATCGAAGAAATAGTTAGATAATGCAACCATTTTAGAGCGATCTAACCCTTTTTCTTGTTCACGTTTTTTAATCAAAACTGGGATGTAGATTTGCTCTGCACCACGCCCCTGGTGAGTAGGAATGGTTAACTCATAACCAAAAATATCCTTCACCGCATTTGAAAGAGCGTAATAGCTGCGGCTACCACTATAAGCTTCATCCCCCATTAACATCGCTGCTTGCATTTTCTGGGTGATAGAACCCGTACCACTATCGGTCAATAGATCAATAAATACATCATCACTATCCAATAAGAACGGGTTCATCCCTGCTTTGATAATCGCCTCTTCACGGTACTCACGAGTCGTACGCTTTACTGGCTCAACAACACGAATACGGAATGGTTCTGGTAGATGTTTGAAGTTTTCCATAATAAGACCTTTAATTTAAATTTCTAATAGGCGATATTATTCTTCACCCTTAATATTTATTTTAGGTGTAAGCTATCGCACTAAATAATTAGTGATAAAATTGGTTTTAAATAAAACAAATATAATATCGAACAGCGATTTAAAATTAATTAAAACTGCAAACAAACGTCGAGCGATCGATAATATATTAGATTTAAACTGAATAACGATTGGATAACAGGTATAGAGGTATACCTTAACAATCGCCTAGGTTAGGCGTGTTTGAAAGAAGGTAGAATTGAAAGCTGATAGTCGTGCGTGTACCAAGCTAGAGAGCTTGACCATAACTTGTCTTGATTTTTTAGAGCAGTACTCATATTTAAATCCGCTGTTAGTTATAGCTGGTTGACTGATGGTGGAAATTTTAAACAAACAACCAATAAAGTAAATCAAACAAAATAATAAATGTGACCAAAATCTTTATTATTAAAATAGTAATAGGTAATGAGTCACAGTTTAAAACCATCTGGTTAATATAGGCCAAAAATAGAATAAAAGAAAAGCCATTACGAGTACTCTTCGGCTAGTACATTTAGAACATATCTCTCAGCTACGTCCCAGTGTATCCGATACCTCTTCGTTTGACTCTGGTCACAATAGCAATCCATGACGAACAATTTTCCACCTCACCACTTTACTGTATAAAGAAACAGTATATACTGTGACTTTATACAGTATTGTTTAATTGTACAGGTGATAAAAATGCTGGCTCATTTAAGCGTAAACAACTTTGCTATTGTGAAATCTTTGCAGCTTGAGCTTTCACAAGGAATGACAACGATTACAGGTGAAACCGGTGCAGGTAAATCTATCGCAATTGATGCGTTGGGTTTGTGTCTTGGTGGTCGCTCAGAAGCCAGCATGGTAAGACAAGGTGAAGATAAAACCGAAGTCAGCGCCTCATTTAATTTAGACAATAATCTTCAAGCTACTCGCTGGCTTGAAGATAACGATTTACTCGATGGTAACGACTGTATTCTGCGTCGAACCATCACCAAAGAAGGTCGCTCTAGAGCTTTTATTAATGGCAGTCCTGTCCCTGGCTCTCAGCTAAAAGCGTTAGGTCAACTGTTGATCAATATCCATGGTCAACACGCTCATCAACAACTGATGAAACCCGATCAGCAACTCGCGATGCTAGACCAATATGCTAACCATAGTAGTTTGTTAAAAAATACCCGAGTCTCTTACCAGAATTGGCGACAAGCGAACAATCAGCTTACGCAACTAAAAGAAAACCGTCAGCAGAACCAAGCTCAGCTTCAGTTGTTGGAATACCAAATTAAAGAACTGAACGAACTGGCAATTGGTGAAGAAGAGTATGTAGAAATAGAGCAGGAACATAAGCGCCTCACCAACAGTGGCGACTTAGCAATGAACTGCCAAAAAGCGATCACCCTGATAGATGAAGGTGAAGAAGTGAACGCACTTAGCCTTCTGCAATCCACCAGCCATACATTGATCGAACTGGCAGAAATGGATAACACACTAACAGCGTTACCAAACATGATTGCTGAAGCGATTATTCAGCTTGAAGAAGCGAATAATGAGCTACGCACTTATCTTGATCATATTGATGTCGACCCAGAGCGCATGGCTTTCGTTGAAGAACGATACTCAAAGATCATGTCGTTATCTCGCAAGCACCATGTTCTGCCTGAAGAGCTTTATCAGCATCATCAAGATTTACTCAAGCAGATTGAACAACTTGATAGCTCTGATGAAAAACTGGCAGAAATGGAAGCTGACGTTGAGAAGCAATATCAAGCATTTCTGACTCAAGCTGAAAAGCTCAACAAATCACGCAGTCGCTACGCGAAAGAACTCGACAAATTGATTAGCCAAAGCATGCACGAACTCAGCATGGAAAAAGCACAGTTTAAGATTGATATTACGAGTCAAAGCGATCACCCATCACCACTCGGTATCGATTCAGTCACTTTCTTAGTGTCAACCAACCCAGGCCAACCGTTGCAACCTATAGCAAAAGTAGCCTCAGGTGGTGAACTATCACGTATTTCTCTGGCGATTCAGGTAATTACTGCGCAAAAAGTTGATACCCCAAGCCTGATTTTCGATGAGGTCGATGTGGGTATTTCAGGCCCAACCGCTGCGGTTGTGGGTCGCATGCTGCGTAAGTTAGGTGAATCCACTCAGGTTCTATGTGTTACTCACTTGCCTCAAGTTGCCGGCTGTGGACACAACCAAATGTTTGTTGCGAAACAAACTAAGGCTGGAAAAACGGAAACACAGATGATGAAGCTTGATAATGATCAACGCGTTTCTGAGCTAGCTCGCCTCTTGGGTGGCAGCCAAATTACCGAATCAACCCTAGCAAATGCGAAAGAGTTGTTGATTGCAGCTTGAGTAAAGTGTTCAAACACACAAAAATAGGATTTTTTTGTCTACTGTTTGCAACCAAACTCAAAATTCGTAGTCTCAAAGCGATTTGATGTTTTTACATTCGCTTTGAGCTTGTTTATTATCTTGCGAGTTTTGTTTTACGGTTTATAGAATTTTGAATATGCAGTTTACCAAATGGCTAATCGCCATTCCCCTTGCAGTGACAACTTTGTCTGGCTGCTCGTTACTAGAACGATTGGTTTATCGAATCGATATTAATCAAGGCAATTACGTTGAGCAGGAAGCCGTAAACCAACTAAAATTTGGTATGTCTAAAGAGCAAGTACGTTTTGTGCTAGGTTCACCAATGCTGATTGAAAATGGCTACCCCGATACTTGGTACTACATTTATCACCATACTGAAGGTCACAAAGATTCTATTCAGAAGAACTTGATTGTGAACTTCAACCCTGAAGGTACGTTGACTAATGTCACGGGCGACTTCCCTGCTGGCTCTTCGTTTTTTGAAGGCATCAACTAATCACGGCTTGCTCAGAGTGTGTAAGTTGCAGGTAGTTAAGCTGATAGTAAAAGAGCTTGGTAAACCAAGCTCTTTTCTTTTTTATTTAGCTTTAGCAGCCGCTTCCGCTCTTTGCTGCTCTACCCGCTTACGACGGATTTCTTTTGGATCTGCCAATAGCGGACGGTAAATTTCAATTCTGTCTCGGTCACGTACAGTCGAGTCTAGCTTCACGTTACGGCTGAATACCCCGACCTTATTCTTTTTCAAATCAATTTCAGGGTACAACGATAAAATACCTGACGTTTTAATGATCTCTTCCACCGTCATGCTTTTATCAACCACAAGGTTCAAAACGCGCTGCTCTTGAGGAAGTGCATAAACAACATCAACATGAATCATGTCAGACTCAATACTCATAACTGATAAACCTGCTTTGCTCGTTTCGTAAACGCATTCACCATATTACTGGTTAACTCATTAAAAATCTTACCAAAAGCCAACTCGATCATCTTACTTGAAAACTCAAACTCTAGTTTCAATTCAACTTTGCAAGCCTGTTCATCAAGTGGTGTAAAATGCCAACCACCACGTAATGTTTTGAATGGTCCATCAATCAAATTCATAATGATTGCCTGACCATGGCGAAGTTCATTCGATGTAGTAAAAGTTTTGCTGATACCTGCTTTAGACACATCAACAGACGCAACCATCATTTCTTCAGATGATTCTAAAACTCGAGTACCTGAACACCCAGGCAAAAACTCTGGATAGCGAGCGACATCATTTACTAAATGAAACATCTGCTCTGCACTATACGACACCAACGCAGAACGACTAATTTGTTTCATCTTTTCTCCTCATCATTATCCAGACAATCTGGCTTGTTATAGTCTGTTGACCTTTTGGAACCAACTGTTCCTGATTGTACTGTCATACTATTGTCACCTCAAGTTCACTGTCGATAGGACTTGTGAGTCAACGCAGTTAACCGTATGCTTACGCAAAGAAAAGCATTTCCTAACACTCCACCAATCCGTATAATGCGCCCACTATGGTAAAGAAAAAATCAAAAACAAAAGCGGGTAGCAACACTATCGCGCTTAACAAAAAAGCTCGCCATGAATACTTTATCGAAGATGAAGTAGAAGCAGGGCTTGAGCTACAAGGCTGGGAAGTAAAATCTCTTCGTCAAGGCAAAGCTAATATCGCTGAAAGTTATGTGTTCATGCGTGACGGAGAAGCTTTTGTTTCCGGTATGACAATTACTCCGCTTCAACAAGCATCAACGCACGTAGTGGCTAATCCGACTCGTGTTCGTAAACTGCTTTTAAGCCGTCGTGAACTGGATAACTTATTCGGTCGTATCAACCGTGAAGGTATGACTCTGACCGCGTTATCACTTTACTGGTCTCGCTCTTGGGTAAAACTCAAAGTCGGCGTTTCTAAAGGTAAGAAGCTTCACGACAAACGTGATGATTTGAAAGATAAAGATTGGCAACGCCAAAAAGCTCGCGTAATGAAGAGCTCATTGCGTTAATCTTAACCAAACAGACGCACAGTGCTAGACAGGCAATGCTTTTCTGGTACTATGCATCCATACCTTGGGGCTGATTCTGGATTCGACGGGAATTTTGAAGTCTGAGGTGCATGCCGAGGTGCGGTAGGCCTCGTTAACAAACCGCAAAAAAATAGTCGCAAACGACGAAAACTACGCACTAGCAGCTTAATACCCTGCTGAGAGCCTCTTTGCCCTAGCTTCCGCTTGTAAGACGGGGAATAACAAAGAGTCAAACCCAAACTAGCTAGCTCGGATTCTCCCGCCTGAGAGATGAACAGCGAATTATAATTCAGGATAGTCATTCATTAGCGTGTCGGTTCGCAGGTGGGTGGCGAAATTAAAGATCGACTAAGCATGTAGTACCAATGATGAATGATTTTCGGACGCGGGTTCAAATCCCGCCAGCTCCACCAAACGTTTGGAAAGGGCCATAACTCTTTGAGTTATGGCCCTTTTTGTATCTAATTCTATTTTTGTCTAAGGGGAAATTCTGAAATCGTCGCTCAACTTCCCCCAATGTTTCTTTAGCATATCTTTTTGCTCCACTTCCATAGGAAGCGCTTGTAGTAAATCAGGCCAATTTTTCCGAGCCAGGTCCATCACATCAAGCAGATGTGGTTTAATAGCAACCCACGGTACCCCAACTTTATTTGCCCACATTTCAAAATGCTTCATGGTTATCTCTGACCACTGCTTGGTTCCTGCCATATTTAGCGCTAAGCTGTCATATTCAATATATGGCGCGGTAAACACGACGTCATACAGTAGAGCCAGTCGCGGGGATATTTGATCGTGATAAATCAAGGTCCAATTTTTTAGGTGCGCATCACCGTTACCCAGTAGAACATTAATCAGTAAACGTCTCGCCATTTGTTGGATGTCTTTCAATCGCTCTGAGCTTGATTGATAAAGAACACCACCAAGTTGCTCATAATTAACCCGTTGATATTTGTCCGATGGGTATAGGCCAAATACTTGAGCAAAATCTTCAGTATGGATACGTCCTTCGTCACTACGGTCGAATCGCTTAATACCATAGGCATATTGCTCATCTGGTAATTTGATACTGGGTAATCCATCCAGTTCGCTAAGTTCGATTAGTCGCACTTCCGGAATATCGGCTCCAGCGGCTTCGGCCAACTTCATACAGGTATACTCATTCACAGGCACACCCTTATGAACAGTAGATGGCGTTTTGATAATCCACATATCCTCAGAGATTTCCTGATCAATGTGGTATCGGCCTTCTAGATGTGATGACGAAAACTTCATCTGTACGCCTGCCAATGAGAACTTGGTATCAGCGTGTCTAACATTGATTTGTTGAGGTTCTGTCGATAATCGCTGCTCTAACGCCCAGTAAGGCACATCACCCGCCTTTATCGGCTTAGCGATTAGAGCTCCTGGCAAGTTAGCACCTAAATAGGCAAGTATTGAGAATTCATTGTTTACGTGGCATTGAAGCGCTTTGGCTGTCAGCTCTCTCAATGCCCCCTCTGGCAACAGGTTGGATAATACAGGCGGGATCCTATCGGTCCGAACCTGAGGCTTACTTAAATAAGCAGGATCACGCAGTTGCCTTAAGGTAAAAACTGGCCGTTTATCAACTGGCATCGCAGCAAATTCGGGATTGAATGTCAGTATGTTTTTCCCACCAGCATAATGCGCAACCACCGCAACATCGATGCTATGCAATTGAATACTAAGACCTTCAACCTTCTCAATTTGCTTACTCATCACTTATCCTCAGATTCGAACCAAAAACCGAGATCATCAACATCATCTTCCAGCTCATCTCTTTTTGGGGATTGATGTTGAAAAACACTATCAGATGAAACGGACAGATCTTTGCTTCCCTTAGGAGTAATAGAGAGTTCCAAATCAAGCCCTTCAAGTACTCTTAACAACGTCGACAGCTTTACATCACTACCCGCTTCAATACGCTGATACTGTTGCTGCTTCATGCCGATTCGCATATACATATCTTTTTGCTCGATACCCAGCTTTTTACGCTGCTCAATGAGCAGCGCTGCAATTTCATCAATATTCTTCACTACACACCTCAAACAACGCTATCGTTGTACCAGTCGCCATAAACAACATACTAGTTGTAAGAAACCCAACTAACAACTTTAAAGTTGTAATGAATACAAAAAACAACTTAATAGTTGTTTCATTGAGGCAAATATGAATGTTAGGACCTGAGGAAATGCGTCTGATTTGGCTGAAATTATCCACTCTATTCATCAACAATTTTGACTCAGACTTTATGAGTAACTATTTACTCATAAATAGCCAAACCACACATCCATGAGTAAAAAATTACTCATGGATAATTGGAGGTATTGTCGATTGAGTTTCAAGAAAAACACTCTCAGATATAGAAAATGATCGAGGAAACTACAACACTGAGATTCTCAACAAGGTATTCAAACCATTTGGTTTAAAAGTTGGCTTACAGCCTTCATCCCCCAATGCGTTAAACTCACTATTGACAGACAGTGATACCGAGTAGAGAGCGACTTTATTGAAGACGGGAACATGGAACTTATAGACTGGTATAAACAGAAACACATAGGCTACCAAGGTGAAAACCGACCATCAGGGGATTCACAGCAACAACTAGCGCTTTTAGAACAACAGATTCTAATGCCCATAGGTAATGCTCTGGGTACGACACGTATTACCTACGGCTTTACGAGCCATCCCCTTTTACTGCACATCCTAAAACACTCGCCGGGTGATATGGCGCCTGATATCGATCAACATGCCTCTATGGAATTAAATTCTAAAGGAAATAGAATCTGTAAACGGGATGGAGCTGCTTGTGATTTTTATGTGAAAGGCTTTGAACAACGCATGCACGAAGTAGCAAAATTCATCTGTGAAAACCTAGAATTTGATAGATTGTATTTTTATGGCAGTGATAGACCATTGCACATTAGCATTGGGGATGATAACTCTCGTTATGCCTTAATCAGAAAAACTCGTAGTGCCGGAGTTCGTGTTAATGGAAAAAGTGCAAAAGGCAAAGCCACACCTGCGTTGTTTGATGACTTATAATCATAAAAAACATCGCTAGGGAAAAGTAATGAACGACGAGCTGTTTAAGCAATTGGTATCTCAAATCAAGTTAGGGAAGCAGCTCCCTGATGCAGTTTATCTTCACAGAGATGCATTTTCTGCTCTTCCTAAAAATCTAAGTCAATTTATTCCCGCTGTAGCAAAAGCAGTAAACCTAGATGATGATAGTTGGAATCTAGTAAAACTATTTAAAAAGGAATTTCGACTATCTCTTCTACACTACCCTGATTTCTATAACGACTCCTACCCTTCCCTAAAGCAAAGCTTAAATGTCGACTTAGCAAAACTCAGCCATAAAATCACAAGTTATGAAGAGACCGAAAACTCACCAATACTACATCGTAAAGAAACCATGATTCTCCCTGAAAGTGACTATTACGAACATTTTGTTTCGATAACACAAGAAGGAGAAAATGCCGGACTGTATGAGAATAGTCGCCTGATTGGTTTTAAAAACTCTTGGGAGAACCTCATTGCCCGGCATGGATATGAATTAGTCGATGGTCGGTTATTTCGTAGCTCCTCAATACCACAAACGGATGAATCTGGTATTGATAGGCATAAAACTGCAATAGTCAGACATGAGCTTTCTGCTCCCATGAAAAGCTTAGTTAAACATGGGTTCCTCGGAGGTTCTTACTCCATATTTGACTATGGCTGTGGACGTGGCGATGACTTAAGAGAATTAGAAGCACATGGTCTTGATGCGTTAGGTTGGGACCCGAATTTTCAACCTGATAACGACAAAGTAAATTCAGATATTGTTAACTTAGGTTTTGTATTAAATGTCATCGAAGATCAAGATGAACGATTGGAAGCCTTGTTAGGTGCTTGGGAACTCTCCGATAAGTTTCTTGTAGTATCCGTAATGCTAGCTAATGAAAATTACATAACTCAGTTCAAGCCATACAAAGATGGTGTGATAACTTCTCGTAATACCTTTCAGAAATACTATGCACAATCTGAAATCAAAAACTACATAGAAAGGTTCCTACAAGAAGAGGCTATAACCGTAGCCCCAGGTATTTTCTACGTATTCAAAGATAAAATTGAAGAGCAGTTATACCTGCAGAGCAAATACAAGCGACACCACAAATGGCAGCAACTCACCTCCCCTGAGCCCGTAGAATCGAAAGACAAAGCAAAACTGCTCATTACTCAAAACCAAGAACTGTTCAATGAGTTCTGGAACGTATGCTTAGAATTTGGCCGAATACCAGCCAACGATGAATTTGAGCAATCAGACAAAGTTCGAGAACTGATCGGTTCTCATAAAAAGGTATTTACCCTACTTCAAGAACTGTTTGATACCAAAGAGTTTGAACAAGCAGAGAAAAGCCGTAAAGAAGATCTACTGCTTTACTTTGCTATGGGTCTATTCGAAAAAAGAAAGCCGTACACCCAACAACCAGAATCACTCAAAAGAGACATAAAAGCCCTCTTCACTGATTACAAAACAGCAATTAACTTAGCAGCTGAGCTACTATTTGCTATTGCAGATACAGAGCTAATCAATAAACAATGTGAAAAAGCACATTCGCAGCTCGAGGCAAGTTTACTTAATGAAGGGCACTCGCTGATCTTTCATCGTGATTATATTGATGACCTTCCCCTACTACTGAGAGTATACGTTGGCGCAGGCCTGCAAATGTATGGTGAGCTTGATGACGATATAGATTTAATCAAAATTCATATCACATCTGGCAAACTCACCCTCACCGCCTACGATGATTTTGAAAAGTCAGTTCCTTTCTTAGTAGAGAGAATCAAAATAAAGATGGCCGACCAAGATATCGACTTCTTTGACTACGTGGTTGAAGAGCGCAGGCCGCCTTTGCTGAACAAGCATCTATACATGGCTGAAGAGCATGAGAATTATGGGAAGCAACTGAGCTTTGATAAGCGTTTAGCTAAACTGATGGACTTTGATTCATATGAAGAAGCACAAATGAGCAAAGTGGAGTTTGATGTGCTTTTGGTTAAACATAATAAACAAATCAATAGCTTTTCTTTATGCGATATCGATTTGGCTTCAAACAATACGTAAAATTTAACAGCAAAAATAGTAATTATCTCTTCTACACTGTAAAATTTATCGCCTTTGACATACCATTTATAATAAATTTTATATATATAAGTCCATTTCCATACTTGATTTATATGAGTTTGTCATATTTTAACAAAGTAAAAATTTAAAAATGACATACTCGGAGGTTGTATGCAAAATCATGAATCAGGATATTGCTACTCTTTTCCTGCTGTAAGAGGAATCCAAGCTGGTCGCCCTTTTTATATTGCGACATGCCCATTACGAATTATTCCTAAGATATTTAGTTATAACGAGGATGATGTGCCACCAGAGCTAAGAGCTCAAAGGACACTTAACAAAACTCGCATACCAGACATGGTTAAATATCTTCTTGATAATCCAAAAGAATATGTATTTTCAGCACTGACAGCTTCTGTTGGTGTAGATATCTCATTTGAAGATCATGAGGGTGCTCCAAATTTAGGAACTCTGAAAATCCCTATGGATGCTCAAATCCTAATCAACGACGGTCAACATCGACGAAAAGCTATTGAAGAAGCCCTGAGAGAAAATCCAGACCTTGGTCAAGACAATATCCCTGTTCTATTTTTCATAGATGAAGGTCTTAATAGAAGTCAGCAGATGTTCGCTGACTTAAATAAATACGCTGTAAAACCGAGCCCATCATTGGGTACTCTTTATGATCATCGTGATGAAAGCTCAGAGCTTGCTCGCGAGTTAGCGGCAAAGATAAAACCATTTTTAGGACTAACAGAAATGGAGAAATCCAATATCAGCCCTAAATCAAATAAGCTATTTACGCTAAGTAGTATCAAACAATCTACCCGAGCCCTCCTAAGTAAGGGACCTAAAGATGGGTTCACTGAAGACGAGAAACATCTAGCGGCAGAGTTTTGGGAAGAAGTAACCCGCCATATTAAAGACTGGCAAATGGTGATTAACAAAGAAGTATCTCCAGCCCAGCTTCGTCAAGAATACATACATGCGCATGGAGTTGGCCTCCACGCTATAGGCGTGCTCGGTAAGCATCTCCTGTGTCAAGAGCCTCAAAATTGGAAACAAAAACTTACGCTACTATCCAAAGTTAATTGGTTGAAAACCAATCCAACATGGGTCGCTAGAAGTATGAATCACGGCAAACTGAGTAAATCGACAACCAATATTCAGTTAACAGCCAACGCACTAAAACTTGAGCTAGGGTTACCGTTAACCCCTGAAGAAAAAGCTCTAGAGAAGCAGTTATCATGATACAAGAGCTACAATTGGCAGAAGATCTTGCCGACTACGAAGACTTTATAAATTTTGAAGACTTTGCTAACAACAAACTAAGTCATTATATCGCCGATGTTCAACGCGTCTATTGTGCAGACAAACGCCCGTGGGTTATTGGCTATAGTGGTGGTAAAGACTCGTCAGCAGTGATGTCTCTCATTTATCTAGCATTACTAGGTTTGGAACCAGAAGATCGCCACAAACCCATTTTTGTCGTCTCATCAGATACGCTAGTTGAAACACCCGTTGTGGTTAATCATATTAAAGATTCTCTAGCCGCTATCGAGAAAGGCGCGAAACGCGATAATTTACCTATTAGCTGCCATAAGGTTGTACCACAGGACTCACAAACTTTCTGGGCAAACTTATTGGGTAGAGGATACCCTGCTCCAACGCGCTCTTTCCGCTGGTGTACAGAAAGAATGAAGATTGATCCTGTCAGTGATTTTATCAAATCGAAAGTATCTCAATTTGACGAAGTTATCGTCGTGTTAGGCTCTCGTAGCCAAGAAAGTGCTTCACGGGCTCAAGTAATCGCAAAACATAAAATTGATGGTTCTCGATTAGCTAGACACACAACATTAGCGAACGCATTTATATTTACCCCTATTGATACATGGGGTGTCGATGATGTATGGAAGATCCTTCGTTTATGTCACTTAGAAACAAAAGAAACGCCTTATGGCACAACTAATGTTTGGAGTAACAAATACGATTTGGAGTGGGAAAACCCATGGGGTGGTAAAAACCTAGTTCTTTGGAATCTATATAAGGATTCTTCAGGCCAAGGCGAATGTCCTATGGTGATCGACGAAACCACACCTTCTTGTGGCAATTCTCGTTTTGGTTGTTGGACATGTACTGTTGTTACTAAAGACCGAGCTATGGAAAGCCTTATCCAAAATGGCGAAGAGTGGATGTCGCCTCTGCTTGAGTTCCGTAACAAGCTTGCTATGACAACCGATCCTGCGAATAAAGAAGAATATCGAAACCATAAGCGTCGTACCGGTAAAGTAAGCTATCAATATGCTAAAGATGGTGAAGACATTGCTACTGAGCGTAAGCATGTACCGGGCCCGTATTGGCTAAAATATCGTCGCCAATGGTTGAGAGAGTTACTTGAATTAGATAAGCAGTTTAAGTCAGAAGGGCGTGAGATCGAACTCATTACCGCTCCCGAGCTTCATGCCATTCGCCAAGAATGGATTCACGATCCAAACGAACCGGATTGGGACGATTCGTTACCAACTATTTTCAAAGAAGTATATGGTTACGACCTAGACTGGGTTTATGACGACAACGCAAGTTTTGGCAAAGACGACGCCCAACTTATCCATGAACTTTGCAATGACTTTGATATAGCACCTGAAATGATCATGAAGCTTATTGAATTAGAAGTTTCAATGGAAGGTTTAAGTCGTCGAAGTGGCATTAGCAACAAAATTGCATCCTTATTGAAGCAGGATTGGGGGAGCTTGGAAGAAATCAAACAGAAGCATGCTTATTTACAAAGCAAAGCCGAGTTTGACATCCACCAGCAAGAGATCGAGCGCTATAACGAGCAGCTTGCAGACCTAGATAAGCAGCTTCAAAAAGAGTTTTAAATACTGAAATGTTGATAACCAAACTAACTTTAAACAACTTCCGCGTATTTCGTGGCGTTCATGAAATTGACTTACGCCCAGCGCCTGCTCGCCTGAGTAGAAATGGTCCTATAGAAGGGACAGAAAGACCAATCATTCTATTTGGCGGCTTAAATGGTGCTGGTAAAACATCCATTCTCACAGCAGTTCGTTTAGCACTATTTGGACGACAATCTTTCAGCCAAGTTCTATCAAATGGCGATTATGTAGAAGCACTTTCTGATTTAATTCACAATGGTGTGGGTCACGGAGGAGTTCAAGACCACGCCTCTATTGAACTTGAATTCAAATACAGCCAAAGCGGTGAAGAAAATACTTACAAAATCATTCGTGGCTGGAAACGAGGTAAGAAAGATAGCCTTTGCCTAGAGAAAGACGGGATTCAAATTCCTGAGCTTAATTATGAACAATGCCAGGGCTTTCTTAATGAACTAATCCCGACAGGTATCGCTGACTTATTCTTCTTTGACGGCGAAAAAATAGCGGAGCTCGCTGAAGATGAATCCGGAACCGTACTCAAAACGGCTGTACGTCGATTATTGGGGCTAGATGTTATTGCCAAACTCAAAAGTGATTTAGGAATATTCTTAAAAAAACAAGGCTCTGGAGCCCTCAATCAGTCGCTAAAAGAAGAAATGGACTCTCTTGATGAGAAACGAATTAGCCACGAACGCAAAGCAGAAAAATTACGAGGCGAAGCGGATATAGTCGATGCTCAAATAGCGTTAGTTTCTCGTGACATTCTCAACCTCGAAAACAAGCTGTCACAAAATGGTGGAGCTTGGGCGAAGACGAGAGAAGAAGAGCAACAAAAAGTGGATAGCTTACTTAGAGAAAAAGTTGAGCTTGAAAAACAGATCCGTATGGAGATGGAAACAAGCTTACCTTTCGCTTTAGCGCCAAACGCAATGAAGCTTCTACAAGAACAAATTAAACAAGAACAGCAGATCAAGAAGAAACAAAGCTTTGGGAATGAACTAGATGCATTCTTAGAAACTCTACGTTCAAAGTATCCAAGTTTTGATACAGAGATGGCACAAAATGCAATTTCTGATAGCTTTAAAGCACATGTTGGTGAGTTTGATTCAAAAGAACTTCTTTTAGATATCTCAGACCGTCAAACAAATGCAATTGAATATCAAGTCTCAACCCTGTCCCAAGAGTCTTTTTCTCGATTTGACTACGCTAGAAAACGCCTAAAAGCCGTAGAAGATGAAATAGATAATGCATCCAATAATATTGCTAGAGCTCCAGAACAAGAGTTCGTGCAAGATTTATTTGCAGATGTTCGTAAACTTGATAAGAAAAAAGAAAAGCTGATTATTGAGTATCACAACCTTCTAGAAAGTGCCAAAAGTGAATTAAGATTAGCGCTTGACACAGCTCGTCAGATTCAGAAATTGCATGACAAACACAAAGAACATTCCAACAAAGATCAAAGTGTTAGCAATGCACAAAACGCCATTTTGTTGTTAGATAAGTTTGGGCAACAATTAACAAAAGCTCGTGTAAAACAGCTTGAAAATGAGTTTATAGAATCATACAAAAAACTCGCTCGTAAAGAAGATTTGCAGCTTAGTGCCTCAATAAATCCAACTTCATTTGATGTTGAATTGATGGATGAACACGGAATTAAAATCAACCGTAAAGCCATGTCGGCAGGTGAAAAACAGATATATGCGATCTCAATTTTAGAAGCACTTGGCCGTACATCTGGTCGCAAGCTTCCAATTATTATTGATACTCCGCTAGGTCGATTAGATTCACACCACCGTGACAAACTTGTAGAAAACTACTTCCCAACAGCAAGCCACCAAGTGGTGATTCTATCAACGGATACCGAAATTGATAGAAACTATACAGATTTAATTCAAGACGATATCGCTCGTACTTACGAAATCTGTTTTGATGGTGCAACCAAATCTTCAACGTTGAAGGAAGGCTACTTCTGGAGAGAATCCGCTAAGGAGGCTGTGTAATGCTACCTAACCGTATGAACTTAACACGTTCAACCGAAGAACAACTTAAGAAACTAAAAGGCTATACTGGCGTTACACCTAACGTATCCGCGCGTATCGCCTTTTTTCGCTCTATAGAAAGTGATTTTCGCTACCGAGGCCAAGAAGCTAAGTTAGATGGATCGCTTGTGTTGGATAAGTATACTTGGCTGGGTGAGACTAGTGATGTTACTGAATTAGTACTAAAAATGTACTACCCAGACTTAGATACTAAAGAGTTTCAGCAAGCTTGGGCTGCGCATGTTGAAGATGGGATCGCTTCAATTAGAAACCATTCGAGTTTAACTCAACTTTCAAATAACATATAGAAAGACTAAAAAGAACATATTATATTTAACTTATCTAAATAATAGTATAAAAGGAGAATTATATGGAAGATGTCTTTTCTGGTTATCTGCCAAGATCTAAAAATGATCTCCAAAAACTCATCACTAATGCAAATATAGTTTTTGACTCAAGCTCTATTTTTAATCTGTATAGATATAAGAAAGACACTACTGAAAGTATTTTAAGTTATTTAAGTAATGTTCAAAATAGGCTTTTTTTGCCATATATAGTAGGACTGGAGTATCACAATAATAGAGCTGCAGTTCTAAACCAACAAAGAGCCATATATTCAAAGCTTGAAAGTAAAGTAGAAGATCTAAAAAAATCATTATCAGAACAATTTTTGCAAGATCAACACTCTTCAGTTGAAATTGAACAAGTACAGTTAATAGTCGATAAATTTGATAAAGAGCTGACTAACTACTTAAATAGTTGTAAAAAATCTCACCCAAACTATTTAATAAATGATCCTATTAGAAACCAACTAGTATCATTATTTGAGGGGCGTTCAGGGAAAGGTCTTAGTGGGCGAGGACTAGATAAAATTTATGATACAGCACAAGCTAGATTTGATAATAAAATCCCTCCTGGCTATAAAGATGCTAAAAATAAAGAGAAACAGTATAAAAACTTTGGCTCTCAAACAATATGGTGTAAATATGCTGATTATATAATCTGGCATGAAATAATTCAATATGGTAAAGCAACACAAAATAGTACACTGCTAATTTGTGATGAAAGAAAAGAAGATTGGCTTTGGGAAGAGAATGGCTATAAATTAGGACCTAGACCCGAGCTTTCTACTGAATATAAAGACCAAACAGGGAAAGATTTTCATTTGATGAGTCTTCTTGATTTTTTTGAGAATTTAAAGCAATTAGATATACATAAGCTATCAGACAAAGTAATGTCTGATATTAAAACATCTTCTAATATTCCGTGGAAAGATGAAGTAAAAAAAGCATTTGTATCTTTAGGTGGAGTTGCAAGCTTAGAGCAAATCTATAATTTTATAGAAAAAAATACGTCAAAGACCTTAACTAAAGAATGGAAAGGAACAGTTCGAAAATCAATTTACTATTATTGCAGTGAACGAGACCTTTTTCTTGGAAAAGAAAATTCATATAAAGCATTAAGTGACTCAAAGTATAAATTAATAAAATAATCACAATAGGCACCACGATGGATGCCTATTAAATTACACCAAAATTATTTTATTAATTACTTACATTCGTTATTTCTAATTTTCCTGCCATTGCTAACTTCATAAATATTGTTGCATAACATAATTCATAAGCAGTAGCTTTTCTACCGACTTCAGCTGGTTTATTTTTATTATCTTTATGTAATGCAGTAACTTTATCTGTCATTTCATTTATCACTTCAGGTAAAAGCTTATCAGGTTCTACCAACCAGTGGAAATTACCTTTTTTCCATTCCGAAATAGATATATTAGCCCTAAACGCAGCAACCATAGGGTAAAGCCAGCCTTGGGGAATTAAACCGCTAATCTCTCCTTCTGAAAAAATAGCGCTTTTCTTATGTTCTTTAGAGCCAACACGATTTTTATCATCAGTATTTTTTATCTTATATAAACTTGTAATTTTTGCGCATTCCTTTTTAATCTCATCTGATAATTTTAAAATTTCAAATGTGTGAGGAATTAAAATATCAAATGCTGAATTGTTCGATTCAATATCTTCACAGTACTTTTTTAATACTTTTTGTTTGGTGCCAAACAAATCATTAGGATGTTTTTCAGATGTAGGATACTGACTTAAATTTAATAAACTTAATAGGTGGATAACCTCTAAAACATCCACTGTCCCTGTTTCCCCATCTGAATAAGCAATCTGTTCTTCGCCTTTTTTACCTTTCATAGCTAATTTTATTTCTTCAAATTTGTTTTGAAGATTTTGCAGGCTAGTATCCGTTACTTGTAAATTTTTATTCAAACCTTCAGCAAGATCGACAATAAGCTCCCTATCGATATTTTGATATAAGTGAAGCCTAACACTAGCTCCTCCACTATAATTCCCATTTTCAATAACCTGACGGATTGCTTGAAATGTATGTCCGCCATTTACTATACCGTGCTGTTCCAGATTACTTAAAACAACTTTTACTTCGTGCTTATCTCCGGCAATTCTTTTAGATTCAACACTATCCACCAATAGATATATGCCTAAATTTTTAATAGCAAATTTTTCAGGCTCTTCCTCTAGTGTTCTTACAATCGATCTAGCAACTTGACCTGATAGTTTCTCCGCTTTAGACATTTTGGGGCTACGAGGATTGACATCAGTCCAGTCTCTCAACTCATCAGGTAACTCCTCTACTTTTGAAAATAACGTTCCTAATTTAGCTTTACTAGAGGAACCATTTGGAATTTTAAGCACACGATAATCTTCAGTTATCATGCTAAATATTAACTCTTTCATATTTTGCCTCAACAGTGTGTGTACAGTGTTTTACGATCTGAATGATGGTAGAGCGGAGGAAGGGTACCCCCCTTGCTCCGCAGGGCCATTACTATTTAATTTCATCCACAACTAACTTACTAGTAGTATTAGAAAAATTAAAGTGAAACGATGAACTTCCTTCTTTAGTAATCAAAGTATTACTACTTAAATCTACTACCTGTTCTGAAACATTAATTGAAGAATAAAACTCCAAATCAAATGTTGGCAGTTCAAGAGTGATTGAAAACGTCAGAAGTAAAGGCATCATCGTCAAGCCCACTTTTTGAAATAAATTCATTATTCATTTCCTCATGAGAAAGCACTTCTACAAAACTGGTAAGTGCTTTGGCATTAATTAAGTAACACCTTTAGGCCCAATACAGAGAGTAAAGGTTGTTAGTATGTATAACTCTAAGAGCTACGGTTAGAGTATGAGATATTGTATGGTATTCATGTAAATTCATTCAATATACAGATCACATGAATCAAAAAAACGCCCAACTGGGCGTTTAATCAAGTATGATTTTTATCTGAAAATTTCCCAAAACGCCCTATCGCGCATCTTAACAATCTTCTTAGCGCCATCAATGTATAAGCTGTAGTGCTTCTCTAGCTTGTTGATGGTTTCCATTAGCTTCTCTTGCTCTGCTTTTTCATTAACAGCAAACATGGCTTTGAGTTCTTGAGGGCGAATCTTCGCTACACGGTGAATAACCCAAGTAAGCACGTAGCTTGAGTAATCATTCTCGCCAGTTTGGAAGTGAGTAATATCCTGTGTTGATAGAATCACACCGACACCGTACTCACGACCTTCCTTTAAGATCTTGCGCAGGCTTGGGAAGTTTTGAGACATAAAGTTATCCGCTTCATCCACCAAAATCATTTTGGTCATTTGGCGGAAGTCGCCTTGAATATCAGGCTTACCTTTCTTCTGCATCTGTGAGTAGAAAAGATCCAATGTAAGCGCTACAACTAGGTTTTGAATCTCAGACGGGTAACCAGCTAACTCAACGACAGTAATACCATCAACTAAGTCGTATAAGCTCATACACTTGGTATTATCGTCTTCAAATATCTCAAGTTCGTATAAACTTTCTAATGCCGCGTATAATGAGTCCTCATCTGGCTCAGTTTCAATAAACAATGCCCATACATCAGCAATCGTTGGTGCAGCTTTTGTCCATGTGCTTGGGTCCGCTTTACGTATACCCGCTAATTCATAAGCCTCGCCCACCAGCTTACGTAAACGTAGTTGTTGCTTTTGCCCTAGATTAAAGGCTTTACCCATAGTTTCAGAGAAACCGCGAGCGGTGTGCACTGGCAACATTGGTGTATCACCAAATAGACTCAAAGGATTGTACGGCAGCTTATGCAGATTAAACTTCTTACCCGCCGTAGCATGCTGAAACTTATCGTCGACATAATCTGACTTATAATCGAAGATCAGTATTCCAATCGGTGCGCCATTTACGTTATCGACCTGATTGCGATGTAACTGGGTAATTACTGATTTAGTAAACTGAGTTTTACCTGTACCCATAGTGCCAATAATACCGGTGTTGGTATTCATAAACTTAGCAGTATTAGTTGGTTCCCAGTTAAGTGGTGCTTGCGTCAAAGCATTGTGCCCGAATAGCACATTTAAGTTTGAACCAGATGGTTGTGGTTTAGCTGTTTCTAACTTAACTGTGCTTTCTTCATTACCAATAATAGAACTATCTTCAATATCACCTAAACAAGGTTCATCAACCTCGCCTGGCGACTCTAATTCAGCAGGTTGCTCTAAATTACTAGATTCAACATCGCTAACATTTACACCTTCAAAGTCTATCGCTTCAGGTTGTGTTTTACCGTCAAGCACATATTCGGTAGGTACGTGACATAACTTCACAACATCAAGCTTAGTAAGCATATCTTGCAGTGGTATTTCTACTAATTTAGGCAACAGCCCCATTGGTAGATCAACTTTTAGCACGCCTTCCATCATGTGATATTCAGGCTGTAGGCAGCTTGATCCCTCAAGATGGCTAACCACAAAACCATCTGGGTAGTCTGCTACTTGTGCTAACGAATAATCACCTTTTAGCCACTGCTCTTTATTAGCTAATAAGGTATCAAAATAGTCTGGAGCAAATACATTGTACAAACGATATTTATCCACTTGCATCAGTACCTGACGCATGAATAGAGCTCGGTAGAGCTTACTTGCAAGATTGTCGTTGCCTAGTAGATCTTTACTTAAATATCGAAGTAACTCTTTTGCTTGTTTGACAGCTTTGTTGTAATCCGGAATGGCTCCTGTTTTCACTTCAGCCGGAAGTAGGTACATGTCTTGATCTTTAAAGCCAACTAGCAAGACATCATCAGAGATAGCACCTTTCTTGTAACCTTGAACATTACGCGAAAAATCACTATCTGACATTTTCAGACCGACGTTACCAGAAACACGAATCATCTCTGCAACAGAAAGTGGCACCCAAGTAATATCTGAGTTGTGCACTAAGCTCGTAACAAATTTATACGCACCAATTACGCCTTTTCGCTCTTTATTTATGCTTGGCGCACACGTCATCATCTTCAACAGCCAATCACCGTTAAAAGCATTGAATTCGTTAATTTGGCCACCATCACCTTGCTTGATGACTTTTTCAAACAAACCACGTTGAGCGGTTACTGTGATAGCGTCGTAACTGGATGAGCTCGTGTATTGATCAGAGTAGTGAATCAGCACTACATCTTCGTTGCTATGGAAAAAGTCCAACGTGACTTTCGGATCAATAATGGTCGTCCAGATAGAACTATTATAAGAGCGCTCTAGAAGACCTTTGAAATCCTCACTTACGGCTAAGGCTACAGCGTTTGCTCCATGATATTGAGTGTTTGGCTTAAGCGCTGGCTTCAATAATGTACCAACGTATTTCGCCATCTTCAGATGTGAATACTCTTGATAATCCGTGCCTTTTAACCCAAAACCAGTAAAGTATGAACCTGATTTACTCTCAGACGCGTCGCCCGTTAATATACCGTCACAAGCAATACCCGAAGCCATATCTTCAATAGCAATATCTGAACAGTCTACCTTGTCATTATTACGGAAGAAGGAAAGGTGTGAATATGCCTGTCCGTCCTTTTCTGCTTGCTTATTGGTAAACTTACTGTAGGTAAGACGAGTACGCAAAATATCAATAATGGTGTCAGCGAGTTCTCTAACTTTCTTATTTTTATTTAACTCTAAGTTCTCTTTTAACTCATCGTAGTTTGCTATTTCGGCAAAACGGTCAAAAGCGTTAAACGTTAACTTGTCATCATAGAGGTTTACATGAATAGAAGCAGAGTGTTCCAAATTGTTGCGAATATAATCAACAATCCCCATGAACAGCTCTTCTGAAGCATCTTGATTCACAGCGTTAACGATAATACTTTTCTCTGAACCAGTGAAAAGTTGGCTAAATGCCGTTTGGAACTCATCAATTTTTTCTTTAACTAACTTACGAACAAACGTTAGTGAACTTTTCTCTTGTGGAACACTCTTGATCCAAAAAGCGTTTTCTTTGACTTGCTGGTTATAAGCAAACTCATACTGAGGATGATAGACGTATGGCAATAAACCTTTGGGAGATAATCGGTCGAACGTGACATCTGGCAAAGAAGCGAAACTATCATCTTCTCGGATAGAGTTTCTCAAATTTAAGTAGTAAGCCAAAATTAACGGGTGAAATGGTGAATAATATTCATCCCCATCAGATTTAACCAAACCAATTTGCAATGCCGATTTTTGCTCTTTAGTTAACATGCTTCCCGTTGGAATAGTTTCAAAATAAGCGAGACAACTATCAACTACATTTTGAGCCAGAGCGGTAAAACCGTCCCCCCATGAAACCAAAGAAGGAGTACTGCGTCGCTGCTCAAGATATTCAAAAAGCTCTATATATGAGATATGAATAGCATCGTCTATAGACTGTAAGTCATCTAAGCTAATTGAGCCGTTATCAGAGATAGAGACGACTTTAGAATTGATGAACTCCTCTTCCCATCTTAATAGCTTAAGACGAAGCCCGGGTACAACAAACTCACTGTTGTCTATGCCCACTTTACCTTTTTGAGAATAAAACTCACCATTGTAGTCATCCTTAAACAACTTAGGGTAACGACCACGATTTAATAACAATGGCAAACTGAGAGAATCTGTAGCCACAGCTCCTTCTATATTAAAATCAAGGCGGTTATCGCCAGACTTAACTGTAAAGTTAATTTCATCAGCTTCGTTTGCTAAAACTTCAAAGTCGACGATGGCATGTTCTGCCACATCAATGATTTGTTTGCCATCGGTCAACGAAAATGTAGAACCTTCTACGGCTTGAATTGGCAGTTTATTCTCTTCCATCTTCAGCGTTAGTCGCGGCTTTGTATGCTCAACTAAAAAGATATTTTTAAAAGGTTCTATATAAAATTCACCTTTACGGATAACAAGACAACGGAAATTATAGGCTTCCGATTTATTTTCACGTTTCAATGCCAAGTTGAAAAAAAGCGGCTCGTTATTGTAACGACCTTTTAAGCTTGCCCTTGTCGTCTTTAGTCCATTAAGTGTTGTTATTACTTCTTCATTATTCAGAGCTTTCGCTGGCTGAACTTTGAATTGGCTTTTCTCTAAGTTACTTGCTCCTTGGAATATCAACTTCAGTTCAAAATCGGTGATACCTTCATCGAGCTCAATGATTAAATGGCGATCACGCATACCCGCCTTTGTTTCTGAACGATTACGAGCAATAATCGTCATTCCTTCACTCGCTTGCTCCTCTTCAAGAGCTAGTTGCTGCTTAGCATTACGACTTTTCTCTTGTAAAAAAGCTTCAAACTCAACATCTTTCCAAGCATCAGATTCAGAGAAATGTTCATTGATAAACTTATCTCCAAATAACTTCAAACGATCATGCAGCTGATCGCCAAAATGCTCTACGTCAAAAGAGAGTTCCTCATATAGAGTGCGGTTATCTTCAAGGCGCTTTTTAATTTGCTTCGGATTACCACTCATTTGAGCAACTAAAGGGTCTTCGAACATACCAAGTTCATTAAAACGAAGCTCACCATCTTCCACAGCTTTATATAGAGATTCAAAACCAAACATGGTTGCACCATCTTCCAGAATCGCATCAAATTGATCGTCTAAAAGACAATTAGAGACATCTCTGCCTTTGTCTTGCTGTGCAATTAAGCCCCTCATCGCTTCTTTAATCTTTGCCGGACTCCAAACTTGGTTAAGTTGAGCGAGATCTTCTGCCGAGTTAATCAGGGTATCTAATAAGCTGTTATGAATAACAACAAGAGCACACCCTTTTAAAAAACCAGATTGACTAGCAACCTCATCTCTCAAATGAGAAATATAGTTTTCAGTAAAGCCTTCGAACTTAGCCGGATCGTCACTATGGATAACGGGAACAATTTTAACGCTAGGTAAATCAATATATGGCAGTTCAATACCATTCTTTGCTTCAATTCGACGTTGAGCACATTCAACCATAGCTTGATATAGACGTACGCTATTCTCACTATCTGGTGATTTGAACTGATAGCGGAAACCTGCCTTAATTTGTGTTTCAGCCTTAGCTAGAAACTGTTCAACTAAAAAGGTCTCAAATGGTTTTACGGACATAAACTGCGTCTCCACTATCACTCATGCGCTCAACATTACCAATGCGCTCATAAAATTTAATTAGTTCTTGTTCTGTTTGTTTATCGACAAAAATGCCGCGTTGTCTAAAGGCAGCGATAAGCTCGTGAAAACGGAGTTTATCTTTTTCTCCAACAACAAGATTTGTTAACAGAATGATGTAGTCTTGGTTAAGCACCAATACTCGACCGCTACGTCCGCGACCTTGAATAAAGTGAGAAGCGAGATATTTCTCAACTTCAGAGACATACTTCTTATTAATATTGAATCGCTCACCAACACTAAACTGTGCCATAGCCAATTTCATAATATTAGCTAGCCAATCTAACGCTAATTCCGATTCATCAAGGGAGGTGTCTAACTCTCGTTGTGACTTAAATGCTCTGGCGAAATTTTCCAATTCACTCTTTAGATGTTCATAGCTAGACTCTTGAATACCTTTAGAAATTTTCCACAGAGGTAATTTAGATACTTTTTTATCTCCTATACCAGGTTGAAGTAGCTCTAACATACTCAGCATAGGGAATAAACGAGTTGCAGACTCACTAAATAACTTATAGCCATGGTTCCGAATATGAGTTCGCTCATTGCTAGCGCGTTCATGATCCATAATGAAATATAACGGCTTAGCTACAGGTTCTTCACCAGAGCGCCAATCAGTTAAAGCGAGACTTAACTGAGCTGTATAGGTAAAAGCATAGAATGAAAGGAACGACTCGATTTCGCTTAATAAGTATTTCGGGCGGCTCGATAGAAACTTCAAATCATCACGAAATGCCTGAGAAAGATAAGGTAAGTATGGTTCTTCACTAGCATGCATAGACGACTCTGCTTTCATTTTGTTACGCAGTGTCGCAAGTATCTCTCGTTCAATGAAGTTCAACTTTGCATCAAACTCTTCAACTCTCATGCTTTGCAATAAGTTAGTGAACATAGAAGCTATGCGAGTATCTCCTGCTGTAACCTGATCTTTTTGAGCTCGGAACAGTAGTAACTCAGGACTAACAGAAAAGATGTCTCTATTATCAAAGTACATCTCGTTCAAAACTTCCCAAAAAGCTTCTTCTCCTAGCTTCTCTTGAAAGGTTGATTGGCAATCAGAAACGAATTCCTCATATTCGTAACCTTCAACCTTCTTACGAAGCAGTCCTTGAAGGACTAATCCAATTACGGCTTTGATATCAAAGTCATTACCTTTTGTACGAATAGGTAAATAACTATTTAAACTATTTTTGTTAGGCACGTCTTCCGCAGTTTGTGGCAACTTTGGATTAAATGGCTTAATAAATTTATCCATCATCATTTTTATAGACCACTCACTTCGAAATACTCATCATCTTCATTCATAATTTTATAGCGCTTGTCATTTTTAAAAATAAACAAGGTATCTTTCTCATTAGCAACAGATATGATTTGTTCGATCACTTCATCCAATAAGAGCACTGCATTCTTATCGTGTTTGTTTGGTCGATAACCTTGATTAATCTTTTCTAGTAAATCCAAAAGATTAATACTGATTGGCATAGGTAATAGAGAGCATCCATCGACGCTAATGTATGCTTTGAATGAGCCAACCTTACTAGCTGGTTGAGTTTTTATGGCATTAAAATCAGCCTTAACATCTAATTCAGCTGCAACTTTATAGTCATTATATTCAGAAATAAAAAACTGGTTTTTATCAAGTGCTGGAGAGTTACGATTGCAATAACGATGTATCGCAGATATCAGAATATCTCTATAAAACTTATTTAATTTTTGTCTTTGTTGACCGGAACCATCAAACTCCCGATGAAGAAGCCAAAAATTAGCGTATTGCTCTACAAGTGAGTTTTCAAAGTCCTCTTTCAGATGATTAATATATTCATTTAAAAACTCTTCTTCATCTTTCAGCAAGTAGACCATGCGAAGATAAGAAGCGGCTGTAGATACATCAAAGACTCCCAACCTTTTCACTCGATCTTTTAACTCAATGAAGCCGGAGTCTTCAATACCTAATCCAAATTGCAGCACAAACTCATCAATGCTACGCGTATGAATATTACTAGGATCAAAAGCACGAATATGCTCTAAAAGTTCGTTGTCTGACCTGGAAAATAGATTGTCAAATAAGTACCCATCTTTAGCCAAAATCTCATAAACAAAATCGAGTAACGAACGAGCTGTTAAAAATTGATCTTTTATTAATCGAGCTTTCAGTAGCAGTTCAATTAAGCCTTTTTGGACGGAATCTAAACCTAGTAAAGCAAAATTGGTAGTTAGTTTACTGTGTCCCTTTTTTTGAACTTCATTGTCATAAAGTGCATAGAAAGGATTATCCAAACTCGGTTCCGTTAACTTTGCTAAAAGCTTTGCGGCAAAATCAGAAGTGCTTTGTTCATAATCTAACGTGAATTTAGGAAATTGCTCAAAATCCAAGAATACATGTTCGTCAGGAATATCTTCTGTTTTGTTTTCAAGAAAGGCTTTTATCGACGCTTTTATACTCAGGTGCTCTTCAGCCCCCTCTTGTGCATAGTTACCAAGCATCCCAATGTTGATACCTACTATTAGCGGCTTATCATTGTTATTGAATTCAGTAAACCTGTTATCAAGAGCTTGAACTGCTGTTTGACTTGGGTTGAAGCTGTGCGTCGCATCAAGATGAAAGTTATGAGTAGCTTTGAACTTCTGACTATATCGGGTCAATATTTCTGACTTACCATCACCACTACTTCCACACAAGAAAACTATCTGACTCGAGTGGGCTGAAATCAGCTTTTGATAAAAGGCTGATTCTATATCAGTTTCTATATAAATATGTTCTTTGTATGATTGTAAAACATCGAAGTGTGCTTCTCTTTCTGTACTAACAGCAAAAGGAGATGACTTAGAGAGGATGCTAAGAGCTTGCCGTAAATTCAAAACCGTACCTGATATCGTAAATTGAATGCGTGCAACAAACTTTACATGAACTAATGTGAATATGTTCAATAAGTATTAAAAAAATCTTTTTCTGTCACAATCCGAAAGAAAAATATTACGAATTTCACCTCCTTTGAAGCTCTACAGTAGGTTGTTCGATACTAATCCCTTCAACCATTTTATAAAAATCGCAGTGGTTTCATTTGGGTTATGAATAATCGAAAAACTGACTTTCTTACCTTGAGTTAGAACTCGGTGACAAATCATAGAAATACCCAGTACGAATGATTAGCTTTCTCGAACGTCCCATAAACTTTATGAACAAAACTCACTTAATGCTCATTAATGCCAATATTTCCTCTTTGTTGTGTATTTGTTAACACAAAAATAACATTTAGACGTTCATACATTCATCTGAACTCAGCTCAACAACTATAAGAAACCGACATAAGGAACGTGAAGCATGTATAAAGCTCTGAAATCTACTGCCGCTGTATCAATTCTTGCTACAATCTTTTCACTAAGTAGCTACGCTGCTGATGTTGAAAAAATTCACTTTTTAATCCCTGGTGGTGCTGGAGGCGGCTGGGATATGACAGCTCGTGGTACGGGTGATGTTTTGGTTAAATCCGGAATCGTCGATAATGTTTCCTTCCAGAACCTATCTGGTGGCGGTGGCGGTAAAGCGATCGCACATCTGATTGAAACCGCTGAACGCCAAGAAGACACACTGATGGTCAACTCCACACCGATCGTTGTTCGCTCTCTGTCTGGTGTATTCCCTCAATCATTCCGTGATCTGACTCCTGTAGCTGCAACCATCGCGGACTACGGTGCTATCGTCGCTTCAGCCGATTCTCCTTACAACACTTGGCAAGATGCCGTTGCTGATTTTAAGAAAGATCCAAGAAGTGTGAAAATTGCCGGCGGTTCAGCGCGAGGTAGTATGGACCACCTTGTGGTAGCTGCGGCATTCAAAGGCGAAGGTTTTGACCCTAAACAAGTGCGTTATATTGCCTATGATGCCGGTGGTAAAGCGATGGCTGCACTTCTATCTGGTGAGACTGGACTGCTATCTACTGGGTTAGGCGAAGTGCTTGAAATGTCCAAATCGGGTCAAGTAAAAGTACTTGCTATCACAGCGCCTAAACGTCTTGAAGCTGCACCCAATATCCCAACGCTAAGTGAATATGGAAATGAAACTGTCTTTGCTAACTGGCGTGGTTTCTTTGCAGCACCTGGTGCTAGCGAAGAGAAAATTAGCGAGTGGACGGAAGCTCTAACGAAAATGTATGCGACTGACGAATGGGCAGTGGTACGCGATCGTAATGGTTGGATTGATAACTACAAGCCAAACCAAGAATTTTACTCTTTCTTAGAAGAGCAAGAGAAACAAATGGGTTCTTTGATGACAGAGCTTGGCTTCCTTAACAAAAAATAACGAAATATGAAGAGGGGCGAACGTCCTCCTCTTCTCCCCTTTTGTCGTATATAAGCGGTATTCAGGCAACATCATCTCTGTCCTACTAATCTCCTAGGATATTGACTAGCTTACTTATGTCTGTGCGTAGCTTAAACCTTATATACGACGTTTTTATTTGGTAGGAGTCGCTTATGTCAAACTTAAGCTCCAAGCTATTCACAGTAGAAAACTTACTTTCTCGAGAGCGCGTCGGCGCAATGCTCTTTTTGCTCTTATGCCTGTGTTACGGATATCAAACGTCGTTGATCCCAATGTTTCCCGGTGATGAATATGAACCCTTTACCGCCAAAACGTTACCGACGATTCTCACCTACGTAGGTATTGGTCTTTCAATAATCTTATTGGTTACGGCCAAAACAGACAAACAACAAGCTGCGACTGATTTCAATTGGAAGTTACTGCTGGGCTTTTTTGTCCTAATGGCCGCTTACGGAGTCGGACTCACTTATCTTGGCTTTGTGTTAGCAACAGGTTTCTTTTTAATGGCGGGCTTTTTTATCCTAGGAGAACGACGAAAATCGATTCTGTTTGGAGCCTCTTTCCCGTTTGTCATTGCTTTTTATTTATTACTGACTCAAGGCTTAGATATTTACCTTGAGCCAGGTTTAATTATGACCATTTTCTAGGACTTCAATATGTTAGATGGAATCTTACAAGGACTATCAACGGCGATGATGCCGATGAATCTCATGATGGTCATCGTCGGCTGTTTTGTCGGTACATTTATCGGCATGCTTCCAGGGTTAGGGCCAATCTCAGCCATTGCACTGATGATACCGATTACTTATGGTCTGGACCCATCATCTGGTTTGATCCTGATGGCGGGTGTTTATTATGGCGCAGTATTCGGCGGTTCTACCTCTTCTATTTTGATTAACGCACCAGGTTGTTCTTCTACCGTCGTGACCGCATTTGATGGCTACCCAATGGCGCAAAAAGGGCAAGCCGGTAAAGCTCTGGCTTTAGCCGCTTATTCTTCTTTTACTGGTGGTACGCTTTCCGCAATCATGCTGCTTTTTGCCGCTCCGGCTTTGGCCAAAGTATCCCTTAGTTTCCAATCCTCAGATTACTTTGCCTTGATGTTGCTTGGTTTATCGGCTGTTGCTGCTTTTGCTGGTAAAGGCCAAACCATCAAAGCATGGATGATGACTATTTTAGGCTTAATGCTGTCTACTGTTGGTATTGATAAAGGCGTAGGAGTTGAACGATTTACCTTTGGTTTAACCGATCTTATTGATGGTTTTAGTTTCTTGTTACTGGCAATGGCAACCTTCGCTTTAGGTGAAACATTAATGGGCATTCTTAAGCCTGAGTCAGATACACGTTCCGATGAGCAGAAGAAACTGGACCATATTGGCAGTATGAAAGTAACCAAAGAAGAAGTGAGAGAAGTCGCGCCGGTATCGTTTCGCTCTTCGATTCTAGGCTTCTTCACGGGTGTACTGCCTGGTGCAGGTGCAACCATCGCTTCATTCTTAGCCTATGGTATGGAACGAAACCTCGCGCCTAAAGATAAACGAGACGAGTTCGGTAAAGGCAGTATTCGTGGCCTTGTTGCGCCTGAATCTGCCAATAATGCGGCTTCAAGTGGCTCGTTTGTTCCATTATTGACATTAGGCATTCCAGGCTCCGGTACAACTGCAATCATGCTTGGCGCACTCATCGCGTATGGTATTCAACCGGGGCCTCGCTTATTTGTCGAGCACCCAGATGTATTTTGGTCTGTGATTATCTCAATGTACGTGGGTAATATTGTTCTGGTGATTTTGAACCTACCGCTTATCCCTTATATTTCTAAGTTGCTTGCGGTTCCGCGCACGGTATTGCTGCCAATGATTCTATTTTTCTCAATCACTGGCGTCTATCTGGTGTCGTTTAACACAACCGATGTGTTCATCATGCTGCTCATTGCAATGGGAGCAATTGCGTTACGCTTAGCCAACTTCCCATTAGCACCGCTACTGCTTGGATTTATCCTTGGAGGATTGATGGAAGAGAACTTAAGACGAGCATTGATGATCAGTGACGGTGAATTAAGCTTCTTGTGGGAAAGACCAATCGCTATGACCTTCACCGTACTGTCGGTAATGGTTCTGCTTGGCCCTGTCGTTCTTTCAATCGCAAGAAAGTTTTTCAGCCAACCAAAGCGAGCTGAGTCTTAACGATAAAAGCTTGAACTAAAAAATGCCCCTAATCTTAGGGGCATTTTTATTGGTTTCACTATTAACGTTGAAGCTTATGGTAACAACGTTCCGGCCTTCCAACTGAACCGTATTTCACGTCGGCTTCTAACTCACCGGTACTGATTAAGAATTCGAGATAACGCCGTGCGGTCGTTCGACTGGCACCAATCTTCTCTCCAGCTTCATCTGCCGTATAAGGAAAATCATCTTTAAACAGGGTTCTTATTTTTTCTAACGTAACGCTATCTATACCTTTTGGTAGGCGGTTTTCCGCATGACTTGCCTCTTTTGAGGAGAGCATTTCATCGATGAGGGATTGATCCACATCTTCCACATGATGAAAGCTTTCTGTTCTTTTTTGATATTTTTTTAGCGCCGCTTCAAGACGAGGAAAAATAATCGGTTTGAGGAGGTAATCAACAACGCCACCTCTCATCGCTTGCTGCAAGGTTTCTACATCACGTGCGGCGGTAATTAAAATCACATCACATTGCGAATTCATACTCCTGATATGGCTCAATACTTCTATACCAGTTCCGTCAGGTAGATAAACATCCAGCATCACTAAATCCGGGTTTAGCACTTCTAGTTGTAACTCAGCTTCAGCTTTAGTGGTTGCAATACCGACAACGTCAAAACCTTCGATCAGCTCCAAATATCTCCGGTGTAGCTCTGCAACTTTAAGATCATCTTCAATAATCATCACTCGCGTGAGATAACTCATATACGACTATCCTTCGGTA
Source organism: Vibrio sp. (assembly GCA_048259585.1). Classification (GTDB taxonomy): domain Bacteria; phylum Pseudomonadota; class Gammaproteobacteria; order Enterobacterales; family Vibrionaceae; genus Vibrio. The sequence continues at coordinate 74,739 of JBLXHN010000006.1, read as the reverse complement.
TATAAACCGTTACTCTTGCTCCCAGATCACGGTTATTACTCATCTCCATGTTCCCAAGGTATCGTTCAGTGAGCTGCTTAACCAAAAACAGCCCTATACCTCGGTTACTATTTGATTTGGTTGAAACACCACGCTGAGTCAAATTCTCAGGCGTCATCAAATCAGGAATACCACATCCTTTATCAACCACTTCCAATATAATTTCATTGCCATAATCACTGAGTGACACGGTGATATCGGAACGTTGTTGTCTCAACTTAGAATCTTCTTTCACTACTGATAGCGTTGCCTCAAAAGCGTTATCAATCAAGTTACCTAGAATCGTGACGAGATCCTGCGCATCAATATTAGGAGGAAGAAGTTCTAATTTTGAACCTTCGTCGACTTGAAGCGATAGCCCCAACTCACGGGCTCGCTCTGTTTTTCCTAACAACATGCCAGCAACAAGCGGGTCTTTGATCGTTTCTCGAAGAAATTCAATCAGACTCTGATAATGCTCCGTTTCTCGGCCAATCAAGTTTTGGACGGCTTCCACCTCTCCCATTTGGATTAACCCACTGATGGTATTCAGCTTGTTTCGATGTTCATGGGTTTGCGATCTCAGTAATTCTGAGTAGGCTTTGGTCTGAGAGAGCTGCTCAGTCAATTCCGTAATTTCATCTTTGAGCCTGAAACTCGATACGGCACCAACGACCTTATTCCCCACTACAATCGGGCTACGGTTAGCGATAATTCTCTTTTGGTGAATGAACAGCTCAATATCGTTATCTTCTTCCTGACTTTCAAGTAGAGTTTGAAGGTCCGAACTAGGCAGTACATCTTCGAGTTTTCTGTTAATCACTTGCTGTTTGTCTAAACCAAAAATCTCGCATGCTCTGGTATTGATTGAACGTAAAATTCCTTCAGAGTCGATACTCAGCACACCCTCTTTGATGGTACTCATCGTTACGTCTAGCTCACTGTATAAACGACCAATTTCTTCAGGTTCAAATCCCAAAATCGCCTTCTGAAAACGGCGAGAGATAAAATAAGAAATGATGATATTCGCGATAAGAACCAGTACCGCCATGCTGAGTAAGAACGCCAGATAAGGCTCGATACGATGTTGTAAGCGGCTCAGCAAATAACCGACAGAAACAACACCAATAATATTGCCTTGCTGATCGAAAACCGCAGTTTTACCACGCACAGATTGGCCCAAAGAACCTTCCGCATACGAGACATAAGATTGCCCATGAACTAATGCGGAATCGTTATCTCCCCCTTTCATTGGTAAACCAATGCGTTCATCAACGGGGTGTATTAAACGAACGCCATCCTTGTCACCGACAACAATAAAAGCAGCGCCAATCGCATAGGTTAAATCGCGAAATCTCTGCTGAAAATCCGAAGCATTATTTTGTTCGATCATTGATATCACAAAAGGCGATTGAGCAAGATACGTCGAGACCCTTTTTGCTTTCTCTCCCATATCCTGTTCTTGTGATTCTTTGATGTAATTGAAACCAGCAAGAGAGAGCACAAGCAGCTGCAACAAGCCGGAGAGGCTCATTATGATCAGCATTCGATATCTAAAACTGATTAAACTCCATTTCATTTTAGCTACTCATTGGTTGCAAGGGGTGGTTACAGTAACCCGTATATTGCGTAGTAGTCGTGGGGGCAGAGTGTGTTTGTGAATCGAATCACTAAAAGAACAAGTCGCTGCAAAAATCATACAGCGATTCCCTTTAACCACTGGGTAAATATCGCTGTGGTTTCATTTGGGTTATGGGTGATCAAAAAATACCCTGCGTTGGCGGGTATCGGTTGAAACGGTGAAACCAACTTACCGGTTTCTAACTCATTTTGTAGTAGCATTGAACGGGCCATCGCTATCCCTACCCCCGCTTCTGCGGCTGACATTGCCATATCCGTTCGGTTGAAGAAGTGCCCTTTATGGGTCGAAAGCTGAACCCCCATTTCTGATGCCCAATACAACCATTCATAATCTCTTGGAGCTTTCGCCCAAGGCATCGCGTCGTGAAGCAAGTTAACTTCATTCCAGTGATGAGGGGAGTGAGTTAAATCATTTAGCCACCCATGATCTTTTAAGTAGTTTGGACTCATTACCGGTAACAACGATTCAGCCATTAGCATTTCAGCATTCTTACGGTTATACGGAAATGGCCCGTAATCAATCGCCAAATCGAAGTCTTTTCTCTCACTGTCCACCAGTGCACCTTCAGCAAACAGTTGAACCTGAATATCCGGATTATGACGATGGAAATCCTCCAGCTTGGGTAACAACCATTTAAAGGCTAATGAAGGCGTTAGCTTAAGACGTATTTCTTTGCGGTTTTCTCGCTGTTCAATATTTTGCAGTGATTCTTCAATGTCGTGAAAGCTACGCTGTAGCACGGTTTTCAATGTTTCTCCGGCTTCAGTTAACCTTACCCCTCGTGAATGGCGTTCAAACAAGCTAAAACCTATTTTTGATTCAAGCTGCAATAACTGCTGGCTAATCGCTCCCGTGGTTATATGCAGATCTTTTGCTGCTGCACTAAAGCTAGGGTATTGAGCGACCAACATAAAAGTATGCAACGCTGAAACTTGAGAACTTTTTAACATTATCTGCTTATAGTTTTACTAAACACTGCTGATAATTTTTATCGATTGTTAACAAAAGGTAAAGCAAAGAAACTAACCTTATTACAAATAAGGGGTCTATAAATGGAAGTTATCGTTCTTGGAAGTGGTGTTGTTGGCTTAACATCAGCATGGTATTTGTCGCAAGCAGGTCATAGCGTTACGGTTGTTGATCGCCAGCCACGTAGTGCAGAAGAAACCAGTTTTGCTAACGCAGGGCAAATATCTTATGGCTATTCATCTCCTTGGGCGGCTCCAGGGATCCCTCAAAAAGCAATTAAATGGTTATTTGAAAAACACGCACCACTTAAAGTAAAGCCATCACTGGACCCACAAATGATTCAATGGATGACTCAAATGTTAGCCAACTGCCAACTGGCGCGTTATCAAGTCAACAAATCTCGTATGCTGTCGATTGCCAACCACAGCCGTGAGTGCCTGCATGAGCTTAAAAAGCATCACAATGTTGAATATCAAGGTCGCCAAAAAGGAACACTTCAAGTTTTCCGTAACGAAAAGCAGTTGGTGTCGATAGAAAAAGACATGAAGCTGTTAGAGCAGAGCGGTGTCCGTTTTGAACTGATGGATGTGGCATCTTGCATTACACAAGAACCAGGACTTACACCTGTTCAGGAAAAACTTGTAGGTGGTTTATATTTACCAGACGATGAAACGGGCGATTGCTACCTGTTTTGCCAACAATTGACGGAACTTGCCAAAGCTCAAGGTGTTCAATTTAAATTCGATACTCAGATTCAATCTTTGGCTATCGAAGGCAAAAAGATCATGGGTGTCCAAACGGATAAAGGGTTACTAAAAGCCGACTCATATGTCGTCGCTCTGGGGAGTTTTTCTAAACAAATGCTCAGTCCGTTAGGTGTTAATGTTCCGGTTTACCCAGTAAAAGGTTACTCATTAACCCTGCCAATCGTGAACGAAGAGTTTGCTCCAACCTCTACAGTAATGGATGAAACCTACAAAGTTGCACTAACTCGCTTTGATGACAGAATCCGCGTTGCAGGTACCGCTGAATTAGCTGGTTTTGATCCTTCAATTCCAACCGCTCGTAAAGAAACTATTGAGATGGTCGTTCGTGATTTGTTCCCACAAGGTGGTGATTTTTCAAAAGCGGAATTTTGGACTGGCTTTAGACCAATGACACCTGATGGCACTCCGATAATCGGCACTACACCAATTGAAAACCTATACACCAACACCGGACACGGGACTTTGGGTTGGACAATGGCCTGTGGTTCTGGGCAGATCTTATCTGACATTATCACTCATGGTGATGCAACAGTGGATATTCGCGGATTGGGTATTTCTCGATATCACAGCTAACTCAACTTTCTAATTATCACTCTGAGTTTATCTAACTCAGAGTGATTAAAGTATATACAAATAAAAACCTACACTTTCGTTCATTTTCAGAACAACATCAATTTGAAATTTTATTCAGACACCATTGCATAAATGCTCATTTTAGAAGCCTCTTATATATAAAAGACCATTTTTTAACCATATTTAGAATCTTTTGCTTATTGAGCGCAAAACAACCAGAGTTTTGCGCTTGCTATCACATAAAAATATTCATAGCGATAATTTGGTTAACATTCCCATTACAAAAGATTATTATCTAAACCGAAAAACAAACACAAACATACACATCAATCATTCAACAGGGAAAAATACTCATGCAGTCATTTGTTGATTTTTTGAATGGAATCATCTGGAGCCCGGCACTGATCTATCTGTGTCTTGGAGCCGGTCTGTTCTATTCAATTCTTACTCGTTTCGTTCAGGTTCGTCATTTCTTTGAAATGTGGCGTCTACTATTGTCAGGAAAAAGCTCTTCTAAAGGGATCTCTTCTTTCCAGGCATTAGCCGTTTCTCTTTCAGGTCGTGTTGGTACAGGTAACATTGCAGGTGTAGCAGCTGCTATCGGTTTCGGTGGCCCAGGCGCTGTATTCTGGATGTGGGTCGTTGCTTTCTTTGGCGCGGCAACCGCTTACGCGGAATCTACGTTAGCTCAAATATATAAAGAAGAAGATAACAACGAGTTTCGTGGTGGCCCTGCCTACTACATTGAAAAAGCAATGGGTCAAAAGTGGTACGCATGGATCTTTGCTATCGCTACGATATTTGCTTGTGGCGTACTACTTCCTGGCGTTCAATCGAACAGCATTGGTAATGCCGTTGAAGCAGCCTTTGGTCCAGGAGAGATGATTGAAACCGCTATTGGTACTTTCAGTTTCGCTAAAATCTTTACCGGTACGCTAATTTCAATCCTGCTTGCGTTCATTATTTTTGGTGGCGTTAAGCGTATTGCTAACTTCACCCAAATCGTTGTGCCATTCATGGCATTGGCTTACATCGTGACCGCTTTCGTTATCATTTTGCTTAACATTGGCGAAGTACCACGTATTTTCGGCATGATCGTAGGTGATGCGTTCTCACCAATGGCCGGTATTGGTGCTGCTATTGGTTGGGGGGTTAAACGTGGTGTTTACTCTAACGAAGCTGGTCAAGGTACAGGTCCTCATGCGGCCGCGGCAGCAAGTGTTGATCACCCAGCTCAGCAAGGCCTTGTTCAATCGTTCTCGATCTACATTGATACTCTACTAGTGTGTTCAGCCACAGCGTTTATGATCCTAATCACTGGAGCATACAACGTACACGGCGGTGCAGAAGGCGTATTCCTAGTTCAAAACCTATCAGCAGATATTGGTGCAAACGGTCCTGTATTTACCCAAATGGCGATAGAAAGTGCTCTGCCAGGCGTAGGTAAACCATTCGTAGCATTTGCACTGTTCTTCTTCTCATTTACCACGATTCTTGCTTATTACTACATTGCAGAGACTAACGTTGCTTACATTCGCCGTACGTTAAAAGTTGATGGTCTGATGTTCTTCCTCAAGTTAGTTATTATCTCTGCTGTCTTCTACGGCACAGTAAAAACAGCAAACCTCGCTTGGGCGATGGGTGACGTTGGTGTTGGTATGATGGCATGGCTTAACATTGTCGGCATTATCATTATTTTCTTCATGGCTAAACCAACAATGGCTGCGTTGAAAGATTACGAAGAGCAGCAAAAACAAGGCGTGGAAGAATACCTATTTAACCCGGTTAAGCTAGGTATTAAGAACGCGACTTACTGGGAAGAGAAATACAAACGTAGAACGGGCAAAGCGCCAACTGCGGATTCTGAAACTGAAGTTTCAGGTACACCTGCAGAACAGAGTTCAAACTAAGTATCTTCAATATCGAAAAAGGGTTAGCAATCGCTAACCCTTTTTTATTTCTGTTGAAATTATCCCTTCGTTTCAACGATTTCTTGCTCTAACTCTGTTTCATCTTGGCGACGTTTGGCCCAGAATCCTGCCAATGCTGAACCAGATAAATTATGCCAGATTGAGAAGATGGTTCCTGCCACGGCTGAAGCTGGCGTGAAGAACTTCATCGCTAGCGCGGTCGCTAAGCCCGAGTTTTGTAAACCGACTTCAAACGCAACTGTACGACAGGTTTTCTCATCGAATCCAACAAGACGGCTGAACCAATATCCCGAAGCTAAGCCAATGCTGTTATGAAGAATAACCGCAAGAGCGACGATTGGACCGATAGTTGCTAAGTTAGCAGCGTTCAACGCCACTACGATTGCAATAATAAAAACAATTGCAGCCATTGATATCAAGGGGAGAACCGGTTCTAGTTTCTCTGTGAACGAATGAAGGAAAGCATTAATAATCACCCCACCAGCCACAGGTACCAAGACGATTTTCACTAAACTCATTAGCATGCCTGCGACGGGAACATCTACCGCCTTACCAGCAAGTAACTCGACCAATAGTGGAGTTAACACAACACCGAGTAATGTTGATATTGATGTCATCGTAATAGAAAGCGCTACATCACCTTTTGCCAGATAACACATAACATTCGAAGATGTACCACCTGCCACGCTTCCCACCAATACCATACCGATCGTCAGCATAGGATCGAAACCAAGCAGTAAGCTGATCAGTAAAGCAGTAATGGGCATCACTGAAAACTGTAAAATCAGTCCGATACCTATCGCCTTTTTGTTACTAATCACATTGAGAAAATCTTTCGGCTTTAGCGTTAATCCCATCGCTAACATGATTATGGTTAGCAGAGGTACTATCTGACTTTTATGGTCAACAAATGCGCTTGGAACAAAATAAGCGCATAGAGAAAAGAGTACCGCCCACAATGGGAACAGTTGTGTAATAGTCCTTAACATAGTCATTCCTGTTTATATTTTATTTATTAGATTGTTTGGAGTCTCAGCTCCTCAATACTAATGACAACGGCCAGTCATAAGTATCATCTGTAAACTATGCCACTATGTGCACGGAAAACAACCAGACAAACGCTAAGGGCTAAATTTTGATGAAAAAAAAGGCCGACCATCAGGTCGACCTTCTTAAAATCCGAATTAAATTAAGCAGCAACTTCTTTCAGTTCAGCTTTTACTTCTTCTTTAACGAACTTTGGCTTACCAACCGGCAGAACTTCACGGCCGTATTCAGCGTTCAGAACTTGAGCCATTGCAAAGTAGATTGCGCTTGCACCAACGAAGATACCTTCGAAGCCTGCGATAGTACCGATAAGCTCACTACCTGTGAAATCACGTAGAGCGAGTAAAGCAAAGAGAATTGTTAGTGAACCGAACACAACTTGCTTAGCCATTGGGTAGCAACGTGAGCCGATGTACATGAAACCAGTAAAAACACCCCAAAGAGCAAGATACCAACCCATGAAGTGTTCTGGGCTAGCTGGTAGACCCATTTTAGGCATAACGATCGCACCAACAAGTGTTAGCCAGAACAGACCGTAAGAAGTAAACGCAGTCGTACCAAACGTATCACCACGGTTGTAGCACATAATGCCTACAATAACTTGACCTAAACCGCCGTAGAAAATACCCATAGCAAGAATCATAGAATCTAGTGGGAAGAAGCCTGCGTTATGGATGTTAAGCAGAATTGTAGTCATACCGAAACCCATTAGACCAAGTGGTGCTGGGTTAGCTAATTTAGTAGACATTACTCATGTACCTTAAAAAAAATGGATAAAATTTACGCGCGGATTTTAATAAACATTGAGACAAAGGGAAGCTATCATTTTCAAAAACTAAGATTCCACTTTTATAGTTATTGAGCTACAAAAGACAAAAAGCTAAGCATACTGTACAGGGTAAAAATAAAACTTTTAAAATCAATAAATTACAACCAATTCAAATTACTACCAGTAGGTAAATTGCTTAGTATGTACTTTTTAGTTATTGCTTGAAACATTTCCTAACCTAAAAAGAAAGCCCTGGTAAAAACCAGGGCTTTAGAAAATGCATTAATTGAATGTTATTCCCACTCAATCGTCGCTGGCGGTTTACCTGAAATGTCGTAAACCACACGTGAAATACCATCTACTTCATTGATAATACGGTTTGAAACCTTACCTAAGAAGTCGTATGGAAGGTGTGCCCAGTGAGCAGTCATAAAGTCGATAGTTTCTACAGCTCGTAGCGATACAACCCAGTCGTATTTACGACCATCACCCATTACGCCAACTGAGCGTACTGGTAGGAATACCGTAAACGCTTGAGACACTTTGTTGTATAGGTCTGCTGCATGTAGCTCTTCGATAAAAATTGCATCCGCACGACGAAGCAGATCACAGTATTCTTTCTTGATTTCGCCAAGAACGCGAACACCTAGACCAGGGCCTGGGAATGGATGACGATAAAGCATGTTGTAAGGAAGACCAAGTTCCAGACCGATCTTACGTACTTCATCTTTGAATAGTTCACGTAGTGGCTCAACCAAGCCCATTTCCATATCGTCTGGCAGACCGCCAACGTTATGGTGAGATTTAATCACGTGAGCTTTACCGGTTTTAGACGCTGCAGACTCGATAACGTCAGGGTAGATAGTACCTTGAGCTAACCATTTCGCATTTTTCAGTTTCTTCGATTCTTCATCGAATACGTCAACAAACACGTGGCCGATAGTCTTACGTTTCTCTTCAGGATCAGATTTGCCTTCAAGCGCATTAAGGAAACGCTCTTCCGCATCCACTTTGATAATGTTTAGGCCGAATTTATCGCCAAACATTTCCATCACTTGCTCGCCTTCGTTTAGACGAAGTAAGCCGTTATCAACGAATACACAAGTTAGCTTGTCACCAATTGCACGGTGAACCAACATAGCTACAACAGAAGAATCCACACCACCAGAAAGACCAAGGATAACTTCGTCGTCACCCACTTGCTCTTTAATACGAGCAACAGCGTCTTCAATGATAGATTCAGAAGTCCACAGACGTTCACAACCACATACGCCAAGAACAAAGTTCTCCAGCATTTGTAAGCCTTGTTTCGTGTGCGTTACTTCCGGGTGGAATTGAACGCCGTAGTATTTCTTCTCTTCGTTCGCCATCGCAGCGTAAGGACACGTATCTGTCTCACCAACTTTTACGAAGTCAGCAGGAATTTCTACGACTTTGTCACCGTGGCTCATCCAAACATCTTGAGTCTCTTCAAGATCTTTAAACAGTGCAGATTCGCCAGAAACTTTAACTTTAGCGTAGCCAAATTCACGTTCGTTAGAACCTGCAACTTTACCACCTAGCTGCTCTGCCATAGTTTGCATGCCGTAGCATACACCTAGTACAGGAACACCTGAGTCAAATACGTATTGAGGTGCACGAGGAGAGTTTTGTTCAGTTACGCTTTCTGGACCACCAGAAAGGATAATACCGTCAGGATTGAAGTCACGGATATCCGCTTCTTCTACGTCCCAGCTCCACAGTTCACAGTAAACACCGATTTCACGTACGCGACGCGCGACAAGTTGAGTATATTGAGAACCGAAATCTAGGATCAGAATTCGTTGATCATGAATGTTCTTAGTCATGTTGAGCAATCTTATCAGCTAAATTGAGAGACGGAGGCGAGTCTACTCGCCTCACTAAAAGTCATCAAGAGAAAACGCAAACGTTTTCGTCAGATTGATATTCCCGAGAGGAAATTAACCTAAACGATAGTTTGGGGCTTCTTTTGTGATTTGAACGTCGTGTACGTGTGACTCTTGCATACCCGCACCAGAAATACGTACGAATTCAGCTTTAGTACGCATAGCTTCTATTGTTGCGGAGCCAGTTAGACCCATGCTTGAACGTAAACCACCCATCTGTTGATGAACGATCTCTTTTAGACGACCTTTATAAGCGATACGTCCTTCGATGCCTTCAGGTACAAGCTTGTCAGCCGCGTTATCAGACTGGAAGTAACGATCTGAAGAGCCTTGAGACATCGCGCCCAATGAACCCATACCACGGTATGACTTGTAAGAACGGCCATTGTAAAGAATGATTTCGCCCGGTGCTTCTTCAGTACCCGCGAACATTGAACCAACCATGACACAAGATGCGCCAGCTGCGATTGCTTTACAAATATCGCCAGAGAAACGGATACCGCCATCAGCAATCACAGGAATGCCGTATTGGTTAGCCACTTCAGCAGCGTCAGAAATAGCGGTAATTTGAGGAACACCCACACCAGTAACGATACGAGTTGTACAGATAGAACCAGGGCCGATACCCACTTTAACCGCACTTACACCAGCTTCGATAAGTGCCTTAGCACCTGCGCCAGTTGCAACGTTACCACCAATGATGTCTAAATCTGGGTAAGCTGCGCGAGTTTCACGGATGCGGTTTAGAACACCTTCAGAGTGACCGTGTGAAGAGTCGATAAGAAGAACGTCAACACCCGCTTCAACAAGAGCTGCTACGCGCTCTTCGTTACCCGCGCCAGCACCCACTGCAGCACCTACACGTAGGCGGCCACGAGCATCTTTACATGCATTTGGTTTACGTTCTGCTTTGTGGAAATCTTTTGCTGTGATCATACCAGTAAGCTGGAACTCATCGTTCACAACCAGTACTTTCTCAACACGCGCTTCGTGCATTTTTTCTTGAACTTCAGCGCGAGTTGCACCTTCTTTCACTGATGCTAAACGCTCTTTTGGCGTCATTACTGAATTAACTTTCTTCGATAAATCTGTAACGAAACGAACATCACGACCAGTAATAATACCGACAAGTTCATTGCTTTCAGTAACAACAGGGAAACCAGCAAAGCCGTGTTTTTCAGTTAACTCAACCACATCAGCAATCGTTGCTTCTGGGCTTACTGTTACTGGATCAACAACTACACCAGCTTCGAATTTCTTAACTAGACGAACTTCTGCTGCTTGCTGCTCGATTGACATATTCTTATGAATAAAGCCAATACCGCCTTCTTGAGCAAGAGCAATAGCTAAACGAGCCTCTGTCACTGTGTCCATAGACGCAGAAATCATTGGAATATTTAGAGTAATATTTTTAGTCAGCTGCGTATGTAGATCAGCAGTGTTTGGGAGAACGGTGGAGTGTGCTGGTACGAGAAGAACATCATCGAATGTCAGCGCTTCTTTGGCAATTCTTAGCATTTGCAATATCTCACAATATAGAGGGTGAATATAAAAACAATCCAAATGCATAGAGTTCGAATTGAGTCGAAAATTTGCATTTGGATTAGATATTGCGGAGGGATTATACGCCCGGCGCAATCGCTTGGCTACACATTTTTTTGATTTTTATTTGCAATTAACCCCTTGCTATGTATTATATTGCCGCTAATTTCCATACCCACGTCTGGTTGATTAGCAGTGCCTTCCAATAGCAATCCAAACATCTACACGGTTTCTCGTCTTAATGCTGAAGTCCGATTATTACTCGAAAATGAAATGGGTATCGTTTGGCTTATTGGTGAAATTTCCAACTTCTCTTCACCGGTTTCCGGCCACTGGTATCTGACGCTTAAAGACTCTCGCGCTCAAGTCAAATGTGCGATGTTCAAAGGTAACAATCGCTTTGTTAACTTTAAGCCGAAGAATGGTCAACAGGTATTGGTCAAAGCTCGCTTATCTCTATACGAACCTCGTGGTGACTATCAGATTATTATTGAGAGTATGCAACCAGAAGGTGATGGTCGCTTACAGCAAGAATTTGATCAGTTAAAAATGAAGCTGGCTTCGGAAGGGTTATTTGCTCATACATTGAAGCAGCCTTTGCCAGAACATCCTAAATGTGTGGGGATTGTGACTTCCAAAACTGGCGCTGCATTACACGATATTCTCAACGTCCTTAAACGTCGAGATCCTAGCCTACCAATCATCATCTACCCTACTGTTGTTCAGGGAGAAGCCGCCGCCATTCAAATAGCTCAGGCGATTGGTTGTGCAAACTCTCGTGCTGAGTGCGATGTGTTAATCGTTGGTCGTGGTGGTGGTTCATTAGAAGACTTATGGTGTTTCAATAACGAAATTGTTGCCCGTACCATTGCATCCAGTCAAATCCCGATTATTAGCGCCGTTGGACATGAAATCGATGTTACCATCGCAGATTTTGTCGCTGATGTTCGAGCACCAACCCCTTCTGCTGCTGCAGAATTAGTCAGCCGTGATAACAGCCACAAGAAACAGGCTTTTCAGGCATATCTGCACAAACTTTCTAGTGCTATCAGACATTATTTTGCAGATCAAAAAGCTATCACCAAGCAGTTGCAGCATCGCTTAGACCGACAACATCCGGCAACGCGTCTACAACGCCAACAGCAGCAACTTGATGAATTCAGCCTTCGATTAGAACGGGCGATTCGTGCTCGCTTCACTCAGGCTCAAAACAACATAGAGAAGCGTAACCATCAGCTCCAATTGCTTTCTCCGGATAAGAAATTGCGTGAACAACAGCATTTACTTTCTAATCGAGAAAAAGATCTGAAGGATGCGATGAATAACCTGCTGGTTTCCTCGCGCTATCGTTTTAATCGTTTAGCCGACACTATGAACGCAGTCAGCCCGCTGGCAACGCTGTCTCGGGGTTACTCTATTACTCAAAACGAACAAGGCCAAGTGGTTCAAAGTCCTAAAGAGGTTAAATCAGGAGATAAACTGATTACCCGCCTTAAAGATGGTGAAATTCGTTCTACCGTAGACTGAAGCTTGTTGACTTAATTTTAGGAAAATAATGCCACTGAGGTTAATCAGTGGCTAAGCATTGGTGCCAAATTGCAGCTTAATGTGATTGACTATTTCGCTTTGCAATTATCTCTAACTTTTTTAGTCAGGCTGCCAACATCGACAGGGCGTGAGAAGTAATAGCCTTGCAGTAAATGACAAGCCATATCTGCGAGAATTTGCGATTGTTCTTGCGTCTCTACGCCTTCAGCAACAATCGTCAGTTGCTTAATACTCGCCACAGCTAAAATACTCTTCACTAAATTGTAAGCATCTTCATCGTCAACCAGATCATTGATAAAGCTCTTATCGATCTTTACTTCATCAACCGGAAGTTTTGACAGATAACTTAGCGATGAATATCCGGTACCGAAATCATCAATTGAGAATTTAATACCAACCGCTTTTAATTGCTCAATGATCGCTACCGTTCCAGGAATGTCATTTAAAAATGTACCTTCGGTAATTTCAAATACAATGCGATTAGAATCAATTCCCGTTGAACGAATAATTCGTATCGTTTCTTCCGCGAATCCATCACTCAGTAACTGATTCGGTGAAATGTTAACTGAAATGGTTAATGCATCTTCGCCATTAGGGCTGATCATCTGGATATCTTTACAAGCCTGAGTCAATACCAGATCACTGATTTTACCTATGATGCCTTTCTTTTCAGCTATTGGAATAAAATCCAGAGGCGCAACCCGACCTAACTCCACATTATCCCAACGAATCAAAGCTTCCACACCTATGATCTTGCCATTTAGGGTGCTGACTTGAGGTTGGTAATGGACGTAAAACTCATCATTAGCCAGTGCGTAATCAAGCAGATTGGAGATTTTAAAATGTCTTTCAGAACTCTTCGACATAAAGGATGAATAAGTGACGTTGAAGAGGTTGTTTAACTTGGCATATTTCATCGCAAGCTCGCTATTACGCACGATGATTGATCCCAGAATATTTCGGTTTTTAAAGTTCACTGTAGCGTTACGCACGCGTAATGAAAGCATTTCTCCACTCACATCGAACTTTTCAAATGCTTCTATCTGCTTTTCAAAAACAATGCATGATCCCAATGACTTTTGGCATATGACAACGAACTGATCAGCAGCAATATGTCCCACGAACATGGCTTCATCTTTCATTTCTTCTAGCGCACTGGTCACCTGACGAAGTACACGATCGCCAACAGAAAAACCGTATTGATTGTTCACCTTTTGGAAATCCACAATATCGATCAGTTGTAATTGATACTCTCCTCCTTTTTCATTGAGGCACAGGTGATCAATATAGTCCGATGTAGCTTTTCGATTTGGTAGCCCAGTAACATCGTTATACAAAGAGCGAAAAGCAATTTCTTTATCTTTCGCTTTGATAAGCGAGAGTTTTTCTTCAACCGATGATTTATATTGGTACAGTCTGTTCGCCGTAATACTTCTCAAGTAATAGATAATTAAAGAGAAAACAACGAACACAAAAATATGAAAAAGGTTCTGGTTAGATTCTTGTTCCAAGATTAAATCAGTGACCACTCGAGCTTCTGACTCAGAGTATTGTTTAATATCGTGAAGTAACTCGCCACTGCCTAAAACAATATCCCAATCGTCCACATAGCGGATATGAGTAATTTTCTGCGCTTCAATATCATCATCACGTTCATTAAACGACTTATCACTGTATTCGACCCAGGAAACACCGCTGATCGCACTTTGATAGATATAGTGGACCAACTCTTCATCAACATTATCTTTAAACAGGTTATCTGAGTTCCTATGTACTACGAACTTTTTATCTCTGTCGATAACAAAAATGTAATCTTCGTTGTTTTCATTCAGAGCCTGAAACGACTTCATCGTCTTATTAAACAACTCGCTCGGGATCGGTTCTCCCTCAGCCAACGAGTTCCCTTTACGGATGACATCAAGCATTTTCAAAGTTGTTGCAATACGCTCTTCAACCTCAGCTTTACGCATTTCGATATATTGAAGTTTGATATTAGTGACTACTGAAGAAATAAGACTACTTGAAAATATGTGCTGATTGATAAAAGACGTGCCTATCGCACATACCATCAAAGCGGCTGGTAGCCACAGAAGATATCTTTTCAAAACTATATCGGACATTCTGTACATTTCATTTTGGTTATTTTTCTGACCAACGATGGTCTCCCAACAACAAATGATACAGGTGATAAACAAATAGAATAGATAACAATAACTGATTGATAGGTAGGAAAAATCTCATTCACAATATGAATGAGATTTGAGATTCATTAGTCGATGTACTTGAATAAAAACTAGTCGGTCAGCTGAAATTCAAAACGAACTCGTGATTTAGATTTTAACTCATTACACGTATTACAAAAGTAGTTCGCCGCTCCGCACGCTTGTAACTTTTCTAGCTCTGCATCACACTCAGGACAAAAACCAACCTTTTTGTAATGTTTTGCACAAGCAACACAGTGGTATTGACCATCCCACTCCAACTCTTCGTTACACTGCGGACATAAGTTTTGCATTACCTTTCTCCCAGTTTATACCAACTCCGTGATTCAAGCTGGTATCAATAAAACTGACTATTTAACACAATAAAGATCCCTTTAGAGATCTCAATCAGATCTTCTGCTTTATCTCTCTTGTTCAGCGATCTACCCTTAAAAGAACATTTATATAACCACATACCGAAAGCATAAGTTACATGTTCTGCATTTGGATTTTAAACAAGATAAAAACCTATTTAACATTACCTTTAAAAAGAAAAACAGAATATATAAAAAGGATCATTTTGAGATTATCTATTTACGACAGTATGCATTTCGATGTGTTCATCATCAAGCTGTATAAGCTTTACGTGAATACGACTAAATTCTTCTAACGAAGTCGCATGCGTTCCGCCACAAGGGATGACAGCCATATTACTCTCTTGTAAATTACACTGCCAGTAGCGTGAATCTGTCAGGTTATCCCCTTGTCTTTCAACATTAATAGCCGATCTTAACTCCAACCATTCACTAAGTTGGCCGTTAACCTGCTGCTCTATCGTAGATAAATCTTTCAGCATATCTGCACTGTTTAAGCCCCGTTTACGTAGTGTTTTACCTAAACGATAGGTATCCAAGCACTTATCTTCTGTCACAAAACTTGTTACTTGAGCATAACTGTTAAAATCATGGTTACCGTGGGGATCTTTTCTGTCTGCGTCTTTACGCCAATATTGGGCTGCTAACACTTTGTTTAGAGCAAGATAAGACAGGTGCCCAGCACTGTGTCCTCGACTCAGAGCCTGCTGATATTCTTTATCGACTTCAAGGTTCACTTCATCTCCAACTTTGACAGCATTTTCTGCTGAATCAATACAGTGAACGACGACAAAGACCCAACCCGGCTCATCTCGTTTAACAGGGATATCTTGACCAACAAACAGCTCAGACTGTTCGATACAAATAGCACCTACCAAACAATCGACAACAGCATAACCTTCTGTGCCTACCAACAGAGTGCCCTTATCTGCAGGATGATCGGGCCAGATATGGCTAACAGGGTGAAACGGTGTCTTTTCGGTGACTATATAAGTGTATTGCTGATCCTGACTCACGAATGTCACTTCACTAGACAGCTGCCAGATAGACTGGGTAAATGTCACTTGGGTGGATTTATAAGAGATGTTCATTTTACGGACTGTGTTGTTTAATTGGTAAAAAGCCCAAGCATGATGCCTGGGCTTATTCGATTATTTCTTACGACCTTTCATCATCGTCATCAAGCGCTTGCGCTTACGTTCTTGCGATAATGTCATCTTATTCGTTTTACCCTCAAATGGGTTTTCGCTGTTTTGGAACTGAATACGAATCGGCGTACCCATGATCTCCAGCGATTTACGGAAGTAGTTCATCAGATAACGTTTGTATGAATCTGGCAGTTCATTTACCTGATTACCGTGAATAACCACGATTGGTGGGTTATAACCACCAGCGTGTGCATATTTCGGTTTCACACGACGACCACGAACCAACGGCGGCTGGTGATCTTCCGTCGCCATTTTCATGATACGAGTCAGTACAGAAGTACCCACACGAGTTGTCGCTGACTTATACGCTTCCTGAACAGATTCAAACAAATGACCCACGCCAGTACCGTGCAGTGCAGAAATAAAGTGAATACGGGCAAAATCAACGAAACCAAGACGACGATCCAGCTCTTTCTTCACGTGTTCTTTTACGTCAGTGTCCAGACCATCCCACTTGTTGACCGCAATAACGATTGAACGACCAGCATTAAGAGCAAAACCTAGCAAGCTTAAGTCTTGATCAGAGATATTTTCACGTGCATCAATAACCAGTAATACCACATTGGCATCTTCTACCGCTTTCAGTGTTTTAACTACGGAGAACTTCTCAACCGTTTCATTTACACGTTTACGACGACGAACACCCGCTGTATCAATAAGAACGTATTCACGCTCATCACGCATCATTGGGATGTAGATAGAATCACGCGTTGTTCCCGGCATATCGTAAACAACCACACGTTCTTCACCTAAAATTCGGTTAGTCAGCGTAGATTTACCTACGTTCGGACGACCAATGATGGCCAGCTTAATTGGCTGGTCTTGAAGACGTTTGTACTCTTCTTCTGCTTCTTCTTCGGTGTAATCGAGTTTCTCTTCTTCAGCGTCTTCAAACTCTGTTAAGTCTTCCAAACTCGCATCTTCCGCTGCCATTTCTTCAGCAATTGGATTTAGAGCACGATCGATCAATGCACCAACACCACGTCCATGAGCCGCAGCGATTTGATACATTTGCTCCATGCCAAGTTGCCAGAACTCTGCGCTTGCAGCGTCAGGGTCGATACCATCCACTTTGTTTACAACTAGGATGCTATTTTTTTCGATACGACGTAAATGTTGTGCAATTGCTTCATCAGCAACGGTTAAACCTGCACGACCATCAACCATGAATAGTACAACATCAGCTTCTTCAATCGCAGCAAGCGATTGTTCAGCCATTTTGGTTTCAACGCCTTCTTCACTGCCATCAATACCGCCGGTATCAATCACAATGAATTCATGTTCGCCCAACTTAGCTTGACCATATTTACGGTCACGAGTTAAACCTGGAAAATCTGCAACCAATGCATCACGCGTACGTGTTAAGCGGTTAAACAGTGTCGATTTACCTACGTTCGGACGCCCAACAAGAGCAACAACAGGTATCATAACAACCTCTACAATTTTAATTCATATGTAGTTATAGGTAACCACGGTGTCGCTGACAACTCATTAGCACCAGCTTGTTACCTATAACCACATTATTTATTTCAATAAAACGGCTCCTAACTGTTTCCAGCTAGGAGCCGTTTGTGAATTATATCACGATTTATTTTTGGATCGTCAGTTTCTTTACATCGCCGTCACGAGTAACGATAACGTAACCACCATCAATCGCTACTGGACCAACGGCAAAGCCACTATCATTAACCATCTGTTGAGCGACAAATTCACCAGAACTACGATCAATCCAGTGCAAATACCCTTCACTGTCACCCACTACGATGTAACCATCGATGATTTTAGGTGCCGTTAATAAACGGTGCTCTAGTTGATCGTTATTCCACAGCTCTGTTCCACTTCGCGAATCAACAGCAACGACATGATCTTTGTCTGTTACAACGAAAAGGCGTCCACCATCAGTGGCTATATCAGTGGCCGACGAATAATTACGCTTCCAAATAGGGTTACCCGAGCGTAAATCAATCGCGATCAACTGACCGTTAAATCCGATAGTGAAAAGTGTTCCGCCAACGATGACAGGTTTAGCATCAACATCAACTAAACGATCAATTTCTGTAGCGCCTTTTGGCTGACCAACAGGTTGCTGCCAGATTAATTGACCACGAGCTGATATTGCTGCCGCTAAACGACCACTAGGCGTCCCCCAAAAAACACCACCAGAAACCGCTGCCGGAGCACTTTCACCACGTAAAGTTAAGTTTGGAACTTCGGTACTGATCGTCCATTTCTGTGCGCCAGAATCTTGATCCAATGCCACAAGCGCACCACGGCTGGTGTTAACAATAATCAAATTATTATCAGCGACTGGTGAAGCTAGCACTTCACCTTCCACTTTAGCATTCCAAACTAATTCGCCAGTTTCAGCATCTAAAGCAATTACAACACCGTTTTCACTGCCGATATAAATTTGGCCATAAGCTGCGACGATACCGCCAGATAAACGTGCTGAAACCTCTTCTTCGAGATCGACTTTCCAAATCTCTTTACCGTTTTCTGGATCTAGTGCTTTTACTAGACCATCACGGCTCGCTACAAATACTTTGCTATACGCATATTCAGGAGTAAGCTTCGAGAAATAATGACCAACGCCATCGTCAATTGAAGCACTCCAAAGAGACGTAGGGGTGAACTCACTTTTCACCACTGGCACTGGAGCCATAATAACGTTCTCTTCTTCGCTAGCACAACCAGCCAGCAATGCTATTACAGCTGAAGAAAGTAGCACCTTGTTGAACATCTTTTTCATCAACTTGTGCCCTTACTTGGCTAGATCATCCAACTTCATTTGTAATGCTTGGCTAGCATCATTGGTCTGTTGAGCTTCAGTGTAAGCCGCATAGGCAGCCGCGGTATCACCTTTACGCAATGAGATATCACCACGTAACTCTGCTACACGTCCAGCCCAAGTCTCTTCTTTAATATCAGTTAAATCAGATAGTGCCGCGTCATAATCACCTTGCTCGGCGTGAAGACGAGCAACACGGAAGGTAATAACCGGTCTTAAAGCCGCATCGTCAGTCGAAGTTTTTGCCCACTCTAGTTGAGCTAACGCTTCATCTAAGTTGCCGGCTTCTACTTGAACTTTCGCTAATTGCATCGCTGCAAGCACTGCATATTCAGTCTCTTTATTACTATCAATAAAGTTTTGAACGTCTGAGCTAGCATCTGCACCTTGAGAAGATAGTGCCTGGATAGCTTGAGTATACTCGTTTGATGTCGCTTCTTTTGCTTCAATTACGCTACCTTGATAAAAGCGCCAACCAAACAAACCACCCAAACCAATGACAGCCCCAACAATGACGGCTTTGCCATTCTCTTTCCACCAATCTTTGATCGCTTCTACTTGTTGTTCTTCGCTATCGTAGAGTTCCACGTCCTATCCTCTTAATTTTTTGCCAATGACAAGCATTGGCATAAGATATCTCTAAAAATGTGCAATTAGATCGATTGGTTACTGAACCAGATGAGCAAGCTTGCTCACGATCTCCGCTTGAGAAACTGTTTCCTGTTCGCCACCAGTAAGGTCTTTAACAACAACGGTGCTTCCGGCTACTTCATTTTCACCCAGAACTAATGCAATCGCTGCACCCACTTTGTCTGCGCGTTTAAACTGTTTCTTAAAGTTACCGCCACCGAAGTGATTCATCACTCGTAGACCAGGGATTTGCTCACGCAGTTGTTCTGCTAGCTTCATACCCGCAGATAAAGTCCCTTCCCCCGCAGTAACCATATAAACATCAACACTGCGGCGAACTTCTGTGTTACCTAGCGTTTCCATCATTAACACTAAGCGTTCAAGGCCCATTGCAAAGCCAACTGAAGGGGTTGGTTTACCACCTAGTTGCTCAACAAGACCGTCGTAACGACCACCACCACAAACAGTACCTTGAGAACCTAAGCTCTCAGTAATCCATTCAAATACAGTACGATTGTAGTAATCAAGACCTCGGACTAAGCGTTCGTTAACGGTATATTCGATACCTGCTGCGTCTAGAAGTTCACATAAACCTGCAAAATGTTGCTTTGAACCTTCATCCAAATATTCAGATAACTTAGGTGCATCACCTAAAATTGCCTGTACATCGGGGTTTTTACTATCAAGAACACGTAATGGGTTAGTATGCAGACGACGTTTACAATCATCATCAAGCACATCCATATATTGCTCTAAGTATTCAATTAATGCGGTACGATAATTCGCTCGCGATTCAAGAGAACCGATTGAGTTCAGCTCTAGACGCACATGCTCTGCAATGTTTAACTCACGCCATAAACGCGCAGTCATCATGATCAGTTCAGCATCAACGTCTGGACCTTCAAGACCAAACACTTCCACACCGCATTGGTGGAACTGACGGTAGCGACCTTTTTGCGGGCGTTCATGACGAAACATTGGCCCCATGTACCACAAACGCTGCTCTTGGTTATACAGCAAGCCATTTTCGATACCAGAACGCACACAACCTGCGGTTCCTTCCGGACGAAGCGTTAAGCTATCACCGTTGCGGTCTTCAAAGGTGTACATTTCTTTTTCAACCACATCAGTCACTTCGCCAATCGCACGACTGAATAGATGCGTCATCTCAACGATTGGCATGCGAACTTCGTTATAGCCGTATGCACTGATTACGCTTTTTACTGTGCCTTCCACTTTTTGCCAAAGTGGAGACTGAGTTGGGAGACAATCGTTCATGCCTCGAATTGCTTGAATAGTCTTTGCCAAAATAATTACCGTAATATCGTTTAGTCTTGTTCGATTTGCTGAATATTAATACGCTTATCCGCGTCTAACATTGAGGCTTTTGCACGAATTTTTGCTTCTAGTTGAGCAACGAGATCATCGTTATCAAATCGCTCTTTCTGACGAACACCGTCTTCGTAAAATGCGCTCTTCTTATTGCTACCAGCTAAACCTAAATGGGAAACTTCTGCTTCACCAGGCCCGTTAACAACACAACCAATGATAGAAACATCCATTGGTGTAATAATGTCTTCCAAGCGCTCTTCCAACGCGTTCACGGTTGAAATAACATCAAACTCTTGACGAGAGCAGCTTGGACAAGCAATAAAGTTAATACCGCGAGAACGAATACGTAGCGATTTTAAAATATCAAAACCCACTTTGATCTCTTCGACTGGGTTCGCTGCTAAAGAAATGCGTAAAGTATCACCGATACCTTCAGCAAGTAGCATACCTAAACCAACAGCCGATTTCACTGAGCCAGCACGAGCACCACCCGCTTCAGTAATGCCTAAATGCAATGGTTGATCAATCTTCTTCGCCAGTAAGCGGTATGAGTCAACGGCTAGGAACACATCAGACGCTTTCACGCTAACTTTAAATTGATCAAAGTTCAATCGGTCCAAAATATCAACATGACGCATCGCAGATTCAACCAGAGCTTCTGGTGTTGGTTCGCCATATTTCATTTGCAGATCTTTCTCTAAAGAGCCGCCATTGACACCGATACGAATTGGAATGTTTTTATCGCGAGCACAATCAACAACAGAACGAATACGCTCTTCATTACCGATATTTCCTGGGTTGATACGTAAACAATCAACGCCATACTCCGCAACTTTTAATGCGATACGATAATCAAAATGAATATCAGCCACTAATGGTACTGATACCTGTTGTTTGATTTGCCTAAACGCTTCAGCGGCATCCATTGTCGGTACAGATACACGAACGATATCAGCACCGACTTTTTCCAATGCCTTGATCTGTGCAACTGTCGCTTCCACGTCAGTTGTACGTGTATTAGTCATAGATTGAACTGCGATTGGCGCACCATCGCCAATGGGTACATCGCCCACGTAAATACGTGTAGACGGACGACGTTTGATAGGAGACTCGTGTTGCATAGTATTTTCTAAGGTAAGGTGAATCTTGCTACTTTGCCTGAAGTATACCCAGAAAGGTCGACGGGTTCACTTGCAAATGTCATTGTCACCCCTTCAGGAGCACCAAGAATCACTTGTAAAGGTTTTTGTCCATTCAAACTCACGCTCTGACCAGCCTGTTTAATCCCAGTCACTAGAGTTTTACCCGATGCATCTTTTACTTGAACCCAACAATCAGCAGAAAACGACATAGTAAGAAGGTTATCGCTTGCCACTGGTACTGCTGGTTCTTCCGCAACGACACTTTCATCTGTCGTTGCTTCAACTGCAACTTCTTCAGTTACAACTGTCTGACTTTCTTCAGCTTGAGTAGCGACGTCTGGGTTTGCGACTTCATCATTAACCACTTCATCGCTTGACTCTTCAACCAAAGTTGGTTGAGCTGGTTCAATCGTTTCTTCACCTGACTCTTCAGTCAATTCACTAACAGTGGCAAATTCTTGTTCACTGTTAGATTGTTGTATTGTTCCTTCGTTATCCAAAACAGCAGAGACTTCTGCATTGGGATCGGTAGAAAATCCGGTATCGCGGTGATTTTGCCACCACCATAGTGAAGACATACCAATCAGCACGATCATGATAACCCACGTAATAGTCATAATATGACTATCGTGCTTAGCACGTTTGGTCTTCTTGGAGAAACTCTGCATGGTTTGTTCTTGCTGCGGCGAACCGCTACGTTGAGCGTAAGCTTCAAGAACTTCAGACTCTTTCAAGCCAACAGCTTTAGCGTAAGAACGAAGATAGCCACGAATAAATGTCGCGACTAAGTCTGTATCAAATTTGTTTTCTTCAAGGTTTTGAATAATAGAGAGACGAAGTCTTAAACGGTCAGCAACTTGTTGTTGAGTTAACCCCAAAGCTTCGCGTTTTTCTTTTAAAAGAGTACCTGGTTCTACAAATTGTGGGGATTCTGCTTCAATTGTGATGTCGTTTTCTGTATTCATCCGAAATGTCTGTCTCGTATTTTCATGCCCAAGTCATAGGTTGTAACTTTTATTATTAATTGTTAGTAGCTATCAGCTTCTTGACTTCAACAAGTGGAAATTGATTGTATGTTGGTATTATCAGTAAATCGCAATTACTTTTGATAATAGTGAAACATTCTAATAGATATTAGCCTGTAAACAACAAGCATTTAGAAAAGAAATTACAGACTCGTCAAGGTTTTTAGTTAAATTGACACTAAAAAGACAAAAAATGTAAGTTAAATCCGACAAAAAGCTAAACCAACCTCATTGTTCGGCTTAGCTTTTCATTCTTGATTACAACTCTTTGACTGGGATAGCGTTCAAATCCATCTGTTTGATTTTAGTACGTTTAGTTCGGTCGATAACATCACCAACAAGCTGACCACATGCCGCATCAATGTCGTCACCACGAGTTTTACGAATTGTTACCGTATGTTCGTATTGCATCAAGGTTTTCTGAAAACGATCGATTCGAGAATTACTCGGTTTTTTGTACGGAGATCCCGGATATGGGTTAAACGGAATCAAGTTGATCTTACATGGCGTGTCTTTCATCAACTGAGCGAGTTCATGAGCATGCTCGGTTCCGTCGTTCACATGGTCTAAAAGGACGTATTCAACCGTCACTTTGCCTCGGTTTGCATTTGATGATGCAATGTAGCGACGGACTGACGCTAGGAAATCTTGGATATCCCAACGATCATTGATCGGCATTATTTCACTACGTAACTTATCATTTGGAGCGTGCAAAGAGATCGCTAACGCGACGTCAATTTGACCAGTCATCTGATCCAACCCAGAAACAACTCCTGATGTAGAGACCGTAACACGACGCTTAGATAAGCCAAAACCCAAATCATCAAGCATAATTTCTAATGCTGGAATGAGGTTTTTCATGTTCAGGAGTGGCTCACCCATTCCCATCATTACAACGTTAGTAATTGGACGACGCCCCGTCTCTTTTTGCATACCAATTTCACGTGCAGCACGCCACACCTGACCGATAATTTCAGAAACGCGTAAGTTACGGTTAAAGCCCTGTTGAGCCGTTGAGCAGAACTTACATTCCAGTGCGCAACCAACTTGTGAAGAAACACACAGAGTCGCACGATCTTCATCTGGGATGTATACCGTTTCTACATCTTGGTCGCCTACACGCATCGCCCATTTAATAGTGCCATCGCTTGAGTGCTGTGCATCTGACACATACGGCGCACGTATTTCACACTTATGCTCAAGTTTTTCGCGTAGCTTTTTGCTCAGATTGTTCATCTGTTCAAAATCATCACAACCAAAGTGATAAATCCACTTCATTACCTGATCGGCACGGAATGCTTTTTCACCTAGCTCTTCAGCGAAAAATGAACGCATACCTTTGCGATCAAAATCAAGTAGATTGACTTTTTCTGTGGTCATGTGGCCTCTCATAGATGGAACAAGAATTAAGGGCGCGAATTGTACAGCCTTTACGCAGTAACAACAAGAGCTGCAATACCATGAGTTTTCTATGGATTATTTAACTTATTGATTAAATAATAAACAGAAGTTTTGTAATTGGAAAAACTTTTCTAAAACATAAAAAAAGCTCCCAAAGAAAGGGAGCCTATAAGTGAATATATGTCATCCCAGCGAAAGCTGGAATCTGGCCACAATGCGCGTCTCAACTCGATTCCAAATGTTTCGTTCCGAAATTTTGGAATGACGAAATGGGACAGCAAACGCTAGTTAGATAACGGCTTCAGTACGTGGACAAATCTCTGATTCAGGAAAGAAAAATTCAATTTCACGCGCTGCAGACTCGGGGCTATCACTACCGTGGACAGAGTTATGACGCATGCTTAGTGCGTAATCCGCACGGATAGTACCGCATGCAGCTTCTTCAGGGTTTGTTTTACCCATCAGCTCGCGGTAACGGATAATAGCATCTTCACCTTCAAGAACCTGAACCATGATAGGACCAGATGTCATAAACTCTTTAAGTGGTTCGAAAAATGGTTTACCTTCATGTTCCGCATAAAAGCCACTTGCTTGCTCTTCGGTCAGATGCACCATTTTTGCAGCAATAATACGAAGTCCTGTTTTCTCGATGCGGTGGTAGATTTCCCCAATCAAGTTACGCTCTACGGCATCGGGCTTAATAATTGAAAATGTTCTTTCTAGAGCCATAAAATGTCCTTTACTTTTCGTTATAAAGGCGACTAATTTAGTCGCCTGATATTGTTATAAATTACTTTGCTTGGTCCATTAGCACTCGTGAAATGGTTTTTACCCCCATCCCCGTGGCGCCAGCGGCCCATTTGTCGCTTGGCGACTTGCGGTAAGTGCCCGCACAGTCAAAGTGTAACCAACCTTTTTTGTAATCTTCTACAAAGTAAGATAGGAAAGCTGCTGCTGTACTTGCACCTGGTGAATAATCGCCAGAACTAATGTTAGAAAGATCAGCAAAACTTGAAGGCAACATTTCTCGGTGGAAATCTGCTAATGGTAGTGGCCATAAACCTTCGTGCTCTTCTTTCGCGGCTGTCAGCGCTTGATGCGACAATTCGTCATCGAAACTCATTAGTGCATGGAAATCATTACCCAGTGCATTTTTCGCCGCGCCTGTTAATGTTGCGCAGTCGATGATCAGTTGTGGATTTTGCTCACTTGCGTACATTAAGCCGTCAGCCAGAACTAAACGACCTTCTGCGTCGGTGTTCATGATTTCAACGGTTTTACCATTTTTGTAAGTGATGATGTCACCCAGTTTTAGTGCTCGGCCAGATACCATATTTTCAGCACAGCAAAGGATCAGTTTCACGCGCTTGTTCAAGCCGCGAAGGATCGACAATGCTAACGCACCAGTGATCATACCAGCACCGCCCATATCAGCTTTCATTGCTGTCATCATACCTGACGGTTTCAAGCTGTAACCACCTGAATCAAAGGTAATACCTTTACCGACAAGACAGGCAAAAACTGGTGCGTTTTCATCACCTGTTGGGTTGAAGTCAAGCTGTAGCATCGCTGATGTGCGCTCAGAACCACGACCAACAGCAAAAATACCTTCCCAACCTTCTGTAAGCAGGTCTTTGTCTTTTACAATACGGTAAGACACTTGCTCTGGAGCTAAAGACTTAACAAACTCAGCCGCCATTGTCGCAAGCTGACGTGGTGCAACTTCCTCTGCGCTTTTGTTGATAATATCGCGAACCCAATCCGTTGCTTTAATACGAGCTTCAAGTTCGGCTTGTTCTGCTTCTGCCAGTGGTTTCCACTCTACTGTATTTTTCTTCTTCGCTTCACGGTAACCTTGATAGAAAGCCCAAATAGCTTCAAGATTCCAACCTTCACCATCAAGCACTATTGCTTTTAGGCCTTGTGAATCTAGTTTGCGCGCAGCGCGCTGAATTGCACCTAGATCGTGAGATTGAGCAAGATGAATTGTTACACCTTGCTCAGAAAATGAAAGTAACGCCTTCTCTCCCCACTGAGGCTGGGCAGGTTCTTGGCTGATAAAAACAGACATCTGTGTAGACATGGTTTCTCCTTGTCTTAATCGAGGCGGTCGTGCGCCCTATCTTCTTGTTAACTTCAGGATGTTATCACTTTGACACACAAAAATGTCAACTTGATAAAAAAACGGGCCACTAGGCCCGCTTTTTTAGTAAAAATTGTTAACTAAACTCAGTCTAGCCTCAATCCTGCTCATCCATCCAGCACATTATGATCGCTTCAAGGATTTTTTCATTTGAACGGTTAGGTTCATCATCAAAATCTTCTAGCTCTAGTATCCATTGGTGCAGGTCAGTAAAACGTACATTTTGTGGTTCTACATCTGGGTATTTATCGCACAGTTCGATGGCGATATCACGCGAATCTGTCCATTTCATAATAGTTTCCTAATATTATAAGCCCGTACCCCATTGGAGTCAGAGCTATATACCTGTTAGTGATCTTCTGCTGCGTGGTTAAGCGTGTATTTTGGGATTTCAACCACTAAGTCTTCATCAGCAACTTTTGCCTGACAGCTTAAACGAGACTCAGGCTCTAAGCCCCACGCCTTGTCCAACATGTCATCTTCCAATTCTTCACTCTCTTCAAGCGAATCAAAACCTTCACGGACGATACAGTGGCAAGTGGTACATGCGCATGATTTTTCACACGCATGCTCAATTCCAATACCATTTTTCAACGCTACATCAAGAATCGTTTCGCCAGTTTGCGCTTCTAATACCGCACCTTCCGGGCAAAGTGTTTCATGAGGTAAAACAATAATCTTAGGCATTTTTTATTCTCTTTAAATCTCGTCGACAGAATGACCAGCCAGTGCTGCGCGAATAGATTTATCCATTCGACGCGAAGCGAAATCTTGGCTTGCTTTATCGGTATCTTTTATCCCTTGCTCAATCGCATCGGCATCATCACCGTTACGTAGTTCGATTAATGACTCTATCGCAGAAAGCAGAACGTTACGCTCTTCTCCATCCAACAGGTCATCACCGTCTGCTTGCATTGCAGCAATCAAGCCTTCAATCACTCGATCCGCTTCTACACGCTGTTCCATCAGCGCTCTTGCTTGCATGTCATCTTTAGCGTGCGTCATGGAATCACGCAGCATAGTTGTGACTTCATCATCGCTTAAGCCATAAGAAGGTTTAACCTGGATTTCAGCTTGAATTCCAGTACTCTTTTCCATAGCCGTTACGGATAGCAAGCCATCAGCATCTACTTGGTACGTTACACGAATATGAGCTGCACCTGCAGCCATTGGTGGAATACCTTTCAAAGAGAAACGAGCTAACGAACGACAATCATCCACCAGTTCACGCTCCCCTTGAACCACATGAACACTCATCGCTGTTTGACCATCTTTAAAAGTGGTAAACTCTTGCGCTCGGGCAACAGGAATGGTGGTGTTACGTGGAATGATTTTTTCCACGAGGTTACCCATGGTCTCAATCCCAAGCGAAAGAGGAATAACGTCCAGTAGTAACATCTCAGAATCTGGCTTATTACCTGCTAGTACATCAGCCTGAATTGCAGCACCAACTGCAACGACTTCATCAGGGTTAATGCTGGTTAATGGCGTACGACCAAAGAATTCCCCTACTTGATCACGAACAAACGGAGTGCGAGTTGAGCCGCCAACCATCACCACTTCCAACACTTCTTCTGCCGATACTTGTGCATCTTTTAGTGCTCGACGGCAAGACATCAATGTTTTCCTCACCAGAGGCTGAATCAGCTCGTTGAACTGCTCTCTAGTCAAAACACCGGACCAATCAAGTACGTTGACTTCAACTTGATCCGCATCTGAAAGCGCGATTTTCGCTTGCGTGGAAGCATTAAGCAAAGCTCGGTGCTTGTCAGCACTTAACTTATCTTCAATGCCCATTTGCTGTTGCAAGTAATCAGCAATCAAGTGGTCAAAATCATCACCACCTAAAGCCGAATCACCACCCGTAGCGAGAACCTCGAACACGCCTTTTGACAGACGAAGTATAGAGATATCAAATGTACCACCACCTAAATCATAGACCGCGATTACACCTTCCTGACCTGAATCAAGACCATAAGCGATAGCAGCGGCAGTCGGTTCATTGAGCAAACGAAGAACGTGTAAACCAGCCAGAGACGCTGCGTCTTTGGTAGCAACACGCTGAGCATCATCAAAGTACGCTGGTACTGTGATAACCACGCCTGCAAGTTCACCACCTAAAGTGTTTTCAGCACGTTGTCCTAGCGTTCTCAGAATGTCCGCAGACACTTGAATTGGGTTTTTGTCGCCTTGAGCCGTTTGCAAAATAGGTAAGCCATTTTCGCTGGCTTTGAATTGATACGGCAAGCTTGAATAACGGGTTTGGATATCCTGTAAAGAACGACCAATAAGACGTTTTACTGAGATAATGGTGTTTTCAGGATCGGCTTGAGCCTTGCTATGGGCTTCATAACCCACCACTTTATCTTCTTGAGAGTAAGACACCACAGAAGGCAGGATGCTTCGTCCTTGCTCATCAACTAAAGTGGTTGCTGTGCCGCTTCTCACTGAAGCCACTAACGAGTTGGTGGTTCCTAAATCAATACCCGCTGCCAGTTTGTGCTGGTGCGGAGCAGAACTTTGACCAGGTTCTGCAATTTGAAGTAATGCCATCTATGGGTCCTTTTTCGAATTAGCCGAGGAGTTTGTCTTCAACTCGTTCTATTTCATTTTTTAATTTGGCAATAAATTTAAGCTTTCTAACGGTATCTGCAGCGCTATCCCACAGATTATCGTTTAGCTCTTGCTCGACTTGGGCGATGTGCTGTTTAAACATTTTATCGATTTTACTGTCAAAATCGAACAGAGCACTTTCAGGATCAGAGCTTTCTGATATCGCTTCTAGCTCTTCACGCAACTCCATCTGTTCCATTAAGAACATAGGGTCTTGAAGAGTCTGCTGTTCACCACGAAGTTCAACTCCGTTTAACGAAAGCAGGTATTCTGCGCGAGAGATCGGATTTTTTAATATCTGGTTAGCGTCGTTAATTTGCGCCGTTTTTTGCACCGACATTAATCGGTCGCGCTCAGAAGCCGTGGCAAAATTATCGGGATGAAAACGCTTTTGCAACTCACGGAACTGAGAAGAAAGAAGGCTACCATCCAGTTGAAACTGAGTTGGTAGCCCAAATAATTCGAAATAATTCATGCAGATATCGGTCCTTTGTTTCGGTTTCGGGTGAAAGTATACCTCCTCCCGAGACACCGACGTCTAACATTTAGACGTTGAAGCTTTCCCCACAACCACACTCGCCTTTCACATTTGGGTTGTTGAACTCAAAGCCTTCATTCAAGCCTTCTTTTTTGTAGTCCAGCTCCGTGCCGTCTAGGTAGACCAAGCTTTTCGCATCAATGATAACTTTCACACCATGATCTTCAAACACTTGATCACCTTCATCAAGATCATCAACAAACTCTAGTACGTACGCCATACCTGAACAACCGGTCGTTCTTACGCCTAAACGTAAGCCGATACCTTTGCCACGGTTCTCCATAAAGGTTCTTACACGGTGTGCTGCTGTTTCAGTTAGGGTAATGGCCATACTGCTACCTTTGGGTCTTCTAATCGTTAATGCGGGAGTAGCAACCGGCTACTCCCAAATACTTGTTTATTGTTGGTGCTTTTTCTTGTAGTCCGCTACAGCGGCTTTAATTGCGTCTTCTGCCAAAATTGAGCAGTGAACTTTAACTGGTGGAAGCTCTAGTTCTTCAGCAATTTCAGCGTTTTTAATCGCTGCTGCTGCATCAATAGATTTGCCTTTAACCCACTCAGTGACTAATGAGCTTGATGCAATCGCACTACCACATCCGTAAGTCTTGAATTTTGCATCTTCAATGATGCCTTCAGGAGACACTTTGATTTGTAGACGCATTACGTCACCACAAGCTGGAGCGCCAACCATGCCGCTACCGACTGATGGGTCTTCTTTATCAAATGAACCAACGTTACGTGGGTTCTCGTAATGGTCAATTACTTTTTCACTGTATGCCATGATAGTTACCTCGAATCCTCTAAATCGCTGGAAAGATTAATGATGAGCCCACTCTACTGTGCTCAAATCGACCCCTTCCTTGTACATGTCCCATAGTGGAGACATTTCGCGTAATTTGTTGACAGCCACACGAATCAATTCAATCGCGTAATCGACATCTTCTTCAGTCGTGAAGCGACCGAATGAGAAACGAATTGAGCTGTGAGCCAATTCATCATCAAGACCAAGAGCACGTAGTACGTAAGATGGCTCAAGACTTGCTGATGTACATGCACTGCCTGAAGATACCGCAAGGTCTTTCAGAGACATAAGCAGTGACTCACCTTCTACAAAAGCAAAGCTGATGTTCAGGTTGTTTGGTAAACGCTGTTCTAAATCACCGTTTATCGTTACTGCTTCCATATCTTTGATGCCAGCGAGTAGACGATCACGCAATGTTTTCGCGTGGTCGAAATCTTGTTGCATCTCTTCTTTTGCAATTCGGAATGCTTCGCCCATACCCACGATTTGGTGAGTTGGAAGTGTACCAGAGCGGAAACCGCGCTCATGACCACCACCGTGCATTTGTGCTTCAAGACGAATACGTGGTTTACGACGTACGTATAGAGCACCAATACCTTTAGGACCGTAAATTTTATGTGCAGACATTGCGATCAAATCCACTTTCATTTCTTGAACGTCGATAGGCAATTTACCTGCTGATTGAGCAGCATCTACATGGAAAACAATTTTACGTGAACGACACAATTCGCCGATCGCGTTGATATCTTGAATCACGCCGATCTCATTGTTTACATGCATAATAGAAACAAGAATGGTGTCATCACGCATTGCTGCTTCAAGTTTATTCAAATCAATTAAGCCATTCGCTTCTGGCTCAAGATAAGTCACTTCAAAACCTTCGCGCTCGAGCTGTCGAGTGGTATCTAATACCGCTTTGTGCTCTGTTTTGCAGGTAATGATATGCTTACCTTGTTTCTGATAAAAGTGCGCCGCACCTTTAATCGCTAAGTTGTCAGATTCTGTTGCACCCGATGTGAAGATAATTTCACGTGGGTCAGCATTTAGAAGATCTGCGATTTGCTCACGAGCAGTATCTACTGCTTCCTCTGCCTGCCAGCCATAACGATGCGAACGAGATGCAGGGTTACCAAAAGTACCATCCATCGTCATGTACTGAACCATCTTTTCAGCAACGCGAGGATCAACAGGGCAAGTCGCTGAATAGTCTAAATAAATAGGCAGTTTCATTTTCTACTCCAATGTAAGCGTCACTTCTACGAGCGAACATTAATACCAACGGATGCTGCACCAATGGTGACATTATTTGAGTTCTTGTGAGCAACTCCGTGGCTTACCGCAAGATCGATATCTTGTCGGTCTGAAATCTCTAGCACTTCGTTATCAACCATCAACTCACCCAGAGTGATGTTATTAAGGAAGTCGCTAATGCGTGAACTTAAATCACGCCACAATGTGTGTGTTAAGCAACGAGTACCGCCTTGGCAGTCGCCTTTGCCGTTACACTTAGTTGCGTCAACAGATTCATCGACAGCAGCAATAACAGTACCGATTGAAATCGAGTGACCATTAGAACCTAAGCGGTAACCACCACCTGGGCCACGAACACTGGCAACCAGTCCGGCTTTGCGTAGCTTAGAAAAAAGCTGTTCCAAATAGGAAAGTGAAATCCCCTGACGCTCAGAAATATCCGCCAATGGTACTGGGTTTTGTTGCGAATGCAGAGCCACATCTAACATGGCAGTCACCGCATATCTTCCTTTAGATGTAAGTCTCATATCACACCGTATCCACATTGATTATGTGGTTAGAAGTTTCACATACCCGACAAAAATGGTCAAGTATTTATTTGACTAAAATGGTCGGGTATTTAACCCTTCGTTAACAAAGGCTATTTATTATACCCAAGTAACCTCAAAATACTGCACTTTGAGGTTACTTGGGTATATTCACCAATTTTTTCTCAATTGCAGTTAAAACACCACGTAAAATATTCAGTTCTTGAGCTTCAGGTCGTGCTCGATTAAACATTCGACGAAGCTTGTTCATTACCTGACCGGGTTGTTGTTCAGAAATGAATTGGGTTTCAAGCATCACTTTTTCAAGGTGTTGATAGAACATTTCCAACTCTTTGTGACGAGGGTACTCTTCTTCAACTGGAGCGGCGTATTGAGCCTCAAGTTGGTTCAGGTGGGCGACGCGAATTTCATAACAAAGCGTTTGGACAGCCATAGCTAAATTAAGAGAACTGTATTCAGGGTTGGCCGGGATACTGACATGGTAGTGACACTTTTGCAGTTCTTCGTTGGTTAAACCGGTACGTTCACGACCAAACACAAGAGCAACTCTATGCTTTACCCCTTCTTGCGCAAACTTCTCACCGCATTCACGAGGATTGAGCATTGGCCATTCAAGCGTTCGAGAACGAGCACTTGTTCCAACAACTAAACCGCAATCATCAACCGCTTCTTCTAAGGTTTTAACAATGCGTGCATTGAGTGCAATTTCACTTGCCCCTGCCGCCAAAGCGACAGCCTGACCATCAACCTCACATTGAGGATCAACCAATACCATCTCACCAAGGCCCATCACTTTCATCGCTCGGGCTGCGGAGCCAATATTGCCAGAATGAGAGGTTCCGACCAAAATCACTTTAACATTGTTTAACATGATGTTTTTACACTACGCTATTTAGAACCGCAGAATATTAACATAAAGCTGAGTAAAATAGTCAGACACATTGTGTCAACGAAACTTAAGCGAACAAAAAATAACCACTTCCTTTTTCGGAAACTTTTGGTATACTGCGCACCGCTTTTTCGTTCTTTAACATTCCGTGGGAAATCCATATGCATCCAATGCTTAACATTGCTATTCGCGCTGCGCGAAAAGCAGGCAATCATATTGCTAAATCTCTAGAAAACCCTGAGAAAATCGAAACATCTCAGAAAGGCATGAACGACTTTGTCACTAACGTGGACAAAGAGGCTGAGAATCTTATCGTCGCTACAATTAAAAATTCTTACCCAGAGCACTCTATCGTTGCCGAAGAAGGCGGTATGATCGAAGGTAAGGATCAGGACGTACAATGGATCATCGACCCACTGGATGGCACTACAAACTTTGTAAAAGGTTTACCTCACTTCTGCGTTTCAATTGCTGTTCGTATCAAAGGCAAAACAGAAGTAGCATGTGTTTACAACCCTATGCTTAACGAGCTTTTCACCGCTCAACGTGGCTCGGGTGCACAGCTAAACAATTCTCGTATTCGTGTTAACCAACTTAAAGATCTGCAAGGCGCTGTTCTAGCAACTGGTTTCCCATTCAAACAAAAGCAGCACGCTGAATCTTACGTAAAAATCGTTGGTTCTCTGTTTACGGAATGTTCTGACTTCCGTCGTACAGGCTCTGCAGCTCTAGATTTATGTTACCTAGCATCTAATCGCGTTGATGGTTACTTCGAGCTAGGCCTAAAACCTTGGGATATGGCGGCTGGTGAACTGATTGCTCGTGAAGCAGGTGCAATTCTGACCGATTTCGCAGGCGGTACTGATTACATGAAATCAGGCAACATCGTTGGCTCAAGCCCACGCGGTGTGAAAGCGATCCTTAAGCACATCCGTGAAAACGGCAACAGTGCAATGATGAAATAACAGCTCCGTCACAGCTGAATAAAAAGCCCCGTTCCTTTTGGTTCGGGGCTTTTTAGTCTATAGCGAACAGTGGGGCTTCACTCAGAGAAGATACAATACCTCTTGTGTTGAACCGGTTTCGGCTAAACGAGGGAAGATGTTCTTAACAGAATGAGTATGACTATCTAAGTTAGAGTCTGTCATAGCATCAGTACATAAGGTCACATTATAGCCTAATTCATACGCCTGCCTTGCTGTTGACTCAACACCGATACTCGTTGAGATGCCAACAATAACCACCTGGGTGATTTCACGAAATTTTAGTTGCTGATCGAGGTCGGTATTCATAAACGCTCCCCAGTTGCGTTTAGTCACTAAAATTTCAGGCTCTTGACGATGAAGTTGTTCGACTAAGTCTGTCCAGCTGTCATCTACTGGCCTCACCGGCATGACCTTTTCTGTTCTTCCTGCCGCACCACCAGCAACGTTGACTAACACCACCGGAAGCTCTGCTTTATGGAAAGCGCGAATCAACTTATTAGCATTTTGAATCACTGGCTCCACTACTCGTTGCGGAGGGAGAGCAACAATTCCATTTTGTAAATCAATCAAGATTAATGCTGTGTTGTCATCAAGCTGTGTAATAGCCATATCTCCTCCCTGTATTGGTGTTTAGCCATCAATCGATAAAGCAAAAAAAAGCCACTGCAGTCAGTGGCTTCTTGTTTCTGTTAAGGCATCTCGTCGAACTCGGCACCTTCTTTCTCCACTTGCGGAGTCAGTAGATGTTCGCGTGTAATACCCAACTTCAATGCCAGTGCCGAAGCTACATAGATTGAAGAGTAAGTACCCACTGTGATACCAAGTAGAAGTGCCAGAGCGAAACCGTGAATCATTGCACCACCTTGAGTAAACAAGGCAATAACTACAAACAAGGTTGTACCCGATGTAATCAAAGTACGGCTCAGTGTTTGAGTGATTGAGCTGTTCATGATTTCAGCAGATTCACCTTTACGCATCTTACGGAAGTTCTCACGAATACGGTCGAATACAACGATGGTATCGTTGAGTGAGTACCCCACAACCGTCAACAATGCAGCAACGATGGTTAGGTCTACTTCAATTTTTAAGAATGAGAACACACCTAAAGTGATGATAACGTCGTGGGCCAATGCTAATACCGCACCTGCAGCTAAACGCCATTCAAAACGCATCGATACATAAAGCAGGATACACAGTAGCGATACTAAGATTGCTAAGCCACCTGCTTCTGTTAGTTCGTCGCCCACGTTCGGACCAACAAACTCGATACGACGCATTTCAACGCTCTCACCAGTACCTTCTTTAATTGCACTTAGGATTTGGTTACCTAATGCTTCGCTTGCCACGTTTTCACGCGGACGAAGACGAACCATTACTTCACGTGCAGAACCGAAGTTTTGTACCGTTGCATCACCAAAGCCTTTCGCTTCTAGCGACAGACGAATATCTTCCAGGTTCGCTGGTTTCTCAAAGCCAACTTCAATCAGCGTACCGCCAGTAAAGTCTAGACCCCAGTTCAGCCATTTTGTCGATAGAGTAAAAATCGAAGTACCGATCATTAGAATCGAGAAAATGAAAGCGAACTTCGACCAACGCATAAAGTCGATCGTGCTGTCAGTTTTCAGAATTTGAAACATACTAATTCCTACCCTTAGATCGACAATTTCTTGATGCGTTTACCGCCATACAGCAAGTTGACGATACAACGTGTGCCGATAATAGCGGTGAACATTGAAGTTAAAATACCGATAGACAGTGTTACTGCGAAGCCTTTGATTGCACCTGTACCTACAGCAAATAGAATAATTGCTGTAATCAAAGTGGTAATGTTCGCATCGGCAATAGTACTAAACGCATTGGCGTAACCCTGATGGATTGCTTGTTGAGGATTACGTCCATCTCTGAGCTCTTCACGTATACGCTCGAATATCAGTACGTTCGCATCCACCGCCATACCGACGGTCAGAACGATACCTGCAATGCCAGGCAAAGTCATGGTTGCACCAGGAATCATCGACATCACACCGATGATAAGAACCAAGTTCGCAGCCAGTGCTACGTTAGCAATCACACCAAACTTACGGTAGTAAACCAGAGTAAATAACATTACTGCTACCATACCCCAGATACATGCCTGAATACCCATATCGATGTTCTGTTGACCCATAGATGGACCAATCGTACGTTCTTCAACGATAGAAATCGGAGCAATCAACGCACCCGCACGAAGTACAAGCGCTAAGTTGTGAGCTTCAGCAGCCGAATCGATACCGGTAATACGGAAGCTGCGGCCTAATGCAGACTGAATCGTCGCTTGGTTCACCACTTCTTCATGCTTAGTTAGAATAACTTTGCCTTCAGGCGTTTTCTTACCGCTGTCTTTGTATTCTGCAAATACCGTCGCCATCAGCTTGCCAATGTTCTTTTTCGAGAACGCTGACATCTTGCTGCCACCTTCGCTATCCAGCGAGATGTTTACCTGTGGACGACCATACTCATCAACACTTGAACTTGCATCGGTAATGCTTGAACCACCAAGAATGACGCGTTTTTTCAGTACTGCAGGACGACCTTCACGGTCGTACTTCACTTCACTACCAGCCGGCACTCGGCCAGCCGCCGCTGCAGCTAAATCAGCGCTGTCATCCACTTCACGGAATTCAAGTGTTGCCGTTGCACCAAGAATCTCTTTCGCGCGAGCGGTATCTTGCACACCTGGTAACTCAACGACAATACGAGTTGCACCCTGACGTTGAACCAAAGGTTCAGCAACACCCAACTCGTTTACACGGTTACGTAATATACTGATGTTTTGTTCAACAGCGTAGTTGCGAATCTCTTGCAGACGGACCTCTGTAAATTCAGCCTTAAGAACGAAACGATTGCTTTCTTCAGACTCAATAAACGTCATATCACGATGGTTAGATTCCAGTACACCTTTCGCTTGAGCCATTTGCTCAGCGTCACGCAAAACAATTTCTACTGAATTTTTAACAGGGCGAATGGCACGGTAACGAATTTTTTCTTCACGTAATTCACTACGGAATGCTTCTTCTTGCTGACTAACCAGTTTTTCCATCGCTGCGTCCATATCCACTTCCATTAAGAAGTGAACACCACCACGAAGGTCAAGACCCAGTTTCATTGGTGCAGCACCAATTGCTTCAAGCCAGTTAGGAGTAGATGCCGCTAGGTTTAATGCAACAATGATGTCGTTACCCAGAGCTTCGCTCACTACATCGCGAGCGCTGATTTGAGTATCAGTGTCATTAAATCGGACAAGAATCGATCCATTTTCAAGACCAATGGATTTATGGGAAAGCTGCGCTTCATCAAGCGCCTTAGTGACAGAATCCAGCGTGGTCAGATCGACAGAGGCGCCACGCGCCCCTGTCACTTGAATTGCTGGATCTTCACCGTAAATATTTGGAAGTGCGTACAATGCAGTAACGGCGATAACGAAGACCACCATTAAGTACTTCCATAACGGATAGCGGTTTAGCACAGAGAAGATCCTCTAGCTGTTTATAGTGATTTAAGCGTACCTTTTGGTAGTACAGCTGTAATGAAGTCCTTTTTAAGAACAATTTCGTTGTTCTCGTTAAGAGCAATAGATACGTAATCGTTATCTTCTGCGATCTTAGTAATGCGACCAACAAGCCCACCACTGGTCAGCACTTCGTCACCTTTAGCCATTGAAGCCATTAGGTTTTTATGTTCTTTTACGCGCTTTGATTGCGGGCGGTAGATCATGAAGTAGAAAATTACAGCAAACATGCCAAGCATAATTAGCATTTCAAAACCACCACCGGCAGGTGCGCCAGCAGGAGCTGCGTGTGCTACAGAAATTAGACTCATTGAGAAACGTCCTCTAAGTTATATTGTCTAGTTTGAAATTTATTGGGCTGAGCCAAGTTAAATTCAAGTCAATAAAGAGATAAATCTAACCTGACGCACGAAATTACATCAATGCCCACAAATACGTAGGCATCAATATTAATCGATTTCTTTTTGTAGAGGTGGTACTTCACGATTACGTCGCGCGTAAAACTCTTCTACAAACTGTTCGAAGCGATCTTCATCAATTGCATTACGGATACTTTCCATCAAGCGCTGGTAGTAACGTAAGTTATGAATGGTATTCAGGCGAGCACCTAAAATTTCATTACAACGATCTAGATGATGAAGATACGATTTCGAGTAATTTTTACAAGTGTAACAATCACAATGCGGATCTAATGGTGATGTATCCGTTTTGTGTACTGCGTTACGAATCTTAATAACGCCACCCGTCACAAATAGGTGACCATTACGAGCATTACGTGTTGGCATTACACAATCAAACATGTCGATACCGCGACGAACACCTTCTACTAAATCTTCAGGTTTGCCAACCCCCATTAAGTAACGAGGTTTGTCTTCAGGCAACTGCGGACAAGTATGCTCAAGCATACGGTGCATGTCTTCTTTTGGCTCACCCACAGCTAAACCACCGACAGCATATCCGTCAAAACCAATTTCAGTCAGGCCTTTTACTGACACATCACGTAGGTCTTCGTATACGCTACCTTGAACAATACCAAACAGCGAGTTCGGGTTTTCAAGCTTGTTAAAGTGATCGCGAGAACGTTGTGCCCAACGAAGTGACATTTCCATCGACTTCTTCGCTTCCGCGTGAGTCGCTGGGTATGGAGTACACTCGTCAAAGATCATCACAATATCCGAACCCAAATCTTTTTGGATTTCCATTGATTTCTCAGCGTCCATGAAAATCTTGTCACCGTTTACAGGGTTACGGAAGTGTACCCCCTCTTCCGTGATTTTACGGATATCACCAAGGCTGAACACTTGGAAACCGCCTGAATCCGTCAGAATAGGGCCTTGCCAATTCATGAAATCATGCAGGTCGCCGTGCATTTTCATCACTTCTTGACCAGGTCGTAGCCATAAATGGAACGTATTGCCCAAAAGAATTTGTGCACCAGTATCGGCCACTTCTTCTGGTGTCATACCTTTAACTGTACCGTAAGTACCAACAGGCATAAACGCTGGTGTTTGTACTGTGCCACGTTCAAACGTTAGATGACCACGACGAGCGTTGCCATCTTTCTTATGTAGATCGAATTGTAATTTCACAAAACCTCCGAATGTCAGAGAAACAGTCTGACGGATTAAACCGCTACCCGGAAAATCGTCCAAATAGCTTAAAACTTTCATCATCCCAGAAAATGAAAAGCATTTATCTGGGATCTCGCTTTTACATGCTTTGTAATTAGATTCCAGCCTTCGCTGGAATGACAATACAAGCGTTAAGTATAACTATATCAGTATGACGTTTTATCACGAGTTCGTTTTCTTAGTGATGAACATGGCATCACCGTAACTGAAGAAACGGTATTGCTCTTTTACTGCATGCTCATAGGCCGCCATAGTATTGTCATAACCCGCGAATGCACTGACTAACATAATCAATGTCGATTCCGGAAGATGAAAATTGGTAATCAAACAATCCACTAACTGGTATTGATAACCTGGGAAAATAAAGATTTCGGTATCACCAAAGAAAGGAACCAGATCGGTACCTTTGCTCAATGCATCTTGCGCAGCACTTTCTAACGAGCGAACTGACGTAGTGCCAACGGCGATAACACGACCACCACGAGCTTTTGTAGCAGCGATAGCTTCAACCACCTCTTGCGGTACTTCAACATATTCTGCGTGCATGTGGTGATCATTGATATTCTCTACACGTACTGGCTGGAAGGTTCCTGCTCCTACATGCAACGTCACATAAGCAAACTCAACACCTTTTGCTTTAATTTGTTCCATTAACGTTTCGTCAAAATGCAGACCAGCCGTTGGGGCAGCAACCGCACCCGGTTTTTGGTTATAAACCGTTTGGTAACGCTCTTTATCCGTATCTTCATCTGGACGATCAATATACGGTGGAAGTGGCATATGGCCCACTTCATTTAAAATCTCTAAAACCGCTTTTTCAGACGTGAAACGAATTTCAAATAGTGCATCGTGACGAGCAACCATCACTGCATGATATTCATCGTTTTCCCCTAAATACAACTCAGTATTTGGCTTTGGCGGTTTGGAAGAACGAACATGAGCTAAAATCGTATGCTCATCGACCATACGCTCAACTAATACTTCCAGTTTGCCACCCGTCGCCTTGCGACCAAACATACGTGCTGGAATAACGCGAGTGTTGTTAAATACGAGAAGATCACCTGGTTCCACCAGATTAAGTACGTCTTTAAATGTACTGTCAGTCAAAGCGCCACTGTTACCTTCCATCTGTAACAAACGGCTGGCAGTACGTTCCGCTTTTGGATAGCGAGCAATAAGCTCGTCCGGAAGTTCAAAGTGAAAGTCTGAAACTTGCATAGCTGTATCTTGGTTCTCTTTTGTTGAGCGATGAATCATTTCGCGGCGCGGTAGTATATAACCTGAGCTCAGGATAAGGAAGGACAGTATGCAACGAAGAATTAAATTGCCGAGGTGAATTGTTATTAAAGATAAAAGTTGGGCAAGCTCTCAGTTATTTGTGCATAGAAAAACTATAGTTATTATACCTAAGTAACCTCATGATGCTGGTTAAGCGAGAATTTACTCGCCCTTCGGGAACTGCATCTTGAAGTCACTTAGGTATAGCAAGCAGCCTAAATGAGGAATTGAATATGATTAAAGTCGAAGACATGATGACTCGTAATCCCCATACTTTACTGCGTTCAAACACCTTAGCGGATGCTAAACATATGATGGATGCATTAGACATTCGGCACATTCCGATTGTTGATGCAAACAAAAGGTTGCTTGGTGTCGTAACACAAAGAGACATACTGGCAGCACAAGAATCGAGTCTGCAAAAAACTTCAAGTTCCAGTTCGTATACGGATGACTCCCCGCTTTATGAAATCATGCATACCCAAGTGATGACGGTTTCACCTCAAGCAGGGCTAAAAGAAAGTGCTATGTACATGCAAAAACACAAAGTGGGCTGCCTGCCTGTCATCGCTAAGGGAGAACTAGTCGGAATTATTACCGATAGCGACTTTGTCTCGATAGCAGTCAGTTTGCTTGAGTTGCAAGAAGAAGTTGAACCTGAAGAAATCGAAGATGACCTCTAATCATCGTTCGGTTAACCAACTACCTTTGTCATCATTTCTGAAAGGTTAATATTCAATAATATTAACCTTTACTTCCCTGCCTTACCTTACAAACTTCATCTCTTGTCAGATTGTTCCCTTCACAGTTGTAGGATTGTTTTTTTTTGACTGATGGCCATGTCATACAAAACAAATTTATTAAACAAAAACAAACAGTTATATAAAATCATTAACAATGACCATTTTTGGATGATAGTAATTAGTTGTATAAAATTTGGCTAATTACGTTGTCCACATAGAAGAAACACATGCTTAATAGAATCACCAAGGTATCGTATAAAATATACTTAATCATTACCTTTACGACGCTTTCAACTCTGATAATTTCAGGGGTTGCAGCGTTCGCGATCAAAAACATTCAATCTGATTTCAATGATTTCAGACAAGTGAACCAAAACGCCATTCAAGCAAGTAATGTTCAAGAACATATGCTAACGGCACGCATTCGAGCTCTGACTTTCCGTGCAAGCGGGGACGATAAAAGCTTCAACGATGCTGTTAGCGAACTAAAGGCAACGGAAAGCATTATTAAAACTGAGATCACTAACAGTATTTATCCTCAGCAAGTGACACTTCTTACCGGTATGAAAAATAGTGTCACTCAGTACGAAGCTGAACTGAATGAAGTGAAAAATTTAATGCAGCGCAGAAATGAACTTGTGCGCGCTAACCAGTCTGTGACTGAAGAACTACAAAAGCATATCAGTCAACTTCGTAACAACAGCGCAAGCATCAATATGGACCTTTTTGAAAGAGTGATTGAAACGGAATATCAATTTACCATCGCACTGCAACACGCGACTAACTTCCTCGTTGACAACGATGAGAAAGACTTTGAACTTTACCAAAGTGCATTTGGTCAACTACAAAAAATGATGGTCGAATTTGATAAAACATATCCTGAATACCGCAATGGAACCGTCATAAAACAAGTGGATGAGTTTAACCGCAATATCAATGAGATATTTTCAATCATTAGTCAACGTAACGAAATTTGGTATGTAAACCTAGCCAATTTAGGCGACCAAATTACAAATAATATCGTAGACATTAAACAAAACTCATTTAAGAGCCAAACAACATTAGCACAACAAGTCTCAGACCTAGCTGACAATGCGGTAATGACCGTCATCATGGCTTTAGTGATTTCAATACCGCTGGTTATGCTCATTTGTCAATGGGTCACTCGCAGTATCACTGGCCCAATCAATACGACCAAAGCCATTATCGAACGTATGGCAAATGGTGAGTTACACGCTAACCACATTGTCGAAGGCGCTGATGAAGTCGCACAAATGCGTCATTCACTAGGTCAGATGGAACAAAAGTTCTACAACACAGTAGAAGAGATCACGCAAAACTGTGAAATGCTGGCTTCGGCTTCAGAGCAGCTATCGGCTATCAACCACGAAGTTCTGCAAAGCTCGATGACACAACAACAAGAGACCGACCAAGTTGCTACAGCGATGAACGAAATGTCTGCAGCGATTAACGAAGTCGCTATTGGTGCCAACACAGCCTCTCAAGAAGCCGAATCAGCCACAGATGAAGCGACCAAAGGCATGAGCGTGATGTCTTCTTCAATGGAGCAGATCAGCTCCCTTGCTCTTCAAATGGGAGACTTAAGTACTGAAATTTCGACACTTCGAACAGGGACTGAGGAAGTGGGAGATGTGATGAATGTGATTCAAAACATCGCAGAACAAACAAACTTACTGGCACTTAACGCAGCAATTGAGGCGGCTCGTGCGGGTGAGCAAGGGCGTGGTTTTGCTGTGGTGGCTGATGAAGTTCGTCAACTAGCGCAACAAACGCAAAAAGCAGTAGAGAAAATTGAAGGACAAATTACAACTCTACAGAACAACACCTCTCAAGTTGTAGAGTCAATTAACGCTAGCCAAATAATGCTGGAAGAAACGGTTACGCAAGCTGAATCAGCGAATACAGCTTTCTCAACCATAACCGAAAGCGTAGCGCAAACAAACGGTCTAAATACGCAAATTGCTACCGCAACAGAAGAACAGAGCAGCACTGCTGAAATGATCAGTGAGAGCATTACTGTTGTTCGTGACAAAGTGGATCAAACAGTCAGCATGGTTGCTGACAGCAACCAAGCTTCTCAAGAGCTTGCGAAGATGTCTGTTACTCTGGCTGAGCTTATGCGCTTCTTCAAGCTCAAAGTATAACCGACTCCGAAAGTTCAACCGACTCTATCAGATAAAACGTCACAGTTGTTACTGTGACGTTTTGCTTTTATGAGAAAGACGATAAACATAAAGAAATACAAATCCATCGCGGATTCCACCTTATTTGAGATATGACTTACTTTTCCAATGGTGTCCCTTCCTCTTGACCGTCTGCAAACTAAAACTCAGCATACCGAATAGTTTAGAACCTTGTGTAAAACACCCTAGGCATCAGACGCAAACTCGTAATATAACTGCAACTCAATATCACGAATCCAATTTAGGATGAACGACGTAATTTTCACGGCTCTATAAACAGCTAGCTTTGTTCAGGATACAAAAAAGCGAGCACTTGTTAGTACTCGCTTTCAGATTCGTCTTCTCTATTCAGCCCTCAAAGAGGCTGTTGTTTAGCTGTGTTTTTTCACTTGCTTTAATAATCGTTTTTCTTCGTAAAGCTTTTTATCTGCCCGAGATATAACCGATTTGATATCTTCAAATTCCTCTTTAACTGCGACCCCAGTTGATACTGATACATGAGTATTGAAAGGTTCCACCGCATTTGATACGACTTTCTCTTTCAACTGATGCGCTAATAATTCAGCGACCTCTCGATCACAATTAGGTAACACAGCAATAAACTCATCACCACCATTACGAATAAGATAATCTGTTTCACGAAAAACGGCTCTCATCGACTGTGAAATATGCTGAATCGCCAAATCACCGACTGCATGTCCATGTAAATCATTTATTTTCTTTATCTTATTACCATCTATCGCTATAACACTGGTCGTATTCACACAAACAGTACGTAAAAAAACCTCATCATTAAAAATTTTACGGTTT
Source organism: Vibrio sp. (assembly GCA_048259585.1). Taxonomy (GTDB): domain Bacteria; phylum Pseudomonadota; class Gammaproteobacteria; order Enterobacterales; family Vibrionaceae; genus Vibrio. The sequence continues at coordinate 29,942 of JBLXHN010000006.1, read as the reverse complement.
AATAACCCTGTTAGTTCATCTTCATTAGCCGAGATCATCACTTCTTTTAATTGATAACGGCTGAAGCGTGAATCAGCCCACTTCCAATAAACAAGTGCAAATACAACGACAAACAAAAACCAAAGACCAGAAAACTCGATAACAAACAATGATGCAGGTAGGACATACTTAAATTTGGTACGGTTATCTGCAATAAATTCTCGTTCATATTTAATATGGTTAAAAGGTAGCTTGGTAAACTGAAAAGTCGTCGTTTTATAAGAGTTATTTTTCTCGGTGTGGAATTCACTGCCAAATAGCTCGCTTTCTGGAATGCGAAAATCAACCACAAAGTCACCAATAATCTCTTTAGTCGAATGATCTCTGACTGGTGACGAGAGAGAGACGATATAATGATTGGTCAGTAAATCGCGATAAACCGGAGAGATAATGATCCGGTCTTTTAACTGGTATTTTTTTGCATAAATTGAACAAGATTCATGGATACTGCAACGCTCTATGCTAAATAGATCATCACCTACGGGAAAATCATCAATTGGATTTGAAGTGAAATGTTTTTTACCTTCGTAGGAACGGTAATACATAGACACATTATTATCACTAAACAGTTCCGGCAGATATTTCTGCGATAGTTGTAATACGCGATAAATTACCTTCTCATTATCTGTTAACGCTTCGTTTCCCTCAGATGCGTAAACAAAAATGTCATAGTCATTTAAAGACTCATCCATAACCAAAACAGGTAAATGTCGCTCAGATTCAGCAAATAAACTCAACATGATGACTTGTTGCTTTCGAATTTTTAACGAGTTCACTACCGCATCAAACCGACTAAAACGGTTGTCAACCAAAGTAGAAATATTCATGGTCAAGATAATGTAAAACATGACAGTCGCAGAAACTATTGCTAACAAGACGATATTAAGATGACGCTTCATTTCTCTACGACCTTAGCATTTAGGTATATCAATAAAGCTTAACGCCTCAATCGGCATAGGTTTTCCAGTATAATACCCCTGACAAACATCAACACCGAGTCCTTGCATCAGCTTCCATGTTTGGTCGTCTTCAACACCTTCAGATACTAAATTGATGTGCATGCTTTTAGACAAAGTACACATACTACGAATGATCGACTGTTTGGTTTCATCTCCAACGCAGTTAAACACAAAATTTTTATCAATTTTAATTTCAGTAAATGGAAGATGAGAAAGCTTAAGATAAGAAGAGCTTCCTGTACCAAAATCATCAATCGAGAAACCAACGCCGTGTATACGCATACGAGTTACGTTAGCGATCATTTCTATCGATTCTTTATAAATATCTTGCTCGGTTAGCTCCAAAGTTATCAGTGCCGGATCGACTTGATATTTTTTACATTCACCTAACAAGTAATTAGCGAAGCTAGAATTCTCTAAATCATGCTGTGTCACGTTGATTGATACTGAACAACCAATGCGATTGTGTGAGATATCCTCAAGCACATTATTCAGTACCACTTTAAACAGGCGATACTCTAAGGCGCCGTCATGTAACATTGGAAGAAATATGTCTGGAAAGATCATGCCTTTCGTTGGGTGAACCCAACGTGCTAATGCTTCAACGCCCACAACCTTGTTGTTCATGTAGTCCAACTGAGGCTGATAGTAATTTTTAAACTGACCGTCATTTAACGCAACCACTAACTCGCCCATATCAACAGATTTCATTTTGTGGCGAATTGCGCTTTTCTTAATAATAGCTTCCTTCTGAAACATCTCTTCCAAAACGAGCTTGGACACCGGTTTATTTAGCTCATAAACATTAGAAAAACCTAGCATTTTACTCATATAAACTAAAGAAGAAACGATGCTATTACCCACCCCACTAGTAATAGCAAGCGCCCCATCATATCCAATGTAATCAAGATTTCGAATGAATGTGATGCCATCCATTTCTGGCATTAAGATATCGCTGAAAATAATGTCAAACTTACGTTCAGAAACTGCTTGCAGTGCCTCTTTTCCGCTTTTACACGCAACAAGGTTATTCACACCAAATTTGTTTAATTGACGCTCAATAGCCCTTAATTGTATTGGGTTATCATCAACAACTAAGGCAACTAATTCTTTCATAAATTATAATTTCAACAGCTCATTAATAGGATGGCGTTATTACAAGCAATTAATAAATTAGGCTTATAAAACACTGATCAATTCATTGCCGATTGTTGTTGTTCTATTATTCAAAGTCAAACATAGACAAAAAAGCACCATAGAATAACCAATTGAAATAAATACAAAAAATAATGAATCAAAATTGATACAACCGAATAAAAGAATATTCCTACATACTCCCTACATTACTGATTACACACATTGATTATTTGTATTACTTTTAATTTTATCGTTAACCATAAATATTTTAAGAATTCGAGCCCTACTCAAACAAAAAAGAGCGACCTAAGCCGCTCAAAGTTCTTGCACAAACAAATTTTCATATGAGCGAGAAATGTTGCCTCGCCCTAATTTCCTCTAAGAGAGGGGGGATTAAAACTGGTCTTCTTCAGTGGAACCAGTAAGGGCAGTAACCGATGAATTTCCGCCTTGGATAGTGTTGGTCATCTTATCGAAATAGCCTGTTCCCACTTCTTGCTGGTGAGCAACAAAGGTGTAGCCTTTTTCAGCCGCAGCAAACTCAGGACGTTGAACCATCTCAACATAGTGGCGCATACCTTCACCTTGAGCATAAGCATGTGACAATTCAAACATGTTGAACCACATGTTATGAATACCGGCTAGTGTAATGAATTGGTACTTGTAGCCCATATCCGAAAGCTCCTGCTGGAACTTAGCGATAGTTTCAGCATCCAGATTTTTCTCCCAGTTAAATGAAGGTGAACAGTTGTATGCCAATAGCTGATCGGGATACTCAGCCAAAATCGCTTCAGCGAACTTACGAGCTTCATCCAAATCTGGTTTCGCTGTCTCACACCATACAAGGTCTGCGTATGGCGCATAAGCTAAGCCACGTGCAATAGCTTGATCGATACCCGCACGAACGCGATAGAAACCTTCGCTGGTTCTTTCACCAACAATAAAATCTGCATCATATGGGTCACAATCCGAAGTCAGCAGGTCCGCCGCGTTTGCATCTGTACGAGCAATAACCAGTGTCGTAGTGCCAGCAACGTCAGCTGCTAGACGAGCCGCAACCAGTTTCTGAACCGCTTCCTGAGTAGGAACCAGTACTTTACCGCCCATATGACCACACTTCTTCACTGACGCTAATTGGTCCTCAAAGTGAACACCAGCCGCACCAGCTTCAATCATCGACTTCATCAACTCATAAGCATTCAGTACGCCACCAAAGCCCGCTTCAGCATCAGCAACAATCGGCAAGAAGTAATCGGTACCTTCTTCAGGAGTCGTGCCATTCGCCCATTGAATTTGGTCAGCACGACGGAAAGAGTTGTTAATGCGCTTAACCACACTTGGAACAGAATCTACTGGGTACAGTGATTGATCAGGGTACATGGTCGATGCTGTATTGTTGTCTGCAGCGACTTGCCAGCCTGAAAGGTAAATCGCCTCAATACCCGCTTTTGCTTGTTGTACCGCTTGACCACCGGTCAATGCACCTAAACAGTTCACGTAGCCTTTTTTAGCACTACCGTTAACCAGTGACCAAAGCTTATCAGCACCACGTTGAGCAATGGTATTTGCTGGAGTAATTGAACCACGCAGGTTTACCACTTCTTCAGCTGTGTAAGTACGTTTTACGTTGTTCCAACGAGGATTCGTTGCCCAATCTTTTTCTAACGCTTCGATTTGTTGGCGGCGAGTCAGTGTCATAATCTATCCCTCTTAGTATGAGCGTCCTTTCGCAATCAGTACTACAAACCCTGATATTGAGCTGACTATTTTTGTTTCACGTTAATGTTGTTTCAAAATGTTGTTTGAGTATGTTTTTGTTATGTTCGAATCAGTTCTCGTTACGCCAGATAGTCGTAACCCGGTACCGTTAAGAAATTGGTCAGTTCATCACTGGTCGTTAGTCGCTCCATCAACTCAGCCGCTTCTTCGAAACGTCCTAAGTTAAAACGTTCATCACCCAACTCTGATTTCACAACCTCGATTTCTTCAGCAAGATATTGACGGAAAAGGTCTTTAGTCACTTGCTGACCGTTATCCAGTGATTTTCCGTGTTGGATCCATTGCCAGATAGAGGCGCGAGATATTTCCGCGGTGGCCGCATCTTCCATCAACCCATAAATAGGTACACAGCCATTACCAGAAATCCACGCTTCGATGTATTGCAACGCTACGCGAATATTGTGGCGCATCCCCTCTTCACTGCGAACACCATCACAAGGAGCCAATAGCTCTTCAGCGGTAATTGGTGCATCAGACATTCGACTAACATCCAATTGATTACTGCGCTCACCCAACACTTGGTTAAATACCGCCATTGCAGTATCAGCGAGTCCAGGGTGTGCAACCCAGGTACCATCATGACCATTAGTTGCTTCTAGCATCTTGTCATTACGAATCTTCTCCTGAACTTGCGCATTCACTTGCGGATCTTTTGCTGGGATGAAGGCGGCCATTCCTCCCATCGCAAAAGCACCTCGTTTATGGCAGGTGTAAATCAACAGCCGTGAATACGCATTAAGAAATGGTTTATCCATGGTTACCACCTGACGATCTGGCAGCACGCGATCAGAGTGTTTTTTCAATGTTTTGATGTAGCTAAAGATGTAATCCCAGCGTCCACAGTTCAAACCTACGATGTGCTCCTTAAGGGCGAACAAAATTTCATCCATCTGGAATACAGCTGGCAGGGTTTCAATAAGTACTGTTGCTTTGATGGTTCCAGTTTCTAAACCAAAATATTCTTCGGTAAAGTGGAACACATCACTCCACCACTTCGCTTCCTGATAGGCCTGCAACTTCGGCAGGTAAAAATACGGCCCACTGCCTTTTTTAAGCAGAGCTTTATAGTTATTGAAGAAGTACAGAGCGAAATCAAACAGCGAGCCAGGAATGATCTGGCCATCAAAAGTCACATGCTTTTCACGTAAGTGAAGTCCACGCACACGGCAGATCAATACCGCAGGATCTTCTTTTAGCTGGTATTTTTTGCCATTGTCAGGATTGGTATAGCTAATGGTTTCGTTAACAGCATCACGGAGGTTCACTTGACCGTCTAAAACCTTATCCCAAGCAGGCGCCATGGAATCTTCAAAGTCAGCCATAAACACTTTCACGTTCGCGTTTAAAGCGTTAATCACCATTTTTCTGTCTGTCGGGCCGGTAATTTCTACACGGCGATCTTGTAAATCAGCCGGTATACTTAGAATTTTCCAGCTTCCCTCACGAATGTCTTGTGTCTCAGTAAGAAAATCTGGTAGCTGCCCGTTATCGATAGCTTGCTGTTTTTGTTCTCTCAGCGCTAACAACTCATCCACACGACCAGCGTATCTTGCACACAGTTCTGATAAGAACTTCTGAGCTTCTACTGGAAAAATGGCTTGATGTTGAGGTTCAAGCTCCCCGGCAATTTCCAAACGGCTGCCAAATGCGGATTCCTTCAACTGCGTGGGTTTTGAATCTGACGTTTGAGCAAACATATCTTCTTCCTTTCTGTTAGAAAATCATTTGTAACTTTAGAACTACAAATTACATTTTCATTTTTTAAATCTTTCATGCTTCCTGTGTCTATACAATCACTCAAAGCACACTCAATTTCAATACTTCCCAACCTAGACATAAGTCTATAAAACCTAAATAAACACTATCTCACAAAGGCGTTTGGCGAAAGAGCCAAAACCACTTAATGATGAAATTCGAAGTTTTGTTCGGTTCGCTATTGGCAGTTTAACTTTGGCATAAAAATGTAATTAGTTACGTAATAAAATTACATTAATTCTTATGAAAAATATGTTCACTAAACACAAGGAAACGAAATTGAATAAATGAAAATCACTGGAGAAGTGAGGGTTTAACACTAAAACTGCCGCTCAGTTTAAAACTGACAACCGTGTAAAAAGTGTAAAATTAACTTTGTGAATTTTTACAATTTTATGAAAGCTTCACTCGTTTATGTTGTGTGAAATTTCACAAATGATAGAGAGTAAAAAGTATAAAAAACTAAAAAATGCACCTTATGCAGCGCGTTTTAACTCATAAAACCAACAGTTCACGACTAAATTAATTAAGACTTATGGCTATAGCATCTCTGAAACTAGATCCGCGAGAAGGTTAAAAGTGTGACTTCGAGAGGAACTTGGTCGCCAGATTAAACCAATTTCCCGATAAGCTTGTTGACCTGGAGGGTCAATAATCACTAGGTTTTGATTTTCCAATAACCCGTGCTCAATCGCCATTTGCGGTATAAAGGTGGTTCCCAAGCCATTTGCGACCATTTGCACTAAGGTATGCAAACTCGTGGCTGTAAACGGGTTAATCTTCTCTTTATCGGTTAGTTTACAGGCTGACACCGCATGCTCAGTTAAACAGTGCTCATTTTCGAGAAGGAATACAGATTCATCAGGGAGATCATCATATTTAATCGGAACTCGGATGCCATCAGCCTGATTACGGCTGATCACCATACGAAACGCATCTTTTCCCACCACTCGGCTTTCCATATTGCCAATATCCATTGGCAAAGCAAGAATCAGCACATCCAGCTCACCATTGCGTAAGCCCTGTAACAAGTTGGCAGTGGTATCTTCTCGCAACAGTAAATGCAATTTTGGATAACGAATATTGACTTCCTGCACTAAATCCACCAGCAAGAATGGTGCTATGGTTGGAATACAGCCTAATTTTAATTGCCCTTCCATCGAGTCGGTTTGACACAACTTACCCACTTCAACTAAATCCTGACCTTTGGCTAACAACTCTCTGCCTCGTTTTACTACCTGCTCTCCAGCAAGAGTAAAAACAAGCGGACTCTTCTTATCTTTTTTCTCATACAGTGGGCAGCCAATGAGTTCTTCCAGATTTTGTATTCCTTTACTCAGTGTTGACTGACTGACAAAACAACGATTCGCCGCTTCACTAAAGTGACGAGTTTCATGCAATGTCACTAAGTAATGTAACTGTTTGAGGCTAGGCCATTTATTCATATAGGTGATTAATTCTCAGGGGTATCAAATTCAATTGCTATGATAACTTTTATTATCGCTTTTTTCGATTAAGTTAATCTATTTAATTCGCTTTTTTCTATATATAAAAATGTACTATAGTTTGTCTCGTACATACATGGACTAAGTCGAACAAATTCGTTTCGGCTTATCAATATTTATGCTTAGGAGCAAAAAAATGGTACTAGTAGGTCGTCAAGCCCCTGATTTTACTGCTGCAGCTGTACTTGGTAACGGTGAAATCGTAGATACTTTCAACTTCGCAGAATTTACTAAAGGTAAGAAAGCTGTTGTATTCTTCTACCCTCTAGACTTCACGTTCGTTTGCCCATCAGAACTGATCGCATTCGATAAGCGTTTCGAAGACTTCCAAGCTAAAGGCGTTGAAGTAATCGGTGTTTCTATCGATTCTCAATTCTCTCACAACGCATGGCGTAACACTGCTATCTCTGATGGCGGTATCGGTCAAGTTAAATACCCTCTAGTTGCTGACGTTAAGCACGAAATCGTTAAAGCTTACGATGTTGAGCACCCAGAAGCAGGTGTTGCTTTCCGTGGTTCTTTCCTAATCGACGAAGACGGTCTTGTACGTCACCAAGTAGTTAACGATCTACCACTAGGTCGTAACATCGATGAAATGCTACGTATGGTTGACGCGCTAAACTTCCACCAAAAACACGGTGAAGTTTGTCCGGCACAATGGGAAGAAGGTAAAGCTGGTATGGATGCATCTCCAAAAGGCGTTGCTTCATTCCTGTCTGAGCACTCAGACGACTTAGGTAAAAAGTAATCACTTCTTAGCTCGAGTGCTCAACTCGGGTTAATGGTTGGATAATATATAAAGCGATAACGCACCGCCAATCAGTTAAGAAGTAAAGTCTTTATAAAGCTCAAAGCATCTGCTTTGAGCTTTTTTATTATCTGCATAACAGTTTTCATCTTGCTACACTCCCTATGTCTTTCGATGTGTGCGAGTCTGTAATGAGCTACCAAATAGAAGTTTGTATCGACAACCTAGAATCACTCACTTATGCCATTCAAGGTGGTGCGAGCCGAATCGAGCTGTGTTCTTCATTAGCACTAGGGGGATTAACACCCAGCTTCGGCATCATGAAACAAGCGGCAAACCTGTCGTCTGTTCCTGTTTATGCGATGATTCGTCCTAGGCAAGGGGATTTCCTCTACGACGATCATGATATGGAATCCATGCTTTATGATATCGATGCAGCCGCAGAAGCAGGGTTACAAGGCATTGTATTTGGCATGCTAACCACAAACGGTGATATTGATGTGCAACGAGCACAACGTATCGTTAATCATGCTCGATTAAATGGACTCGGTGTGACCTTCCACCGTGCAATTGATCAATGCAGCGATTACAAAAAGGCCATCGAAAATATTGCTGAGCTAGGTTGTGAGAGAGTTTTAACTTCCGGGCTTGCTGCGAGTGCCGCTCTTGGCAAAGAGATTATTGAAGATATGGTGCGCATTGCTAACGGACGACTCTCGATAATGGCGGGCGCGGGTGTAAACAGTGACAATGTCGCTGACATCGTCACGCAAACAGGCATCAGAGAAGTTCATTTATCAGGGAAATCAACCAGACCAAGTAAGATGGAGCGGATTGAAAATAGCGCTAAAATGGGTAACCAAAACTTAGACGATTTCATTGTTCCGGTTACCAACCCCCGAGCCATTCAAGCGGTAAATAACATCATTAAATTACTTTAACGAAGTACATCATCAATAGATTGTTCGCCTAAATGGCGAACATCTTTACCTTTCACAAAGTAAATAATGTACTCACAGATGTTTTGGCAGCGATCGCCCACCCGCTCTATCGCTCTTGCTGACCACATAACCTGTAAAATATGCGGAATGTTTTTCGGATCTTCCATCATATAGGTCATCAATTGGCGAATCACCGCTTCGTACTCTTTATCTAACTTGTCATCTAACTTATAAACTTCGGCTGCCGCCTCTACATCCATACGCGCAAACGCATCTAACACCTGATGCAGCATCGCAATCGCATGACGGCATAAAGGCTCTAGAGAAACTTGAAACTGGCTCTCTTTGGATGAAGGACTCTCAATTGCGACATAAGCCATTTTAGTCGCCACATCACCAATTCGTTCAAGATCCGTAATGGTTTTAATAATAGCCATGATCAAACGTAAGTCTTTCGCCGCAGGCTGACGCTTAGCTATAATACGAGTACAAGCTTCATCGATAGACACTTCCATCGCATTGACTTTATGATCGTCACGCACCACCTTTCGAGCCAGCTCAATATCCTGCTTATTTACCGCCTGCATCGCAAACGATAACTGCTGCTCGACTAGCCCACCCATAGTCAGTACATGAGTACGAATAGACTCTAACTCAACATTAAATTGACCAGATATATGACGACCTAGCTGCATGATGAATCCTTAACTCGCAGAGTTTGAGTGTTTAACCGTATCGACCAGTAATGTAGTCTTCCGTTTTCTTTTTCAATGGAGAGGTAAAAATAGAGTCCGTATCTGAGTACTCGATCAATTTTCCCATATGAATAAAGGCAGTATGGTCACTGACCCGAGCAGCCTGTTGCATATTGTGAGTCACAATCACCACGGTATATTTGGTTTTCAAATCGTGAATAAGCTCTTCGATTGTGAGTGTCGATATCGGGTCAAGTGCCGATGTTGGCTCATCCAGCAACAACACTTCTGGCTCAATGGCTATCGCTCTGGCAATGACGAGCCGCTGCTGCTGACCACCGGATAAACCAAACGCATTTTCATGCAATCGGTGTTTGACTTCATCCCACAGTGCCGCCGCTCGTAATGAACGTTCAACCGCATCATCTAAGGTTCGACTATTTTTGATGCCTTGAAGACGCAAACCATAGACCACATTTTCGTAAATCGATTTAGGAAACGGATTTGGCCGCTGGAATACCATACCAACTCTGCGTCTTAACGTCGCAACATCGACATCCGGGTGATAAACGTTTTTTCCATGTAGCTTAACTTCACCTTCAACGCGGCAAGCTTCTACAAGGTCATTCATTCTGTTAATACAACGCAATAGTGTCGATTTCCCGCATCCGGAAGGTCCGATAAACGCAGTTACCTGTCCTTTGGGTATACGCATCGAAATGTCGCTCAATGCTTTGGTGTGACCATAGAACAAACTTAATCCTTCGATAGAAATCGATGTTTGCTTATCAGTTAAATTGTTTACATCCAAAGGGGCTGGATACCCCAAGGTTTGATCAACGGAAAACATGTTTAATCTTGTCCTAAAGTACGATATTTCTCGCGTAAGTTATTTCGAATACCGATAGCGGTTAAGTTCAACGCTACGATAACTGTTACGAGTAAAAACGACGTGGCGTAGACCAAAGGTCTAGCTGCTTCAATATTGGTGGTTTGAAAACCGACATCGTATATGTGAAAACCTAAATGCATAAACTTACGTTCAAGATGGACATAAGGGAACTCCGCGTCAACGGGTAAGCTTGATGCTATCTTAACAACCCCCACCAACATTAAAGGAGCAACCTCTCCTGCTGCTCTGGCGATTGCAAGTATCAGCCCTGTAATCATAGCAGGGCTTGCCATGGGTAACACAATCCGCCAAATCGTTTCAAACTGTGTTGCACCTAGTGCTAACGAACCATGACGGACTGAATTAGGAATGCGCGTTAACCCTTCTTCGGTAGTTACAATCACCACAGGCAATGTCAGAACCGCTAAGGTTAACGCAGACCAAAGCAACCCAGGAGTCCCGAATGTCGGTGCCGGTAATCGTTCGGCGTAGAAAACACTATCAATCGAAGAACCTATGGTATACACAAAGAAGCCTAACCCGAAAACACCGTAAACAATCGAAGGGACACCCGCAAGGTTAATTACCGCGACCCGAATAATACGAGTGAAATTATTATCTTTAGCGTACTCATGCAGATAAATTGCCGCGATCACGCCTAATGGCATCACGATTATTGACATGATTAGAACCAAGAATACAGTACCAAATATCGCAGGGAACACCCCTCCTTCGGAGTTAGACTCTCGAGGGTCTTCAGACAAAAACACCCAAACCTGCTTGCTCCATTGGACAAGCTTATCCATAGTCGTCATATCATTGGGATACCAGAAATCCAGAATATGACTAATAGGGATACGTACCGTTTTGCCACTCATGTCTTCAACTAGCAAAGCTTGAAGGTTCAACTGTGTACGGAGAAGATCTAAATGTTGTTCTGCACTCCTGCGTTGAACATCCAAAACAGCACGCTTCTCCTCATACTGTTTCAAAAAATCATCAGTTAGCTTGCCATTCAACTCTAAACGGCGTTTCTCCAAACGAAGTTTTTCTGAAGCGCTACTCACAACTCGAATTTCTTGATTAATGACGGTATTAATCTGCTCACGCAGTGTCTCAACTTCTTGCAATCCACGCTCAAGCAATGTTGAAATATAAGTGCTAATCTGCCCACCGGCTTTTTCAAAACCGACAGGCTTGCCAAAAAATTGTCCGTCACGAGTTCGGTCAATCACCGCCCAGCCTTTAGGTTTACTAGGCCTTGAAACTTTGGCAGCTAAGATGGAAATAAAATCTGCGGAGTAGAGCTCACGGTTGGCAACTTTGATACTCAAGCGTTCCGCGCTACCTTCATCAAGAACCTCTTGCGGTAAGCTGATGTCCATGCCACGCAGATGAGTCACGGGCACGTTTTCACTCGCATATAGCTGGCCAACGATTACTTGGTTTGGCTGTTCTAAACTCTGCCACTGGTATAAAGGCGATGGCCAAAAATAAGTCAGACCTTTCCAACCAATTAGCAACAATAACCCCAGTACAGAAATCAAACTAAGGCTCACTGCACCGCCAGTCAACCAGATCCAAGGTGAGCCGGATTTTATCCATTTCAATAAAGACATCTTCTCTCCCACCTACAATGAACGATATCGAGCACGCAAACGCTGACGCACCCACTCGGCGATAGAGTTCACTGCAAAGGTAAACATAAAGAGAAGCAGTGCTGCCAAAAACAAAATTCTAAAGTGGGAACTTCCCACTTCTGATTCAGGTAACTCGACAGCAATGGTTGCTGAGAGCGTTCGCATACCTTCCAAAATATTCCAGTCCAAAATGGGTGTATTGCCCGTAGCCATTAATACAATCATAGTTTCACCGACAGCGCGACCTAAGCCCATCATTACCGCCGAGAAAATTCCCGGGCTTGCGGTCAACAGCACCACATTGACTAATGTTTGCCACGAGGTCGCCCCCAGCGCTAAAGAACCGTCAGACAGATGCTTGGGTACTGAGAATATGGCGTCTTCCGCAATAGTGAAAATGGTCGGAATCACGGCAAATCCCATCGCAAAACCGACTACTAGTGCATTTCGCTGATCAAAATCGATACCATGAGAAGCTAAGAACAAACGTACATCACCTTCAAACAGCAATGCTTCAATTTCTCCGGTAAAAGAGAGTACCAATACGACGGAAGCCACCAAAACCGGAATTAATATCAGTGCATGCCAGCCATTTGAGAAACGACGTACCAGAGACTTAGGTAACCAAGACCAAACAAAACCTACCACCAGCATCGCAACAGGTAGTAATACAGCTAAAGCAGTAATAGAGGCTAAGTGTGACTCCACAATTGGTGCAAACCAAAGCCCGGCTAAGAAGCCAATGATGACTGTAGGTAGAGCCTCCATGAGCTCAACCGTTGGTTTTACGACTCGGCGCATTTTAGGCGCCATAAAGTATGCGGTATAAATCGCGCCTAATACTGCGATAGGAACAGCGAACAGCATAGCGTAAAAAGCCGCTTTTAAAGTACCAAACGCAATCGGTACTAAACTGAACTTAGCTTCAAAATCATCACCCGCAGAGGTCGATTGCCAAACATATTGGGGTTCGGGATAGCTTTCATACCAAACCTTTTGCCACAACGATGAGAATGACACTTCCGGGTAGCCATTATCAACTTTAGCCACGCTAATACGCCCGTCACTGAACGTTGCCAAATAATGCTCATTATCTGACATAGCAGCGATTTGAGGTGCTTTAGCGTACGCACGCTCAAAAATGACCAACTTTTCGCTAGTTGTATAGTGACTTTGTACCGTCCCATTTTTGTAGAAACTGTAAAAACCTTTTCTAAACGTATCCGGTAGTAACATGGTCATTTCAGCAGCCAGTTTAAAATCTCGGATTTGCGTTAACTTGCGTTCTTCATTTTTCAGAACGTCAAACCACTGTGAAACAAGCCCATCACTATGACTGACCAATAGCGAGTAAGCACCTGAAAGTAGCGTCATTGAAGTGACATTGTGCTTACTATTGCCTTGGCTAAGGTCTACAATTTCTCTAACAGCAAACTGATTACCTTGGCGCAGAGCGACAACCAGTTCTGAACCGTTGCGGATGTAAAGCGTTCTGGCATCGGGGGTAAGAAGCAACTGTTCAACGTGATCGAATGGAACAGGAAAACGAAACTCTTCCGTTTGCGTTCCTTGGTTTAAGTCAGCCCGCCGTACAATAACAGTGTGGTCACTTAAGTAGCTGGCAAATACCGCTTCTGACTCGGTAACAGTGAAATTCCACCGTTTGACTGGCGTATCAACCGGAGCAAGCTTAAAACTTTCAGCCAGAGGCAAATGTTCTAATTCCGGAGTAAAACCTCTCCCGGTTTTCGCTAGCGAGTAAACAAACTGTGGTCTAACAACAACGACTCGATTTTGATCATCACTCATTGCAAACCAGCTAGAACTCGACGATGCCGTGGAGAAATGCGTTGGATTTATCTTAAGCTGTTCACTCCAAATCGGGCTACTTTTCTCATGATTAAGTAGCCAAAATTCAGCTCTACCTTTATCACTGACAACAAAGGCACGCTCACCATACTCATCGATAGCAAGATATTTTGGATTGGAAGTCGATATAGGCTGGCTTGCAAAGTCAGATTCAAGTTTTGCATCAGAAAAAAGCGGTAAAACGACCAAAGCCAGATAAACGAAAATAAGCACCAAAGCGCCGAGCACACTTACGCCACCGCACGTCACCGCTAGACGTACCATGCGATCTTTAATCAATCGTTTTTGGTCACGATCTTTCAATGAAAATGTGGCTTGTACCATTTAAAACTCTACCTATTTTTATGGACTATCATAGTATTTCGTTTAGGTGACAATTATATTACAAAGTGAATTAAACAACTGAAAATAAAACAACTCTGAGAAATAAAAGTCCTTTTGCAATAAAAGCGTCACATAAAAGCAATATTTTGCATATACCCAAGTAACCTCAATTGGCTAGTCAGAAGGTGTAACATGAGTACGGATAAGCTGTATATCGACAAGGAACTAAGTTGGCTGTCGTTTAATGAGCGAGTATTACAAGAAGCCGCCGATAAAACCGTCCCACTCATCGAACGAGTTCGTTTTTTAGGTATATTTTCCAATAATTTGGACGAGTTTTATAAAGTACGATTTGCAGATGTAAAACGTATGATACTGATCAACAGGGAGCGAGGAAGTAATGATATTTCCAAACACCTGCTCTCTCAAATGCAAAATAAAGCCAACAAACTCAACCAAGATTTCGATCAGCTCTACGGTGATCTCATCTTAGAAATGGCGCGCAGACGTATTTTCTTGGTTAACGAAACCCAACTTGATGAATCTCAGCAACGGTGGATCACTAAATATTTTGAGAAAGAAGTTCTTCCTCATATCACGCCATTGTTGATGAAAGAGGAAATTGACGTACTTCAGTTTCTAAAAGATGAGTACGCCTATATCGCAGTTGAACTCAAAAAAGATCACCACTGTCAGTATGCATTAATCGAAATACCAACCGATCATCTGCCACGTTTTGTGATGGTACCCGAGCAAAAGGGCAAACGTCGTAAAACCATTATCTTGCTCGACAATATCATCCGCTACTGTTTGGAAAGCATTTTCCAGGGCTTTTTTGACTATGATGAGCTCAACGGCTACTCAATGAAAATGACGCGTGATGCAGAATACGATTTACGTCATGAAGTTGAATACAGTCTGCTGGAGCAGATGTCCGAAGGTTTGAGTCAAAGACTCACCGCAATGCCAGTACGTTTTGTTTACGAACGAGGCATGCCAGAAAAAATGCTGCGCTTCTTGTGCGAAAAGCTGCAAATTTCCCATTATGATAGCTTGCAACCAGGCAGCCGATACCACAACTTCAAAGACTTTATTAGCTTTCCCAACGTTGGCCGAGATTACCTAGAAAACAAACCTTTACCGCCGATGAAATGTGCAGATTTTGAGGGTTATCCAAACTCCTTTGATGCCATTCGAGCGAAAGATATTCTGCTGCACTACCCTTACCATACGTTTGAACATATTACCGAGTTGGTGAGACAAGCGTCATTCGACCCTAAAGTCGTGAGCATCAAAATCAACGTTTATCGGGTAGCGAAGGACTCTCGCTTAATGAACTCACTCATCGATGCAGTACATAATGGCAAGCGCGTCGTGGTTGTGGTTGAGCTGCAAGCTAGATTCGATGAAGAAGCCAACATTGAATGGTCCAAAGTCTTAACCGAAGCTGGAGTGCATGTTATTTTTGGTGCTCCAGGTATGAAAATTCATGCCAAGCTCATGCTTATTACTCGTAAAGAAGACGGTGAGTTTGTTCGATATGCTCACATTGGTACTGGCAACTTCCATGAGAAAACAGCGCGTATTTATACCGACTTTTCTCTGCTGACCGCCGATGAAGAGTTAACCACCGAAGTGCGTAGTGTTTTCAACTACATTGAGAACCCTTTCCGCCCAAACAAGTTTAACCACTTGATCGTTTCACCACGCAACTCGCGTACTCGACTTTATCGCTTAATCGATGGTGAAATCGCGAATGCAAAAGCTGGTAAACATGCAGCCATTACGATTAAGGTAAACAATTTGGTCGATAAAGGATTGATTAATAAGCTTTACGGGGCAAACGCAGCTGGCGTTAAGATTCGTATGATTATCCGTGGTATGTGTTCTCTGGTACCAGGAGTGGAAGGTGTCAGCGACAACATTGAAATCATCAGTATTGTTGACCGTTTCCTAGAACATCCTCGTGTTGTCGTCACACACAACGACGGAGATCCCCAAGTGTATATTTCATCTGCCGACTGGATGACGAGAAACATTGACAACCGCATCGAAGTGACAGCACCAATTCGTGATGAAAGGCTTAAACAGAGAATTATCGATATCCTAAACATCCAGTTTACTGATACGGTAAAAGCTCGGGTCATTGATAAAGAAATGAGTAATAGCTACGTCAAACGTGGCAATCGTAAAAAAATACGCTCTCAAATCGCAATTTATGACTATCTTAAGAATGTAGAAAAACAAACACGTAAACAAGGGACTAGCGCCCACAAAGAGTAAGTATTCGCCTATGAACCAACCCATCCAAACTCGTGAAATTGCCGCTATTGATTTAGGCTCGAACAGCTTTCATATGGTAGTAGCAAAAGTAGTCGATCAAGATCTACAACTGATTAGCCGCCATAAGCAGCGGGTAAGATTAGCTTCAGGGTTGGATTCACAAAATAATTTAGATAACCCTTCAATAGAGAGAGGATTAGAATGTTTGGCGATGTTTGCCGAGCGCATACAAGGCTTTGAACCTGATAACGTTCGCATTGCAGCCACTCACACCTTACGACGCGCTAATAATGCTCATATCTTTATTCAGCGCGCTCGAGACGTTATGCCCTTCCCGATTGAGATCATTCCCGGAACAGAAGAAGCTCGTCTGATTTATTTAGGCGTAGCCCACACCCAGCCTCAATCAGACTCGATGTTAGTGGTGGATATCGGTGGGGGCAGTACTGAAATGATAATTGGCAAAGGTTTTGAAGCCGAACTGGTGAACAGTAAGCAGATGGGCTGTGTCAGCTATACCCACCAGCATTTCGCGAACGGTAAGCTCTCTAAAAAAAACTTCTCTAAAGCGATTCTCGCTGCGGAGCAGAAACTTGAGTCAATGGCTTCAAAGTATCGTAAAAAGGGATGGCAAAGTGCTTTTGGATCATCAGGAACCATTAAAGCCATTCGCGAAGTATTGATTGATCTCGGTGATGAAGATGGAATCATCACATCCGAACGTCTCCATAAACTCATCGATAAGTTATGTGAGTGGGAGAAGATCGACGATATCAATTTGCCTTCTCTTACCGATGATCGCAAACCCGTATTTGCAGCCGGAGTCGCGATTCTTTCAGCAATTTTTAAGGACCTTCACATTAAGGAGATGCATTTTTCTGATGGTGCGCTTCGTGAAGGACTTCTGTATGAAATGGAAGATCGCTTTAAGTATTCCGATATTCGTTTGCGCACCACCGAGAACCTTGCAGCTAAACACCTCGTAGACCTAGAGCATGCCGCTAAGGTAAGAGGTTATGCGAAAGACTTTTTAGATAATGTCTCCTCCGAGCTTGGTCTGAAGAAGAAAAGTGAACTGTTTGATCTGCTTGAGTGGAGCGCTCTATTGCATGAAGTGGGCTTGAGCATCAGCTTACAGGCTTTCCATCGCCACTCCTCTTACATACTTCGCCATACCAATATGCCGGGCTTTAACAGTGAACAGCAGCTGGTGTTATCAACCTTAGCTCGTTTTCAACGTAAAGCATTAAAGCTCAATGAAATGGTCGATTTTTCTCTGTTCAAGAAAAAACACATCATTGGATTGATTCGGGTGTTACGTTTAGCGATTTTAGTCAATGGACAACGGAATGATGAGTCGCTACCACCTTTAACCCTTAGCGCAAAGGATGATGAATGGACACTCTGCTGTGAAGAGGCCGATTGGCTTGAAAACAATAAACTTTTGCATGCCGATTTATTAACCGAGCAAGACTATTGGCGCTCAGTTGGTTGGAGTTTAGTGTTCTAATGACATAAAAGTAGCCTCGTTGTTGAGGCTACTTTTATGTCTGTTTACAAGGGGAGTTAACTACTCAATTCCAACCTTTTGTAATTCTTGTTTTGCGATTTCAGCAGAAATCGGCAAATAACCGTCTTTTGCTACCAAGCTTTGTCCCTGCTTAGAAAAAATAAAACGAATAAACTCACGTTGAATTGGCGTTAAGTCTCGCACGGGGTGCTTGTTCACATAAACAAACAGATAGCGAGAAAGTGGATACTTTCCAGACAAAATATTTTGATGGGTAGGCATGACATAATCACTCCCTTCTTTAGCTATAGGAATGAGTTTTACACCTGATACCTTATATCCTACCCCAGAATAACCTATGGTGTTAATTGACGACGCTACAGACTGCACCACAGATGCCGAGCCTGGCTGTTCATTCACATTACGCTTAAAATCACCACCGCACAGTGCATTTTGCTTAAAGTACCCATAAGTGCCAGACACTGAGTTTCGACCAAACATTTGAATACCGCGTTTAGCCCAATCATAGCTCAATCCTAAGTCTTGCCATGTATTAGACGTTTTTGTCGCACCACAACGAAGTGTCTGAGAAAAGATACTATCTAACTGCGTGAAATTCAGCCCTTGAATTGGATTGTCTCGATGAACAAACACACCAATAGCATCAATGGCGACGCGTAATTCGGTCGGTTTATAACCATGTGCGCGTTCAAAAGCTTCAATCTCACTCATTCTCATTGGGCGACTCATTGGTCCAAATTGAGCGGTCCCCTCCGTTAAAGCTGGCGGAGCGGTTGCTGAACCCGATGCTTGTACTTGAGAGTCCACATTTGGATAAACATTCTGAAACTCTTCGACCCATAAGGTCGTCATTCCTGCCAATGTATCTGAGCCCACGGTTAATAAGCTACCTGCTACTCCCGAAGCCTTGGTGTAGTCTTCTAAGTCATCAGCCGCGAAAGTGAGCTGAGACGCAAACAATAATACAGCAACAATCAGTTGCGTCAGTTTCTTCATCGGACAACCAATCGCTTAGGAAGAACAAAAGAAAACTTGCTTCCCTTACCCACTTCACTGGTAATGTCTAAATGCGAATCATGATGTGACAATGCATGTTTAACAATAGCTAAACCTAACCCACTGCCACCTGTATCACGAGAACGTGCTTTATCGACTCGATAGAAACGTTCCGTCAAACGATGCAAGTGCTGTGGTTCAATACCATCACCTTTGTCTTCAACCTCAAGACATGCTCCTTGCGCGGTTTGATACCAACGAACATTCACTTCAGCTCCTGGTGGAGTGTATTTAACAGCGTTGTATACCAAGTTAGAGATTGCACTGCGCAGTTGGTCTTCATCTGCCAAAACTTTCAGTTGCTTATCAACGTCAAATTTCAACTTATGCTCATCACTACCACTTAAACTCACGGCCTCTTTCTCTAGAATTTCCAACATTCCCGGCACGTCAATCACATCTTCAAGCTCATGCATAGGCGCGGCTTCAATCTTGGAAAGCGTGAGTAGTTGATTCACCAGACTATTCATTCGATTCAACTGCTCGGTCATTACACCGTGCGCTTTCGGCCACATAGGACCTGCCAAAACATCCGCATCTTCCGTCATTTCCAAATAACCTTGCAGCACGGTCATGGGGGTACGCAACTCATGAGAGACGTTAGCAAAGAAATTTCGACGCATACCTTCCAGTTGCTTAAGCTGAGTCACATCACGTACCACCATCAGATGCTCGCCTTCAGTGTAAGGCACGATACGTAATTCAAGCATGCGTTCGACATTCAGTGGCGAACGCATTTCCAGAGGTTCAGAAAAATCGTCTTTTTGCAGATACTTGATAAAATCCGGAGTACGGATCAGGTTTGAAATCGGTTGTCCGGAATCATCCGGCCACCGAAAACCCAACAAATGCTGAGCAAGTCGGTTACACCACACGATGTTACCTTCGCTTCGGAAAACAACAACCGCATCAGGCAATGATTCAGCACCATTACGGAAACGACGAATTAAGTTAGTCAACTCTTTACGTTTTTTACGCTGACGCTGTTGCAGTCGGTAAATACCGTTGAATAATGACTCCCAATCTCCGGAACCCGAAGGTGGCGTAAGGCGCTTTTCGTCCCATAGCCAAGCAGAAAGGCGAACCTGATTATGCAGGTGCCATAAAAGTTGTATTACCGTGGCAGTAAAAAGCAACCACGGCATATATCCAAATATCCATCCAACCACTACCCATGGAAGGTAAAAAAAAGCCAGCCCCCAGGCCAGCTTTTTCCAAGTTAACCGTTCAACCATAATGTATCGAAATCGATCCTTTGAGCCCTATTTTACTTTTAAGCTTTAGTTGAAAAGCGATAGCCTGCGCCACGCACTGTTTGAATAAGCTTATCATGACCAGCTTCTTCAAGTGCTTTACGCAGTCGGCGAATGTGAACATCAACAGTACGGTCTTCAACATATACGTTGGTACCCCATACGTTATTCAATAACTGCTCACGGCTGTAGACTCTCTCTTGATGGGTCATGAAGAAGTGCAGCATTTTGAATTCGGTCGGCCCCATATCCAACGGAATATCGTTCGCGGTTACACGGTGTGATACAGGGTCTAATTTCAAGCCTTGGACATCAATCAGTTCTTCTAGCGCTGTTGGTGTCACACGACGAATCACTGCTTTTAAGCGAGCAACGAGCTCTTTGGGAGAAAATGGTTTAGTGATGTAATCATCAGCACCCACTTCTAAACCACGAACTTTATCTTCTTCTTCACCTCGCGCGGTTAACATCACAACCGGAATGTTACGAGTCAGCTCTTCACGCTTCATATGTTTGATAAAGTTAATGCCACTACCACCAGGTAGCATCCAATCTAGTAAAACAAGATCAGGGAAGGGTTCAGCTAATCTCTCTACCGCAGTATCGTAGTCTTCTGCTTCAACTGCTTGGTAGCCTTTCTGTTCAAGAACAAAGCATAACATCTCACGAATTGGCGCTTCGTCTTCAACAACCAGAATCCTTCTAGACATAATTGAATAACCTTTATTTTTAATCGACAGTATACCCAAGTATTTTTAGGTCACTTGGTTATATGCATTATGGGAAATCATTATGACACTTTTGTGACTGTTGCAAACAATTTTTAATATAAGTTTCTCATCACCTTCATCGTTTTATATTAGTCGAGATTTTTCAAATTTCAGATAAGACATTCATAGCGAAATCCCCTATGATGTTGAGCTTTCGAATAAGGAAAAGAAAAGATATGTGGTTTAAAAACTGTATGGCTTATCGTGTCAACCGCGATGTCAAATTCAACGCTGATCAGCTAGAAAAACAGCTAGAAGAATTCCGTTTCACGCCTTGCGGCAGCCAGGACAAGCAAAAATTTGGTTGGGTTCATGCGCTAGGTAAACATGGCGACATGATGACGCACGTAAGCGAAGACCGCATTCTCATCTGTGCCAAGAAAGAAGAAAAAATGCTTCCAGCTTCTGTCATCAAAGAATCAATGAATGACAAAGTGGCGATGTTAGAAGCCGAAGAGGGTCGCCCTCTTAAGAAGACAGAAAAAGACAACATCAAAGATGAAATCATCATCGATCTTCTTCCTCGTGCATTTAGCCGTAGCCATCTAACTTACGTTCTTATCATGCCAAAACAAGGTTTGATTTTGGTCGATGCAAGCAGCTACAAAAAGGCAGAAGACGTATTAGCCCTGCTTCGTAAGAGTATGGGTAGCCTGCCAGTGGTTCCTGCAATTCCAGAAGTCGCGGTGGAAACGACAATGACGGAATGGGTTAAAGATGGCAACCTTCCACAAGGCTTCCAATTATTGGATGAGGCTGAACTGAAATCTTTCTTAGATGATGGTGCTGTGATTCGTTGTAAGAAGCAAGAGCTAACCAGCGACGAGATTCTAAGTCATATTCAGGCAAATAAAGTCGTCACTAAACTGGCACTTAACTGGCAAGATCGTTTGAGCTTTGTGCTTGCAGAAGATTGCAGTCTAAAACGCCTTCAGTACAGTGATGAACTAAAAGACCAAAACGAAGATATTCCTCGTGAAGATCAAGCGGCTCGTCTTGATGCTGACTTCTCATTACTGTGTGGTGAATTCTCTGCATTCTTACCAAATCTATTTGAAGTGCTTGGTGGACTTCCACAAGCTGACGCTTAATCTTTTGTACTTCTTTCTATACTGACTCCGTTTCTGCGGAGTCAGCTTCTACCAACTCCCTCCCCAACCCTTTCTTATTCTTTACTAGGCATAGCTCACATTTTGACGTAAAATTTGCGCCCCTATTCCATATGGTGGAATAGGCCTGACTTGAGATCAGACTAAGAGAATTACACATGACAACTGAGAAAGCATTCGTACCAGAGCTACTATCACCGGCAGGTAGCCTTAAAAACATGCGTTACGCATTTGCCTACGGCGCAGACGCGGTATACGCTGGCCAACCTCGCTACAGCCTTCGCGTACGTAACAACGAGTTCAACCACGAAAACCTACAAATTGGTATCAACGAAGCTCATGCCCTTGGCAAAAAGCTTTACGTGGTATGTAACATTCAACCGCACAACTCTAAACTAAAAACCTTCATTCGCGACCTTAAACCGGTTGTAGAAATGGGCCCAGACGCGCTAATCATGTCTGACCCAGGTCTAATCATGATGGTCCGTGAAGCATTCCCCGAGATGCCGATTCACCTATCCGTTCAAGCAAACGCAGTAAACTGGGCAACAGTAAAATTCTGGGCAGCGAACGGCGTTGAGCGTGTAATTGTTTCTCGTGAGCTTTCTCTAGAAGAAATCGAAGAAATTCGCGAGCACTGTCCTGAAACCGAACTTGAAGTTTTCGTTCACGGTGCTCTATGCATGGCCTACTCTGGCCGCTGCCTATTGTCTGGTTACATCAACAAACGTGACCCTAACCAAGGTACATGTACTAACGCATGTCGTTGGGAATACAAAGTTGAAGAAGGCAAAGAAAACGACGCTGGTGACATCGTTGAGAAATTCGACCCATCTGAAGCACAACCGGTTGAAGTTCAGGACGAGCGCCCTGAAACCACTATCGGTCGTGGCAAACCAACGGATGAAGTGGTTCTTCTTTCTGAAGCTCACCGTCCAGAAGAAAAGATGGCAGCTTACGAAGACGAGCACGGCACATACATCATGAACTCGAAAGACCTACGTGCCGTACAACACGTCGAGCGTCTGACTAAGATGGGTGT
Organism: Vibrio sp.; assembly: GCA_048259585.1. GTDB lineage: Bacteria > Pseudomonadota > Gammaproteobacteria > Enterobacterales > Vibrionaceae > Vibrio. Next base: position 6,615 of record JBLXHN010000006.1, on the reverse strand, counting down.
TCACTCATTGAAAATTGAAGGTCGTACTAAGTCTTTCTACTACTGTGCTCGTACTGCGCAAGTTTACCGTAAAGCTATCGACGACGCGGTTGCAGGCAAGCCATTCGATGAAAACCTAATGGGTACACTAGAAAGCCTAGCTCACCGTGGTTACACGGAAGGTTTCTTACGTCGTCATACTCACGATGCTTACCAAAACTATGACTACGGCTACTCTGTCTCTGATGCTCAGCAATTTGTTGGTGAATTTACGGGTAAACGCCGCGGTGATATGGCGGAAGTTGAAGTGAAAAACAAATTTATCGTTGGCGACAGCTTAGAGTTGATGACGCCAAAAGGTAATGTTGTTTTCACTCTGGAAGCAATGGAAAACCGTAAGTCAGAAAAAGTGGAAGACGCAAAAGGAAACGGCCACTTCGTATTCATCCCTGTTCCAGAAGATATGGACCTAGAATACGGCCTGTTAATGCGTAACCTAAATGCAGGTCAGGATACCCGTAACCCAACAGGTAAGTAATCATGGCTTTGCTGATCACTGATAAATGCATTAACTGTGATATGTGTGACCCTGAGTGTCCAAATGGTGCAATCAGTATGGGTGACTCAATTTTTGAAATTGACCCAGCACTTTGTACTGAATGTAAGGGACACTACGATAAGCCGACCTGTCAGTCAGTTTGTCCAATCACTAAATGTATTATCACTGACCCGAACCATGTAGAAACTGAAGAAGAGCTACTTGAGAAATTTGTTATCATTCAAGGTTTAGCTTAATTTTCTATAAGTTTTAAAGAAGAAGCCCAGCCAATTGACTGGGCTTTGTTTTATCTGTTGTTAGCTACTTTTGAGTCAAACCTTTACTGTTCAGGTAACCCAACATATGTGGGCGAGATTCCTGACTTAGCTTGCCAGTAATCTGCTCAGACCAACCTTGTTGCTTGGTATTGCTCAAACGACTTTGATAGTAATCGAGCATAGTCTGGTCATATTCTTCAATCGCAGCTTTATCTAACGGCTTATAGGTATTTTCATGCACAATCACATTCGCACCTAAACGAGGTTTTAATTGTGGGTCTTGATCTGGATGTCCCAAACACATTCCAAATAGAATTGCTGTGTATTTAGGTAGCTCCAATAACTCATCCACTGCTTTAGGTGAATTACGTAATCCACCAATATAAACTCCACCTAACCCCATCGATTCAGCGGCTAACAGACAATTCTGCGCCATAATTCCTGAATCAACTGCGCCAATCAAAGTAAGCTCAGTAAACTCAGGTTTTACATTCGGGTTCATTTCACAATGACGCTGATAATCAATACAGAACACCAGAAATTCAGCAGCAGTAGCTACATACTTTTGATTGCCAGCCAACTCCGCCAACTTTTCTCGCTTCTGTTTATCGGTCACACGAATCACCGATACAACCTGCAATAAACTTGAACTCGATGCTGCAATCCCAGATTCAAGAATCGTATTCAGTTGTTCAGGAGAGATAGGTTCATCTTTAAATGCACGAATAGAACGGTGACCTTTAATTGTGTCGACAACTTGATTCATCATGTCTCCTTAATAATGTTCGCCGTTATCGTAATAGTCAGTAGGGTTAAGTGCGGTGAAAATTACCGCAACATCCACATCTTCGCCAACGATGCTTCTTACCTGTTGAGTAATAATTTCGGCAGACTGGTCTTTGACTTCCTGACCACGCTCAAACCAAAGCACTTCCACAAACGGGTATGCCTGAGTGACTTCCCCTTCCTGATAAAAGGTGGTGTAAATATATTCGAAAGTAAAATCTTCACGCGGAGATTTCATTAGCGGCAGTAGGGCATCGGTCAGTGGAGCGGATAAAGCTTGCACTGTTTGCGGTTCAACAGCACGAAAACGTAAATGTGGCATCAATAACTTCCTCTTCTATTTATGCCAATACCTGTGAATCAGGGATTGGCATTATGGTTAGATAAAACCCTTTAGAACAAGGCAGAATTTGCAGTTATTAGTGGGCCTAATTACAAAAATTCTAACGAAGGTATAAAGGGTTTTAGCAAGCATAATTCATGAATGATTTGCAGGCATTGGCATCACATCATAACAGCTTCAAAATAGAGGAGCGACTGTAAGTGTTTGATAGGCTCTTTATACCTAAGTATCCTCAAGATACTTAAGGTATAAAGAGCCCAAAGTAAAATTACGCACTTAAATGTTTATCGAAAAAGACTAACGTTCTTTCCCAAGCTAACTCGGCTGCTTCTTCGTTGTAGCGACCTGTAGAATCATTGTGAAAGCCATGATTCACCCCGGGGTAAATATGAGCTTCATACGGTACATTGTTAGCAATTAAAACTTTCTCGTAATCAGGCCATGTGCTATTCACACGCTTATCTAGCTCTGTAAACTGAATTAATAATGGTCCTTTAACTTGATCACGAATACTCTCAGCAGCCGGAGTACCATAGAAAGGAACGCCTGCATTCAGCTCATCCGGCATAGTTGCAGCGAGCATATTAACCACATAGCCACCAAAGCAGAACCCCACAGCACCTAACTTACCAGAGCTACTGGAATGCAACTTGATAAACTTAGCAGCAGCGATAAAGTCTTCTTCAATTTTGGCTTTGTCCATACTGCTTTGCATTGCTCTCCCGTCATCATCATTTCCCGGATAGCCTCCTAGAGGGAATAACGCATCAGGTGCGAAAGCAATATAGCCGTTCATCGCCAAACGTCGAGCGACATCTTCGATATAGGGATTCAAACCTCGGTTCTCATGCACAACTAGAACGACAGGTGCAGTTCCTTGCAACTCACGAGGCATCACTAAATAACCTCTACCCTTACCGTGTCCTTTAGGTGAATCAAACTCTACATAGGTCGCTTTAATCTTTGAATCGTTGAAAGAAACCTGCTCAGCTAAAGCATAATTAGGTAACAGAGCGGAAGTTAGCACTGTCATACTAAAACCAAGTACCGCTAAACCCGACAATCGTTTCATGAACTCACGTCGATCAATGATTCCATGAGCATATTCGTCGTACCAATCGAACGCTTCTTGAGGAATCTCTCTAGTTTTCTGCCTTTGTTGAGCTGATACATCGATATGTTGTTTCATGGAATGTCCTTATACTCATTGAAAATTATTCGCTCTAACATTTCATAGCTTAGCCCACCACTTTTAGCTTAATAATGTTATTTCAATCAAAAATTGTAACAACTATCTAATGCCCACAACCGTTGCCATACACATCAAACTTTTAGCCATCGAAACCATTAAAACAATTTTGATATTTTCATGATGCTCATCGAAAGCTTTCAAAATAGACATAAATCGAACCACTTAAATTTATAAAATACTCGTGTTTCATCATTTTCTTCAACGCCTATCTAATAGTTATTTCTGTCACCACAAAATTACTTTATTGAAAGTACGTTGATTTTTAGTCTAATTCCAAGGACCCTACTAATGGCAAACTTAAATGCCCATGAACATCTAGCCTGTCAGTCTCATCTTTATATCCCTAACAATACACCGTTAAAAGGACATCAACCTCAGTTTTCCACCGCTGGTTTTTTCCATACGGAATCAAGCCCTAGAACACTATTCAATTTTGGTACAGGTTGGCGGTTTCACCAAGGTAAGCTGCTGCAAGGACATAACGTATCAACAGACGACAGTGAGTGGGAAATTATCAACGCCCCACACAGCGTAGAAATACTTCCAGAAGATGCGAGCGGTTCAATCAATTACCAAGGTGAGGTTTGGTATCGTAAACATTTCGATTTGTCGGAAGAGTTTGCAAACAAACGGATCTTTATCAACTTTGAAGCCATCCAAGGCAAATCTAAGGTCTGGATAAATGGCCAACTAATAAGAGAAAACTTTGAAGGTTTTCTTGGTATGGTTTTGGATATCACCGACTTTGTTAAAATCGGAACAACCAACGTTATATGCGTGTTGGCAGATAATAGTGATGACCCTAATTTTCCTGCTGGGAAAAATCAATCAGAGCTCGACTTCACTTATGTGGGAGGAATGTATCGTAATGTTTGGCTTTATACGACAGCAAACACTTACATTACTCATGCAAATCAAGTAAATGAAGTCTCTGGTGGGGGTGTTTTTGTTCACTTTGAAAATGTCTCATCGGATAGTGCGACAGTAAATATTCAATCTCATTTAGCAAATGCCGAAAACCAATCTATAAACTTAACTCTCAATACCAGTCTAATTGATCATCTAGGGCAGAAAATATCGTCGACAGAAAAGAGACTGGCACTAGATGCACGAAGCAATCAACACATTACCCAATCGTTAACCATTGAAGCACCAACACTTTGGCACCCCGATCAACCTTATCTTTACTGGTTAGAGTGTTCGCTATTTGATCATCAAGAACAAAAAATAGATGAAGTGCGAATTAGAATTGGAATCCGTTCTATCGAGGTGCGTGGGGACCAAGGGCTATACATTAATGGGCAGGCGTTTGAAGACAAACTCATCGGTGTAAATAGACACCAATATCATGCTTATGTAGGAACAGCATTAAGTAACAATATGCATTGGCATGATGTGAAAAAGTTAAGAGACGCCGGTATGCGCGTAATACGCACGGCTCACTATCCTCAGTCCCCAGCCTTTATGGATGCAGCTGACGAACTTGGTATGCTGCTGCTAATACCATCAATAGGTTGGCAATTCTGGAACAACTCCCCAGTATTTATATCTCAAGCAAAACTGAACATCAGACAAAAAATTCGTCGAGATCGTAATCACGCATCAGTAATGGCTTTCGAGCCAGCACTAAATGAAACACACCAACCAAAACAATTTCTGAAAGACATTTATCACATAGTACATGAAGAATTTCCATACGGAGCTATCGTTCCACTCGACAGCTACCTCGGTGCAGAACAGTATTCAGACATGGTTTATGCTCACCCAAACCAAATGAGAAAAGAGTCATTGGAATCGGACCAAATTGCTTTTGACTTGTTCAAAGGTAAACCGAGTTTCACCCGCGAGTGGGGAGATAATGTTGATGATTGGAACTCTCACAACTCCAGTAGCCGTGTCCATCGTAGTTGGGGAGAACAGGCGCAGATAGTTCAAGCTATGCACTATGCTCTTGGTTCTGGAGATGGCGCACACCAGTATGCTACCAGCATTAACACTTTATATAGAACACCTAGACAGCATGTGGGTGGCACACTTTGGCATGGATTCGATCATCAAAGAGGGTACCATCCAGAACAGTTCTGGGGCGGGATTATGGATTCGTTTCGTCAACAGAAATATTCTTATGATATCTTCCGTTGCCAAAGGAACCCCCTAATTACTCACCCCATTGCAGAAAGTGGTTATCACATTGCAATCTTGCATGAACTCACACCAATATCTTCAGCAGATGTCATTGTCTGCTGTAATGCAGAACAAGTACGCTTAACTTTCTGTGGCAAAGAAATAGGAACTATCACGGTTAAAAACGATGAGCCGGGCATTCCATATACTCCAGCAGTGTTCAAGAATGTTTATGATTTTATGACCATCAAAGACAAACATAGAGCGGAACAGTTTGAACAAGCCTGCCTAATTGCAGAAGGGCTCGTCGATGGTAATGTCGTTTGCAAAGAAGTGAAATATCCCGCGCGCAGGCCAACTCGTATCCGCTTACGCCTACTCGATAAAGATTCATCAGTCGTTGCTAATGGTTCTCAACTCGTAACTATTATTGCTGAGGTCACAGATGACAGTGGCAATATAAAACGCCTAGCGAGAAGCAAAGTAAAATTTACCGTTCTAGGTGAAGCTGAACTTATTACTTCGGATAGAGCGGATTCCAACCCAAGAACCGTTGAATGGGGAACAGCACCGGCATTAATCCGAACCTCTCTTAACGCTGGCGAGATCCGCATTCAGGCGCACCCTGCCATAGAAGGATTAAACTCTTTAATACCTGATGAACTCATCATTTACTCGCAGCCAGCAACTCAGCCTTTGCTCGCCAATGAACAACGTCATTTTGAGGTAGACAAAGAAACAGTTAGTAATCTAGCGAAAGAGTTTGCGGTAGAAAAACAACATAAACTTAAAAGACACGAAGCACTGCGATTACGACTAAAAGGCGTTGAAGACCAGCAAACAGAATGTGGAGAAACACCAAACTAACGCTCATATAGTATGCATGAGCACTCTAATTGAAGCTGCAGTAATACACATGCTGCAGCTTTATTTTTATCGCAAACTAAAATGCAGTTCACAACACGCGCTGATTTTAGGTATTCGCGGAATCCGCTGCTCTGCTAATCAGAACTAAATACTCAAGTACCCAAACTACAAACGTGAAAAAGCCCCAGTCTTGCGACTGAGGCTTCTAATAATGGCAGGGGTGGAGAGATTCGAACTCCCAACACGCGGATTTGGAATCCGCTGCTCTGCCAATTGGAGCTACACCCCTGCAGTTCGTTTTTAATGAGACGACTCTCACTTTCTTTAATAAAGAAAGAGTGGCGGAGCGGACGGGACTCGAACCCGCGACCCCCGGCGTGACAGGCCGGTATTCTAACCAACTGAACTACCGCTCCACTAAATTTTTTACTAGATAAAGTCTTATTGA
>JBLXHN010000005.1:0-319993 GCA_048259585.1 Vibrio sp. | reverse complement strand
CAAGAACAAAGACTTAACTTTGATTTTCATCAACGAGTGCCCACACAGATTGATAGGTTTAAATTGTTAAAGAGCTTCGTTTTGCGAGGCATTCCTCTCAAAACGGACGGTCATTTTAGCGAGTAAACATTCAGAGTCAACCACTTTTTTAGTTAATTTTCTTTAGGTTAAGAATTTTAACTTTCCGTCATGTTTTCCAACATTCTTTCTAGAAGTTTTGTCGGACAACGGAGGCGAATTATAGGGAGGAAAAAAGAGTTGGCAAGGGGAATTCAGCCTAAAAACGAACTTTTTAGACTGAACGGTTAAATAAGAAACAAATCGAGGTTTATCTGTACGAAGTGACTAGCTTTTAGCTTCTAAATCGAAAACTCGCTTATTTAGTTGTGAGATAGCTTCTCGCACTTCAGAGACTAAATACTGATATTGGTCTTCTTCACTATATCGATACACAATTTTACCGTTAACAAAACTCGCCTTTATATAAGAAGGCTCTCCTGCCATTAGAGGTGACAGCAAAGTATCATGGCAACCAGATAAGCGAGGCTGATTAATATCGTATAAAACAAAGTCGGCAGCGAAACCTTCTTTTATTGTTCCGACATCTTCAAGACCTAAAATCTCAGCACCGCCTTTTGTACCCCACTCTAATACTTGATCTAATGTAGTCGCTTTAGGCCCATGTTGAGTTCTGTGTAATAACCAAGTTAGATTCAGCTCTTGAAGCATTGAACCTGATTCTGCAGAAGCGGAACCGTCTACACCGATAGATATAGGCATTCCAGCTTTCGCCATGTTAATAACAGGTGCAATACCACTGCCCAAGCGACAATTGGATGTTGGACAGTGAGCAATGCCGGTTTTTGTTTCCGCGAGTAGCTTAACGTCTTGTTCCGTCGCTTTCACCAAGTGTGCAAACCAGACGTCTTCACCTAACCAGCCACAACTTTCTGCGAACTCAACAATCCCTTTTCCATATTTAGCTAAAGACTGTTCATTATCGAAATCAACTTCCAGCATGTGTGAATGCATTCTTAGCTTTTGACTTCTTGCATATTCGGCTAGCAGTCGCAGGTCATCTGGCGTCGATGAATGAGCAATAGTCGTAGGAGCAACCACCAACTTACGCATCGCCAAAGCACCTTCTTGATGATAACGACTACGGCTGCTTTCCAATCGATCAATCATCGTTTCTGCCGATTCAGGCTCTACGCCAGCTTTGGCTAAACCTTTATGCGTTCCTTTTACCGTTGCACCGCCACGACAAAGCACTAAACGTATCCCCATCTCATCTGCAGCTTGCCATACAGCATCTTCTAACTCTTGAGTCGAGTTAGCGTGATATAAGTAATGATGGTCCGCACAAGTGGTGGCGCCTGAACGTAATAGTTCATAGAAACCGAGCTTAGCTGCTGAATACATGATATCTGGCGTAATTTGTGGCCAATAACGATAAGGCACGCTTGCAAGCCAATCTCCCAGTCCATCATTAATACCAGCAGGTATGCCTTTTAAAACAGATTGAGCTATATGATGATGTGTATTCACAAAGCCAGGATAGATAACGCAATTGCTGGCATCGATGACTTCTTCACCCTGAGAAGGAACTAGCTCTTTCCCTAGCTCTTTAATAACGCCATTGTGTACCCGAATATCTTTTGTATCTTTTTGCTCACAGAAAATGCTGTTGGCATTTTTTATTAAATAATTCATGGAGACTTCCCTATTACATCAACAGCTTGTATGCCGCTTTACTAACTATTGAGCAATGTCCCAGAGTTCCAATAAATACTCTTAACCGCTTCTACTCACTCATTATCACCAACATCATTTGCTGATCATTTCTGTATACAATGCAAATTGCAGACCACCGAAGCAGAACCCAATTACCAAGTATCTAGCTTTAAGGTATGCACCAAATTAATTCAATTTAGAATGAAATGCATTGCAACGGTGCAGTTGCATACAAAAAAGATCCAATACCTCCGCTCAATTGTATACAAAACCATCACATCTATTATATAAGCAAACGCCCGCTCGTTAATGAGTCGTTAAATTATAGTTACTGGTGATTTCAATGATTTTAAATTTATGGCACATCCTTTGCTGTATCAAATTGAGGAAGTGTGAGTAGAAGCGGTTAGATACCCGTTGGGTATCAGGACATTGCTCATAGTTAACGAAAGATGCAGTCAGTATAGACCGCACTTTACAGTGAAAAGGAAGACACGGAGTAACTATGAAAACTATTTCTAAATTCAATAAACTCAGCTTAGTACTATCTTTGCTTTGTACTTCAGCGACCAGTTTTGCTGCAGACAAAGTGACTTTCCAGCTTGATTGGCTACCAGGCGGGGACAAAGCTCCTGTTTACGTCGGTGTGCAGCAAGGATTTTTCGCCGAACAAGATCTGGATGTCACCATCCTTGGTGGCAAAGGCTCAACGGATGCAATTACCAAGATCGCAACAGGAACCGCAGATATCGGCTCGGCAGATATCGTTGCATTGCTGGTAGCTAAAGCAAATGACAATGTTCCGGTAAAAGCGATCTACTCTCTGTTTAGTAAAGCACCTTACGCCTTTTATGTACTCAATGACTCTGGCATTAATTCAGTAAAAGATGTCTCAGGTAAAACCGTCGTTACGTCTCCATTTACATCAGCAAACGTATTTCTTCCCCTGATGTTGAAGAAGAATGGTGTTGATGAAGACAAAGTAAAAGTTCTTAAAGCCGATCCTGGTGCACTTAACCCTATGCTCATTACAGGTCAGTCGGATGTCATGATCTCTTGGATGACAGACCGAGTAAAAAATGAGCAACAAGCAGAACAAGCAGGTAAGAAACTGAGTGTCCTACCTTGGTACGATGCAGGTCTAGAATTTTACTCTTCATCCATTATCGCTAGCGACAAGTTCATAACTGAAAACCCTGATGTAGTGAAGCGCTTTGTAAAAGCTTACGCAAAAGCGGTTGAATATACCTGGTCTCACCCAGAACAAAGTGGTGCTGATGTCACCAAAATGGTTCCTGAAGTTGATTCAGCACAGGCAAGTGACACTATCAAATCTATTCACGGCTTAGTTCTTAATGAAGTCTCTAAGCGTGACGGTGTAGGTAACTTCACTCCTGCTCGCTTAAATGAAACTTGGAAATGGACAGCTGAAGCTCAAGGCATAGATATCAACAAGCTCGACCCAGAAACCGCGGTTGATCGTCAGTTTTACCAGGGAGTGAACTAATGCAACCATTTGTTTCGTTCAAGCGTATAGGTCATACCTATAACTCTGACAAACATTCGGTTACGGTTCTCAACGATGTCGACTTCAATGTTGAAAAGCATGAGTTCGTCGCCATCGTTGGTCCCTCAGGTTGCGGCAAGTCTACCTTGCTGCGCCTACTGTCAGGGTTAATTACACCGACTCAGGGTGAGATTTCCGTTTTTGGTCACCCAGTTACTGGCCCAAGAGAAGATATCGGCATCGTTTTTCAAAAACCAACACTGCTTCCTTGGAAAAATATCCTGGACAATGTTCTGTTCCCTCTTAAACACAAGTTCAACTATGTAAGTAAGAAAGAACAAAATAACGCAAAAAAGCTGCTTGATATGGTCGGTTTAGCGGGCTTTGAAAACAGTATGCCAGATCAGCTTTCTGGCGGTATGCAGCAACGAGTGGGTATCGCTCGTGCTCTGTTACTGAATCCAGATATTTTAATCATGGATGAACCTTTCTCAGCATTGGACGCATTAACCCGTGAAGAGATGGGTTTTGAGCTGCAAAAAATCTGGATGGAAAAACCTAAGACGGTTCTATTCATTACTCACTCAATCTCCGAAGCTGTGTTACTTGCAGACAAAGTACTCGTTATGGGTCCTCGCCCAAGTACGGTATTAGAGGAAATCAAAGTTGATCTGCCTCGTCCGAGAGATATTCATACATTGCAGGATCCAAAGTTTGGTTCTTACACCAACAAAATTCGCGAATACTTTTATCGTTCAGAAAAAAGCAGTGTTCCAGAAAGCAAAGTTCAGGACAACGTAGAGCCTATCCGTAAAACGGTCGCTTAGCGAAGAGTGTCTAAAGGAATAGATATGAAACAAACTTTTTCTAAACTTTCACAGAATTGGCTGCCCTTGCTGGCGATATTAGCCATCATCCCTATTTGGGAAGCAATTTGCCGTGCCTTTTCTGTTCCAACATTTATCCTGCCAGCACCGAGTGATATTGCTTTAGCATTCAGTCAGGTTTCAATGGAGCGATGGTTAGATAACCTATGGGCGACATTACGAATTGCACTACTTGGATTTGCTATCTCATTTCTGATTAGCATTCCTTTAGCAATTATGATGGTGAACTCTAAGTTTCTTACTAAAGCCTTGTTCCCGATTCTTGTGATCATCCAGTCCACACCCGTTGTGGCGATTGCTCCACTACTTATTGTAATTTTGGGGACAGGTGATGCACCTCGCCTCACTATCACGTGCCTAATTACCTTCTTCCCACTCGTGGTCTCAGCAACAACGGGAATGTTAGCTACGCCACCAGAACTGATTGAATTATCACGTTCACTGAGTGTGAAAAACAGTAAGACGATTTGGCAAATTCGCCTTCCGTATGCGATTCCTCATATTTTCAGTGGCGTAAAAGTTGCGATTACTTTGGCGGTTATCGGCTCTGTTATTGCTGAGTTCGTCGCGGCAGAAAAAGGGCTTGGATACTTAGTTCAGTTTTCAACGTCCTATTTCAAAATCCCACAAGCGTTTGCAGCACTGGTGTTCCTATCGATAGTCAGTATGTTGCTGTTTAAAACGGTCAACTGGGTACAAAAAGGATTCTTTTCCTGGAGCCTGACAGAAGAAGAAAAACAGAGATAAACAAGACATCAAATTTGCTTTTACGACTTTAAAACTGCGAAAAACACCTAGCTTTAAAGTCGAAACAGCTGGAAACACGGAGTAGAAGCGGTCTGTAATACCAAGGATTGGATTCTTGAGCTATTGCTGGACATTGCTCCAATAGCAAGCGAATGCTTAATTGGAGAAAACAATGACTCAATCATATCTTTTAGACGAACTTAACTTTGAAACAACCATTGGTGGACAAGGTTTAGAAACCACAGACACAGTGATCCCAATGATCAACTTGCATGACTTCGACAACCGACGCGAAGAAATTACCGAACAGCTTTGGGATGCCGCAACGCAAGTTGGCTTTTTCCAGTTAGTTGATCACGGTATTGCTTTAGCAGATATCGAAAAATCCTTTAAGCTAAGCGAAGCGTTTTTCTCTCAACCAATGGAAGTAAAAACGCAGTTCCCATTAAAAGAGGGCTTAAATGCAGGATGGGAGTTTAGACAACAAGTTCGCCCATCAACAGGTACGGCGGATCAAAAAGAGTCATACCAAATTACTTTGCCACACATGGATGGTTTGTGGCCAAGCGATGACGAGGTTGAACTCTTTGAATCTCATTTACGGTCTTTTGAGCACCAAACTTGGGAACTCGGTATGAAGATCCTGTCATGCTTTGCAGACAAGCTTGGCTTCGAACGCGACTTCTTCACCAAAGCACACGACCGAGAATCAGAAAATTATCTGAGTACTTTACGTATGCTGCACTATTTGCCAATGAAAGAGGTGCCTACTGAAGGTACATTCTGGCGTGCTGGCGCGCATACAGACTTTGACTGTCTGACCATGGTATTCCAGCAGGAAAATCAAGGTGGTTTGCAAGCGGCTGCAGGCAAAGATGCAAAAGAGAATTTGGTGTGGAGCACTGTTGAGCCAAAAACTGGGGTCATCAGTTGCAATATCGGTGACATGCTCATGCGTTGGAGTGACGATTTATTGAAATCAACCCTTCACCGTGTACGTATGCCTACAGCAGAAGAGAACCAAGATTCTCGCTACAGTATCGCGTTCTTCTGTCAAGCGAACCGTGACCAGATCATCCAGGGTCCAAAGAAAGTTTATGAGCCGATTACCGCTCAGGATTACCTAAAAATGCGCATTAACGCTAACTTTGCTTAATGTCCAAAATCGTCATTCCAGTGAAAGCTGGAATCTGGTTACAGCGCTTGTTGTTATTAGATTCCAGATATTTCGTTCCGAAATTCTAGAATGACGAATATTGAGATTTATCATCAGGCTAAAGCCATGCTTTCGCATGGCTTTTCTTATTATTGGCTGGCAATGATATTGCCGTCCCGAACACCTAGACTGATCGGTTTTCCAGGTAAGAACTGACCTGACAAAATTGACTTCGCTAATGGGTTCTCAATATTTTGTTGAATCGCACGTTTCAACGGACGAGCACCATAAACAGGATCAAAACCAACCTGTGCGATCAAGTCTAGCGCTTCATCGCTCACTTCAAGGTCGTACTCTTTATCAGCCAGACGTTTATGTAGACGTTCCAACTGAATAGAAGCAATCGACTTGATATGTTCTCTACCAAGCGGATGGAAGACGACACTTTCATCAACACGGTTCAGGAACTCAGGACGGAAATGCTTACTTACCGTTTCCATCACTCGCTCTTTAATACCTTGGTAATCCAAAGATGCGAAGTTTTCCTGAATACTCGCTGAACCTAAGTTCGACGTCATGATCACTACCGTATTACGGAAATCAACAGTACGACCTTGACCATCCGTTAAACGACCATCATCCAACACTTGTAGCAAGATATTGAACACATCCGGGTGCGCTTTTTCTACCTCATCAAGCAAGATGACAGAATAGGGTTTACGGCGAACCGCTTCAGTTAGATAACCGCCCTCTTCATAACCGACATAACCCGGAGGTGCACCAACCAAACGAGCCACAGAGTGTTTCTCCATAAACTCAGACATATCGATACGCACCATGGCATCTTCACTATCAAACATGAAGTGCGCCAGTGTTTTACAAAGCTCGGTTTTACCGACACCGGTTGGACCTAAGAACAGGAATGAGCCAATCGGTTTGTTAGGATCAGATAACCCGGCACGGCTACGGCGAATCGCATTGGATACCACTTCAACCGCTTCTACCTGACCAATAACACGTTTATGCAGCACGTCTTCCATGCGAAGCAGTTTCTCTTTCTCTGCTTCAAGCATTTTGGAAACAGGGATACCCGTTTGCTTAGAAAGAACTTCGGCAATTTCAGTGTCAGTCACTTTATTACGTAGCAGTGTCATTTCCTGCATTTCTGCCTGCGCAGCCAAATCGAGTTGTTTTTCCAACTCAGGAATTCGACCATATTGCAGTTCAGACATACGGTTTAAGTCGCCAGCACGTCGTGCAACATCCATGTCAGTCCGCGCTTGGTCCAGCTCGGCTTTGATATGTTGTGTACCAGACAGTGCTGCTTTTTCCGTTTTCCAAACTTCTTCCAGCTCAGCGTATTCTCGCTCTTTCTCACCAAGATCTTCGTTGAGAATTTTTAAGCGTTTTTCACTCGCTTCATCGTGCTCTTTCGATAATGCTTGCTGCTCAATCTTAAGCTGAATAATACGACGTTCTAGTCGGTCTAACTCTTCAGGTTTAGAATCGATCTGGATACGAATACTGGATGCAGCTTCATCGATCAGGTCAATCGCTTTATCAGGTAACTGGCGATCCGAAACATAACGGTGAGACAAAGTTGCCGCCGATACAATCGCAGGGTCAGTAATTTCTACATGATGGTGAAGCTCGTAGCGCTCTTTCAAACCACGCAGAATCGCAATGGTGTCTGCAACGCTTGGCTCATCCACCAACACTTTTTGGAAACGACGCTCAAGTGCAGGATCTTTCTCAATATACTGACGGTATTCATCTAATGTTGTTGCACCGACACAGTGAAGCTCACCACGAGCAAGTGCAGGTTTCAGCATATTACCAGCATCCATTGAGCCTTCGCCTTTACCTGCTCCCACCATGGTATGGAGCTCATCGATAAACAGAATGATGTTACCCTCTTCTTTGGCTAACTCATTCAGTACCGATTTCAAACGCTCTTCAAATTCACCACGGTATTTCGCCCCCGCGACTAACGCGCCCATATCCAGAGAAAGAACGCGACGTCCGCGAAGTCCTTCTGGCACTTCGTTATTAATAATACGCTGTGCTAAACCTTCAACAATCGCCGTTTTACCTACGCCCGGTTCACCAATAATCACCGGGTTGTTTTTAGTACGACGTTGCAAGACTTGGATCGTTCTGCGGATCTCATCATCACGACCGATAACAGGGTCCAGCTTACCCTGCTCTGCTCGTTCAGTAAGATCGATAGTAAATTTTTCTAAAGCCTGACGAAGTTCTTCCGCGTTCGGGTCATTGACTTTCTGACCACCACGGATCTTCTCAATCGCATCAGAGACTTTCTTTTCAGTCAGACCAAATTCTTTAAGAATCTGACCGAGAGGACCACGGTCTTCAATCGCGGCTAAAAGATAAATCTCAGAAGATATGTAAGAGTCTTGGCGCTTTTGTGCCACTTTGTCACATAGGTTAAACAAAGTACCTAAACCGCTGGAAAGCTGTACATCACCACCAATCCCGCTCACTTTTGGTAAACGATCAAGCGTTTCACCCAATTTGGAGCGAAGCTGCATGACATCAACGTCAAGCATGGTTAGCAGCGGACGAATTGGACTGCCATTTTGATCAAGCAGCGCCACCATCAGGTGCACAGGTTCAATATATTGATGATCTCGCCCGAGTGCGAGTGACTGGGCGTCAGAAATTGCTATCTGGAATTTACTGGTAAATCTGTCGAGACGCATAACAACCTTCCTAACCTCAACTGAGATAAACATTAACGTTAAGTAAGATGGTTACATATACGCCACTTTTCAAGGTGAGAAAGTGAAGTTTTTAGAAAATGCTAATTTTCATCGATCCAAATGAACGTTGCTTGTCTACCCGTCACACCATCGCGGCGGTAAGAATAAAAACGTTTGGAATCTTGGTAAGTACATAATCCGCTGTCAAAAACTTGATCAATGCCGAGCTTCGCCATCCGCAGACGCGTCAACATAGCCATATCGGCCCACCATTTACCAGGTTGACCGGTTGCAACAAATGCCTTATCAGAGTTAGCGTCGTAACCTAAAAATGCCTGAAGAACATCTTCGCCAACTTCAAAAGCTTGTGGACCAATCGCAGGACCAAGCCATAGCATCACATCATTAGAAAACTTCTCCAATGCATTTTCTACAATGCCGCCAGCAAGACCTCGCCAGCCAGCATGCACAGCAGCGACTTGTGAGCCTTGGGTATTAGTAATTAATACCGGTAAGCAATCTGCGGTCATTGCAGAACACACAATGTTTGATGCAGAGGTGATCACACCGTCCGCATCAAGCACTTCAGAGGTAGGCTTTCCGATTTCAGCCACAACAGTAGAATGAGTTTGATTAAGCCAAACCGGAGCCGAAGGCATTCCAGTCTGCTGTTGCAATAGATATCTATTGCGCTGAACCCGTTCTGGATCATCTCCAACATGCATTCCAAGGTTTAATCCTTGATAAGGCACTTCTGAACAACCACCGACGCGTGTTGAAGCAAACGCTTTAACTTGTTTCGGTGCTTTCCAGTTAGGAGTGATCCAATCCATTAATACTCTTCCGTTTTATTCTGTTGTGTATCTTCGCGTAACGCTTCTGTCATCGCGACCATGTCATCTGGCACTGGCGCGTGGAATTCAACTTCTTCACCTGTTGTTGGGTGTTTGAACTTGAGCATTACCGCGTGTAGAGCCTGACGGTCAAAGTTACGAATCATGTCCGTTAACTCTTGTGTTGCGCCTTTTGGAATACGTGCACGACCACCATATGCAGTATCACCCAATAGAGGATGCTGCAGATAAGACATGTGAACACGAATCTGGTGAGTACGACCAGTTTCCAGACGTAAACGAATACGCGTATGCTCGCGGAAATGTTCAGCGACACGGTAGTGAGTAACCGCTGGTTTGCCCATTGGCGACACAGCCATTAGCGTACGCTTAGTGGAATGACGGCCAATTGGTTTATCAATCATGCCACCAGCAGTCATTTTACCAATTGCGATCGCTTCATACTCACGGGTAATGTTACGTTTTTGCAACTCACGAACCAGACGAGTTTGTACTGGAACATTTTTCGCAACCACCATTAACCCTGTGGTGTCTTTATCAAGACGATGCACAATACCTGCACGAGGCACTTCCGCAATTGGTGGGTAATGGAATAGCAAAGCATTCAATACCGTACCATCCGGAGTACCCGCACCTGGATGCACGACAAAGTCACGTGGTTTGTTGATAACGATAATGTCATCATCTTCAAAAACGATGTTCAGAGGGATGTCTTGCGGCTCCCAACGAACTTCATCTTCGAGTTCTGCTTGTACAGTAATCACTTCTCCACCCATCACTTTCGTGCGTGGTTTCGTGACAACCTGCCCATCTACTGTTATTTTGCCGTCAAGTAACCACTCTTTCAGGCGTGAACGAGAAAAATCGGCGAATAATTCAGCAACAGCTTGATCTAAACGTTGACCAAGCTGGCTATCTTTTACTGTTTGAGTTAATTCAATCTGCTGAGCCATATCGAACTTTTTTTAAAACTGTGAGACTAATACCCACAGTATGGATAAAATAATGTCCGCCATTGTATCTGTTACGAAAGAGAAAGTAACCAAACGATTTGAAGAGCACAGTTTGTTACTGTGATTCAACACAATGCTACAAGTTATAGAAGCTCTATTTTCAAGGAACCAACTCCTGACATGAAATACCAAACTTTATCAGGCTTACTCGCGCTATCGCTGCTATTTGGCTGTTCAAACAACGACAATATCGTCCCAGACGTGCCACCTTCAGAGCTGTATTCCGACGCTCAATCTTCACTACAGAGCGGTAACTGGCTATCTGCAATCGAAAAGCTTGAAGCTTTGGATTCTCGTTATCCCTTCGGCGCTTACTCCGAGCAAGTTCAGCTTGATCTGATTTACGTCTATTACAAAAACGACGATTTAGCGCTTGGCTTAGCTACCATTGAGCGTTTTCGCCGTTTAAACCCGACCCATGAAAAAATGGACTGGGTTCTTTACATGCGCGGCTTAACTCACATGGCACAAGACCGCAACTTTATGCACGATCTGTTCAATATTGATCGTAGTGACCGTGATCCTGAACCAGTAAAATCCGCATTCAGTGATTTCAAAACTCTTCTGCAACGTTATCCAAATAGCCCATACGCTGAAGACGCACAAAAACGTATGTTCGCACTGAAAAACCGCTTAGCAGACTATGACTTAGCAACTGCGGATTTCTACTTACGTCGTGAAGCTTGGATCGCTGCCATTAAACGTTGTCAGGAACTACAAAAGACCTATCCAGATACGGAAGCAGCAAGAAAGTCACTAGAGATTCAGCTTGAGGCATATCAACAGCTAGGTTTGGAAGAGTCCATCGCTCGTACACAAAAGCTGATTGAGCTAAACCCTCAGTAACACTTTAACGTTGTTTGTATCCCTGCTGACAAGGTTAGCAGGGATTATTTATGCCTATAGAAAGTGAATCTGATTGCTCATCAATATGGATCAAAAAAGGACCAAGCATTTTGCTTGGCCCTTTTCGTTTATTTCCAATTTTCATTGCTCCGAAAAGATTAATCTCATCGCAAGCTTTCCATACTTCTATACCGAGAATGGATACTGAATAGGCTCGTGGAACTCATATCCCGTCACTTCAAAATCATCAAGAGTGACCCAAGTTTCCAAATCTTCGAGAGATTTTATATCAGGGTTAATCGTGAATTTTGGCGCCGATAACGGTTCACGTTTAAGCTGCACATCACGCATCAACTCAAGTTGGTCTTCATAAATATGAGCATTTACGATTTTATGGAAAGCCTGTCCCGGCTTCTTACCGGTAATTTGTGCCATGATTGCCAAGAACGCATAAACTTGAACCATATTAAAGTTCAATCCTAGCGGGACATCACAAGAACGCTGGGTACTGTTCAGGTACAGAGTATCACCAAGCAAAGAGAAGTGATGGCTATACATGCATGGACGCAGACAGCCCATATGGAATTCACCTGGGTTATAGAAATTTAGGATTTCACCACGGTCATCGACACCGCGAGTCAAGTCATCAACAATCTTCTTAAGTTGGTCGATATGGCCGCCATCTGGCTTAGCCCAAGAGCGACCTTGAACACCGTACACTCGGCCCATATCATCCTCACCTTTACGGAAAGGATTACTTAACCAGGCTTCATTTAGGTTCGCATTGGCATCCCAAGTTTTGGTGCCTAACTTACGAAAGTCTTCTGCGTTGTCATAACCTCGGATATAGCCCAGCAATTCTGCTACTGCTGCTTTCCAAAAGCTCTTACGCGTTGTCACCAAAGGGAATTGATTGTTCGCAACATCGTAAGTTAAATCAGCGTTGATAACCGTTAAACAGCGCTTTCCGGTCCGTTCATTTTCAATCCAGACGCCATCATCAACAATTCTTTGGCAAAGATCTAAATACTGTTTCACTTAATTACCCTTACTTTGTTACTACGCTGTCTTTGTATAAACCACGTTTGTATGCCCAAACCATCATGAGAACACCTATAATAATCATTGGTGATGACAGTATTTGCCCCATAGAAATATATCCACCCAATAGCAAGCCTAGCTGAGCATCAGGTTCACGAACATATTCAACGAGGAAGCGGAATGTACCATAACCAGCCAAGAATAGCCCTGAAACTGCTCCTAATGGACGAGGTTTTTTGATGTACCAGTTGAGAATAAAGAACAGAACAACACCTTCAAGCGCCATCTCATAAAGCTGCGACGGGTGGCGAGGTAATGGTCCACCATTTGGAAAGATAAATGCCCAAGGCACATCCGTGACTCGCCCCCAAAGCTCGCTGTTCATAAAGTTACCAAAACGCCCCATTCCCAGTCCAAACGGTACTAGCGGTGCAACAAAATCGGCAACGCCGAAAAAGGTGCGACCATTCTTTTTGGCATACCAGAACATCGCCGTAATCACGCCAAGCAAACCACCATGGAAAGACATTCCGCCAGTCCACACTTTAAATAGATACAACGGGTCAGCTAAGAACATATCGAAGTTGTAAAAGAGTACGTAGCCGACACGGCCACCAATCACCACGCCAAGAAATCCAGCAAATAACAAGTCTGAAACCTGTTCACGATTCCATACTCCATCGGATTTATCCGCTCTACGATTTGCCAACCACATTGCGAACAAAAAGCCCACCAGATACATCATTCCATACCAACGGATAGAGATAGGACCAATGGCAATCAATACTGGGTCTATATTGGGAAACTGAAGATAGCCCTGAGACATAAATTACGTTCTCTTCTAATAAAATTTAAAAGGAAGTTATTGCAGCAACATAGTTACGGCAACAAACATAAGAAATACAGCAAAAATTCGTTTCAATGTCGCTGTAGGTAATTGAGTAGATAGCTTAGCGCCAAATCTTGTTGTCAGCATGGATGTTGCCGCGATAGCAAACAAAGCTGGAAGATAAACATAACCCCAACTATATTTAGGTAAATCAACCACTTGATAACCACTAACGACAAAGCCAAGCATACCCGAAATTGCAATAACAAAACCACAAACCGCAGAAGATCCCACCGCTTTTCTCATTTCGACACCATGGCGATTCAAAAATGGAACCGAGAGAGAGCCGCCTCCGACACCAACCAAACTAGAGATAATGCCAATCCCTCCACCGCACAAAACAGTGACGAAGGAACTTGGCATCGGATGATGTGATATTGCACGAATTGAACGAAACATTTGCAAAGCTAACAGCATAACAATAATACTGAACACCTTTGGCAAATATTGATGGGGAATCCAATCGGCAACGGTAGCACCGAAATACCCTCCAACCAACACTCCGGGCATCAACCATTTCACAGCAAACATATCTACATTGCCAAGTCTTAAGTGGCTCAACGCAGATGAAAAAGAAGTCACAATAATGGTTGCTAACGACGTCGCCAGGGCCATATGCATCAATATTTCGGAAGAGATCCCAGCTTTAGGGAGAAGAAAAACCAGCGCAGGAACAACCACTAAGCCGCCACCTATACCAAGCAAACCTGCTAACACACCAACAGCCGACCCTAGCAACAACAATAGAGCCAGTAATTCTAAATTCACATTGTGACCCTATTTTTTACCAGCACGTACAAAACCTGCAAAACCTTGCTGTTCAATATAATTCAGAACCATATTATAAATATCTTTGCCATAAGGCTGCATCAGAGCTTTGTCAGCAAGTTCTTTTAATTCGGACATTTTTGAGTGCCTAACCAGATACTTAACCTTAGCAATGTTCGAAGTATTCATACTTAAAGTGTCATAGCCTAACCCAAGCAACAATAATGCACCGATAGGATCACCTGCTAATTCACCACACACACATACTGGTATGTCAAACTGAACACACGTTTGATGAATCTGCTTAAGCGCCATCACAACCGCAGGATGCATCGATTCATAGACATCGGCAACACGAGAATTGTTCCGGTCGACGGCTAATAAATATTGGGTTAAATCGTTGGTACCAACAGAAACAAAATCAATTTTATCTGCAATTAATGGTAACAAGTAAAGCATTGAAGGGACTTCTATCATGATACCGATCGGTGGCATCACGATACTGTCATCCAGCTTGATGGCTTCTTGGTAAGCTTGATGAATCAAACTTAATGCGTCATCTAACTCTTTCGCACCAGAGAGCATAGGTAACAGAATACTTAAATTCTGGTTGTCACTACTGGCTCTCATCATGGCTCGAAGCTGAATCAGAAAAATATCAGGATGATCGAGAGTAAATCGAATACCTCGCCATCCGAGAAATGGATTGTCTTCTTCTATCGGTAAATACGGTAGCGGCTTGTCACCACCAATATCCAGTGTTCGCATTACCACTCGCTTATCTGGATACGCATTTAAAACTCCGCGATATTGCTGAATTTGTTCCTCTTCCGACGGAAAACGATGCTGCAACAAAAAAGAAAACTCCGTGCGATACAAACCTACCCCGTCTACTCCCTGATTAATCGCTATGTTGCTATCAGCACTTAATCCAGAGTTAAGTAATAATTCAATTCGCTTACCATCTTGAGTCACCGCCGGTTTACCCAAGGCTTGGTTAACCATTTCAGATAGTTCTGTTTCTTCATTAGCTAGCGCTTTATATTCAGCGAGTATCGACTTAGCTGGAGAAACAAATAGTTTGCCACTATAGCCATCAACGATACCTTGTTTACCATTGATATCTTTAAAGTTAACCGAGATCCCCATAACTGCTGGGATACCCAGTGCACGAGATAGTATAGCGGCATGAGAGTTCGCGGCCCCTTCAAGAGAAACAACGGCAAGTAGCTTGTCTTTTGGAAGCGCTGCGAGGATAGTGGCCGTGAGTTCTCGGACAACCAGTATGATAGGCTTGTCCAGTTGCTGCTGCTCGTTTTCGGAGTTATGTAAAAAGAACAGTAATCGTTGACCTAATTCACGGATATCTTGTGCTCGCTCACGCAAGTAAACATCAGACATACGAGCAAAACGGTTAGAGTAGCTTTCAACCACTTGCCTTAACGCCCAATCGGCACGATCACCTTTCTGAATTTGCGCTTTAAGATCTTTGCGCAACATCGGATCATTCAGTAAGTGAGTAAATAGGTCGAAAATAGCTAGCGCTTCTTTATTAATATCGCCATCAAGCTTTTTGCGCATGCGACGGAAATCCGCTAACGCATTCTCGATGGCCAAAGCAAGCCATTCCTGTTCTCTATCAATATCTAACGTAGACGCAGGATAAACTTCAGAAAGTTGAGGTTGCGTATCGTCCCACCAAAACTGACCAATAGCGACACCCGATGACGCAGGTACGCCACTGATCGATTGCTGTTTTTTAGATAGTAGCCACTGACCTTGAGTTTGAGCATGAGCAATAATTACCGCTAGCTGAGCAGCCAGTGTGACTAAAAAAGAAACCTCCATCTCACTAAACGAGCGAGGAGATTTTTGCTGTACAACAAGAACACCGAGAACTTGTTTACGGTAGATAATAGGAGTGCCGAGGAAAGAGTGATAAACCTCTTCCCCCAGTTGTTTGAAATATTTGAAATTAGGATGTTGAGACGCTTCGGCTAAGTTAATAGGTTCAGCTGAACGTTTGACTAGCCCCACCAAGCCTTCTTCAAAACCGATATGAATTTTATCACCTTTGAATTTTAGCCCCTGCGTTGCCATCAATTCTAGACGTTGCATTTCCTCATTAGCGAGATAGACCGTACAACACTCTGTTGCCATAGCACTGCACGTTTGCTTAACAAAGATATCCAACGCCTGATTAACGTTTTCTACTTTTGAAACCTGTTCAACTATCTCCCTTAGCTGAGAAAGCATGTCTATCCTCTTCGATTCTTACGTTTACCTTTCACTTTGCGTTCTTTAAACGGCATCGCTAACGAGGCAAACTCCTTCATTGCTCGACGATAAACGTCACGCTTGAAAGACACCACTTGTCTCACTGGATACCAATAACTTACCCAGCGCCAACCATCAAATTCAGGGGAACTGCCACGTTGCATGTTGATTTTTGACTCATCACTTTCTAAACGTAGCAAGAACCATTTCTGTTTCTGTCCAATACAGACAGGTTGAGAATCCCATCGAACCAAGCGTTTTGGTAGTTTATACCTTAACCAATGACGACTAGTTGCAATGATTTTCACATCCTGTTTTGTTAACCCAACCTCTTCGTAAAGCTCCCTGTACATTGCTTGCTCAGGGGTTTCACCTTCATCAATTCCCCCTTGAGGGAACTGCCATGAATGTTGTCCGTATCGTTTCGCCCAGAATGCCTGACCATGGTTGTTACAAATCACAATACCCACATTGAGTCGGTAACCATCGCCATCTATCACTGGCAAACCTCTAATAAAATCTTTAATTGTTCTGATTTTTCCACATATCCCCAATATGAGCAAACTTACTAATGTGATTCACACGATATTTATTGTTGATAACTACAAAGTAGAGCCTTTGTTAACCAGAAAATAAGTTATCAACATAAGAATGAGAGCTAACCCACATTTATTCACGTTTTCTGTGAATAACCATGTGAAGAAGCCTTTAAACTGTGAAAAAATCAAATAGAAAAGTTTAATTAACGACCTCAATAAAGGAATTCACAATAAATAAAACCCAAAAAAATCAAAAAGTTACTTTATAAAATTAATTTGTAAAATGAAATATTAGCTACGAAAAGTTTTTGATCACTTAAATAGCTCAAAGATCAACCAACAACTCTGTTATCCACACACACACCAAAATAACGAGCAAAAATCCGCCATAAAAACGATAAAAGACTAATCAAACACCTGTTTATCCATACATTGGTCGTTTATTTTAACTATTTAACTGTATTCTTTGTGGATAACTCTAATAAAGACAAGTTTGATGGAAGTTGGAGCAAGATCCATTATTACTCTGAATTTGCTACAATCGCTGTTTTATGTACGCCAATGATGTTATGAAGCCAGAACCGCAGAGTGAACAGGAACTGCTAGAGAGAGCCAGACAAATAGCTGGCATGAGCTACCAACAACTAGCTCAAGAGGCCAATATGACAGTGCCACCCGATCTAAAAAGAGATAAAGGATGGGTTGGCCAGTTACTAGAATGGCATCTAGGAGCGACCGCTGGAAGTAAGCCGCAGCAAGATTTTGAACAACTGGGAATTGAACTTAAAAGCATCCCTATCAGCTATACCGGCAAACCGCTTGAGACTACTTTCGTCTGTGTCGCCCCTTTAACAGGAGTACACGGGCTAACGTGGGAAAACAGCCATGTACGAAATAAACTGTCACGCGTACTTTGGGTTCCAGTCGAAGGCGAGCGTGAGATTCCGTTGGCTGAACGCCGAGTCGGCTCACCTCTGATTTGGAGCCCTTCTACAGAAGAAGAAAATCAGCTAAAGGCCGATTGGGAAGAACTCATGGAGTTCATTGTTCTCGGTAATGTTTCGCAAATTACAGCTAAACATGGTGAAGTCCTACAACTTAGGCCTAAAGCGGCCAACGGACGCGTTTTAACAGAAGCTTATGGCGTAAATGGTAAGCCAATTCGCACCTTACCGCGGGGTTTTTATCTAAGAACTCAGTTCACTGCCAATATTCTGCAAAACTACTACGCTTAATCCAA
Source organism: Vibrio sp. (assembly GCA_048259585.1). Lineage (GTDB taxonomy): Bacteria > Pseudomonadota > Gammaproteobacteria > Enterobacterales > Vibrionaceae > Vibrio. The sequence goes on along the minus strand of JBLXHN010000005.1, from coordinate 301,772 downwards.
TGTTTCGAAAGCTGCTGAAAGGATCATTACAGCAGCTTTGCTCCAAATAGATCCAATCCCTTAAAGACAAATTTCATTTCCGTTTACCCCTAATCTTCGCTTATAGTGAAAATTACCTTATAAAAAGCTGTTTTAAATTCAGAGTTACATCAAGCCTCAAATTAGTAAGCAGCGTTATTTCGAGTAAGACAAGGAAGTGCTATGCAATACAACAAACTGCCTCACTCAACTTTAGAAGTCAGTAAACTGTGCTTAGGAACCATGACGTTTGGCGAACAAAACAGTCAAGCAGAAGCTTTTAGCCAATTAGACTACGCATTAGAACGCGGGATAAACTTCATTGATACCGCTGAGATGTACCCCGTTCCAGCAACAATAGAAACACAGGGGCGAACAGAAGAGTTTATTGGTAACTGGCTTGAGAAGTCTGGAAAGAGAGAGAAAGTTATTCTTGCCAGTAAAGTATCAGGGCCGAACAGAAATACCCCGATTCGCGAGAATATGGCTCTTGACCATCGTAATATTCATCAGGCTATTGATGACAGTCTAACTCGGTTAAAAACCGATTACTTAGACTTATACCAACTGCACTGGCCACAAAGACAAACCAACATGTTTGGTCAATTGAATTACCCCTACCCAGATACTCAAGAAGAAGTCACCCTAATTGAGACGCTAGAAGCACTCAATGATTTAGTCCGAATGGGCAAAGTACGCTATATCGGTGTTTCAAACGAAACCTCGTGGGGTTTAATGACTTATCTTCGTTTAGCAGAAAAGCACGATTTACCTCGTATGATTTCTATTCAAAACCCATATAGCCTGCTAAACCGTAGCTTTGAAGTCGGATTATCCGAAATCAGCCATCATGAAGGCGTTAAGCTGCTAGCATACTCCCCACTAGCCTTTGGAGCTTTGAGCGGTAAATATATAGGTGGAGCACGACCTAAAGGGGCTCGTTGTAGCCTGTTTGAACGTTTTCAACGTTACTTCACACCCCAAGGCCTTAAAGCAACTGAAGCTTATGTGAATCTAGCGCATGAATTTGGTCTAGATCCCGCACAAATGGCATTAGCGTTTGTCAATCAACGTCCATTTGTCGCCTCGACTATCCTCGGGGCGACAAATTTAGAACAGTTAAAATCAAATATTGATAGTTTAGATGTTGAGTTAAGTGACGAACTCTTAACGAAAATTCAAGAGATTGGGACTACCTACTCCAACCCTTGTCCTTAATTACGTTTATAAAGGCCTGTCAGCGTCAATGTTAACAGGCCTTTTTGTCACGTCGGTATTCTCAACCTTAAAACACGACGGATATGACGCACTTGACGTTCAGCTTTGACAGTATTTGAAACGCTCCCGCCAATTGGACGACCATCAGGTTGTAAACCAATATCTTTCAGTAAGTGAACATTGTGCCAAGGCAAATCGTAACTACTACGACGGACTTTTCGCTTCCATTCTCTCTCTTCTCGACGTAAATCTGCACGTACTAATACTGTAGCTAGTTTGATATAAATTGAATGACTCATAGTCTTTCTCCAGTTTGGTTAATTTAACTGGGAAAATAGTGACTAAGTTTGTGCGCAAAGATGCAATAAAGGTAGGGTTACCTCTAAACTTAGCTGCTATTTTCCGCAGCCTGATTTAGAGGTTACGGATTAACTAGATATCTTTATCTTGTTTGTTGGCGTTACGGACAGCCACAGAAATGGCGATAGCCGATGCAAAATCGCAACGATCACACATATCTAAGGCGCTAACAGTTTGAACAGATAGGAAATGTTTCATGTCGCGCCTCCAAGCAATAGTTAATCCAAAAATTTATTAAATTCAGTAAGCTAGGCTTACGGTTAAATAATATGCAATATGGAGAATAGTTCAACCCCAAAACATAAAAAAGAACAAAAATAAATGGATTCATCCATTTAGACTGTGAATAACAGCTAAGAGACAACACATTTATTTATCATGACTTATATGTGAAGAACTATTAACCAAAAAAATAGCCACTCCACGGTGGCTATCTTGATTAATGACACTAATTAGTAAGTGGTATCAGTGATTAAATTATGTTTATTGAGCAATCGATACATGGTTGCACGTGACACACCAAGCTCTTTAGCAGCTACGGAGACTTGTCCTGAATAAGATTCTAAAACCAATAACAGCGCATCGCGTTCTGAGCGCTCACGTATACTCTTCAAGCTACGTTTGCCATCACTGCGTTTCGGAAGCTCTAAGCGATCTTCTTCAATAACTACACTGTCAGACATAAGTACAATACGTTTTATCTGATTCATTAACTCGCGCACATTACCTGGCCAGTGGTAACGAGTTAACGAACGTGCAGCTTCTTCAGAAAAGCTGCGTGCCTGTGCATTGTACTCTTTAGAGTATTCCTGCAAGAAGTGACGAGCCAATATAGAAATATCACCCGCTCGTTCTTTTAAGCTTGGTACGTTAATACGCAATACGTTGATATAGTGATAGAGTTCTTCATTAAAGTTTCCATCAATCAGGGCTTTTTCTATATCGGACGAGTTTGCAGCCAGAATTCGGACATCGACTTCCTGAATACCACTCTTAGTTTCAACCGTCCCTTCCTGAAGAAAACGCAACAGGTTTAACTGCTGACTCTTTGGAAGCGTCAAAATATCATTAAGCAGAACCGTACCACCGTTAGCTTGCAATAGTATTGGTTTTTCATTGCAATCTGCACCGATACCAAATAGTTCACACTCGAGACGACTTTCAGAGAGCGCACGACAATTAACTGAGAAAAATGGTTTTTGTGCGCGAGCTGACGTTTTATGGATTGCTTTGGCTACGGTTTCTTTACCAGTACCGTTTTCTCCGTAGATAAGAATACTAACGTCCGTTGGGCCAATACGTTTAATCTGATCTCGAAGTCGCTTGATTGGGATAGATTCACCGATCAGACCCATATCACTGTTTGATCCATAATGTGGCCAAACCTTTTTCTCTAACTTCAACATACCTAACTGATGACCAATGGTGCTGAGTAGTTGTGCATCAGGAATCGGCGCAGTGAAAAAGTCGATACAGAAATTCACAATGAACTGGCAGATAGTATCCGAGCTTAACTGAGATTCACGAATAAATGCTAACCAACGAACTTGCTTATGATTACTCACCAAGTTCGCAATACCGTTTAAACTAAACTCATCATGACAAAGATCAACAATGCCAATACAAGGCCCTGTTTCAGCGAACAAAGTGTCAGCCTGACGAAGATCTGCGCACTGAGTGCATCTCCAGCCGACTTGTTCTAAAACAGATAGCCAGGGTTCGTATGTACCACCGACGACAATCAATGAACCCGGTACAGAGTCCATCCGGAACTGATTACCCATGAACTTATCCTTAGTTATTTAAATTATTTATAAGTGCGTCAACTCTGCACTTGGCCAACTAACTGTTACAGTAGCGAGACTTAAGACAAGAATCTGTCTCATATGTAAGACTAGGAAGGAAATGGGATTTTTTCTATAAAAGATCTTGAAATAGATCGAAGATCACATCAAAAGTTTTTAAATAATAAAAAACCGCCCGGAGGCGGTTTTTTATTATCAGTCATTCAATTACTGCTGCGGACGCATCGCTGGGAACAGAATAACGTCACGAATAGTATGTGCGTTTGCAAATAGCATAGACAGACGGTCAATACCGATGCCTTGACCCGCTGTGGGCGGTAAGCCGTGCTCTAGAGCAGTGATGTAATCTGCATCATAGTACATCGCTTCGTCATCACCAGATTCTTTAGCAGCAACCTGCGCTTTAAAACGTGCATCTTGGTCTTCAGCGTCGTTAAGCTCCGAGAAACCATTCGCCACTTCACGGCCACCAATAAAGAACTCAAAACGGTCAGTGAAAAACGGATTGTTATCGCTACGACGTGCCAATGGAGAGATGTCCGCTGGATAGCCAGTGATGAATGTCGGCTGAATCAGTTGTGGCTCAGCTGTTTCACCAAAGATCTCTTCAAGAAGTTGACCACAAGTCCAAAACTCTTCTACATCAACGTGAACAGATTTCGCGATAGAAACCATAAGATCACGGTCTTGCAGGTCAGCCTCAGTTAGCGACTGAATTTGAGCGTGATCTGGGTTGTAGTGTTTGATCGCTTCAAACATGCTCATTCGCGCATAAGTACCGCCAAACTCAACCATTTCATCACCGTAAGGCATTGAAGTTGAACCTAGAACGTTCATCGCAACCGTGCTTAGCATCTCTTCAGTAAGATCCATTAAATCTTTGTAGTCAGAGTAGGCTTGGTAGAATTCCATCATAGTGAATTCTGGGTTGTGACGTGGAGACAAGCCTTCGTTACGGAAGTTACGGTTGATTTCGAATACGCGATCAAAACCACCCACAACCAGACGCTTCAGGTATAGCTCAGGAGCCACGCGCAGGTACATATCGATGTCTAGCGCATTGTGGTGAGTAACGAATGGACGAGCTGTTGCACCACCAGGGATAACGTGCATCATCGGAGTTTCAACTTCTAAGTAACCTTTAGAAGTCATGAAGCTACGGATTGCGCTAACCAGCTTAGAACGGATGATAAACGTGTTGCGAGAATCTTCGTTTACGATTAGGTCAACATAACGTTGACGGTAACGCATTTCCTGATCAGTCAGACCGTGGAACTTCTCTGGAAGTGGGCGAAGTGCTTTAGTCAGCAACTCATACTCTTCCATATTCACGTAAAGATCGCCTTTACCTGATTTATGAAGTGCACCTTTAACACCGATGATGTCACCGATATCCAGACCTTGGTATTTCTCTTTCAGGTCTTTTTGCACATCTTTCGCTGCGTATGCTTGAATGCGGCCAGACGTTTCTTGAATAACAAGGAAAGGACCACGTTTTGCCATGACACGACCAGCAATAGCAACGATATGGTTAAGCGCTTCTAATTCTTCCTTCGTCTTTTCACCGAACTCGGCTTGTAGATCACCAGCCAGGCTATCACGACGGAAATCATTTGGATGACCGTTCGCTTTACAGCTCTTGCGGATGTGCTCTAACTTGCTACGACGTTCTGCAATCAGTTTATTTTCTTCTTGCGCGATTTGTTCTTGATTCATTTCGTTTTGAACAGCATCAGTCATTTTGCATGTACCCTGTATTGTCGGTAAAAAGCTTAAAGGCCAGATTTCAGGCTAGCTTCAATAAATTTGTCTAAGTCACCGTCTAGAACCGCTTGAGTATTACGGTTTTCTACGCCGGTGCGTAAATCTTTAATTCTAGAATCATCTAGTACGTATGAACGAATCTGGCTACCCCAACCGATGTCAGACTTCGCATCTTCATTCGCCTGCTTCTCAGCGTTTTGCTTTTGTAGTTCAAGCTCAAACAGTTTCGCACGAAGCTGTTTCATCGCCTGATCTTTGTTCTTGTGCTGAGAACGGTCATTCTGACACTGTACTACTGTATTAGTTGGTAAGTGAGTAATACGTACCGCAGACTCGGTGGTGTTGACGTGCTGACCACCGGCACCCGATGCACGATATACATCGATACGTAGATCAGCAGGGTTGATATCAATCGCAATATTTTCATCCACTTCCGGATAAATAAACGCAGAGGCAAAAGAAGTATGACGACGACCACCTGAGTCAAACGGAGACTTACGAACTAAACGGTGAACGCCAGTTTCTGTGCGTAACCAACCGTAAGCGTAATCGCCCACGATACGCACTGTCGCTGATTTTAGACCAGCAACCTCACCTTCAGAGACTTCAATCACTTCTGTTTTGAAGCCTTTCGCTTCAGCCCAGCGCAAGTACATGCGGAGCATCATTGAAGTCCAGTCTTGTGCTTCTGTACCACCAGAACCAGATTGAAGGTCGATATAGCAATCAGACGAATCGTGATCACCAGCAAACATGCGACGGAACTCAAGTTTCTCTAACTTAGCTTCTAATTCCGCTAATTCAGGCTCGATTTCATCAAATGTTTCTTGATCTTCTTCTTCAACAGCCAGTTCAAGAAGACCATCTACATCTTCAACACCTTGATCAAGCTGATCGATAGTTTCAACAACCGCTTCTAAAGATGAACGTTCTTTGCCTAACGCTTGAGCGCGTTCAGGTTCGTTCCATACATCGGGTTGTTCTAATTCTGCGTTAACTTCTTCTAGACGCTCTTTTTTAGCGTCATAGTCAAAGGTACCCCCTCAGGATATTTGTGCGCTCTGACACATCCTGCATGCGGTTTTTAATTGGATTGATTTCAAACATTTTCGCTTAAGATTTATGAGTAGAATTTAACCGAAGAATTCTACTGAAAAATGTGACGAAGATACAGGAAAAATTAGGGATATTTTGATGGGTTGCTGTACAGCAATCTCAAGAACTATTCAGATTTGAAAGATAACAAAAAAGGCACTAACGACTATTTAACAACAGCCTCTAGTGCCTCCTTCAAAATGAAACATTAATTAAGCGGTTTCTTGCCCTAGGCTTTGTTTCTCTGAGCCACCGACAAAGCTCATTACAACCATTGCTACAAATGTAGGGAGTAACCAGCCCATACCAATTTCAAACAAAGGCAAGAAGTTGAATAAAGAGACGTCTAGACCCGATACTTTTGCTGCATCAATTAGAGCAAACAGCAGTGATACCAAAATAACCACACGGTAAGCCAATTGTGGGTTCGCAAGCTTATTACGGACAAACGTTAGTGCTACTAAAGCAATCGCTACTGGATATAGAGCAAACAGTACAGGTACTGATAGAGCAATCAACTGAGCCAAACCAACATTCGCAACTACTGCGCACGCCACACCGTTGATCACGACCCAAGCTTTGTATGAGATAGGTGTATGAGTACTGAAAAAATCTGAACATGCTGAAATCAAACCAATCGCAGTCGTTAAACATGCAAGCAGAACAATAACAGAAAGAACGATCTGGCCTTTGGCACCAAACAGTGACATGACGTATAGACTCAGAACCACACCGCCATTATCTGCGCCAGCCGCTACTGAAGAGCTAGTTGCGCCTAGGTAGAATAATGATATGTAAACAAATGCCAGGCCTGCAGCTGCAATCAAAGCCGCGCTGATTAAATATTTGGTTGTCGCACTGCTTTCAGTAATGCCTTTTCCTTTTAACGCATCAACAATCAGGATACCGAACATCAACGCGCCAAACGTATCCATGGTGTTATAACCCTCAAGGAAACCTTTGGTCAAAGGCTGAGTCGCATACTCACCTTGTGCCGCCAGCATTTCACCTTGTGGGTAAAGGAATACGCCAATGGCCAATACAATCAAACCAATAAAAAGCGCAGGAGTAAGAACCTTACCAATCACATCAATCAATTTGCCTTGCGACCATGAGAAGAAAATCGCTATCGCAAAAAACAATACAGAGAATAGAGTCAAGTTTAGATCGGCAAACAGAGGCTTAACCGCCATTTCGTAGGCAACCAGACCAGTTCGAGGTGCTGCGAATGCAGGACCAATAATAATAAAAATAAGTGCAGCCATCACTAAAGCGGCTTTTGCAGGTAAGTACTTGGTTAAGTGCTCCCAACTACCGCCTGCGATTGCAACAGCAATAATGGTGGCAAGAGGTAATCCAACGGCTGTTAAAAGAAAACCGCTCATTGCTGGAAAAAGGTGGTCACCAGCTAATTGTCCAGCCAATGGAGGAAAAATGATGTTACCAGCGCCTAAAAAGAAGGCAAAAAGCATAAAGCCCAAGGCTATAATATCTGTTAGTTTTAACGTCTGTTTCACAGATAATCCTTAATAGTTATTCGTTGATGTTGTGTAAGCCCAAGTAACCTAAAATTGAAACAGAAAACTCTGCTCCTAAAAGTTTTGGGGCTATTTTTCACGTCGGAAACGGCTTTCCCAAGCAAAAAATAGGGGCGAATAATGACTAATCAAAACTCAATTAGCAAGCTAAGAGAAAAAAACGCCACATTAATTTATAATTTCAACAAAAACCTAGCGATTAACACTGGCTTTTAAAAAATAACCAGCATAAAAAACCAATAAGCAAGGGTTATAGATAAACTCAATTAAAGAACAAAATATTATATAAGAAACACAATGCAGTTTTAGTCTCTTAATATTCAACAAAAATCGATATTTTCATGAAAAGCAGTACATTAAAAACTAAAAGCTTTAAATTTAAAAAATTTACCATTCAAGGTGGACAAAGTGGCATGCCTGTCAGCACCGATGGCGTGTTACTGGGAGCTTGGTCATTCGAGCATCCACCAGCAAATATTCTAGATATCGGAACTGGAACCGGATTGCTCTCTCTGATGTGCGCTCAAAGATTTCCAAACAGCCAAATAGAAGCGATTGATATTGATCAACATGCTTATGAGGCAGCGTTATGTAATATTGAAGCTTCACCTTGGCAAGATAGGATAGTGGTTCATCAATTCGATATATTAAAGCGTGAGTTTAACCATGACTTCGAAGCTATAATTTGTAACCCGCCCTATTTCACTAGTGGTGAACACTCACAGCACGCCCAAAGAGCCACAGCCAGGCACGCTCATACCCTAAACCATGAAAACTTAGTTAAAGTCATATCTAAAATATTGTCACCTAAAGGAACGGCAAGCTTTGTTCTGCCAGTGATTGAGGGTGAAAAGTTTATCGATATAGCAGAACAAAACGGGTTGTTCTTGTCTCGTCAATGCGTTGTAAAACCCACGATCACCAAACCAGCGAATCGAATACTGTTTGAACTGAAAAAAGAAAAAGACGAGTGCAAGAAAACAGATCTGATCGTACGAAATGAAATAGGCTACACTGAAGCCTTCATAGCACTAACTCAATCTTTTTATTTGAAGATGTAAAATTAAAGATGTGATCTGAGCGGCGATCCATCTATAATGTGCGCCCTTTAATTGACTGATCAGATTGACGGATCAGATTAACGGCTCAGCCGAGCGCTTGCGGAGTATTTACAGTGATCAAAACTTTTGCTGACTTAGAACTGGATCCTAACCTCGTAGAGGCTATTGAAGAGATGGGCTTTGAACGCCCGACTCAGGTTCAGGCTGAAGCAATACCTCAAGCTCTTGATGGAAAAGATGTCTATGCATCAGCTCCAACGGGAACAGGTAAAACAGCAGCGTTCGTCATTCCTGCATTGCAATATTTACAAGATTTTCCTCGTAAGAAAGCTGGCCCTGCTCGTGTATTAATCCTAACACCAACACGTGAGCTAGCTCTACAAATTACGGAGCAGGCAAAAGCACTCGCAAAATATACTCATATGAACATTTTCAGTATTACTGGTGGTGTTCAGTACCAAGAGCACGCTGATGTTCTGGCAACGACTCAAGATATCGTAGTTGCAACGCCTGGCCGCTTACTGGAATACATTGATGCAGAACGATTTGACTGTCGTGCAATTGAATGGCTGATTCTTGATGAAGCAGACCGAATGCTCGATATGGGCTTTGGCCCTGTGGTTGACCGCCTTTCTGCTGAGTGTCGCTGGCGTAAACAAACCCTTCTGTTCTCTGCGACACTAGAAGGCAAAGGTGTTGAAGGTTTCACTGCCGATTTACTTAACGAGCCAGCCATTGTAAATGCCGAGCCACCACGCCGTGAACGTAAAAAGATCACTCAGTGGTACCACCGTGCAGACGATATGGCACACAAACTTGAACTGTTAAAAACGATCTTAACAGAGCAATCGGAACGCGCGATCGTATTCTTAAAAACTCGAGATCGTCTAGCTGAGCTTCGAACTGAATTGGAACGAGCACAGATCCCATGTGTTTGGATTCAAGGGGAAATGCCACAAGATCGCCGTAACAACGCCATTTCACGTTTCCGCGATGGCACTGTAAGTATTCTTTTGGCAACAGACGTAGCGGCTCGAGGTATCGACATTCCTGATGTCAGCCACGTAATTAACTTTGATATGCCACGCACAGCGGATGTTTATCTGCACCGTATCGGCCGTACTGCTCGAGCGGGTAAAAAAGGTAACGCGATTTCTCTGATAGAAGCGCACGACCAACCAATGATTGAACGCGTTGCCCGTTATATCAAAGAGGACATTAAAGAACGTTATATTGATGGTCTACGTCCAAAACACAAGAAACCGGTATTTAAGAAAAAGAAACCGGCAGCAAAGAAGAAAAAAGACGCCACTAAGAAGAAAACCGCTACTAAAAAGAAAAAGTAGCGCTTAATCTTCCGATAAATAAGCCACTGTTTTTACAGTGGCTTATTTATTTCTAATTTGCTGAAATCGCCTTTTGTTCATACACTTATAAAGTTTAAAAAAGAATCACCATTCCTGAAATTATACATCTTGAACTGAACTCTTAGAGCAATCTCTGATGAGCTCATCTAGGTATAAATATCGTACTAAGTGCAAAGGAGCGGCATTTTGCGAGTGTTATTGAACCGTGTTTGCCTCCTGCTCGTCTGGTTCCTGAGCTTATCGGCAAACAGTATTGAGTTATCCCCATTAAGCGATAAACCCTATCAGGGTGACTGGCCTGAACTCAAAGAGAAAGGAGTCATCCGAGTTGTCGTATCTGCAGATCTAGGGTTTTACTACATTGATCGTGGCCGTCCCAAAGGGATTGGAGCAGAAATGCTTTATCACTTTGAGAAAAGTCTTAAGAAGCAAGCACCTTATGTTCATATACAGGTCATTCCAGTACTAAGAGATGATCTTTTACCGTCACTTCAAGCTGGATATGCAGATTTAGCGGTCGCAAACCTCACCATCACACCTGAGCGTCTTAAAGATGTGGATTTCAGTAATCCCCTGATGAAAGAAGTTAGAGAGCTAATCATTACTAATAAGAGCACTCCTCCAATTAACGATATTACTCAATTAAGCGGAAAAGATATTTGGATCAGAGAGAGCTCCAGTTACTTTGAAAGTCTCAACAAACTCAATGCATCATTAGCTCTAAAAGATCTAAAGCCGATCAGTATTCACTTTATCGAAGAAGCTCTGCAAGATTACGAATTACTCGAAATGGTGAATTCGGGGCTTATTCCCGCGATTGTTCTTGATGATCATAAAGCCGATATGTGGCTGCATGTAATGAAAGAACTTCAAGTTCACACCGAATTCCCACTTAGAGAAGGAGGCAAAATCGCTTGGGCGATAAGGAAACAAACACCAGAGCTGGCACAAATAGTTAACCGTTATCTAAAAACATCTAAAGAAGGAACCTTATTGGGTAACGTCATTTACGGCAAATACATTGATGATACACGATGGCTAGCTCGCGCTTTAAACCCAAATAAATTAAAGCGTTTGGATCAATTGACTAAACTCTTCACCCATTATTCAGAAATGTATCAATTTGAATACTTAATGATGGCAGCTCAGGGATTTCAGGAGTCCGGCCTCGATCAGAGTAAAATCTCCCATAAGGGAGCGATTGGTATCATGCAAGTGTTACCCAGTACAGCAAAAGATCGTAACGTCAATATCGCAAACATAGAGAAAGTCGAAAACAATATTCACGCCGGCATAAAGTACATGCGCTTTATTAAAGACCGCTACTTTTCCGATCCTGACATCAGTGACGACAATCAGGTTTACTTTGCACTGGCGGCATACAATGCAGGGCCAGCCAACATCAATAGAATGCGACGCTTAGCGAAAAAGCACGGTTTTAACCCTAATATCTGGTTTAAAAATGTAGAAGTAATTGCGCGAAGAAATATTGGTAAAGAACCCGTAAATTACGTCGCCAACATCAGTCGTTACTACGTGGTCTACAAACAACTCTCGCTAATTAAAGCGCAAAAAGAACAGAGTAAAACCGCAACATTGAATGAGATAAAAGGCGTAGACACACCTTAGACAAAGTTAGAATGACTAAGTTAACACTATTATCTTGTTTAGGAATTGAGCAGGCAGGTTTGATGGGCCGAATTAGTTCCCTAAAAATGGTTGGATTTTCAGTAAACTATCCTTCTAAATTTAGACATGTGGTTAAAAATAACAAGCTTTTTCTATCCTTTAAGTGACAACACTTTGCGTGAGATCACGTTTGAAATCGATCGGATTTTACCTACACCTAAAAGTGATCTACATCACATTCTTTTATTTGTGAATCGGTAATCTGGAGTTAACCCATGAGGGATGAAACAGAGGAAAAAGCATTATGAATATGAACATTACTGGTAAAAATATCGAAATTACCTCTGCAATCCGCGATCACATCGAGAGCAAACTTAAAAAGCTAGAGAAATGGCAGGTAGACATCACTGGATGCCAATGCAGCTTTAGTGAAGAACCAAACAAACAGAAAAAATTTGAAGCAACCGTTACGATTCCAAAAGGCCAGCTTGTTGCTTCCGCAGAACACGAAGATCTTTACGCTGCGATTAACGAAGTTGTTCAAAAACTTGAACGCCAACTCAACAAGCTTCGTCACAAACCTGAAGCAAGACGCTCTGATAAACCAGAGTTGGAAGAAGAGTCAGAATAATTAATAGCTTTCAAGAGTAGCGCCTAATGGCGCTATTTTTTTGCTTGACGCTCTGTGCTGCCTTGCTTATTGTGGGAAGCCCCTCGTAACTTAGCTAAAATAATGAAAAACACGCAACTGTTCTTTTCTGACTTCTTTTTTCTCCAGTAATTGATGGAGGCTCAGTCGTTTAAGAAAGAAAAGTCAAAAACGAACAGAAAGCCTCCCAATGGGAGGTTTTTTTATAAGGATAATTCTAATGACAGACAGACAGTATTCTCTTGATGAAATTCGCTTGAGACTCAATGAACTTGATGACCAATTATTAAGCCTACTTTCAGAGCGCCGTCAGCTCAGTATTGAAGTTGCTAAAAGCAAAGTTGAGACTTCAAAACCGGTTCGTGATGCCGTTCGCGAACAACAACTACTGGTTAAACTGATCAACTCTGGTAAAGATAAATATGAGCTGGATGCTCAATATATTACAAAAATCTTCCACACTATCATTGAAGATTCAGTGTTGCTGCAACAAGCTTACCTTCAAAATCTTGCTAACCCACAAAGTCGTAAACCTCTTGCCCGCGTTGCATTCTTAGGCTCTAAGGGCTCTTACTCACACCTAGCTACGCGCGAATACTTTAGCCGTCGTAACACTGAACTTGTAGAACTCAACTGCGATCAGTTCAAAGAAGTCACCAAAACCGTTGAATCTGGCCACGCCGATTATGGTGTCTTACCGATTGAGAATACTAGCTCAGGTTCGATCAACGAGGTCTACGATCTCTTACAACACACAACTTTGTATATCGTTGGTGAAATAACCCAGCCAATTGAACACTGCCTCGTTGCAACAAAAGATATTCGATTAGAAGATCTAAAAGTGCTTTATTCACATCCACAACCGCACCAGCAGTGCAGTGAATTTTTAAGTCGCTTGAAGGGAGTAAAACTGGAAAGCTGCGCAAGTACCGCCGACGCCATGAAAAAAGTTCAGCAACTCAATCGGGATGATGTCGCGGCGATCGGTAATGCGTCAAGTGGCAAGCTTTATGGTTTACAAGCAATTCAGGGTAACATTGCTAACCAAACTGAAAACCATACACGCTTTATCATCGTGGCACGTAAACCAGTTGAAGTCTCGACACAAATTCCAGCTAAAACGACATTAATAATGTCGACATCTCAAGAGGCTGGTTCACTGGTTTCAACTCTTTTGATTCTACAACGCCTAGGAATCAATATGACTAAACTCGAATCTCGTCCAATCATGGGTAATCCTTGGGAAGAGATGTTCTATGTAGACTTAGAAGCCCATCTAGATTCGGAAAACATGCAGCAAGCTCTAAATGAACTCACTAAGCTGACCAAGCACTTAAAAGTGCTCGGCTGCTACCCAAGTGAGAACATAAAACCGACTCAAGTCAGGCTCAGTTAAGCGCTGAATGTGTTAAAAAATTAAGAAAAATGCGTCGAAGTACAGCCTAAGTTTCATAATGTGAAGTTATGAATAAAAAAGAAATATACAATTTTATGCAAATCAATTAGGGTGTTATCGACTGTTGCAAAAGTGAGCACAGAATTTACCTTATAATGGCTTGCGATAGGTGCAAGATTAAACACAAGGCGCATTTACACGATGATGAAAGGAAGTATCATCTCCCTCATGGTGATGACTGCAATATTCAGCTCGCCTGCGATATCTTCAGAGCTCAATATTTATCTTTGGGAAGATACACTTTCTCCTCGTGTTATTGAGGCATGGAACAAGGCCCACCATACCAAAATCAACACTTATCACTTTGATAATGACGACGAACGAAGCTTACTGCTGTTAGATGGGGCAACACTTCCATTTGACATCATTGTTTTAGATAACGTTTCCGCTCAACTCTTTTCCTCACAAAACTTATTCGAACAATTAACACACCTAAAGGGGCTCGAAAACAACGACACTCGTTGGCGTAAAGCTTGTGGTACACAGGCTATCCCTTATTTCTGGGGATACGTTGGGATTGCCTACCGAAAAAGTAAAGTCTCCCCGCCACCGACTCAGTGGAAAGATTTAATTGATATTAATGAAAACCTTAAAGGGCATATCGGGCTCCTAGAAGATAGCGTCGAAACTCTGCTACCCGCCCTTTATAGTATGGAAAAATCTCCATTGACCGCTTCGGTAAGTGAACTAAAATCGGCCTACAACAAACTTAAAGGCTCAGTACCCGATGTGCTAACTTTTGAATACGCGCTGAGTTACATCCGTAGTCATGCTAACAACAACGATTTATACATGGCTCTCAGTTACAGCGGTGACCAATTTTCCTTAAATCGATTTTTCGATAATGACGACTGGGATTTTGCCCTGCCCGAAGGGACACCCTATGTTTGGGTCGATTGTTTAGCGATAAACAGCCATGCCACCAATAAACAGCAAGCTCGGCTATTTCTAGAGTTTTTAATGAAACCAGAAATTGCCGCTATGAATGCTTTAGATATCAAAGCTGCTACACCAAACAAAAAAGCTGTAAAATATCTTCCGAACAGCTATCTTCAAGATTCAGTGATTTTTTTACCTGATAAGTTACTTTCCCAAAGCATTGTTGACAGTGCGCTTTCCGCCTCAAACCTTAGCCTAAGAGCTAAAATCATCAACAGCGTGATCGAACAACATGAAGCTAAACAATAGAATTCTTTTACTGATCGCTCCTGTTATTATGTTGAGTGCTGCCGCATCAAGCTACATTATTTATGATAGTCAAAAAGAAGCATTGATAAAGCGCGTAGACAGTTATCTACAACTTGATATGGAAAAGCTCGCTAGCCATTTTCGCCAAACCAAAGCCATGGTTAGCAGTTACGCATTCACTTTAGCTAAAAGTGAAACGATTAGAGACTACTTTGATCACCGCAACAATCCATACCGAGAGCTCGAGTTAGCCGAAAGTATTGATGAGACTTTCCACGTATTGAAGTCTAATGAACGAGATTCTGTGGCATTATCCATCCTCGATGGCGATAAAAATATTCTCTTCTTTGCTGACAATAACGAAGATCCATTTGCTGAAATGGATCCCACGGTTTTCAAATACATAAAGTCTCGGTTTAACCAAACATTAAAAACATCAGATGTCAGTTACACTGAAAACTCTCATGGTGAAGGAATCTTAGTTCGCTATGATGTTCTGGATATCCGGACTCTTAAAACCCCTTTAAGCTATAAGCGAGATGACATTTTTTTCGTGGTTGTGTACGTCGTGTTAGATGAGTTCAATGCTCTACGGCAACAAATCGAATATGATAATCGCAGCCAAATTTTCTTTAGTAAGCTCCCTCAGGACTACCACAACGATTTAACGCAATCAGTTGAACTACAAAGTGGGATGTTTGCTACTTTGGCCCCTGCCCCAATGCTGATTAGAAATCAGCTCAACAATATTAAGCAGAACCTGTTAGCTGCTTTTGGCAGCTCGACCATAATGACGGTAGCACTGCTATTGTTCTTGCTTTATCGGCATGTCATTAATCCTATATCACGCTTAGACAAACAACTTCAGGAAGTTGAAGGTAAACAGCGTTGCAACATAGAGAAACTCAACTCAAAGGATGAAATCGGCCGATTATCCGAGCGTTTTTATGAAATGTACAATGAGTTAAATAACACCTATCAGCAAACGAAAACACTCGCAGAATATGATCATCTCACTAAGTTAGCTAATCGATATCAATTCCAAATTGAAGCCAATCGAACTCTCAGAGAAGCTCCAATAAACAGCCATTTAGAAGTACTTTATATTGATTTGGATAACTTCAAGTTTGTTAACGATAAGTACGGGCATCAAATTGGAGACTCATTACTTGTTAACTTCGCCGCACATACTCAATCACTTTGTGATGAGTTTAATAACAACATGCATGTTTTTAGTATTCCGGCCCGACTAGCGGGTGATGAGTTCGCCATTTTACTTTGCTCACCAAATCGTCTGTCAGATTGTGGCGATACTTTTTCACAGCGGCTACTTCAACCGATACAACAGCACGACAATTCCCCCCTAGGGCAACTTCCAATCACAGCAAGCATCGGTATCGCTACCTACCCAGAAGATGGGTATGACATTGAAACTCTACTTCTCAATGCCGACACCGCTATGTATCAAGCGAAGAATGCAGGGAAAAACCAGGTAGCTCATTACTCGAAACAACTCGACCAGGTAGTACAACGAAGAAATGCTATCGAACGTGAACTGCGTCTAGAGAACTATGACCAAGAGTTTTCTCTGGTTTATCAACCCTACTTTGATTGCAATAATCTCAACATTGCTGGATTTGAAGTCTTATTACGTTGGAACTCAAAAGTATTAGGGGAAGTATCACCCAATGAATTTATCCCAATAGCCGAGCAAACTGGATTATTTGGCAACATCGATCGCTGGGTAATCAAACATGCATTTTCGGAGTTCTCGTCGTTATGGGAATCCTTTGATCAACCGGTTCATATCTCTATCAATTTATCTTCCGCAGAACTTGACTCGATCAGCCTAGCGGATTTCATTAAACGACAATCAAAAAAATATCAGATATTGCCTTGCTGGGTAGAATTTGAAATTACAGAAACTTTCGCCGCCGATGGTAATACAGTTCCACTGTTAGACGAACTGGTTAAGCAAGGATACGGGTTAACCATCGATGATTTTGGTTCTGGATACACTTCGATTGTCCAATTAATACAGTACCCAATTAAGAAAATAAAATTTGATCAAGGGTTCATTCAGGTGCTTGTATCTAAAGGCAAACGAAGGTTGCTTGAACCTCTGATTCAACTCTGTCATTCTCAGGCTATTAAAGTCACAGCAGAAGGCGTTGAGAACCAAGCCATGCGCCAATGGTTAACAGAATACCACTGTAACTATATTCAAGGTCATTTCTTTGGTGAACCAATGTCCGTTCAGCAAATTCAAGAGTGGAATATAAGCGAACTCAGTTATGAAAAAAGTCATCATTGCCTCACTTAACCCCGCCAAAATAAACGCGGTAAAAAGTGCCTTTGAGGCCGTGTTTCCTATTCAGTCCCTGACATTTGAAGGTGTTAGCGTACCTTCCGAAGTCGCCGATCAACCGATGAGCAACGAAGAAACCAAATTAGGTGCATTAAATCGAGTTCGTAACGCTAAACATGCGATTCAAGATGGTGACTACTATGTCGGTTTAGAAGCGGGAATAGAGGATAATGTCACCTTCGCTTGGATGATAGTCGAATCAAAAACCCAACGTGGTGAATCTCGTTCTGCAAGTTTAATGCTGCCGCCTGAGGTTATTGAAAAATTGCAGCACGCTAACGAACTAGGCGATGTGATGGATGAAGTATTTGGTACGGATAATATCAAGCAAAAAGGTGGAGCCATCGGGTTGTTAACTCAACACCTGCTAACACGAAGCTCAGTCTATCATCAGGCATTGATTCTCGCCCTTATTCCATTTAGCAATCCAGAGCATTTCCCTGAAAATTTAATTTAATCTCAAATAGAAAAAACGCTAGCAATTTAGCTAGCGTTTATCAGATTATCTAAGAATCAGTTTACTAAGCGTCTCTTTTTCTTGCTCAGATCGCGACTTCAACTCATTCGAACCTCGTGTAATGGTCGCAATACCTACCCCAAGCATTTGGCTTACCTGACGTTGAGACATTTCGCCTTTAAGCAGTTCACAGAAAATATTGACTCGTGCTACCAAGGCTTCTCGCTCATCTGGTGTCATCAACATGGTTAACAACATTTCATGTTGATCATTGTCAGCGGCTTGCTTAACTAAATCGACTAACTGTTTCCAATCGCTATATTCAGGTTGTTGCGACATAACTGTACTCGTTAAGTGATACACCCTGCCTATTGTAGAGATAGCTAGACGAGAATCAATATTTTGTCGTTAACTCATTTTCATTTAAAAAGTCGCCATCAAGCCCCATCAAGTCTCGATAATAGGTTTCAAACATTAAAATGTTCTGTACATAACCACGGGTTTCTCGAAAAGGGATTGCTTCGATAAATGCATAAGCATCAAGCTTTCCTTGAGTCTGCTTTCGCCAACGGTCTACACGATGTGGGCCCGCGTTATATGCAGCAAAAGCAAAAATACGGTTGTTATCGTATTTTTCCAGCAAACCATTCAAGTAGTGGCTGCCTATTTCAATATTCTTACCGACCTCATACAAATCATCCGCTCCGCTGTACGTAAGCTGGTATTTTTTAGCCGTATACTTAGCCGTTGCAGGCATAATCTGCATTATACCTCGAGCACCAACTGGAGAACGAGCCTCTGAGTCCATAGCACTCTCTTGGCGAGCCAAAGACATCAACATAATGGGATCAATACCATGTTTATTGCCGTAGAAATTAAACCACCACTGATGAGCAAGTGGGAACCTCAGTTGCATGTTATCCCACATTCGCGCGGAAATTGACGCGGTTACAGTTAGATGATGCCAGTGTTGATTCGAAGCATAAGCCGCTAGCATTTCTTTCTGCTGCTGATTTACTCTTCCCAACAACCAATACCACTCGCTTTTCGCTGCGGCTATTTTGTCCCTGTCGATCAGCTCCTGAATGCGCTCTAAACTGGTTTGATAGGCTTGTATCTGAGAGAAATCCAGCTCGACACGACTCTTAGGATAAACTATCGACTGCTTGACGATCTTAGCAGCAGCAACACTGTAGAAGTTACGTTGGCCAACAAGGGCAAACAGGCGCTGCATCCCTTGTTCGGATTGACCGTTTTCAATTTCACTTCTACCTAACCAATATTGCCAACGCTGAGATTCTTTATCGTCTTCCGGTAAGCGGTTTATCCAAAACTGAACGTCATCCCAGTCTGCATTGCGCAATGCTGCGCGGACTCTTGTTTCAACTAAAACAGTGTTCTGTCCACCGGCAATGACTTTGTCACGCCATTGCTTAAGATTTTCATCTTCAGTATCCATCAAGCGAAAGGCAATGTATTGCTCTATCTCCGCTTTTTGTTTTGCACTCCATTTGGGGCTTTTTACTATTTTGTCTGACAGTTTTTTTGCCTGTTCACTATCAATCCTTGCCATTTTCTCCAATGCCAACTGCGCTTGCTCTATGGATAGTGGATCACTGTACTGTCTTAAAAACGAAGTTACGGTTTCAGGCTTATCAAAAAGAGCAAGCATCGCTGCTGCTCTCGCCTGATAATTTTTACTTTTTAGTTTTTTAGATAAGTAGCGAATCAGGCTACGGTTTCGTCCATCGAAAGCTAAAGTCATTCGCTCAAAAATTAGCTCGTCCGACAGTTTTCCTGCTTTCTCCAAACCACTAAACAAAGGGTCACAAGCATCCGAAACACTTGCTCCATTCAGCCACAACTTTCTTGCTCCGACGAACGCTTCACTCCGCTTGCCAGTTTGATACTTAGCATTGTAATAATGACATTGATAGGTCTCACCGTTGGGTTCCGTTGTCTGAAACTGCAACAAAGTACTCCACTCTTTTTTCCTCGCTAGCGCATCCAAATAAGGCGCACTAATTCGATTTGAAAAAGGAAACTCTTTATGACTATCAATAAACACTCGTACAGCTATTGGTGGTTTCTCGCCGATATCAATAAGAAAAGCTCGGTAATCAAGATAAGGGGTTAATGGGTAATCATTAAGCTTAGATCTAATTCTCTCAAATTTACTGACCTCTTTATCATCCAACCAATCTTGAGCTTGATCATACAAATCACGTTGGTCATTGAGATCCAAAGAGTTTGAAAACGCAGTGCCGCTAATCAAAGAGCTAAAAGCTACTAGAGATAACAAAATACGAGACGGCTTAATACAATGCAGATGCGCCATAAAACTCTTAATCCTTTATTCGAAGACATTACACTACACCATTACGCTAACTCTGGCCGCAAATGTAAATAGGTATAATGTGAAGTTCGTGTGAATAGTTTACATACCCCACTATATGCATTCATTTAGATAATCAATTTTTTTGAACCATAACAAAAATCACTTTCGAAAGCGGAGTTGGCCTAGTAACAAATACAGCCACTTTGGTATAGAATAATGACTTTATGTTGAAAGAAAGATTAGGAATACTCGGCAATGGCTGAATACGTATATACCATGTCGCGGGTGAGCAAAATTGTTCCACCTAAGCGCCAAATTCTAAAAGACATCTCACTAAGCTTTTTCCCTGGTGCCAAAATTGGTGTTCTAGGCCTAAACGGTGCAGGTAAATCAACCTTACTGCGTATCATGGCGGGTATCGATACAGATATCGATGGTGAAGCTCGCCCACAAGCTGGTCTAAAAGTGGGTTACCTTCCACAGGAGCCCGTTCTTGATGAATCAAAAACAGTACGTGAAGTTGTTGAAGAAGCGGTTGCTGACGTTGCTGGTGCGCTAACTCGTCTTGATGCAGTCTATGCGGCATACGCGGAAGAAGGTGCTGATTTTGACGCTCTAGCAAAAGAACAAGGTGAACTTGAAGCGCTGATTCAAGCTAAAGACGGTCATAATCTAGAAAATTCCCTTGAACGCGCTGCAAACGCCCTACGTCTGCCAGATTGGGATGCGAAAATTGCAGTTCTTTCAGGTGGTGAACGTCGCCGTGTCGCTATCTGTCGTCTACTTCTTGAGAAGCCAGACATGCTACTTCTAGACGAACCAACCAACCACCTGGACGCTGAGTCAGTTGCTTGGCTGGAACGCTTCCTTGTTGATTACACAGGTACTGTTGTGGCGATTACCCACGACCGTTACTTCCTAGATAACGCTGCGGGTTGGATTCTAGAGCTTGACCGTGGTGAAGGTATTCCATGGCAAGGTAACTACACCTCTTGGCTAGAGCAAAAAGATGAGCGTTTGAAGCAGGAATCTTCACAAGAAAGTGCTCGTCAGAAGACTATCGAGAAAGAACTGGAATGGGTACGTAAGAACCCTAAAGGTCGTCAGGCGAAATCTAAAGCGCGTATGGCGCGTTTTGAAGAACTGCAAAGTGGTGACCACCAGAAACGTAATGAGACCAACGAACTGTTCATCCCACCAGGTGAACGTCTAGGTGACAAAGTTCTGGAAGTTCGTAATCTGACGAAATCATTTGATGACCGCGTTCTGATCGATAACCTGTCTTTCAGTATGCCTAAAGGCGCTATCGTCGGCATTATCGGTGCCAACGGTGCAGGTAAATCCACACTATTCAAGATGCTAAGTGGTGTTGAGCAACCAGATTCTGGTGAAATCGAGCTAGGAAGCACTGTGAAACTGGCGTCTGTGGATCAGTTCCGTGACAGCATGAATGATAAGAACACCGTATTCCAGGAAATCTCTGAAGGCGCTGATATCATCAAGATCAACAACTTTGAAATTCCTGCCCGCGCTTACTGTTCTCGCTTTAACTTCAAAGGCGTTGACCAGCAAAAAGTGATCGGTGAATTGTCAGGTGGTGAGCGTAACCGTGTTCACTTGGCAAAACTGCTAAAAGCTGGCGGTAACGTACTGTTACTCGATGAACCAACCAACGACCTTGACGTTGAAACACTACGAGCTTTAGAAGAAGCGTTACTGGAATTCCCAGGTTGTGCCATGGTTATCTCGCACGACCGTTGGTTCCTGGACCGTATCGCAACGCACATTCTTGACTACCGTGATGAAGGTCAGGTTAACTTCTATGAAGGTAACTACACTGAATACATGGAATGGTTGAAGCAAACTATTGGCGCACAGGCTGCAGAGCCTCATCGCATCAAATACAAACGTATTTCGAAGTAATTCAAGACATTATCAAGGCCGCTGTTACAGTGGCCTTTTTATTTTCAATTTAGAGAGTTGAGGTTGTGTTCGATTCTCTATCCTTTGCTATGCTTTTTATTAGGATTCCAGAGAGATAAACTTATGATTGAACGTCGACGTTTTTCACGCATCATCTATCAAGCGCCTGCAACGTTAAAACAAGGAGACTATCAACTCACAACCTGTATTCAGGATCTGTCTCTTCATGGCTTACTTCTGTGGGCTGTCGATGAGCCTGAGCTAGTAAAAGACCGCTTAATCGATGTCAGTTTCACTCTCCCTGATAGCGATGTCACTATCAGCTTATCAGCAACGTTAGTTAGCCAGATAGAACGTATACTGCATCTCAAGATCGATCATATTGATATCGAAAGTGTCGGGCACTTACGCCGCTTAGTGGAACTTAATGTGGGTAATGACGACCTTCTTCATCGAGAGCTTGAGCACTTGGTTGATTTAGGTGATAGCGTTGAAAGGTAAAAAGCACTGACAATACTTCATTGTTATTGCCACCTTTCCTTTTCGAATAGTCATCACTTCTTAAATTTTAAACTCTAATTGTTAGGTTAATCTAAGATAACGAAGACCCGTTAAACTCGGTAGTTGGTCACCTGAACGTTATGGACTTGATATATGACTTATCTAAAAAAATCCGAGCGTTAGAGTAACACTCGGATTTAACTTCCTTAAAGATTGTTCAACCTATACTTATTGGTTTAATAACCTTCCTGATCACCGATAAGAACGGAGTCTAGTGCAATCAGCATCATTTCATTGAAAGTGTTTTGACGTTCTTCAGACGTGGTCGCTTCACCGGTTTTAATATGATCTGAAACAGTACAAATCGCTAATGCTTTTGCACCGTATTCTGCAGCAACACCGTAGATACCCGCCGCTTCCATTTCAACACCAACGATACCGTATTTGTCCATTACGTCGAACATAGATGGGTCTGGTGTGTAGAACAGTTCAGCAGAGAAAAGGTTACCCACTTTAACATCGATGCCGCGAGCTTTTGCCGCTTCTTCTGCCGCTTTCACCATTTTGTAGTCTGCAATTGCCGCAAAGTCGTGGTCTTTGAAGCGAATACGGTTCACTTTAGAATCCGTACATGCGCCCATGCCGATAACGACATCACGTACTTTGATATCTTCGTTAACAGCACCACAGCTGCCCACGCGAATTACTTTCTTCACGCCGTAATCTTTGATTAGCTCAGTTACGTAGATAGAACATGATGGGATACCCATACCGTGGCCCATAACAGAGATCTTACGGCCTTTGTAAGTACCAGTGAAACCAAACATATTACGTACGTCACACACTTGAACCACATCTTCTAAGAAGGTTTCAGCGATGTATTTCGCACGTAGTGGATCACCCGGCATCAGTACAACGTCTGCGAATGCACCCATTTCAGCATTAATATGAGGAGTAGCCATTATCTTGTTCCTTATGATGTGAGGTGCTCGAATTGCACCTTTACCAAACTGATAATTGGGGCTCAACGCTATCCTATCCACTCAGATAGAGACTAAGCCCCTAAGAAATTACAAAAAGTTCTTACCGTAATCCATTGGCGAAATGCCAAAGTAGCTTGCTAGGCTTTGACCAATATCAGCGAATGTTTCGCGACGGCCTAATGAACCCGGAGCCACTTTCTTACCGTAAACAATCACAGGGATGTGTTCACGAGTATGGTCAGTACCTTGCCATGTTGGGTCACAACCATGGTCAGCCGTTAGAATCAGTACATCATCTTCTTGCATTAATTCTAGAACTTCAGGCAGACGGTTATCGAAATATTCTAGTGCTGCTGCATAGCCCGCTACATCACGGCGGTGACCGTAAGCTGAGTCAAAATCAACAAAGTTAGTGAAGACGATAGTGTCATCACCCGCTTGTTGAATTTGCTCTAGTGTTGCTTCAAACAGCGCAGGAATACCCGTTGCTTTCACTTTCTTAGTGATACCGCAGTTTGCGTAGATGTCTGCGATTTTACCGATAGACACTACGTTGCCCTGCTTCTCTTCAACCAGCTTTTGCAGCACAGTTGCTGAAGGTGGCTCAACAGAAAGGTCGCGACGGTTACCCGTACGCTCAAATTGACCTTTACCGGCACCAACGAATGGACGCGCAATAACACGACCGATGTTGTAATCCGCCAGTTCTTCACGGGCAATTTGGCAAAGCTCTAGCAAGCGATCTAAACCAAAGGTCTCTTCGTGACAGGCGATTTGGAATACTGAGTCAGCAGAAGTATAGAAGATAGGCTTGCCAGTCTTCATATGTTCTTCACCTAGATCATCCAGAACCTGCGTACCAGAAGCGTGACAGTTACCTAGGAAATCATCCAGACCTGCACGAGCAAGAATGCGATCAGTCAGCTCTTTAGGAAAACTGTTTTGTTTGTCGGTGAAATAGCCCCATTCAAACAGAACAGGAACACCAGCAATTTCCCAGTGACCAGACGGAGTATCTTTACCAGAAGACAGCTCTGCCGCATGACCATAAGCACCGATGATGTCTGCTTGATCATCCAATCCCGGAGCAAAACGACCAGTAGACTCTTTGTGCGCCATTGCAAGACCAAGCTTAGACAGGTTTGGCAATGTTAGTGGACCTTTACGATCAGCGTTATCCGCTAAACCTTGTGCACATTGTTCAGCAATGTGACCAAGTGTATCTGCGCCAACGTCACCAAAATCTTTAGCATCCGCGGTTTCGCCGATACCGAATGAATCTAAAACTAAAATAAATGCTCTTTTCATAACTCTTTCCTCACCAATCTTTCCTAAACGAACTACACGTCTTCTGCACGGATCTGACGGTAAACATCAGGAGTTGGGACGTATTCACCACCGACTTTAATCGCATTTTGTAGTGCGTTTGCCGCTTCTTGCCACTGCTCTTCACTACGAGCGTGAATGAACGCTAACGGCTTGTTGCTATCTGCAACTTCACCAAGGCGAATGAAGTTATCAAAGCCTACTGCGTAATCGATAGTATCTGTTGCTACACGACGACCACCGCCCATACCGACAACAGCCATACCGATAGCACGAGTGTCCATGGATGAAACAATACCGCTTTGCTCTGCGAACACCGGTTTGATGATTTGTGCTTTATCCAAATAGTTGTCGTAATTTTCAACGAAGTCCGTTGGACCACCAAGACCGGCAACCATTTTACCGAAACGCTCAGCAGCCTGACCGTTATCCAGTACCGCTTGCAGCTTCTGACGCGCTTCAGTACTGTCTTTCGCCAATTTACCCAGCACTAACATTTCTGCACACGAAGCCATAGTCACTTCAAACAAACGAGGGTTACGGTATTCACCCGTCAAGAAACGAACTGCTTCACGAACTTCCACAGCATTACCCGCCGATGAAGCCAGAACCTGATTCATATCAGTCAGAATCGCAGTGGTCTTAGTACCTGCGCCGTTAGCTACCGCTACGATAGATTTCGCAAGCTCTTCAGAGGCTTCGTAAGTTGGCATAAATGCGCCAGAACCTACTTTTACGTCCATCACTAATGCTTCAAGACCTGCCGCTAATTTCTTAGATAGGATCGATGCCGTGATCAGTGAAATGTTATCAACCGTTGCTGTGATATCACGCGTCGCATATACACGTTTATCCGCAGGAGCTAAATCACCTGTTTGACCGATAATTGCCACACCCGCTTGCTTAGTTACTTGACCAAACACATCATTCGTTGGAGTGATGTTATAGCCAGGGATAGACTCTAATTTATCAAGAGTACCGCCAGTGTGGCCTAATCCACGACCAGAGATCATAGGAACATAACCACCGCAAGCCGCAACCATAGCGCCTAGCATCAGTGAAGTTACGTCACCCACACCGCCTGTCGAGTGTTTATCAACAATCGGGCCATCAAAGTTCATATGGCTCCAATCGATAACCATGCCTGAATCGCGCATTGCACAAGTGAGTGCGATACGCTCTGGCATGGTCATTTCACGGAAGAATACAGCCATTGCGAAAGCTGCAATTTGTCCTTCAGAAACCGTGTTATTCGCCACACCTTGAATGAAGAAGTTGATCTCTTCTGTGGTCAGGATTTCTCCATCACGTTTTCTTCTGATTATCTCTTGTGGTAAGAAAGTTTGAGGTAAATACATTAGCGCCTCCCTAGCCCCGAACCAATTGGATGGGTAGCTATGGTTTTTTACTATTTAGAAATGAAGATGGCGCTGTGCGCCATCTTGTAAAACAGAACGATTAGTAAGCCGCTGGATCAGCTTTTTCGTTTGTTACTTCTAATGTATTTAGTAGATTGGTTAGTAGGCTTGATGCACCGAAACGGTAGTGACGGCTATCCACCCACTTGTCACCTAAGATTTCGTCAGCCATCGCTAGGTAATCACGAGCATCTTCAGCGGTGCGCACACCACCTGCAGGTTTAAAACCTACAGTTTCAGCAACGTTCATGTCACGAATCACTTCTAACATCATACGTGCGTATTCAGGCGTTGCGTTTACTGGCACTTTACCTGTTGAGGTTTTGATGAAGTCTGCGCCTGCTTCGATAGAGATTTGTGAAGCTTTCTTGATTAGTGCTTCTTCTTTTAGCTCACCCGTTTCGATGATCACTTTAAGAAGAACATCAGAACCACACGCTTCTTTACATTGCTTAACTAGGTCAAAACCCACTTTCTCGTTACCAGCGATTAGAGCACGGTAAGGGAAAACGACGTCTACTTCGTCAGCACCGTATGCTACTGCTGCTTTCGTTTCAGCCACTGCAATTTCCACATCGTCATTACCGTGTGGGAAGTTAGTGACTGTTGCAATGCGAACTTCTGGGGTGCCTTGCTCACGAAGGGTCTTCTTAGCAATAGGAATAAAGCGAGGGTAAATACAGATTGCAGCAGTGTTGCCTACTGGGCTTTTTGCATCATGACAAAGCTGGATTACTTTCGCATCCGTGTCATCATCATTCAGTGTTGTTAAGTCCATCAGTTTAAGTGCACGTAGTGCTGCTGCTTTTAAATCGCTCATTTCTAACTCCGATCAATATATTCAATTAGTTCACTACCAAGGCGACTGTCATACGTCTATTTTGATAGCCACAAATGAACGGACTTGGTTCCTTGAAGACTCGGTGAGTGTTTAAAGTTCACCAATTGCTATCCTTGTCACCGCACAGTACCCGTTTGGGTCTATGGCACAACAATCTGTGATTGCGGTGTCTTTCAGTTTCAGTTTCAGGCAGTGTCAGTTTTAGACATGATCTGTTTTAGACATTAGCTGCCTTTCAAAAACGCCGTAGTGGTTAACCGATCCAATTGGCATCACTACGTGGTTTTGATATTCGCTTACTTCCTTCGGCAAGTGAATACAGTATAGATATTTATCACAAAACTGTAGTCCCATTCGAAGAGCAAACGGTTTGTATCTCAAAAATGGTCATATTCTGACACCCTTGGGACACAAGGCTTCTCAATGCAATCCATTACAAAAAATCACTCTTTGTCATGCCCTGAAAAGCAAAAACACCCCGCAGCAATACTCTTGCTACGGGGTGAGATCAAACGGCGTCTATATATCGTTCTCTAAATCAAATTAGAAAGAGATAAAGAAGCCAGCAATTGTTGCAGCCATCAAGTTAGATAGCGTACCAGCAATCACTGCTTTGATACCCATACGAGCGATATCACTACGGCGGTTTGGAGCAAGGCTACCTAGACCACCCAGTAGAATCGCGATAGAAGATAGGTTCGCGAAACCACATAGTGCAAATGAGATGATTGCTTGAGTCTTCTCAGACATCAATTGACCCGTTGCCGCAACAACTTGTGCATTTTCACCTACGTATGGTACGAAGTTCAGATAAGCAACGAACTCGTTCACGATAGTCTTTTGACCAATGAATGAACCAGCAATGGTTGCTTCTTCCCATGGCACACCGATAACGAATGCTAGAGGAGCAAAGACCCAACCAAGTAGAAGCTCTAGAGTGAGTTCAGGCATACCGAACCAACCGCCAACGCCACCAAGGATACCGTTTAGAAGAGCGATTAGACCGATGAATGCGATTAGCATCGCACCAACGTTTAGCGCCAGTTGTAGGCCTGCTGCCGCACCGCCAGCCGCTGCATCGATAACGTTAGCTGGTTTGTCGTCGCCACCGTCCAATGCTTCAGCAAAATCTTCGTGAGGCTTGTCCGTCTCAGGGAAAAGAATCTTAGCGAATAGTAGACCACCCGGTGCTGCCATGAATGATGCTGCAACTAGGTACTCTAGAGGTACACCCATAGATGCGTAACCCGCAAGCACACCACCAGCAACAGAAGCCAAGCCACCACACATTACTGCAAACAGCTCAGATTGGGTCATTTTTGGAACAAACGGACGAACTACCAATGGAGCTTCAGTTTGACCAACGAAAATGTTAGCTGCTGCAGACATAGATTCCGCGCGAGATGTACCAAGAGCTTTCTGCAGACCACCACCAAGAATCTTGATTACCCATTGCATAATGCCTAGGTAGTAAAGAACTGAGATCAGTGCAGAGAAGAAAATTAGTGTTGGAAGAACACGGAAAGCGAAGATAAAACCACCGCCACCGAACACTTCGAACATCTTGTCAGAAACAAGACCACCGAATAAGAAAGATGTACCGTCATTACCGTAGTTAATAACGTTAGATACCCCGTTAGAGAAACCAGCAAGTAGATCGCGGCCCCATGGGACGTAAAGTACAAATGCACCTAGTGCAAATTGGATAGCAAATGCGCCACCCACAGTTCGTAAGTTAATAGCTTTGCGGTTGCTCGATAGTAAAACTGCAATTGCAATTAGAACTACCATACCGACTAGGCTCATAAACAGGCTCATAGTTTATGGCTTCCTTATAAGTTTAATTTGGCGTGTTAAACATTGGGTTGTTTTCGGGGTGGATTATACGCATCTACCAAACAAAAAAGTAATACATGCATCACGCATTTTTAGGTAATACCCATAACTTACATCAAGAAACAAGACATAAATCACAAATATCGGGCAATTTACGACTTATTTGCCAGAAAACACAACATTCCACCAACAAATTGTAGCCCATTAACGCAAAATGCCAGCAACCGTTTGCCACAAAACGAATTGAGCACATTGAGCGAATTTAACGACACGATTGCCGACTTTATTTATAGTTTTGCGACTAAGATTTGATTTAATACTAAACAAAAAACTGAGCATTGCGTCACAATAAAACATTACATTTTTCATTCATTTTGAATACAAATGTTGATCCACAACGCATCCTTATCGTTCTTCTCTGATTAAGTAGGTTGGCTTGGCATTTGCTAAGAAGCTTCTGAACAGGAATGTAGGAGTTAATAAATTAAATTAATCACTAACTTGCACTAACTTGGTGAACCAAATCACAAAAACAGTGAATCGCATGAAGGCAAAAAACCACCATTTAACATTTTAGAAACATTTATCATTAAGTATTTTGTTAGAAGGGAAAAAAATGTGATTTGGTGTGAGGTATTCGATTTTTTTTTGCAGCGCAAACGATAAACTTATACACGATCAAACCCGTTCAGCTTCAATGTATTCAATATATGGATATTTAACTTCAGTACAGTGGTATTGCAATATAGGTATATAACAGTGAAAAAGACTATTCTAAAAATCTCAACACTTGCTTTAGCGATCTCTTCGTTTAACGCTTTTGCAGATGCTAAACCAGCCGTAATTTACGATACAGCTGGTAAGTTTGATAAATCGTTTAACGAAGCCGTTTACCAAAATGGCGTAAAAGTCATGGCTGCTGAAGGTACAAAAGTCCGTGAATTTGAGCCTCAAAATGAAGCACAACGAGAGCAAGGCTTACGTCGTCTAGCAAGCCGCGGTTTTAGCCCTATCGTTGCAGTCGGCTTTAATATGGCATCAGCTGTAGAAAAAGTGGCAACTGAGTTCCCAGATATTCACTTCACAATTATTGATTCTGTGGTTGATAAGCCAAACGTTCAATCTATCGTTTTCAAAGAACATGAAGGTTCATTCCTTGTAGGTGCGCTTGCAGCTAAAGCTTCTAAATCTGGTGCAGTTGGCTTTGTGGGTGGTATGGATATCCCATTGATTCGTAAGTTCCAATGTGGCTACGAGCAGGGTGCGAAGTACGCCAACCCAAGTATCACTGTGCTACAAAATATGACAGGTTCAACACCTGCGGCATTTGCTGACCCAGCGAAAGGTTCAGAACTGGCTAAATCACAGTTTTCTAAAGGCGTAGACGTGGTATATGCAGCGGCTGGTGGTACTGGTATGGGCGTTTACCAAGCAGCAAAAGATGCAGGCAAGTTAGCGATTGGTGTGGACTCAAACCAAAACCACCTACAACCGGGCACTATGCTGACGTCAATGGTGAAACTGGTCGGTGCAGCATCAGTTGAAACTTGGAAAGAAGAGATGAACGGTACTTGGCAACCTGGTATCAAAGCTCTTGGCCTCAAAGAAAATGCGGTTGACTGGGCTTACGATGACAATAATAAGTCTCTGATCACTGACGATATGAAAGCTTACATGGATACTCTAAAAGCTGACATCATCGCTGGTAAGATCAAAATCCACGACTACATGTCAAACAACAAATGTGAATACTAATAAAGAAGCTTTTAGTTAGTTTTCCTATACCCAGAAGATTGGAAACAACAGTAGATAGTTTGGCTTAATTAACTTGGGGGGAATAACCTAGTTAATGCCAAATACTGTTCGATAAAATTAAATGGGAAGATACGCCGCTGCACAACAGCGGCGTATAACTTATTTGGGTGTTTCTAGGGTCTACAAAATCAACGCAAAAAACCAACAGATCCTACTCATCCATTTGAATATAAAAATCTAGTTCAGGAAGTTTTTACGTGACGCAATCTCAAAACTACGCCATCGAACTTAAAGAAATCGATAAACGCTTTGGTGCTGTTCACGCTAATAAAGCTATCGATTTAAAAGTTCCATCAGGCACGATTCACGGCATTATTGGTGAAAACGGAGCGGGTAAATCAACTCTAATGAGTATCATCTACGGTTTTTATACACCAAACTCAGGTGAGATGTTTGTCGATGGTAAACCATATAACCCCAGTAACTCTCAAGAAGCCATTGCAGCAGGGATAGGCATGGTTCACCAACACTTTATGTTGGTTGATACCTTCACTGTTCTTGAAAACGTTGTTCTCGGCGCTGAAACTGGCTGGAAGTTAGAAGACAGCTTAAAAGCTGCGAGAAAAAAACTGACGCAAATTGAAAAAGACTACGGCTTGGACGTTCCATTGGATGCACTTGTCGGTGACCTCCCGGTGGGTCTACAGCAACGTGTTGAAATCCTTAAAGCTCTTTACCGTGACGCAAAACTACTGATTCTTGACGAACCAACAGGGGTGCTCACACCTCAAGAAGCAGACCACTTATTCGCGATCCTTGATAAGCTGCGTAGTCAAGGCACCACTGTCATAATTATCACCCACAAACTACGTGAAGTTCTTGCCATCACAGATAACATTTCCGTTATGCGCCAAGGCCAAATGGTTGCAGATGTAGAAACCGCTGAAACCAATCGCGACGAATTAGCTGAATTGATGGTTGGACGTAAAGTTCGCCTTAAAGTTGATAAATCTGAAGCAAAACCGACCAAAGAACTGCTTAAAGTGAATAACTTAGGCTATGTCGATAGCAGTGGCGTTAAGCGAGTCAAAGATATCAGCTTTTCTGTTCGTGCTGGTGAACTGGTGGGTATTGCTGGCGTTTCCGGCAATGGACAATCTGAAATTTTGTCTCTGCTGTCTGGGATCATAAAACCAACTTCAGGCAGTTTTGAACTGAATGGAAATACCATCACGGTCGACACGCCGGTTGATCCACAGCAAGTAAGAGCAATGGGGGTTGGTCACATTCCCGAAGATCGACATAAACAAGGTCTAATCAATAAATTTGAAGCTCAGGAAGCTTATATTTTGGGTTACCACACCCTTCCGAAATACAACAAAGGCTTACTACAGAATAAAGAGGCAATCTCTAAAATCTGTCAGGAAAGCATGGACAAATGGGATGTACGCCCAAACGATATCCACCTTAAAACCGCTAACTTCTCTGGTGGTAACCAACAGAAACTGGTTATTGCGCGCGAAATGGAAGAAAACCCAGATGTTCTACTGATTGGACAACCAACTCGCGGGGTAGACATCGGTGCTATTGAATACATTCACAAACAAATTATTGCCAGCCGTGATGCTGGTAAAGCCGTGCTCCTTGTCTCTGTAGAACTCGACGAGATCCTCAGTCTGGCTGACCGAATTTTGGTTGTGTTTGACGGAGCTATCGTAGGTGAACTGCGCGCAGATCAAGCCGATGAGAAAACACTGGGGCTAATGATGGCAAATATCGTCCCAGACCACATTAAAGAGAGTATTGCTCAAGGAGAGGTAGCATGAGTCAGGCAAAAGTGCCCGCTTGGGTAACCATTGGGTTATTACCCGCGATCAACGTGCTGGTCGCATTTCTTGTTTCGGCCTTACTATTTATTTATATCGACATCAATCCATTAGATGCGATTAAGGTAATGTGGACTGGTGCTTTTGGCTACGCTGAAGGATTTGGTTACACGCTTTACTATACAACTGGCTTTATCTTCACAGGACTTGCTGTCGCTGTCGCTTACCATGCGGGTCTATTTAACATTGGTGTGGAAGGTCAAGCCTACATTGGTGGTCTCGGGGTTGGGGTTATCTGTTTAACTCTGGGTGAGTTTGCCCCTTGGTACGTCGTGTTTCCTGTTGCGGTCATCGCAGGTGGTGCCTTCGGTGCGGCTTGGGCATTTATCCCCGCTTACTTACAGGCTAAACGTGGTTCGCATATTGTAATAACGACGATCATGTTTAACTTTATTGCGTCATCACTGATGGCGTACCTGTTGGTGGATATCTTAAAACCAGAAACCACGATGGCAACCGAAAGCCGAGTATTTGCAGTAGGTAGTTGGCTACCTAAAATGCATGAGTTTTTCGCGATGTTTGGCCTCGAAGTGGCTTCAAGTCCACTCAACATCAGCTTCATTTTTGCCCTGTTATGTTGTGTGTTTGTATGGCTATTTATCTGGCATTCACGTTGGGGTTACGAAATTCGCTCTATCGGTGCCAACCCTTCAGCCTCTTCTTACGCGGGAATCAATTACCTAAAAACCATCGTTATCACAATGTTGCTATCTGGCATGTTAGCTGGATTTTTTGGTATCAACGTACTCCAGGGTGAACTACACCAGATCAAACTGAACTTTGTTGAAGGTTTTGGCTTCACAGGTATCGCCGTTGCTCTTATGGGACGTAATCACCCAGTGGGTGTTCTACTGGCAAGTCTGTTGTTTGGCTTCTTATATCAAGGGGGTGCAGAGCTAAGCTTCGAATACGGTGTCGACCGAAATATCGTCGTGGTATTGCAAGGTTTGGTCATTCTATTCTCTGGCGCACTTGAATACATGTTCAAGCCTTCTATTGAACGCACTTACCTACGCTTTTTCGGCGGAAAACAGAAACATGGAGTTGCTTAATCATGTTTGAAACCATCATTTTAATGGCTGACGCTACCCTTCGTGTGGCGACACCTCTGATTCTTGCCGCTCTCGCTGGTATGTTTAGTGAACGTTCAGGTGTAGTCAACATCGCGTTAGAAGGTAAATTGTTAGCTGCAGCATTCTCTGGCGCTGCAACCGCTTATCTAACTGGCTCTGCTTGGCTAGGTGTGTTTGCCGGTGTATTCGTTTCGATTCTGCTTGCCCTACTTCACGGCTTTGCTTCGATCACTCACCGAGGTGATCAAGTAGTAAGTGGTATGGCAATCAATATCCTAGCAACAGGCTTGACCGTCACGCTGGGTCGCTACTGGTTCCATCAAGGTGGCCAGACGCCAGCATTATCTGGCGATGCTCGCTTTGCGCCAATTACTCTACCTGGCGCTGATGCTCTGCAAGACGTTCCAGTCATTGGTTTGCTTTATTCCGAGCTTATCAGCGGCCACTCCATTATTGAGTATGTTGCCTTAGCAGCCGTCCCTCTGTCTTGGTATGTGTTATTTAAAACACGCTTTGGTCTGCGTCTACGTGCGGTAGGTGACGCCCCGGCAGCTGTCGATACTGCTGGTATTTCGGTGACAGGAATGCGCTACAGCGCGATGATCATTTGTGGCTTGTTAGTTGGACTTGGCGGGGTTTACCTGTCTGTTGGTCAAACTGCACAGTTCATCCCAAATATGAGCGCAGGTAAAGGTTATATGGCATTAGCAGCGTTAATCTTTGGCAAATGGCGCCCATTCACAGCAATGGGAGCGTGTTTACTGTTTGGTTTCCTTGATGCACTAGCAATACGTCTGCAAGGCGTAAGCATCGGTGAATTCCCAATTCCAGTTCAAGCTATTGAAGCACTGCCTTATGTTCTGACCGTGTTCTTACTAGCTGGATTCATCGGTAAAGCGGTGGCTCCGAAAGCGATTGGTGTTCCTTACACCAAAGAGCGTGAATAAGCTCCAGCAATGTCAATAAGAATAGAGAATGGAGCGATTAATCGCTCCATTTTTTCCTCTTACTCACCGAATACGGAAATACTATTATCCCATAGTTGATTGGCTATCTCAGTTTTATCTGTAGCCCTCAGTATTGCGAGCTCATCAAGTATCTTTATTAAATACTTAGGGTGATTAGCCTGCCCTTGCTGTCCGTATAACGGCATATCGGGCGCATCGGTTTCTAACACTAAAGATTCTATCGGCAAGGACGCTATCGCTTGACGCGTCTTGTTGGCTCTGGGGTAGGTAATGACACCACCAACACCGATTTTAAAACCTAAATCAATAAATTGCTTGGCCTGTTGCTCACTACCAGAAAACGCATGCAAAACACCACCTTGTGTAAAATGGTGTTGTTTAATCAATTGCAATAGGCGGTTATGCGTTTTTCGACTGTGCAAAATGATAGGTAGATTGGCTTGTTTTGCTAAATCTAACTGGGCAGAAAAAACCTGCTCTTGAAGTGAGGAATCGACATCAACCATGCCATCCAACCCGCACTCCCCGACAGCGACACACTCACGATTTCGGAGTGATAACAGTCGTTCCAACTCTGTTATTTGACTATCAACAAAAGTACTAAGGAAATAAGGGTGAAACCCTAAAGCATAAGACAAATTCGATGGGTACTGCGCTGCAAGCATCTGCACTCGCCGCCAGTTCATCTTTCCAACAGAAGGGATCACTATACGTTTAACGTACGCAGATTGAGCTTGCTCCAGCTCATCCGAAAATGAGTGAGCAAACTCATCAAAGTCAAAATGACAATGGGTATCGAACAGTCGCAAATTAGACCTTGTGACTGGATTTGTCTTGTTTCGGCTCTTTCTCATGAACCGGATCTTTACGGTATGGTACGCAACAACGTTTCTGGTCAGGTGTCAGGCCCATACTTTGACACCAGGCGTCATAACGCGTTAACCATTTTTTAAACCAAGCTAACATAACCACCTTCCTATTGGGCTTATTGCTCTTCGCGCTTAAATACCAATTCCGTTGCGGTCGATTCAGTGGCACAGAAATAGTAACCAGCCACATCGAACTCTTCTAGCTGTTTTACCGACTCAATTCGATTCTCAATGATGTAACGAGCCATCATACCGCGAGCTTTTTTCGCATAGAAACTGATCACCTTATACTGACCATTCTTGCAATCTTTAAACACAGGAGTAATAACTTGGGCATCCAAAGTTTTAGGCTTCACCGCTTTAAAATATTCGTTCGAAGCTAGATTAATGAGAACATTATCGCCCTGAGCGTTGATCGCTTCGTTAAGCTTATCGGTGATGATATTGCCCCAAAACTGGTAAAGGTTTGCACCACGATCGTTTGCTAGTTTAGTCCCCATCTCAAGGCGATAAGGCTGCATTAAATCTAATGGTTTCAGTAAACCATACAGACCTGACAACATACGAAGATGATTTTGCGCGAACTCTAAATCTGATTCAGATAATGTTTCCGCCTCTAAGCCTGTGTATACATCACCTTTAAAAGCGAAAACTGCCTGGCGAGAGTTTTCAGTGTTAAACGTCTCGCTCCACTGTTCAAAACGCGCCGCGTTTAATCCTGCAATTTTATCGCTTACTTTCATCAGTTCTGAGATATCAGCTGGAGTCAGTGTTCGACACACATTGATTAACTCGGCGGAGTGATCAATTAACTCGGGCTGAGTATGACGCTCGGTCGGAAGCGGTGATTCATAATCTAACGTTTTTGCTGGAGAGACCACTATAAGCATAAGGTTTCCTTTTCTAAATTCTGTTGAGCTGGCTTTTTATTACCTTTACCCATAGCTTACAAAAAAAGCCATACAGTGTCTGCATGGCTTTTCCAATCTCTGGTATCGGTGCTATCTATTAACGAATGGTTTCATCATTCGCAGAATTATCCCAGATCCCCTCTTCCAACTGAGATTTGAGTTCTGGGTAATCATTCACATTAAACGTAGGTACTTTACCCGCATCTAGTTGGCGGTTGTAATCTTTAGCAAGCTTTATCACCGTTCCAGAGAGCAACAGAATTGCAATCAAGTTAACAATGGCCATCATCCCCATAGAAACATCCGCCATCGCCCATACCGTAGGTAAGGTAGCTAAAGCGCCAAACATCACCATAGAAAGGAAGATCAAACGAAATACAATGAGCCCTTTCTTGTTGTTATGCTCCAAGAAAATCAGGTTGGTTTCGGCATAAGAATAGTTGGCAATGATTGAGGTAAACGCGAAGAAGAAGATAGCTAAAGCGACAAATACACCACCCCATTCGCCCACTTGCGAACTTAGCGCACGCTGAGTCAATTCGATACCCGTGATCTCTCCATGCGGAACATATTCCCCTGACATCAAAATGATTGCCATTGTCGCAGAACAGATAACGATGGTATCGACAAACACACCTAACATTTGCACGTAGCCCTGAGAAGCTGGATGCGGAGGATAAGGCGTCGCAGAAGCAGCAGCATTAGGAGCAGAACCCATCCCCGCTTCGTTTGAAAACAGACCACGTTTCACACCATTAATCATTGCCTGAGCAATCGCATAACCCAGACCACCAGCCGCCGCTTGCTGAAAGCCAAAGGCACTCTTGATGATAAGTTCCAATACCGCTGGCAGTTTACCTATGTTCATCACCACCACGAAAAGGGCAATCACTAAATACATCAATGCCATAAAAGGAACAACCAGCTCTGCAGTACGAGCAATTTTCCTGATACCACCAAAAATCACAAATGATGACAAAATTACAATACCAATACCGACCATCGTGGGATCAAAGCCAAAGGCGTTATGCATTGCATTACTGATTGAATTCGCCTGAACAGCGTTAAAAACCAGACCAAATGCAATCATCAGAAACACAGAAAACAGTATTCCCATCCAACGCATCCCTAGGCCTTTCTCCATATAATAAGCAGGGCCACCGCGATAATTACCATCTTTATCTCGGGTTTTATACAGTTGCGCTAGAGTACTTTCTGCAAACGAAGTCGCCATGCCTAACATAGCCGTCATCCACATCCAAAAAATCGCACCAGGGCCTCCGACCGTTAATGCGACGGCAACACCGGCCATATTACCAGTACCAACTCGAGCAGCTAGGCTAGTACACAACGCCTGAAAAGAAGAGATTCCAGCTTGATCCGATTTACGGCTATTTTTCAGCACACTAAACATATGCCCAAAGTGGCGAATCTGAATAAAACCCAAACGGTAGGTAAAATAGATTCCAACACCAACAAGCAAATAGACGAGAATCGATCCCCAAAGTAGATCGTTCATTAAGTTAATTAAGTCTGTCACAAAAACCTCTTTGAGTTTTAATTTGGAAATCTACTGCAACGTATTTATTTCCTTACGCGGCTTTATAGCGCATAGTTTTTAAAGGCCGGGATAATGCAGCTAGCCCTTACAAAAAGCAATAATAACCTAAGTTCATATTATTACTGAAAAATCCATCGCATACCGCCCTAAAGTTCACAGTTAAAAAACAAATAAAAAACCAATCAGCAACAAACACAACCAAAAACAAAAATACAGAATCACTCTGCTCGGTACGAAATCAAAACGAGATAGTTTCAACATATCTCGTTAAAAAACGGGCCTTAATATTCGAAACGATGTTCAAAGGCGACTCTTGTTACATTTGGAAACTAATGGCATAAATTTTGCTCAAGCGTTAACGGCTAATAAGCTGAATCATTGAGTTGAACTCACAGTTTATTAACACAATCAATTTAATAAGACAGACATACTTTTCACTCAAGTGGTTATTTTTCATTCAGGCGTTGGATAAAAAATGTGAATTAATGCAAAAGCTCCCACAAAAGCTTCATCCAAACGAAACAAATGAGAAATAAATCGTAGTTATGATTCGTGAAATTATGATACTTAGAGAAAACTCCAGGACTGGAGACAACCCAAAAGAGGCTTGCTTATGGATGACTTGCAATTTGACGAACTATTAAACGCGCAGCTAGCTAAACTTCGTTCTAATTCTAGCCGAGCAAAACCAGCCAAAAGGATGTGGCGCGAAATAGAAGCTATACGTGATAGAAAAAGGTTGGAAAGGGAATTAATGGAGATGGATGTCTGTCTTGAACTAGACGATCTCGAGTTATAAATGTAAAAGAGGCACCAAATTGGTGCCTCTTTTATTTCAAATGACCAATCGCCTTAGTTATACTCAGCTTCGCTCTTACGAACACGCTTAGCAAGTTGAGCGTATCTATCTGCAATGGTTGAACCAAATACAGGGTCATCTTCATTACAATTCCATTGGGACTCAACCTGTTGCCAGTCTGAGACGCTAAAAGTTCGATTAATCATTGGTAATATCGATTGTTCTTCCATTTCTAGATGCTTACGTTGCGAATCGACAAAGTCTTCGAGTTGCTCGATAAAGACATGTTGAGGGACGACCGCATCGTTTAAGATCATTTCAACAGTGGCTAAGAACTCATGGGTCGATTCTGATAACTTCACATGTTCTTTTTCAAGATCAGCGACCTCTTCATGCTCTCCATAATGCTGCATATAATGACGGTAAAGAATATCTTCTTTAGGGTGATGGATAGTCTCGGAATGCCTAGACAGATAATCTACTATCTCTTTAACTAAGCTATAATTTATTGGTTTTTCTTCTTTTAGAAGCTGTAGCTTGCCGCGCAAAATTGCTAACAGGCGAGTCATGTATCCATGCTCACGTCTGATTCTTTCGATCATCATTGTGCGTCTCCCTTACACTTTGTGCTCAGTTAAGTCTATATAAGGAATGACTAACACGCTTTGATTTTGGTCGAAAAAACAGCAAATGAACAATAATTCACTTGCTCTCCTCTAGTTTAGGTTGCCAATTAATCGGCTCTCTTGCGCTTTCTACCAGTAACTTATTTGTCATAGAAAAATGCTTACAGCCAAAGAAACCTCGATGTGCTGATAAAGGCGAAGGGTGCGGGCCAGAGAGTACATGATGTCTTTCTCTATCGATCATTTTTCCCTTCTTCTGGGCATGTGCGCCCCACAATAGAAAAACGATATTCTCACCATGTTGGTTCAATGCATCAATAATATGACTAGTAAAGGTTTCCCAACCAGATTTAGCATGTGAGTTCGCTTTGCCCTGCTCTACCGTTAACACCGTGTTTAGCAGTAAAACGCCTTGTTCAGTCCAACTTTTAAGATAGCCATGATTAGGAATTTCAAAACCGGGGATATCTTGAGCGAGCTCTTTATATATATTGACTAACGAAGGGGGTGTTTTAACTCCAGGCAGAACAGAAAAGCACAAGCCATGGGCTTGATTGGGCCCGTGATACGGATCTTGCCCAATAATGACAACCTTCACTTGATCAAAAGGTGTGTATTGAAAGGCATTAAATACGTCTTGCTGAGGTGGGTAGACCGTTTTTCCAGCTGCACGTTCCTCCTCAACAAAACTTAATGTTTGCTGAAAATAACTCTGCTGATTTTCCGCATTAATAATATCTTCCCAAGTCATAGCCTGAGTCATAACAACTCCTGAGTATTTGAATAGTCACGCTATTCTATACTCAGTGCGGATAAGTTGCAGCTGGATGAACAAAGTCAGCCCCAAAACAGCAACAAGTATGTCACCTAAGGTCCAACTTTGTCATCTTTACTACAATAATAAAGTCGCCAATAACGAGTGGTTAACTAATGAGCCTTGCTCGGCTGAGGCGATCTGTGGTGCCCACGCCCCGTCACGTGACGATTTGGAACAGGCATACGAGTGGCAGGACGAACAGAGATTGGAGCAGCATTAACTGGTAAGAACATAGCGTGGTATCCTTCTTTACAACGTTTTCATGAAAACATTATGAATAAAACATGCCAGTTTTGTGAACTTAAACGAAAAAATTATACGCTCAAATGATGCTGTCTTAGTGCCTCTATTTCATCACGCCATACATCAGGATCAATCGTCTCTAAAATCAATGGGATACCATCAAATCGTTTATCTTTAGCGATATACTCAAAACAATCCCAGCCTATCTCGCCTTTACCCAGCGAATGATGTCGATCTAGGCGGCTCCCCAATTCTCCTTTAGAATCATTAATATGCATTGCCCTTAAATAGTGCATACCAACGATCTCTTCGAACTGAGAAAACGTCTCTTCACAAGCGTCAAAACTACTTAAATCGTAGCCAGCGGCAAAAGTGTGGCAAGTATCGAGGCAAACTCCAACTCGCGATTTATCTTTAACCTGTTCAATAATTGCCGCCAGGTGCTCAAATTGCCAACCAAGGTTGGTTCCTTGGCCCGCGGTATTTTCAATCACGGCGATGATATCTGGCACAGCTTTGTGAGCCAAGTTGATAGACTCCGCGATGGTTGCTAAGCACTCTTCCTCAGAAACCTGTTTTAAATGACTACCCGGATGAAAATTCAGAAGCTTCAACCCTAACTGACTGCAACGTTCCATTTCATCGATAAAAGCAGTGCGAGACTTCTCAAGTTTTTCTGGGTCAGGTGCACCCAAATTAATTAAGTAAGAGTCATGTGGCAGTATCTGGTCAGCTGAAAAGCCTAAGCGAACGCATTGATCTTTAAAACTTTTCACTACACTAGGTTCCAGAGGCTTTGCTACCCACTGTCTTTGATTCTTAGTAAATAGAGCAAATGCGTTTGCACCAATCTCTTTTGCTCTTAATGGCGCCTGATCGACGCCGCCAGCAGCTGAAACATGAGCACCAATATATTTGTTGCCAAGAGGCTTTACTTCTTTTGTCATTTAATCACTTTCTACTTTCAAATTGGCTTTTATAACTTACTGATTTGTTCTAGTTAGCTTGTTCTAGCACGTTAAAATGTAGTTTTATTACCACAAATAGGACAAAAATTAGACATAAAATATTTTTTAATAGTTAAAATTTAATTGAATAATTATATTTATTAATCACTTATTGATTAATATCAATTTATTTACCTTAAAGTAATTAAGGTTTTGTGTTGTTTTTTGACCTATATCAATACTATAATTAGGGACATAAACTATATAATAACGAAGCTCAGCAAAATTCTGAAAATTAACACCAATAAAATGCCACTTAAAGTGGACTAGGAGATATTGATGATCCAAGGTATTCAAATCACTAAAGCAGCTAATGATGAACTACTTAACTCTATTTGGCTAATCGACAGTGAATCAAATGAAGCTCGTTGTGTTGTAGCTGCGGCTAACTACGAAGCTGACCAAGTTGTTCCTGTCAGTGATCTTGGCGAATACGAAAGCCGTGAAGTCGCTATCGAAACTGCTCCAAAAGTTGAAGGTGGTCAGCACCTAAACGTTAACGTTCTTAAGCGTGAAACTTTGGAAGATGCAGTGGCAAACCCTGAGAAATACCCACAACTAACTATCCGTGTATCTGGTTACGCAGTGCGTTTTAACTCACTAACTCCAGAGCAACAACGCGACGTTATCGCTCGTACTTTCACTGAATCTCTATAATTCACTGAAACAAGATTAAAAAAAGCGGTGCTACTGAGTAGCACCGCTTTTTTATTAGCAGGTTATACCAATCTGGATAAGTTAATGTTCAGATAATTGCGTAGAAAAAAACGCTAAGAACAAGGCATAGATTGCAGCTAACTAGTTATTCTAATTGCAAAATCTATAACGCTGTTATTGGCGTTTTTACAAGCAAGAATGAGCAGAAACTTATATAGCTTATGTAGATTGGTATTAAATAGCGAACCGGTAACGACTCGCTATTTTTGTTTTCTAACTAACCACGGACTCGGATTAGAAGCTCTCTTAGAGAAGCAAAATCTGCATCCATCTCCTCAGAAAGAAGATCCATCACAGCGTGTTTAGCAAGAGGGGCTGGAAGTTCGATATCTGAACCCAGAATGTCATCAACCACTTCTTTAAACTTCGCAGGGTGTGCCGTACATAGGAACAAGCCCGTTTCGCCTTGTTGAAGTTGCTGATCCAATACGCGATAAGCGATTGCTCCATGTGGTTCACACAAATAACCCAACGCATTCAACTCTTTCACAGATTCAGCACTTTCAGTGTCCATGACTGCGCCTTTGCCCAGAGTCTCTAAGCCCCAGTCTTTAATCTGACATAGCTCTTCGATACGTGGCCAGTTGTTTGGTTGACTAACATCCATCGCATTCGAAGTCGTTGCAACGGTAGGTTTAGGCTCCCACTTTCCAGTTTCTAGGTAACGTGGAACCGTATCATTCGCATTCGTTGCTGCGATAAAGCGTTTAATTGGCAAGCCCAAGGCTTTAGCCAGTAGACCCGCTGTCAGGTTCCCGAAGTTACCACTTGGCACTGAAATAACCAGATTCTCACGCTCAGCTTTGCTCATTTGAGCGGCAGCTTCAAAGTAGTAACAAATCTGAGCCATTAAACGGCTGATGTTAATTGAGTTTGCAGAGTTTAAACCCACTTTCTCACGTAATTCCGCATCATCAAATGCATTCTTAACTAACGCTTGGCAAGCATCAAAGTCACCGTTGATGGCAACAGTATGGATGTTCTTACCAAGAGTACAGAATAGCTTTTCTTGCAGCGGGCTGATCTTGCCTTTCGGGTAAAGAATCACAACATTGATGTCTTCCATGCCATAGAAAGCATGTGCAACTGCCGCACCAGTATCGCCTGATGTAGCGGTTAGAATAGTGATTTTACCGCCATTAGATACCGCAGCCAGAGACTGAGCCATAAAACGGCCGCCAAAGTCTTTAAACGCTAATGTTGGGCCATGGAAAAGCTCAAGCGCGTACACACCATCTTTCACTGATTTAATCGGAGCTGGGAACTGGAATGCAGATGCAACCATCTCATTCACTTTCTCACTTGGCAGTTCATCGCCAATCAATGCGGAAAGAATTTTGGTGCTGCGAGAAACGAAATCTTCTGCCAATAAAGCATCAATATCATCAAACTTTGGTAGTTCCGACGGGAAAAACAGGCCTTGGTTACGACCTAACCCTTGGCGCACGGCTTGGCCAAAGGATACTTGTTCATCATTTTCTTTTATGTTGTAAAGCTTCATAGCTCACTTCCTGTAACTTTTGAACCGTTTTTGTCTAGGCGACAAACGTGAACGAATCCTTCTTCGTTTTGGACATAGTTTTGTTCAAGCCAGCGAGCAACACGCTCGGCAACTTCTTTTTCTTTACATACGCTAAACAGCGTTGGACCGCTACCAGAGATACCAGTCGCAAGAGCACCAGCAGAAAGCGCATACTGACGAGCTTGTGCAAAACCAGGCAGCAGTTTCTCACGATAAGGTTCTGCGATCACGTCTTTGATCATTTTTGCCGCTAATTCAGGCTGATTAGTATGGCAGGCATGAATAAAACCAGCCAGGTATCGACCGTGGGCAATAATGTCTTGGCGGCGGTATTGAGATGGTAAGATTGAGCGAGCCTCAGCAGTAGAAACTTTGATACCCGGATACGCCATAACCCAGTACCAATCATCAAAGCATGGAACTTCCTGGCTGATAATGCCCAACTCTTCCAGCATCAG
Source organism: Vibrio sp. (assembly GCA_048259585.1). GTDB lineage: Bacteria > Pseudomonadota > Gammaproteobacteria > Enterobacterales > Vibrionaceae > Vibrio. The sequence continues at coordinate 257,421 of JBLXHN010000005.1, read as the reverse complement.
CTGAACACCACCGAGATAACAAGGTGCAACGTTATCGTAGTGGATACCTCCTGAAATTTTACCTTCCATTTCGCCCATAAGCGCAAGTAGTTCAGTTTCGTTCAATGGCTGACCGTGAAAACGGTTCAGTGCATCAAGAGCAGCTACAATTGAACAAGCACTTGAACCCAACCCTGATCCGATAGGCATGTTTTTTTCGAGAGTCATTTCAACAGGCTTAAGCGCCACCTGCTTTTTCTCTAATTCGCGAGCGAACACTGTCCAACAGTCGTAAACAATATTCTCTTTTGGGTTATCAGGCAGTTTAGATACAAAACTGCCAGCAGTGTTTAACGTGAATGCTTCAGAGCCTAATTTCACCTCAACACGGTCACCTAATAATGTGCCATCAATCGGAGAAACCGCCGCTCCCAAAACATCAAAACCAACACTGACGTTACCGATAGATGCCGGAGCGTAGACGACTACGCCCATGTCACTTGAACTCATGAATTAAACCCCTAATTTCCAGCCAAGCGTACGCATGACATCTGAGAAAACACCTGCCGCAGTAACTTCAGTACCTGCCCCATAACCTCGAAGGACTAGTGGAATTGGTTGATAATAACGGCTGTAGAATGCTAATGCGTTCTCACCATCTTTAATTTTGAACATTGGCCCATTTTCATCAACCATCGTAATGCGAACATGGCACTGACCACCTTCGATTTCACCAACATAGCGTAACACTTTACCTTCTTCAGCCGCTTTCGCTGAAAGATCCTTGAAGTACTCATCCGCTTCAGGTAAACGAGCCATGAAATCATCAATACTTCCCGATGAGTCAAAGCCCGGTGGCAGTGCTTGCTCAACGTTAATATCATCCAATTCAAGGTTCATACCCGCTTCACGAGCAAGAATCAGTAGTTTACGGGCCACATCCATACCAGATAAATCATCGCGCGGATCCGGTTCAGTAAAACCTTTCTCTTTAGCAACGGTTGTTGCTTCACTTAGAGTTAAACCTTCATCTAGCTTGCCGAAAATGAACGACAATGACCCCGAAAGAATACCGTTAAATTTCTCTAACTCATCACCCGCTGCGATCAGGTTTTGCAAGTTCTCAATTACCGGCAGACCAGCACCCACTGTTGTTTCATACATCAATTTACGGCGAGAATGGCGCGCCACTTCACGTAATTGATGGTAATACGCCATGCTTGCAGTGTTCGCTTTCTTGTTTGGCGTAACAACGTGGAAACCCGCTGCTAAGAAGTCTGCATATTGATTTGCAATCTCTTCACTTGAAGTACAATCAACCAATACAGGGTTAATGATGTGGTTGCGCTGCACCAATGCTATCAGACGGGCTAAAGAGAAATCCTCTGAAGCAGCACCCATACGATCACGCCAGTTTTCCAAAGGCAAACCTTCACTATCGAGCAACAGGCCTTTGCTGTTTGCTAAACCACAAACACGAATCACGATACCTTTCTCAGCCAGTTTCGCTTGCTGACGATTAATTTGATCCACCAGCTCACCGCCGACGCCACCAACACCAACCACGAAGACATCAAGGAAGTGCTTCGAATTGAATAAGTTCTCGTGACACGCTTTGATTGCTGAAGAGACTTTATCTTCTGGAATAACCGCAGAAATAGCACGCTCTGAAGAACCTTGCGCAATCGCGACAATATTAACATGAGCTTCGGTCAACGAGGCGAAGAACTGAGAAGCTACACCACGAGAAGTACGCATACCATCACCCACAAGAGTGATGATTGAAAGATCTTCAATGAAATCAACAGGCTCAAGTAAGCCATCTTTTAGCTCAAGTTCAAACGCTTCAGATAGCGCCTGTTGAGCCAGTAACTTGTGCTCAGCTTCAATACAAAAACTGATGCTGTATTCAGAAGAAGACTGAGTAATAAGAACAATCGAAACACCTGCTGATGACATTGCACCAAATACTCGACTCGCCATACCCACCATGCCTTTCATGCCAGGGCCTGAAACGTTGACCATGGTTAGGTTGTTCAGTGTAGTGATACCCTTGATGGCGAGGTTATCTTCACCCGTATCAAGGCCAATTAATGTACCTGGGCCTTGAGGATTAAAACTGTTTTTGATTAAGCATGGAATATGGAACTGGGCAATAGGAGCAATGGTTTTTGGATGCAGAACGGAAGCGCCAAAGTAAGAAAGCTCCATCGCTTCTTGATAACTTAATGATTTTAGTAAACGAGCATCATCGACTAAACGAGGATCGCAGTTATATACGCCATCAACGTCAGTCCAGATCTCGCAACACTCTGCGCGTAAACATGCAGCAAGAACCGCGGCAGAATAATCAGAGCCATTGCGTCCAAGACAAACCAACTCACCTTTTTTATTGCCCGCAGTAAAGCCAGGCATGATGTGAACATGATTGTCTGGAAGTGGATGTTGCTTGAAGTTCTGAGTTGAAACTTCAACATCAACCATCGCTTCGAGGTGTTCACCTTTAGCGTATAGGTACTTAACTGGATCAATAAGGTTTGCAGCTAACCCTTTTGCTTCCATCACCGCTTTCATTAGCTGAATAGAAACACGTTCGCCCTTACTGATAATACGTGCATTCACGTTGTCTGGACACATGCCCAGCAGGCTTATACCGTGAACAAACTGGCGCAGCTGAGACATTGAAGTTTTAACTTGATTCTCAACCCCTGTTCCATCGATGTTTGGCAATACCTCTTTAATATCTGCAAACAAAGCATGAAATGACTGTTCCAACTCTTTTATCTGTAGTTCTGCTTCACCATTTCGAACGGCATTTTCAATAATTGCTACTAGTTTATTCGTTGTTTTGCCCGGTGCAGAAAGAACAACGGCTACGTCTTCCTGTTGAGCGTTGTTAGCAATGATATCTGCTGCTCTTAATAAACGATCAGCATCTGCTAATGATGAACCTCCAAACTTTAGAACTCGCATCCCTTTACTCCAAGTCATTAAAAATAGGTATAAAAAAAGGCCTGTATCGGTTGGGATACAGGCCTTTTTTGTAAAACTTACGCTTAGCAGCCTGCCCCAACATGCGTAATGTCGGTAATAATAATGGTGGTTGTCATCATTACTAGGCTGGTATTAAACATAGAAATCTTACTTCTGTTAATCGTGTGTTTGCTTACCCTACGTTTAACCTATTTTGGTTTATCGAGTCAATGAAAAACTCTATTTATTTTGTATTTCATTCGGATTGTATACCCAAGTCTCTAAAAACACATGAATCATTCACCATACAAATCACATCAAGCTTTTCAATATATCTAAATAACAAAATGCTATAAGGTAAACTCAACAACTGAACAAATTTATGCCTAGAATTAATTTTGCTCTCATGGTTTTACTAGAGCAGTGGGAAATAAATGAATAACTAACAAAATCGTAAGGAGGGTGTCATGCGAGTAGTGATCAGTATTGCCTGCCTCCTAGCCACGTTTTCAACCCAAGCAGAACTACTTCCAAGTCTTTCATCAGAGCCATCTAACTCACGCCACCAACTTTTTTTCACCAGTGTGCAGAGCTCACAAAGTGCAGATAGTCGGAGCATAAACATTGATGGAGGTTATTCTTACAGTCTATTTTCCAACATAGACATCTACGTTGGTGCACGGATAAAACAATCCGACGAGTTAGGAACAAGCCGACAGAGCGAAAATGGTTTTTTAAGTGGTATTAGCTATCAAGTTACAGAAAGAGTACAAGTAAAAAGCGTGCTTCACTCTTACTATAATGAAAATGGTAACGATAGATACAATAACGTGGGTGCAGAGCTATCAAGCCGCTTGCAATTAACCGAAGATTTAGATTTGCATGCCACACTCGACTACAGAGAGTGGCAGCAAGGTGTTGAAATGGGGATAGGATTTCGTTTTTAAGTTAATTCCAACTCATTTGGAGTTAGAAGAATTCCGTTCCAGTCGGCGTATACGTAATCGCCCGGTTGAACCATTTGATTTTGCATTGTCAGGGTTACATTCACTTCCCCTGCACCACGTTTTTCAGTCTTAAACGGGCAGGCTTCCAGTGCTTTAACACCTAAATCCATTTGAGACAGTGCAACAACATCCCGCACTGCGCCATAAATAATCACCCCTTCCCACTCATTATCGATTGCCATCATAGCAACCTGATCTCCCATAAGAGCCTTTTGGCAAGAGCCATTACCATCAACGATCAATACTTTACCTTTACCATTTTGACTTAAAACGTCACGCACTTTGGAATTATCATGAAAACAACGTACAGTGACGATTTGCCCCCAAAACGAACTTCTCATACCAAAGTTTTGCAGCGGTAAATTGAGTAAAGTAACCTGTGATTCATAACGATCACAAATATCCGGTGTGATATCTTTCATCGTTCCTCCATGATTCTCGTATAATTATATTTAAGGTTTCTAAGTTAGGCTTAAATCAATGTAAACAAGTAGTTATATCGTTCCATACTAATAACACATTGGTTTACATTGGTAAAAAAGGGAATATGAACTCACTTAATGGTTAAGCGATGTATTCACTAAAAATCCCAGGACACTCTCGCTAAAGTCCTATGCAGGAGTGCAAATAAAATCGGTGATGACCAAAAATAGCGTTTTGGCTGAAAGCTTTGCCTAGTATTAAAGCGTCTTCCAATGGCATTTCAATAACAAAACTTTTTTAATATCAACTAAAAAGGGAATCACCAACACGCACAGGATACCAATAATAACCCGCGAGGCCATTCTGTAAACGCTGATTATTTACTCAATTCTCATATTGTGACAACTTAACACCATTTGGGTTCCATGCGGTAATAATTGCGTACTCTCTGACTTCAATCTTAGTTTTATCGGCAAACTTCACATTCGAATAAGATCGCCAAAGATTTGCATTAATTTTCATATTTTATCTATGCGTTTTTGGTTGTTTTATCTTACTCTAAGTATCTGTTACAACTCGTTATTAGTTTTAATTTCTGTTACATTCTAACAATTGATATAAATCAACAAAGTGATTGGTATTAACATTTGGGCGTTGTTAGCATGCTGTTAACATTATAGAATCCGCCATATAGACTAGTAGGACCATAGAGGTGTGGGATTTCCCTCGCAAGCTAGTAATCCAAGGATGGCGGGCAACTGAAGAGTATATTTTTAAAATAAATTAAGTTTTATTGTTAACATCAAATTACCCTATGTTATGTTTTTGCCTAGAATAAGTTCTATTAGCACAAATTTTTCACAAATTTAGGTACCGCCAATGCAAACCCCGCAGATTCTTATCGTTGAAGACGAGCAAGTTACTCGTAACACTCTAAAAAGTATTTTCGAAGCAGAGGGATATGCCGTTTTTGAAGCTAGTAACGGTGAAGAGATGCACCATGAGCTTACAGATAACAGCATTAACCTAGTCATTATGGACATTAACCTTCCGGGTAAAAATGGTCTACTACTTGCTCGCGAACTTCGTGAGCAAGCTGACGTAGCTTTAATGTTCTTAACTGGTCGCGATAATGAAGTAGACAAAATCCTTGGTCTTGAAATTGGTGCTGATGATTACATCACCAAGCCGTTCAACCCTCGTGAGCTGACCATCCGTGCTCGCAACTTATTAAGCCGTTCAATGAACGCAGGTGCTGCACCGGATGAGAAACGTTCTGTAGAGAAATACGAGTTCAATGGTTGGGTTCTTGATATCAACAGTCGTTCTTTAGTTAGCCCAAGTGGCGATGGCTACAAGCTGCCTCGTTCAGAGTTCCGCGCTCTACTTCACTTCTGTGAAAATCCTGGCAAAATTCAAACTCGTGCAGACCTACTGAAGAAGATGACTGGTCGCGAGTTGAAACCACATGACCGTACTGTTGACGTAACGATTCGTCGTATTCGTAAACACTTTGAATCTGTTTCTGGTACACCAGAGATCATTGCAACGATTCACGGTGAAGGTTACCGCTTCTGTGGTGATTTAGAAGAGTAAATCGTCGATACTGAATACAATAAAAAAGCCCCAGCAGGGGCTTTTTTATTGACTCATAATTTCAATGGCTTAATACACTTTGTCGATCTGCACATTTCGCTCAACCAACCATACATAACCATTGGCATCATTAAGCTCTAAAGCCACGTCAACACCTTTCTCGATATCAATATCGAGTTCACTGTGAAACACCACTTCCCAACGGTTTTCACTTTGGGTACGAAGCTCTGTCTCGTCCCCTGGAATTGGCCAACTCTGTGCATCCTGCTTAATAACCACTAACTTAACCACCAGCTCTGCTGGAAGTTCACCAGATGTTTCAAGTGTTAGCGTCCCATTCAAAGCTTGTGATTGATCACTTTCACCAACTTTCGGCATATGATCCGTCCACAAACTACTTTTAAGCTGAAGTGTCGTATCCGCCAAAGCGGCTAAATTATCTTGCTGCCAGTTGACGTCACTGGCATTGAAAGATTGGGTGTTGCTACACCCGACAACGATCATGGCCAACAGAGCCAGTGCAAATTTTTTCATTTTATTTCCTTTGAGCCAACCACTGTTTCAGTACCTCTATGTCGTTAAGATACTCATTTTTAATCTCTTCAACCCAATCAGTAATGTTTTCCCACCAAGCTGGAGCTTCCGGGGATTGTGCTTTTTGCGCCACATTCTGAATGTGTTTCAAACCAATAGAGCCCGCAGCTCCCTTAATCTTATGCGCTTCAGAAACAATACCATCTTGATCTTTTGCCACCATATTTGAATCCAACACCTCAATGTAGCTCGGCATCATATCTTCAAACATTTTAATGCTCTCAAATACAGGATCTGGCCCTACGATATCAACATACGAGGTCAACATCTCAAGATCCAGTAAGCGGATATAGAGATCATCTTTGCCTTCAATTGCCTTTTCCATCGGTTCCACCTCTTTTACTGATTGACCGAGACTGGCTGTGACCTTACTGATCACATCCTGGACCGCTGAAACAGATAAAGGCTTACTGATCGCATCATCCATGCCTTTATTGATGTACTCAGAACGGTCTTTAATCACATTAGCAGTTAGCGCAACTAACGGCGGCAACTCTTGATATTGATCTCGATAATACTGAGCAATATCAAAACCTGTCATATCTGGTAACTGGATGTCTAAGAAGACTAAATCGTACTCTTGTGGTTTAAAATTGTCTTTCGCTTCCTGGCCAGTCATCGCAACGGTCACTTTATGCCCAAGACTTTCTAACAGTGAACGAGCCACAGTTACATTGAGTTCAATATCTTCAACCATAAAGATGTTCAAGCTTCTATGAACAACTGTGGTTGTCTTTTTCGCTTTCACTTCTTTAGCTAGTGGTACACTGATCGAAACAGTAAATGTACTCCCAAACCCTTCCTCACTGGTCACAGTAATATCCCCGCCCATGAGATTAACTAATTGACGTGAGACAGCAAGGCCAATACCTGTGCCTACTGCATGTAAGTTATCTTGCCCAGATTTCACCTGATAATACATAGCGAAAATTTTATCGAGTTCGGACTCAGGAATACCAATCCCAGTATCTTCGACTTCCATGATGATATGCGCCATCTCGTCTTCGATATCAGAACTAACGTTCATTACAACGCCACCTTCTTTGGTGAATTTCATCGCATTGCTGATCAAATTCCACAATACCTGACGCAGACGAGTGGCATCAACATCCACTAACTCAGGCAGTTCCGTTAAGCGCTCCAAATCAAAACGTAAACCTTTCTGTTCCGCCATAAGGGCTGATAAACTTTCTATCTCAGCGACAAACTCTTCAAAGTTAAGAGGGGCAGGGAAAAGTTCCAGCTTGCGACGATCAAACTTATCCATATCAATAATATCGTTAAAGATATTGCCTAGCGTTACCGCACTGACATTAATGGTCTGCATATGCTTACGTTGCTCTGGCGTCATTGGCGTATCAAGCAGCATGCGACTCAAACCGACAATACCATTGAGCGGCGTACGCAACTCATGGCTAATCGTAGAAATAAAAGTGGTTTTGTCTCGGCTGGCTTTCTCTAGTGATTCTTCATGGCGTTTGCGTTCGGTAATATCACGACCGAAGCCAACCAGACCAAGATGTCGGCCCTCTTTGCTGTAAAAAGGAACTTTACGTAATTCAAAGTAATTCTTATGACCGTCAGGGTATTCCAACCACTGCTCGTAAGTAATGGCGCGGTTATCTTTGAATACACGTTGATCCGTTTCAACAATCGATTGGGCAATCTCTTTGCGGTAAACATCCCATGGAGTTAAACCGACCAAATCATGTTCGCGCTTACCCGTCAGCTCTTCCATTGCTCGGTTACACCCAGAGAACTCACCCTTCGCGTTTCGATAATAAATAAGGTCTGGGGAAGCATCGATAAACGAACGCAATAAAGCCGTACGCTCTGCTAACTCAACCTGAGTTTTCTCACGTTGAAAAATCTCGTTTTCCAAATCGGCCATCGCTTCTTCGCGCGCTTCTTCCGCTTTAATACGCTCTTCAATCTCTTGATTTAGCTTGACGATGTTTTTCTGTAGCTTGTGATTCAATTCCTGATCGCGTGAGCGCATATCTTTCAGTTTAGAAACCAACTTAGAAAGACGTTGACGAGACTCCTCTAATTGATCCACGACAACAGAAAGAAAATAGACCGCCCAGGGGGTGATAATCAGACCGAAGAATACGGAACGTAAGATATCAATATCATCAACGTGCCCGTTAAGCGCAAGTGTGATACCAACCTGAACGACAACAGCTAACGCAACCAGCGCCAGTGCTAACAAAATAGAGAAACGTAATATGCCCAGTTTAACCAGCAGGTCTACGTAATACTGGGCGAGATTTTTCATTGGTTTCATTCATGGCTCCATAGGAACGAGTTAGCCGTAGTCTACCGTGATTCGATAGCTGGAGTCAGCCCAAGCCTTTGAAGAAATTGAGCTCGCAAACAATTCTGACAAGATAGGCTGCAATGAATGGAAGTTATCGAACAGGTTGATACTGGAAAGGCTGTTCAATGAGAGCCCCTTGAGGGCCATCGCGATCAAGAGCTTTGCCGATTTCCGTCATCGCTAACCAGCGATTTTCACACCAAAGCGGAGATAAGAGCGTTGGGCGACGAGCGGCAGAAGAAACACGATGATAAACCACTTCAGGCGGAGTTAAACGAATCATTTCACTGGCAATGGCCACGTAATCTTCCAGCGACGGCGCTTCAAGTCGACCCGCTCTCCACGCTTTTGCCATGGTACTGCCTTCGACGATATGCAGACCATGCAGTTTGATACCATCAGTCCCCACGTTCAACACCTTGTTTAACGTTTCGATGTTGTCATCGCGAGTCTCTTTCGGTAAACCCACGATAAGATGAGTACACACTTTGATACCCAGAGCGCGTGCACGCTGAGTAATTTGCGCATAACACTCGAAATCATGACCACGGTTAATATGCTTTAAAGTCTGGTTATTGGCAGTTTGTAGCCCCAACTCCAACCAAATTTCATAACCTTGTTGAACATACTCGGAAAGCAGATCTAGAACTGCATCAGGAACACAATCAGGGCGAGTCCCCACGCATAAGCCCACGATATCAGCCGATTTCAGAGCTTGTTCGTACATATTCTTTAGCGTTTGAACTTCTGCATAAGTGCTGGTGTAAGCCTGAAAATAAGCGAGGTATTTACGAGCACGATGAATTTCACCCGCTCTGTCTTTTAACTGCTCTTCGATTGATTGAATTTGAGTCTGTTCATCAGCAAATGACGCAACATTGCAAAAAGTGCATCCACCTTTGCCAATCGTACCGTCACGGTTGGGGCAACTAAAGCCACCATGTAACGTTAACTTATGAACACGCTCTCCATAACGTCTTTGAAGATCTTGTCCAATAGTATTGACTAACTCATGTAACTGCATGTTGATACCAAATTAAATGCAAATAATTATCAATGCGATCTTTGTAATTAAATTACAATTGCTCGTAAAAATTGAAAGCAATTTTAATTAGTAAAATCTAATAGCACCCCAACCAAAATCAATAAACATTCACAAAATAAGCATTTAAGACCCAATGTTATGCATATGTTAAAATTCTTATGCATTTGGAAACAAAAAAATGCTGATTTTAACTGAGTTTTCGTTGGAATTTCATGCAACAAAAATGTAGGATACTTACAGTTTTGCACTGGTTTTTGTTTATTTTATTACACAAAGCCCTGCTAAACATCTGTGATAATCCGCTCCTACCTATATAAATCACTACGAAAGTGAACATGATTATTGGATATCACTAAGGATTGTTTTTCTCACAACACTTTTCCGTGAGAGACCGAAAGGATGCGAACCAACTAGCACTGGTTGGTTTAGATTCATAAATTATAAAAGGATGGATGCAAAGCTAAGGCTTGCCTTGGTCAAATTGCGTCCGCTTGAACTGGAAGGAAGTATCTATGGTAGATAGACAGCAAACTCCGCAAGGTCTTTATACTCCAGAACTGGAGCATGATGCTTGTGGGATCGGTTTTGTTGCCCACCTAAAAAACCGCAAGTCGCACCACGTTGTTACACAGGCTCTGGACATGCTCGCACGCATGGAGCACCGTGGTGGTCAAGGCTGTGATCCATGTAGCGGTGATGGTGCCGGTATTTTATTGCAAAAGCCCCATGAATTTTTACTCGAAGAAGCCGTGAAACTTGGAATCAAGCTGCCTTCATTCGAGAAGTATGGCGTTGGCGTCATGCTATTCCCTAAAGATGAGTACAAACGTGCACAATGTCGTGACATTTTTGAACGCAATGCCCGCCGTCTTGATCTCGATGTACTAGGTTACCGTGTTCTGCCAACAGACAACTCAATGTTAGGAGCGGATCCTCTAAGCACTGAACCGCAATTTGAACATGTATTCATTTCAGCAGCACCAGGTGTTACACCTGAAGAATTAGAACGTAAGTTATACGTACTTCGTAACTACACGGTGCGCGTGTGCTTAGAAAGTGTTTCTAACATCAAAGACGAGTTCTACATTAACTCAATGTCATACAAGACATTGGTTTATAAAGGCCAGTTAACGACTGAGCAAGTACCTCAGTACTTCTTAGATCTGCAGAATCCAACGATGGTAACGGCCTTGGCTCTGGTTCACTCTCGCTTCTCAACCAACACATTCCCAAGATGGCGTCTGGCTCAACCTTTCCGTTACATCGCACACAACGGTGAAATCAACACGGTTCGCGGTAACTTAAACTGGATGAAGGCACGTGAAGCGATTCTGCAATCAGACCTGTTTACCCAGCCTGAAATCGATATGCTATTGCCTATCTGCCAGGAAGGAATGTCTGACTCGGCTAACTTCGATATGGCACTGGAACTCCTTGTCCTTTCAGGCCGTAGCCTGCCACACGCATTAATGATGATGATCCCTGAAGCGTGGCAAGAAAACAAAACCATGGATCCAACTCGCCGTGCGTTCTACCGTTACCACGCGAACATTATGGAACCGTGGGATGGCCCGGCATCTGTTTGTTTCACCGATGGTGTTCAAGTAGGTGCAACGCTTGACCGTAACGGTCTGCGCCCTTCTCGCTACACAGTGACAAAAGACGACTTCCTAGTGATGGCGTCTGAGTCAGGCGTGGTTGAAATTGCACCTGAGAACGTAGAGTTCCGTGGTCGTCTGCAACCTGGCCGTATCTTTGTTGCTGACCTTGAGCAAGGCCGGATCATTTCTGATGAAGAAGTGAAAGACAGCATTGCAACAGCGCAACCCTATGAGAAATGGGTTGAAGAAAACCTATTAAGCCTGAAGAGCCTACCGGAAGCGGATAACGTACACAGCCAACCTCATCCTGATCGTTTACTGCATCGTCAGCAATCGTTTGGTGTGAGCACTGAAGAAGTGAACGAAATCATCGTCCCAATGGCGAACGATGGAAAAGAACCGCTATCTGCTATGGGGGCCGACTGGCCACTCGCGATTCTGTCACACCAGTCGCAACATCTGTCGAACTACTTCAAACAGTTATTTGCACAGGTAACCAACCCGCCGATCGACCCGATCCGTGAGCGTATGGTTATGTCGCTAAATACGTATATCGGTAAAGACCAAAACTTACTGGCAGAATCACCGACTCACTGTCGTAAAGTTGAGTTGGAATCTCCGGTTATCTCTAACGCTGAGCTAGAAAAGCTACGTGCGATTGATAACGAACACTTACAAGCGAAAACGCTGGATATCGTTTTCCAAGCGAGTGAAGATCCAGGTAAGTTAGAGCGCGCGCTAAAGCGTATCTGTCAGTATGCGGAAGACGCCGTTATCGATGGCTACTCAATCATCCTGCTAACAGACCGTGCGGTTAACTCAAACCACGCAGCCATCCCTGCAATGCTGGCAGTGGGCGCAGTACACCACCACCTAATTCGTAAAGGCTTACGTGCTCGTTGTGGCATCGTAGTCGAAACCGGTGATGCGCGTGAAACTCACCATTTTGCAACCTTACTTGGTTACGGTGCAAACGCAGTAAACCCTTACTTGGTCTCTGAAACGCTGGTTGATTTGCAACGTCGCAACAAACTCGATTCAGAAACGCCTGTTGAAAAGCTATTCGATAACTATCGCAAAGCGGTCAACGGTGGTCTGTTGAAAATCTTCTCTAAAATGGGGATTTCAACACTGCAGTCGTACCACGGCGCGCAAATTTTCGAAGCACTTGGCATCCACAAAACCGTGGTTGATAAGTACTTCACGGGTACGGTTTCACGTATCCAAGGTTTGACTCTGGATGATATCGCAAAAGAAGTGGTGGTTCGTCACCGTGTGGGTTACCCAACACGTGAAATCCCAGTTCGTATGCTCGATGTCGGTGGTGTTTACCAGTGGAAACAGCGCGGTGAAAAACACCTATTCAACCCAGAAACTATCAGCTTGCTACAGCAATCAACGCGTAACAAAGATTACTCGCAGTTCAAGCAGTACGCAGCAGCCGTTGACAAGCAAGGTGACAACGCAGTTACACTCCGTAGCCAGCTTGAGTTCGTTAAGAACCCAGCAGGTTCAATTCCGCTAAGCGAAGTTGAACCAATCGAAAGCATTGTTAAACGCTTTGCAACAGGCGCAATGTCATTCGGTTCTATCTCTTACGAAGCTCACTCAACACTGGCTATCGCGATGAACCGTCTAGGCGCGAAATCAAACTCTGGTGAAGGTGGTGAAGACCCAACCCGTTTCGAACGTAAAGAGAACGGTGATTGGGAACGCTCTGCAATCAAACAGGTAGCATCAGGCCGATTCGGTGTAACTTCGTACTACCTAACTAACTCTGAAGAGATTCAGATTAAGATGGCGCAAGGCGCGAAGCCAGGTGAAGGTGGTCAGCTACCCGGTGATAAAGTCGATGACTGGATCGGTGCAACTCGTCACTCAACGCCAGGAGTTGGCCTGATTTCGCCACCGCCTCACCATGATATCTACTCAATCGAAGATTTGGCTCAGCTGATCTACGATTTGAAGAACGCAAACCGTGCTGGCCGTGTCAACGTTAAGCTAGTATCAGAAGCGGGTGTTGGTACTATCGCTTCAGGTGTAGCAAAAGCGAAAGCAGACGTTGTTCTTATTGCTGGTTTCGACGGTGGTACTGGTGCATCGCCAATGTCTTCAATCCGCCATACGGGTCTTCCATGGGAGCTAGGTTTGGCTGAAACTCACCAAACGCTTCTGAAAAACGGTCTACGTAACCGTATCGTCGTTCAGGCTGATGGTCAGATGAAAACACCTCGTGACCTAGCAGTGGCAACACTACTGGGTGCTGAAGAGTGGGGCGTGGCAACAGCCGCTCTCGTTGTTGAAGGCTGTATCATGATGCGTAAGTGTCACAAGAATACTTGTCCTGTTGGTATCGCAACCCAGAACAAAACTCTTCGTGAACGTTTTGACGGCCGCGTAGAAGACGTGATTACTTTCTTCCAATACATGGCTGAAGGTCTGCGTGAAATTATGGCTGAGCTTGGTTTCCGTACTATCGAAGAGATGGTTGGCCAAGGCCAGAAACTGAAAACTCGCCAAAACATTTCACACTGGAAATATAAGAACCTAGATCTGTCGCCAGTTCTTCACACTGAACAAGCGCGTGCAGAAGATGGTATCTATAACCAGACACAGCAGAACCATAACCTTGATGACGTATTGGACCGCAAGCTAATCAAGATCGCAGCACCAGCGCTTGAGCGTGGTGAAGCAATCAATGCTGAACTTCCAATCATCAACACGGACCGCTCTGCAGGTACTATGCTGTCGAATGAAATTTCGAAAGTGTACAAAGACCAAGGTCTGCCTCAACCAATGAATGTGAAATTCACCGGTTCTGCAGGTCAGTCTTTTGGTGCATTCTTGGCGAAAGGTGTGACATTCGAAGTGGAAGGTGATGCGAATGACTACTGGGGTAAAGGCCTGTCTGGCGGTACGCTGATTCTTTACCCAGACGCGAAATCAACCATCATTCCTGAAGACAACATCGTTGTCGGTAACGTGTGTTTCTACGGCGCAACGTCCGGTGAATCATTCATCCGTGGTATGGCTGGTGAACGTTTCTGTGTGCGTAACTCTGGTGCAAAAGTGGTAGTAGAAGGTGTCGGTGACCACGGTTGTGAATACATGACTGGTGGTGCTGCGATTATCCTTGGCTCAACAGGTCGCAACTTTGCGGCGGGTATGAGTGGCGGTGTCGCTTATGTTTGGGATAAGTCTGGTGACTTTGAAACTAAACTGAACTCAGAACTTGTCGACCTTGATCCAATCGAACAAGAAGACAAAGACCTACTACTAGACATGCTAACCAAGCACGTTAAATTCACAGGAAGTGAAGTGGCTAAGTCGTTCCTTGATAACTTTGAAGCAAGCCTGAGCTCAATGGTTAAGGTCATGCCGCGTGACTACAAAGCGGTTCTTCAAAAGCGCAAGGCGCAAGCACTACAGACTGAAGCGGAGGCAGTATAATGGGTAAGCCGACTGGATTTTTAGAGCATGGCCGTGAGCTTCCACAGAAGATCGATCCGGCTGAGCGTATCAAGAACAACAAAGAGTTCGTTCTAAACGAAGAGTTTGGCAGCAAAATTAATACCCAAGCTTCTCGTTGTATGGATTGTGGTGTGCCGTTTTGTCATAACGGCTGCCCTATCGGTAATATCATTCCTGAGTTCAACGATGCGGTTTATCGTGATAGTTGGGAAGAAGCGTGGAACATTCTAAGCTCAACCAACAACTTCCCAGAATTTACAGGTCGAGTTTGCCCTGCTCCATGTGAAAGTGCATGTGTACTGGGCATCAACCAAGATCCAATCACGATCTGTAATATTGAGAAAACCATTGTTGAAACCGCTTATCGTGAAGGTTACGCGAAGCCGAAAACGCCACGTAGTCGTACGGGTAAGAAAGTCGCTATCATCGGTTCTGGCCCTGCGGGTTTAGCAGCGGCCGAGCAATTGAACAGTGCTGGTCACTCAGTAACGGTTTATGAACGTGATGAAAAAGTTGGCGGTCTGCTACGTTTCGGTATTCCTGATTTCAAACTGAGCATGGAAGTGATCGACCGTAAGATCGACATGATGGCGCAAGCTGGCGTTCAATTTGAAGTGAACGCGCACGTGGGGGTTGATATTAACGCTCAACAGCTACGTCAGGAATTTGATGCGGTACTGCTAACTGGTGGTTCAACGGTCCCTCGTGATCTACCAATCCCGGGTCGTGAACTGAATGGCGTTTATTTCGCAATGCAGTTCCTTGGACAAAACAACCGTCGTGCCAACAACATGGATCTTAAAACTGAAGAGATCCACGCAAAAGGTAAACACGTTGTGGTTATCGGTGGTGGTGATACGGGTTCTGACTGTGTGGGCACTTCTAACCGTCATGGCGCTGCAAGTATCACTCAAGTTGAGATCATGCCAATGCCTGCTGACAAACGTCCTGCAAACATGCCTTGGCCGCAATATCCAATGATTCTTCGCACGTCGACTTCTCACGAAGAAGGCTGTGAACGTCACTGGAACATCCTGACCAAAGAATTTATCGGCAACGATAAAGGCGAAGTAACAGGATTACGTGTTGCCGACATCGTTTGGGATGAATCCAGAAACTTCAAAGAAGTTGAAGGTAGTGAGCGTGTGCTTCCTTGTGATATGGCGTTTCTGGCAATGGGCTTCTTGCACCCTGAACCACATGGTGTACTTGCTCAACTTGATATCGAGCTGGATGATCGCGGTAACGTTGCAACTAAAGGTTTTGCGACTAACCAAGAAGGCGTATTCGCCGCAGGTGATATGCGTACAGGCCAGTCTCTAGTTGTACGTTGTATCAACGAAGGCCGCGAATGTGCGCGTTCTGTCGATGAGTTCCTGATGGGCAATACTCATCTGGAAGCGAAAGCGGACTCCTTAATGCTTTCAGCATAAAGGTTTTTAGTGAGGCAATAATGCAGTGAATCAAACTGCACCTCACCTCCATAAACGACCATAAGTTTCATATAAACCTTCCACTTGGCTAGCATATACTGCTAGCCTTTTTTTATTTTTCTCATCACCTGAGATTTACAATGTTAATAAATTGTAAACACAAAACTCTACTCAATTGAATTTACTGATGATTTTCAGACTAATCAGCGGTAAATATTACTCAAGCATGATTTTTCTCCAATAACTTGACCTTTTTCACAATAAGCTATAGCTTGTGAACTCATTGAAAAGAAACTGCTCATAATTGTTAATCTATTACTCAATTCTTATAAATAAATATCCATAAATAATAACAATTATACCTATCTGGATAAGTTAATGTTCAGATGATTGCGTAGAGAAAAACGCTAAGAACAAGGCATAGATTGCAGCTAACTAGTTATTCTAATTACAAAATCTATAACACAGTTATTAGCGTTTTTAGCAAGTAAGAATGAACAGAAGTTTATGTAGATAGGTACTAGATAGTTAGTCATTTACTGTCGTTTAGACAGAAGCAAAGGGAGAATTGCAATGGCTCTATACGATCCTCGTCTTGAGAAAGACAACTGTGGATTCGGTTTGATTGCACACATGGAAGGTCAAGCTAGTCATAAATTGGTTCGCACCGCAATTTCAGCACTCGATCGGATGACCCACCGTGGCGGTATCGCAGCGGATGGCAAAACGGGTGACGGCTGTGGTCTTCTATTACAAAAGCCTGACTCATATTTACGTTTAATCGCTGAAGAGCAAAATTGGAACCTTGGAAAACAGTATGCCGTCGGCATGATTTTCCTGAGCCAGGATCCAGTCAAAGCTCAGGCAGCTCGTGATGTTATTAATAAAGAATTATCACAAGAAACCCTAACGGTAACAGGTTGGCGAGTTGTGCCGACCAACCCAAAAGTACTGGGGCCAATCGCTAACGACTCTGTTCCAGACATTCAACAAATCTTTATTACTGCACCAGCAGGTTGGCGTGAGCGCGACATTGAGCGACGCCTATACATTGCTCGTCGCCGTATTGAAAAGAAAATCACTGATGATCCAGATTTCTATATCTGTTCTCTTTCTACACAAGTTATTGTTTATAAAGGCTTGTGTATGCCAGCGGATCTGCCACGTTTCTATTTAGATTTAGCAGATTTACGCATGGAATCAGCGATTTGCCTGTTCCACCAGCGTTTCTCAACCAACACTCAGCCACGTTGGCCTTTAGCACAGCCTTTCCGCTACCTTGCCCATAATGGTGAGATCAACACCATTGAAGGTAACCGTCAGTGGGCTCGTGCACGTGCATACAAATTTACTTCACCGCTCCTTCCGGATCTGAGCACAGCAGCACCGTTCGTTAACGAAACGGGCTCCGACTCTTCAAGCTTAGATAATATGTTGGACTTGTTCCTTGCTGGCGGTATGGATCTATTCCGAGCGATGCGCATGCTTGTGCCGCCAGCTTGGCAGAATCACCCTGATATGGATGAAGATCTGCGAGCGTTCTATGACTTCAACTCGAAACATATGGAACCTTGGGATGGCCCAGCCGGTATCGTACTTTCTGATGGTCGTTACGCAGCATGTAACCTAGACCGTAATGGTTTACGTCCAGCTCGCTACGTCATCACCAAAGATAAATTGATCACTTTAGCGTCTGAAGTCGGTATCTGGAACTACGCACCGGATGAAGTGGCAGAGAAGGGCCGTGTTGGGCCGGGCGAACTACTGGTTATCGACACTCGTAAGGGTAAGCTATGGCAATCAAGCGAGATCGACAATGATCTTAAGAGCCGCCACCCTTATCGTGAGTGGATGAAAAACAACGTCCACAAACTGAAATCTTTCTCTGATCTGCCAGACGATCAGGTTGGCGAACGCAGCTTTGATGAGTCTTTGCTAAAGACTTATCAAAAGCAATTCGCAATGACCAATGAAGAAGCGGATCAGGTACTGCGCGTATTGGGTGATATGGGGCAAGAAGCGGTGGGTTCAATGGGTGACGACACCCCAATGGCTGTGCTGTCTTCCAAAGAACGCCTAATCACCGATTACTTCCGTCAGAAATTCGCTCAGGTGACCAACCCACCGATTGATCCATTGCGTGAAAAACACGTCATGTCGCTGGCAACCAGTATCGGTCAGGAGATGAACGTCTTCAATGAAACTGACGGCCACGCTCACCGTGTGACATTTGATTCTCCGGTACTGCTTTACTCTGACATGCAGCAGTTGCTAACACTCAGTGACGAGCATTACCGTAATACGATTTTAGATATCAACTTCGATCCACAGCAATCGACATTAGAACAAGCTTTACACGAGCTATGTGATAAAGCGGTTGAAGTGGTTCGTGATGGTACTGTACTTCTTGTGCTTTCAGACCGAGCTCTGACTAAAGGTCGCTTACCGATTCCTGCAGCGATGGCTGTTGGTGCGATTCATACTCGTTTAGTTGAAGAAAGCTTGCGTTGTGATGCCAACATTATCGTTGAAACCGCAACAGCTCGAGACCCGCACCAATTCGCAGTATTAATCGGCTTTGGCGCAACCGCTGTTTATCCGTATCTCGCTTATGAAGTACTGGGCAAAATGGTGGATGAAGGTGCTATAGATAAAAGCTACCGCGATGTGATGCAAAACTATCAGTACGGCATCAACAAAGGTCTGTACAAGATCATGTCGAAAATGGGTATTTCGACGGTCGCTTCTTATCGTTGTTCACAGCTATTCGAAGCCGTTGGTCTGCACAGTGATGTGGTTGAGCTTTGCTTCAAAGGCGTGAAAACACGTATTCAGGGCGCAAGTTTTGAAGACTTCCAACAAGATCTTTTCAACTTGTCTCGTAAAGCATGGGCAGCACGTAAATCGATTGAACACGGTGGACTGCTTAAATACGTCCACGGTGGTGAATACCACGCTTATAATCCAGATGTTGTCGGTACATTGCAGAAGGCTGTTAAGTCTGGTGAAAGCAGTGATTACAAGCAATTTTCGAAACAGGTTAACGAACGTCCTGCTGCGATGCTGCGTGACCTGATGAAACTGAAAAAATCAGATAAACCACTCACGTTAGAGCAAGTTGAACCAGCAACAGAGCTATTTAAACGCTTCGATTCTGCAGCAATGTCTATCGGTGCCTTGAGTCCGGAAGCGCACGAAGCTCTGGCAACCGCAATGAACCGCTTAGGTGGTTTTTCGAACTCTGGTGAAGGTGGTGAAGATCCTCGCCGTTTCGGTACTGAGCGTAACTCTCGTATCAAACAGGTGGCTTCAGGTCGTTTCGGTGTCACACCGCATTACCTGACTAACGCTGACGTTCTGCAAATTAAAGTCGCGCAAGGTGCGAAACCGGGTGAAGGTGGTCAACTTCCGGGACACAAAGTTACGGCGGAAATCGCTAAACTTCGTCACTCGGTACAAGGTGTAACCTTAATTTCACCACCACCACACCACGATATTTACTCTATTGAAGACTTAGCTCAGCTGATCTTCGATCTGAAACAGGTAAACCCTAAAGCACTTGTATCAGTCAAACTGGTTTCTGAACCGGGTGTTGGCACTATCGCTACAGGTGTAGCCAAAGCTTATGCAGACTTGATTACCATCTCTGGTTATGACGGTGGTACAGCGGCGAGCCCTCTCACTTCCGTAAAATACGCAGGTAGCCCTTGGGAACTTGGTTTGGCGGAAACTCAACAAGCATTAGTTGCCAATGGTCTGCGCCACAAGATCCGCCTGCAAGTGGACGGTGGTCTGAAAACCGGTTTGGATGTTATCAAAGGTGCGATCCTTGGCGCAGAAAGCTTTGGTTTCGGTACAGGACCAATGGTTGCGATGGGCTGTAAGTTCTTACGTATCTGTCACCTAAATAACTGTGCGACTGGTGTCGCAACCCAAGACGAAACACTACGTAAAGATTACTTCAAAGGCTTACCGGAAATGGTCATTAACTATTTCACAGGTATCGCAGAAGAAGTTCGTGGTTACTTAGCTGAACTCGGTGTCGAGAAGCTCACTGACTTAATTGGTCGTACGGACCTGTTGGAAGCGGTACAAGGGTTAACAGCGAAGCAAAGTAAGCTTGATCTATCCGGTATTCTGGAAGCTCCGGTTTCTCCACAAGGCTTGCCGCTAAGCTGCACTGAACCAAATACTCCGTTTGATAAAGCCGTTCTCAACCAAAAAATTGTGGAAGATGCCCTTGAGGCGGTTGAGAACCAGCAATCTATCGAGCTTTACTACGATGTGATCAACACTGACCGTTCAGTGGGTGCTCGTCTATCAGGTGAAATCGCAAAACGTTACGGTAACGCCGGTCTTGCTGCTTCGCCAATTAAAGTATTCCTTGACGGTACTGCTGGCCAGTCGTTCGGTGTGTGGAATGCCGGTGGTGTTGAGCTATACCTGACGGGTGATGCGAACGACTACGTTGGTAAAGGTATGGCTGGCGGTAAAATAGTGATCAAGCCTCATGTCGGTACAGCATTCAACTGTAACGAAGCCACTATCGTAGGTAACACCTGTCTATACGGTGCAACGGGCGGCAAACTGTTCGCTGCAGGTAAAGCGGGTGAACGTTTTGGTGTTCGTAACTCTGGCACTATCAGTGTTATTGAAGGTGCGGGTGATAACGCATGTGAATACATGACGGGCGGTATCGTTGCTATCCTTGGTGCTACTGGCGTTAACTTTGGTGCAGGTATGACGGGCGGCTTTGCCTACGTTCTCGACGAAAATGGCGATTTCCAAGGCCGTGTGAATGAAGAGTCAGTAGAAGCAATTTCTCTAAAAGACCTCTATATTCATCAAGAGCACTTACGCGGACTCATCGCAGAGCACCTTGAAGAAACTGGCTCTGAGCACGCAGAAAACATCTTAGCGAACTTTGATGAATGGATTCCGAAGTTCTATTTAATCAAACCACAAGCCGCGGATTTACAGACCCTACTCGGTCACCAAAGCCGCAGCGCTGCAGAACTACGTGTTCAAGCACAATAATTGGAAGGAGCCAGATTTATGAGCCAGAACGTATACCAATTTATTGATGTGAGTCGTGTCGATCCGGCCAAAAAGCCGATCAACGTCCGTAAAATTGAATTCGTAGAAATTTACGAACCTTTTACTAAACAGCAAGCAACAGCTCAGGCAGACCGCTGTCTGGATTGCGGCAACCCTTACTGTGAATGGAAGTGTCCAGTACACAACTACATCCCTCAGTGGCTAAAACTTGCCAATGAAGGCCGCATTATGGAAGCGGCAGATCTATCTCACGAAACGAATAGCCTGCCTGAAGTATGTGGCCGTGTTTGCCCACAAGATCGTTTGTGTGAAGGTTCATGCACGCTGAATGATGATTTCGGCGCCGTAACTATCGGTAATATTGAAAAATACATTACCGATAAAGCCTTCGAAATGGGCTGGAAACCTGACATGTCGCATGTTGAGTGGACAGACAAAAAAGTCGCGGTTATTGGCGCAGGCCCTGCCGGTCTTGCCGCTGCAGATATTCTTGTTCGGAACGGTGTAAAGCCCGTTGTGTTTGACCGTTATCCTGAGATCGGCGGCCTACTCACTTTCGGTATTCCATCCTTCAAACTGGAAAAAAGCGTGATGGAAAATCGTCGTCGAGTATTCTCTGAAATGGGTGTTGAGTTCCGATTGAATGTTGAAGTGGGTACAGACATTCAAATGCAGGAGCTTGTCGATGAGTACGATGCTGTATTCCTTGGTGTCGGCACCTATAAGTACATGCGTGCCGGTCTGGAAAATGAAGATGCGGACGGCGTGTTTGACGCACTACCATTCTTGATTTCCAATACCTACAAGGTAATGGATTTGGAAAATGACCAACCTTTCATCGATATGGCGGGTAAAAAAGTCGTCGTACTGGGTGGTGGTGATACTGCGATGGACTGTGTTCGTACATCTATTCGTCAAAACGCTTCTAGCGTGATTTGTGCTTACCGTCGAGACGAAGAAAACATGCCAGGCTCTCGCCGCGAAGTGAAAAACGCAAAAGAAGAAGGGGTGAACTTCATGTTCAACCTTCAACCTCTCGGTATCGAAGTCGATGCGGCAGGAAAAGTCACTGGGGTTAAAGTGGTGAAAACTGCGCTTGGTGAACCGGATGACGCTGGGCGTCGTCGCCCAGAGCCCGTAGAAGGCAGCGAACATGTTCTTGAAGCGGATGCTGTCATCATGGCATTTGGTTTCCAACCACATCAAATGAGCTGGCTGGAACCGTATGGTGTTGAACTGGATCAGTGGGGCAGAATCAAAGCGCCATCAGAGCAATCCTTTAAGTTCCAGACCACCAACGAGAAGATTTTCGCTGGCGGTGATGCTGTTCGCGGGTCTGACTTAGTGGTTACCGCCATCGATGAAGGACGCAAAGCGGCTGACGGCATTTTGGATTATCTAGACGTATAAGTCTCAATACGCTGTACGAAATTGAAGGATCCTAAGCATAGGATCCTTTTTGTTTGTATAATCAAAGACTATATTTCAACTTAAATTCATCATTGAGCGTTACTCAAGAAGGAGCAGGTTTTAGCAATGTATAAAATTCCACTTCTTATTCTTTTATCATTACTGTTAAGCGCCTGTAGCAAAGGGATCCCTCCGATGGTCGATCGCACCCAAACTCCATGTGGTAACAAACCAAACTGTGTTTCAACTGCCGACAGTAGAGATAAGTTCGTACTTGCTCCTTACATTCTTCGTTCGGGTGTGACTCTGGAACAAGTAGAACGTATTGCACTAACCTTACCCGGAGCTCAGACGGTGGATAAAACTGACGATTACCTGCATATCGAATGTACTTCCCGAATCATGCGTTTTGTCGATGATCTAGAACTTAAAGTGACAGATGATCACCTATTAGTTCGATCTGAATCGCGGGTGGGATACAGTGATTTTGGTGTAAACCGACGTAGGGCAGAAGAACTAAGAGAAAAGTTAAGTAAAGCAGGCATGCTCGTCGAACCTTAACCTCGATATCTATAATGTTCTCGTGATAAACTTCTATCTGTTTTTCACTAATCACAAAGAGATACCCCATGAAAATTGGCATCATTGGTGCGATGCAACAAGAAGTCGCAATCCTAAAAGAAGCACTTGATAACTGTCAGGAAGTAAACAAAGGTGGTTGTACCTATTACTCTGGTCAAATCAACGGTGTTGATGTGGTATTGCTACAATCTGGTATCGGTAAAGTCGCAGCGGCTATTGGTACAACGATCCTATTGGACGAATACCAACCCGATGTCGTGATTAACACAGGCTCTGCTGGAGGTTTTGACTCAAGCCTAACTATGGGCGATGTGGTTATCTCAACCGAAGTACGTCACCATGATGCTGATGTAACAGCTTTCGGTTATGAAATGGGACAGATGGCTGGTCAGCCAGCGGCTTTTGCTGCTGATGAGAAATTGATAGCCGTGGCTGAAAAAGCACTCGACGCTTTAACTGACAAGCACGCAGTACGCGGCTTAATTTGTACCGGTGATGCTTTCGTTTGTACGGCTGAACGCCAAGACTTTATTCGTAAGCACTTCCCATCCGTTATCGCAGTTGAGATGGAAGCTTCTGCTATCGCACAAACTTGCCACCAGTTCCAAGTACCATTTGTGGTCGTTCGTGCTATCTCTGATGTTGCAGATAAAGAATCACCAATGTCTTTCGATGAGTTCCTGCCACTTGCTGCGCAAAGCTCATCTGAAATGGTGTTAAAAATGGTTGAGCTACTCAAGTAGTCGATTCGCATAAATGAACGACATAATTTCGACTGTTTATGCTGAAGGTGCGCTCCTCATTTTGTGGGGCGCTCTTTTATTGCAATTTATT
Source organism: Vibrio sp. (assembly GCA_048259585.1). Lineage (GTDB taxonomy): Bacteria > Pseudomonadota > Gammaproteobacteria > Enterobacterales > Vibrionaceae > Vibrio. The sequence goes on along the minus strand of JBLXHN010000005.1, from coordinate 233,095 downwards.
TTACCTATCCCAAGATATTCTCACCCCGCTATTCTGTGGCATAAATTTGCTGAAGTTCTAGCAGACAAAGTGAATACCAACAGTAACTACTCGCAAAGCATCATTTCTGGCACGCTAGCCTGGCTACTGATGATCATACCTGCATTGATTGTTTGTATCGCTTTGAAGCCCTTGGTATGGCAACCACAGCTGTATGAGTTAGCGCTATTAATCCTAGCGTTAGACTGGCGAAACAACTCGCAATTATCAGATAAAATCAGCAAGGCACTGGCAAAAGAAGATAAAGTTGGCGCGCGAAAATTACTTGAGCCTTTCGTGAACAGAGAAACGAGTACTCTTTCAACGGTTGGTTTGGGTAAAGCCGCTGCAGAAACCATCATTATGGGCTTTAGCCGCAATGTTGTGGTGGTTCTATTCTGGTACGCTATTGCAGGTGCAACTGGAGCATTTATCTACCGACTGATGGCAGAACTAGCTAGAGCATGGTCTCCGTCGCGTCGGTCATTTCATCCATTTGGATTACCAATAGTACGCACAGTCGCGCTGATTGAGTTTCTCCCGTTACGCTTGTTTAGCTTGTTGCTCATTGCTGGTAACCAATCGGCAAAAGCTTTGAACGCAATAAAAACTCAAAGTCGCTCTTGGCCTTTACCCGGCCCAGCTTGGGTACTGTGTGCAATCGGAGGTAAACTAGAGCTTGCTCTCGGTGGGCCTGCTATCTACAGCGAACAAAAAGTTGTACGAGCCAAAATAGGCGGAAGAGTAGTCCCTTCTGCTCTGCATTTATCACAACTACATAGCTTGCTTGTCTGGCGTATCTCGTTTTGGATTCTGCTGGAAAGCGTTGTCCTATTTATCGTTTATCAAGGAATATAAATGCGTTTTTGCTCGGTTTACCTCATTGGTTTACTTATCTCTTTCTCTTCTCAAGCAGAACAAAACATCCAACGAGTCATTAGTTTAGCCCCCCATGCGACGGAATTAGCCTTTGCGGCAGGCCTCGGCAATAAACTGGTTGGCGTCAGTGATCACAGTGATTATCCACAACAAGCAAATGAAATTGAAAAAGTCGCTAACTATCAGGGCATAAAGCTAGAACGAATCATCGCGCTAAAACCAGACTTAATTATTGCTTGGCCGAAAGGGAATCCAGCGAAAGAAATTGAGAGGCTTAAACAACTGGACTTTAAGTTTTTCAACTCACAAGTTAACTCACTTGATGATATCGCGACAAACATTGAAGCGTTGAGTCAATATGCTGATAACCCGACACAAGGTCAAAAAGCCGCACAAGATTTCCGTCAACGCCTTAAACTATTGCAAACCAAATACGCAGATTCTCGGCCTGTTCACTACTTCTATCAACTTAGTGAAAAACCCATTATTACCCTAGCTCAAGGAAGCTGGCCGAGTGAAGTCTTTAAGTTTTGTGGTGGTGTAAATATCTTTGAAAACAGCCCAACACCTTATCCTCAGGTTGGTATAGAACAGGTTCTTGTTGCACAGCCTGAAGCGATTTTCACCTCTGAGCATGCAATTAAAAATGGAAATATGTGGAGTCGTTGGAGTAAAGAATTACCAGCAGTAAAGCAACAACACGTTTGGGCTCTTAACTCGGATTGGCTCAACCGCCCCACGCCAAGAACGCTTAATGCTATCGAAGAGGTTTGTCTGCATTTTGAACAAATAAGAAAACGCTGACAGTGAGTTTAAAAAGTCATACAATCCAAACCTTTCAATATACGGTTAACCCAAAAAGCGACTCAAACTTGGATACATCAATACTCTATATTATCGATATGTTTGGTACTGCGATTTTCGCTATTTCAGGCGTGTTGCTAGCTGGCCGTCTAAAGATGGACCCATTTGGTGTAACTGTACTTGCCAGCGTCACGGCGATTGGAGGTGGTACTATCCGCGATATGGCACTAGGTGCAACGCCCGTATTTTGGATTAAAGATACCAACTACATTTGGGTCATCATCATTACCTGTATTTTCACAATGATGATTGTGCGCCGACCTAAAAGAGTCCCTTGGTGGGTATTACCGGTTTGCGATGCAATCGGTCTAGCTGTATTCGTTGGTATTGGCGTCGAAAAGGCAATGAGTTATCAGGACTCTGCATTAATTGCGGTAATAATGGGTGTGATCACGGGTTGTGGCGGAGGTATTATCCGCGATGTACTGGCTCGTGAAATACCAATGGTTTTACGTAGCGAAGTCTATGCAACGGCTTGTATTGTTGGCGGAGTATTCCATACCACAGCCCTAGCGATGGGGTATGACAACTCAATCGCATTATTATCTGGTGTGTTATCAACGTTGATTATTCGTCTTGGTGCTATTCGCTGGCACTTATCGTTACCAACTTTTGCCTTAACTAAATAACGTTAAATCAGACTCATTAGCCAGTCTGAGTGTTGTTGCCAAAGCAGTTTAGCGGCCATTAACAATGACATCATAATAACTAAAGGCCGTATCCATCGTTGGCCTTTAGTGACTACCACTTTAGCCCCTAGCCTCGCCCCCAGAAATTGTCCTGCAGCCATCACTAATCCTAACTTCCAAATTGGTAGCCCTGCTATTACAAAAAACATTAAAGCTGCAATGTTAGAGGTGAAGTTCAGAATTTTAGTACGTGCAGTAGCCTCTACTAATGAAAAATGGCCTAACACCACAAAACAGACCGTAAAGATTGAACCAGTGCCTGGGCCAAAAAAACCATCATAAAAACCAACACAGCTACCAACGCTCAACGCGAAAGCAGCCTCGGACAATGGTTTCTTTCCCGAATCTGCTTTGGTCTGCGGTGCCAATAAAAAGTAGAGAGAAATCGCTACCAAAAGTATTGGAATCAGACTGGTTAAAAAGGATGTATCAAATAACTGAACTAACTCAGCCCCTGTCGCGGCTCCGATAAAAGTGCACAAGATCGCAAGACGCATCTCTTTAAGATTCACGATACCGTTACGAACAAAATACAAGCTGGCAGAAAAACTACCAAATGAACTTTGAAGTTTATTGGTAGCTAAAGCATTCGTGGGAGGAACCCCAGCCGCTAAAAGTGCTGGCAGCGTTAGCAGACCACCACCACCAGCCATAGCATCGATAAAACCAGCAGCACTGGCAACAAAAAACATTATCGCCAACAGTTCGAATGAAACGTCCATGAATGTCCAATACAGCAAATGAGATGTAACAAAATATCACTAGGCTACTGTTTAGCCTAACGATTATTCGATTAATTAATCGTAAAAAAGCCCGCTCAAGTGAGCGGGCAATGAGGTTGTCAGGTAAACCTTAAGGTTTACTGATTTATTATCCGATTAAGCTAGGCTAGCTTTCACTTTAGCATGAAGTTCTTGTACTGAAGTTACTGATGCTTTTGCGTCAGCAGTGTGAGACATACAAGTCGCGAACGCCGCATTTAGCGTTGTTGTGTAGTTCACTTTCTCAGCCAAAGCACCACGACGTAGTACTTTAGAATCTTCAATCGCCTGACGACCAGCAGCAGTGTTAACGATGTAGGTGTACTCATTGTTCTTGATACGGTCCAGAATGTGTGGACGGCCTTCATGAACCTTGTTTACCAAGCGAGGGTTAATTCCTGCTTCACCTAAAATCACAGCCGTACCGTGAGTAGCATCTAATTGGTAACCCAGTTTCACCAGCTTAGAAGCAAGGTCAACAACACGCTCTTTATCACCTTCACGTACAGAAAGCAGTGCTCGGCCACCTTCTGGATATACAGCACCACAGCCAAGCTCAGCTTTTGCATATGCTTCAGCAAATGTTGCACCTACACCCATAACCTCACCAGTAGAGCGCATTTCAGGGCCTAATAGAGGGTCAACGCCAGGGAACTTGTTGAACGGCAGTACCACTTCTTTTACAGAGTAGTAAGGTGGGATGATCTCTTTCGTGAAGCCTTGTTGCTCAAGAGTTTGACCAGCCATAACACGTGCTGCAATTTTCGCAAGCGGAGCACCTGTTGCTTTAGAGACAAACGGTACTGTACGTGCAGCGCGCGGGTTAACTTCAATTAGGTAAACTTCGTTATCTTTAACAGCAAACTGAGTATTCATCAGACCACGCACACCAAGTTCGAAAGCCAGTTTCTCAACTTGTTCACGCATTTTGTCCTGAATTTCTGCGCTTAGCGTATATGCTGGAAGCGAACATGCTGAGTCACCTGAGTGAACACCTGCTTGTTCGATGTGTTCCATGATACCGCCGATAACCACACGCTCACCGTCACAGATAGCGTCGACATCCACTTCTGTAGCGTCATCTAGGAAACGGTCTAGCAGAACTGGAGACTCGTTTGACACGCTTACTGCTTCGTTAAAGTAACGACGTAGGTCTTGCTCGTCATAAACGATTTCCATCGCACGACCACCTAGAACGTACGAAGGACGCACAACGAGAGGGAAACCAATCTCTTTTGATTTCTCAATCGCCTGTTCCATTGTTGTTACTGTAGCGTTTTCAGGCTGTAGTAGGCCTAGACGCTCAACAGCAGCTTGGAAGCGTTCACGGTCTTCCGCGCGGTCGATAGCATCTGGGCTAGTACCGATGATTGGAACGCCTGCGGCTTCTAGAGCACGAGCCAGTTTCAGTGGCGTTTGACCACCGTACTGAACGATAACGCCTTTTGGCTTTTCAACACGTACGATTGCTAGTACGTCTTCCAGTGTTACTGGTTCGAAGTACAGGCGGTCTGAAGTGTCGTAGTCTGTAGAAACAGTCTCAGGGTTGCAGTTAACCATGATAGTTTCGTAGCCATCTTCACGAAGTGCTAGAGATGCGTGTACACAACAGTAGTCAAATTCGATACCTTGGCCGATACGGTTTGGACCGCCACCAAGAACCATAATTTTGTCTTTATCTGTTGGATTTGCTTCACACTCTTCATCGTAAGATGAGTACATGTAAGCTGTATCAGAAGAGAACTCAGCCGCACACGTATCAACACGCTTGTAAACAGGGTGAATGCTGAACTGGTCACGTAGGCGACGAATTTCGCTCTCTGAAACACCAAGAAGTGCAGATAGACGAGCATCAGAGAAACCTTTACGTTTCATCTTCTTCAGTACATCTTCAGTAAGACCTGCAAAACCACCCGCTTTCACTTGTTGCTCAAGTAGAACGATTTCTTCAATCTGAACCAGGAACCAACGGTCGATGTTTGTTAGGTTGAATACGCCATCGACAGACATGCCTGCACGGAATGCATCTGCAATGTACCAGATACGCTCTGCACCCGCTTCTTTAAGCTCATGACGAATCTTAGTCAATGCGTCAGGAGCATCAAGGTCAACCATTTCATCAAAGCCATTCACACCAACTTCTAGGCCGCGAAGTGCTTTCTGTAGCGATTCTTGTTGGTTACGACCGATTGCCATAACTTCACCAACTGACTTCATCTGTGTAGTCAGACGGTCGTTAGCGCCCGCAAATTTCTCGAAGTTAAAACGAGGAATTTTAGTCACAACGTAGTCGATTGTTGGTTCGAAAGATGCTGGTGTTGCGCCGCCAGTGATGTCGTTCATTAGCTCATCAAGAGTGAAGCCAACTGCCAGTTTCGCTGCGATTTTCGCGATAGGGAAACCTGTTGCTTTTGAAGCAAGAGCTGAAGAGCGAGATACACGAGGGTTCATCTCGATGATAACCATACGGCCATCTTTCGGGTTGATACCAAACTGTACGTTTGAACCACCTGTTTCTACACCGATTTCACGCAGTACAGCTAGCGATGCGTTACGCATTAGCTGGTACTCTTTATCCGTTAGCGTTTGAGCTGGTGCTACCGTGATTGAGTCACCTGTGTGAATACCCATTGGGTCGAAGTTTTCAATCGCACAAACGATGATACAGTTGTCGTTCTTATCGCGAACAACTTCCATCTCGTACTCTTTCCAACCAATCAATGATTCATCGATAAGCAGTTCGTTTGTCGGTGATAAGTCTAGACCGCGACGACAGATTTCTTCGAACTCTTCTTTGTTATAAGCGATACCACCACCAGTACCACCCATAGTAAATGAAGGACGAATAATACATGGGAAACCAACCATATCTAAAACACGGTAAGCTTCTTCCATTGTTTTAGCCGTATCAGCGCGAGGACACTCAAGGCCGATAGACTTCATCGCTTTATCGAAACGAGAACGGTCTTCAGCTTTGTCGATTGCATCTGCAGTCGCACCAATCATCTCTACGCCGAACTCTTTAAGAACGCCATTAGCTTCTAGAGCAAGTGCACAGTTAAGAGCCGTTTGACCACCCATTGTTGGAAGAATCGCATCAGGTCGCTCTTTCTCGATGATCTTACGTACAACTTCCCAGTGGATTGGCTCGATGTATGTTGCATCAGCCATTTCTGGGTCAGTCATGATAGTTGCAGGGTTTGAGTTTACAAGAATAACTCGGTAGCCCTCTTCGCGCAGTGCTTTACACGCTTGAGCGCCAGAGTAGTCAAACTCACAAGCCTGACCGATAACAATTGGACCTGCACCTAAAATAAGAATGCTCTGAATGTCAGTACGTTTTGGCATTATCTACTACTCCAAATTAAGCGCGGTGTTGTTTAATCAATTCAATGAAGTGGTCAAATAGCGGTGCAGCATCGTGCGGACCTGGGCTCGCTTCTGGGTGACCCTGGAAGCTGAATGCCGGCTTGTCCGTACGGTGAATACCTTGTAGAGAACCATCAAATAGAGACTTGTGCGTTGCACGTAGGTTCTCAGGTAGCGTTGCTTCGTCCGCAGCAAAACCGTGGTTTTGAGAAGTAATCATGACCACATCACGGTCAATATCTTTAACCGGGTGGTTTGCACCATGGTGGCCAAACTTCATTTTTACTGTTTTAGCACCTGAAGCCAACGCTAGGATTTGGTGACCTAAACAGATACCAAATACCGGCAGAGCTTTATCAAGGAACACTTTCGTTGCTTCAATCGCGTAAGTACATGGCTCTGGGTCACCAGGGCCATTCGATAGGAATACGCCATCTGGGTTCATCGCTAGTACTTCTTCAGCTGAAGTTTCTGCAGGTACTACAGTTAAACGACAACCGCGGTCAACTAACATACGTAGGATATTGCGTTTCGCACCAAAATCGTAAGCCACTACATGGTATGGCAACTCACTGTCATCTTTAGGTTCAGGTAGACCACCTTCCAGTGTCCACGAACCTTGTTTCCATTCATACGCTTCTTTAGTCGTTACAACTTTCGCCAAGTCCATGCCTTTAAGGCCTGGGAACTCTTTAGCTTTAACCAACGCAAGAGCTTCATCTAGGTTATCGCCTGCCATAATGCAACCGTTCTGAGCGCCTTTCTCACGTAAAATGCGCGTAAGTTTACGCGTATCGATATCAGCAATACCGACGATATTTTGTGATTTAAGGTAATCAGAAAGAGATTTTTCACTACGGAAGTTAGAAGCGATAAGAGGAAGATCGCGAATCACAAGGCCTTGTGCATGAATTGAAGAAGATTCTTCATCTTCGGTATTCGTACCGGTATTGCCAATGTGAGGATAAGTTAGTGTAACAATTTGCTGAGAATAGGAAGGATCAGTGAGGATTTCTTGGTACCCCGTCATCGAGGTATTAAAAACGACTTCACCAACGGATGAACCATCTGCCCCAATGGACATTCCGCGGAACACTGTCCCATCTTCTAGGACTAACAGTGCTGATTTACTCAAGACAACCTCCAGAATAAAAATGCATAAAATTTAAATTAATTTGCATATTTGCCTTCCTGTTCGCGTGAAAATCATGCTCTAGGGTAATTTTGACAAATTGGCGATATTTTAGAGATCGCTGTGACCTCTGTCAATCTTAGCAAAGAAATTAAATTCAATTTTATTGCCTTAGAGTTAAAAAAACACATTAACCCACCAAAAAAGTATGTTTTAAGCATTTAAAAGCAATTTTTATGGGCTCTAGATTTAAAATTAGACAGAAAAAATCATTTAACAAATAAAATCAACGTAAAAAAATTAGGCAAACGTTAATATTATTTTTTAATTGTAGAAAACAGGAAGAAAATAGACTTTTGCACATCAACATTACAAAAAATGGTTTAAAGTCATCGAAAGTGAACAATAAGAACAAAGATAAGTTTTTAAACAAAAGTAACAAGAAAGGTTATGCACCAAGCAAGCTTGGCGCATAATTATGTAATTATAGCTCGTTTAAACCTAGTACATCAGTCATGTTATAAAAACCTGCTGGTTTTTGGTTCAGCCATACCGCAGCTCGAATAGCACCATTGGCAAAAGTCATACGGTCAGTTGCTTTGTGGGTGATTTCCACGCGCTCACCAATATCGGCAAACATAGCAGTATGTTCACCAACAATGTCACCAGCTCGGATGGTTGCAAAGCCGATTTCATCACGAGTTCGCTCTCCGGTAATCCCTTCACGAGCATAAACCGCAACATCACTTAACTTGTTGCCCATAGCGCCTGCGATAGCTTCCCCCATGCCAATAGCCGTTCCAGACGGAGCATCAACTTTATGACGGTGATGCGCTTCAACGATTTCGATATCGCTGTAATCACCCATCACTTTCGCGGCTTTTTCTAACAGTTTAAATACAAGGTTTACACCAACACTGTAATTCGGGGCCATAACGATTGGCACAACTTTCGCTGCTTCATCAATGGTGGCACGTTCTTCTTCAGTGAAGCCTGTAGTACCGATAACTAACTTCTTCCCGTATTTTTTACACAGTTCGATATTCGCTAATGTGCTAGCTGGCGCTGTAAAATCAACGATGACATCAAAGCTATCAACCGCTGTTTCTAAGTTATCAACCAAAGCAACTTCAAATCGTCCTACTCCGGACAGTTCTCCCACATCAACACCAACTAATGAGGACTCTGGACGCTCAGAGCCTGCACCTACTGTTGATTCTGAATTATGGTGTGCTGCTTTAACTAAATTGCGGCCCATACGTCCAGCTGCGCCTGCAATTGCAATTCTTACCATTGCAAAATTCTCCATTTACTCGCGACTACACAATCCTGCATAGTGTTATTCCGATAGACGTTGTTAAACTACCAACTATCCGAAGTGATAGCCAGTACTTACGAAAACTCTTTAACGACTCGCTCTACGATTGGTAAATTAGCTTCAGGGAACTGGTATTTTTCCAAATCAGCAACACTAACCCAAAGGCCTTCCTGCCCCTCTTTTCCATACGGTTTGTTATTAAATTGACTAACAACGATGAAATCAAACTTCAACGATTTTTCCGGGTAGTCATATTCAAGATGCTCAAATGGCGTTTGCTCAGTGACTTCGATACCAATTTCTTCATCAAGCTCACGGATCATCGCTTGCTCGATACTCTCTCCTACTTCAACTTTGCCACCAGGAAACTCCCAAAAGCCACCTTTATGCAAATTATCCGGACGCTTAGTAATGAAGAGCTGCGACTTATCTTCGTTAAAGATAATCCCCGCCACAATATGAATTCGTTTCATCTGACTTCCTTTGTATTTCTTTCTCGAAAATAAAAACTTCGGAGAATCGAATCAGTAAACGGGTATTGAACACAAACACGCATGAACCCATCATTGGGGCTCCTATTTGCCATCCATGGCAAATAAGGTTTGCTTATCAATACCCGTCCACTGCCTATTAATTTCTCATCGCTTATTTACTTAAAAAAAGAGCCGCCTAAGCGACTCTCTATCTAATCAATTTTAAATATGATGTGAAACTAAGCTGTAATCATCGAGAACAAGGCAATGGCACGGAGCTTACGCTAGTAAGTGAGTACCATTAACGCAGTAATCGATAATTACAGCGACGATTCACACAAATTTAGGCGATCTTGCCGTGACACTGCTTATATTTTTTACCTGAACCACATGGGCACGGCTCATTACGACCCACTTTACGCTCTGCTGGCGCGTCACTGCTACCAGTATCGCTGCCTTCATGTTGAGCCTGAGCCATACGAGCAGCTTGCTCAGCTTGTGCACGACGCTGAGCTTCCATCTTCTCAACTTCTTCTTGCTGTTGGACACGCACTTTAGAAAGAATTGCGATTACGTCTGACTTCAGTGACTCTAGCAGTTCTTCAAACAGTTCAAACGACTCACGTTTGTACTCTTGTTTCGGGTTCTTCTGTGCATAACCACGCAGATGAATACCTTGACGAAGGTGATCCATCGCCGCTAAGTGTTCTTTCCATAGCGTATCAAGAGTCTGTAGCATAACTGACTTCTCAAAGTTACGCATAACTTGAGTGCCAACCACTTCCTCTTTCTGTTTGTATACGGCTACTGACTGCTCAAGGATGCGCTCACGAAGGGCTTCTTCGTATAGCTTGTCATCTTCATCCAACCAAGATTGGATCGGTAACTCAAGATCGAAATCATGCTTCAAACGATCTTCTAAGCCCGCGATATCCCACATATCATCCAATGACTGCGGCGGGATGTATTGATCGATAACCGAAGTCATCACATCTGCACGGTTCTGCTCGATCATTTCGCTGATATCTTCAGATACCATCAGCTCATCACGTAACTCATAAACGACGCGACGTTGATCATTGGCAACATCATCGTACTCAAGAAGCTGTTTACGAATATCAAAGTTGCGACCTTCAACTTTACGCTGGGCTTTTTCAATCGAGCGAGAAAGCATCTTAGATTCAATGGCTTCACCCTCTTCCATACCGCTCTGAATGAGGCTAGCCATACGGTCTGAAGTAAAGATACGAAGTAGCGAATCTTCCATCGACAAGTAGAAACGTGTAGAACCGGCGTCACCCTGACGACCAGAACGACCACGTAACTGGTTATCGATACGGCGAGATTCGTGACGCTCGGTACCGATAATGTGCAGACCACCAGCTTCTAGCACTTGATCATGCACTACACGCCATTCAGCTTTAATCGCGTCAATCTGCTCTTGAGTTGGGTTGTTAAGTGAATCAACTTTACTTTGCCAACTCCCCCCAAGCACAATATCCGTACCACGACCAGCCATGTTGGTTGCGATTGTGACATGACCTGGCATCCCCGCTTCCGCAACGATTTCCGCTTCTTTTTCGTGGAATTTTGCGTTTAGTACGCTGTGTTTGATCTTCGCTTTTTTCAGTGCATTCGATAAAAGTTCCGATTTTTCAATCGATACCGTACCCACTAGCACTGGTTGACCTTTTTCTACACAAACTTTGATGTCTTCAATAATTGCGGCGAATTTTTCCGCTTCAGTACGGTACACCATGTCTGGCATATCGTTACGAATCATAGGTTTGTTGGTTGGAATAACAACCGTTTCTAAACCATAGATTTGTTGGAATTCGAATGCTTCTGTATCCGCTGTACCTGTCATACCTGACAGTTTTTCATAGAGACGGAAGTAGTTCTGGAAAGTGATAGAAGCCAGTGTTTGGTTTTCGTTCTGAATCTTAACACCTTCTTTCGCTTCTACAGCTTGGTGTAAACCATCAGACCAACGACGCCCCGGCATCGTACGACCAGTGTGTTCATCAACGATAACCACTTCACCTTCGTCATTAACGATGTAGTCAACGTTCTTTTCAAACAGTACGTGTGCACGTAGTGCTGCATTAACATGGTGTAGCAAGCTGATATTCGCCGGTGAATATAAAGTATCACCTTCTTCCATCATACCGTTCTTAACTAACAACTCTTCAACGTATTCTTGACCAGTCTCAGTTAGGTAAACTTGCTTAGATTTCTCATCCACAGTGTAGTGACCATCACCACGGTACTCTTCTGAGTCTTCTTTATCTTGCACTTTTAGCGATGGAATAAGAGTATTGATTCGCGTATACAGTTCAGAACTGTCTTCTGCAGGACCTGAGATAATAAGCGGAGTACGGGCTTCATCGATAAGAATCGAGTCAACTTCATCGACAACAGCAAAAAAGCGCTCACGTTGAACTCGATCTTCTGGGCGGAATGCCATGTTGTCGCGTAGATAGTCGAAACCAAATTCGTTGTTTGTTCCGTACAGAATATCGGCTTGGTACGCTTCTTTTTTCGCAGGTGGCGACATGTTTGGTACGTTTACGCCAACCGTCAAGCCAAGGAATTCGAATAGTGGGCGGTTAGTTTCCGCATCACGCTTAGCCAAGTAATCGTTCACTGTAACAATGTGAACACCTTTAGCGGGTAAGGCATTTAAATAAGCAGGAAGCGTTGCGGTCAGTGTTTTACCTTCACCCGTGCGCATCTCTGCGATTTGGTTAGCGTTAAGAACCATACCACCGATAAGCTGTACATCGAAATGGCGCATACCAAACACACGTTTAGATGCTTCGCGAACAGTTGCGAATGCTTCAGGTAATAATTGCTCTAGATTTTCGCCTTGCTCAAGACGTTGACGAAATTCGACCGTTTTTGCCTTTAACTCTTCATCAGAAAGCGCTTCGAATGCAGGCTCATAATTATTAATTTCTTTTACTATTTTTCTTAAACGGCGCAGTGTTCGGTCATTTCGACTGCCGACCACTTTTGTCAGTAGCTTAGTTATCATTTGTTGTGAATCTCTCTTTGCTTAGATCGTCCGCGATCTCTTAATGCCTTCAGTCTCTACCTGTTTTCAACTAAGGATACTGAGATAAATCATGTATCTCTTGATATTGTGATGATAGCTATTAGTTTCAAGGCTCAAAATCCATTAAGTGGCGCATAGTTTAAGTAATTTTTCGCCCAACAACCAATAACATTGGGCGTTGTTTGCTCTTAGCTTTGTATTTTGTGCACTAAGCCCAATGTTTTAAAGCTTTTCTGACAATATTACGCTCCACTAATCTCCCATTCCCGTGGTTGGTAAATCGTTATAGAATAAACATGAACCATATAAAAGGAGCGCAAAATGCGAGATCACCGCCCTACAGCTGCTAGCGAGCTGATAGAATCATCTCGACTAAGTAAAATACAACAGCATGCGCAAGAGATCATTGAGATCAACCTTATATTGCAGACGCTACTACCAAAAGGAATACAGCCTCATGTTCGAGCCGCCAATCTTCGCGGTGGAAACCTAGTGATAGAAGCGGCAAGCGGTTCGATCAAAATGAAAGTGGATTACGATCGACTCAATATTTTAAATCAGCTAAGAAACAGAGGTTTTGGTAAACTGATCAGTATTGAGGTTAAGATCAACCCAGCGATCTATCGCACCAAAACTGGTGGCACGTCGGATCAAAAAGAGGCAATTCCTCGCCCCCCTCTTTCAGAAAATGCCGCATCGGCTCTGATGATGGTCGCACAAAATGCGAATCCAAAAGTTAAGAAGCGATTAGAAAACATTGCTAAGCTCGCGAAAAAATAGCATAAAAAAAGCCAGACTCAGTCTGGCTTCTTAAATTCATCAAACGTATTACGCAAGAACCATATTCGGGTCTGCAAAAGCAACTGGAGAACCAACTTCCTCTTCAAACGTCGCCCACTCCCAAGCTTCTTGGTCTGCAAGCACTGCACGAAGTAGTTGGTTATTCAAACCATGTCCTGATTTGTATGCGCTAAACTCACCCACAATTGCATGGCCACACATATATAGGTCACCAATAGCATCAAGAACTTTGTGAGTGACAAACTCATTTGCAAAACGTAGCCCTTCTTCGTTAAGAATTCGGTAGTCATCCAAAACGATTGCACAATCAAAGCTGCCACCTAGACATAGGTTTTGTGATTGCAAGTATTCGATATCACGCATGAAACCGAAAGTACGCGCACGCGAAATCTCTTTAATGAAACCTTGAGTTGAGAAATCAAATACTAAGTGTTGATCATCACCATCAATCGCTGGGTGGTCAAACTCAATTTGAAAATCCATCTTGAAGCCATTGTGCGGACGCATTTCTGCCCACTTATCGCCATCTTCAAAACGTACAGGTTTCTTAATACGAATAAAGCGTTTCGGTGCATTTTGAACTTCAACACCCGCTTGTTGTAACAAGTATACAAACGGACTTGCACTACCATCCATAATAGGGATTTCAGGTGCATCAACTTCAATAATCACGTTGTCGATCCCCATACCAGCAAGAGCAGCACTTAAGTGCTCAACTGTTGAGATACGAACGCCTTCATCATTAACCAGTGCAGTACATAACATAGTATCACGTACTGATTCAGGGTCAGCCGGAAAATCAACCGGTGGATTTACGTCGGTACGACGATAAATAATACCTGTGTTTGCAGCGGCTGGGCGAAGAGTAAGTGTGACTTTACGACCAGAGTGGAGACCCACACCAGTTGTTTTCACTATCTCTTTCAGAGTACGTTGTCTGATCATCTGCTTGCCTCTAATTCAATGCCACAAAGCTCGGTCGGTAGCTTTACCGACCGACATATTACCAAAATTTTGAACACTGTCAAATTGTGGCGGTATTTTAATCAGCCTGACGACGTAAAAAAGCAGGTATATCTAGGTATCCGCTCTCTTTCTCTGGCTTAGGCGCAGCACTTTGGTTTGCCGATGCAGGAGAACTTGACGTCTGTGAAGGCTGTGCTTTCACTTCTGTTTTCTCTTGCAAAGGTTGTGCCGGTTTTTCTTCCACTTTTGCAGCCGCTGCCGGTGCTTGTTGTGGTTGAGAAACTGCTGCAACTTTCGCTTTGCCGCCCGCTACAAGAGTAATATCTGGTTTTCTTTCGTTACCGATACCTGTAGCAACAACTGTTACGCGAATCTCTTCAGCCATGTCTGGGTCAAGTGATGTACCGATAACAACGGTAGCATTATCAGAAGCAAACGCTTTAACAGTGTTACCAACCGTTTCGAATTCATCGAGTCTCATGTCCAGACCAGCGGTGATGTTAACCAGTACGCCGCGAGCACCAGCAAGATCAATATCCTCTAGTAGAGGGCTAGAAATTGCCATTTCTGCTGCTTCTTCAGCACGGTCTTCACCTTTAGCAATACCACTACCCATCATAGCGTGACCCATTTCAGACATTACTGTACGTACATCCGCAAAGTCGACGTTAATCATGCCAGGGCGAGTAATAAGCTCTGCGATACCTTGTACTGCATTTTTTAGTACGTCATTCGCGCTAGCAAATGCTTCAAGTAATGTGATTCCACGACCCAATACTTTTAACAATTTCTCATTTGGAATAGTGATCAAAGAGTCTACATGTTTAGAGAGCTCTTCAATTCCCTGTTCTGCAAATGCAAGGCGTTTTTTACCTTCAAAGCTAAATGGCTTAGTTACAACAGCAACCGTTAGGATACCGAGCTCTTTTGCCACTTCAGCAATAACAGGTGCAGCACCAGTACCGGTACCGCCGCCCATACCAGCTGCGATAAACACCATATCGGCACCAGCCAGTAATTCTTTAATTCTATCTTTATCTTCTAGAGCTGCATCACGTCCAACTTGCGGATTCGCGCCAGCACCCAAACCTTTAGTGATATCACCGCCGATTTGAATAACGCTGCTTACGCTGGTTTTTCGTAGTGCTTGTGCATCTGTGTTGATACTGATGAATTCCACACCTTCGATGGACTCACGCACCATATGTTCTACGGCGTTACCACCGCCGCCACCAACTCCAACAACTTTAATTACCGCGTCGTCAGACATTTCCATCATCGGTTCAAACATGTGTTATCTCCGTTTTTCCTGCAACTCAGGTTAAAACTCTTTTTGTATCCAATTACGCAAACGACCAAACATACTAGACACTGATTGGCGCTTAGGCTCTTGATACTCAATGTCGTCATTAATTTGACTGTCTTTTGCGTAATGAAGTAAACCAACTGCCGTAGAATGATACGGCTCTTTAACGTAATCAGTAAGACCACTTACTTCAAGTGGCTTACCTACCCTAACTTGATTGCGGAATACGCGCTCTGCACATTCCACTAAACCTTCAATTTGCGCAGCACCACCCGTTAAAACCACACCTGCGGCTAAATGGTGTTTGATGCCTTCTTCGCGCAACTTTTCTTGTACTGTATCTATAGTCTGGTTAACTAAGCCCATTAACTCAGTGTAGCGAGGCTCAATCACTTCAGACAAGGTTTGACGTTGTAAACTTCGTGATGGTCTACCACCAACGCTCGGTACATTTACCGTGTCATCTTTACTGACTAGCTCACTCAGCGCGCAACCGTATTTAACTTTGATTTCTTCAGCGTCGTTGACTGGCGTACCAAATGCAAACGCGATATCACTGGTTACTGCATTGCCCGCATAGGAGAAGACTTCTGTATGTCTTAGTGCACCACCAGTCCAGATAGCGACATCCATGGTACCTGCACCAATATCAATAACACATACGCCAAGCTCTCGCTCGTCTTCAGTAATGACAGCATTACTTGCTGCTAATCCTGAATACACTAACTGCTCAACCGTTAAACCGCAACGTTGAACCGCTTTAATAATGTTTCTCGCCATATCACTATGGCAAGTGATCAAATGTACGCTTACTTCCATGCGTACCCCTGATAATCCTAGCGGATTTTTTATACCTTCTTGATAATCAATCGTAAATTCTTGAGGAATAACATGTAAAATACGCAGCTCTTCACTCATTTTTATCGATTTTGCAGTATGAATGGCACGATCCATATCATCTTGGGATACTTCCCCCTCAGAAATGGTGCCCATACCTTTTTCAATTCGACTGGTTATGTGACGACCAGAAATTGACAAAAATACGTTGCTAATTTTGCATTCAGCCATCATTTCAGCTTGGTCGATTGCCCGCTGAACTGATTTTACCACCGATTCAAGATCATTAACGCCACCTTTGTCCATCCCACGAGACGGGCTAGTACCAGCACCAATGATATTGATTTGACCGTCAGGGAGCAGCTCCCCTACTAACGCTGAAACAGAAGCAGTACCTATATCAAGACCAACAATCAATTTGTCATCTGAAGTTTTAGTCATCTATGTTCTCTTGCGCTAATTCTTGATCAGGGAACCAACCAACGGCTGCCCCTGTATCATATCTGAGGTCAATGTAACTTACTCGTTCAGCATCATTCCCGAGTTGGTTATAAAGTAAAAAGAATCGATGAATTCTCTCTTCTAACGACTCTTTACCCAACTCCAAGCGAATTCCATTATCTAAAATAATCTGCCAAGCTCTACGCTCATTAAGAACCAAAGAGGAGATGTTTAATCCTATTTGCTGAAATTTAGGGCTGTACTCATTCCAAACATTTAAAACTTGAGGAGCCGTTCCTGCTGGTCCATACAGTTTTACATGTTCTTCATTAACTTGAGCAATATCACCATTAAAGACAACACCCTTATCATCTAATAGAGCATTGCCATTCCATATTGCTGCAACCTGGTATTCGGTCAAAAAAACTTTGATCGTATCAGGCCATTGTTTGCGGATTGAGGCATGAGATACCCAAGGAATCGACTGTGCACTGGATTGGAGTTCATTAATGTCTTGTGACATAAAGGTTCCAATGTGTTTCAGCTGGCCAAATGCTCTTTGAACATCAAACGCAGAAACATACTGCAAATCACCTTGTAAAACTATCTTAGAGAGCGGAAGCCTCTCTTCATCCCACATCCAACTGATCGTTGAATACAGCAAAACACCAACCAACAACACCACCACGAATAGAAAGCTCCCCCCAGCGGCGTGCTCTTTCAATAACGGTGAACGGGACATAATACGGCCTTGAGATAAACTTGTACTAATCAAAGCCCACTGTTCCTGTTGACGACTGGCAATTTAATTCCCTATTTCAATGTACAATAGAGGCAAAAGCAATAACTTTAGCATAGATATGTTGCCATTTTTAAGACAACACAACCTACGGATTATACTGAGGAGACTAAAAGTATCAAATATTCAAATAGAGAAATCTCGCAGTATTACCACCAAAATCACGATTGTCACCTTCATAAGCAACAAATTTAATATTTTTGCATCTTTTCTATATTCAGTTGTAGAGCTTCCAGATGTTTGGCTACTTTGCCTACATCACCAGCACCTTGCGTCAACACTAAGTCACCATCTTGCAATACGTTAGCTAGAACTGACGGCAATGTGTCAGTTTCTGGAACAAAAATAGGATCAACTCGGCCTCGACTGCGAATTGTTCTACACAAAGAACGACCATCAGCACCCGCTATTGGTTTTTCTCCCGCCGAATACACATCCAGCATAATCAACACATCAACTTGTTCCAATACATTGGCAAAGTCATCGTAAAGATCACGAGTTCGCGTGTAGCGGTGTGGTTGAAAAATCATAACCAAGCGTTTATCAGCCCAACCACTGCGTGCGGCTTTAATGGTGACATCAACTTCAGTTGGATGGTGACCATAATCATCCACCAACATAGCCACGCCATTGCCAGTTTCAAATTCCCCTAAATGATCAAAACGACGCCCTGTTCCTTGGGTGCTGATAAGGGCTGTAAGAATCGCTTCATCACTGACGTCATCTTCTGTCGCAACCGCAATCGCAGCTGAAGCATTGAGTGCATTATGACGCCCCGGAATGTTCAATGTAATATCGAGATTGTCTTTACCTTTACGCACAACCGTAAACTTACCCTGCTGTCCTTTCTGACGATAGCTCTCAATACGTACATCGGCATCGTCAGAAAAACCATAGGTAATCACCTGACGGCTAATGCGAGGAATGATTTCTCGAACAACAGGGTCATCAACACACATTATCGCCTGACCATAAAATGGCAGGTTGTGTAAGAAATCGACAAAGGTTTGCTTTAGGGTTTCAAAGTCACCGCCATAAGTATCCATATGGTCAGCTTCGATATTGGTGACAATTGTTGCCATCGGCTGTAGGTGTAGGAATGAAGCATCACTCTCATCCGCTTCAGCAATCAATACTCGACTTGAACCTAAACGAGCATTCGTTCCTGCACTTTTCACTAAGCCACCGTTAACAAAAGTCGGATCCATACCAGCTTCTGAATAAATTTGAGTGACCAGTGCCGTAGTGGTGGTTTTACCATGAGTTCCGGCAACAGCAATACCATGACGGAATCGCATCAGTTCAGCCAGCATTTCAGCACGACGGACGATCGGAACACGCTTTTCTCGTGCAGCCTGAATCTCTGGGTTTTGTTCATTGATGGCGGTTGAAACGACCACAACACTTGCTTGTTCAATATTGGACGCTTGATGGCCAATAAATACCACTGCCCCTTTACTTTCTAAGCGTTCAGTAACAGCATTAGTTGCGATATCTGAGCCTGTAATTTGATAACCTTCATTCAGTAACACTTCTGCGATTCCACTCATACCGGCACCACCAATGCCGATAAAGTGAATGCTTTTAACTCGGCGCATTTCCGGCACCATAGCTCTGATTTGAGCTAAGTCTTGAGTATGTTTAATCTTCATGAATAGGTTCTCATTTCTCAGTAATAGCGATGATGGCATCAGCGACCACTTGGTCTGCATCTAACATAGCGGCTTGTCGAGCCTTGACTGCCATATCTAATAATTGGCTGCGATCCATTTGCGCCATAGTTTCCGCGAGTTTATCAACCGTGAGCTCAGGTTGCTCAATCATTTTTGCAGCGCCACATTCAACTAAATGATCAGCATTGAGTGCTTGCTGACGATCTTTATGCATGAAAGGAATAAAAATCGCGGCAACACCAGCAGCAGAGACTTCTGATACGGTTAATGCTCCTGAACGACAAACTAATATATCTGCCCACCCATAGACTTGAGCGACATCATCAATAAACTCGGTAACATGTACCTTTTCTACACCACCATCTTGATAAGCTTGTTCAACCTCTTGCTGGTTACCTTTCCCCGCCTGATGATGAACTTCATAGTTTTCTCCCAGTTTAGAGAGCACTTTCGGCATTGTTTGATTAAGGATTCTGGCTCCTTGGCTTCCGCCCATGACAACAACTCGTATCGGACCATTACGCCCCGCTAAACGTTGTGTAGGTTCCAAAAGTTCTACCACATCAGAACGCACAGGATTACCGACAATTGCAGCATTGGGAAATGCACCTTTAAAAGCTTGGAATACTTTTGTTGCGATTTTAGATAGCCATTGGTTGGTTAAACCAGCAACGGCATTTTGCTCATGTAGTACAACAGGAATACCTTGCATCCATGCCGCAACACCACCGGGACCACTAACGTAACCGCCCATGCCTAAAACTGCGTCCGGCTTCCATGCTTTAATATGATTTCTTGCCTGCATAATTGCATTAATGATTTGGAATGGGGCTTTAATTAAGCGGCCAACACCTTGACCTCTCAAGCCTTTCACACGAATAAAATCAATCTCAATGCCATGCTTAGGTACTAAGTCGGCTTCCATACGGTCAGCCGTACCTAACCAGCGAATTTCCCAGCCTTGCTGTTGAAGCTTTTTGGCTACCGCTAGCCCAGGAAACACGTGACCACCAGTGCCACCAGCCATCACCATTAAACGTTTTTTATTCTTCATTGATAATTTCTTCTTGCTGTTTAATACCTACCAATCGACATTCATGATCAATTCGAAGCAATATAGAAACAGCTACTGACATAATAATTAAACTTGAACCACCGTAACTGATCAAAGGCAAAGTAAGCCCTTTTGTCGGCACCATACCGGCAGCCGCTCCCACGTTAACTAACGTCTGGAAAGCAAACCAAATACCAATACCCAACGCGAGATAGCCACCAAATTGGTGATCATGTTCAAACGCTTTTTTACCGATAAATGCCGCTTTAAGCACTAGGCTGAAAATCAGCATGAGTACCAATACAACGCCGATAAAACCTAACTCTTCCCCGACCACTGCAAATACAAAGTCCGTATGCGCTTCTGGCAAGTATTCCAACTTCTGAATAGAGTTTCCCAGCCCTTGCCCGAACCATTCACCACGGCCAAATGCCATTAACGATTGAGTTAACTGGTAACCACTGCCAAACGGATCCTCCCACGGGTCCAAGAAAGATGTGACGCGGCGCATACGGTACGGTTCTGCTGCGATAAGTCCCACAACCGCCAATATCCCAGCAACCATCAATGCCAAAAATTGGGAGAGTTTTGCTCCAGCCATGAATAACATGCCGAACAGAGTGACCAGCATTACCACCACAGTACCTAAATCCGGTTGCGCCAGCAGCAATATTGCTAAAGTCAGAAATACCAGAATCGGTTTGATGAAGCCACCAAAGAACGTTTGCCGTACTTCGTCATGCTTACGCACTAAATAACCCGACATGAAAATAAACAGTGATAATTTAGCGACTTCCGCAGGCTGAAGGTTGAATAATCCTAATGGAATCCAACGCGAAGCACCATTCACCGATTTACCAGCGACGAGAACAATGACCAGTAGTACAAAAGAAACCGCAAGCAAAATTGAGCTGTACTGAAGCCAGCGGTGCGTGGGAATCTGTAATACCACGGCTGAAGTCGCGATAGCCAACAGTAAAAACAACGCATGACGAAACATAAAATGGAAAGGTTGATCGGTAAGTCGCGAACTGATCGGAAATGAAGCTGACGTTACCATCACCAAGCCAATCAGCATTAAACCCAATGAAATCCATACCACTTGACGGTCAAACAATACCTCAGGTGATGGAGTCTGAAGCCATTGCTGCATCTTACTTATCGGTCTCAATCGTCGCAAAACATTACCTACTGGTGTATCGATTATGCGTACTGCTTAGCGAGAGCTGCGAACACTTCGCCACGATGCATAAAGTTCTTAAATTGATCCATACTGGCGCAAGCCGGAGAAAGCAGAACCATGTCGCCTTGAGCCAATTCCGCATGAATAGATTTAACGGCATCTTCCATAGTTGTAAAACGCTGAGAAGATGAATGTAACGGCATAAACTGCTCGGCATCCGCACCAAAGCAACAAAGCTTAACAGGTAAGTCGGCGAAGACAGGCTTCAGCGGAGAAAAATCAGCGCCTTTACCTAACCCGCCCACCAACAAATACAGCTTACCTTGTAATGAAAGACCAGAAAGTGCAGCTAGCGTACTAGCAACGTTGGTCGCTTTTGAATCATTAACCCACCTAACACCGTTTTTATCTTCAACAACCTGACAACGATGGGTCAACCCAGTGTAAGACTTTAATGCTAGCAGCAATTGATCACTGTATGAGATATTTGCAGCATCGAGTAGTGCCAGTACCGTGAGTACATTTGCCACATTATGACGCCCAACCAAGCTTAGTTCGTCTACCGATAAAACCGCTTCACCTTTGGCGAACAACCATTCCTGGCCATTTAGCGTATCGGTATAAAAATCCGCTGGATTATCCAGTCCGAAGCTCACTGTATGTTCAGTCTCATCATCCGGATAAGTTTGAGTGTCATCAGCGTTAACAACGGATGTATACGCGTGAGCAAAGATACGTAACTTAGCTTGACGGTAAGACTCCATACCATCGTAGCGGTCCATATGATCTTCAGAAAGGTTCAAAAAGGTCGATGCGATAGTAGTCAGGTTAGAAGTGGTTTCTAATTGGAAACTGGACAGCTCCAAAACGTACAATTCAGCGTCTTCAGATAGCAGGTCCAAAGCAGGCACACCAATATTACCGCCGATAGCGGTTTTTATTCCGGCAGCATTACCTAATACACCCATCAAATCTGTCACAGTACTCTTACCATTAGAGCCTGTAATCGCGATAACCGGCTTTTTTACATGCCAGGCAAAAAGCTCAATATCACCAACCACTGGGATATTTGCCTCAATAGCGCGTTGAATTTCAGGTGTAGCCAAAGCTATTCCTGGATTTGCAACAATTAGGTCAGTATTAAGTAACCACTCAAGATTCCAACCACCACTATGCAGTTCGACTAACGGTGATAAATGCGCTTTACTCGGTGGATTTTCGCGAGTATCAATCACTTTCACCTCAATTTGAGGGTGATATTTCTGTAGATAATTAACGACAGAGAGCCCGGTAATACCGAGCCCTACGACCACTACATGCTCAATGCCTTGCCAACGGTCCATTTTTAATCCATGCCCAATAAAAGAAAAATAATTAACGTACTTTAAGCGTTGCTAAGCCAATCAATACCAATACGATTGAGATGATCCAGAAACGAACAATGACACGTGGCTCCGGCCAGCCTTTGAGCTCATAATGGTGATGAATTGGTGCCATACGGAAAATACGCTGACCTCGTAACTTATATGAGCCGACCTGCAAAATAACCGAGATGGTTTCCATTACAAAAACACCGCCCATAATCACCAGTACAAATTCTTGGCGAACCAGTACCGCTATCGTACCTAATGCACCGCCTAACGCCAGTGAGCCTACATCGCCCATAAACACTTGAGCTGGGTACGTGTTAAACCATAGGAAACCTAAACCAGCCCCCACAATCGCCGTACAAACCACCACTAACTCAGAAGTATGAGGGATATAAGGAATATGTAGATAGTTGGCGAAGTTCACATTACCAGTGGCCCAAGCAATCACACCAAAACCAGCAGATACCAGCACAGTTGGCATAATAGCTAGACCATCCAAGCCATCAGTAAGATTTACTGCATTACTGGTTCCCACGATAACAAAGTAAGTGAGCACAATGTACAGCATGCCCAATTGCGGCATAATGTCTTTAAAGAATGGGACAACAAGTTGAGTCGCTGCGGTATCTTTACCATGTACGTATAGTGCGAATGCAACAACTAGAGCAATCGCTGATTGCCAGAAGTACTTCCAACGCGCAATTAAGCCATCCGTGTTCTTACGGACTACTTTACGATAATCATCAACAAAACCCACAGCGCCATAGCCACCAAGTACGGCTAAAACTGCCCATACATATGGGTTTGTCAAATCGGCCCAAAGTAAAACGGTAATAAAAATAGATGCAAGGATCATCACACCACCCATAGTCGGTGTTCCGCGCTTGCTAAAGTGAGATTCAGGACCGTCATTGCGAACAACTTGCCCGATTTGTAGCATTTGAAGGCGTCGAATGAGATGCGGCCCCATCCAGAGAGAAAGACCTAAAGCAGTCAAGATGCTGACGATGGCTCTAAATGACAAATATTCAAATAGACGAAAAAAAGAAAAATATGGCTGGAGCAACTCCGCAAGCCAAATAATCATGAGAACTTCTCCTTTAGAGCAGCAGCAATCTTACCCATACCGGCA
The DNA here is from genome assembly GCA_048259585.1 of Vibrio sp. Lineage (GTDB taxonomy): Bacteria > Pseudomonadota > Gammaproteobacteria > Enterobacterales > Vibrionaceae > Vibrio. Next base: position 208,972 of record JBLXHN010000005.1, on the reverse strand, counting down.
CTATTAGCCCCTTTGACTAATAGAACATGTGAGCGATCCTGTTGTTGTTCTAGTTTCTGCTCAATATAACTAATCATGTCTTGGTGTGTTTCAAAATGAAGCCCCTGACAAACATCGCTTATCACTTTTGCATCATCACCATAGGTCAAGACAAACTCAAAATCGAATGGTGCTGCATGTTCACCGACTTGTTGGTGAAGTGCAAGACTTTCGTTTCCTAACTCGGCCATATTGCCGAAAATTAACCATCGGCTGTCAGAAAAGCTGGCTAATAAGTCAATCGCGGCTTTCATCGCTGGCACGCTGGCATTGTAACTATCATCAATAAGAGTGATAGAATCGGTTAAAGGTTCAACATCAACACGCCCTTTTACTTTTGGTAAATGAGCCAAACCGTATTGAATCTCTGGTAAGGTTGCCCCCATTTCTATTGCAAGTGCAGCGGCAGAAAGGGCATTCGCCACATTATGTTGCCCTACGATATCAAGGCTAATGTCCACTTTTCCTAATGGAGTCACCATTTCAAATCTGGCTTTGCCTGCCACACTAAGTTTGATATTGCGAGCATAGAAATCGGCTTTAGAGTCTGTGGCGGAAAACGTAATTACCTTTTTATTTGAGAGAACTTCGTCCCACAAAACTCCACCATTACTATCTAAATTAACAATTGCTGGAGAACCAGCATCAAGCCCTTGGTAAATCTCGCCTTTTGCTGTCTTCACGCCTTCAATTGAACCAAAACCTTCTAAATGTGCTGCTGCAACGTTATTCACTAAAGCGACATTTGGCTTAACCAATTCTGTTGTATAAGCGATTTCACCGATATGGTTCGCTCCTAGTTCAATAACCGCGTAATCGTCTTGTTGTGTCGAACGGAGTAAAGTCAGCGGTACACCGATGTCATTGTTAAAATTACCCGCCGTAAACAGTACTTTGCCCTTAGCGGACAATATCGTGGCTACCATCTCTTTCACTGTAGTTTTACCGCAACTACCGGTAATAGCCAAAGTTGGCGTATCACACTGTTGATGAACCCAACTAGCAAGTTGACCAAGCGAAAGCTTGCTATTTTCAACGACCAACTGAGGTAGTGCGATATCCAGTTCACGTTCAACTAACAGGGCTTTAGCCCCATTTTTAAGCGCTTGTTGAGCGAAATTATGTGCATCAAATCGTTCACCGACTAATGCGACAAACAAAGCGTTTTCTGGAACCTGACGAGTATCTGTTGTTACCGATTCAATATCGCAACACTCACCGACCAAGCGCGCATTTAGCACTTCACTCAACTGTGATAGGTTCGTTTTTATCATAATGCTAGTCCCAGCAGAGCTTGAGCCGTTTCCCGATCGGAATAATGAACGGTCTCTGTTGCCATGACCTGATAGTCTTCATGCCCTTTGCCAGCAAGCAAAATGATATCTTCTGAGCTTGCGTTATTGATCGCATGTTGAGCTGCGAGATAACGACTATGTTCTACAATCGCGTCATCCGGTTGGTTCATTCCCACTAGCATATCTTTCACAATTTCGACTGGGTCTTCACTGCGTGGATTGTCGTCAGTCAAAATGACGTAATCCGCGAACTGTTCAGCAATCGATGCCATCATTGGCCGTTTGCCTTTATCGCGATCGCCACCGCAACCTACGATTGCCCACAATTTTCCGTTGCAATGTACTCGCAGCGCTAGAAGTGCTTTTTCTAAAGCATCGGGAGTATGCGCGTAATCCACCACGACTTTTGCCTTATTTGGAGCTTGGAATAATTCCATTCGGCCTAACACGGGTTTCAGTTGTGGTGCCGTCTTAATCAATAGTTCACGGTCAAAACCTAAGCTCAACAGTGCAGCGAATGCCTGCATAACATTGGAAGCGTTAAACTCACCAATCAAAGGCACATTCAGCTCACCTTGGCCCCAATCCCCATCAAACCTAAGCGCAATGCCTGTTTCAGCATATTTTACATCTGAAGCCCACAATGCTCTCTCTGTTTTAGGTACGATCTTCAATGAAACACCAACCGCATGAGGCAATTTAACACTCCATGCCTTACCAACTTCATCATCGATATTAATAACGGCATTGTCGCACTGGTGCCCAGTAAAAAGTGAAAACTTAGCTTTAGCGTACTCTTCCATTGTACCGTGGTAATCCAGATGATCGCGGCTCAAATTGGTAAAGATACCAACATCAAATGCCAGTTTCTTCACTCGGCCCTGAACCAAGCCATGAGAGGATACTTCGAGAGCAGTGTAAACTGCATCTTGCAACCCAAGTTGATGCAACTGTGCCTGAATATCAAGCGCGCTACCCGTGGTGTTGGCTGCTGGACGTAAATCATCGAGAAAACCATTACCGGTTGTTCCCATTACTGCAGCTTTTTCACCGAGTAAGCCGATCCATTGAGCGATAAGTTGAGTAATCGTCGTTTTACCGTTGGTTCCTGTTACAGCAATCAAACGGCTTTTATGTTCGCCATAAAGACGACCGGCCAATTCTGAAAGATGAGAGTTTAACTCTGCGACATAAATAACCGGACAATCACCATGCCATTCGACATGTCCGTGAGGATAGGCTTCGCAAGCTTGAGCGATAACGGCATTCACGCCTTGCTCTATAGCTTTGGATATGTACTTTCTGCCATCAACAGCATGGCCAATAATCGCAACGAAAGTATCACCTATTGTGAGCTTTCGGCTATCCAGTTCCAAATGAGTGACTGGGATATCATTCCACTTCGCGTCATCAACCGCTAACCATGGAGCAATCAGTTCAGATAAAGCCTTACTAGTGTTCATATTGATTCTCACACTATTTGTTATTCTTTAAATCGGTTTTCATCGGGCACTATATTGAGAATTTGCAGCGCACCTTTCATAATCTCAGAGAAAACAGGGCCTGCCACCGCACCACCGTAATAGGAGTCCCCTTGAGGCTCATTGACCATTACGACTAATGAAATTCTTGGGTCACTCACTGGAGCAACACCCGCTGTATAAGCAAAGTACTCATCACTATAACCACCCGCAATCGCTTTGCGAGATGTACCAGACTTAGCAGCAATACGATAACCTGGCACCGCTGCTTTGGTCGCGGTACCACCTGGCTGAGTGACCGTTTCTAACATTTCAAGGACTTGCTTGGCGTATTTTTCATCGACAACCTGATGAGTCAGATCGTGCTGGTTGTTTTCTACAATATGAATCGGTTGGTAAACGCCTAGATTTCCCAAAGTGGCATAAGCGTGAGCCAATTGAATAGGTGTTATAGATAAGCCATAGCCAAAAGCTAACGTGGCAATTTCAAACTGCGACCAGCGGCTGCGGCTCGGAAAAATCCCCGAGGTTTCACCGACTAGATTGAGCCCAGACATTTCACCTAAGCCGACAGAACTGTACATACCGAGCATCGCTTCAAGTGGCATACCCAACGCAAGCTTGGTCACACCAACGTTACTCGATTTTTTCAAAATCATCTGTAGGTTGGCTTTACCTACTTTTGAGGTATCACGAACGCGACTACCACCAATGCGTAACACGCCATCTCCGGTATCAATAATGGTATTTTCATCCGCAATACCATTGGCTAAAGCCGCCAAAACCACAAAAGGTTTTACCGTTGAACCGGGCTCAAACGCATCGGTAATCACACGATTTCGCATTTTAAAACTTTGCCAATCACTACGGTTGTTCGGGTTATAGGACGGCGCATTGACCATCGCTAACACCGCTCCGGTTTTTACATCCAGCATCACAGCAGACGCTGAAGTTGCTCTATAATCGGCCATGGCCTGTTTAACTGCGCGGAAAGCGATAGCCTGCAAACGCTGATCAATGGTGAGTTTTAAAGGTTTACCTTCTTCGCTCTCTTCCAGAGAAATGTTTTCTACAACGCGTCCATAACGATCTTTACGAATAATACTCTTGCCGGATTCGCCCGTCAGCCACTTATCGTAGCTTCGCTCAGCACCTTCTAAACCATGACCATCGATGCCAGTTACACCAATTAAGTGAGCACTAACTTCACCGGCAGGATAGTAACGACGAGATTCTGCTTTGAGTCCAACGCCATTAAGTTTCAGTTCGCGAATATACTTCGCCATGGCAGGACTGACTTGACGCTGCAAATAGATAAAACGACGCGAGCTGTTATCTGAAATCTTTTTCATCATCGCATCACGATTCAGACCAAGTACATCAGCCAGCGCATGCCAACGGTCTTTCTCTTTCAAGCCGCCATTTTTAAAGATTGCAACAGGATCGGCCCATACAGCTTCGACCGGCACACTCACAGCCAGAGCTTCTCCGTTGCGGTCAGAGATAATACCTCGAGCAGAACGTAACTCTTTTGCCCGAATAGAACGCATATCCCCCTGACGAATAAGATTATCGGGCTCAACAACCTGAATATAGGCAGCTCGACCAACTAACGCACCCATTGCAACAAGAATGAAAAAGATAAGAAGATAAAAACGCCAACGAATGAAAATTGGCGCGGGTGCCGTTTCAGCTTTAGAAGCTGTTTTGGGCGTCACTTTTGCGGTTCTTGATTTCGATTGAACAGGCTTTTTCTTCATTTGAGGTTAACCACAACTTCCTTGTCCGCATCTGGACGTTTCATTTCCAGATCCTTCTTAGCCAGCTCTTGTACACGGCTATGCTCGGCCAAAGCCGTTTCTTCTAGAATTAAATTACGCCATTCATTGTCTAGTCTATCACTCTCCATAAAAGCCAAATCTTTTTCAGAAATAGCCTGACGAGTATGGTGAGTGATAAACACCACGCCCATTGCGGTAGCAAAAATCAAAATCAACAATACAAGAGGAACTCGACCTACAGTAAAGAGATCGAGAACAATCAACTTGGCAAGATTCGGTTTCGGCTGAGACATAACGTTTTAATCAGAGTTTTTCGGCGATACGCAATACTGAACTTCTTGAACGAGGATTCATTTCCACTTCTTGTTGTGAAGGCTTAATCGCTTTACCGACAGCTTTCAAATTTGCACTGCCTAGCGCTTTAATTTGATCTTGGGTTAACGGAATCCCATGAGGAACCTCAGGGCCTTTACTTTCTTTACGAATAAAACGCTTCACCATTCGATCTTCCAATGAGTGGAAACTAATCACTGATAAGCGTCCTTCGGGCGCTAAAATCGATGCTGCACCTTTTAATGCTGTATCAATCTCTTCTAACTCACTGTTGATATAAATTCGAAATGCTTGAAAAGCACGAGTCGCGGGGTGTTTTTTCTCTTTGAAGCTTTTTGGCGCCGCATCAGAGATTAACTTGGCAAGTTGGCTAGTGCGGGTTAACGGCTCATTTTCTTCATTTTCACGATAAGCAACGATCGCTTTAGCAATGCGACGCGCGTGTTTATCTTCACCAAACTCACGAATCACCCAGGTGATATCGTCCAAATCAGCTTCTAGTAGCCACTGAGAGACAGGAATACCAGAAGTTGGATCCATACGCATATCTAGAGGGCCATCTTTCATAAAGCTAAACCCTCGCTCAGCATCATCTAACTGAGGCGATGACACGCCAAGATCAAACAACACACCATCAACTTTACCGACCAAGTTATAACGTTCAGCGTATTCAGCAATACCTGAGAAAGGGCCATGAACAATAGTAAAACGAGGATCATCAATTTTTTTCGCTTCGGCTATAGCCTGAGGGTCACGGTCGATACTGTAAAGATGACCATTTTCACCCAGATGAGACAATATCGTACGGCTGTGACCACCACGACCAAAGGTTCCATCAATATAAATACCATCAGGCTTAATCGCCAAGCCATCGATAGATTCATGAAGAAGTACAGAAATATGTTGGAAAGATTCAGTCATAAGGTTCTCGTTTTGCGGGTCAGCCCGTACATAATCATTCTGTAGTGTACCTAATTCTTACACTACTGCTACCCATAAGCACTTATAGGGCGTGACATTGCACTAAGTTTAATGGTTTTGCTATCAGCTAAGTCAATAAAAAGCAAAAAACCCATCATAACTAAGTTGTTATGATGGGTCTAAGAATAGGTGGAGTCGACGTATAAGCCGGGTTCTGTTCCGCTTGCGCGGCAGTAGCCATTCGTCTAGGCCAGCAATCGCTCACTGGCTCAAGCAACCTACCCGCCTCCTTACGCGAGCAACGCAATGTGGAGGCCTATTTGGTCTTGCTCCGGGTGGAGTTTACCTTGCTACGAACTGTTGCCAGTCGCACGGTGCGCTCTTACCGCACCCTTTCACCCTTACCTGTACCCGAAGGTCATCGGCGGTCTTCTCTCTGCTGCACTTGTCGTAGGCTTGCGCCCCCCAGGCGTTACCTGGCACCCTGCTCTATGGAGCCCGGACTTTCCTCCCCTTTGTCAGTCTCCCGAAGGACGTCAACGCCAGTCTCCCAAAGGACTTCAGCGTCAGTCTCCCGAAGGACATCAACAAAGCAGCGACTACCCAGTCAACTCCGAGCGCGAATTCTATAGATAACTCTGCTCAGTGTCTAGGAAGAATGGCTCTTAGCGCAGAATTAACCTCTAACAGCATAAAATACCAGCGGTCAGCTAAGGTTTTCCAGCCCCCACTTATACAGAGCATTCTTTTTCAGATTGTAAATTTCTGCCGCTAAAGCAGCCGCTTTCTTCAGGGGTAGCTCTTTCACTAAAATACCTAAAGTACGTAACGCTTCTTCAGGTAGTTCAGCATCGGCTTCTTCCCGGTGACCATGAACCAGTAAAACCATTTCTCCACGTTTACGGTTGTCGTCCTCTTCAATCCATTCAATAAGCTCCCCCAAAGGTAAGCCTTGAATAGTTTCATAGGTTTTGGTTAGTTCACGAGCTAATACCACTTCACGATCAGGCCCAAGTACTGACAGCATATCTTGCAAAGATTCTGTTATACGATGAGGTGACTCGTAAAATATACAAGTACGTTCTACCTTAGCGATCTCGATAAACTTATCTTTACGGCCTTTGCTTTTCGCAGGAAGAAATCCTTCAAAGCTGAAACGGTCTGACGGTAGACCAGAGGCACTTAAGGCAGTGATCACCGCACACGCACCAGGAAGTGGCACAACTTTAACTCCAGCCTGACGACACTGAGTGACTAAATGGTATCCTGGATCACTGATAAGTGGTGTACCGGCATCTGAAACTAATGCTATTGACTCACCTGCTAACAATTTTTCAACTAATACTTGAGCTTTTTGTTGTTCATTGTGATCATGCAGAGCAAAGGTTTTGGTTTGAATACTAAAATGAGAAAGTAGTTTGCCAGTATGGCGGGTATCTTCTGCTGCGATAACATCAACACTTGAGAGCACGTCTAAGGCGCGCTGGGTAATATCCCCCAAATTGCCAATCGGAGTCGGAACAATATATAAAGTTGGGACTTCTGCCGGCAAGGTTTTGTTATCTGTCATTTGTTTACCATCACTTCAACGATTAATATAGAATCTATTTCACACGGAATAATGAAAAGAACGCATGGCTAAAAATAACCATAAGAGAAGCAGTGTACCACGCTTACTCGCTCCAGTTGCACTAGCAATCACGTTGGCCGCTTGTTCGTCTAAACCTTCATCACCGGAATATGTTGATATTACAGGCGAACCACAGCAGCCCACACAAACTTATCTGATGAAAGCTGACAGCAGCCAAGGCAGCTTGCAAAACGACTGGCTAATTATGGCCATGAAAGCCGCGATTGCGAGCAATAACACAGATCAAGCAGAGCTTCTGATTTATCGCTTATCGAAGCAAAACCTCAATGAGTCGCAGCAAGCGGAATGGCAACTTGCCAGATCACAACTGGCATTCGATGCTGAGCAATACACAAAAGCTTTGAGTAAACTGAATTTTAATGCTGCTTGGATATTGGCTGATTCTCAGTGGAATGATTACCACCAACTCAGAGCAGATATATTCACCGCTCTCGATCGCCCTTTTGAATCAAGCCGAGAGCTAGCAGCACTTTACAAATTCACTCCAGAAGAGCAACACGAAGCGCTTTCCGATCAAATCTGGAGCAATTTACAAAGATACTCAAGCCAAAACATTACCCAACTGACCACCACGCCAGAAGAAGAAATTCTTGATGGCTGGTTGCAATTGGCCATCTATGTGAAAACGTTGGCGAATGATGTGCCTCAGTTGAAGAACAGTTTAGAAAATTGGTTGGCTGAAAATCCAAGTCATCCGGCTGCGTTGTACACACCAAAAGCGATCAGTGACATCTTGGATATGACCATTATCCAACCCAAAAATACCGCGTTGCTACTGCCGCTAAGTGGTAAGTTTGATCGACCGGCTCAGTTAATTCGTGATGGTTTCATCATGGCAATGATGAATGATATTGATCGCGATCCAAGTGCGAGCCTAACCATCCTAGATACTAATGCTGATTCTCTCGAAGCGATTAATACAGAGTTATCTAAAAAGAATATCGACTTTGTTGTTGGCCCGTTAGTGAAAGAGCAAATTGAACAGCTACAACAAATTCAACAAGAGGCTGGCCACAGCATCCCAATGCTTGCGTTAAATATTCCAGATAACTTGGTCGAAGATTCAAACGTTTGCTATTTAACTCTTTCACCGGAACAAGAAGTAGCACAAGCGGCAAAATACCTTGCTTCCCAAGGCTTCCAGTATCCACTGATTCTTGCGCCGCAAAGCAGTCATGGCGAACGTGTTGTTGATGCATTCAATGAAGAATGGCGTAAGTACAGTAACAACAAAGTTGCCGTAAACCTGTTTGGTGACAAGCGACAGCTTCAACGCAACATCAACAATGTCTTTGGTTTACAAGATAGCCAACAGAACATCGCGCAGATGGAATCACTATTAAATATTGACTTAGAGAGTCAACCTCGTAGCCGCCGTGATATCGATTCTGTTTACATCGTGGCTAGCAGTGCTGAACTGACTCTAATCAAACCGTTTATCGAAGTTGCTATCAACCCAGACACAACACCACCGAAGCTATACTCAAACTCAAAAAGCAATAGCGGTGGTCGTCAGTATGAAGACTTAACAGGTGTTACCTATAGTGATATTCCATTGTTAATCCATCCTCAGCCAGAAATTGCAGAGCAAATGGAGAGATTATGGCCGAAAGATTCTAACGGAGAGCGCCGGTTACAAGCTTTAGGTATGGATGCTTATCAACTTATGGTGGAACTTCCCCAAATGAAAGTCGTCGAAGGTTATACGGTTAAAGGTCAAACTGGCATACTGAGTATCGACGATCAATGTGTTGTACAACGTGAGATTAGCTGGGCTGAACACGGTGCTACTGGACAAGATGAACAAACTCAATCAGAGGAATAAAGGTCAACTTTATGAGCAAAAAGCGGCGGATTATCTATACCGCTGCGGTTTGCGGTTGATTGAGAAAAATTTTCTGGCCAAAGGTGGGGAACTGGATCTCGTTATGCAGGACGGGCCAAGTATTGTGTTTGTTGAAGTAAAATATCGCGAAACTCAGCGTTATGGTCATGCAGCAGAAATGGTGACTAGACAAAAACAGCAACGCTTGATCAAAGCCGCAAATTGGTGGATGCTCAAACGAGGTTTAAATACCGACACAACCGATTTTAGATTTGATGTGATAGCTATCCACAATAATGGACATCACATTGAATGGATAAAAAACGCTATTACCGAAGGATAATCAATGCTAGAAAGCATTAAAGACAGTTTTACTGAAAGTATTCAAATTCAGATAGCTGCTGCAGAAGCGCTACCTGATGCTATTTTACATGGTTCGCAAGCCATGGTGGCTAGCCTACTCAACGGGAACAAAATTCTCTGTTGTGGTAACGGTGGCTCATCTTCCAACGCTCAGCAGTTTGTCTCTTGTTTACTTAACCGTTTTGAAACTGAGCGTCCTAGCTTACCAGCTATGGCCTTAACCGCCGATATTACGACTCTTACAGCTGTCGCTAATGACTACCACTATCAAGAAGTGTTTTCTAAGCAAGTTAGAGCGTTTGGCCAACCTGGTGATATCTTGCTGGCAATATCAACCAGTGGTAACAGTAAAAATATCATCAAAGCGATGGAGGCTGCTGTAACCCGAGATATGACCATCATTGCTTTAACGGGAAAAGATGGTGGTGAAATGGCTGGATTATTAGGCGAAAATGACGTAGAAATTCGAATTCCCTCTCATCGAACAGCGCGTATACACGAAGTTCATATGCTGACGCTTCATTGCTTATGTGATCTGGTTGATCAAGTGCTGTTTCCATCTCACGAAGAATAATAGTAGAAGGTTTGTTATGAGGTCTTTCCGTCTTGCTTTAATTTTGTCTGCAGCTGTAGGCTTGTCAGGTTGCGCTGGACTATTCATAGCGGGTGCGGCGACAACCGCAAACCTAGTCACTGACCCAAGGACTACCCAGCAAATTTGGACGGATAACCAGATAGAGTTTGAAGTCGCTGGGATTGGTAATAAACCACCTTACCGAGGCTCTGCTCGCTTTACTGCGAGTTCTTACGACGGCACAGTGGTTCTGATGGGGCAGTCAAAAAGTGCTCAATTACTCGCTCAGTTCATTGAACAAGCAGAGAAAGTAAACGGTGTTAAAGAGTTTCATAACCAAGTCAAAATTATGGAGCCACTTCCTGTCAGTGCAATTAGTAATGACAGTTGGATAACGACCAAAGTAAAATCTGCTTTGCTTTCTAACTCTGATCTAAACGGGACCAAGATTAAAGTCGTTACTGAGAATAAAGAAGTTTTTCTATTCGGCTATGTCTCACGCGAACACGCTGATAAGGCAACAGAGATTGCGCGTAATATTTCTGGAGTTAGACAGGTCATTCGAGCTTTTGAATACGGTGATTAACAGAGTAAGTTGATCACTTATGACAAAGACAAAAAAAGCAGCGTTTTCGCTGCTTTTTTGTTATTTAACCACTCGTAAGCTCGGCTTACCTTTAGGTCGTGGTGGCTCATCATCCGATGCGTCTACCGAGGATAGCTGTGGTTCTACTTCCGTGGTATCAACATCTTCAAGGTTGATATCTGACTCAAAGTCTTGCTCATATGCCGTCTCTGGGTCAAACATTGTCCCCGCACCATTCTCTCGAGCATAGATCGCTTGAACCGCGTATAACGGGACAATCACTACTTGAGGGCGTCCACCAAAACGAGCATTAAAAGTAACTTCATCATTACCAAGCTCTAGGTTTCCTACCGCACGAGGTGCCACGTTAAGAATAATTTGACCGTCTTGTACATATTCCATCGGAACTCGCACACCCGGCATAGTTGCATCAACCACAAGATGAGGCGTTAAATCGTTTTCTAGCAGCCAATCATAAAATGCACGTAGCATAAATGGTCGGCGTGGCGTCATTTGATCAATTTCCATCAAAAGCAACCATTAACGAGCAAGACGCATCTCGCGCTCTGCTTCAGTTAAAGAAGCTAGGAATGAATCACGTTCAAATACACGATTCATATAAACTTTAAGCTCTTTTGAACCTGGGCCAACGAGTTCAATACCAAATACAGGTAAACGCCATAATAGTGGTGCTAGGTAGCAATCAATCAGGCTGAACTCTTCACTCATGAAGTATTCGTATTCTGCAAAAACAGGAGCTAGAGTTAACAAATCATTACGCAGTTTATTACGCGCAGATTCAGCTTCTTCAGCTTTACCGTTCACAATTTTATTCGCAAGAGAATACCAATTTTTCTCAATACGATAGATCATTAAACGACTATTACCACGAGCTACTGGGTAAACAGGCATTAATGGTGGATGCGGAAAACGCTCATCAAGGTATTCCATGATAATTTTTGAATCATAAAGCGCAAGCTCACGATCAACCAAAGTTGGAACTGATTTATATGGGTTTAGCTCAACAAGTTCAGCTGGTAGATTATCTTCATCAACCAACTCAACTTCAACACTGACACCTTTTTCAGCCAGCACAATACGAACCTGATGGCTATACATATCAGATGCACTTGAGAATAGAGTCATCACAGAACGTTTATTGGCAGCTACAGCCATGGAGCCCTCCAGCACACTTACACTTACACAGATACAAAAAACAATGGAGGCTAAGCCCCCATTGCAGAATTAAATACTAGGATTTAGCACGGCATAATAGCACAATTAGTGCACATCACGCCAATATTCTTTCTTCAGCGCCACGACGACAATCGTTAGCAGCACTAAGAATGCGAATACCCACCACCCCATAGCTTGACGCTCAAGTTTCACAGGCTCGCCTGAGTATTCAAGGAAGTTAACCAAATCTAAAACTGCTTGGTCATATTCACCAGTACTCATCTCACCGTTACCCTGAGATTTCGTTCCAACAACTACTTGAACTTCTTTGCCATCAACAACATGTGTGTCATAGATCGGCTCTGGTATTCCTTGAAGTTCTTCAAGAACGTGTGGCATACCAACACTTGGGAACACAATGTTATTTACACCAAATGGGCGACTTGGATCCGCGTAGAAAGAGCGCAGATAAGTATATAGCCAATCCGTACCACGAACACGAGCAACCAGTGTTAAGTCTGGCGGTGGAGCACCAAACCATTTCGCCGCTGACTTATCAGGAATCGCGTTTTCCATCAAAGAACCAATTTTTGTCTGTGGGTCAAAAATCAGATTCTCTTTCATCAAGTCAGCAGGGATACCTAAATCATCGGCTACACGGCCATAGCGTTGGTATTGCGTAGAGTGACAACCGAAACAGTAGTTCATGAACAACTTAGCACCACGTTGCAGTGAAGCTGTATCAGTTAAGTCATTTTCCGCTTTATCTAAATGCACATTTCCGCCAGCTGCCATCACTAATGATGGCAACATAGCAAACAAAATTACAATCCACTTTTTCATTTGAATGTCACCCTCTTTGGTAATGGCTTGGTTGCTTCATTTTTGCTGTAGAAGAACAACAGAACAAAGAACATGAAGTAACCCAAACTAAAGATTCGCGCTAGTAACGTGTACGTTGGTGTCGCGGGTAGCGCACCAAGAATACCCAAAGCGATAAAGCAAATTGTGAACTGAATAATATTAATCAGGTGTAGCTTACTACGGTAACGGTAAGAACGAACTTTACAACGGTCCAACCAAGGCAGTAGGAATAGCACCACTATTGACGCACCCATTGCGATAACACCAATAAGTTTGTCTGGAACCGCACGCAGAATCGCGTAAAACGGAGTGAAATACCAAACAGGAGCAATGTGCTCAGGTGTTTTCAACGGGTTAGCAGCTTCAAAGTTAGGCGGCTCAAGGAAGTATCCCCCCATTTCTGGGTTGAAGAACAACACATAGCTGAACAGGAACAAGAAGCCCGCTACACCAACCAGATCTTTTACCGTTCCGTAAGGGTGGAAAGGAATCGAGTCGATGATGTCATATTTTTTCGAGTAGTAATCATGGAACTTAAACTGAGACTGGTAATCATCACCCATAGAGCCTTTTGGCAGTTTAGTTTCGATACCATCTGGGTTGTTAGAACCCACTTCGTGTAGCGCAAGAATGTGCAGCACGATTAGCAGTAGAAGAACGATTGGAAGAGCAATCACGTGCAGTGCAAAGAAACGGTTCAATGTTGCGCCAGAGATTACGTAATCACCACGAATCCATAATGTTAGATCATCACCAATGACAGGGATTGCACCAAATAGAGAAATGATTACCTGTGCCCCCCAGTAAGACATTTGTCCCCAAGGTAGCAAGTAACCCATAAACGCCTCAGCCATCAGCACTAAGAAAATTAGCATGCCGAATAACCAAAGTAGTTCACGAGGCTTTTGGTATGAACCGTAGATAAGGCCACGGAACATATGCAGATACACAACCACGAAGAACGCTGATGCGCCAGTTGAGTGCATATAACGCAACAACCAGCCATATTCTACGTCACGCATGATATATTCAACAGAAGCAAATGCACCTTCTCCAGAAGGTACGTAGTTCATCGTCAACCAAATACCTGTAAGGATCTGGTTAACCAATACCAGCATTGCTAAAGAACCAAAAAGGTACCAAAAGTTGAAGTTCTTTGGCATCGGGTATTCAGATAAATGCTTTTTGTAAGCATTCATCGCGGGTAAACGTTTTTCAACCCAATCAAGTAAAGCTTGCATTATGCCTCCCCTGTTTCATCAAGACCGATGACAATTCTTGTATCGCTTAAATACATATGTTTCGGAATTACCAGGTTCAGTGGTGCAGGAACACCTTGGAATACACGACCGGCCATATCAAATTTAGAACCATGACATGGACAGAAGAATCCCGACTTGACACCTTGCACCTGCTCACTAAATGAGTCCGGCAAGTAACTTGGCGAACACCCTAAGTGGGTACAAATACCAACAGCAACAAAATATTCAGGTTTAATTGATCGGTAAGTGTTTTGAGCATAACCCGGCTGTTGTTCTTCACCAGAGTCAGGGTCACGAAGTTGATTGTCATGCGTTTTCAGGGCATCAACAATCGTTTGAGAACGACGTACAACCCATACAGGCTTACCTCGCCACTCAACACGAACCATTTGTCCCTCTTCGAGTTTACTTACATCGACCTCGACAGGGGCACCCGCCGCTTTCGCTTTGGCACTTGGGTTCCAAGATTTTATAAAAGGTACAGCAACAGCCGCCGCCCCTAACCCACCGACAACCGCAGTTGTCGCGGTTAGGAAACGTCTGCGACTGTTGTTCAAAGGCGCATTGCTCATCCAGACATTCTCCCATTTGCTCCTTGTGGATTGCTGTTATTTCCGCTTAAGAGCATGGCTAACAAAATACTAATTTAGTTGTATTTATTTGACGGCAAATGATAAATAAAACCCTACTTTTTGACAAGATAAAGCTACCTTTTTGTAACATTCGTGAAGCAAATCCTATGCTGTGTCACAAAAGGCACAGAATAGAGAATGTTAGAAAGGGAATTATTGAGAAATGAAGCGATTAGAAGAGTAAAAAACAAAAAGCCCGGCATAAGCCGAGCTTTTCTTGTCCACAACCCAGTCGAAACTGGACAAACGAACCTTTCGAAAACGAAAGATTAACGTTTAGAGAACTGTGGACGACGACGTGCTTTACGTAGACCAACTTTCTTACGTTCAACGCAACGAGCGTCGCGAGTAACGTAGCCAGCTGCACGTAGAGTAGGACGTAGTGATTCATCGTATTCCATAAGAGCGCGAGTGATACCGTGACGGATAGCACCTGCTTGACCAGAAATACCACCACCTTTAACAGTGATGTATAGATCTAGTTTCTCTACCATCTCAACTAGCTCAAGAGGTTGTTTAACAACCATACGAGAAGTTGGACGACCGAAGTATTCATCAAGGCTACGCTTGTTGATTACGATGTTGCCGCTGCCTGGTTTAATAAAAACGCGTGCAGCTGAGCTTTTGCGACGGCCAGTGCCGTAGTATTGATTCTCTGCCATTTTCGAAATCCCCAATTAGATGTCTAGTACTTTTGGTTGTTGAGCAGCATGGTTGTGCTCAGCGCCAGCGTAAACTTTAAGCTTACGGTACATAGCTCGGCCAAGAGGACCACGTGGAAGCATACCTTTAACCGCTAGCTCAAGTACCATTTCAGGCTTACGTTCAATCAACTTCTCGAAGCTGAAAGATTTTAGGCCACCTGGGAACTCAGTGTGACGGTGGTACATTTTGTCTTTAGCTTTGTTACCAGTTACAGCAACTTTCTCCGCGTTAACAACGATGATGTAATCACCAGTGTCTACGTGTGGAGTGTATTCAGCTTTATGTTTGCCACGTAGGCGAGATGCAATTTCACTTGCTAGACGGCCAAGAGTTTTACCTTCAGCGTCTACAACATACCAGTCGCGTTTTACAGTTTCTGGTTTAGCAACGAATGTTTTCATGCTAATAATAACCCGTTAATTAAAATTTACACTTAAAGGAGCATAACGCTCCCACTGTCTAAGAGCCCAGACAACACCCCTTCGAGTGGGTGGTACTCCCGGTCTAAAAAGACCTGCAGTAACGGTGGGTCGGAGGATTATAGAGAAGAGTGAAGGAAAAATCACCTCTTTTTATACAAAAAATTTATTTTTCCTACCTATTAGGCTAAGTGCTCCAAAGCTAGGTAGTCATGACTTTGCATTTCAATCAAACGGGACTGGCAACGTTTAAATTCGAACTCGAGTTGGCCTTGAGTATAAAGCTCAGCCAGAGACACTTCCGCGGAAATAATTAGCTTTACATTTCGCTCATAAAATTCGTCAACCAAGGCTATAAATCGTCTCGCTGCATCATCGATCGTTCTATCCATCTGCTTAACATCAGCTAACAGGACTGTGTGGAACAATTTCGATAGCTCTATATAGTCATTTTGACTACGAGCCGTTTGGCATAACTGTTCAAATGACGCGTAAAGTAACCCATCGCTCGCTTCAATCACATCAATCTTACGATGATTGACTTCTATCTGCTCTTGCTTTGGTTTTTCGTTGCCAACAAGTTGCTTGTAATACTTATCTAAGTTTTCAGAGGCTTTAGTATCTAGAGGATAATGATAAATCTCAGCTTGCTCGAGTGTTCGCAGGCGGTAATCAACTCCACTATCGACATTTAAAATTTCACAATGAGTTTCAATTAAAGCAATGGCAGGTAAAAAACGGGCTCGCTGCAAGCCATTCTTATATAGGTCATGTGGCGGGATATTCGATGTTGCAACCAACACGACACCTCGTTGAAACAAAGCTTGGAACAAAGTACCAAGAATCATTGCATCGGTAATATCTGAAACAAAAAATTCATCGAAGCAGATAATAACAGCTTCCTGGCAGAACTTGTCAGCAATCAGCTCTAATGGATCGCTGACGTCATCAAGCAGTTTCAACTCATCGTGAACGCGATGCATAAAGCGATGAAAGTGAACTCGCATTTTTTTATCGGTTGGTAGAGAGTCAAAAAAAGTATCCATAAGATAGGTTTTGCCACGTCCTACGCCTCCCCAAAAATACAAACCTTTAGGCAAAACAGGTTTTTGTTCTTTTTTACCCAACAACTTTTGCCAGCGAGATGGTCGAACCACTGGTGTATTCATATAATCAATAAGCTGATGATATAGATTATCTAACGCGCTCACAGCCATAGCTTGCGCTTCATCTTGTTGAAAATCCGATCGTTTTAAATCTTGTTCGTATCGTTGCTTCGGGGTCATGACTATCTGCTCAATGAAGGATGAAACGAAACTGCAATGTAGAGCACATGCTTTTTACTTTATCCATTTGTGGACTCATAGTACCATGAGTCAGATGCATGTGTAACCAAGTAGTAAAAAACATGTTAAATAACAACAATAAGGAGCTGTTATGCCTTGGATTTATGCCATTGTTGGGTTGCTAGTGGGACTCATTGTTGGAGTCGTTATTTCTCGTTTAACAACACCTCAGTACAAAACTCAAAAGTCCCTACAAAAAGATTTAGACGGCACTAAGTATGCGTTAGAACAACAACGCCAAGAGCTTGCCGACCATTTTGCGCAAACAGCTGAAATGCTCGATACTTTGGGGAAAGATTACACAAAACTATATCAGCACATGTCTAGTACAGCTTCTGAGCTTCTGCCGAATATGCCTGAGCAAGATAACCCGTTTATCAAGCAAATTGCCCAACAGAAGAATGAAACCGTTGCTGATGATGACGTAGAGCAACCACCAAAAGACTATGCACTTGGTGCTACTGGTCTATTAAAAGGCGAAGAAAAAGCGATTTTACGCTCTTCTGAAATCCTTGATGCGAAAGCCAGTTAACTGACCATTTTGTATTTAACTGCAATTTTCAAATGAACTTTGCAAAGGTTTTTGAGTCATAAATCTCACTGGATCTGTTGAAGTTTAATATTCAGCACAAATATTAAACAAGACCAGATTATTATCTATGAGGAGTTTTATGATGAAAAAACCTTTGCTTGCTTTAACAGTCCTATCTTTAAGCTTAAGTTCCATCATTACACCAATCACCGCTACTGCTGCACTTCCCCTATCAGTAAGTGGTGAGCAGATGCCAAGTCTGGCACCAATGCTAGAAAGAGTTACTCCGGCAGTCGTCAGTATAGCTGTTGAAGGCACGCAAGTTTCTAAGCAAAGAGTTCCCGAGCAATTTCGCTTCTTCTTTGGCCCTGATTTTCCCGTTGAACAGATGCAAGAACGTCCATTTCGAGGACTCGGCTCTGGTGTCATTATCAATGCAGATAAAGGCTATGTTGTTACCAACTACCACGTAATAAACAATGCCGAAAAAATACGAGTACAACTTCACGATGGACGTGAATACGACGCTGAGTTAGTTGGCGGTGACAAAATGTCGGATGTTGCGCTACTAAAACTTGCTGAAGCGAAAAACCTAACGCAAATTAAAATTGCAGATTCGGACAAACTTCGTGTCGGTGATTTTGCAGTTGCGATCGGTAACCCGTTCGGCTTAGGTCAAACCGTAACGTCAGGTATTGTTTCCGCATTAGGTCGAAGCGGATTGAACATCGAAAACTTCGAAAACTTCATTCAAACCGATGCAGCAATTAACAGCGGTAACTCCGGTGGCGCACTGGTAAACTTGGACGGTGAATTAATTGGTATTAACACTGCTATTCTAGGTCCTAACGGCGGTAACGTCGGTATTGGATTTTCGATACCATCTAACATGATGAAAAACTTGACCAGCCAAATTTTAGAGTTTGGTGAAGTTAAACGCGGAATGCTTGGCGTTCAAGGCGGTGAAGTTAACTCAGAGTTAGCGGAAGCTCTGGGCTATGACTCGACAAAAGGGGCATTCGTTAGTCAAGTCGTTCCAGATAGTGCTGCAGAAAAAGCCGGCATTGAAGCGGGTGATATCATCGTTTCAGTCAACGGCAAGAAAATCAAAACCTTCTCTGAGTTGAGAGCGAAAGTAGCCACATTAGGTGCTGGTAAAACCGTTGAACTCGGTATTATTCGCGATGGAAAAGAGAAGTCGTTTGATGTAACTCTAGGTGAAGCAAGTAACGCTAAAACCAAAGCTGATAAGCTACACCCTGGCTTACAAGGTGCCGAACTAAGCAACACGACCAACAGCGATCCAATTAAAGGGGTTAAGGTAACTCGAGTTGAAAAAGGTTCACCGGCTGAAAGTTATCAATTAGAAATTGATGACATAATTATCGGTGTCAATAGACAGCGAGTGAAAAACATCGCTGATTTGAGAGCGATTATGGACTCCAACCCTAGTATTCTCGCGTTGAATATCCAGCGTGGCGATCGCACCATCTACTTAGTCGTTAGATAGTTCACTAACTTCTAAATTAAGCGGATTTTTGCGCTGAAACAATAAGTAAGGGCCACAAATTACTGTGGCCCTTTTGTTATTTGTCTTGGTAATGGTATTCTTCATCTAAAACCGTCAATAAACACTTTGACCCAAACCGTTTGGGAATAACAATAATTGATAACTCATAGCCATACAGGTTTGGGGAGTATATGCTAAAAAATTTGCTTCGTTCCGTTGTTATAGGCCTGGTTACAGCCATCATCATTGTGGCTGCCGTTCCTTCTCTGCGTAACAACCTGATACCTAAAAATACGCCTAAACCTGCCGATATCACTTCTCTACAAATTTCATTTAATGGAGCAGTCAGTAAAGCAGCACCCGCAGTAGTAAATATCTACAGCCGTAAATACACCGAAAATGATCACAATAAACTCTCAACTCAAGGACTAGGTTCTGGGGTCATTGTTAGTGAAAAAGGCTATATCATCACCAACTACCACGTGATAGCTCAAGCCGATCAAATCATCGTAGCGCTTCAGGATGGACGGGCTGCTGCAGCACAACTAGTCGGTAAAGACAGAAGAACGGACATCGCAGTGTTACGAGTAGAAGGTACTAACCTGCCTGTAATACCGCTTAACCCGAATTATCAAGCCAAAGTCGGTGACGTAGTCCTCGCTATTGGTAACCCATATAACTTGGGACAGACAACAACCTTTGGCATTATCTCAGCGACGGGGCGATCATCGATTAGCGCTGACGGCCGTCAGGCATTTATTCAAACCGACGCGGCCATTAACGAAGGCAACTCTGGTGGTGCATTAGTCAATACCCAAGGTGAACTCGTCGGGATTAATACCGCTTCTTTTCAACAAGCGACTGATTTAGAAACCTACGGAATTTCTTTTGCAATTCCGTTTGCATTGGCCAACACCATAATGGAGAAAATCATTGCTGATGGTCGTGTTATTCGCGGCTATATTGGCGTGGATGGGCAAGATATTAACTCTGTCACTTCCCGCTTATTAGGCAGTGAACACGTTGGTGGCATCGTCATATTAGCAGTCGACCCTAATGGCCCCGCTGCTGAAGCAGGATTCGAAGCGCGCGATATTATTTTAAAAATTGATGACCATAAAATTAATGGCCGCCAGAATGTGATGGATATTGTGACCAACCTGCGCCCAGGTACCGTTGCTAATTTCACATTACTACGTAAGGGTGAAGAGATAGTAGTACCAGTAACTATTGGTGAAGATCCTAGAGAATGATTTTTTAAACAAACGGCGTTAGCTGATTAAATGGTTTTCACCACTACCATCATATTTACGGATAAAAAAACGGAGCCAATTGGCTCCGTTTTTTCTATGAGAATGCGACTTGAAGCATTACTTCTTAGCAAGTTTCTCTTTAATACGAGCAGACTTACCAGAACGCTCACGCAGGTAGTACAACTTGGCACGACGTACTGCACCGCGACGTTTAACTTCAATGCCAGCTACAGCTGGAGAGTGAGTTTGGAACGTACGCTCAACACCTTCACCGTTAGAAATTTTACGTACAGTGAATGCAGAGTGTAGACCACGGTTACGGATAGCGATTACAACACCTTCGAATGCCTGTAGACGCTCACGTTCACCTTCTTTTACCTTAACTTGAACTACAACAGTGTCACCTGGTGCAAATTTAGGTAGGTCTTGTTTCATTTGCTCTTGCTCAAGAGCTTTGATGATGTTACTCATTTTTAAATTCCTAGAATAAACTGATACTAAATTTAATAGGTTACTGATTCTGTGTCTGTTTAATGAACTCAGCCAGTAATTGTTCCTGTTCGTCAGTCAGAGCTAGGTTTTCCAGGAGTTCCGGTCTTCTTAGCCAAGTTCGGCCTAGCGACGATTTAAGTCGCCAGCGACGAATATCCTCGTGATTTCCAGACTTCAGCACCGATGGTACTTCTTTTCCGTCTAACACTTCTGGACGCGTATAGTGTGGGCAATCAAGCAAGCCATTCGCAAAAGAGTCTTCTTCTGCTGACGCAAAATCCCCGAGTACCCCTGGAATAAACCGAGACACTGAATCAATTAACGTCATGGCTGGGATTTCCCCACCCGTCATTACAAAATCCCCAATTGACCATTCTTCGTCAACTTCAGATTCAATAATGCGTTCATCTACCCCTTCATAGCGACCACAGATAAGAACAAGGTTCTCGTTTGTTGCCAGCTCTTCAACTCCTTGTTGATCGAGTTTTCGACCTTGAGGAGAAAGGTAAATGACTTTCGCCTTTCCCGGTGCAGCTTCTTTCGCTTTATAAATGGCATCGCGTAAAGGCTGAACCATCATAAGCATACCAGGGCCACCACCGTAGGGTTTATCATCGACAGTGCGACGTTTATCGTGAGTGAAATCGCGAGGATTCCATGTCTCAACTGATAACAACCCTTTTTTAACCGCTTGACCTGTTACTCCAAAATCCGTAATGCTGCGGAACATTTCAGGAAATAGGCTTATTACGCCAACCCACATGTGTTCTTTGCCTTGTCTTTTAGAGTTAAAACGCTGGATCCCAGTCAACTTCGATCCGTTGAGCTGTGCGATCAATATTTTTGATCACTTGCTCTTCAAGGAACGGAATTAATCGTTCCTTTTGCCCAAAAGCATCTTTTAGATTTGCTTTCACTACTAGAACATCGTTCGAGCCAGTTTCTAACATATCAGTGACTTTACCTAGGTCGTAACCTTGAGTTGTCACAACTTGCATACCGAACAATTCACGCCAGTAGAACTCATCTTCTGGCAATTCTGGTAGCACAGCAGGGTCAATTGAAATTTCAAAGTTAGTCAGCAGATGCGCATCTTCACGAATATCCAGACCTTCTAGTTTAACTACAAGACCTTTGTTGTGACGCTTCCAACTTTCCACTTTGTATTCAACCCACGTACCTTTTTGGTTAACAAACCAAGGTGCGTAATCGAAAATGCTTTCAGTATTGTCTGTATAGGAAAAAACTTTAAGCCAGCCACGAATGCCGTAAGTAGCACCAAACTTGCCTACAACAATTCTGTCGTCTTGCTTATTCATTTCTTTACCTTTCATCGACATAAACTAGTTACTCACTAATTGTAAGAATTAAGCCGCTTTTTGAGCGTCTTTAACTAGCTTAGCTACGCGGTCAGATACAGTAGCGCCTTGTGATACCCAGTGGTTCACGCGGTCTAGATCTAGACGTAGGCCTTCTTCTTGACCAGTAGCAGTAGGGTTAAAGAAACCTACTTTCTCGATGAAGCGGCCAGTAGCTGCGTTGCGGCTGTCTGCAACAACGATTTGATAGAATGGACGCTTCTTAGCGCCGTGACGTGCCAAACGAATGGTTACCATGTCGTCCTCTTTGCTTTCTCAAAAATAAAATTAACCCCAGTAACCGTCTTAAGTAAAACAGCTTGGGGTCTCGTGCCAAAATAAAGCCCCGGAATTTTACTCTTATTCCGAGGCATTGCAAGGTTTTTAGCTAATTTTCCACCACCAAAAGCCGAGGTAAATTTCCGTGACCTTGCTAACACTTTGAAAAGTTAAGCTCAATATTTAAACAAACACAGCGCTTAACCTAACAAAGTAAGGGGAAGCCATATGTTTAACGACCGAAGAAACCGCCGCCGCCACCCATGCCTCCCATTCCGCCCATCATGCCTTGCATGTTGCGCATCATGCCTTTCATTCCACCTTTTTGCATTTTTTTCATCATCTTCTGCATTTGTGTGAACTGTTTTAATAGGCGGTTTACATCTTGAACCTGAGTACCAGAACCTGACGCAATACGCTTCTTGCGTGAACCTTTAATCAGTTCAGGACGCTGGCGCTCTTTCATAGTCATTGAGTTAATGATCGCTTCCATTTGCTTAAACATCTTGTCATCAACTTTGTCTTTAACGTTATCAGGAAGTTTAGACATACCAGGCAGCTTATCCATCATTCCCATCATGCCGCCCATGTTGGACATCTGACCTAGCTGCTCGCGGAAGTCTTCAAGGTCAAAGCCTTTTTTCTCCTTAAACTTCTTAGCCAGTTTTTCTGCTTTATCTTGGTCTACATTACGTTGCAGGTCTTCAATCAGTGACAGTACGTCACCCATACCAAGAATTCGAGAAGCTACACGATCCGGGTGGAAAGGTTCCAACGCGTCAGTTTTTTCACCCACGCCCAAGAATTTAATTGGCTTACCCGTTATATGGCGAACAGAAAGTGCAGCACCGCCACGAGCGTCACCATCGACTTTGGTCAGAATCACACCGGTTAGCGGTAAAGCATCACCAAAAGCTTTTGCTGTGTTCGCAGCATCCTGACCTGTCATCGCATCAACAACAAATAGTGTTTCTACTGGGTCAATCGCTTTATGTAAATCTTGGATCTCTGACATCATTTCTTCATCGATAGCAAGACGACCTGCTGTATCGACAATTAATACGTCATAGAATTTTTTCTTCGCATGATCAATCGCTGCATTCGCAATATCGATTGGTTTTTGGTCTGCAGATGATGGGAAGAAATCGACACCAATATCTGAGGCTAATGTTTCTAGCTGTTTAATCGCCGCTGGGCGATAAACGTCGGCAGAAACCACCAGCACTTTTTTCTTATCACGCTCAGTTAAGAGTTTAGAAAGTTTGCCAACACTGGTTGTTTTACCTGCACCCTGTAAACCCGCCATCAAAATCACCGCAGGAGGCTGAGCCGCTAGGTTAAGAGCCTCGTTTGACTCACCCATCACATGCTCAAGCTCGCTTTGAACGATCTTGATAAACTCTTGGCCCGGGGTCAGGGATTTAGAAACTTGAACACCAACAGCGCTCTCTTTTACGCGCTTAACAAAGTCACGTACAACAGGAAGCGCAACATCCGCTTCCAATAACGCCATACGCACTTCGCGTAGGGTATCTTTAATATTATCTTCAGTAAGACGTCCCTTGCCACTGATGTTCTTCAGCGTACTGGACAGTCGATCCGTTAAATTCTCAAACATCTTTCTTCTCTTCGCGGTACGGCGACTAATTATGGTGAGTATACCTTAGCCAAGTGAATAGGCATACCCATAGCAGGGCGCAATAAGGTTTCTATTGTAGATTGGGTTTACATTGTGAGATCTCAACTCTCAAAAATCGATCAATATCCGTCATAGCTCATTGCATTCAGGCAATGTATAATCCCTTAATTCAGCAGCTATTTATGTGAGAAGTATGGATAACGTCATCGCTATTGTTGCCACTTTATTATACGTTTTATCAATTGCAACCATAGTGCCTAGCCTAGTACATCAAACAGGTATCAGAGCAAAGTCGGTGTTTGTATCCGCCTCGTTTGCTCTCGTTTTTCATGCCTGGCTATTGGGTGATCTCATTTTAAACGGAACGGGTCAAAACTTGAGCATGCTTAATGTCGCTTCTTTGATTAGCTTCATTATTTCTCTAGTAATGAGTGTTGCCATGTTCAAAACTCGTTTGTGGTTTCTGTTACCTGTTGTTTATAGCTTTTCTGCCATCAATGTAGCGGCTGCTGCCTTTCTTCCAGGCACTTTCATCACTCACCTAGAAAATGACCCTAAGCTACTCATTCATATCTCTCTAGCGCTATTTTCTTACTCAACGCTCTCCATAGGGGCGCTGTATGCCATCCAACTTGCTTGGCTTGATTACAAATTGAAAAAGAAAAAAGCTTTGGCAATCAATCCAAATTTGCCACCATTACTGATGGTTGAACGCCAATTGTTTAAAATTATACTCATTGGCAACTTGTTACTAACCGGAACCTTACTCACAGGTTTTGTGTTTGTTCAGGATATGTTTGCACAAGGGAAAGCACATAAAGCTATCCTTTCGTTTATTGCTTGGATTGTTTACTCAATTCTGCTTTGGGGCCATTATCAACAAGGGTGGCGAGGTAGAAAAGTCACTTGGTTTGCCATCGCTGGAGCAACACTTCTGACCTTAGCCTACTTCGGTAGCCGTTTTGTCAGAGAAATAATTCTGCGCTAATTTCATAAGTTCTCTGGAAGCCATTATTGACATCCAGCTTTTAATCATCCATTAATTACAAAAATTGTTATAAGGAAAACGACCGTTTTGGACGACATATCAACGGGTATCTTGTTTGCGCTACTCGCGTGTCTTATTGTTATTTCAGCTTACTTTTCTGGTTCCGAGACAGGCATGATGTCTCTCAACCGCTACCGTTTAAAACACTTGGCCAACACTGGTCACAAAGGTGCAAAGCGTGTTGAAAAGCTTTTAAGTCGCCCAGACCGTTTGATTGGTCTTATTCTTATCGGCAATAACCTTGTAAACATCCTCGCATCCGCTATCGCGACCATCATTGGTATGCGTCTTTACGGAGACTATGGTGTTGCTATTGCGACTGGTGCACTGACTTTAGTCGTGCTCGTGTTTGCAGAGGTCACCCCAAAAACGCTGGCAGCTCTGTTTCCTGAGAAGGTTTCCTACGCAAGTAGTATTGTGCTAACGATATTGATGAAAGTTTTCGCGCCATTAGTTGTGTTCGTAAACTTCATTACCAACAACTTTATTCGTTTACTAGGTGTGAAGAATCTCGATGGTGGCGATGATCACTTAAGCTCTGAAGAGCTGAGAACAGTGGTCAATGAAGCTGGTGGGCTGATCCCTCGTCGTCACCAAGATATGCTGTTATCGATTCTTGACTTAGAGCACGTAACGGTCAACGACATCATGATCCCACGTAATGAAATTACGGGAATTAACATTAATGATGATTGGAAATCTATCGTTCGTCAGTTAACTCACTCTCCACATGGTCGAGTTGTTCTGTATCGCGATCAGATTGATGAAGCGGTCGGTATTCTGCGTCTACGTGAAGCATCCCGCTTTATGCTAGAGAAAAATGAATTTAATAAAGAAACCATTCTACGTGCAGCAGATGAAGTTTACTTTATTCCAGAAAGTACCCCACTCAACGTTCAGCTACTGAAGTTCCAACGCAATAAAGAACGTATTGGTCTGATTGTGGATGAGTATGGTGACATTATCGGCTTGATCACCCTTGAAGATATTCTAGAAGAGATTGTCGGTGAGTTCACCACATCTATTGCCCCGAGCCTATCGGAAGAAATAACGCCTCAAGGTGATGGCAGCTTCTTGATTGAAGGCAGTGCAAACATTCGTGATATCAACAAGAGCTTGAAGTGGAAACTACCAACCGATGGTCCAAGAACATTGAATGGCTTGATTTTGGAGCATCTTGAAGAGATTCCTGAAAGCCAGTTGAGTGTCAAAGTGGCAAGCCATCCGATGGAAATCGTCGAGTTGGAAGAAAACCGAATTAAGCTCGTTAGGGTTCACCCTAAGAAAGCGAAGAAATAAACGTTTAAATAGAAAATGGCTTGGGATTCCCAAGCCATTTTTGTATCAATCCTATCCTAATTTAGCGTCGTTCCAGCGAAGGCTTGGAATCTAACCACTACGTACTCGGAACCCAAATTCTGGAAAATGCTGCGCACTTTCTAGAATAACGGAGGAAAGAATTTCTCACGATAACGATGATAATAACTAGTCGACTTTTAGTTCTTTAAGCATTTCTTCTGGAAGTGCTAGCTCATCATTTTTGTTAACACTGATGCCCGCTGCAATAATTGCCTTGGCGATCTCTTTTGCTTCTTCTAGAGAGTGCATTGCCGCTGTACCACACTGGTACTCGTTTAATTCAGGGATCTTATTCTGAGACTCAACTTTCAATACATCTTGCATCGCAGCAAGCCAAGCGTCCGCAACTTGAGATTCAGTAGGAGTGCCAATTAAGCTCATGTAGAAACCTGTACGGCACCCCATCGGTGAAATATCAATAATCTCAACATCAGAACCATTCAGGTGAGCACGCATAAAGCCTGCATATAAATGCTCAAGCGTATGGATACCTTTTTCAGACAGAATGTCTTTGTTTGGCGCTGTGAAACGTAAATCAAAAACCGTGATAGTGTCGCCTTTAGGTGTTTGCATCGTTTTCGCTACACGAACAGCAGGAGCATTCATTCGTGTGTGGTCAACGGTAAAACTATCTAGTAGTGGCATTGTTCTTTCTCTCCATGGGTGCTGGGCGATTTCATTTACCCAGCATCGTGTGTAATTGTTGTAATGATAGCTATCTTCAGTTCAATGGTGAAGCTCTATGCTTTGTTAAGATAAGCAAAATAGTTTTCAAGGAAAGCATCAAAGTTAAGCTGATCACTTTGCTCAATCTGCTTCTGTTCCTCAAATGAACGAATGACTTCATCTTCCATCATTTGTTTAGAGTAAGCCTGATAAGCATACTGTAAATTATCTTCTCGATACTCAGTACCTAAAGCACAGCCTGCTTTACCCAATCCACCAACTTGTTTCACTTTTTCGAGCAATTGAGCTGACAGCGTTTTTTCAGGGCTATCAATCCAGCTTTCGAGTTCAAGGCAAACATTTTGGTATGCATCACCACCAAGAGCGGCATCCATCACTTCAGCAATTTGGCGTAGATCAGTAAACACACGTTTCGACCACTCTTGCAGTGAAAGTTTTTCACCATGGCAACCAATTTGCAGCTCTAAACCTGGCTTACGACCTTCTTCAATCACTTTGTTCCAGTTATCTCGCCAGCATTCCAACTCACAGTTATCCATAGGATCGGAATCTGAAAGGGCCGCCCACGCTAGGAAAAGATCTAAGAAACGAACTTGCTGCTCAGTAATACCAACCGGGCTAAATGGGTTTACATCTAACGAACGCACTTCAATATATTCCACACCGCCACGGCTTAGAGCTTCAGACGGTTTCTCACCACTCTTAGCGACACGTTTAGGGCGAATAGGTGCGTACAACTCATTTTCAATTTGCAGTACATTACTATTAAGCTGACGATATTCACCATCCACTTTTACCCCAATTTCAGCAAACTCTTCAGAAGGAGTACGGATAGCTTTATTCAAACCATCTAAATACTGCTCAATGCTATTAAAACCGATCTTTAGACCGCTCTGAGCACTATTGGTATAACCTAAATCACTGAGTCTGAGAGACGTGGAATAAGGTAAATATAGGGTGCCACCGATTTTCTCAAACGGTAGTTTAGTTTCTCTTCCCTTAATGAACGACGAGCATAGCGCTGGAGATGCGCCAAAGAAATAAGGAATTAACCAGCCAAATCGATAGTAATTACGGATGAGTGCGAAGTAAGCTTCTGATTTGGTCGACTGACGCTGCTGTTCACTCTGTTCACCGTACAGCGCATCCCAAAATGACTCTGGAAATGAAAAGTTAAAATGCACACCTGAAATAATCTGCATTAAACTACCATAACGCTTTTTAAGGCCCGTACGGTAAAGCGTTTTCATTCGACCTGAATTCGATGTGCCATATTGAGCAAGATTGATGTCATTTTCACTGCCTACGTAACAAGGCATAGACAGAGGCCATAGCTTCTCATCTTCGAGCTTAGATTGAGCAAAGTGATGAATATCTTGCAGTTGAGACATCAACACAGAGACATCATTTGAAACCGGAGTAATAAACTCAAGTAGTGATTCTGAAAAGTCAGTCGTAATCCAACGGTTAGTCAAGGCAGAACCCAAAGACTTAGGATGAGGCGTAGTCGCCAGATCGCCATCCGAGGTATAGCGTAACGTTTCACGTTCAACACCACGGCCAAACTGCTGAAATACATTCGGTTTATTTGCAACTCGTTGGAGTCGCTCGGCAAAATTAGTCAAAATGAAATTCGCTTATATATATAGTGAGCCAATATGGAAAGCATCCTAGCCAGATTTACAATAGACAGGAGGCACTGAACGTCGCCTCCTAATTTATGTGTACTCTAGCGGATGATTTCAAGCTCTTCTACGGGAATTGTTAATTTTTCTAGTTGAGGCTTAAGCGTTTTTGCATCACCAACGACGATAATTTGGTAATCCTCAGGATTAAACCACTTAGCAGCGATATGATCCAGCGTCGCTTTATCCACATTTTTCACAATATCGTTGCGTACCTGTAAATAATCTCGATCCAAACTGTAAGTTAAAATACTGCTTAACAAAGAGGCTTTCTGTCCCGGGGTTTCGTATTTCAGAGCATCTTGTTGCCCAACCGCGAGACGCAAGAACTTCATTTCAGAATCGGTGAGCCCATCTTGGCTAAACTTAACCATCTCTTTTTGCAATTCAATGATCGCATCCAAAGTGGAGTCTGAGCGCACCTGAGCATTAAACACGATAACTCCTACTTCGCGATTACTGGCAAAATAACTACTTGCGCCATATGTGTACGCTTTATCTTCTCGTAAATTCTGATTGACCCGGCTATTAAAGTTTCCGGCCAAATTGAAGTTAGCTAATTGAGAAAGGTAAAGCTCACCGGTGGCGTCAAATGTCAGACCTCTACGAACCAGACGGATAGAAGATTGTGGAGCATCTGGCTTATCCACTAAGTACACTTTTCTCTGGTTGAGATTAGGCACAATTTGGGGGGCTAATAACGGAGAGGCTTCCCCTTGCCACTGAGCAAAAAACTCAAGTTGAGAGCGAACTTCTGATTTGGAAATATCACCTACCACCACCACTTGGGCACCGTTGGGAGTGTAGTGCTTACGATAAAATTGCTTCACATCATCAAGAGTCAGCTGAGTGATAGACTTCTCAGTCCCCCCACTAGGACGAGCGAAAATGGATGAGCCAAATAGCACTTGTCTTGTCGCTTGTGAAGCTAACCAGCTAGGAGTTTGATGTTGAAAGACCACACCTTGAACCATCTGACGCTTAATTCGGTCAAAATCTTGTTGCTTGAAAGCAGGTTGGAACAGCATTTCCTGCAACACAGAGAGAGTCTCCGGCAAGTTTTTCTCCAAACTCGAAACAACAATACTTGTTGAATAAGAACCCGCACTGACACTGATACTCGAACCAAGCTTATCAAGTTGAGCTTGAATAGCTTCGACACCACGTAAACTTGAACCTTCTTCCATCATCGCGGCAGTTAAGCCTGCAAGACCTTCTTTGCCTCGAGCAACATGACGCTCTCCCGCAGGTAGATTGAATAAGATGGCAACGGTTGGTGTCTCACTAGTTTTCGTTCCTAAGAGTTCTGCACCATTGCGAAAATAAATATCATACAATTTAGGGGTACGAGCCAGTACCGCTTTAGCAACTTCAGGCATCACTGAACGATCAAAATTATCAACAACTTGTCGTAGAACAAGCTGTCGTTCAGTAATGGCTTCATGTCTAGCCAATTGACGTTCAGGAGTCACGTAATTTGCCTGACGAACGGCAAAATTCAACTGACCTTTTGGTACAACACTTAGGGTAACTTTGTTTCTACCATCGATATAGCGCTTAAAAGACGATTCAATTTGCTGTGGAGAGACATCTCGAATTTGTTGTAGCTGAGATTCAATACGGTCAGGCTGACCAAAAAATGTTTCATTTGAAGCGAGTTGAGAAACTTTACCTGCCACACTTTGCAGAGCAAAAACAGCATTTGCTTCTGCCATCCCCGTGATCTCATCTAACCGTTCCGAAGATATCCCTTTGCGTTTAAACAGCTCGAGGGTGCTCATCAACTCTTGATAAAGTGGCTTTAGATGACCTTTTTGACCTGCCGGAGCCATAGCATAAACATATAAATTACACGCAAGCTCTGAACAATCGTTAAACGCACCTGCACTAACCGCTTTTTGGGTTTTAACTAAGTTCTGATAGAGGAAGCTATTGGTACCACCGCCCAATACACTCGCCAACATATCAGTTGCTATTTGATCTTCAGCACCGCGATAAGACGTTGGCCACCCAATCACAACCATAGGTTGCTGAATACGATCTTCTAACGTGACATAGCGATTTTCTTTAAGTACCGCAGGCTGCTTGCGCGCATTTCTAACGTCAGGACCTTTAGGGATTGAGCCAAAATACTTATTTACCCACTCTAGCGTTTTTTGAACATCAATATCCCCGCCAATCGTTAGCACTGCATTGTTCGGCCCATACCAGCGAAGAAAAAAAGCTTTTAAATCATTAACATTTACTTTATCGAGATCTTCCACGTAGCCGATAGTTTGCCAAGAATATGGGTGGTCTTGTGGGTAAATCGCTTCGCCCATTTTCTCCCACATCAATCCATAAGGTCGATTATCGTAATTCTGCGCTCGCTCGTTTTTCACCGTATCTCTTTGAACTTCAAACTTACGCTGCGACACAGCATCGAGTAAAAAACCCATACGATCAGACTCTAACCACAGTACTTTTTCTAGCTGGTTTGATGGCACTGTTTGATAATAGTTCGTGCGATCTCGATTAGTGGTGCCATTCAATGAACCACCAGCTTCAGTCACAATTTTAAAATGCTGCTGATCACCAACATGCTTAGACCCTTGAAACATCATATGTTCGAAGAAATGTGCGAAACCCGATTTACCGACCTCTTCACGAGCAGAACCGACATGATAAGTCACATCAACATGAACAAGGGGATCAGAATCATCAGGGGAGAGAATGACAGTTAACCCATTGTCCAAACGATATTTTGAATATGGGATCATCACTTTTCCAGCTTCAGGTTCCACCTGCTCGATCAGGTGAACTCCTGGTGGAAAAGAAGAAGCGGTCGTCTCTGGTTTGGTCGATGAACTACAGCCATATAAAGCTATCAAGAAGAAGGCACCAGCCCAGATTTTTTTCATAACACATCCTTAAATCACATACCCATTCCGATATTAGTTTGTGTCTAAAACCTAACTACCAGTATGCGCATAAAACAAAACAGCAAGAATGGAGTATCGAAAAGCCTTACCAATCAGAATCATGAAAAATGAAGGTAAAAATTTCATTCTTAGCCAACCTGCAGCTAAACAGAGAGGATCACCAATAATCGGTAGCCAGCTAAAAAGTAGTGACCAGTAGCCATATTTCGTTAACCATACTAATGCTTTATGACCATGTTTTTCTTGTTGAGTTCGATTAGGAATCCACAACCCTAGCCAATAATTTACCAATCCACCTAGGGTATTTCCTATTGTCGCGATGGTAATGACAGAAAGCACCGAATATTGATTAAGCGCGAGCGTGGCGATTAAAGCGGCTTCTGAACCTCCGGGAAGCAAAGTCGCACTAAGGAAACCGCCGAAGAAAAGCACCCAAAGCGCAGAATCTGAAAAAAACTGCGCAAACTGGACAAACTGAGTATTAAAAAACGCAATCATTTCATATCGAGCAAGACTTTACCTCTGGTGTGTCCCGATTCAATTTGGAGATGTGCCTGCTGTATTTCAGACATTGGATAAATCTGTTGAATCTCAGTTTTTAGCAACCCGACACTGACCATATAAAGCATGGTTTCCAACTGCTCAAGATTTGGGTCAACCAACATACCCGTAGCTTCGAAACCAAGTAGTTTTGCTTTTTCACAAATAAGTTCGGCACTCAATGTTGGTACAGTGACCACTCTTGCGCTATCTTTCAAGCATTTAAGAGCATCTAGAGCGGCATCCCCACCAACCAAGTCAATCAGTACATCTACCTCTTCAATGCGCTGAGAAACTGGTGCAAACTCATAGTTGATAGCGTGAGCGCCTAATGTCGCTAAGTAATCTAGGTTGCGCTCGCTGCAGGTTGTGTAAACTTCCGCTTTTGCCGCCAGCGCAATTTGAACAGCCAAATGTCCGACTCCACCAGCACCAGCCAAAATTAAAACCACATCCCCTTCTTTCACTTCTGCTTTGTTCAATGCTTGAGCTGCAGTTTGTCCTGCCAATGGAAGAACAGCTGCCGCTTCTAGGGTGACAGATTCAGGCACAAGACTTAACTCAGACTCCGGAACACAGATGTACTGACTGTAACCGCCACCAGCTAAAGGAAAACCAATGAAACCAGCAACATTATCACCTTGTTTGAAACGTGAAACAGCCTGACCTGCCTTTAGTACTTGCCCTGAAATATCGTATCCCGGAACCCAAGGAAGGTTATCTTTGTTTTGAGCCGCAGCCCAACCTAACCCTGCGCGAGTTTTAACATCTATTGGGTTGATGCCAGCGTACGCAACACGAACGAGTACTTCACCCTCTTTGGGTTCGGGAATTGGTGAAGATAAAATTGAGAGTACCTCAGGCCCACCAAACTGGGTAATAGCTATTTGCTTGTTTTCCATTTCTACTGTCCCTATATACTGACTTCGGTATCGTATAAAAATAAAGGGATGCGTCAGCATCCCTTTGAATATATACCATTATTTCTAAACTCTACAGTTTCAAACTGATATTCCGTTAGTTATCAGGCCAAAAATTTACCCAACCAGAGCCAACAATATACCAGCCGCTACTGCTGAGCCTAATACGCCAGCAACGTTTGGTCCCATAGCATGCATTAACAAGAAATTTTGTGGGTTTGCTTGTAAACCGACTTTATTGACCACACGAGCTGCCATTGGTACCGCAGATACACCCGCAGCACCAATCAGTGGGTTTATGTCCTCTTTCGAGAATTTATTCAAAATTTTAGCCATAATTACACCACCCGCAGTACCAACACTGAACGCGACAGCTCCCAAAGCCAAAATGCCTAAAGTCTCAAGGTTTAAGAACTTATCTGACTGCAATTTAGAACCGACGCCCAGACCTAAGAAGATCGTCACGATGTTAATCAATTCATTTTGTGCTGTCTTAGATAAACGTTCTACAACGCCGGCTTCACGCATTAAGTTACCTAAACAGAACATCCCCACTAGAGGTGTTGCTGCTGGTAAGAACAAAATAGTCATCAGTAATACAATCAGTGGGAAAATGATTTTTTCTGCTTTCCCAACATGACGTAATTGAGCCATTTTGATGGTGCGCTCTTCAGGTGTCGTTAATGCTTTCATGATTGGCGGTTGAATAATCGGCACCAAAGCCATGTAGCTGTATGCTGCTACAGCAATCGCCCCTAACAAATCAGGAGACAACTGGCTTGCTAAGAAAATAGCAGTTGGGCCATCTGCGCCACCGATAATCGCTATAGATGACGCGTCTGCCATAGTAAATTCCATTCCTGGAACATAGTTAAGCATAATCGCACCAAATAGGGTGGTGAAAATACCTAACTGAGCAGCAGCACCTAACCACAACGTCTTAGGGTTAGCAATCAACGCACCAAAATCCGTCATTGCCCCAACGCCCATAAAAATGAGTAGCGGGAACACACCAGATTCAATACCAACATGATAGACGTAGTACAGCAAGCCACCAGGTTCTGTAAAACCAGCATTTGGGATGTTGGCTAAGATCGCACCAAAACCAATCGGCAATAGTAGTAGCGGTTCAAAACCTTTACGAATAGCAAGAAACAGTAGCAAACAGCCGACCAAGATCATTACAATCTGGCCAAGCTCAAAGTTAGCTATGCCAGTCTCTCGCCATAAGGTCAATAATCCGTCCATGGTACTCCCTTACGCTAAGCTCAGTAGAGGTGAACCGACAGCAACAGCATCCCCTTCTTTCACATGAACATTTTGAACTAAACCAGAGCGTGCCGCTCGGACTTCAGTTTCCATCTTCATCGCTTCAAGAATCAGCAATACATCACCTTCGGCAACTTCTTCGCCGCTACTTACATTCACTTTGAAAATTGTTCCTGCTAGAGGCGCTGGAACATCTTCTGCGTTACCTGCGTCTGCAACGGGTGCCGATACTGTTGGAGCAGGTTTAGCCCCAGCAGGAGCTACTGAGGTTAATTGACCTTGAGGTCCCACTTCAACATCATAAACATGACCATCAACTTTCACACTGTAGGTTTCGATACTACCAGTGGAAGGAGCGGCAACAGGAGCTGCTTTAACCACGGGCTCAGAGCCTGGTGCTGGTTCAAATGCTTGTGGGTTATGACGATTTTTCAGGAACTTCAAGCCGACTTGTGGGAACAGTGCGTAAGTCAGCACATCATCTACCGTATCTTCCGCTAACGAAATGCCATCAGCTTTGGCTTTCTCAAGCAAGTCTGTTGTTAAATGATCCATCTCCGCTTCCAATAAGTCAGCAGGACGGCACGTAATAACTTCCTTACCATCAAGTACACGAGCTTGTAGTTCAGCGTTCACTTCAGCAGGAGCCGCACCATATTCACCTTTCAATAGGCCCGCAGTTTCTTTGGTAATGCTCTTATAGCGCTCACCCGTTAATACGTTAATGACTGCTTGAGTACCGACAATTTGAGAAGTCGGCGTCACCAACGGAATATAACCAAGATCTTTTCGAACACGAGGTATCTCTTCAAGTACTTCATCGATACGATCAGCAGCGCCTTGTTCTTTGAGCTGGCCTTCCATATTGGTCAGCATACCACCAGGAACCTGAGCGATAAGAATACGCGAATCGACGCCTTTAAGTTGCCCTTCCCATTTCGCATATTTCTTACGAACTTCGCGGAAATAAGCGGCAATAGGTTCGATCTGTTCGAGCTTCAAGTTGGTATCACGTTCAGTACCTTGCAGCATAGCGACAACAGTTTCTGTTGGTGTATGACCATAGGTTTGGCTCATTGAAGAGATAGCGGTATCAAGAATATCAATGCCCGCTTCTACCGCTTTAACAGCAGTTGCTGTTGATAAGCCAGTTGTAGCATGGCAGTGAAGTGCTAGTGGTACATCACACGAATCTTTAATACGAGAGATTAACTCTTCAGCTTCATATGGTTTCAGCAGACCCGACATATCTTTAATACATAAAGAGTGACAGCCCAAATCTTCAAGACGCTTAGCCAAGTCAACCCAAGTATCGGCATTGTGAACCGGACTAGTAGTGTAAGAAAGCGTACCTTGTGCGTGAGCACCAACATCTATTGTTGCTTTCACCGCTTTCTCAAAGTTACGAACATCGTTCATCGCATCAAAAATACGGAAAACATCCATACCATTGGTATGCGCTCGCTCTACAAATTTTTCCACTACATCATCAGCATAATGACGGTAACCAAGCAAGTTCTGACCACGCAGAAGCATTTGCATTGGTGTATTAGGCATTGCTTTTTTCAGCTCACGCAGACGCTCCCAAGGGTCTTCCCCTAAGAATCGAATACAAGCATCAAATGTCGCTCCGCCCCAAGTTTCTAAAGACCAATAACCGACCTTATCTAACTCTGCTGCGATAGGCAGCATATCTTCGATACGCATACGCGTAGCAAATAATGACTGGTGGGCATCGCGAAGGACCACATCAGTAATGGCAAGTGGTTTAGACATGCTTATTAAACTCCTTTTAATTATTTACTACTTCTTCGCAGCAACTAGGTTACGGTGTTGATGAACCGCAGCAGAAATAGCTGCTACAACCTGTGGGCTAACCATATGCTGGTTAGAAGCCGCAGATTTCACTGGTACTTTTTTATTTTGATTAGGTGTACTGATCGGTTGAGGTACTTCTTGTGGTACCAATTTAGACATTAACCGAACAAGATAAACCAGAATGGTTAGGAATAGAAAGACGAAGCCCATCCCTGTAATCATTAGGGTGGCCGCGTCTGCTAGCAGGCTTCCAATATTTGTCATGTTGCTTCCTTTCTTTGTCATCCTGACAACAATTACCCAAAAACGTGCGTGAATTCAGGTAAGTGAACAAGGATTATCTCGACTGATTAAAAATTGTCAATTTTGTTTAAGGCAACCTTCAAGAAACAGCACAAAATGCGTGAAAACTTCATTGTACGATCGCCAAAATATCCCAAATCTGACAATAGGAAACGTTACTTACGGGTGTAATAGCTGCTAGGTTAATGAATATTCGAAATGAAATTTGAGATCTGAACGGTAAACTCAGATCAGTTGGATAAAAAACAGTGAGTTGATACTCATAATTTAACAAAATAGTGAAGATAAATCGGTAATCGCTAAATACAAAAAAGCCTCGCGATAATGCGAGGCTTTTAAATAGTGGCGCGTCCTGGAGGATTCGAACCTCCGACCGCCTGGTTCGTAGCCAGGTACTCTATCCAGCTGAGCTAAGGACGCACAATTTTCGATACTGATAACTCAATATTAGGGCATTACCCCGTTGCTTAAGATTACATCTCAAACAATTAAATAGTGGCGCGTCCTGGAGGATTCGAACCTCCGACCGCCTGGTTCGTAGCCAGGTACTCTATCCAGCTGAGCTAAGGACGCACAATTTTCGATACTGATAACTCAATATTAGGGCATTACCCCGTTGCTTAAGATTACATCTCAAACAATTAAATAGTGGCGCGTCCTGGAGGATTCGAACCTCCGACCGCCTGGTTCGTAGCCAGGTACTCTATCCAGCTGAGCTAAGGACGCACAATTTTCGATACTGATAACTCAATATTAGGGCATTACCCCGTTGCTTAAGATTACATCTCAAACAATTAAATAGTGGCGCGTCCTGGAGGATTCGAACCTCCGACCGCCTGGTTCGTAGCCAGGTACTCTATCCAGCTGAGCTAAGGACGCACAATTTTCGATACTGATAACTCAATATTAGGGCATTACCCCGTTGCTTAAGATTACATCTCAAACAATTAAATAGTGGCGCGTCCTGGAGGATTCGAACCTCCGACCGCCTGGTTCGTAGCCAGGTACTCTATCCAGCTGAGCTAAGGACGCACAATTTTCGATACTGATAACTCAATATTAGGGCATTACCCCGTTGCTTAAGATTACATCTCAAACAATTAAATAGTGGCGCGTCCTGGAGGATTCGAACCTCCGACCGCCTGGTTCGTAGCCAGGTACTCTATCCAGCTGAGCTAAGGACGCACAATTTTCGATACTGATAACTCAATATTAGGGCATTACCCCGTTGCTTAAGATTACATCTCAAACAATTAAATAGTGGCGCGTCCTGGAGGATTCGAACCTCCGACCGCCTGGTTCGTAGCCAGGTACTCTATCCAGCTGAGCTAAGGACGCACAATTTTCGATACTGATAACTCAATATTAGGGCATTACCCCGTTGCTTAAGATTACATCTCAAACAATTAAATAGTGGCGCGTCCTGGAGGATTCGAACCTCCGACCGCCTGGTTCGTAGCCAGGTACTCTATCCAGCTGAGCTAAGGACGCACAATTTTCGATACTGATAACTCAATATTAGGGCATTACCCCGTTGCTTAAGATTACATCTCAAACAATTAAATAGTGGCGCGTCCTGGAGGATTCGAACCTCCGACCGCCTGGTTCGTAGCCAGGTACTCTATCCAGCTGAGCTAAGGACGCACATTTACATTTGTCTAAGTTGCTAATTTTAGACTCGCAAGAAATGGCGGTGAGGGAGGGATTCGAACCCTCGATGCGGCTACAAACCACATACTCCCTTAGCAGGGGAGCGCCTTCGGCCTCTCGGCCACCTCACCGTCTTGCGGAGGCACATATTACGATTTACCAAAAATATGTCAAACACTTTCTTGGCAAAAATAGCAAAAACTAAGTTAATCGTTGGCTATTTAATCAAAGCGCTTTGAAATTACACTTTTATGAAAAAGAACGAAAAAAAGGCTGACTAAATTGTCAGCACTTTTATATGAATTAGTAGTTGCCGGATGCAGCGTTACCGTTGCCCTTCTCTGCTTGAATGCGCATGTAAATTTCTTCACGGTGAACAGACACTTCTTTTGGTGCATTAACACCAATGCGTACTTGGTTACCTTTCACACCAAGAACTGTTACAGTCACTTCATCACCGATCATTAAAGTTTCGCCAACACGACGAGTCAAAATTAGCATTCTTTGCTCCTTGAGTAATCTCTGAATTTTCTTGCAGTTACACTATTATCTACCAAAAGTTATATTTTCGTAAACTCTATTGGCAACTTATTAACCTAATGACACTTGCCTAGGTTGGAAATCTAATACTTCATCAGAAGTGATATAAGCTTCATGCAAAATATTAGCTGCACAATCAACGCTTTCTGGGTTTAACATCAACATTAACGATTGTGAAGTTGTAGACATATGCCGAATGTCGATATCGTGTTCCGCGAGTAACGTAAAAGAATGGTCAACTAAGCTCGGTGCTTGTAAACCTACCGTGGTTAATAAACTCACATGCTCACTATTACGGATTTTATCGCCGAACGCCAGCTTCAACTTAGCATAAGCATCGTGTTTTATGACCACGCCTGCCCATTCTGCATCCTCGATCACATTCCAAATCTCTACGCCTAACATTTGACACTGCTTTTGTAGACTAGAAATTTCGTCATGTTCAATTGTGATCAAAGACATATCACGTTGAATTGCAATTCCGCAAACCGCGGCAATACCCTGCTCACCTTTAATCAAACTGCCTTCATTTTTAGAAAAGGTAGAGAGTACACGTAGAGGAACCGAATTCTCCCAAGCATATTGAACACAAGGCAGATGGAGTACTTTGGCTCCTTTACGTGCCATTTCTTCCATTGAAGGAAAATCTACGACATCCAGTTTTTTGGCATTCGACACCACTCTTGGGTCACAAGAGTAAACACCATCAACATCAGTAAATATCTGACACTCATCCGCCTTTAGGGATCCGGCGAGTGTCACAGCACTGGTATCAGATCCACCTCTTCCGAGTGTGGTGATATCCCCATTTTCATTGATACCTTGAAATCCCGCGACTATCACAATTTGGTCTTGTTCCAGTAACTCATGAATTGTTCGTGTATCAATGTTCTTAATCGTCGCGTCATTATGCTGATTGTCAGTCACAATATTCGCTTGAGCTCCGGTTAATGAGCGAGCTGAGTAACCCAATTTATTTAAGGTCATCGCCAACAGTGCCATAGACACTTGCTCACCAGAAGAGAGCAAAACATCAAGTTCTCGAGCGGTTGGAACACTATCAATTTTCTGGGCTAAACCCATCAGTCGATTTGTCTCACCCGCCATTGCAGAGACAACTACAACAACTTGATTACCATCATTTTTCGCCTTTATGATGTGTTCAGCAACGGTATGGATTGTTTCAATTGACCCCATAGATGTTCCGCCGAACTTTTGCACGATAAGGGACTTTTTCACCAGTATTCACCTTCCCAAGACCAAAGTCTCATTAGGACCAACAAATAACCTGAAGGTTGATTCGTTTAGTAGTAACAAAAACAAAACCAAGCAGAGAACCGAAACAGTCAATAGTGTTCGATTACGCTACTTGGTCAAAAATATTTTTTAGTTACGCCCTCTCGAATTTAAGAGAGCGAACTCATTTACAACGTATTAATTTTAAAGGCGTTCTTCTAGCCAAGGTTGCACAGAGCGTATTGCGTCAGGCAATGCAGCCACATCAGAGCCACCAGCTTGAGCCATATCAGGACGGCCGCCACCTTTACCACCGACTTGCTCAGCAACCATTTTAACCAGATCACCAGCTTTAACTTTGCCAATAAGATCTTTGGTTACGCCTGCAATCAAACTTACTTTACCATCAGCAACGTTCGCGAGTAATACAACTCCACTGCCCATCTGATTCTTAATATCATCAACCATGGTTCTTAGGTTTTTGCTATCAGCACCTTCAAGACCAGCGATAAGAACTTTAGTACCATTTATCTCTTGGGCTTTACCCATGATGTTGGCACTTTCAGCGGCTGCCATTTTATCTTTCAGCTTCTGAATTTCTTTCTCTAGCGCTTTCGTTTTGCTTGCTGCTTCAGCAAGTTTTTCTTCGTACTTACGAGCTTGAGTGTCGATTGCATCAAGTGCTGTTTCACCTGTTACCGCTTCAATACGACGGATACCAGCGGCAATACCACCTTCAGAGATGATCTTGAATAAGCCGATATCACCCGTATTGCTCGCGTGAATACCGCCACACAGTTCAGTCGAAAACTCACCCATTGAAAGTACGCGAACTTCGTCATCATATTTTTCACCGAACAGCGCCATAGCGCCTTTCGCTTTCGCTGATTCGATATCCATAACATTGGTTTCAATATCGTGGTTTTGACGGACGTGATCGTTAACTAAACGCTCTACTTCTTTTATTTCTTCCGCTGTCATTGCTTCTAAATGAGAGAAGTCAAAACGAAGACCTTCCGGACGAACTAAAGAGCCTTTCTGAGTAACGTGTTCACCCAAAACTTTACGCAGTGCAGCATGTAATAAGTGAGTTGCAGAGTGGTTTAATGACGTTGCATTACGACGCTTAGCATCTACGATTGCTGATACTTTATCGCCTTTAGCAACCACACCTTCGGCAAGAATACCGTGATGGGCAATAGCATTACCTAGCTTTTGAGTATCTTCAACGTTAAATAGACCAGATTCTAACGTCAGTACACCAGCATCACCACACTGACCACCAGACTCTGCATAGAATGGCGTTTGATCCAAAACAATGATCGCTTTATCGCCAGCTGATAACGAGTCGACTTCGTTACCTTCAACAAACAGAGCTTCGATAGTACCTTCACCTTGAGTTCCATCGTAACCGCAGAACTCAGTGCTACCGTCAACTTTGATCACTGCATTATAGTCGGTGCCAAATTGGCCAGCTTCACGAGCACGTTGACGCTGCTCT
This sequence comes from Vibrio sp., assembly GCA_048259585.1. Classification (GTDB taxonomy): domain Bacteria; phylum Pseudomonadota; class Gammaproteobacteria; order Enterobacterales; family Vibrionaceae; genus Vibrio. The sequence continues at coordinate 167,179 of JBLXHN010000005.1, read as the reverse complement.
TCCATCGCCGCTTCAAAGCCCGCTTCGTCGATAGTGAAATCACGTTCACGAGCAACGTCGTTGGTTAAGTCAGCAGGGAAACCATACGTATCGTAAAGTTTGAACACGGTTTCGCCGTCAAGTTCTTTGCCTTCCAGATTATCCAGAGCTTCGGTCAAAATCGCCATACCACGATCTAGCGTGCGACTGAAATTTTCTTCTTCAATACGAAGAACTTTTTCAACCATCGCTTGTTGCTTCTTCAGCTCTTCACCAGCGCTGCCCATAACGTCAGCTAATACAGCAACCAGTTTATAGAAGAATGAACCTTTCGCGCCCAGTTTATTGCCGTGACGTACCGCACGGCGAATAATACGTCGCAATACGTAACCACGGCCTTCATTTGAAGGCATTACACCATCAACGATTAGGAAAGCACATGAACGAATGTGGTCAGCAACGACGCGAAGTGACTGGTTAGAAAGATCGTCGTAACCGATCACTTCAGCAGCCGCTTTTATTAGAGTTTGGAATACGTCGATTTCGTAGTTTGAGTGGACGTTTTGCATAATTGCAGAAATACGCTCAATACCCATACCTGTATCAACTGAAGGCTTAGGTAACGGCTCCATCGTGCCATCAGCATGACGGTTGAACTGCATAAATACGTTGTTCCAGATTTCAATGAAACGGTCGCCATCTTCTTCAGGTGAACCCGGAGGGCCGCCCCAAATGTGGTCGCCGTGATCGTAGAAAATTTCAGAACATGGACCGCAAGGACCAGTATCTCCCATTTGCCAGAAGTTATCTGACTCATAAGCTTTACCGCCCGATTTGTCGCCAATGCGAATAATGCGATCCGCTGGAACACCAATTGTCTTATTCCAGATATCAAACGCTTCATCGTCAGTTTGGTAAACCGTTACAAGTAGACGTTCTGTTGGTAGCTTAAGAACTACAGTTAAGAATTCCCATGCAAACTTAATAGCATCTTCTTTGAAGTAGTCACCAAAGCTGAAGTTACCCAACATTTCAAAGAATGTGTGGTGACGCGCAGTGAAGCCCACGTTTTCCAAGTCATTGTGTTTACCACCGGCACGAACACAGCGTTGGGCTGTAGTGGCGCGAGTGTAAGCTCGTTTCTCTAAACCTAGGAAACAATCTTTAAACTGGTTCATACCTGCGTTTGTGAACAGCAGGGTTGGATCATTAGCAGGTACCAGTGACGAACTATCGACAATTTGGTGGCCCTTGCTTTCAAAGAATGAGAGGAACGCGCGGCGAACCTCATCCGTGCTCATATACATGCAGCTCTTCCTGAAATACTCAAGTTAGAATTTTGCCGTATTGTAAAGCATGGACAACAGTTCGACTAGTTTTCTCTAGGATCAAATGAAATTTAACCACTAAACAGCAGCACTTTACTTTGAGCTTCAATTTTCCCCAGATAATAAAAAACCCCGCAAGTGCGGGGTTTCTTCAAGTTAACAGAGTATTTTAAAACTCTTCTTCTGCTGGGAGCTCATTCTTAGCATCTGGAGCATCTTCTGCTTCAACAGCCGGTGCCAGTAACATCTCGCGCAGTTTAGCATCGATAGTTGCTGCAGCTTCCGTGTTTTCACGCAGATACTTACATGCATTTGCTTTACCTTGGCCGATCTTATCGCCATTGTAGCTGTACCATGCACCTGCTTTTTCAACGAGCTTGTGTTTCACACCTAAGTCAATAAGCTCACCTTCACGGTTGAAACCTTGGCCATAAAGAATCTGTGTATCCGCTTGTTTAAATGGTGCAGCAATTTTGTTCTTAACCACTTTGATGCGAGTTTCGTTACCTACAACTTCATCGCCTTCTTTAATCGAACCCGTACGACGAATATCTAGACGGACAGAAGCGTAGAACTTAAGTGCGTTACCACCCGTTGTTGTTTCCGGGTTACCAAACATTACACCAATTTTCATACGGATTTGGTTAATGAAGATACACATACAGTTAGACTGTTTCAGGTTACCCGTTAGCTTACGCATTGCTTGTGAAAGCATACGAGCTTGTAGCCCCATGTGGCTGTCACCCATTTCACCTTCAATCTCTGCTTTAGGTGTTAGAGCTGCAACCGAGTCAACAACCATTACGTCAACAGCGCCTGAACGAGCTAGTGCGTCACAGATTTCCAGAGCTTGTTCACCCGTATCTGGCTGAGAAACCAGTAGGTCATCAATTTGTACGCCCAGTTTTTTCGCATAGACAGGATCAAGAGCATGCTCAGCATCGATAAACGCACAGGTTTTACCTGCACGTTGTGCAGCAGCAATAAGCTCAAGAGTCAGTGTTGTTTTACCTGAAGATTCCGGACCGTAAATCTCAACGATACGACCCATTGGCAAACCGCCGGCACCGAGTGCGATATCTAAAGAAAGTGAACCAGTAGAAATTGTTTCAACATCCATTGTGCGGTTGTCGCCCAATTTCATGATAGAACCTTTACCGAACTGCTTTTCAATTTGACCAAGCGCTGCGGCTAGGGCTTTTTGTTTATTCTCGTCCATTACTTTCTCCAGACTGTCACTCGCGTGATACGTGAATGCTTCGAAATGAGTTTGACTTATTACGTCAGAATGTTGCTCATTATACTGTTGATTCATACAGTGTCTACCCCTGTATGAAAAAATTCTTCGATTAATCGAAAGTCAGAAACTTAACTGCTTTTAAGCGCCTGAGACAAAAAATACTCTTTCAACGTCTCCAAGGCATAATCAACCGCTTGGGTTCTTACTTCACCTCTATCACCAGAAAAGTGTTTGGTTTCAATGTGTAACCAACCTGCTTTATCAGCCCAGGCAAAGCATACCGTACCCACAGGCTTTTCTTCACTACCACCGGCTGGACCAGCGATACCACTAATTGAAACCCCAATGGTTGCCTTAGCGTTTTTCAGCGCCCCTTGCACCATTTCAAATACCACCGGCTCAGACACCGCACCAAACTCTGCAAGCGTTTCAGGTTTTACACCGAGCATCTCTTGCTTCGCTTCGTTACTGTAGGTTACAAAAGCACGGTCAAACCAAGCAGAACTGCCTGCCACTTCAGTAATCGCAGTTGCAACACCACCGCCAGTACACGATTCAGCGGTAACCAGTAGCTGATTATTTTCCAGCAACAAATCACCGACTTCCTGACTGAGTAGATAAAGTGAATCCATCGACTAACCTTCCTAAATCATTTGCTCTGGTAAAGCTAACCGATAGCTAACCAATTGCCAACCTCAGATACGACAAGAGTGCCACATGGGCACTCTTAGAATAGATATGATTAAGATTCAGATCTCAAAGTTTAGGTTACCTGGGGCCAAGAACGGCCAACGTAAAACTTCCGGTTCAGCATTTGAATCTTCAGCAAAGAAGTATCCAACCTGAGGAGTGGCAAATACCTGATCGCCACGACTTAGAGGCTGTTCATTCAACGTGCGGTGTGACAGTTTCGCTTCCCACAGTTCTTCAGTTTCCCAACCAATCGGTGATAGTTCCACCCGAACTTCAGCACCGACAGGGTTAATCGCTACAACTTCGCAAGGAAGCGATGCCTGACTATTGTCTTTCTTCGATAAACTCAGTTCATGACCACGAATATAGAGAGAACCATTTTTCTGCGTCGCTTCAGTAACCAGTGGTTGAACAAAAGCATTACCGTTTTGCCACTGCTGATTATTCCAATTGGCCTGAAACTGATTAACATTGCCAAAAAAGTCAAACACAAAGCGGCTATTGGGGTGCGCGTATAGTTCAACCGGCGAGTCTACTTGTTCAATTTTACCGTTGCTCATGACCACTACACGGTCAGAAAGCTCTAACGCTTCATCCTGATCGTGAGTCACAAACACGCTGGTAAAGCCCAATTCATCGTGAAGACTGCGTAACCAACGGCGTAAATCTTTACGTACTTTGGCATCCAATGCGCCAAACGGTTCATCAAGTAACAATACTTCTGGCTGAGTTGCTAGAGCGCGAGCTAAAGCAATACGCTGCTTCTGACCACCAGAAAGCTGCTCAGGGTAACGTCCCGCCAAATGACCCAGTTGAACAATTTCCAGTAACTGCTTAACTCGCTTACTGATTTCCGCAGAATTAGGGCGTTGTGAACGCTCCATTACTTGCAAACCAAAAGCCACGTTATCAGCAACGGTCATATGCCGGAACAAAGCGTAGTTTTGAAAAACAAATCCCACACGGCGGTCACGAACGTGGACGTTGGTTACATCACGATCACGGAAATGAATAGAGCCTGTATTAGCATTTTCTAAGCCCGCAATAATACGTAAAAGCGTTGTTTTACCTGAGCCAGATGGACCTAAAAGGCCAATCATTTCACCATCATCAATATTTAAGGAAAGTGGCGACAGTGCCTGGAACTTGCCAAATTGCTTGGAAATATTATCTAAACGAATACTCATAACGTTCCTTGCTGCTCTTGTTCATTTGCATGATTTCGTTCTTGTCGCCATTCAACAAAGGCTTTCAGAATCAGGGTTAATAAAGCAATAAATGCCAGTAATGATGCGCTCGCAAATGCGGCTTCAGATTGATAATCCTCATACAGCAACTGAACATGTAACGGTAAGGTGTTGGTTTCACCACGTATATTTCCCGATACCACTGCGACTGCACCAAACTCACCAACCGCTCTGGCGTTGGTCAGAATGACACCATAAATCAGCGCCCATTTAATATTCGGCAGTGTCACACGACGGAACAATTGCCACCATGAAGCCCCCAGAATAACCGCCGCTTCCTCATCAGAACGACCTTGTTGCTGCATGAGTGGAATCAACTCTCTAGCGACAAAAGGACAAGTAACAAATACCGTTACTAATACGATACCCGGCCAGGCAAACATGATTTGCAAATCATGTTCAAACAGCCACTCACCCAGCCAACCACTGCTGCCGTAAAGCAACAGATAGAGAAGACCAGCAACCACTGGCGATACCGCAAACGGGATATCAATTAAAGTAATCAGGAACTTGCGGCCAGCAAATTCAAAGCGTGTCACCACCCATGCGAGCATGACACCAAAAACTAAGTTAATTGGCACAGTAAGCAGCGCAACAATGAGAGTTAAACCAATCGCGTGCAGCGTATCTGGCTCACTCAAATTGTTGAAATAAGTTTCTAAACCACTGGCAAACGCTTGCTGGAAAATGCTCATCAGAGGAATCAGCAATAGAATAGTGACAAAAAACAGCGCCAGTGAAATTAAACTCCACTTAACCAACGGCTTTTCACCAACACGTAAAGGCTGCGACATAGTGACCCCTTATCTACCGTGAATACGACGCAAATAAGCGCCTTGCCATAAGTTAATAACAAGTAGCAAAGACAGTGACGTTAAAAGAACAACTGAAGCGATCGCGCTTGCAGCTGGGAAATCAAATTCCTGCAAGCGGACAAAAATCATTAACGACGTAATTTCACTCACGTAAGGCATGTTGCCTGCGATAAAAATCACAGCACCAAATTCACCTAAACTGCGTGTAAATGACAACGCAATACCCACCAATAGTGCAGGACGTAAAGAAGGCATAATCACTCGCCAGAACACTGCGCTATCTGATGCGCCAAGCGTCATTCCCGCTTCTTCTTCTTCACGTGAAATCTCTTCCAATACAGGCTGAACCGTACGCACAACAAAAGGAATACTGGTGAATGCCATCGCCACGATAATGCCCAATGGTGTGTAAGCGACCTTAATACCGATGCTTTCTAAAATGCTACCCAACCATCCGCTGCTTGAGTAAAGCGTGGCTAAAGTGATACCCGCAACAGCTGTTGGTAACGCGAATGGTAAATCCACCAATGCATCTAGAATACGCTTGCCAGGAAATTGGTAACGAACCAAAACCCAAGCCAGCAATAAACCGAGAACACCATTAAATAGAGAAGCGATAAATGCAGATCCAACAGTGACTTTATAACTCGCCACTAAACGAGGATCCGTAATCACATACCAGTACTCATTCAGTGACATTCCCTTGGTTTGCATCACTAGCCCTGTAGCAGGCAGCAATAGAATTAAGCTGATGAACAGCAAAGAAATACCTAAGCTGATAGCGAAACCGGGAAGCACTCGTTGATGTTTTGGGCGAGAAGTCGCGTGAGATCCGCTCATAAACCCTCAAAATTACCGTAGGAAAATGATTGTTTACCGCCCTGAACGAGCGGTAACGATATACTTAAAGAGATTAACGACGTTGCAATTGATCTAACTTAGCACCGCTCGCGAATTGAGTTTTCATTGCGTTATCCCAACCACCCGCGATTTCTTCCACTGTTAGTAGTTGTACTTGTGGGAAACGGTCAGCAAACTCAGCTTTCACTTTCTCATCATGAACACGGTAGTTAAAACCGGCTAACATGCGTTGAGCTTCTTCGCTATATAGGTAAGAAAGGTACTCAGTTGCCACTTCAGTTGACCCATTACGCTTTGCATTACGCTCAACAACCGCAACTGGGAACTCAGCCAAAATAGACGTTTTAGGAACAACGACTTCGTAGTTATCTTCACCGTATTGTTTACGGATATTGTTTACTTCTGATTCAAACGTGATTAGAACATCGCCGATCTTGCGCTCAACAAATGAAGTTGTTGCACCACGACCGCCTGTATCAAACACAGCGACATTAGCCAGCATTTGTTTTAGGAATTCGTCCTGCTTCGCTTCACTATCTTTACCGAATGTTTTCTGTGCATAACCAAGCGCTGCCAGATAAGTGTAACGAGCGTTACCTGAAGTTTTCGGGTTAGGGAATACTGAAGCGACACCTTCACGAGCAAGATCGCCCCAATCCTGAATGTTCTTAGGATTGCCTTTACGAACTAAAAACGCAGTGGTTGAGTAATAAGGAGAACTCGCGTTAGGCAGTTTGCTTTGCCAGTCTGCTGGAATCAGTTTTCCTTTATCATGCAAAACCTGCACGTCAGTCACCTGATTAAATGTGACGACGTCTGCCGACAAACCTTGAAGAATTGAACGCGCTTGAGCAGAAGAACCACCGTGAGATTGCTTAATCTCAATCGTTTTACCAGTCTTCTCTTCCCAGTGCTTTGCAAAAATTGGGTTATAAGTTGCGAACAGTTCACGAGCGATGTCGTAGGAAGAGTTTAAGATTGCTTGATCTGCTGCTGATGCATTAAATGAACCTGCAATTAGCAGGGCTGCAAGAGCTGACTTCATTCGTTTCATTATATTCATACTCCAAATTCACGTTGCCGGTATGGCATCCTTTGTGACTAGAATATGTGTATAAAATGATTATAACAAAGGTTATAAATAGAACCTTTTGGAATATTATCAAACAATAAATTGTATATTGGATGTTAATAGGACTTGTGTATATACCCAAGTAACCTCAAGATGCTGGTTCAGCGAGAATTTAGTCGTTCTTAAGCAAGGCACTGATTTGAAAACATAGTTATTCTACGTTAAAAATCAGTAACGCAGCATAAGAGCGAATAAAACTCGCCCTTCGGGAGCTCATCAATGAGCCCATCCCTGCGCTCAATAACGTTGAAAGGGAGTAACCATTCCTACCGTTATTGAGCTTGTTCTGAACTCATTGATGCAGCTCTGAATCCTGCATCTTGAGGTCACTTGGGTATAAATGAAGAAGAAATACACAATAGCAACAAACAAAGACCAATCAGGTTCAGAAATCATTTCAGCTATAGAGGGAAACAAGTGTCTGACTTTCCAACCATTGAAGCTTATGTAGGCCAAACGCCTTTAGTGAAACTACAACGACTAGCTGAAGGTAGCCAAAGTACCGTACTAGTGAAGCTTGAAGGCAATAACCCTGCTGGCTCAGTGAAAGATCGTCCGGCACTTAACATGATCATTCAGGCAGAAGCTCGAGGAACGATTAAACCCGGCGATACCATCATTGAAGCCACCAGCGGCAACACAGGTATTGCTCTGGCCATGGCGGCTGCTATCAAAGGCTATCAAATGATTCTTATTATGCCGGACAACTCAACTCAGGAACGTAAAGACTCAATGCAGGCTTACGGTGCTGAGCTGATTCTGGTCACCAAAGAGCAGGGAATGGAAGGCGCACGGGACTTAGCTCTGCAAATGCAAAGCGAAGGAAAAGGCATCGTTCTTGACCAATTCAACAATGCTGATAACCCTGATGCTCACTATAATTCAACCGGTCCAGAAATCTGGCAACAAAGCCAGGGTAAAATAACTCACTTTGTCTCGAGTATGGGGACAACTGGCACTATCGTGGGTGTTTCTCGTTATCTAAAAGAGAAAAATCCGGATGTGAGTATTGTCGGTTTGCAACCTTCTGAAGGCAGTGCGATTCCGGGAATTCGCCGTTGGCCACAAGAGTACTTACCGGGTATCTATGATGATTCGACCATTGATCAAGTGATCGACATTGACCAAGAATCAGCAGAAAAAACAGCCCGAGCGTTGGCGCGAGAGGAAGGGATCAGTGCAGGTGTCAGCTCTGGTGGCGCCGTATTTGCTGCCATAGAAATCGCAAAACAGAATCCTGGATCCGTAGTGGTTGCGATCATCTGTGATCGTGGAGATCGCTATTTATCTTCAGGGCTGTTTTCTTAAAAACTCACAATAGATGAAATATACAAAGCTGTCTTCCTAACAGATGGCTTTAGTTTTCCACGCCTAAACGTGCTGGAAGGTTAGTTTACACTCGACTCCCCCTGATATTCCTCACCTTTATTTCCTTGTCGACTTACAGACTATTTTACCATTTTTTCAATTACACCAAGGCAGTCCAAATCCTATCCTTGCACAAAAACAAACATAAATACAAGACCTTACCTAAAGTATTACATTGAGTATACCGATAACAATTTTTATTTAATTTTTACTTTACTCTATAAATAACAATATATAATCCCAAAAACATTAACAAACTTAATTTCATAAATAAAATGTCAAACAAATAATATTTTCATCACTAATATAGTACTTATATTGTATAAAATTAGTTATTATTAGATTCTAATATTTCGCCAGTATAGGATGATTATGATTAATTTAACAAAGCCAGTATTAGTTATTTTAACAGGGAGTGTATTGTTTGGATGTCAGTATTCACCAATAACCAGTAAAGAACAATTATCTGAAGAAATAAATCAAGATACTTTAAATAAAACAGGAAAGTTAAATAACAGTGAAACAGCTCTGTACGGCGCTGAAGTATATAGCAAAGATAAAATAAAGTTTGGCAAGTTTGTTATGCGAATGAAAATGGTATCAAAACCTGGAGTGGTATCATCTTTTTTCACTTATGATAATGAATCTTGGCAAGGTGGTATTCCTTGGCGCGAGATTGATATCGAAGTCATTGGAAAAAAACCAAACCAACTCCAAACCAACCTCATCACAGGTAACCTTACCAAGCGAGTACACTCAGAGAGAGTTCATCATGTAGATAATATCGACCAGTTCCACGAATTTACATTAATTTGGACACCTAATGAAATTTCATGGTTAGTTGATGGAAAAATTATCTATAAAGAGAGCGCAGCAACATCAAAGCAAGTTGTTTCTATGCGGGATTCTTTTCAAAGTTATCGCATGAATCTATGGATTTCTAAAGCCGCCGAATGGGTTGGTACATTTAATATAGATAACCTCCCACTATATCAATATGTCGATTGGATTGAATATCATAGCTATGACAATGGTGAATTCAATTTACAATGGCGTGATAATTTCAATGACTTTGATGAAAAACGCTGGGGTAAAGGTGATTGGAGTTTCGATGGAAACTTGGTTACATTTTCTAAGGATAATGTCACTATCAAAGATAATATGTTAGTACTTGGGCTGACTATAGATCATGCTGATATAAAATAGTTATAACTAAATACCTATACTCGTTATTTATTTTATATCATCGAAGATAAATAAATGAATATTAGCCACCTTAAATTGAACTTCAGAGAACAACTTAAGGTGGCCGGTATTAATATAACTAATTAATTTAGTTGCCCTTCATCCAAAGCAGAAGCAACCCAAACTAATGGCGCATTCCAGTTAATCGTGATCTCATTAAACGACCACGCATTGATGCTATCTCGATAACAAGTTTGACCTACACATAATCCCTTCAATGGCGCAGCAACAGGATCACTGTAACTCGTTGAGTTCGGTCCACCCACTAGCGCACCAGGCGCAGGAGCCGGTGATTTTTCATCAGCAGCATGTGCCCAAAAACGGTGGTGAGGACTCTTAGCTGCATTAGTACCGTAGCCCGTAATATAAGACAGGTTCATTGGGTTAGCGCCAAGTAAGTAATCCATCGCATTTGCCGCCGCTTTCACGTACTTAACGTCGCCCGTAAAATCGTTCGCATAGACTAAGAATATAGCTCTGTTTACAAAACTTGAGTTCGAGCCCCATGGGTATTCTTCTACCGTATAAGGAATATGGTACCCCTCGTTCTCAATCTGCCCCACAAATTTATCAGAGGTTGTAATTAAGTTGTTTCTTGCAACTTTGATTTGGTCCTCACCCAACCCATTAGGCACAACGGCTAAGCTTATTGTAGCTAAAGGTGCAGTGTATCCCCAGAACATTTCGCCATCGGCCTCAATGTTGCCTTTTGGTGTCTCTAGATAATGAGGAGAAGCTTTTAGTGCTTTAAGGTACTTGCTCTCACCAGTGGTGATATAAAGTTCACTTGCTGCCCAGTAGAACTCATCTGAAAGCTCTTTATCATCGTATGGACCAGAACCAGTAAAGTTATCGTAGGCAAGAATATTAGAGTTCTTGTTCGCCGCATCCCAAGCCTCTTGCGCCGCGTTCAAACAGCTTTTTGAGAACTTAGGATCAATCTCTTTCCAAATTCGGGCGCATTGAGCACCAATTGCTGATAAGTTCAAAGTAGCCGCGGTCGTTGGGTAACCCACATATCGCTTCTGGGTGTCCATATGAGGAGGTAATGGCATACCAGTCCAAGCTTCATCAGCAACTTTATGGAAAGCCATACCTTTTGCGTCAATCTTAGTCAGTTTAAGCGATTTATCTTCGGACTGATCGCCAACAGGCACAGCTACTGGGCTGTCAGTGTCAATCTGCATTGCCAACATAAACTCGATATTCCAACGAGCTTCAGACAGCAAAGGATTGACACCGTTTCCAGCTTCAGGAATTTTCACCTTCCCTTCGGCAAAAGGAAGTGGTGCATTATCTAACCATTTGCCTCTTTCAAACAGGTTCAAAAGGGTCCACGTAGATATGCCGCTGTTAACAGTATACTTACCATGATCACCTGCGTCATACCAACCGCCAGTTACATCAATAGTAAAATCACAGCCTGGCCATTGATTACCCCAGCTGTCCGTCTTATCAAAACAGGTCACCACATCGCTCATATGGCCGCCTGGGCGCGCTAAGTCGTCACGCTGTACTAACGCTTTATCGATATCAATACCGCTGCGGTTTTGATAGAAATAAGACAACGCATCGTATTTCAATTGGCTGTAGATATCTTCACTGATTTTAAATGGAAAACTTTCGTCCTCACCGACTTTAACTTTCAGACCACTCATGTCTGATTTGTAACCCGATAGATCAATACGGTGAATAAATTCGCCAGATGCCTTGTTAAGACCAAAAACTTCCGTTTTACCTAAATCAATATTGATGTTGCTGCTGTTGGTTAGTACCCACTTCAAAGGTTCTTTGGATTCATTGGCAACAAAAACAAATTTATCGGCTTGAGGAAGATAACCCACTTGGTTAGCGCGAACAGAATTGATCTTCAGCTCTTCAATGTATTTTTCACCGACAACCGAAACATTACTAACACAGACGGTTCCCTTCTTCTGGGCACCCATCTGAAACTGGAATTCGGTTTTTGCGTCGCTCTCAACATCATGGTTGAACTTAAACTTATAGCTCTTCTTCTTCGGTGAAACTTTTGTTTCATCAACAAAGTAGTTCGTATAAGGAGGACCTTCATGTTGAATAAGGGTTCTCATTTGAGTATTAACGGTTGCATACGCATCAAATGAGACTTCGTAATCAGCATTGTTTGTCAGCCCGATCCCACCTTGCCCTAAGATTACATTCCAAGGATTCTCTCCCGGACTCCGAATCTCAAGACATGCTTCGCCATTATTGATTTTTACATCTGCGCCAGCATTCCACCAACCGTCCATATTCCCATCAAATTGACCGTTCTTAATTTGCTCATTAGCATAAACAGAACACGATGAAAGAATCAGTATGGTTGCCAGTGAGAGTTTGAATTTGTGCATACTTTCTCCTAGACATATAAATTACAACCCCTAGAAAGTAAGCGATTTCATGGCCAATAATTTGATGCCTGCGCACAAAAAAAAACAGTTGAAACATGCCTATTTTTGCCTTCGTGATAGTGCTAACACTTGCCACTAAGCTAATGAATCTGTTTCAAGAAATCTTATCGATAAATCGACTTGGTTGACTGACGGACGATAAGATCAATTGGTGGTAATCTGACTTCGTGTCGCTCTCCAGAAAGTAAGTTCAGCATGGATCGCGCGCACAACGCACCAATTTCTTCTATTGGCTGACGCAAGGTAGTCAATGCCGGTGTGAAATATTGTGAAACGGGCAAATCATCAAATCCAACCACCGAGACATCTTCTGGTACTTTGTAACCATGGTCAGTCAACGCTTTGATCGCGCCGTAAGCCGTTTGGTCATTGGCTGCAAACAGTGCTGAGAAATGAACTTTTGATTCGATTAACTCCACCGTCATTTGATATCCGGTCTCTGATCTAAAATCGCCCTGCTTAATCAGCTTAGGATTAGGTTTGATATTCGCTTCAAGCAAAGCTTTTTTATAACCTTTGAGGCGTGCTCTTGAGTCTGGCTGACTCTCTAGCCCTTTAATATGAGCAATATTCATATGGCCGAGTTGTAACAAGTGCAAAGTCGCAATATAGCCCCCCATCACGTTATCCAAATTCAGTGAACGGATATTTTCTCCCTCAATGTTATAGCCCACAGCCACTACAGGGACCGACTCTGCGGTTTTCAAAATCATTTGCTCACTTAAGCTACCGGTCACAACGATCAACCCGTCAACAGCACACTTCATTAGATATTCAAGCGCATGCATTTCCAACTTGTTCTGCCAATGTCCAGTCGCCAATACTAAAGAGTAGCCTTGTGCCAAAAGAACGCGTTCCATATCGTTAAGAATACTACTGGTATAAGGGCTGTCAGGGTGCTGAACTAAAACACCAATCGTCATAGAGCGGCGGCTTTTATCCTGTTGCATTTGGAAGTTTGGCTTGTAACCAAGGGCGGTGATAGCTTGTTCTATTTTATGGCTTTTATCTTCCGCAACATAAGTGGTCCGGTTTAAAAAACGCGAAACAGTACTGGGTGATACGCCCGCTAATTTTGCTACATCATAAACAGTTGGAGCTTTTTTCTTCTTGTTGGCCATAAACCTTACCCCTCGTTATATTTTTTATCAGTATATGAAGTTTAAAATGGGATTGGCTTTTACACTCAATCCCACATATTAACCTTTGAACCACTCAACCACTTTATCTATAGAGATAGGAGTAGATCATCCCTGGTCGGAAGTATCGTCCTGCAGTGTATTTCAAACCTGTACTTAACAGCCAAGTGTGAAGTTCACGATAATCGACGTTTGAAGGTAAATTTGACAAACTCAGCGCAAACTCCTCAATGTTTTGAGTCAGATCTGGATTCACCCGACCATCAGCAAACAAGTGACCAACCTCCTTTAGGTGCAGTAACAACTCACTCGCCACCTCTGACGTTACGTCAAAGCGTTGTGCAATATCGTTGTCGCTTACAGTAACAGAGCAGTTAAACCCTTCCGGAGCAGCGAAAGGAATTTTTGCCATGCTGTAAAGTGCCTGATATACCGCATCCATCAATCGCTCTGCTTGCGCTTGCTTACCCGCAAGACGCAGTGCAGTCGCAACACTAAACTGAACGCCAATCCAAACATCTTGCGCCTGAAACGCATCGTGAGGTCTACCATCTGCCAGCGTCATATTCGCAACCCCCAATTTAGGGCTGTTAGTCATAAAGTTGGTCTGATAGATAAAATCTAGCGTACGTTCAATGCGTGATGAATCAAATAAGCCTGGCAAATCAACCAGTTTCAAATAGCTGTCCGCCAACAAAGCATCACCAAAGCTGTTATCGGAATCTACTTCTAACTGCGTAAACTCTATAGTGAATGCTTCCGGAGCCAAATCCATCAAGCTTTGTTTCTTAGTCAAGCGTTGGTCGCGCTTACTGACGCTGCTATCTAAGTCGTAAGCATCTATGTAAGCGTTTACTAAGCTAGCATCATACACAGTATCACCTGTCAGCATTAAGCCAATTTTTTCAAGTGATTCATAACCTTTTCCGGTTAAATGCTTAGCCTGTACAGGGGTGATAAAGAAGTGGTAGTAGCCCTTTTGTTCGTCCCAAAGCCCTCGCTCCAGTGTTTCAAGAGCATCATTAGAACGTTGTGTGTAGCTTCTAGCCAACTCTTCTTCACCAACCAACAAAGCCAGTTCGCTCGCTGCACGCAAGCCTGCTACCCATAAACTACCACAGTAGATTGAAACACCATGCGAAGCAAGATTATCAAAGGTATCGTCAGTACCTCGGGTCAAAGGCAGAGTGTCTCCATCTTCAATAAGATTGGTCAGATAATCGATACTCTCTTTCACAGATGACCAACAACTTTCAACCACTTCGCGGTCGCCCGTTTTTTGCCAGTGGCGATACACCATCAGAATGAATTTAGGCGCTAAGTCTTTCCACTCTTTGACGTTATGCCAGCTGTAAGCGTCTGGCTCAATATCAAAAGGACTGCCCAGATCGTGAATGACCGCCCCGCGTTCAGCTCTGCTTCCCTGATATTTCTCGTCCACCAGCTCTGCATAAGGCTTATCTTCATACTCCCAGTAGCGTCGCAGCTTTTCGTCACTGTTTAAGATGGCTTTGGCGAAGTGTTTCATTACGCAGCCATCAAGCTCTGGAAGTAGATAGAGCAGAGAAAATGAACCGTAGAAATACACATCCAGTGAGTTAAAAAATGGGTAATCAACACACTCTTTCACCAGAAGTACGTTTTCCTTATCCCATACCGTAGATTCCGCTAAAAAGGACAAGCTGTTCATCGCCATGGTGGCGAAACGAAGCGCACTGTCATTATCAACAAAGGTTTGGCTGGCATTATCAAGGAACTCGCGCTGTTGGCTGATAATGTTTTGCTCGATCTCGCTCAGTCTCGGCAAAGTCTGGTTGAGAATAGATTGCGCTCGCGATTGAGCATCAAAGTAACGGGCATAAGCTTTTTCACTTTCCCAACCATCCAACAGAATCTTGCTGTGATCCATCACTTGCGCAAATCGAAGCGCAATCGTCTCGCCGGGCTTAAGAGTCACTTGCACACAGACCAAAGCGCTCAATGGCTCTCGGCCACTATAGATACCACGATCAAAATGTTCATTGGTACGGCCTGTTTTTAATGCTCGCTCAATTTGTTGATCGGCTTTGCTGCAGTAGAGCTGAGGCTTAACGGTAACCGTTACTTGCCCATCTGCGACACCATCAAGTTCAGTATGTACGCCATACAAAACTTCCCCAGAGATATCACTATCATAAGGTGAGTTCGATGTCATATTCACGCCATGGAATTCAAAACCAGCACCAGAGATAGTTACTGGTTGATGTTGTTGGCTAATGGCGTTTTGAACTAAGTGACAACAAGAATCTTGAACACCTTCACGTGCTTTCTTATACGTTGAACCAATCAAATTGCGTAACGGTTGAACCAAGGTGACAAGCTGAGTTTTGTCACTACGGTTACTCACCTCAAAGTGGTTCCAGTGCATTGGCAAGCTACAAAGCATTGGGTCGTTTTTCACAATAGGTGAAATGACCTGACGCGTTAGCGTAACAGGGTCAAGCCCTTGATATTCATACTCAGCAATCGGATAAAGAGCACGGTACTCTATGTTGCTTGGGTCAATGGATTCAACACTTGATCCATTATTAGCCGTCAGTGACAGAGCACGCACAGAGTTATTTATTACTAAACCATTAAAGAAATCGATGGCAACGAGCAATTGTGTTTCAAGACCAGAAGGATTATTTACGATGGCCTTTTGGGTCTTATCTGAAAAGTCAATATTCCAACGTTCAAAGTTGTATTTATTATTTTTATAGAACAAACCTGAACGCAAACAATTTTTTATTCCAGAAAGAATTGATTCTTTATTATCCGAAGAAGAAATAACAAATGACAAATCTGCTGGATAAAATCTTAAGAAAAGTAACAGTTCATCAATATTTGGAATATCAATGTTATCAAGTGAATGTTCATCCATCACTGAGAAATAAAAATCATTAAAGTGAATATTCTCATATTCACAATCCACGAATATGCCGGGAATGAAGCTAAAGTTCGGTGTGTTGCCTTGCGGTGTCAAGGTAAATGTCGAACCGATACCACCAACGGCCATCCCTGTGTTAGCAGGTGTTGTGGAGATCGGAGTATACCAAGGTTGAAGAAACTCAACGGCATTCCCTTTACTACATAATGTACCTGCTTGACCTGAATACGATGTATATGGAATTTTATTTATCATATTTTCAAATCCAATATTGAATATTTAAACTCATCCTTTAATATCTAAAAAAAGGAGAATATTTATGTTTAAATTAATTAAAAACAATTTTGGGGAACTCAATTCCACAACAATTTTAAATTCGGAGCTAGGAATTCAAGTCGATATTATTCAAGACTTTGGTGCTATCATTAATCAATATCGAGTTAACCACAGTCCATTTTCATTTATTGTGGGATACCAAGACAGTCATGATTTGATTCAATCTCATCCATTCCTTTCCCGTAGTGCAAAACTCTTTCCCTTTCCAAATCGACTAAAAGCAGGCCACTACTGCTATAGACAACGTGACTACAAGCTCGAAGCCAACTTTCCATGGTCTGAGCATGCAGTACACGGTTTGCTCTATAACCAACCTTTTAAACTGGTCGCGCATGAAGCCAATAGTGAATACGCCGAAGCCACATTTCGCTTTGAAACCACTAAATTAGCGGATGGGTATCCCTTCGCGTTTTGCCTTGATGTCCGTTATCGGATTGACTATCAAGGAACCTTAAGCTGCAATACGACCATTACCAACTTAGGCACCGAACATTTCCCATTTGGAGATGCGTGGCACCCCTACTTTTCTCTCGGTTGTGACCTCAAACATTGTCAACTCACTATGGCGGCTCATACCGAGCTCGAACACCAACACGATTTACCTACCGGGCAATATATTTCTAGCAACGTCTTCTCTACCCCAACTTCATTGGAAGGCGTTAACCTCAATAACTGCTACCAGTTCAGTGACTCATCAGAGCAAACTCTTGCACTGATACGTGATGACAAGAGCGCTTCTTTACAGTTCAACCAAGGCAAGGGCTACTCGTTCGTGCAACTCTATACGCCTCCCTCGGAGCCTAGTATTGCGATTGAGCCAATGACTTGCCCTGCTGATGCATTCAATAATCACATTGGTCTACTGGAGCTGGCTCCAGAGGAAACCGTTCAATTTGAGTGGCAGTGCCAAGCCACATTTGTCTAGTTCTATTGACGAGTTCAAAAAGTGGGGAGCGCAATGCTCCCCCTCATTCACTAGCCGAGTCTTACCTCTACTTGATGTTCACCTTCAGTAAACACAGGCACTTTGTTACCTGCTAGGACTTCACCATTAACGCGTAACTCCGCCACACCTTTGCTTACCTTGCCTGGGTTGGTTACGTGAATATGGTAAGTAGCACCACGGAACTGACGCTTAACACGGAACTCTTTCCAATCTGATGGAATACAAGGGTCAACAATCAAGCCATCGACATCTGGGCGAATACCCAAAATCCATTGTGTTCCAGCAACATAAGTCCATGAAGATGTGCCCGACAGCCAAGCGTTTCGGCCAAGACCAAACTGCGGATGCTCATCACCAAGAATGTTTTGCGGGTAGCAATAAGGTTCAGATTCAAAGATATCAATCGAATCATTCTTTGATGCAGGGTTAATCTGGCGGTAGTACTCGTAAGCACGATCACCGTTACCCATTTTCGCTTCAGCAATCATCACCCAAGGGTTTGAGTGCAGGAAAATACCGCCATTTTCTTTCGCGCCCGGTGGATAAGTTGAAACACCACCAAGGTTCGGGTTAAAACCATTGTAGCCAGGGGTTGAAAGCTTAATGCCGTTTGCCGTATTGAGTTTGGTGTATACCGAGTTAAGCGCCTGAGTCGCGCGCTCTTGCTCTGCAAAGCCTGCGATTACTGGCCAGCTTTGACCATTGGTATAGATTTGGCCTTGCGCGTTGATATGAGAACCGACAGGTTGTCCTTGCTCGTCAAAGTAGCGCACAAACCACTCACCATCCCAGCCACATTGGTTAACGATGGCCTTCATCTGCTCATACTGTGCCTGATACTGCGCGGCACGGTCTTCTTCACCACGCAAGCGGCAGAGATCGAGCATATCGAGTAACGCTTTACCGTACATGCTGGCAACCATTAAAGACTCAGCACCTGTTGGCAAGTTCACCGTATCGTTCCAGTCTGCAAAACCAAGCAGTGGCAAGCCATGTTGACCAGTATTACCACGAGTGAATTCAATCGCGCGACACAAGTGTTCCCACACGCTCGCCGATTCAACAGGTTTACCTTGCTTATCTTTCTGATAGAACGGGATAAGCTTATCAAGAAACGCTGCATTACCAGTTTCTTTGACGTACTGCGTTACTGCGTAAACAATCCACAAGTGGTCATCGCCATAGTAATCAGGACGATCTTCTTCTTCACGAGAGTCACCTGCGTTCGCTTCCATTGTTGATGGAAAGAACTGGTGCATTGCCGAACCATTAATGTTTTGTACAGAAAGCAGACGTTCGATAAACTCACGCGCTTCTTCAGGCATATGGGTGATAACACCAAGAGTGTCTTGCGAAGAGTCTCTAAAACCAATGCCTCGAGCACCGAAACCAAGCTGATAAAGAGAAAGATAACGCGACCAGTTTTTCGTCGTATGACACTGACGAGGGTTGTGAATGTTTAGCATTGAGTTCATTGCGGGATCAGGTGTTTCGACTTGAACTGCCGCTAGATAGTTGTCCCAATGAGTAGCCAGAGCGTCAAACGCCTTATCCACTTCTTGATGATCACGATACTTCGCAAGCATCGGTTCAGCTTGTGCTAGGCTCGGCATTTGCGTTAGCTGTACAACGGTACGTTCGTTCTGCTGCGGGGCTAACCAACCTAAACGCAAGTTTAATGCGCCAATGTTGTCACCACGTAGACACTCACTATTTCCCAGTTCATCCGTAAATAGTTTTTCAGGAGATGCCCAACTACCGTAACCCATATTGCCAAGGAACTTCTGACGGTCACCATCAAAAGAGGTCGCAGGGCGATCTGCCGTCATCAGGTTTACTGCGTAGTCGCGTTTCATGAAGGCATACTGTTCTAGAACGGTATGACCAGACGCTTGTTGATGCGCCTTAAGAGTCATGGTTTGTGGTACCCAGTCCGCATTGACCAGCTGTTTTAGAGCATCGAAGTGAGTGAATTCAAATACAGGCACAACATCTACATGCAGCTCTTCATCACTTAAGTTAGTCACTTTGATGTCTTCAAGTAACACTGGAGCATCTTTAGGTACAAACAAAGTGACTTCACAACGAACACCATAACCCTCAGAGATAATTGTCGTGTAAGAAAGACCAGTATGGTTTTCGAACTTATCCAGTGGCTTTAATGTTGGTGTGTAAAAAGGTGAAAAGACCTCAACTTTACCTTCACGATTTGTTACTTTCAGATAGAGCGTAGAGCCTTTAAAATCTGAATTAGGCATTTGAGCAATGTATTTGGTGATGCGGTTCAGCGCAGGGTCACCTTTACACAAGACAACACCACCATTGCTGTCAACTAGGCCACCAAAGTCTAGTGTACCGACATAGTTACACCACTTAATGGGTGTACAAGGCGTGGTGGCGATGTATTCTTTATTGTTATCGTCAAAATATCCGAATTTCATAACACTATCCTTAGCCCCCATACGTGTGGGAGCTAACTATTAATTTTCTTGGGTCTTAGGTTAAGGCTAATGACTAGTGCGCCAGTGACTTTTCGCTCAGGGCGTCGAATAAGTGAATAGCATCTAGGTCAACGTAAAGCGTGAGTTCTTTGCTATCAACTTCTGCAGCTTGTGTTTCTACAGTCAAAGACTGACCACCGACTTCAGTTCTCAATAAAATGCTCGCACCAAGCAACTCTTTGTCTTTTATTGCCACAGGAATTGGCAGAACTCGATCGTGCTCAACTTGCTCTGGACGCAAATGAATATCGGTAGGGCGAATACCGAAGTGCAGTGCTAGATTTTTAGACGCATGAGCTTTGAAACGCTCTGGTAATGGAATTTTCACATCGCCCAGAGCAATAAAGTATTCGTTCTGCTCATTGACCAATTTCGCATCTAACATGTTCATTGACGGGTTACCGATAAACTGAGCTACGAACTTGTTCGCAGGACGTTTAAACACTTCCGTTGGCGTACCAACCTGCGCCACATAGCCATCTTTCAGGATCACGATGCGGTCAGCCAGTGTCATCGCTTCGATCTGGTCATGGGTTACATAGATCGTTGTGGTTTTCAGTTCACGGTGCAGTTGTTTAATCTCTTCACGCATCACACCACGTAGCTTGGCATCAAGGTTAGACAGCGGTTCATCAAACAAGAACACTTTCGGCGTACGTACCATCGCGCGGCCCATCGCAACACGCTGACGTTGACCACCAGAAAGCTCTTTCGGTTTACGGTCCAGTAATGCTTCTAGCTCCAACATTTTAGCTGCTTTACGCACTTCCACATCAATATCAGTTTTCTTCATTCCTTTAAGCTTGAGCGCAAAAGCAATGTTTTCATACACTGTCATATGTGGATACAGAGCATAGCTTTGGAATACCATCGCTAAATCACGGTCTTTAGCGTCAATCTTGTTCATTAATTTCTCATCAACATAGATTTCGCCAGAAGTGATGTCTTCAAGACCTGCTAACATACGTAGCGTTGTAGACTTACCACAACCCGAAGGACCAAGGAAAACCACAAACTCGCCATCATTGACTGTAAAATCAAAATGCTTAACGACGTCCACATTTCCAAAAGATTTTTTAATATTACGGAATTCTACTTTTGCCATTACTTGTTCTCCTCGGCGCGCTCTAAAAGCATATTGCGGTAAGCAATAGCGCTCTGCTTCAATGTTCTTTTCTGGGTTACATAGTCAACGTGGACAATACCGAAACGCTGTTCATAGCCAAATGCCCATTCGAAGTTATCCATTAAACTCCAAGCAAAATAGCCATCGACACGAACGCCAGCACGGATAGCGTTATCGACCGCTTCTAGGTGAGTTTGGAAATAACGAACACGTTGTTCATCATTAACTTCACCATCGATAATTGAATCGTTACCAGCAGCACCATTCTCCGTAACATATAAAGGCGGTACATTGTCGTAACGCTGATCAATCCTTACAAGAAGATCAGTTAGGCCTTGCGGATAGATTTCCCAGCCTATATGAGTGAACTCCGCACCTTCTGGTTTAATCGTTTCAATCTCGTTGTGTTCATTAAAACGAGCAACACTGCGGGTGTAATAGTTGATACCAATGTAATCCACAGGAGCAGACATAATTTCTAGATCACCCTCAAGGATCATTGGCATGTTGGCCTGTTGTTTTTCAACCACTAAGCTTGGGTATTCCCCCTTTAGTACAGGATCCATGAACCAATGGAAGTTCTCTGCTTCGCAGTAGTCAGCCGCCGCTTGATCTTGCTCACTGACTGGATAGCTCGGTGTCGCATTGAACACGATGCCATGCTTAGACTCAGGAGCATTTTCCCTCAACACAGGCATTGCTAAACCATGCGCTAACATTAAATGATGAGCAGCTAAATAACCTTCTTTCTCACCCTTAATACCCGGTGCATGCTCTCCCCAGCGGTAGCCTAAAAAAGCCGCAACAAATGGTTCATTCAGTGTTGTATATACATCGATTTTGTTACCGAAATGCGCACTAACAACGTCCGCATATTCAGCAAATTTATAAGCTGTTTCTCGGTTTAGCCACCCACCACGGTCACCTAGATACTGAGGCAAGTCCCAGTGATATAGCGTCACATAAACTTTCAAACCACGAGCATGGCACTCGTCGATGATCTGCTCATAAAACTTAAGTCCTTCAGGATTGATAACACCGTCCTGAGGTAGAATTCTTGGCCAAGCAATAGACAGGCGGTACGCATCCACACCTAAGCCTGCAATCATGTCAATATCTTGCTTCCATAGATGATAGTGGTCACAAGCAACATCTCCGTTGTCGCCTTTATCGACTTTGCCTGGCACCTTGCAAAAAGTATCCCAGATGGAAGGTGTACGACCACCTTCATTAACACCACCTTCAATCTGATAAGATGATGTTGCAACACCGAAAACAAATTCTGAAGTAAGTAGTTGTGAATCCTTCGGCAACTGGTATTTATTCATAGACATATCTTTTCTTTTAACCTTTTACTGCACCGGAAGTTAAGCCACTAATCATCTGCTTCGAAGCAAACAGATAAGTAATAACTAATGGTAAAATGGAAATCGTGGTTCCTAGCATTACGGCTCCCCAAGGAGTATTCGGAATGCCTTGTACACTTCGCAGCGCCTGAGTAATGACATAATTTTCCGGTGAGTTAAGTACAACTAAAGGCTGCATAAACATGTTCCAGAAGAAAACAAACTGAACAATGGCTAACGTAGCGAGTGCTGGTTTCATCAATGGCAGTACTACACTCCAGTAAGTTCTAAACTCACCAGCGCCGTCCAGCTTGGCTGCTTCTAGTAGCTCTTTTGGAATCGATGCCACCACATGCTGGCGCATCAAGAAAATACCAAATGGTGTCGTCGTAAACGGAAGCCATACCGATACATGGTTATCCAGCAAGCCTAAGAATTTAACGATCATGAAATACGGGATCAGGCTGAGCACTGGCGGGATCATCATCGAACCGACCAGCATGCCAAATAGGATGTTTTTGCCACGGAACTTAAATACCGCAAACGCATATCCACCCATACTACAGAACAGCAACGAAATCGTTGTTCCTAAGAACGCAACGTAAATAGAGTTAAACATCGCCTGCCAAAAGGGCATGATCTCTTTCAGTTTGGCGTAGTTGATAGCCAAGCTATCACCAATAGCAAAACTGATTCCTGTACCAAAAATCTCCCCTCTATCGCGTGTCGAAAGTAAAGCTGACCAAATAAATGGGAAAACAGTCACAATGGCTGACACAATCAGGATTACACCCAGAACAACCATCGATATCTTAATAATACTTTCAATCACTCTATCGCTAGGCTTAATAGAAGCCCATAACGACGAGTTTGATGTAACAGTTTGAGTCGTCATGTTATTGCTCCCCTAACCCTTTTTTACCGAAGAAGAAGAATTGAACCATGGTGCAGGCTGCAATCAGGGCAAACAGCAACCAAGAGATAGCTGACGCTGTTCCCATTTCTAGCCATTCCCAACCCACTTTATATAGATACATAGAGATAGTAAGACCAGCTTGGCCTGTACCGCCGCCTCCACGAGTCAACACGAATGGTTCTTCAAACAACTGCAAGTTACCAATGATGGTCATCGTAACGGCGAAGAATACAAATGGGCGAATCATTGGCAGTGAAATGTTCCAAAAACGACGCAAAGCGTTAGCACCGTCCATACGTGCCGCTTCAAGAATGTCTTTAGGGATCGTCATTAAGCCTGTGGTATACAAAACGATGTTGAAACCTGTGTACTTCCAGAACACCATGATGGCGATAGATGGCTTAATCAAAGTTGCATCATCCAACCAACGAATAGGTTGAAAATCATTCACCCACGCAAATGCCCAACCAAACAGTGAACTATCAGCCAGCGCTATCAAAGTTTGGTTGATGATGCCGGAGTTTGGTGAATACATGTTGAAGAAGATCAGTGATGCCGCAACCGTAGAAGTGATATACGGAAGAAAATATGCAGACGTTAACCAATGACGGATTTTATCCCCCATTGACACAAGAATGTACGCAACCGGGATAGCAATTAAGTGCTGTGCTAGGCCTGATGTGATCGCTAACCAAAAAGTATTTTTCAGAGAACGCCATAGCCAAGGGTCAGTCAGAGCGACTTGGTAGTTTTCAACCCCAACATATTTCATCGCCGCTAACCCTTCCACAGGGTTCCACGAATGAAACGACAAGAAAACAGAAAAAAGTAACGGAAAAATTCCAAATACAGAAAAAATAACTAAAAACGGCAACAGAAACGAATACGGTGTAAGCGCTTTCAAATTCAGGCGAGAAAAAAGGCTTTCGCCACCTGATGTTTTCATTGAGTTACCTGTAGATTGGTTCATAGTAACAACCCCTTACCTAGGGAGGCGTAACGTACGCCTCCCAAATTAATACAACTCTGGCTTACAT
Organism: Vibrio sp.; assembly: GCA_048259585.1. Taxonomy (GTDB): domain Bacteria; phylum Pseudomonadota; class Gammaproteobacteria; order Enterobacterales; family Vibrionaceae; genus Vibrio. The sequence goes on along the minus strand of JBLXHN010000005.1, from coordinate 142,587 downwards.
ATTACGCGTACGACGTTTAATCAAGCGCTCTGCTTCTTCAAGCGCTGTCTTAATATCTTTACCTTCATCCAGCACTTCCATCAGTGCATTTTCTAGGACGATAGAACGCGCTACGTGGTCGCCTTTAGCCGGTGCAACTGGCTTGATATTTTTCGCCACTTCAGCAAACAACAAACGAGCTTTCTGACCACCTAAGAAAGGCATTTCTTCTGAGAACAGAGCATCATCGTAAGTGGTTACGTTTGCAGGGAAAGCAGCAATAGTCTCGAAGTGTTTAAGCTGAACATCACGACGAGTTGTCATGTATTCAATCAACTTCCACGCTTCGTCTTGCTTAGTAGATTGAGTCGGGATCGAAAGGAAAGAGCCACCCCAGCTGCCGTAGATACCATCAGGTAGGTTAGATACACCCCATTTACCTGCGGTTCCTGGAGCAATCCAGTTGTTTAAGTGACCAAGTAGCCAAGCACCTGATAACTGAGTTGCAAACGTGCCGTTACGGAAACCTTCATACCACTCGTTTGACCAAGCTAGAATTTTGCCATCTAAACCTTTGTCACGAATTTTCTTCGCGACTTCAAATGCATGAACAAAGCGCTCAGAAGTGACCACTGGATTGCCATCTTTGTCGAAGTACAGACCTTCGCCTTCAGGTACAGTAGTAAAAATAATGGCTTGCGCTACGTCAGACGCTGAAGCAATCAACTGAATGTTTTTCGCTTTTAGCTTTTCACCAGCCGCAATGTATGAATCCCAGTCTTTGATCGCTTCATTCAAGTCGATCCCAGCATCTTTAAAGATATCTGTACGGTAATACATTACGCCAGGACCAAGATCGACAGGGATACCGTAAACCGAACCATCAGCACCTTTACCTTGAGTCCAAGCGTATGGTGCAAAACGTTCAGCATATTTATCGGCACCATATTTTTCTGACAAGTTAACCAAGCCACCAGAAGCAACAAACGGACCAATTTTCTCTACATCCACAACAATCACATCACCGGCACCTGAACCTGTTGCAAGGTTAGTAGTTAACTTAGTGTGGTGGTCACCGTGGTTATTCATCAGGTAATCAACCTTGATGCCTGTTTCTTTCTCGAAATCAGGTAGCAGCACTTTCAAGCTGCTATCAAAATCAGGGAAACCATCAAAACGGATTTCGCTATCAGCTGCGGTTGCTGTGGCAGCAAGTCCCAGCGTAATCGCACTTGTCAGTGCTAAAGTCTTAAATTTCATGCTTTATCCTTAAGTAGTTATAGGGTACTCGTTTTGTCTTTGACTGAATCTCTCACTACTAACGCAGGGTTGAGTTTGAAATTCACATCTTGCTTATTTTTGTTAAGCTTTTGTAAAGTAAGCTGAACCGCCTCAATGCTCATTTGCTCAATTGGAAAGTTAATTGTGGTTAGAGCGGGAGTGAGATAACGAGCAAAGATGTTATCGTCAAACCCGACAAGTGAAACATCATCAGGAATGGAATAACCCGCTTCCCGCAACACCTCAAATGCTCCAAACGCCATATGATCATTTGACGCAAAAATCGCAGTGAACCGACAGTCTCTCTTCAGCAATTTCTTCGTCGCAACAACACCGGTTTCTTCAGTAAATCCCGCTTCCGAAACCAGTGCTTCGTTGTACTCCAACCCTGCATCTTCCAAGGCTCTTCGGTAGCCTTGCAAGCGTCCTCTAGCATCAGATTTCTCTAAAGGTCCTGTAATACAGGCAATCTCGGTATGGCCTTTCTGTAATAGATATTGAGTCGCGAGTTTCCCCCCCAGCTCGTTATCAATATCAATACAGCTACGAGACATCTCTGGAATAAAGCGGTTCACTAGTACAACAGGAATACCCTGCTCTTCCAAAGATATTAAATAATCATCACTCAGGAGCTGAACATGGAGAATCAATGCATCGACTCTGCGCCCTAACAGAAACTCTACAGACTCACGTTGTCCCTGTTCAGTATTGGAACCCGCAGTCACAATGGCATGGTAGCCAAAGCGACGTAGGTTCTCTTCCAAGCAATGAAGAATGTCCGAATAAAAAGGCCCACCAAGCTCCGGAACAACAATTCCCACGCTGCCAGTACGACTTGATGCTAAAGCCTGAGCAATAGAGTTAGGACGGTAGCCCAGCTCTTTAATCGCTTTTTCGACTTTTAGCTTTTTATCGTGACTCACACGACTAGTCCCATTAATCACTCTGGATACTGTCGCCTGAGATACCCCCGCATGCTCAGAGACGTGTTTAATTGTTGCCACCGATACCTCAATACTCTTTCTGTTGAAAACGCTTACAAGACAAGTATTCCGCACTTAGGGTGAGTAATGAGTGAGTATGGTCACACTAATTTTTTGGAAAAAATAGAGCTTTCATAAAAGTAGAGAGCTCTTACAATTTAACTGCCCCTCATGAAACAGTTTCATGAAACTTATTTCCCCAGTCTGGCATCTATAGTTATAAATATTTTTATTAAAAATCTTAAAATATTTATGATGCCAATATTTAATTCTTATTTATACAGCTTCTTTATTTATCTCATCCGGTTGTAAAATAAAGCTTTCCGTTAAATCAAATTGAATTTCAGCTAAACGCTCTAAGTTTTCTCCGTGTTCAGCCACCTGGGTTGAACGCTGTAAGTTTTGCTCCGATAACGTATGTATATGGCTAACATTTTTTGTTACTTCACTGGCAACGGATTGATGGACTATCGTTGCAGAAGCAATTTGCTGACTGCGATGAGAGACTTGATTAAGAAGCTCATGCAACTTAACAAAACGACCGTTAACCTGTTTTGCCTGCTGCATACTTTGGTTCATACCGGAGAGACAACTGGAAATCTGTTTGGCTGCCATATCCGTTTGTCTCTGCAATCGTTCAATTTTATTCTGGATTTCCTTAGCGCTGTGCGTAGTTTGTCCAGCAAGGACCCTTACTTCATCAGCAACGACAGAGAATCCTCTTCCATACTCACCGGCTCTAGCAGCTTCTATTGCTGCGTTCAACGCTAATAAGTTGGTCTGCTCGGAGATCCCCGAAATGGTATCCAAGATAGATTCAATACTGATGCTCTCTTGTTCCAGAGCTTGATTTGTTGTTGTTACTTGATTTAACTCTTGAGAAAGTCGCTCCAACATAGCCACATTCTCACTCATATCTTCTTGCGCCTTATCGGAGTGTTTCACGGCTTCGGTGACTAAGCTCAACGTGTCCTCTGTCGACTTGGCAATATCACTGACAGAACATTCTATTTCTTCCATCGCAGAAGCTACTGATACCGTCTGCGAGGTTTGTTCATAAATAGCGCTGTTAAGCTCGGTACTGATACCCTGATTGGTCAAGGAAGTACTATTTAGTTGTGCGCTCGACTGTCGTATGCGTTCAATAATGAGTGAAAGGTGACGAACAACTAAGTTGACCTTTTCAGCTACTTGCCCAAACTCATTATTTGCTGAATATTCAACTTCTTGCGTCAAATCTTTAGCTGCGATTCTGTTTAAAGCATTGAGCAAAAGTCCAGTCGCTTTACGTACCATACTGGTAAAGCTCAACACCAGAAAAGCAGTAATAAAAATAGAAACCAGTGATATACCGATGAACAACGAACGAGTCTCACTTGAAGCTTGTCTTGCTTCATCATAGAGTTGGTTGGCAATTTGATTAGCATAACGAGAAAGGTTGTCGACATTCGCCAACTGAACATCAATTTTTTGCTCCAAGTCGGAGCGTAATTCTGCGAGATTCTCAGCTTGCTCAACCACATCAACATGCATCTTTACTGCACCTGTTGGTTGAAAAGTGAGTTGTTTAAGTACGGATAGTGGTGTTTCAAGTGAAGAATAGAGCTTTGAGTGATTTTTAATCAGCCGTTGTTCACTCTCGTCAAGATAACGCTGGCGATTGGTCAGACGACGCGCAACAGAGCGAAGTTCAGTCATATCTTGCAACTTAAACACTTCGTTAGCTTCGTTGGTTAATAAACTAACTTGGCTAGCAAGAGCATCCAACGCTTTTAATTCATCTTCAGAACTCGCTTTACTGCGTGTTCGTTGAAGTACATTCCCCAGTTGAGTATTTAAAGATTGAAACTGAGACTGCAACAGGTAACTCTGATCTAACTGATCTAAATAGTCGGAATGAGCTTCAATAACCGCGTTCAATACAGTTAATACCTGCTCTCCCTGTGTTGTAATCGGCTCCACATAATCGTTCAGTTCAGGTCTTTGCTGAGTTTGAGAAATAAACCAACGCAACTGAGCATTATAAGTCTCAACGTTGGCTTGAATTGCTTCAACAAAAGGTGGAAGTTCATCTAAGTATTGCGCTGATAAATACGGTGTTAAGCTACGGTTAATGTTAAGGAAATCGATAGTAAGCTGCGCTGAACGAAGCATTAGCGGCGTAGCATCTTGGGTAATGGATTCCATCTTAGCCGTCACGTTCTGGTTACTGCTAATAGAAAGCCATGCTGACCCCATCATAATAGCAATTACACACGCACAACCAAGATAGAGACGAGAAACTAATGTCTGAAAAGGCATACCTCACCATCCAATAAATAGACAAAAAAAGGGCACCTAATTTCTATAGTGCCCAAGAATTGAAGTTAAAATGGTTGTTAATCAAGCCCCACAATCTGCCTTTGGGGCTAATAGAAAGACAGTAGATTACCTAACGATTACCACCATGCTTCAAACATTGCACCTACCGCTACTGTATCAACAGTGGTTGAAGTAGAAGCATTTGCTTCAGTTGTTTCAACATCACCCACAGTAGTGTAGAAACGTAGCATTGGACGACTCCAAGGTAGGCCACCAAGTGAAAGGTTTTGAGATAGTGTTACTTTCCAGCCATTAACTTCTTTGCCATTGTCCCAATCTTCCATTGCATAACCCGCTTCTAGCCAAGTTGAATGCGTTTCATCCCATTGGTATTGAGGGCGAACGATACCAGCGTATTCGTTTTTCTCATCTGCATCAACGCCGGCAATATTTTTGTAAGACACTAAGTAATCAATGATAAATTGATCAGATGTTTTAAAGTTGCCTTCCAAACTCGTATATACCACTTGTTTGTCGCCCGCTAAATCAAACGCAGAATCATCTGCACCATCAGCGTACTTCATAACAAGTTTATTTGAGCTGCCTAAACCAAGAGTAGCGCCGACTTGCCATGAATTTTCATTTGTTTTGTCTGCGCCCGCTTGGTCTGAAGCGAAACCGTAGTTTGCGTATAGATCTAAGTTACCGATACCCGCGTTGATGCTGTGCAGTTTTGAAGTAATCGCGTAAACACCAGTATCATTGTTTAGACTACCACCGTCACCATCAACTTTACCGACAAAGCCCATGTCCAACTTAGCGCCACCAAGATTCAAGTTGTTGAAACCCGCACCTTGACCATCGTGAGTGAACAAGAAGTAATCGTTTAGACCTTGTTGTAAACGACCATGGAAGTCACGACCAGCCCACATATAAAGCTCAGGCTGGCTTTCAAATACATTGGTCACACCAGCGTACGCTTTTTTCAAACTAACACCACCGTCAGAACCCCAATCACGATGAGCCCACTCATCGAACATCACAACTACGTCCCATTTGGCACCATTGTCAGCTTGGAAGATTTTACCCAATTGGAACTCACCACCGTTAGATTCGTTACCTAAACGGCCAAGTGATTTACCCGAGCTACCCACAACAACGTAACGGTTGTCGCTATCTGAATGATGAGCACCATAACGAGCGTAACCAGAGAAGATGAGGCCTTGAGGAACTTTTGTATCAGGCGTCAATACAGCTTGTTGTTGATCATTGACATAATCAATTTCAACAACTTTAGATTCTAACTCTTGAATACGCTTTTCTAAATCTGACACACTTGACTCAGCAAGTGCAGAGACAGAAACAAGTGAAGCAGCCACTGCTACAGTTACTGGTAAAACTTTAAAGTTCTTCATGTTATTTCCCTATTAAATTTAGGTTTGTTCTAATTCAGGGAAATAATAAGCAATGAAAGGTTTGAAAATATTTGTCGAGTTCACACCCATGTATCTAAATAAACAGCATGAAACAAAATTAGAGCGATAAAAAAATAGATATTAAATTCAATTCAATAACTTAATTGAGATATTTACTATTTAACGACAATGAAATCGCTTTCATTTCATGGAGTTTAGCGAATTTTGTCACGAAAAGTTGGTGCCAATTGTGTTTAAAAAAAAGGCCCAGCTTGAAAATTTTCATAATTATGAAAGTTTTCAAGCTGGGCCTTCATCTGTAAGTGCATATAAACAGATTTTTGTTACAGAAGTTTGAACCTAACCCAAGCGGATGAGCGCCATCGTAGGAGCATAATAATACCTCTAACCCACTCATCCAGCGCAATCGCCATCCACGCCCCAATCACACCAAATCCCCAATGAATCCCTAAGAGATAAGAAAAACACACCCCGACACCCCACATGCAAAGTATGCCGATTTGCACAGGAAAACGAACGTCCCCCGCACCTTTTAAAGCAGAGATAAAAACAAGGTTAAACACCCGTCCTGCTTCAAGAATGATCGACCCCATCATTAATGTCCCTGTGAGATACAAGATCTCCGGTTGATGAGTAAACAGCGGCAATATGGAATCTCGAAGCAAATAAATCGCACTGGCGGCAGAAATAGAGACAACAAAGCTCATCAAGAAATAGACCTGAACCCGCTTAAGAATACTCTCTATCCAACCTTTACCTATGTAGTACCCTGTCTGAATCTGGGTTGCCTGGCCGATTGCCAAAGCGAAAGCGAAAGAGAAACGAGCGATATTCTGCGCATAGGTAAAAGCGGCAAGCGAAGCCGTTCCCATCTGTACAACAAAGTAAACAATCGCAATCTGTGCCATGTTATACGACAACACTTCACCCGCATTCATTCCACCAATCTTAAGAATTTTTTTGTATACCCCAGCCGGAACGCTCTTTAGTGAGCGCATCGGTATTGAAATAGGACTGTATCTCAATATAAAGCCGAGAGTCACCGTTCCAACAATCTGACTCACAACAGTCGCAATTGCCACACCTTGAACCCCGTAAACAGGCAACCCGAACGGCTGATAAAGTGCAATATAGTTACCAACTACATTCAGTAAGCCACTGACCAAGTTCACCACCATAGGCGAGCGAGAATATCCATAGCTGCGCAGTATCGTGGTAAAGACAATACCGATGGTCACGTTAAACGTCATTGCGCCACTAATAATGAGGTACTCTTGTGCATACAGTTCCACTTGCGGCTCGAGACCATAAAAAGATAAAAGGTGCATAGCACCCAGCACTGCGGCAATACTCAATAACAAACCAACAACAACGGAAAGCGCCACACTGGCGACTCCGACATTGGTTGCATCTTGAGTACGATTCGCACCATTATACTGAGCGATAAGAATACCAGTGCCGCTACTGACAAAGGTAGAAACGATGATCAGAAAAAATGTTAACTGAGTAATTACCCCGACAGCTGAAACCGCTTTATCCGAATAGCCAGAAAGCATAAAAACATCACTGGTTCCAAGTGCTGTCCTAAGCAGGATCTCAACCAATATTGGCCAAGTTAAAGCAACAATGGACATACGTTGATGAAATTTTTCATTTTGGGGCATATTTTTTGACCTTAAAAGGGATAGTAAATCTGTCCAAAAGTGGACAGACAGGATGTCATCACTGAATAGATAAAAGAGTGGCTAAATCTATGTTTCGCCCAACGGGATAAGAAAGTCAGAGTTTGAAGTTTTGGGGCGCTTAAGTTTATGATAGCTATTTGGTTGATTCTACCAAAAATGCGACCAATAAAAGGAAAATAACGACATGGAAACCACTTATCACTTAAAACCTCATCAGCGTTACCCACACCTGAAGTTTGCCTATCTAGATTGCCATCACTACCATGATTTTGGCTTACACAGGCATGATTATTCTGAATTGTTTTTAGTGATTAGTGGCAAAGGTAATCACTTAGTATCGTCGCACATTTACCCACTCAACCCCGGAGATGTATTCGTGATTAACGGGGATATTGAACACGCCTTTCAGAATGTCGATAAGTTAAGAATCATTAATTTAATGTTTGAAGCCGATGCACCATTTTTTGAGACACCTTCGCTCAGAAGGCTTTTTGGATATCAAGCGATGTTCAAAGTTGAGCCGATTGCTCGTCAAACCAATAAATACCGCTCACAGCTAACCTTAAACAAAGAACAGTTTCCTATCATTGAGCAGCTCATTCAGACGATCGGCCAAGAATACAACCACGCTGAAAACGGTTTCGAAACCATGTTGACCAGTTTAATGCAGCAATTGACGGTCACCTTAGCGCGAATGTACCAGCAGCAAACGCAAGATTTACCTCAAACCACAATGGCTTTAGGCAGAGCACTCATATTTATTGAGCAAAACTTTACTGATAGTAATATCCACAGCCATGATATTGCCCAAGCAGCGTTTGTTAGTCAGCGACAGCTTGAAAGGTTATTTAAGCAGTTCCTCAACACATCTCCTAACCTTTATTTACGAGAGATGCAGTTAAAACACGCACACGCCTTACTAACCAATGACAGTCCTATGCCAATTCAGCAGGTAGCGGAACAATCCGGCTTTAGTGACAGCAACTATTTCTCTAAATGTTTTAAGAAAAAATTTGACTTAAGCCCGCGCCAGTATTCAAGAAAAATAAGTGATCTTTCGTAACTTCTTTACCTTGTCGATAGTTTGTTTTCCGATCGATGGTTAGGGTCAACCAAATGAAAAGTTAGCGTAGATGTAGAATTTTGCATGCCATAGCCAGTAATTCCGTTGTTCCATCAATGATTTTGATTTACGTCTTTACAAATATCAAAAATCGATGATGTAGATTGGCGAACAATGAGATCGATTGGCGGAACACGCACTTCATGATCTTCTCCGCTAAGCATCTTTAATATTGCTTCAGCACACACACTACCCAGTTCTTCAATAGGTTGACGTAGCGTAGTCAGCGCTGGCGTGAAATAGTTTGAAGTCTGAAGATCATCAAAGCCGATAACCGAAACATCTTGCGGGACTCTTAATCCCCTATCATGGAGAGCTTTAATAACGCCATAAGCAGTCTGGTCGTTAGCGGCAAAAATAGCCGAGAAATAAACATTAGAATCCAAAAGTTCTAACGTTTTTTGATAGCCTTGCTCTGAACTAAAATCACCTTGTTTTACCAGTCTAAAGTTAATCGGAATTCCTCTATCTTTCAATGCCCTTCTATAACCTTCGTAACGTCTGTGTGCGTCGGGTTGAGTGCATAATCCTTTGATATGTGCAATATTGACATGCCCCTGTTGTAATAAATGCAGAGTCGCTAAATATCCGCCAAGCACATTGTCAAATTCGATGGTCAGAATGTTATCAGCTTTAATCTTATTGTATCCCACAGCGACTATAGGAGTATGCAAAGAATATTCAACGAGCTCTTCATCTGATAGATCACCAGCGACAACAATCACACCATCAACATGACTTTTAAAAAAGTAATCAAGAGCATGCTTTTCCAGACGGCGCTTCCAATGGCCAGTCGTAATCACTAAAGAATAGCCTCTGCAACTTAAACTGGCCTCTAGATCTTTTAATATTCCGGTCATAAACGGACTGTCTGCATTTTGTAGCAAAACCCCAATGGTCATCGAACGTCCTTTAACTGGATCCTTGGTTTTATATGTAACCTTATATCCAGTTTTCTGTATCGCTTTCTCGATACTGTAGCTTTTCTCATCTGATACATAAGTAGAACGATTCAAGTATCTTGAAACCGTACTGGGCGAAACACCAGCCAGCTTTGCAACGTCATAGATGGAGGCCGTTTTTTTACTCGTCATCATGTCCATAGTTCATATATCCGTATAAGTTTTTCACTGTATTAAGCTGTGTAACAACACAGACTACTGATATACATCGAGCAATAAATTTAGATTTGCTTACGAGAGCTAAGATGAAGTAATCACAACAAGATTAGTAACCGAGCTGGCTTACGCTGATTAGTCAAGTCACAACTACCCCAACATACAACTCTAGGAGAATAGAGCCGGTTTTTGACCGGCTTTGCACTACTTAATGTGAATTATTCAACCATGATGTCACACACCATACGCCATGATTCAGGCAGAACCTTAACGTTACCAACGACTTGAACTCTTTGGCGGAAAAGAATATCAGTTGATGAAGAACCGATCATCAGATCAAACTCACCACCTTCAACTACACGTTGATGATGTTTGTCAGTAAGGTTGAGCATATCAACGGGAAGCTGGAACGTGACGGTTTTACTCTCTCCAGCTTTAAGAAATACTTTCTTAAAGCCTTTTAGCTCCTTAACCGGACGGACAACACTCGACACCACATCACGTGCATACAGCTGTACAACTTCTGCACCATCAACACGGCCTGTATTCGTTAGCGTCAACGTTAACTCAACGCTATCTTCGAAACCTAGCTTATCTGAAGCGATTTTAAACCCAGTGTATTCAAACTCGCTATAGCTCAAACCGTGTCCAAAGTTAAAACTTGAACCAAAGTGATAAGCAATAGGCGTACCTGCGCTCTTAAGTTTGTGATTGTAGAAATACGGTACCGCACCTGCGTTTTTAGGAATCGACAGCGTCAGCTTGCCGCTTGGGTTATTTTTGCCAGTGAAAGTATCAGCAATAGCATCTGCACCCGCCTGCCCTGGAGCCCAACCCAATACAATTGCCGCCGCTTCATCTTCAGCGCGACCTAGATTGTATGGTCGACCTCCAGTCACTAATACCACGACAGGTTTACCTGTATCCAATACCGCATCAAGCATTTGCTGTTGAACACCTGGGAGATCCAAGCTATCGCTATCTGAACCTTCACCGACAGTACCTGTTTGGAACAATCCTGCCAAATCACCAACACAAACTACAGCAACGTCACTCTCAGCGGCTGTCGCAACTGCCGCTTCAATCTGACTAAGATCTCTACTGATAGGTGACTCTGCAGCCTGTCCGATTGCCATATCCACATCGCCAGGAAAAACCGGAGCATTGGCATGACGCTCAGTTAGAATGTCACACCCTTTGGCGTACATAACCGAATCAAAGCGTTGTTGAAAGGCTTCCAAAAGCGTCTTCGACACTTTGTCCGTGCTGTCTTCCTGACTCAAAATCAGGTGCACAGGGAAACTATAACCACCGAGTAGTGCAAGTTGATCATCAGCTGTAGCACCAATCAACGCCACTTTTTTATCCGTTTTCAGCGGTAGGGTTTGATCTTGATTCTTAAGCAGAACAATCGATTCACTCGCGACTTTATAAGCAATCTCCTGACTCTTTTCATTGTGCAGAGGAGCTTGAGGAACGTCAGTATAAGGGTTCTCAAATAACCCCATTTCAAACTTTTTACTTAAAATACGAGCAACAATTTCATCAATCTTTTCCATTGAAATAAGACCGCGTCGCAGTGCTTCTGTCAGTTTCGTTGAGCATGCGTCATCGGGCAGCTCAACATCTAACCCTGCATTAAAGGAAAGTGCCGCTGCACCCGCGCGATCTTCGGCAATCGAATGGTGCGAGCTTAACAAATCAATACCGCCGTAATCCGCAACAATCAAACCATCGAAGCCCCATTTATCACGTAAAACTTCGGTTAATAAGAAATGCGAAGCATGGCAAGGTTCTCCATCAATATCATGGTAAGCAGGCATAACAGAGCCAGCATTCGCCAATTTTACGGCCATTTCAAATGGCAACAGGAATGTATCGTTGAGTTCTTTAAAGCCCAGATTTACCGGCGCATGGTTACGCGCTCCCTCACTGGCGGAATGCCCAACAAAGTGTTTAAGCGTTGCCAGAAAATCACGTTTATCCCCTTGCAGTCCTTTCACATAATGTGTTGCCATAATGCCAACATGGTAAGGATCTTCACCCAATGTTTCCTCTGTACGTCCCCAACGGACATCACGAGAAACATCCAACACTGGTGCAAGCCCCTGGTTGGTGCCAATCATTCTCGCTTGTCGACCAATGTCTTTTGCCGCTTCCTCTATCAGTTCAGGGTTCCAAGTATGACCATAATTTAACGATGAAGGATATAGCGTGCCGCCTTTCGCCATCAGACCGACCAAACATTCCTCATGTGACATAGCAGGAATACCAAGCCGAGTCTCTTCGACTAAAAACTTTTGCAGCTGGTTTAGTGCCTTAACGCCATTAACTGCATCAACGGTATGAGTCCCAAGTGGACGAGAAATCTGACCAAGACCATATTGGAGCTTCTCTTTTACAGTTCGCTCAACATTTTCACTGGTCATTTCAAGTTCACGCTCTTTATGCTCACCTGCCGGATCGAGTATTAACCATTGGGCACCCATTTGGGCCAGTTTTTCTTCAACCGTCATATGTGAAAGCAGGTCGCTCACACGTTCTGCTATCGGGAGAGATGGATTCTTGTAGTTCATATTTTACCTAATCAACACTGATAACTTTGATGAACTTAATATCTACCAAAATATGGCTTATTTCTTCCATACAGAACTCAATTACCAAATAATGAAGGCCGATTACCAAATATATTGTCGTGCCTTCATTTCTATCAGAGTTATAGGTAAATAAAGCTTTTCTGTTTTTTGAATATGGTCAAATTAACCATTTTTAATAAATACAATATCAATATTCGTAATAGTGATTTGACGAAATAACGTGATATGGAAAGCTAAAAAACTAAAGGAAGGAATTAAAAAATAGAAAAAAGCGGCTGAACACTCAACCGCTATTACTTAAGCAACGAAAGCTTTGTGAACCTTGCTAGCTCAGTGAACCTTAGTAGTTTCTGTGACTTCAAACTCTAAAGTAATCAGATCTTCATCTTTTGACGAAGCACCGACCATTAAACTAAACGTGCCCGCTTCAACGACTTCTTCAAGTTCTGAATTCACCAGTGCTAAATCGGAGAAATTAACCTTAATAGTCACATCAACACTTTGCCCTGCCGGAATATCAACGCGTTCAAAACCACACAGCTGTTTAATTGGTGTGGTGACAGAAGAGAAATGATCATTAAAGTAAACTTGCACAATTTCAGTACCATCAATAACCGACTTATTTGTTACGGTAAGAGACACTTCAATATCGGTATTTGTTTCTATTACTACCTGTTTTAAATAAACATTACTGTATTCAAACTGGCTGTAAGACATACCTTCACCAAAACTAAATAACGGATGTTCCGGCATATCGATGTAGCGCTCTTTATGACCGGTAGTGCGTGAGTTCTGCGCATGCCACCCCTCATATTTATTGTAGAAAACAGGTAACTGCCCCACATGATACGGGAAGGAAATGGTCAGTTTGCCCGATGGATTATGTTCACCGAGTATGACTCGTTTTACCGCCTCTCCACCCTTAGTGCCTGAGTTAAATCCACACAACAGGGCATTCGCATTCTCTGCAACCCAAGGGATTGTCATCGGCTTAGAGGCAACTAAGTTAACAATCAATGGTACGCCCGAAGCTTTGATCTGCTCCAACATGGCTTGCTGTTTACCAGTTAGGTCCAGATTCGCTCTGTCATGGAACTCACCATTTTGCGCTAACGTATCCCCAACACAAGCAATGACCACATCGGCTTGAGTCAACGCGCGGGCTAACTCTTCGACCTGCTCAAATTCACCGTCAATACAGTCCGCCCCTTTCACGTATTCAACCTTGAAACCATATTGCTTTGACGCCGCTTGGAACGCCTGTAACGTCGTCACTGCCTGCTCACGGTGAAAACTATCATTTGTAGCACCGGCCTGCATTGAACCAAATGACCAGTCACCCAACTGCGCAATAACATCATCGGCATTGGGACCAGTAACCAGCACGGTCAAATCTTTGGTTGGTGTCAACGGCAAAATACCATCATTCTTGAGCATCACTATGCTCTTGAGACTTGCTTCCAATGCCAGATCTAAGTGCTGTGGATTGCCGAATATTTCTTGGCGATCTGGCGAATAGAATCGCATCTCATCGAACAGGCCTAACTCAAACTTTTTCGTCAGAATACGAGCAACGGCGTTGTTAACAATTTCAATATCCACTTGCCCGTCTTTAACCAGCTTAACCGCTGCTTCATAGAACTCCGCTGTCGACATCATCATATCGTTACCCGCGACCAAAGCGCGATAACACGCATCCTCAATTGTCGGGCTCACTTTCTGCTTCGTGTGCAGCGATTTGACGTTATCCCAGTCAGTAACAATAAAGCCGTCTAATCCCCAATCCGTTTTCGCTACATCCGTCAGCAACCATTTGTCAGCAGTACAAGGCAAACCGTCATTGGAGTGATAACCCGTCATAAGAGAAGCGACTTTTGACTTTTGAACCGCTTTGCGAAATGGCGGAAGGAAGATCGATTTAAGCTTGCGACGAGACACATCAGCTTCATAAGAGTCTCGGCCCCCCGTTGTTTCACCATAAGCGACATAATGTTTGGCACACGCGAGAATAGAATCTGGGCTGGCGAAAGTCTCACCTTGGTACCCTTTAACCGTCTCTGCTGCCATCTCGCCGATCAACCATGCATCTTCACCATAGGTTTCATTAACACGCCCCCAGCGCGCATCTCTTCCAATACAAAGCACAGGTGAAAACGTCCAGTGAATACCCGTAGCGCGAACCTCTTTAGCGGCCACTTTTGCCATTTCTCTCGTCAGTTCACGATCCCAGCTTGAGGAAGAGGAAAGCTGAGTGGGGAACACGGTCGCATCGTTATCGAAACAGTGACCGTGAATAGCATCAATACCAAAAATAAGTGGGATGCCAAGGCGGGTTTTCGCTGCACGCTCTTGCAAACGCATTGCAGCATCACCGGTACAATGAAGGTAACTGCCTATATGCCACTCTTCCAGTTTATCGGTGTTGCCTTCCACATTCGCTGGAAGTTGAGTCAACTGACCGATTTTCTCTTCAATGGTCATACGGCTCAAAAGGTCAAATACGCGTTCGGCGACCTTCGCGCTTTTGTTCATGTAGGTTTCTGTCATTATTATTTTCTCTGTTTAGAAAGAGCCGCTCCTTACGCAGTGGCTCTTTGGCTTCAGCAACAAATGATCGGGCTGGTTTAATCCGCTTACTGACTGATTGGTGGTTGATAAGAAAATTCACCTTTGGAGGCAGAAAGTAACGAGCTATAAACGGCCTTAAACGCATTTTTCGCTTGATAGTTCTCATCAAACATCAATGCTCGGCCATAACCAGTAAACCAACCCGGCACCCAGCTGTATTTATCGGTTACCCCCCAAGTGGTGTACATATCAATCTCTGGATAATAAATAGCAAAATCCATCAAACGACCGAATATACGTGCCTGTGCATCAAGAGCGAAATGACTAGCATTGTCACGGATACGAACATCGATTTCAGTGAAGTGAATCTTAAGACCGAGATGTTTTAGACGATTAATGTTGCGCGCAAGATCTTGCTCACTAAGCGCATGTTCGCCCATCAAATGCAGTTGGAAACCGACACCGTGAATGGGTACGCCCTCTTCCACCATGTTTTTGACTTTGCGGTAGATGGCATTCGACTTGGCTCCCATCCCTTCGTTGTTGTAGTCGTTATAAAACAAAATCGCCTCTGGGTCCGCTTCATGGGCAAACTTAAATGCAAGTTCCAGATAACGCTCACCAAGCACTTTGTACCAAAGGGTTTCGCGATAAGACCCATTTTCATTAAAGCTTTCGTTCACCACATCCCAGTACTTCACTTTTCCTTTATAGTGACCAACCACTGTTTTGATGTGTTCCTCAAGTACTTTTTCCAGCTCTGGAGCGGTCCAATCTTTTTGGGTTAGCCAGTCAGGATTTTGAATGTGCCAAACCAGCGTATGACCTTTCACCTGCATGTTGTGCTGCTGAGCAAATGCCACCAATTCATCGCCTTTACTAAAATCGAAGCGATCTCGCTGGGGATGAATGTTCACCCATTTCATCTCATTTTCTGGGGTTAGCTGGTTAAACTGACTGGAAAATGTTTTTGCAAATTCAGGCTCTTTAAGGTGACGCGTTTCTAACGCTGCACCGACATAAATGCTTGACTGTTTTGCTAGTGATTTAAGGCTAATAGCTGGGAGTTCAGAGGCTTGAACAGCGATTGGTGAAATAAACGAGCAAGTGGCAACAAGCAAGGTGGTAATAGTTTTTTTCATTCTATTTTCCTTGAAAAGTATCAAGTGGAATAAAAAGAGAGCTGCTCAAATCAGGGCTCGATAGTGATAAAAGCAGCTCTTGGTAATTAGCCCTTAACCGCGCCAGAAGTTAATCCGTCGATTAAACGACGCGAGGCAATAACAAATAGGAACAGCAAAGGCAGAACAGCGATACTTGCTCCAATTGACACCGCACCCCATGGCACCTGACCGGTACCTTGTAACGCACGAAGTGCTAAAGGAACGGTGAACATTTTCATATCGTTCATAACAACCAGTGGTCCCATAAAGTTGTTCCAAGTACCGATGAAGGTAATCAGACCTAAGGTACCGAATGCTGGCAGAATCAAAGGCACGATAATGCGGTAGTAGATTTTGAACTCACGACATCCGTCCATGCGCGCTGCTTCAACGAGCTCTTTCGGAATCGAACTCGAAATAAACTGACGCATCATAAAGATCCCCATTGCTCCACATGCAGCTGGCACAATCAGCGCTTTAGGATCGTTCATCCAGCCGAGTTGCGACATAACCATTGCTGTCGGAATCATGCCCAGAAACGGTGGAATAAGCATGGTACCCATAATCATCACAAACAACGCATTCTTAAAACGAAACTCAAACATTGAGAACGCGTAGCCAGCAAGAGAACAAAACAGCAAGTTCAGCGCCGTCACCACGATGGCAATGAACAAGCTCAGCGCCAGGTTGTGCCAAAAATAAGGCAGAAAATCTAACAGCGTGTTGAAGTTCGTCACCAAGTAATCACCAAAGGTAATCGGTGGCGGCACAGATAGAATGCCGGTGTTGGAATGCGACGAGAAAATAAACATAAAGTAAAACGGTGCTAGCATGATAATCGCACCGATAAACACGGTGATATAAGCGATCAGCTTATCCTTTCCCATTGATTTCATTAGTCGTTTCTCCCACCTAATAGTTTGCTATTCAGCCATGTTAAACACGCGATGATCATAAATAGAATCCAAGAGATAGCGGACGCAGTACCAAAGTCACTTTCAACGAATGCCGTTATATACATGTGCATCGCCGCAGTTTTACCCGCTTGCTCTATACCACCAGTACCGCCTGTAATAATGAACGGTTCTTCAAACAGTTGCAGGTTACCAATGATGGTGAGCGTGACTGCGAAGAATGCCATTGGTTTCAGCATCGGAAGTGTGATGTGCCAGAACTGCTGGTAACGGTTTGCACCATCGATAGTTGCCGCTTCATAAAGATCTTTCGGGATCGTTTGTAACGCAGAAAGGTAAAGCACCGTGTTCCAGCCAACAAAGCGCCAGAAAACAACAAACGAGATCATGTCTTTGGTATACGCTGGACGAGACCAATCAACATTCTCAGTCGGGAATAGCCATGCCAGAACTTTAATATCCGCAATGGTAAAGTTCCCCAAAGACGTAAGAATTTGGTTAATCATGCCGTAGTCACGAGAGAACAGCGTAGTGAACACAAGTGAGATCGCAACGGTAGAAGTAATGTACGGAACGAAGTAGATACCAATCACCGTATTTCTCATACGCGTAAAGCTAGTATGAATAAAGTATGCGAGCGGCAGTGCTACTGCATGCTGAGGAATACCGGATTTCAGCGCAATAATAAAGGTGTTGTAAATGGACGATTGGAACCATTCATCTTCAAGTGCGAAAACATAGTTCTCTACTCCGACCCATTCCATTGATGCCAATCCTGCAGCTGGCTCCCAATAATGGAAGGACAGGTATAAAGAGAACAGAAGTGGGAATAAACCGAATGCTCCGAAAATGATAAAGAAAGGGCTGACATAAAGATAAGGAGCGATCTTATTTCCTTTTCTTAGCCAGAAGTTTTTGCGTCTGGCGGCATTAAGGGGACGTGTCATTGTTGTCATAGGACTATTTCCAAAATTGCTACATGACAAGGGGCCACCGTTGTGACCCCGGTACTAACGATTAATTAACGACGACGAGCACGACGTTTAATTTGTTTCTCTGCATCGGCCAGCACTTGGTCAATGCTTGCATCTTTCTCTAGCACTTTTTCTAGAGCATCATTAACCACCTGGCGGGCAACCTCATCGTAGCGGTCAACAGTCAATGCAGGGATGTGCTTGGTTGTTTCACGCCAGTTAAGACGAGCTTTCTGACCTCCTAAGTAAGCGATTTCTTGATTGAAGAAGTCGTCGTTATGAGTAGAAATAAGCACTGGGAACGCATTGATTTCTTTAAAGCCCGCTAGCTGAATTTCTTTGTCTGTCGCCATAAATTCGATGAACTTCCAAGCCTCTGCTTTGTGCTCTGCTTTTTTAGGAATGGCGTAGAATGAACCACCCCAGCTCGCCATAGCACCGTCTGGAAGTTGAGAAGTACGCCATAATCCTGTTGCATCTGGAGCAATCCAACCTTGTAGGTGACCACCTAACCAAGCCCCCATCATTTGAACCGAAACCGTGCCTCGACGTAGACTTTCCGTCCATTCGTTTGACCAAGCAGCCACTTTCGCGTCGATACCCGCATCACGCGCCTTCTTAGCTAAACGAAACGCTTCTTTAAAACGTTCAGAGTTAACAAGGATATTTTGGTCTTTATCGAAGTAGATGCCTTCGCCTTCTTTCAGGTTTGAACGAATAACAATGTCTTTAATATCTACCGCATTAGCGATCAGGTAGTTACCCGTTTTCTCTTTGATCTTAATACCCGCCTTGATAAACGAGTCCCAATCTTTTAATAGCTCTTCTTCTGTAACACCAGCCGCATCTAAAATGTCTTTACGATAAAAGGTTGCACCCGGACCGATGTCCGCAGGAATTGCCGAAAGGACACCGTCAGAGTTAGTGGCTTGAGCCACAGAGTAAGGAACCAGTTTGTCTGTAAACGCACCAGCACCATAAGGCGACATATCATCCAGACCGCCGCTCTCAATAAACTGACCCACATAGCTGTATTCGATACCCATAACATCTGGAAGGTTCGCGCCTGTTGCAAGTGCCGTTGTCATCGCATTGTGATGGTCGGCATACGCGAGAGTAACAACCTTGACCTTGATATCAGGGTATTTTTTCTCAAACATTGGCACCGCAATTTCTGCCACTTGGTTGAAATTGGGGAAAGAAGCAACCGTAATCTCAGTAGGTGCAGCAAACACTGACACCGAAAACACGGAAGCTGCGATAGCAGAAGCAATGATGTTCTTTTTCATGATTTTTCCTTATTGGATTATGACCTTGTCGTTTTTATCAAACACATGAACCTTGTTTTTATCGAAATAGAGTTCAAATTTGTCGTGAATCTTGTCGTCGGTGTAAGGGACTTCCGCAATGATCCTCTTATTGCCAAATGAACATTCGATATGCTTCACCGCTCCCATTAACTCAACCTGTCTCAGTTGAACGCTAATAGAAGCAAGGTTTTCAGCCTCAATGTTTAGGGGAGTCAGATGGAAATCTTGAGCACGGATACCGACAGATAACGATTTAACGTCACCTACACGATCGATCGTTGATTGGAAAATAAATGGCTTAACCGCGTCTCCGAGGTTTTCCAATATGTTCATCTCAGGAGTACCGATGAACTTGGCAACAAATTTACTATTTGGATGGTTATAGATTTCTTTTGGCGAACCGATCTGTTCGATAACACCGTTGTTGAGAATCGCAATACGGTCAGCTAGAGTCATGGCTTCGATTTGGTCATGAGTGACGTATACCACAGTGGTTTTTGTACGAGCGTGTAAGAGTTTAATCTCTGAACGCATTTGACCACGAAGCTTTGCATCTAGGTTAGACAGAGGTTCATCAAATAAGAATACATCTGGGCTGCGAACCATGGCTCGCCCCATCGCAACGCGTTGGCGTTGCCCGCCGGAAAGCTCTTTAGGTTTGCGTGACAACAGTGGCGTAAGCTCTAAAACTTCAGCGATTTCTTCAACCATGCGCTTACGTTTTACTTTATCGAAACCCAAGTTTTCGAGCGCGAAAGCCATGTTCTCTTCCACGGTCATATGTGGGTAAAGAGCATAGCTCTGGAACACCATTGCGATATTGCGCTCAATTGGGTGAAGTTCATTGACGACTTCATTTTCAATGCAAATTTCGCCGTCTGTTATATCTTCTAGGCCAGCCAACATGCGAAGTGTTGTTGACTTACCACAGCCTGATGGTCCCAATAGGACAATAAATTCACCATGTTGAATATTGAGATCGATACCCTTAACAACCTCTGTATCTCCATAGTTCTTAATCAAGTTTCGAAATTGAACTGATGCCATGTTCCCACCAAAATATGTAATTAATAACTTTCTTAACAACATATTATTCAGGTCACCAATAGTAACAATTACCAATATTTGAGTTTGTAATTACGATATTTTCTATTTGTGATTGAAGTCTTCAGGCAAGGTATTTCACGAAACTGTTTCATGGATTTTGAGTAAAAATCATCATTTATTTATGGAGTGCATCACATAAAAAAACCAAGTAATAATACTTGGTTTTTTTTAGTTTATTTTCCACTACTCACCAAATCTTTTCCGATACTCTAATGGTGTATAACCAAAACTCTTTTGGTAGAGTTGATTAAGATAATTTTGCCCTAAGTAACCGCATTGCCTCGCAATGCTATCTACCGATAGAGACGTTTCCCTGAGTAGCTGCTTGGACTTGTCCAAGCGTAAGTTTGAAAGGTACTGATGAACTGTTCCCCCTTTCAGCTCTAGAAATTTTTTGTCTAGTGTCTTCCTGGAAACCCTACAATAATCAGAAACTTGAATAACACGAATGTTACGACTGTAGTTTTTGTGGATATAAAGAAGTGCGCTATTTACTACGCTATCTGACTCAATATCTGATTTAGCCGAACTATCAACATAGAGCTGTTTGGCTTTATAACTTTTCTGCTTACTTGAAGGGCGAGGATTAAGCAGAAATTCAATACACTCTCTTCCTAATTGCTTAGGATTTAAATCAATAGAACTGATTGGTATTGGTGAAATATCTCGTTCCAACTCGTCATAATCTGTTCCAATAATCGAGACTTTATCTGGTACTAGAATATTATTTTCGATACAGTAACGAATAAATTTTCTCGCTGACCTATCTGTAGTACAAAATACACCAACTCTATTATCTGAAGTTGTTATGGCTTCGATAGCGTTAGAGTAATAACAACACCCCAGTTTTAAAGCGAGTGATGAGAAGCTATTTTTTCTCTCCATAGCCCAAGGTTGATAATAATCACCCAAATCAGAGTAAACGGATACATTGCGAATTCCATCATTAATAAAGTGTCCCAAAGCAATATTTGCAACATACTTATTGTCATTATAAATACACAATATGCCATCAGGGACATCATCCACCTTTGCATTGGAGAAAATGAGCTTTTTACCCGATAGTTGAGAAATAAATTCGTTGCAACCACGTTTATCAAAATCAGCAATCACATAATGCCATTTCCTTGATAGTAAATAGGTTGCATTTTCTATCGTATCTATATGAATGTTAATATTCATATTTAATTCATCGAGTTTAGATTTTACTCCTTTCAATAACTCGCGATCATAGTAAATCATGGTATCGATAAGCAGTAATAACTCCATACGAACCTCTTAAATAAAACTAAGGTTGCCAGAAAAATTCAATCTGAAGCAACCTTATCTCTTTAGATAATATGACCAGACTGATTAAAGACGTGACAACTATTTGGGTCAAAAAATAAGTTCATAGAAGTTATTCCATCCAATTCATAATCTGATTCAACTTCTGCAACTAATTTTTGCTGTGCCATAGTGGCGTTGATTTGTTGTGTACTCCCCAGCAACTCACTGTTCAATACCGAAACATTTAGAGCAATACATCCCTCTCGTTGTATTGCATGAATATCGGTTGGACGGACTCCCAATGTAACGCTTTCTCCATCCAAAGCGTCATCAAACGTCTTACCTAAGTCGACGGTTTGATCACCCAGTAAGATTTGCCAACTATTAGCATCGCGTTGCAGTTTACCTTCCATCATATTCATCGTTGGAGTACCAATAAAACTCGCGACGAATTGGCTCGCGGGTTTATGATACACCTCATAAGGGGTACCCACTTGTTCAATTTCCCCATCGCGTAAAATAACCACTCGATCTGCAAGGGTCATCGCTTCAACTTGATCATGGGTAACATAAACCGTTGTATTAGAATATTTTTCATGTAAGCTTTTGATTTCTCTACGCATTGAGTTGCGCAACTTTGCATCCAAATTAGATAGCGGTTCATCAAACAAGAACACATTCGGTGTACGAACCATAGCTCTACCCATCGCTACCCTTTGGCGTTGCCCACCAGAAAGCGCTCTCGGTTTACGCTTTAGCAACGGAGTAAGTTGAAGCATTTCTGCGATTCTATTAACCTCTTTCTCAATTTCAGCTTTCTTTTTACCTTCCATTTTTAATGAGAAACCGATGTTTTCAGCCACGGTCATGTGAGGATAAAGTGCATAGCTTTGAAATACCATAGCAATATTGCGCTCTTTAGGATTAAGATCATTTACGACGACATCGTCGATGAGAATCTCGCCGGAACTAATCTCCTCTAGGCCAGATAACATACGTAGAGTCGTTGATTTTCCGCAGCCCGAAGGGCCTAAAAACACAACAAATTCACCGCTCGCAATTTCCAAGTTAATATCCTTAACGATATGTGCATCGCCAGAATAAACCTTGTTCACATTCTTAAAGGTTACTGAAGACATTCTTAATCCCAATATGATTTCTAACATTATCTTCATTCTTGCCACGTTCGTTTTTTTCGCCAATTACCTTTTTTCTTAATCGCGTTTTTATATTTCACGATTGAGCCTTGGATCACGGATACAATATGAACCTTCGGTAATCTAACGCTGAAACTTGAATACTTTCTCCAGCATATTCCACTACTTGAACAACTTATTAACCAAATAAGATTTTACTCAATTTGTAATCAATCCTGCTTTCGTTATAAATCAGTTCAAGATAACAAAACCATTTTCAGTCGGGCTATTTTCATGATTAGTATCGATGGTAATAAACTAATTTCAGCATTCTAACTGTGAATATAAGAAAGGCACGATTGCCACGCAGAGCTTAAGAACATGATAAACCTCAAGAGTACTTGCTATAAACTCATGAGGATTCGACTATCGTTCAAACTATCGATAGCGAACAAAATCGGTAGGCAGGATTGCTCAATCGTTGGTTCAGAGGGAAGGCTCCGTTCAGGTATCAACTCTCTCTGTAGTCGCCATTTTTCCGGAAAAATATCTCTATACTACTCAGGTGGGAGCCGCATCTAATCAATCGTATCGTTCACTATTTGTTTTCAGGATTGTTTTGTGAACAGTGATCGGTCGTACTCACACATGGCTAATGGGCTTAGCTAAAGTTACTCGTACTTGTATGCTTTTTCTAAACTCTGTCTGTTTAAGCATGTACTCTCCGGCTAAGATCGTTACAACAACGCCAATTAATACTGGTGCGCTGTAACTCCAATCGATCTTGAACTGAATAAGTTCAGGAAAAATGAAAAGAGCTAATGCTTGTACAATAACCAGAAAGCAAACGCTTGTAAGGATGTACTGTACAAAAATGTTGCCCGGCACTTTGAAAGCGCGCGGTGTCATTGAATCATTGATACGAAGTTTCAAGTAAGCTGGAAACATCAATAAGTAAGGTAATAAAAATATACAACTGGAAAACGCAAATACTGACCAGAACAAACCATCGCTGCTTTGTGCAAAAAGCGCATAGAAAACAATCACTGTGGTAGATACGATACCAGTGACTTTATTTGCTCCTGATGGCGTATGGTATTTTTGATGTAACTGACCGATGATTTGAGGAAGCTCCCCCTCTTTTGCAGCTTCTACAGCAGCTCTCCCAGCCCCCATAGTCCAGGTAACCATATTGCCAATAAAGCTCAATAGGATCATGATTCCCACCAGATAAACCATAGCGTTACCTAACTCTGTATCTCCAAACAGCTGTCTCAATGTGGCAATAATGCCTGAGACCAAACCAATATCTTCTACTGGCAATGCCATTAAAATACCTAACGTGCCAAAGATATAAAGAAATGCGGTGATACCAATGGCTAAAAAGATAGCTTTCGGCATATCTCTTACATCTTTCATATCTTTGCTCATCGTCGCCACGAGCTCAAAGCCCATTAAGTTAAAGACTAATGCGGGTAGAAAGGCGACACCGGAGTCAAAACTCGGCAACATGGCCGAAACGCTGAACTCATTCGCTATGCCATACTTAGCAGCATAAATAAAGCCTCCGATACCTAGAATAAGAATAACTGACACTTTCAAAACGGCAGAAATATTAACAACCCAAACACCTATATTGGTCGATATATTACAAATAGCGATAGTCATCCAGGTAAGAAAAATGCAAATGGCGACTTGGAAAAAGAGTGAAATAGATAGGTGAAACAGTTCAGAAAAAACGCCAGCAAACATGATGTAAACAGCGGGCATCCATAACCCAACATTTATCCAATAAAACCAGGTTGTTCTGATGGCCCAACAGCAACCGAAAGCTCTTTTCACCCAATCATAGATTCCACCTTCGCAAGGATAAGATGAGGAGAGTTCTGAAGTAATCAAACCATAGGGGATTATAAATATGATGAGCGTCACCACCCACCAACCAATAGAGCTGACACCAATCGCCGCAGAAGCGCATAAAGTATCCACCGCAATAACTGCACATAAGCTAAACAGAGCGACACTACCTACTCCCATCTTTTGATCTTGCGCCTGAATGCTCATGCTTGCTCCGTTAATGGCTTGTAGACAACCTATAGTAAAAGGTTAACAACAGTTATCTTGTTACTAAAATCACTTATCTGCTCCTCATATTTTCCGACTCATAAAATCTTGAACGAGTGCACATTATTCAATATCTAACTCCGATTAAGAGGGAAACTTGATTCTAGTCAATTAACTCTAGAGGTACAGAAAGCGACTATTTGTTAAAGATCCCCTGTGAAATGAGAATTGAACATCAAATTTGGTTTTTCATATCATGCTAATATACCTGAATTTCGCGATGTACATCCTTATACCCAAGCGGTCTTATATAACCCCAGAGATTTGAAGATGAGAAAAGAATCAACAGAGCACAGGCTGGAAAGGATAAGAAAGGCAGCTATCAGCTTAGCCTCAAAAAGGGATGTGAATACAATATCAATATACGATATCGCGAAAGAAGCGAGTATTGCGGCATCAAGTGTGTATCACCATTACCCCAATGTTGAAGCCCTCATTTGTGAACTTATGAACAATGTGTTCACCGACTTCGAGGCGATTCTCAATGGAGCTGTCGACAGCGATAAAGTGACTCACTGGTCCGATATAAACCGCATGATAGAGAAAAGCTTTGTTGACTACTACCGAACTAGCCCTCTCGCGCAGCACACGTTACTTGGTCAACATACCTATATGTCAATCCGGCATGCCGATGCACAGAATGATCAATTGTTGGCACAAAAAGTGGAAAGTATTTATCGCGAACATTTCATTCTTCCTCCACTACCTGACGATGTAAACATTTTCGCGGTCGCATTACAGGTCGCTGATAAAGTCTATTCTATGAACTACCGAGAAGATGGAAACATCGCTCCAGAAATGGAAAGGGAAGCCATCATTCTAACCGAAGCTTATTTAGGTGCTTATTTGCCACAAGTTCTTCCCAAAATGGAAAAATAAGACAAACGTTTTTCTGTTCTCCGTTTGTCTTATTCTTTTCAATGGTCGCTCACCTTTAACTCTTATTCACCAACCTTAAGCTTCAAAAAGTAGTCGTTGTACATAACACCGACTTCGCCCACTTCATCCTGCCAAACTCCATTGTCCATAGCAGACTGTGGAGGATAGACATTGGAATCATTAACAAACTCTTGTGGCAGAAGCTTATATGCGGTTTTAACCGGCGTTGGGTAACCAATTTCCATGGCTATTTTAGCTGCGTTTTCAGGACGAAGCAGAAAATCTATCATTTGATGCGCGGCGTCACCGTTCTTCGCACCGGATGGAATCGCTAAGCTGTCCATCCATAGAATCGTTCCTTTCTCTGGCCAGATAATATTGATGTTGGCACCTTCTTCACGAGCCATATACGCAGAACCATTCCACAACATTCCTAATGGAACGTCCCCTGCTAAGTAAGGGTTAGCCGGAAAATCCGAGTTAAATACCAGAACGTTTGGCATCAGTTTTTTCAACTCAGAATACGCTTGCTTTATCTCATCCAAATTGGTCGTATTTGGAGAGTATCCCAGCTTCACTAAAGCAATATGGAACACTTCTCGGGCGTCATCCATGAGCATCAATTGCCCTTGCCATTCAGAGCTCCAGAAATCACTCCAATTTTTTACACTTGTGTTATCAAGAATGTCTGAATTAACCCCAATACCGGTCGCTCCCCAAATATAAGGAATGGAATAGTTATTATTAGGGTCAAAAGATTTGTTCAGGTAGTTGTCGTCGATGTCTGAGAAATGCTTAAGCTTTGATTTATCGATCGCCTGAAGCATGCCTTCTTTACGCATTTTGGAGACAAAGTAAGTGGAAGGAACAACCAAATCATAGCCAGAACCTTGAGTCTTCAATTTCGCATACATGCTTTCATTAGACTCATAAGTTGAATAAAAGACTTTTATACCTGTTTCTTGAGTAAACTCTTCTAATATTTCATTAGGTATATATTCAGACCAATTGTAAAAATACAACTCCTGCTCACTCGCCATGACATTAGCGGAAAGTGATACAGACAAACAAAAAGTACTAATGGTTAATTTACTTTTCATAAATTTATTAATTCCGAATAGATTTAAAATAAAGAAAAGAGGTAGAAAATAACTACCTCTTTGAGTTTATCTAATTGAGAAATGAATAGTTCTTAAATAGGTAGCTTCAACTTATAAAGTTTTTAAGAAGTCGCCGATTCTTTCTTCGTGTTTCTTGACCACATCTTCAGACGGTGACTGAATATGCTTGTGAGTAAAGTAAACTAGAATTGCCATTTGAGCTGTTAGGCGATTTTCCGCCTCATCGAATGCAACAGAGTATTCGCTTTCAAGTGCGCCACGAGTGACTTCTTCTTTATCGTTTGCTGGTAGACAGTGAAGCAACATCGCACCTGGTTTCGCTTTTGCCATCAACTCTTCAGTAATCACATAATCCGGCATGAATGCAGCGAGACGCTCTTCTTTTTCATCCATCTGAGTCACCCAGTAGAAGCTGTCACCGTATACCACATCACATTCACGGATCTTTTCTACATCGTCCGTAATTTCAATACGACCACCAGACTCTTTGCAGAACTCTTCCGCCATATCAATCCACTCTTGTTCCATATGGTATTTCTTAGGACCGATTTGCTTAAAGCCCATACCGTACTTGGCACAAGTTAGCATTAGTGAACGACATACATCGGTCGCATCGCCCATAAATGCTAGCGTTAAGTCAGATAACATACGACCATCAGTAATGTGCTCTTTAATTGTGTATAAATCAGCAAGCATCTGAGTTGGGTGGAAGCGAGTATCCAGACCATTAATCACAGGCACTGTAGACATTTCAAGCAAGCCGTCCAAAGTCTCTGGGCTGTTTGTACGAGCCATGATGATGTCACACATACGAGAAAGAACGCGTGATGTATCATCGATAGACTCTTTACCGCCAAGGTGAATATCTTTTGGAGATAAAAACAGAGCGTGCCCACCTAACAGTGTCGCTGCGACTTCAAAAGACACACGAGTACGAGTCGAACCCGCTTCAAAAATCATCCCGACAGATTTACCCTTAAACAGTTGTGGAATCGCATTGTCTTTACGAGCTTCTTTTAAATAGCTCATTAATTCCATCATTCGATCCATTTCTTCAACACTGAAGTCTTTCATTGACACCATGTGTTCCATATTTTTTTTATTTAGATCTGTAGCGCTTGAAGATGGTAATTTCATAATATAATTCCTTCTTAATAGAATTTTGGGTATAGAGATTCGTATCCACACAAGGCAGATTTAACACGTAATTAAATTTATATGTTTTTTAAATTTGGTTTAATTTGTTAGGCTACCGGTACTTGCTGTGATATACAGTGAATATTTCCACCACCTAATAATATTTCACGAGCATTAACACCATTTACTTTATAATTTGGATATAACGTTTCTAATTTATCTTTTACTTCCATATCGTAGCGTTCATCTAATAATGGAAATACAATTTGGTTATTGGTAATCAGATAATTGGCATACGATGCTGCAAGTCGCTCTCCTGCTACACGTTCCATACCTTCTGCGATATCGATACCTGAAGCTTCTTCTGCCTCCATAAAAAGTGGACCTGGCATAGGAAGTTTATGAACGACAATTCTGCGTCCTTTTGCATCTGTCTGACTAGCTAAGCAATCATAAGCTTCACGGCTAATTTTATATTGAGGATCGTTTTCATCATCACACCAAGTAAGAACCACTTCACCCGGTTTTACGACATGAAGAATATTATCAACGTGTCCGTTAGTTTCATCGTTATACAAGCCACGAGGCAACCAGATAATTTTCTCAACATTTAAATGTTCACAAAGAATTTCGCTTAGCTCTTCCTTGGTTAAATCCGGATTGCGGCTTTCATGCAGTAAACACTCTTCCGTGGTGTAAAGTGTGCCTTCACCATCGACATGGATAGAACCACCTTCCAAAATAATCGGTGCTCTATAACGACCATCCCCCGTGACTTCACACATTTTCTGAGCAACCTGATCATCGCGTTTCCAGGGCCAGTAAAGACCATCGACAAAACCACCCCAGGCATTAAACTCCCAGTCAACACCACGGCGTTCGCCACAGTCATTCACCACGTAACTTGCGCCGATATCACGCATCCAAGAATCATCGGTAGAAACCTCTAACACTCTCACGCTGTCCGGTAGTCGAGATACCGCATTGTCATATTGGTCTGCATTCACTAACATAGTTACTGGTGTGGTTTCGCTGATCTGTTTAGCGACTTCAACAAAAGCTCTCTGAGCCGGTTTTGCACCATCACGCCAGTTATCAGTGCGCTCTGGCCATGCCATCCAAACTTCACTTTGAGGTTCATGCTCAGCCGGCATTCTGAAGCCATCTTGTTTTGGTGTTGTCTCTAATAATTTGCTCATCTCAATACTCCTCATCAAGCATCTTGTTGGTTTAATTCAATTTGTTTTCTCTTTAGTGCTCCCAAAAGAATCCACTCACCAATCAGAATCGTCACGATTACGCCAATCAATACAGGAGCGGTGTAATTCCAGTCAGCCACTTCCAAGTCCAAAGCCTCTGGGAAAATGAAAAGAATCACAGCTTGGAAAATGACAAAGAAACACACAATCGACATCAACCACTGCATCCCCATACCTCCTGGCACCTTGAATGGCCGCTCACGTTCAGCGTCAGTAATGCGCAGTTTCAGGTATGCAGGGAACATAAATAAGTAAGGCAATAAGAAAATACAGCTCGAGAAAGCAAACACTGACCAGAACAGATCGTCGTTACCTTGTGCGAAGAACGCATAAGAGATGATGACTACAGTAGAAACAATACCTGTGATGTTATTCGCTCCTACTGGAGAACCTTTATCAGACACTTTTGCTACAGGTGCTGGCAGTTCACCTTCTTGCGCAGCTTCAGCTGCAGCTCGGCTTGCGCCCATAGTCCAGCTAACCATATTGCCGATGAGAGTTAGTAGCGCACATACACCAAGGATATAAACCATTGCTGTACCAATAGCACCATCACCAAACAGAGTTTTAAAGGTATCGATTAAACCTGCAACTAAACCAATATTCTCGACGGGTAAAGCCATCAAAATTCCGACCGTACCGAAGATATACAAAAACGCAGTAATACCAATAGAAAGGAACACGGCTTTTGGCATGTCGCGAACATTCTTCATTTCAGAAGTCATGGTTGCAACGAGCTCAAAACCCATCAAGTTAAAGACAATGGCAGGCAAGAAAGCAACCGCAGAATCTAGGCTTGGTGTCATTGCCTGAATAGAAAATTCATTAGCAACGCCATTCTTCATACCATATATAAAGCCGCCAACACCTAACGTAGAAATAACTATTATCTTCAGAATTGCACCTGCATTGGTTACCCATACACCAATGTCAGCGGAAACATTACAGATCCAAACCGTCAACCAAGTCAATACGATACAGATTGCAATTTGCCCCCAAAGAGAGAGCTCAGGCATAAATAATTCAGCGAACATACCAGCAAACATAATATATACCGCTGGCATCCATAGCCCTACGTTAATCCAGTAGAACCAAGTTGTTCGAACCGCCCATTTAAAGTTAAATGCTGATTTAACCCAATCGTAAATCCCCCCTTCTCCAGGGTATGCAGTACTTAGCTCAGAAGTAATTAAACCATAAGGGATGACGAAGAAAATCAACATCACAACCCACCAACCTATAGCACTAACACCAATACTTGCAGATGCTGTTAAGGTATCAACAACAAGTACTGCACATAGCGTAAATAACGCTATACTGGTGACCCCCATTTTTCCCGTTTGTTCGTTACTCATAATCCACTCTCCTAAAAGAAGTAATTTCCTGACCTCTATTAAGACGGAATTATTCTTCCAACACTGTGATAAAAATTCACTATCGGTTTTGATCTAAATTTTCATGGGAAGATTAAAATGAAGGTAACAGTTTTAATCCAAAATAATCGATAATTTCGGAATATTGACTCTGATCAATTTTAGTTTCTTTGCTCTTCATTTAGCATAAATACACTTTCTAAATAAACGTGTGTAAACAATACATGTAAAAATGAATAGAATTATAATGAGGAATTTTTTATGAATAAGCCAATAATTGTTGTTGCTATCGGAGGCAATGCATTACTTCAACGCGGTGAAATAATGAGTTGTGATAATCAAAAAAAGAGCATCGCAAAAACCTCTGAATCATTAGCAGAGTTAAGTAAAGATTATCGATTAGTTATCGTTCATGGTAATGGTCCTCAAGTGGGATTACTTTCATTACAAAACGATGCTTATAAAGATTGTCCATCTTATCCATTTGATGTATTAGGCGCTGAAACCCAAGGCATGATTGGATATTTAATTCAACAGGGATTAAATGCTGCCATTGATGATAAATATACAACAACCATATTAACAAGAATGGTAGTTGATTCTAATGATCCTGCTATTTTAAATCCAAATAAGTTTATTGGACCTGTATATAATGAATCTGATGCGAAAGAACTATCTGAGAAAAATAACTGGATAGTAAAACCTGATGGTAAATACTGGCGTCGAGTAGTTCCATCTCCGAAACCAAAAGAAGTATTGGAAATAAAAGCAATAAAAGATCTACTTGAAAAAGATCACCTGATTATTTGCGGTGGCGGTGGGGGCACACCTGTTATTGAGAAAAATAACGCTTATGAGGGCTTTGAAGCCGTCATTGACAAAGATATGAGTGCAGCTCTAATTGCAAAAGAAATAGGTGCAGAACATTTGATTATTCTGACGGATGGAACCCATGTATGTTTAGACTGGGGAACAGAGAAAGAACAAAAGCTGTTTAATGTATCAGTTGAAGAGATTCAAGGTTACAACTTCGCCGCAGGCTCAATGGGGCCAAAGGTCGATGCATGCTGCCAGTTCGTTGAACAAACAGGAAAAACAGCACACATCGGCGATCTTTACTATGCCTTAGATATTATTAAAGGCACTTCGGGAACCCATATTCACTCTTAATACTCATCTCAATACAAATACTTAATCCAAGCAGTATAGATACCCAGATATCAGGGTATCTATATCCGTAGTACTTAATAAAAGTTGGATAATATGCAAAAAGTAAGTAAAGAGAAAAAATTAGATAGAATTCATGATGCTGTTATAAATTTAATTGAACGACGAGAAGCGAACGACATTTCTATATATGACATTTCAAAAGAATGTGGAATGGCAACATCTACGGTATATCACCACTATCCAAATATAGAACATCTCTTTCAATCACTTATGAAAGATGTATTTATAGATTTCGATTACGTATTAGACAACTGTATTAAAACTGAAGAAGTCAAGCATTGGTCTGATATTAACAGAATGATTGAATCTGGATATGTTAAGTACTACGAAGACAACGCTATTGCACAAAAGTTAATACTGAGCAGACACACTTTTACCAGTATTAACCATTCTGATGTAGAGAATGATTTTGTCTTGGGAAAAAGAGTTGAGAATATTTATAGAAATTACTTCAATATCCCTGAACTACCAGAGAACATCAACATTTTTGCTATTGCACTCCAAACAGCAGATAAAGTTTATTCTCTCTCATATAGAGAGCATGGATGCATCAAGCGTGATATGGCAGAAGAAGCTGTTAGGTTAACTCAAGCATATTTAGGCTTGTATTTACCAAATCAAATTAAGCGTATATAAAATAAAATATTAAACCGTATATTTCTTAATTAAATGTAATTAGGAAAAACTTTTATAGGAGTTTAAAAATGAGCGGTATTATTAAACTATCTCGAAATACCGAAAATGCACCAATGAGTACAGTATCTTCACAATCAGTCGCATTTTCTCATTACAACAATATCTCAGCTCAGTTACCTATTGATCCAAAAACAAACTCGATTGTTGAAGGATGTATAGACGTACAAATTAGACAGTGTTTGAACAACATCAAGGCGATTGTAGAAAGCATCAATCACAATATGGACGATGTGGTAAAACTGAATGTTTTCTTAAAATCTATTCCCGATATCGAACATGTCGATAACGTGATGAACGAGTTCTTCAAAGATTATTTCCCGACACGAACTGTAATTGCCGTTTCTGAGTTACCAATCAGCGATGCTTTGGTACAAATTGATGCGCTTATTTCAAATGGTGAAGGAACACCTTCTCAGGAACCTTGTAATCTCATTAAATTGGCAAGAAATACTGATAATGCACCTAAAAGTTGTAAATCAACTCAAACTGTCGCTTTCTCACACTACAACAATATTTCAGCGCAACTCCCTCTAGATCCTAAAACGGGTTCTATCATTCAGGGGGGCGTTCAGGAACAAGCCAAACAATGTCTATCCAATATTAAAGCGATTTTGGAAAATATCGATGTCCCCTTTGATGACATAGTGAAAGTAAACATATTTGTGAAAGATCTTGAGCATATTCAGGCAATCAATGAAGTTTACAACTCATTCTTCCCTGATTCAGCGATAGCAAGAGCCGTCGGTTATGTTCCGGCTCGCACAACCATCGCGGTTTCTGATTTAACGATGAATGCTCTGGTACAGATGGACGCTGTTGTGTCACATGGCGATGGAACACCACCACAAGAAGTGGAAGATCGCCATAGGATTGTGATTAAAGCCAACAACACAAAGAAAGCACCAAGAAGTGCACTTTCCACTCAGACTGTTGCGTTTTCACACTACAACCACATAGCAGGTCAGCTACCACTCGATACCACTACCCGCACACTAATCAATGGTGGAATCAAGGAGCAAGCGAAACAATGCCTAGATCACATCAAAACAATCGTAGAGAGCATTGACCACGTAATGGATGACATTGTTAAAGTAAACATCCAACTGAGAGATATTTCAGAGATTGAAACTGTTGATGAAGTGTATAAAACCTACTTCTCTCAGAAGCTCCCAGCCAGAACGGTTGTAGGTCTATCAGCCATTCCAATGGATGCATTAATTCAAGTTGATGCCGTAGTTTCAAATGGCGAAGGCACCGCGCCTTAACCTCTCTTTTATCTATCGAAGCCTCTATCAATGAGGCTTCTTCTAACCAAAATGTTCAGATTCCAAACTCATCGACAACTCATCTCAATTGCTCTACCTATCTGAGGTTTGCTATCCTTGCAGTCTGCCATTTGTGGTCCCTTTCACGCTAGGTAACATTGCTCTTCCTAAAGGATATGTCTTTGCTTGGACGGAATTCATCAGAATCTCTCGGGACTTAATGGGATAAACAACCCTAATTCTCATAACCCTTTGATAAATAATAGAATGATCCAAACAATTACTAACACAAAAAATGTAACTTCTGCACACACTCCGATGATGCAGCAGTACCTGAAACTCAAAGCAGAAAATCCAGACATCCTGTTGTTTTATCGTATGGGAGATTTCTACGAGCTGTTCTACGACGATGCAAAGCGTGCTTCTCAGTTATTAGATATATCGCTGACCAAGCGTGGCTCATCAGCGGGCGAATCGATTCCAATGGCAGGCGTTCCATTTCACGCAGTTGAGGGCTACTTAGCGAAACTGGTTCAGCTTGGTGAATCTGTTGCTATTTGTGAGCAAATAGGCGATCCCGCAACAAGCAAAGGGCCAGTAGAACGCAAAGTCGTACGCATTGTTACACCGGGTACCGTGACCGATGAAGCACTACTTTCAGAGCGTCTCGATAACCTGATTGCCGCTATTTATCATCATGATGGAAAATTTGGTTACGCCACACTTGATATCACTTCAGGCCGTTTTCAACTGAGTGAGCCAGAAACTGAAGAAGCAATGGCCGCTGAGTTACAACGAACTGCACCACGTGAGCTTCTATTCCCTGAAGATTTTGAGCCTGTACAGTTGATGGCAAGTCGTAAAGCCAATCGCCGTCGCCCTGTATGGGAGTTTGAACTTGATACCGCTAAGCAACAATTGAATCAGCAGTTTGGTACTCGGGATCTTGTTGGTTTTGGCGTAGAAAAAGCAAACCTAGGTTTATGTGCCGCAGGCTGTTTGATTCAATACGTAAAAGACACACAGCGCACTGCGCTTCCGCATATTCGATCACTGACGTTCGATCGTCAGGATCAATCTGTTATTTTAGATGCAGCAACACGCCGCAACTTAGAACTGACGCAAAACCTAGCTGGTGGAAATGACAATACTCTGGCAGAGGTGCTTGATCACTGTGCGACGCCAATGGGAAGTCGTATGCTAAAACGCTGGATCCACCAGCCAATGCGCAGCCTAGAAACTCTCAACCAACGTTTAGATGCTATCGGTGAGATAAAACAACTGGGCCTGTTTGCTGATCTTTACCCCGTATTGAAGCAGATTGGCGATATTGAACGTATTTTAGCCCGGCTAGCACTTCGTTCAGCGCGCCCGAGAGATTTAGCTCGCCTGCGGAATGCAATGCAGCAGTTACCTGAATTGAGTGAAACTTTAGCGGAGCTTAGCCACCCTTATTTAGGTAAACTTCGCGAGTATACTCAGCCAATGGATGAACTGTGCGCTCTGCTAGAGCGTTCGATTAAAGAAAACCCACCTGTGGTGATTCGTGATGGTGGAGTGATTGCTGAAGGCTACAATAGTGAACTAGATGAATGGCGCGATTTAGCAAACGGGGCAACCGAATACCTAGAGAAGATGGAAGCGGATGAACGTGAGCGTCACGGGATTGATACACTAAAAGTCGGTTATAACAATGTTCACGGTTTCTTTATTCAAGTCAGCCGTGGTCAAAGTCATCTTGTACCGCCACATTACGTCCGTCGTCAAACTTTGAAGAATGCTGAGCGCTACATCATTCCTGAACTAAAAGAACACGAAGATAAAGTTCTCAACTCAAAATCCAAAGCACTTGCTTTAGAAAAACAACTTTGGGAACAGTTGTTTGATTTGCTTCTTCCCCATCTGGAAAAAATGCAGAACCTTGCTTCTGCATTGTCTCAACTTGATGTTTTGCAGAACCTTTCAGAGCGCGCTGAAAGTTTAGATTACTGTCGCCCAACACTAACGGAAGAGCCCGGAATTCATATTCAATCTGGTCGTCACCCTGTTGTTGAACAGGTAATGACAGACCCGTTTATCGCCAACCCAATCGAACTGCATGCTAAGCGTAAGATGCTGATCATTACCGGCCCGAACATGGGTGGTAAATCAACCTATATGCGTCAAACGGCGCTGATCGCCCTACTTGCTCATATTGGTTGTTACGTACCTGCGGAATCAGCACAAATCGGTTTATTGGACAGAATTTTTACTCGTATCGGTGCTTCTGATGATCTCGCTTCTGGTCGTTCGACCTTCATGGTTGAGATGACTGAAACCGCCAATATTCTGCACAATGCGACAGAGAAGAGCCTAGTATTGATGGATGAAATTGGCCGAGGAACAAGTACTTATGATGGGTTATCACTCGCCTGGGCAAGTGCAGAGTGGTTAGCAAAACAAATCGGTGCTTTAACTCTGTTTGCAACTCACTACTTCGAACTAACAGAATTGCCGAACGTATTACCAAACTTGGCTAACGTGCATTTGGATGCGGTTGAACATGGTGACAGTATTGCCTTTATGCACGCAGTACAAGAAGGTGCAGCGAGTAAATCTTATGGTCTAGCGGTAGCGGGGTTAGCTGGCGTACCCAAAAGCGTGATAAAAAACGCGCGTAATAAACTGACACAGCTTGAACAACACAGCTTAGAGCAACCAAGCACTTCATCATCACCGAGAGTCGATATTGCTAATCAATTAAGCTTGATACCAGAACCCAGTGAAGTTGAAAATGCGTTAGCGAATATTGATCCTGACGATCTAACTCCTCGTCAGGCACTAGAAGAACTTTATCGTTTGAAAAAACTTCTGTAGCGGAAACAGACAGGGCACTCGATTGAGTGCCCTGTTTTATTCGATCGACTAATACTAAAATTCGTTTTCTACATTAAACAACGATTCCATGTTCAAACCTTGTTTAATCAGAATTTCTCTCAAACGTCGTAGGCCTTCAACCTGGATCTGGCGTACACGTTCGCGGGTAAGATTAATTTCACGTCCCACTTCTTCGAGTGTTGATGGTTCATAACCCAACAAACCAAAGCGTCTTGCTAATACTTCTTTTTGTTTTGGATTAAGTTCATCTAGCCATTCGATCAAAGAATCACGAATATCATCATCTTGAGTGGAAACTTCAGGATCTGAGTTATTAATATCAGGAATAATATCGAGAAGCGCTTTATCTCCATCGCCACCAATCGGGGTATCAACTGAGTTAATACGTTCGTTCAAACGCAGCATTTTACTTACGTCATCAACTGGTTTATCCAGCTCAACGGCAATCTCTTCTGCTGTTGGCTCATGATCCAGTTTTTGTGACAACTCACGAGCGGTACGTAGGTAAATGTTCAGCTCTTTCACTACATGGATAGGTAGACGGATAGTACGAGTCTGATTCATCAACGCGCGTTCGATTGTTTGACGAATCCACCAAGTCGCATAAGTAGAGAAACGGAACCCACGCTCTGGGTCAAATTTTTCCACAGCACGAATTAAACCTAGGTTACCTTCTTCAATCAGATCGAGTAGAGCAAGGCCTCGATTACTATAACGGCGGGAAATTTTTACCACCAGACGAAGGTTACTTTCGATCATGCGTCGTCTAGCGGCTTCGTCACCACGAAGGGCTCGACGTGCATAAAGAACTTCTTCTTCTGCGGTTAGTAGAGGTGAGAAGCCAATTTCACTGAGATACATCTGAGTGGCATCTAAGCTCTTGGTTGATGCGTCAAACTCTTCACGCACCTCTTCTGCTTGGCTTTCATTATCGTCTTCGTTTGTAAGCTTCGCGTTTACTTCGACTACATCTGTTGAATCAACGTCTAACTCAAACTCTTCCTTGGTTACTGTATTGCTGATACTCATAGCGCCTCCCCCGGCGAGTTAGCAAGACACAACAACTTAATATGTCGCTACATAACTCATAACAAGTATGTTTAAGGTAAGTACCGCTTTGGATTAACCGACTTACCTTGGTAACGAATTTCAAAGTGCAAACGAACATTGTTCGTTCCAGAACTGCCCATAGTTGCTATTTTTTGGCCTGCCTTAACACTTTGTCCTTCTTTCACCAACAACCGGTCATTATGGGCATAAGCACTGAGATAGTGCTCATTATGCTTTACTATGACTAAGTTTCCATAACCACGTAAGGCATTACCCGAATAGACCACGGTTCCTGCTGCAGTAGAAGTAATGGCTTGACCTCGTTGGCCTGCGATATCAATGCCTTTATTTCCTTGATCTCCTGCAGAAAAATTTTTAACCACTCTCCCTTTGGTTGGCCACAACCACTTATCGACTTTAGCGTTCTGTGGTTTAGGTTTACTTACAGTTTTGTTAACATTTTGTTGAGTATTAGAACCAACATACTCCTTTGTTTTCGATTGATCAATCGTCTTAACTGGATCTTTTTTAACCACTTTTTGCGTATTGTGAGCTTTAGCGGCATTAGAATTTTTGCTCGGTTTCGGGGGAGAAACCGAGCTTGATGCGGCTACAGGTGCCACTGCAACACTAGATGTAGTAGCAACTGCTGGCCCAGCCCCCGTTCCACCGTAAGCGGGTGGATTATATGCTGGTCGCCAAAGTCGTAACTTTTGCCCCGGATGGATCGTATAAGGAGGGGTTAGCTCGTTGTAACTGATAATATCTTTTACATCTTTATCTGTGACATAAGCAATAAAATACAAAGTGTCACCACGGTTAACTTCATAATAGCTACCGCGATAACTGCCTCGTTCAATATCTCTGTAATCTTTCTTCAACCCTGATACTGGAGCAGGCGAACTGGCTGTACAGCCGAGCAAAAAGCTACACAGTCCACATGCTAATAATATCTTGAGCTGAGCTGTTTTCATTACGCGAGATCACCAGCGACTAAAGGAACAAATCTTACCATTTCAATAAGTTGAGAAATAAACTCGTCACCTTTTCGGGTTATTTTATACAATTGCTGCTGCTCTTCCCCTACAGGAATAACCAAACGACCACCTTCAGCAAGTTGCTCCAATAGAGCCTGAGGTACCGTTTGAGCTGCAGCAGTAACAATAATGGCATCAAACGGAGCTTTAGCAGCCCACCCCTGCCAGCCATCACCATGCTTAGTCGAAACGTTATATATATCTAACTGTTTAAGACGACGCTTTGCTTCCCATTGCAGAGATTTTATTCGTTCGATTGAGAAAACATGATCAACCAATTGAGATAAGATCGCCGTCTGGTATCCAGACCCAGTTCCCACTTCAAGCACTCGACTGTCTTGTTGTAACTCCAATATTTGAGTCATTTTTGCAACAATATAGGGCTGAGAGATCGTTTGTCCCTGCCCGATCGGTAGTGCGTTGTTGTCATACGCTTGATGGATCATCGCTTGAGAAACAAAATATTCCCTCGGTAAGGCCTGAATGACCTGCAACACCTTTTGATCCGTAATGCCATTCGCCAACAGAAACTCGATTAATCTATCGGCTTTTGGGTTAGCCATCCATTTTATCCTTTAACCAATCATCCATACTTCTCAACGATTCATGTGCTGTAAGATCCACTTGCAGCGGCGTCACTGACACAAAACCGTGCTCAATGGCATAGAAGTCTGTACCTTCTCCAGCATCCTGCTCCTTACCTGGAGGTCCTAACCAATAAATATCGTGACCTCTAGGATCTTTCTGTTTAATCATACTTTCCGCATGATGACGTG
Organism: Vibrio sp.; assembly: GCA_048259585.1. GTDB lineage: Bacteria > Pseudomonadota > Gammaproteobacteria > Enterobacterales > Vibrionaceae > Vibrio. Next base: position 102,819 of record JBLXHN010000005.1, on the reverse strand, counting down.
CGCCTAAACGAGTCACTTGAGTTCCCGCAAGCTCCTCGAAAGCAACATCAGGGATATTCACATTGAGCAGACGATTGGTTGGGATTGGACGAGCAATATGTTGCTCCACCAACTGACGAGCAATTTTTCCAGCCGTGGCGAAGTTTTCCTGCCCAACCAGTGAAAACGCTATCGATTGCACGCCAAGAAAGTGACCTTCCATTGCAGCTGCAACCGTGCCTGAATACAGCACATCGTCTCCTAAATTCGCACCGTGATTGATCCCTGTAAGAACAAGATCCGGCATAGAGTCTTTCAACAACTCATTCAAAGCAAAATGCACACAATCTGTCGGTGTGCCCTGCACTGAGTAGGTATTATCGCCAACTTTAGATACGCGTAATGGTTGTTCTAAAGTCAGGGAATTAGAAGCACCTGAGCGATTACGATCTGGCGCAACAATAATCACTTCTGCGAGATCCGAGATTGCCGCCGCTAAAGCATGAATACCATCGGCAAACACACCATCATCGTTACTCAATAGAATCTTTAGTTTCTTATCACTCATAAACACGCTCTACTGGAATTTCTTCAATTAGCTCTCTCACGATTGATGTGGCAAAACTTCCTGAATCCAAAGAAAATTTTAATGTAACCGAATTACCTTCAACTTCCCAAACCAGATTTTTCGCTTTTAGAGCAATCGCCCTGCGATCATGACGCATACGATTTCCGCGAATCAATTTCATCAGCTCTTCTTCGCGATCTAAAAAAGGCTGTTCTATTGCTAACGCCTCTGATTGAGTCGGTAATGTATTATCGCCAGCTAGAGCTGCTGTTATCTGTACTTTATCTTGCTCTAGAAGCTCATTGAACTCATTCAGTTGTTCAATCGTTAGTAAAACTTGTTCCCCATTACGGAGAGCGATATCACCGTCAACAAAACGATTAAAGCAACCCGCTTCAATTCGAGCCGAAACAATATGGTTAAAAATCCATGAACGAGCGGTTGATAAGTAAAGGCTTCGCTGATTTTGGTTGCGAGTACGAACATTCTCTCGTCCCCAACGACGAGCTTCATTTAGGTTATTGCCATCTTTGCCGAAACGTTGACTACCAAAATAGTTTGGCACACCTTGCAAAGAAACAACTTCCAGTCGTTTCACCACTTCTTCAACGTCAGTTACTTCCGACAGCGTCACTTCAAATTCATTACCGGCTAAGTCACCCGGACGTAACTTTTTGTTATGACGAGTCATTGAAAGAACTTCTACACTGGGGTGTTTTTCCTGAAACAACGCCAAGTTTGGAAATCCACCGACTGGCAAATGAACACTTAACCACTGCTCAGTCACTGCGTGGCGATCTTTCAATCCAGCCCAACTGACATCTTTAGATTTTACACCACATGCTTTTGCCAGCTCATTGGCCACAAAACTGGTATTTTCACCCGTTTTACGAATCAAAACCATCAAGTGTTCACCACTTCCAGTGAACTCATAGCCTAGCTGCTCATTTACTTTGAAATGCTCCGCTTTCGCTTTAATTTTGCCTTTGGCTGTTGGTTTACCACAGAGGTAAGCCAGAGAGGAGAGAAGATCAGTCATTGTCTCGTTTTCATTCTTTAATCAGTAATACCACTGCTTCACAAGCAATGCCTTCTTTGCGGCCAGTAAAACCTAGACGTTCTGTCGTCGTCGCTTTTACATTTACATTGCCTAAATCCGTATCTAAATCTTGTGCAATAACAGCACACATTGAATCGATATGTGGAGCCATTTTGGGAGCTTGCGCCATGATAGTCACGTCCGCATTTCCTAAACGATATCCCTGCGCTTTTACGCGTCGGTAAACGTCTTTCAACAGTTCACGGCTGTCTGCGCCTTTCCATTTGTCATCAGTATCAGGAAAGTGACGCCCAATATCACCCGCCGCTATCGCACCAAGAAGCGCATCCGTTAATGCGTGCAAAGCAACATCACCATCAGAGTGAGCAATTAGGCCTTGTTCGTAAGGAACGGCAACACCACCAATGATAACCGGGCCTTCGCCACCAAATTTATGTACATCAAAACCATGGCCAATTCGTATCATTTTTATTCCTTATTTCGGCTTAAGTAGAACTCGGCCAACGCGAGATCTTCTGGTTGCGTTATTTTAATGTTGTCTGCGCGACCATTCACTAACGCAGGGCTTAAACTGAGCCTTTCGAATGCGGATGCTTCATCGGTAATACTCGCTTGGTTCTCAAGCCCATCATAAAGCGCATCTCGCAACGGAATGGTAGGAAACATTTGCGGGGTCAATGCATGCCAAAGCGCTACACGATCGACGGTGTGATCGATATTTTGTTCAGCATTGCCACGCTTCATGGTGTCGCGAACAGGCGCAGCTAAGATCGCACCAACGGGATGCGAAGTCGCGCACTCAATCAAACGGTCAACATCTTGCAAAGTAAAACATGGCCGCGCGGCATCGTGAACCATGACCCAATCACTGACCTCATGCTTACAAATATAGTCCAGAGCGGATAGAACCGAATCAGCTCGCTCTTTTCCGCCGTTCACTCGAACGACTTTCGGATCATTTGCTAAAGGTAAGGTAGGAAAATAAGGATCGCTTTCACTAACCGCAATAACCACTTGGGTGATTTGTGGGTGTGAAAGTAGCTTTTGAACGGTATGTTCTAAAACGGTTTGCCCATGCAACTTTAGGTATTGTTTAGGACGGTCAGCTTGCATGCGGCTACCAACTCCAGCGGCAGGCACGACGGCGATAATAGAAGGAATCATTGAGACTGTTCCTCACCAATAATACGGTAAAATGTTTCTCCATCTTTCACCATACCCAGTTCATGTCGAGCTCGCTCTTCAATCGCATCAAGCCCTTGGCGTAGATCATCTATTTCAGCGAACATCTCTTGATTACGTTGGTGTAAGTTGGTGTTTACTTGCTTCTGCACCTCAATTTCAGCATCAACTTCCTGAAAATCAAAAACACCATTTTTACCTTGCCACAAACTGTATTGCAGCATGCCCAATAATAGGGTTAATGTCAGCGCAAGCAATCGCATTACATTCACACTCGTCCGTTGTTTTGATAACAAAGAGGCCGAATGTCACACCGGCCTCATATACCCAAGTAACCTCAAGATGCTGGTTCAGCGAGAATTTATTCGATCTTAGGCAAGGCACTGATTTGAACACATAGTTATTCTACGTAAAAAATCAGTAACGCAGCATAGGAGCGAATAAAACTCGCCCTTCGGGTGCTCATCAACGAGTTCATTTCTGCGCTCAATAACGTTGAAAGGGAGTACCATTCCTACCGTTATTAAGCTTGACCTGAACTCGTTGATGCAGCTCTGAATTCTGCACCTTGAGGTCACTTGGGTATAAACTTTGTATTTATACCACAAGCGGCATTTTCAGGCGACTAACCGCTTAAAACCACTAGCGACTGAATAGGAAGGCAAACAAACCAACACCGAGAATCAGCCGATAAATGACAAACGGTGTCATACCCATCTTAGATATCAACTTCAGGAAGAAGAAAATACAGATGTAGGCACTAATAAAGGAAGTAATAATCCCAGTTGCTAGAAATCCTAAATGAATTGGCTCGCCACTCGTCACCAATTTAAGGCCTAAGTAACTACCGGCTAACATGATAATTGGAATCGACATTAAAAACGAAAAACGCGCGGCAGCTTCACGAGTAAAACCAAGATAGAGTGCGGCGGTAATGGTCGCGCCAGAGCGAGAGGTTCCAGGAATAATAGCAACGGCCTGAGCTAAACCAATAAACAGTGCTTTTTTCCATCCAGCTTGATACTCGTCGGCTTGTAACTTAGCGGTTTTATCGACATACCAAAGCAGCAAGCCAAAGACGATTGTCGTCGTTGCAATCACCCAAGCACTGCGCAGATAAACCTCAACGATATCCTTCATTAACAAACCAAAAATACATGCTGGGATGGTTGCCAGGACAATCAACCAAGCTAGTTTTGCCTCTTTACCACGATCACCTTTAAAAATCGACGCGAAAAAAGCAATCAGTAACGTCTTAACTTCGTGACGAAAATAAATAATAACCGCGGCTAGCGTACCGACGTGCACCGCGACATCAAAACCCAACCCCTGGTCCGCCCAGCCCAAAATGGCGGATGGCAGAATTAAATGCGCTGAACTAGAAATAGGCAAAAACTCAGTAAGACCTTGGATCAAGGCCAACATAAAGGATTCAAAATAACTCATTGTTTTCTCAAATATTAGGGTCTACTGACCTCATTAACGCTAAACCATTGAGGAATCGGTATTAAAGAGTCTAATTTCTTAAAACCGCCCCAAACCTGCTTTATCGATAAATCACTACCGGGAATTCGAAGTTCTGGGCATAACTCATAAAGAGGCTGTATAACAAAAGGATATTTATAAATATCAGAACGTGGCACAACTGGGGAAACCTCAGATATGACATCACCAAACAAAAGAATATCCATATCTAACGTTCGATCTTGAAACTTCTTTGCATCGACTTCACGTCCCCAGCGAATTTCAGCCTCTTTTAAACCGGCTTGGAATTCATCAAGAGAGCGTGACGTTTTCATCTCAACGACCAAGTTAAAAAACGGGTGGCTATCAAACCCCTCAGAGGGACACTCATAGATTGTTGATAACTTAAGATCTGAACCGAGTCGCTTCAGCTCTTCAATTGCCGCCTCAATATGTCGATGACGTTCTAAGTTAGAACCAACACCAACATAAACGGTGATCATAGCGTTCCTCGTTCAATGATCACACCAACACCTTTCGCTTGGGGTACTGCACCTGGCTTTGTCAGGCGGATACGAATCCAAGGAACAGAAAAACGCTGCATAATAAGCTGAGCAATTTCTTCTGCTACGCGCTCTACCAACAAGAAACGTCCCGACTCAATATGTTCAATCACCGCTTGGCTCACTTGGGCATAGTCCAGAGCATGCGTAACATCATCACTCTTTCCTGCGGGTTTATTGTCATGAGCCATTTCCAGATCCAACACTAACTTCTGTTTGATGGTCTGCTCCCAATCGTAAACCCCAATAGTTGTGATTACTTCAAGCTGCTCTATAAAGACTTTATCCATATTTCTATTGATTCCTTAAGGCTTTCAACACTATTCGATGGTGTTTTTTCATTACAGGTCGGATACCTAAATTCAGTAAAAAAACGTACTATCATCGTCAATCGCGATATCATATACCTAAGTGACTTCAAGATACAGGATTCAGAGCTTCATCAACGAGTTCAGGTCAAGCTTGATAACGGTAGGAATGGTCATTCCCTTTCAACGTTATTGAGCGCAGAAATGGACTCGTTGATGAGCTCCCGAAGGGCGAGTTTTATTCGCTCCTATGCTGCGTTACTGATTTTCTACGTAGAATAACTATGTTTTCAAATCAGTGCCTTGCCTAAGGGCGAATAAACTCTCGCTGAACTCGTACCTTGAGGTTACTTAGGTATATACCTAAACCGCCCTTAGATGGAAAATCCGAACAGAAATTTTACGTTTAGGGCATATATAATCGAACGACTTGGAATGACAGCTAGGCGGCAAGTGAAAGAATCACCATTCGCATAGGTAAACTATGTGATTGGGGTGAGCGAACACCCCAACACCGCTATAGCTTCAAGTAAAAAGAGTATTGTTAACTTCCACGCTGAGGTAATAATGACGCCACTGGCTCTGATAATGATCATTTCTGCCTATTTACTGGGATCGATTTCCAGTGCGGTACTGATCTGCCGAGTATTGCGTCTTCCCGATCCACGAGGTGTGGGTTCTAACAATCCTGGAGCCACTAATGTATTGCGGATTGGTGGCAAAAAAGCAGCGGCAGCGGTATTGTTATGTGACATGCTTAAAGGCACCATTCCCGTTTGGGCTGGCTACTTCCTCAAAATCGATCCTTTGATTCTGGGCGTTGTCGCCATTGCAGCTTGCCTGGGACATATGTATCCCATATTCTTCCACTTTAAAGGGGGAAAAGGCGTTGCCACAGCTTTAGGTGCGATTGCCCCCATTGGCTTAGATCTTACCGCTATGATTATGGCAACTTGGTTATTTGTGGCGGTCATTTTTCGATACTCATCTCTTGCAGCGATCGTAACCGTGCTCTTAGCACCTTTTTATACCTGGATGGTCAAACCGCAATATACCTTGCCCGTCGCCATGCTCTGCTGTTTGATCATATTACGCCATCACCAGAACATTAAACGACTGATCTCCGGCACCGAGCCCAAAGTGGGTGAGAAGAAAAAAGCGTAAAGTCTGATGACCAAATAATGAATAAAAAAACGGCCGCAAGTAGCGACCGTTTTTTATTTAGATGAGTTACTCAACCGGAGTCAGCTGATCAATCGGCCAACGCGGACGTGCTTCAACACTTAAATCCGTCACGTCACCATTCTTCAAACGTTGCATGCCTGCAAAAGCAATCATGGCACCATTATCAGTACAGAACTCTGTACGAGGGTAATAAACTTCACCACCCACTTTTTCCGCCAGCTTAGCTAAATCTTCACGCAGCTGTTTATTCGCACTAACACCGCCAGCAATGACAATACGTTTCATACCCGTTTCGGCTAATGCACGTTTACACTTAATCGCCAGCGTCGCGCAAACCGCTTCCTGAAACGCATAAGCAATATCTGCTCTTGTCTGCTCATCATCACCATTGGCTGCGATGGTATTGGCTGTAAATGTTTTCAAGCCAGAGAAGCTCATATCTAAGCCTGGTCTGTCTGTCATAGGACGAGGGAACTTAAAACGACCTGGCGTCCCTTTCTCTGCTAAACGAGCAAGTAGCGGGCCGCCAGGATAATCTAACCCCATCAGTTTCGCTGTTTTATCAAACGCTTCACCAGCCGCATCATCAATAGATTCGCCAAGGATTCGGTATTCACCAATGCCTTTCACTTCGACCATCATACTGTGACCGCCAGAAACCAGTACCGCAACAAAGGGGAATGGAGGTGGATTGTCTTCAAGCATTGGCGCTAACAAATGGCCTTCCATATGGTGGACCGCCACCGCAGGAACATTCCATGCGTAAGCTAAACTTCGACCAATGGTTGCACCCACTAATAAAGCACCAACCAAACCAGGACCAGCGGTATACGCTACACCGTCAATATCTTTCGGTGTTAAGTTTGCTTCAGCCATCGCCGCTTTAATGAGAGGAATGGTTTTCTTTACATGGTCGCGAGACGCAAGTTCAGGGACTACACCACCATAATCGGCATGCAACTTTACCTGACTGTATAATTTATGAGAAAGCAGGCCTTTCTCATCGTCATAAATCGCAATGCCTGTTTCATCACAAGAGGTTTCAATACCGATAATGCGCATGATTTACCTTGAATGTCTGTATTTCGAAATTGGCGCAATGTTACAACGGCTTCGCTCTACAAACAAATTTTGTACAAGATATCCCCGATAAAAGACTTTACAAAGCCCCAGCGTTCGGATTAAAATTCCGCACCATTTTTGATCTAGCTGATTAAAGACCAAACAGACACATTGTTTCGGTCACTGTATATCAGCATTAACGAATAACCCCTGAGGTGAAAGGCATATGCCAGTAGTTAAAGTACGTGAAAACGAACCGTTCGACGTTGCACTACGTCGTTTCAAACGCTCTTGCGAAAAAGCAGGTATCCTTTCTGAAGTGCGTCGTCGTGAGCACTACGAAAAACCAACTACAGTTCGCAAACGCGCTAAAGCAGCAGCTCAAAAGCGTCACGCTAAGAAGCTTGCTCGCGAAAACGCTCGTCGCGTTCGCCTGTACTAATAACTCTTTCCTGATTTAGGAACTTAGTTATGGCTCTTATTGATACTCTCAGAGAAGAGCAAAAATTAGCGATGAAAGCCAAGGACAAAGCGCGCCTTGGCACTATTCGTTTAGCCCTTTCAGCAATAAAGCAACGTGAAGTTGACGAGAAGATCACTCTTTCCGAAAACGACATCGTTGCTGTGCTGACTAAGATGGTTAAACAACGTCGCGACTCTGTATCGCAATACGAAGCAGCAAATCGTCAAGATTTAGCTGATGTGGAACAAGCTGAAATTGCTGTCCTTGAGGAATTTATGCCTCAACCTCTGACTGAAGATGAAGTGGCTGCACTGATTGAAAGTGCTATCGCAGAATCATCACCAGCAGGCATGCAAGACATGGGTAAAGTGATGGCAATCTTGAAACCACAAGTTCAAGGGCGTGCAGATATGGGCAAAGTCAGCGGTTTAGTTCGCGCTAAACTGGCTTAAACCCAAACTCTATTGCAACAAGCCGTGCTATTCTTTTGAATGCACGGCTTGTTTGTATCTAATTCCCTCCCAGTTAACTAAACTGGTGCAGGTATGAATGATTAAGTTTTATCTTTTTTTTAGGTTTTATGGCAGGACAGATCCCTCGTAGTTTCATTGATGACCTCCTAGCTCGGCTTGATATTGTCGACATCATTGACGCACGTGTAAAACTTAAGAAAAAAGGTAAAAACTACGGTGCATGCTGCCCCTTCCATAACGAAAAAACGCCATCATTTAGCGTAAGTCAGGAAAAACAGTTCTATCATTGTTTCGGCTGTGGTGTTCACGGTAACGCCATCGACTTCATGATGGAATACGAGCGTTTGGAATTTCCAGAAGCGATTGAAGAACTGGCTTCATCGCTTGGTTTAGAAGTACCAAGAGAAGAACGTTCGAATGGTGGGTTCAACAGCAACAAGCCCAAAGTTAGCACTGAAGAAAAACGTAACCTATACGATTTAATGGGCAGTATTGCTCAGTTCTATCGTCAGCAACTCAAACAGTCTTCTAATCGTCATGCGATTGAATATCTGAAAAACCGTGGCCTGTCTGGCGAAATCGTCCAGAAGTTTGGCATCGGTTATGTCGCTGATGAATGGGACGCTGTACGTAAAAACTTTGGTCAGCAACGTCAGACGCAAGACATGCTTGTTTCTGGCGGCATGTTGATTGAAAACGATAAAGGCAACCGTTACGACCGTTTCCGTGGTCGCGTGATGTTCCCTATTCGTGATCGTCGTGGACGAGTCATTGGCTTTGGTGGCCGCGTCATTGGTGACGGTACGCCTAAGTATCTGAACTCTCCAGAAACCCCTATCTTCCATAAAGGTAAAGAACTGTATGGCTTATATGAAGTATTACAGGCTTACCGTGAACCTCCACAAATATTAGTGGTCGAAGGTTATATGGATGTGGTCGCTTTAGCCCAGTATGGTGTGGATTATTCAGTTGCATCATTAGGGACTTCAACGACAGGCGATCACCTACAGTTACTGTTCAGACAAACCAATACGGTTGTCTGTTGTTACGATGGCGACAGAGCGGGACGTGAGGCGGCATGGCGAGCACTCGAGAATGCTCTTAGCTATCTGAAAAGCGGAAACATTCTTAAATTTCTCTTTCTTCCCGATGGAGAAGATCCAGATAGCTACATCCGTAAAAATGGTAAAGAAGCATTTGAGAAACTGGTACAAGATGCCGAGCCTTTATCCAAATACCTGTTTTCTAACTTACTGCAACAAGTCAATGTAGGAAACAATGAGGGTAAAGCGGCATTAGAAGCCTTAGCCTTACCATTGATTCATAAGGTGCCCGATGAATCAATGCAAAATCAGCTACTTAAAATTCTTGGTCAAACAACGGGAATTTATAAAAAGCCGACGCTGCCAACAGAATCAAAAACTCGACCTCAACCGCATAAAGAAATTAAGCGGACACCAATGAGGGACGTTATTGCTTTGCTTCTGCAAAATCCGAGCTATGCTGAAATGGTGCCAGACCTCACTACAACTGAAGGTTTGGACATTCCAGGATTGAAATTGTTAACAGAAGTCGTTGAAAAATGCCGACAACGTCCCCATATAACTACCGGCCAGTTGTTAGAGCATTGGCGTAACACAAAAACAGAGGCATTGTTGGCTCGCCTAGCAAGTTGGGATATTCCACTTGTAGAAGACAACCAAAGAGAACTATTTTTTGACTCATTGGACAAAATACTTGTCCAATGCGTAGAAAAACAAATTGAAAATTTGCAGGCAAAAGAAAGAAGTATCGGCTTATCAGTCGACGAAAGAAGGGAGCTTCAGGATCTCATTATTGGAGATTTGAAAGCGTAACCCTGTTTGAATAGTCAGCAACAAATTAATTTGTTATTATTCGTGGTTTGCATTTCGCATACTATTCCTTCACCAGATACGAAGTTGGATACCGTCTATGGATCAAAATCCGCAGTCACAGCTTAAGCAACTTGTCATTCGAGGCAAAGAGCAAGGCTATCTGACCTACGCCGAAGTAAATGACCACCTACCTGCAGAGATCGTAGATTCTGAGCAGGTAGAAGATATTATTCAGATGATCAACGACATGGGTATTAAGGTTGTAGAAACCGCCCCTGACGCTGATGATCTAGCACTTAACGATGATGAAACCATCACCGATGAAGATGCAGCTGAAGCTGCTGCTGCTGCGCTATCAAGCGTAGAAAGCGAGATTGGTCGTACTACCGACCCTGTACGTATGTATATGCGTGAAATGGGTACTGTAGAACTACTGACTCGCGAAGGTGAAATCGATATCGCGAAGCGAATCGAAGATGGTATTAACCAAGTACAGAGCGCAGTTGCTGAGTACCCAGGCACCATCCCATACATCCTTGAGCAGTTCGATAAAGTACAAGCAGAAGAGCTACGCCTAACAGACCTTATCAACGGTTTTGTAGACCCTGATGATGTTGAAAGCGAAGCGCCAACCGCTACTCACATCGGTTCTGAGTTAACAGGTTCAGACCTAGAAGACGAAGATGAAGAAGACGATGATGATGAAGACAGCGATGACGATGATAGCGATGACGAAGAAGATGTTGGTATCGACCCAGAGCTTGCTCTTGAGAAGTTTACCTCTCTTCGTAATCAATACCAGAACTTACAGTTAGCGATCAACGAACACGGCGATGGCAGTGCTAAAGCACAAGAAGCGACTGAACTTGTTTTAGACGTATTCCGTGAGTTCCGCTTAACACCTAAGCAGTTTGATCACCTTGTGAACACACTACGTACCTCTATGGATCGCGTACGTACACAAGAGCGTTTGATCATGCGCGCTGTGGTAGAAAAAGCAAAAATGCCGAAGAAATCATTCATTTCGGTATTTACTGGTAACGAATCTGATGAAGCTTGGTTCGACCAAGTACTTGCTTCTGATAAACCTTACGTGGATAAAATCCGCGAAGATGAAGAAGATATTCGTCGTTCAATCCAGAAACTACGTATTATCGAACAAGAAACATCTTTAACGGTTAACCGTATTAAAGATATCAGCCGTCGTATGTCTATCGGTGAAGCAAAAGCTCGTCGTGCGAAAAAAGAGATGGTTGAAGCGAACTTACGTCTAGTTATTTCTATCGCGAAAAAATACACCAACCGTGGCCTACAATTCCTAGACCTGATTCAGGAAGGTAACATCGGTTTGATGAAAGCGGTAGATAAGTTCGAATACCGTCGTGGTTACAAGTTCTCGACTTACGCAACGTGGTGGATCCGTCAGGCAATCACTCGCTCAATCGCAGACCAAGCACGTACGATCCGTATTCCGGTTCACATGATCGAAACGATCAACAAACTGAACCGTATCTCTCGTCAGATGCTACAAGAAATGGGCCGAGAGCCACTGCCAGAAGAATTGGCAGAACGTATGCAAATGCCGGAAGATAAGATCCGTAAAGTACTGAAGATCGCTAAAGAGCCAATCTCAATGGAGACGCCAATTGGTGACGACGAAGATTCGCATCTAGGTGATTTCATCGAGGATACGACTCTAGAACTTCCTTTAGACTCTGCAACTTCAACCAGTCTAAGAGGCGCAACTCGCGACGTTCTAGCAGGTCTAACGCCTCGTGAAGCAAAAGTACTGCGTATGCGTTTTGGTATCGATATGAACACAGACCACACTTTGGAAGAAGTTGGTAAGCAGTTCGACGTAACTCGTGAACGTATTCGTCAGATCGAAGCGAAAGCTCTACGCAAGCTTCGTCACCCAAGCCGCTCAGAAACTCTGCGCAGCTTCCTCGACGAGTAATACCAAGCTAATTTGAACAAAAGGTGAGCAGTTGCTCGCCTTTTTTATTGCCTGACGTTCTAAGTGGATAAAAACTAAGCGCTATTACCCTACTTTGTATCTAGACACACCCACACCCTTCCCCTATAATCATTGACCTAATCGGCCCCTTAGCTCAGTGGTTAGAGCAGTCGACTCATAATCGATTGGTCCGCAGTTCAAGTCTGCGAGGGGCCACCACTTTCTCTTCTACATATGTCTACCAACGTCTATCTACCCCAGTAAAATCAATACTTAGCAAGCAATCTTTGTCTATAGCAGTCTATGCTCATCTTGTAACATCCGCGTTTTGATGTACCATCGAATGTACCAACGGCTAAATATCGACTATTTTGGTGGTACATCATGGCAAAAAGAGTAGTCCCTTTAACTAACACCCAAGTTAAACAAGCTAAAGAATCCGACAAAGAATACACTCTCTCTGATGGTGATGGCCTTCAATTGCGTGTTAAAACGAATGGCACAAAGTTATGGATTCTGAAATACACTCATCCAATAACCAAAAAAAGAAACAACATAAGCTTTGGTAGTTTTCCTGATGTCTCTCTTGCCGAGGCAAGGAAAAGACGTTCTGAAGCAAAAACTCTTTTAGCTCTCAATATCGATCCAAAACAGCATAAAGATGAACAGCTTTTAAAAGAAAGAGCAGAGCTTGAAAATACCTTTGGTAAATTTTCTGATAGATGGTTGGCACTCAAGAGAGAGAGCGTAAAACCAGAAACAGCAGATAAAGCTTATCGTGCTCTTGAGAAACATATCCTACCTAAACTTGGGAATGTCCCCATCCAAGACATCAAACCCAGAACGGTACTCAGTATTCTTGAGCCAGTAAAAGCACAGGGAACTCTAGAAACAGTTAAAAGACTCTGCCGTATAATCAACGAGGTTATGCGTCTTGCTGTAGCTTCAGGTGACATTGAAGTAAACTACTTAGCAGACATCACCAAGCTCTTTCCGGCCCCTAAACGACAGCATATGGTAACTATCGAACCAGAAAGACTACCAGAGTTGATGCAAGCTATAGCTGGTGCAAACATTACACTATCTACTCGTTGCTTGCTTGAGTGGCAGCTACACACGATGACAAGGCCAATTGAAAGCGCTACAGCACGTTGGCAGGACATCGATTTTGAAAATAAAGTGTGGGTTGTTCCTGAGGAAAGAATGAAGATGAAGCGTCCCCACACAATCCCTCTCACAGAGCAAACTTTGGCACTTTTAGAAATAATGAAGCCAATCAGTGGTCATAGAGAATTTATTTTCCCAAGTAACAAAAATCCCAAAAGCCATGTAAATAGTCAGAGCGCTAATATGGCACTAAAAAGAATGGGGTTTGAAGGACAGTTGGTTTCTCATGGGCTAAGAGCATTAGCAAGTACCACTCTCAACGAACAAGGATTTAATCCTGACGTTATTGAAGCAGCGTTAGCTCATGTTGATAAGAATGAAGTTCGGAAAGCTTATAATCGAGCTGAATATCTTGAGCAACGCAGAAAGCTCATGTGCTGGTGGAGCGATCATATCACCGCTTCTGCTGAGGGTAATGTATCACTCGCGAGGCGAAAAGGGCTGAAATTGGCAGGTTGATTACACATACAGCTCTATGCTTATACCCACCACATGGAAGCGGGCGTTCTGCTAGAGCGCATAAAATAAGACTTTTATACCTTTTAGATCATAATAAAAACTGCTCAGGGTACGGCTTGGGGTACGGAGACGATAAAAGTCTAACTCCAAGCCATCACAAGAAAAGGGCGTTACCTTAATAGCCCCTTTGACTAACAGCCAAATATTACCGCCTTGAGATAGAACTTCTTACACGCTGTACAATTACAGCATCATGGCTAGTGAAGTGGTTTAAGCTTGAGAGTTTGGTATATATTGGGCTGTTCGTAAGATCCAATTCATCTGCATATACGTTGAGGGCATTGAGAAGCCAACCACCAAGTGCAACGATGGCGCCTCCCTTGATTCCTGCCATCTCCATTCCAGCTCCAGCAGCGACAGAAGGGAATCCTGATATGTTTAATCGCGACATTCGTCCTTTATTTTTTTCAATTTGAGCCACTTCTTCCTTGAGCGCTCTCAGCTTATGAAACCGCTCACCTTCATCCATACCTGCAAACTGATTAACGATATTGGGTAACGAGCGCATTAGGCTATTAGACAACGCTGAGTCGAGCTCAAGAATGTCCATATCGTTATCAATAGCAAATATTTCATTGAGCAATGTACCTAACTCAGATTCTTGAATCTTCTGCGAGTGAGAGCGAACGCCATTGTAAAAACCAGTGATCACCTTGCAGGCTGCGACTTCTGAATATTGCTCACCATCAAAAGGAAAATGATGAGCCCTAAGTCCTTGTGCGTATTCATACGCCATCGCCGCTGTTGACAATTCAAGATAAATATCCCGCCCTCTGCGCTCAAAGCCTTTAGCCGCAATCCTGGAGACCCCGAGCCTATGCGTTGATACAGCCCCCTCTTTATTGACCATGTATTCACCATATTGCCATTGCTCTGAAAGCACTTGCGCAAGGTTTTGTATAGACGCATTTTCAATAAGAGAACACTGATGAAGGAATTGATATTGCTCATCACTTGAGAAAGTGGTTCCAATTATCCCTGACTTATTCTGTATGCCTCGGATAGTTGAGGCAGCAAGCCGCCTTGAGAAAATTATCGAGTCTGGTGCAACCATAAGGATATCCGCCAGTAACTCCTGAGAATAACGGTGAATATTCTGTGGCGCTACAAACAGTAATCGACCGCGAGCCACCAGCTCTTGAAACTCATATTGACCCAGCTTAAACATTTCATAGAAGTACTCTGTCCCCTTATCCAATGGCAATGCAATGATGACCTGTTCGTACAGAGTTAAGTAAACCCTCAAGTTCTGACGCGGAAAAACAGACGCATCCACGAAGCAACGTGACTTATTTTCAACAAACTTAGGCAAAAGGAACTGAGATTTTTGGTCTGTAGCATCGCCACTAAATACCGAATTTCGATTTTGAACCCAAAAATCTTCATCCTCCTCATACCTTGTGAGCAAAGGCTTGGAGAACTGCTTTTGCATTAATCCACTAGCTGTGAGTAGTAGGTTATTGTGAGCATTAGATTTGTACTCGACCTTTCCTGGAAAATGGGAGATGGTAGGATCAAATTTAAAAACAAAGTCATAGCCTTGATAGCCTAGAGCCTCACAAATTAGCTGAATATCTTCTTGTTCACTGATCGTTATCTTCGATTTGAAAGTCAGGTTAAATTGCTTGGTGTTAAATAAAAAGTCCACATGAAATGGATGATATTTCTTAGGAATGTGTAGCACGAACAAGTTGATGGTTTCATCCATCGTCATAGGCTGCCCATGTGTGAGCGACTTTTCTAACCTGCTGCGCGATTCTATCAAACGAAACGCTTGTGTAACTTTACTAACTATCTTGCCCGTTGGTATACCAGCAGTATGATACTTACGATAGTGTTCACTTAGTTCATCAAGCAGTGATTCATTACCTTCTACATCCGATATAACGGCATATAGCCCCTTACCATCAGTAAATAGACCTTTGTGGTCATACCGGTGAGTATCAAATCGAAAACGCTCATAATCATGCCTGATAGCGTCCATTAAGGGTATACTAAATGGAAATGTGTCGGTCATTTGTTTTGCCTTACCTCAGACATAAAAACACGCCCGAAGGCGTGTTAAATAAATCATCAATTAGCGATCTCGACGGTCGCTTGTACTCTCACTTCATTTTCAATTATCGTCTTCACTTCACTATATAAATCAACATCAACTTCAGGAACAGAGAGTGATACGACTAAAGCATATCTAGCTTTAGAGTTATACCGCTCATGTGCTTTTCGTGTTTTCCACCAACCATTTGCTGGATAAATAGCAATTTTCCCTCTAGCAGCTAAATCAGCCGCACTACCGCGCCAAATATCTTTGTGGATAGAACCCTTATGGCGCTGCTGCTTTCCGATGAGCCAATTACCATCTTCAAGAGCATCTGGCTTATCGCCATCAGCCTTAGCATTTATTCTTCGCATAAATTGCGCATCTGACTCACCATGATGCTTAACATCAAATCTAAGTTGATGACTAGCATAATTGTATTTATTTAGTACGTTGCGACTTGAAGGATTAGGCTCGATAAAGTAGGAAAGAGTTATCGTTAATTCTACGTTTGCTTCACCTATTTTTAGTAATTCACCTTTCGGCCAAGGTAAATCGTGTAAGTGCATATCTTTGGTTTTAGTATCACCTGAACGAGGCTTAATAAAAGGTTGTAACTCATCCTGAATCACCATTGAAAGTGAATTGTCAGCACTGTTAAGAGCTTTTTCCAAATTAGGTACACCATAGCCTACTTTTCTAATCAACTTAACCATATCTGATTTTTTGATGCCATCATCTCCACGTTTTACAGAAATAAGTGCATACATTGCATCAGTCCAATCAGCAGAGTGCACAGCTAAAGCTCTTACCGTTTCAGGCCAGATATCACTGTAGTGGGACTTAACCTGTGCAGAGAATCTTGCAGCTAATGCTGTGGCAGCACTTGTTGCATGTGATGTTCTAAAATGTCTCTGCGAATAATCATTGTTGGTTGTTAACAGGTGCAAGTCAGGTTCATTGCCGCAAAAACCATCTTCATCTCGAGCAATATTACCCCCTTCAAATACAACTTCTGGTTTGAAAGGAGCATTACTTCTGTCCCACAATAAAGATGTTGTCGAGTATGGAGACAAACTTCCACGTGGAGCTAATGGCATTAAATCACTCGACTGAGATAAACTATCCTTCTCAGTGAAAGCCCCAACAGTTAAAACATTCCATGCTTGTGCTGGATCATGAACATCACTCAAGTAGTTAATATCGGGGTATTCTGCGCTACCATTGATTCTTGTGTTACCAGCACAAACAGTGAATAAACGAGGCGTCATTCCCTCTCCTGAATAATCTACCGCCAGCATATCCATAGCACTAGACCAAGAAGACGGTCTCCCCCTATCCGTTCCTTTACCTGAAGAAAGAGACATAGAAAATATACGGGAGCGTTCAGGTTTATATATCTCCATTTCAGACACAGCGTTCGTTGTTACTATGCCCAGCGACTTACCTGCATTGTCACCATTAAACCTCATGGTTTTAATCGATTCGAGTCTGTACCCAACAACCTCCTCATTCAAGGAACCGAGCTTTTCAGTCAAATCTCCCCACATTGCCAGCCCAGCCATCTCTGTTCCATGGCCAAGAATATCGGTTGGATCATTATCATCGGTAATCGTTCTTTGATCTGATAAATCTGAAAAAGGAGCAAGTAATGGATGCTGAACGTTTACTCCAGAATCAATAATACATATGTAGGGAGAACTATCAGAGTAAGAGTGTTTTAGACGCTGCAAAAGTTCGTCAGTCCATTCCTTTTGTTCATGATTATGCATCGCATCAAAAAATTCAGCGGTAACCTTAGGAAAGCGAATCTCTGCCACTCTGAAAAGTAGTGAAGCACTTTCTTCCAATTTCTTTTGGCTAGTAAATACTTGAACGACTGTATGCTCTGGAAACCGTAGTTTATGCTCAGATACTCGCATATCAGCGATAGTAGCTAATCGCTTAAAATCAGATAAAATTTCTTGATAATGGTTGTGTGTCTGACGGCTCTTTCTTGGCGTGGCTAACCAAACTTCCCACCAAATATTTTCTTCTTTATTTTCAGGAAGAAGACTTTCATCGTCTGCCCAAATAGCAGAAAAAGCCGCTCGTTTAATACTCTTTATCGAATCAATGAGTTTTTGGTGATCACCTGAATTACCATTGGAAAGTGTCCTGCGCTCTTCATATTCATTGAGTTTTTTCTGATAGAAGCTCAGTTTCCCTTCAGGCACAAAAGCAGTTGCTATTGTCGTTGTCTGCCCTTCATGTTCAACAGTTTTAACATTGTGCAACACAATACCTTGAGGATCATTTGCTAAGCTCTCTACAGCCATCATTACATCTGGGAAGCTTTCGAATTCAACCTGGATGCCAATCCCCATATTCATTTCTGAAGACGGTATGCTTGTCTTAAGGTCAGCAAAGTCATTTGCTACATTTTGAATATCATGCCTTAACTTGGCACTATGGCTTGATCTATCTTTTGCGGGGATTTCAACTGGAGATCCACCACCTCTAGCAGGTGATGTAAACTCGTGAGGGCTAGCTGAAGAATTAAAAAAGAAGTGAGGTTTATTGAATTCGTTTCGAGCCATTAAAGTTCCTTCTTACTCCATAAAGTGTTGGCTGATGCTTTTCCTATCTTCTACTGCTTGCTGAAGCATACTAATCGTAATGAAATTATGGTCATGAATAAGCATTTCTTTGATTGCATCATTGGCAGCCAAAGTAATTTCTGCATTGCTCAGGCCCTCAGACATAGAAGGAAGTTTCTTCCAAGAGAAGTTTTTAGCAACATATGGCTTTAAACGACTTTTAAACAACTGGACAATTTCATCTTCTGAAGGTAGTTGGTATTTAATTACATCATCAAAGCGTCTAAACAAAGCGTGATCAAGCGCTTCTAAATGGTTAGTCGCACAGACGATGACACTGTTAGAGCTATCTTGCTCTATCATTTGTAAAAAACTATTTAAAATACGTCTCGCTTCACCGACATCGTTATTAGAACCACGATGTGAACCCAGAGCATCAAACTCATCAAAAAAGTAAACTCCTCTTACTTCTCGAATCGTATCAAAAATCTGTCGTAATTTAGCTGACGACTCACCTAAATACTTAGTGATAACTGCATCTAGACGCACTTCAAACAAAGGAAAATTGAGCTCACCAGCAAGAACGGAAGCAGTGAACGTCTTCCCTGTGCCCGGTTTACCAGCTAGCAGTAACTTGCGGCGAGGGGAAAGACCATGATTTTTTAGCGTAATCAAGTGTTTCTGCTCTCTAACCAATCTTTCCAGTTTTTCTTTCACTGCGGGATTAACGATCAAGTCTGAAAACCTAAGTGTTGGATGACTTGTTGTTAATAAACCAGAAGAATCCTTCACACTGCTTGCAATGGACACCGGTAAATTTTTTGCGCTATTTTTCTTTGCTTTTTCAACTAATAACTTAAGCTCTTGTGCGAGCTTATCATGTCCATTTCTAGCTTCGTGCGCCGCAACCTGAAGCGCGACAGATAAAAATCTGTCGTCATCTTTGTCTATATGCGATTGCATCAATGCTTTAATTTGAGTAGAACTAGCCATGAAAATTCGGTCATAAATTGGTGTATAAGCGTTCAAATTGTACATGAAATGGTGGCTTTCATCCATAAAGATTAAAGTGTTCAGACTCACACGAATCCTACTTTTATCTAGTGTTTCCAGTTCCAGTACATTACCCAGTGTAAAATGATTCACACACCAATCACCGACCTAAACCCAAAAATTTTCAGGCATATGTCATCAATGTGAATACCTACCATTGATTCCGACAGGAGCCTGAAATGAATCCCAAAACTTCCGATTACCAAAAGCAGCAACGCTATCAGGAAAATGAAATCCTAGAGCATGCCGCAGAGATACTGGCGACACGCTACGTACGTGGTGACGCACTAACCAATCCTGATGCCACCAAAGAGTATGTGCGCTGTAAGCTAGGCAGCCATGAACGTGAAGTGTTTGCCTTATTGCTACTGGATAACCAAAACCGACTGATTGAGTTTAAAGAGCTCTTTCACGGCACCGTAGACGCAGCCAGCGTCTACCCACGTGAAGTGGTGAAAGCGGTGTTGGAAGTGAATGCCGCAGCGGTGATATTTGCCCATAACCATCCATCCGGTGACTCAACACCGTCTCAAGCCGATAGACGCATAACCGAAAGACTCAAGGACGCTTTAGCGCTGGTGGATGTACGAGTTCTCGACCATATCGTGACAGGCGATACTTGCACCTCATTTGCTGAAAGGGGGTGGTTATGATTGAGCAACATTACGGTGAGCTTTCTATTGATGACGCTTTACATGCGTCACTGGAAGCACTTCTGAATCGATACAACATCTCGGACAATGCGGAACGACTCGTGTTGAACTGCCGCCAAATGAGTTACTACCGACATCGACAAGGTTTGCATCCCATTGAAGTACAGCTTAAACGTGAGTCAGCCTCAAGCCCGTGGCTGGTGGTGTTCTTTGCCAGCTTCTCTTATCTCGATGACAGCAGCACAACTGTTGAGCCTGAGTTGTACTTTCATCTGGCTAACCGCTGGTGCTATCAACCCGATGTGGGAAGCACGGATTTATCCCATCCTGAAGTACAAGAGCTACTCTCGGTATGGTTGAAAGCCTTTGCTCGCCACCTTTCTCGCAATGTCTTTGATGACGTGCAACTGACGATGGTCGGCACGTTCAACTAAATCCTAATCTCTCATTTCTTATTTGAATCCTGAAACAAGGAGGACTCACTATGTCCAAATTAACCTTCACAGCATCATTATTACCTGTGTCAAAGAAACTGCAAAAGCTGCTAAGTGAACAGTTCACAGCTCATTTGCTAAATAATGAAGCACTGACCACCAGCCGTTATCTGGTGTTTAACTTTCGCGATAAAAGTTACAGCGCGGATGAAGGCGGCTTCCATCCGGTTGAAATGGCGATTTGCCAAACCTCGACGGGAGAATGGAGCATTGAGTACATCACTGACTTTGCTTATATGGGGAATTACTATCCAGAGCTAGAGCGCAACTTGGATTTTGATTTTCGGGTAGGACAGTTCTTTGTGGCCTATCGTGGCTGGCTACCGATGCAAGGTAACCGTGATGCCAAAGAGCTGTATCGGCTATGGGAGAGTAACTTTCTTGCCTATGTCGATATAGACTCCTACAACGAGATAGCCGTCACCCCGCAATAACTCATGACTTCCCTTCTTCTACAAATCATCAAACTTGTCACTGCCCTCATCACGCTGTTTTCCCTTTCCCCGTTCTTCGGTGCCATTGGTGCCCTATCCACTTTAGGGTTTCTGGTGGTGCTGTTGATTGGGTTATTGGCAGCGATTACCGAGCTCAGTGATAAGCATAGGCCTCGTTAATGTTAATTAATTCACACTTTTATGAAACGAATTGATTGCATTTTAACCGTTGGACATTATGTGTCTGACCCACCTCTATTCTCCCGACATTAAATGTCCGACTCCGGTGTGGAGCTTTGATGTATTGAGAGCGTAGTCATGAGCAATAAAACCAGCATTGAAGGGTTATCCGCTTTGCTGCACACGCTGATGCTTATTCCTCAACATCGATGGATCACCGTTAGGGAGTTGCAGCAGCAGTTAGCCCTACTCGATATCCACCGCACCACGCGCAGCATTAAACGCTACCTCGATGAAGTCATTGTGGAGGTGTTTAATGTGGAATGTGATTCGATGAGCATGCCCCATGTTTATCGGAAAACTTCAGAGCAATTACTGAAGCTCAACAAGCAGGAAATGCTCTATTGGCAACTGACCAACAAGTACTTACTACCGCTGGTTCCTGATGCGCTGAATTACGGGCAAGGGTCTTCCTCGGAGAGAGACAAACCCTTACCACACAAGGGTTCAGCACATTCAAAAGAGCAAGAATGGTTAGCCAAAGTACATGTGGCTTTGCCCACTATTCACGAGTGGAGCGACGAGCAACGGCAAGTGTTAAATGCGGTACACACGGCATTACTGCACAACCGTATGCTCAAGATATCTAGCCAAGTATTGCAGCAAGAGAAGGCGCTCATTGAGCCACTGGGACTCTCGGTTCAGTGTGACGCGCTCTTGCTGCTCTTTCGATTATCCGGTCAACACACGATACGCACCCTAGCCTTGCCCTTGATTGATGAGGCCAGTGTATCGACGTTTTCTTTTACCTATCCGACTGATTTCAATCTTGAGCGGTTCATGCGTGAACACGATGGAATCAGTACACCCTGAATTTCACTCACCGATAAGGAGAGCACCGTTATGACATTAATCAACACTCTACTCCGATACGCCGCTATGAGCTTGCTGTTTATTGGACTCACCGCTTGTGGCGATCAAGAAGAGACTCAAGCGGCAACAGCAGATATTGAAGTGTCGATATCAGCTAACCCTCACTGGGGAACATTGGTCTTTGACCTACAAGCCATTACCGATAACACCGTGATAAGCGATGTAGTGATTAACCGTGGCAACTGCCGATTACCCGCAGGCACAACCTCAGAGCTATCAAGAAACGTTTCATTGCAGTTCGGCCAAACCTACACCGGATACAGCAACAACTGCACTGTGGACAGCGTGAAAGAAATCGAAGTCACCTCCAGCGCAGGCACCTTTGTCTACACCTTCTAACTTTCAATTCCCAAATAACACACTCAACCAACTCGTAAGGATCAACTATGAACAAGTCATCTCTACTCATCACAGCAGCGTTAGCTTTCTCAGCCTCTTCCGCCTTTGCTGGTGGAACACTGGGCGGTAACCCATCCGCAGATTCGGGAGCCGTAAATACCAGTGTAGGCAAATGCACTCAATACAAAATGGATGTAAAAGCGGCGCAGCAGGAAGGTAAGGACGTAGCGAGCATCACCGTTCCTGAAGGCTGTGAAGCCATCACAGAAAAGTAATACCACCAACAACGATAAAAAACGACAATGGGGAGCAATTACGCTCCCCATTTTTTTGCTTCTGTCGGTCCATCAACGTGTTATCTGGACAAGGGTTGATAATTCAGATGCTGGATAATCAAATATAGTGAAGTAGGTTATTTATACAAATTGAGTTATGCTTAATACCGTGAGGGAGGTGATGTGACTAGTGCTCACCACTCACTTTTGCGTCACTGACCTCACGTGCTCAATTTTTTACAATACCTTAGAAAGCTGAATCTTAGCGCCATAATCATTCTGTTTAGCCTTTGAGTTAAAGGACTACAATCGCAACAAACGGGCCTAATGATAAGCAAGGTAAGTCGAGCTATCTATTTGTTCTAGGTTTAAAACGGCACATCACAAATCACCACAAGATAACCAGCCTTAACAAGTTCTTCCTAATAATGCCCCATATGAAGTCAACCGTTAGAGCAACTCAATTTCAGGCATAGGTCTCTCTTACCAACAATTAACCGTCACTTATTTAAAATTTATGTTTGAGAAGATATAGCAAAAATGAGTTGATCTTTATTTAACGCGATAGATTGTCAGTAGCTTAAATTGCACGGAATATTTCATGTATTGTAAGCTTCCAATCATGTAACCACATTGTTTTATACTGCGGCCATTACAAGTAGTGCTTTAATGTCCGTTAGCTTTTCATCTAGTATGCACGAATACAAATAATGAAAGGAATACGTCATGAATTTGACCATTAGACATCGACTTTATGTTTTGTCTTTCTTACCAGTGATCATTGTATCTATCGCAATGATGTTAGAGGCCTCAATTGAAGCCAGACGTTTAAGCTCAGATCAAATTGCTAGCGCCCACGAAGCGATGATAGAAATGAAGAAGGCTGAGCTACGAACCTACCTAGAAATCGCAGATAGTGCCTTAGCTCCACTAAAACAAACAAAAGCGTCTCGTGAAGATGCCATTTCTCTTTTGAGAAATGTTAAGTTCGGTGATTCAGGGTATCTATTTGGGTATGACTCAAAAGGCATAAGACTACTTCTAGGAAAAAGTAACGTAGGTATTGGTCAAAGCTTTTATAATCTCAAGGACTCGAATGGCAGCTATTTTGTTCAAGAATTAATTAAGAATGCAAAGGCTGAAAAATTCACAACGTATTACTTCCCTAAACCTGGCAGTTCATCACCACTGCCCAAGCTTAGTTACTCTATTTATATTCCACAATGGGATCTGACTTTAGGTGCCGGTATCTACACCGACGATGTAGAACAAGAACTGATGCATATGGAAAAAAGTGCTTTAGATAGATTAGATCAAAGTCTTTGGACACTGATTCTAATTAGCGTCGTCGTTATGCTGAGCGTTGCTTTCATGGCATATCTAGTGAATAGAAGCGTTATGAGACCACTTGAACTCTTTAGTAACTCTATCCGTTCTTTCGCTAGTGGTGATGCTGATTTGACAGCTCGCATGGAAAGCTTTAAAGCAAGGGAATTTAATGTTCTTAGTGAAGATTTCAATACATTTGTAGCGAGTCTTCAAGAGATTATCAACCAAGTTAGAAATGTAAGTCAGCAAGTTGTTCAAGAGAGCAAAGCGATGAATCAGAGAGCTTCGGATTCAGCTCAACTTTCTGCTGGTCAGCAAAAAGAGACAGAACAAGTAGCGACAGCGATGACAGAAATGACAGCGACAGCGGCAGAGATATCGAATAATGCTGGTCAAGCTGCTGATTCTGCACGGGAAGCAGAAGATAATGTTAGTGTTGCGCATCAAGTCGTTGTGGCTACAGCAAGTTCTGTATCAGCTTTATCAGAAGAGGTAGCTCAAGCAAGTATTGTGATATCCAAGCTTGAGGGCGATGTAAAGAACATTTCATCATCACTTGATATTATTCAGGAGATCGCTGAGCAAACTAACTTGTTAGCACTGAATGCAGCCATCGAAGCTGCGCGAGCTGGAGATCAAGGTCGTGGCTTTGCTGTAGTGGCAGATGAAGTCCGTAAACTAGCAAGTCGTACGCAGGACAGTACTGGAGACATTCACGATATCATACAGCGGCTGAAAGCTGCTTCAGATGATGCTGTTACCGTAATGGACAAGAGTCATAAACGCAGTATCGATACTGTATCTCAAGCTAACTCAGCGACTTCCGCTCTCCGTAAAATCCAAGAATCTGTGCAAGACATTTTAGACATGAACGCTCTAATTGCCACTGCGACCAGCCAACAAAGTGTAGTTGGACAAGAAATATCTCAGAGGGTCGTGGTTATATCAGAACAAAGCGATGATGCTTCCAAGCTCGCTCAGGACAGTAAGCGTGGTAGCGAAGACTTAAATATCAAGGTTAAAGAGTTATCCTCTTTGGTTGAACGTTTCAAAGTATAGTTCCCTAGCTCTATGAATCTAAATGGGAGTACGACGGCTCCCTCGTGCTAAATAGGGTGTGCAAAGTCAGCAATCCAAAAAATTGCTGACTTTTTGTGTCTTTGATTATGATGCACTTACACAGAAACTCAGCGTTCACTTATTGCCATACATTACTTAACTTAACAACTCTACTTAACACCTTAAGGGAAGGTGGAGGGACTTTGTCCAAATATGACATCAATTCTTTTTAATAGAGCCTTTGAACAGTCAAATGACTAGGGGTTAATGGCTATTAATTTTCGCCGACTGTATGTATTTTGCGCGAATGTGTAGCCACCTGAGAATGTTGTTAGGGGGTGCATTACTTTTCAGAAATAACCAGAGAGTTTCAAAAGTCAAAACTGTTACATATAGTGCAGTCTGTTCATCTCCGAACTCTTCTGTTAATTCAGATAGTAGAACACCTGAGTACTTATCTACTAAATCATCATATTCTTTAAGATTTGTATTAACCACTCTCACGAACCCTATGTCACCTATAGTTCACTTGCCTAGTATATAGCTAAATAACCCTGAAGGTAGCGATTCTCGATACAACAAAGTAGCTAAACTAGGCGTAATCGAAACTTTAATCATTTGAGCTATTAGAAATCTTACAGAGCCAGTCTACCAGACAGAACTTACCTCCCCCAGAGTTTATAGTCTGACAAGAGAGGCTAACCATGACCTAAGACCTTCTATTACAGTTCAGTGCGATTTCGCCCATTACGCTTAGCTTTATACAGCGCATTATCTGCATTTTTGATTGCCTCATGTATAGAGTCCTCTTGTCCTTTCCAGTGCGATACACCAATTGAAATTGTTACATTACCGACAGTATCAAAATGATAGGCTTCTATTGAGCGGCGAATTCGCTCTGCTACATCATATGCTCTAGTCGGGTTAGTGTTGGCAAGAAAAATAATAAATTCCTCACCACCAGAGCGGCACACAACATCTTGTGCTCGAGCTTCTTCTTTCATTATCTTGGATAAACTTTTTATTAGTTCGTCTCCGATATGATGACCAAATGTATCATTAACCCTCTTGAAGTGGTCAATGTCCAAAGCCAACAATGAAAATGGTCTATTTTGCTCTTGAAACTGTTCAATCGTCTTATCTAATCCTCTTCGATTTAAAGCACCAGTAAGCGCATCCGTCAACGTATCTGAATGGAGTTTATCAATAGTATTTGACACGACACCCATAGCATTCAAAAAACTCCGCCTTAAGTGCAACGCTTCAAAGTACCATGCATGAATACGGTTTAAATCCGATATCGTCGACTTGTAATTACCAATTTTAGTAGCAGCACTGGCGAGCTGCCAAAGTGGCCGAGATATCAAAATAGATGCCCCCCAAATAAACATCAATGTCAGCACACCTATCGGGAAACCTTTCCAAAAGACAAGAAACATTAAATCATTAAGGCTGTTTAAAGCATTATTCTTTGGCTTTTGGACTATCACGCCCCATCCGGAGTTCTTTACTGGAGCGTAACCAGCCAACATATCAACACCTTGCGAATTGACAATGTCACCATATCCATCTTCACGGTTAACAACCGCGTTGATAGCCTCATTATTGAGTATCACTTGCCCGACTCTCCTCTTATCGGGATGATAAATGATGGTTTTATTACGGTCGACGACATACATATACGAACCATCTTGATGACTATGTTTACCCAAAAGTCTTGTCAAAATATTTTGGCGTTCCAAATACAAAGTACCACTGACATACCCTAAATATTCGCCAGCTTCAGAATAAATCGGATGGGAGATACTCGTAATATAGTTGCCAGAAGGTGATACAAAAGGGTCCGTAATGAGAGGCGCTCTTGCGTTTAAAGATTGACGAGCGGCGTCTTGCTTTAATGTAACGCCTTTCAATGCCAATGTTTCAGGTGATATTGCAATGATAGTGCCTTTAGAATCCACGACTACCACTGAATTGAATGCATTCGTCTGTAATCTTAAACGTTCCACTTCATTGTCTAACACTTGAGTATCGCCAATCTTTTTACTCAATATATTCGCACTGAAGTTCAACTGAGACATCGCGGTATCAATAAAAGCATCGGTCATGTCCGCCATTTTTTCGGCATAAACCCAATTGGATTCCATCGTATTGCTAAGAATCAATTCTTTTTGAACGCGATAAACCGTGTAAAAGGCATTCAATAAAGTAATAGCTACACTGAACATGCATAAAAAAAGTATCAACTTTCTTAAATTCAACTTATCAACCACTCTGGACAAATTACTGTACCTATTTTTAAGAGAAGAATAATCATTCTAAATGAACTAAAAAATATGTAATAGCAAGCATTACGATGTAACTATACCGTACTCATGAACAAATGCGACTAACTGTATAACAGACTAACTATCATCGCATTTTGCCTTGAGCGTTACTTGATGATTGTGACGGAGTATCGAGAAACATTTCATCTACATTCCCGACATAGACAAAAGTCGGATACGTCTTCTACCCTGATGGCTAAAACGCTGGGCAAAATTCTTCTCTCCCCAAAAGATGCAATATGAAGCGTCTATTTTTTCATTACGTCCTATTACTGCCAATTTTGCATGCATCTAAAGTTTTAAGGACTATCAGGTACAGAGCACAATGTATAGCATAGACCTAATCTACAATTGGCTTTTATTGCAATAGGGAAATATGACATAAAATCAAATATTTACGTTACAACCCCACTTAATAACTCTATAGGTAACCGCTTAATAGAAGGCAACGTTGAATCCTCATTTTTATCTTTATCGTATCCGTCTTCAGTTATATGTTATTAAGAAAAACGCAAATAACGAATACTAGCGGCTTGTTGGATTGAACCTACAAGCCGCACTGTTACATGAATCTATATCACTTCTAGCAGCATCAACTGCTAGCGAGTCCGCTATCTCATTCCCTCTGACACCAGAATGCGCTCTAACCTTTTCGACTTCGACATACTTGCCAGAACGCAGCTCATCGACTGCCTGCCATAAGCGTCGATTCTTAATCTGCTTTATCGGCTCTACGCCAGCCTTTCTTTTCCAGCCATCACAATGCCCGAAGGCAGTGAAATCATAAAAAAAGTAATGTTAATGCCAACAGCAGCAGTAAAAAACGACAGTGGAGAGCGTGATTTCTCCCCATTCTTTTTTTGCCTTAACGCATCTACTTGAAGGTATATGTTATCAGTAAAAAGCGAGTTAACTATATCAAGTACCAGTCAATACAGAGGGGGATTATTGAAGCTGGTACCATACATATCTATATTGGACATCAACGAAAAAGCACTTAGTCACTCGTACTCATGGGAAATAAACAACTATCAGGAAACAATAGTCCACTATGGCCGACTAAAAATGGCACATCGAATCCTTCAGGAGGTGGGCGCACCAACAACCCGCCAAGCAAAAAATAGAAGCAAACCTAGGCTGCTATAGCAGCCTAGGGAGCGTAACGCTGGTAACGACTTGTCGTGTAGATATCAGAGAAAGAACTACTAGACCCTGTAAATAGTTCTGTGTAACTGTCGGGGTTACATGTATTCAGTCAGTCGGTCTTCGAACATAATCATAAAGCGGTTTAGAGCTTGTCGCCAGTTTCTAATCGGCATCGTCCACTTCTTGGAAGTATCTCTGATATCTAGAGAGATCACCTTTCGAGCTGATGTAATGACCCAGTTAAAATTGGACAATCTAAGCCGCTAAAGCATATACCTCAGCAGGTGTTTTCGTCTTAAGCGCCTGATGTGGACGCTCGTTGTTGTAGACGATGGCAAAGCGAGCTTCACCTAAAGAGCCGAAGTTATGCATCCAAACATACTGCTCTTTAATGGTTATTATAAGGCGTTCAACTATATACTTATCAACATACGTGAAATAAGTGCCGCTAGGGCTATAGCACCGCTATCCGTGCGATCGTATAATAAATATTCACTTGCACGCTTGTGCACAATGAGTACGAGGACAGCCATGCCAAAGTTAACCATTGATACCCAATATGGCATCATCATTATCCAAGATTTAGAGACCGTATTCGTCAATGAATACTACGCGCACCTGTATGGCTACTCTAGCGCCTCAGAACTCCTCAACTCAATAGACTCCTTTCTTGACTTGATTGATCCCTCTGACCATCCCAAAGCGATCGACAACTATTATCAAACGCTAAAAGGTGACGTTCTTCCCCGAGGGAGAACCTTTCGTAATCGCCATCGCCACGGTCGGGAATTCTCAGTGTTTGCCATCGATCACGTGATTGAGTGGAACGGAAAACCCGCTTTACAAGTCACGGTTATCGATCTCTCAGCACAAGAACGAGCCCAACAGCAACTTCAGGAAAATGAGCAAAAATTTAAACAGCTGATCACCAATTCAGGGCAAGGCATTAGCGTCCACCGAGACTTCAAACCCATATTTGTCAATCAAGCTTGGGTTGACTTGATGCGCGCCCCCTCCATCGACGCCGTACTCCGTGATGTCAACTTACTCACTTTACTACCTGAGGAGGAGCACGCCAACGCTCAGTCACGTTATCAATCACTCATTAGTGGCCGTTTATCCGGGGCCAAAACGGTTGTGAAAAATCGATGTTTTGATGGAGAGATTCGTTACTTTCGCGTCTACGACAATCTAATTGAATGGGATGGAGAGCCAGCTGTTCAAGCCGTCATCGAGGATGTTACCGATCGAGTCATACTCGAAGCCAAGTTAAGACAGCTGTCGGTGACCGATCCACTGACCGATATCTATAACCGTCGGGAACTCGATCGTGTACTCAACCAAGAATTTCAAAAAGGGCAACGTTATGGGCACCCATTTTCGGTTATCCTCATCGACATCGATCACTTCAAGGTCATCAATGATACGTATGGACATGATGTGGGCGACAACACATTGCGAGCCATTGCCAACACACTTCGTGACACCCTACGCCAAACTGACGTGTTAGGCCGTTGGGGTGGGGAGGAGTTTTTAATTGTCTGCCCGTCCACTGACCTTACCGGTGCCTCGCACCTCGCCAACACCTTGAGATCACGCATCGCGAATCTAGCACTAGACGCTACGAAGTCCGTTACCATCAGCATCGGCGTCGCCAGTCTAGACACTGACGACACACAAGTCTCCGATGTTCTGAAGAGAGCCGATCGCGCGCTCTATGACGCAAAACGTAACGGACGAAACCAAGTAAAGGTGGACCGCCCGTAATATTGTCAAATATGGTCTACGCTTAGTAAGAGCGATTCGTTGCCGAATCAACGACACTGATGCGATGCCAATCTGACTGTACTTGGCGATGCAGAACTGGCGCAAACTTGCGATGTGTTCGAGCGATGTTAGCTTGGTGTACCAAACTGACTACTTTCGACAAACCGTAGGCGGTCAAATTACATTCGACAATCATCTAACACCGCTATCGATTAATGAGACTACTACCTCTCAAAAATGAAACGTTGTGCGTAAAACTTACCCAATATAAGGTGATATCAATCGGTGTGTACCCGTGACGCGTTGACTGTCAACACAACCTGAGTATGATTGACATAAATACGAGCGATGTTAGACATGAAGCAAGAGAGGTTTTCCCCGCAGTGATGACGCAGCCCCATCGTAACCGTTCGTTAAGTTTTGAGGGCCAACAAGGCAGACTTACTGCTGAAGATTACCCCACGATACCTCAAACGCGCTCTTTTGATGACGTAGCTCGGTGCCTTATCGAAGCGCAACGCGATGAAAAGCTCTTAAACGCACTCACTCACTTTTTTAGCCATGCTGAGCAGGCAATGGCGCTTAACCCCGACGCTTATCAAAATTTCCGCTCCACGTTACGTGCCTTTCACACCTTAATAGAAAAGAGCACAGAGCAACAGCAACTGTTGGCGGCGCTCACTTTATGGATTCGCTGGCTTTCTGCGTCGCAAAAGCCGTCTACACCAACCGAGCCCATGACATCATTAATTGTATTCGCTTCACAACGCCTCGCCGACGTCGCGGTCCCAATACTCAGTGAACTGCATTCACACCAACATACCTTCGAGCGACTCAGAGACAGTGAGCGCCGGCTTCACGATGCAATGGATTACGCTCAAATCGGGCACTGGTCATCCCCTTATGAGGGCACTCGATCTCAGTGGTCACCGCAAATTTATGACTTGCTCGGATTAGAAAGGACCCGCCCTCCAGGCCTCGATACCCTAAAATCCGTCATTGATGAAGACTTCATTCCCGACTTTATTGCCGCTCGGCAGCGTTGCTTTGAGACGGGTGAAGACTTCTTCCTAGAGTGTCCAGTCACTCGCCTGAGTGATGGGGAGCGCCGGTGGATTGAGTGTCGTGGACAGGTGCATTACCTCAAGTCCGGCAAGCCTGAGCGACTGTCCGGATTCATTCAAGATATCACGAGTCGTAAAGAGAGCGAGGAAACCATTACCCAACTCGCCTACTTTGACCCACTGACGTCACTACCAAACCGGCGTTGGTTATTAGATAAGTTAACCCAGCAATGTGACTCTCTCGCACATCGTCGATCTTACTGTGCGATTCTCTATATTGACATCGATGACTTTAAAAAAATCATTGACCTTCATGGTCACCCGTGTGGTGATACATTGCTGATACTCATCGCACAGCGTATCTGTGCGCTTCTTCGCCCCCAGGATACGTTAGCGCGCATCGGACATGACGAATTCATGTTGATACTCTGTGGCTTACCTGAAGAGTATCCTCAAGCGCTCGAACAAGTCAGCCAATGGAGCACTCAGTTACTAGAGACGTTGGCACAACCTCATACCATCGACGAGCATAAGTTTGTCAACAGTGCCAGTATCGGGATGGTGCTTTTTAATGATAATGCCGTTGGCGCAGAGGAGCTCATTAATCGCGCTGGGATGGCGTTAACGCACGCCAAGCTCGACGGAAAAAATGCGTCACATTTGTACCATAGCACGATACAAGACAAGGTATTGCAACGCCTCCATCTCGAGTCGTCACTGAGCCAAGCCGTCGAACTCAATCAACTGGCATTGTATTATCAACCTCAAGTCCATGGCACCCATCTGACTGTCGGCGCGGAGGCCCTGATTCGGTGGTTCCATCCAGAGCATGGACTTATCGCACCTGATGACTTCATTCCACTTGCGGAAGAAACGGGACTGATCATTAGTATTGGGGATTGGGTACTAGAACAAGCTTGCCTTCAACTCTCGCGTTGGCAATCTGACTTCCAATATCTGACTTTGTCTGTCAATGTGAGCTACAAACAGTTCACGCACTCGGATTTCGTGGCGAAAGTTGAATCGGTTCTTGAACGTTATCCGATTTTACCTGGCACGTTAAAGCTCGAGCTCACTGAAACCCTGCTAGTCGATGACATTGAACTGACTATCGCCCACATGCAGGCCTTAAAAGTGCGTGGCATCATTTTTTCATTAGACGATTTTGGTACGGGCTGTTCCTCTTTGCAGTATCTCAAGCGTCTGCCTATAAGTCAGATTAAAATCGATCGCTCCTTTGTCTCAGATCTTGAAGATAACCCTAACGACCAATCCATTGTCACCGCGACCATTGCCATGGCCAAAGCATTGGGTATCGATGTCATCGCTGAAGGCGTTGAGACACAAGTTCAAGAAACCTTTCTTCGAGAGCACGGATGTGACACGCACCAAGGCTATTACTATAGTCCGCCTTTATCGCTATATGACTTTGAACGCTATTTACAGGCGAACGCCCGGAGATTGACCTAGCAAGCTCCCAACTTAAGATGAAATAGCAAACATCAGCGCTTCGCTAGTCATACAACTTAAACGCTCTTGGTATAGCAAACACTTTCGCCAATTGCCAAGCAAACTGACGTATCGATTTCCATCGTATTCTCTCCTTGCTAGTATTATCCAGCGCGCGGTCTGTCGGCAGCTTGCTCTTTACCACTGATGCATTTAACCACTTTATTTTTTCTCTTGGAGAAACAGGGAGTCCCAAAAACTCTGAGACTTCATCAGGCGAAGGTAGAAATGGGTTGCGCAACTTGATAACGGGCATTCTAAACTTTTCGTTGATCATTAGAGATAACTAGTTCCTCAGACAATACCCGCACGTTAAGAGAAACTGTCGAAACCATCAATACCAATGATAAATAAGAATAACAGCTTGTGGTGTACATCCCACAAGCTGCGTGCCACTGACCTTATATTGCCGCGGCTTCAACCGCTAACAAGTCTGCTCTCTCATTCCCTTCAACACCGGAGTGTGCTTTTACCTTTTCAACTTCAACGTACTTCCTAGAACTCGGCTCATCTACTTGTTGCCACAAGTGACGATTTTTGACGGGTTTCTTATCCGCACGGCGCCAACCTCGGTCTTTCCAATCGTCCATCCAGATGTTGAAACCTTTTACACAGTAATCACTATCTGAGTAAATCACGTCCCCATCTTCTGCGAACTCCAACGCCTCAACTAAGGCCAGTAGTTCCAGCTCAGCACTGTCAGTTTTGCGGTCAATAGTGATACCTTCTTCATGAACAATCTCATTGTCTTCATCCATGACCACCAGCCCGATGCCACCTCGCATACAGACGTGTTGGTTGTTTGGTGCCGCGCCGTCTACGTAAATTGAATAACTCATTTTTTATCTCTCTCTAATTGCAAAAGGGCTCATGACTTTGCTTAGCCAGCGCCCCATTGATGATGTGATTTGATGTTTGTGTTACTGAAAGGATTCTTGGTTGTCTCGCATACTCAGACGCGATTCCATCCATTCCTCGATTTCACTTTCTACCCAAGCTACCGCTCGTCCGCCGAGTGGCACACTCTTAGGGAAGTCGGTTTCATCTGCCATGAACTTGTAGATAGTTGAACGGCCTAGTCCTGTTAGTGACATCACTTCTTTAAGTCGTAGAAATCTCATGGGAATTATCTCCTCTTGTATATACCCATGTGATAAGCCGACACTGTAAAAAAATGCAGTCGGTCTACTCCAAGCTAGAGCCAAAGAAATAACGCATCTCGCTCCACGCTTCAGCAAGACTGCTCATCCGTTTATAGACGCAGTTCTTTATGTCAGTGTCTTTACTTTTACAGCGTGTACCCAAGCTATAATTCCCTCGGTCGTTCAGCTGGACCATTGAGCGCTCATTACCTTTGTAGTGCTTTTTAATCGCTTCTCCCCAAGCTGTTTTCAGATGCCCCACAATTTCGTTACGCTTGTCCATGGAAATAGCATCACCAAAATGCTGTTTGTAATCAGTAAACAACATCACTTGATAATGGTGCGAACAGCTATCCGCTCGCTTACGCCACACGTAATGCAACGAATCGGTGTTCAGCTTCGCTTTCAGGATCTCAAAGTAGTTCTTAAGGGTACTGAGATCAGTGTCCTGATGATCTTTAGGCAGGTATAAGTCCAAACGGGTAGCGAGAACGGTTTCAAACTTGCTGAGTGCCTGTTCAAAGACATCGACCATCGAGGTCAGTGCTGACTCGTATAACCCCTTGTCGCTGTAATACAGCGGGTAATCTTCAAAAGTTCTATCAAGGGTAATGCTTGGGAGGTAGGTTCTATTCGCCATGAATAATGCCTTTTGTGTGTGAATGACATAGGCATTACTCGCGCTGTATTTTTTTAAGGTGAGTCGTGACTGCAACCAAAGTTCTGATTGCGGTGATCGTTCTGTTTAGCAATGGGTTTCGCGAGACGACTTATGCGATAGAAGAATTCGTTTAACTGTAACGGGAATGTTTCTGTATCGGAGAACAGCTCAAAACCTTCATTGCTAGGAGAATAGGCTAACACCTGTGGGACCATCATCGCACTTGCAAGACCTTGACACAGCCTGCTGAACATCAATATCTCAATGTTAGGCGATATTGCACATATCAACGATGTTACAACAAACGCTATTAGCCCCATTTTGAACAATCTCACTTTGCCGTACATATCCCCGAGTTTTCCAAAAGGAAGTAAGCAAGCAGCAAAACTTATCAAGTATATGATTGATATCCATTGTGCTTGAGAATGTGAAATTCCCATGTCGTGGTAAATACGCGGAATTGCAACATTGACGATAGTCACATCCAAAATGTTAAGGAAGTTAGCAAGCAATAAAAAGAAAAGTGCGTGCCATCTGTTTGGTGGGTATTGTTCGTTCTTCACAGCTCACTCATGTAACTTCAAATGTATCATGATAAGCATTCTATTTTCATGTATCTTTAAAAGCAACATAAAAAGGAGTCAGCGATGCGAACAGATTCTAGGCTATCGAGAGTTATCCATGCCTTATTACATATGCATGATACGCAGCAACCTTTAACCTCAGACGCTTTAGCTAAGATGCTAAACACAAATTCATCTGTAATTAGAAGAACAATGTCAGGGCTACGTGACAAAGGTTATGTCATGTCTAACAAAGGCCATCATGGAGGCTGGGTATTAACAAAACCCCTAGAAGACATCACGTTGCTTGGGCTTTACGAAGCTTTGGGGATGCCTCGCTTATTTGCAATATCAAGTGAATCTGACAACTCAACATGTTTAGTTCAGCAAATAGCAGACGAGTCTCTGAACAATGCTCTAGAGATATCTCGACATGTGTTTATCGCTCAGCTTGAGAGAGTGACACTTGCAGAACTCAATAAGCAATTTAAATATCGTTTACAAAGCTTGGATAATGGAAGGGTTGAGAAGCAAGCTACACGTAAACGAACGGAAGAATGAAAATAAACCCGGCTCAAAAACTCACATTAACATCATTACAATTAGTCAAACAGTTCGCCTGTTTGACTAATATTCAGTGTGGTTTCTAACTCGATTTGGGACAAATTCGAGTCAGCCAGAGAAGGCTTCCTAGATGACGCATTTATATGAAGGTTATTTTCTTAAGAGGCGAGCGAAGCACCTTATATCTTCAACAAATAATAGCGGTTCTTCCATCGCTGTGAAATGACCACCTTTGGCTATCTCATTCCATTGAACTACATTATATTTTTTTTCAGTCCATATCTTAGGCGGCAATAAAATATCGGCACCAAACCTGGCTATTGCACAAGGGACATTGAAATCGTCTAGCGATGGTAAACCATGCATATTTTCATAATACATATTTATTGATGAACCTATTGTTCCAGTAAACCAATAAATCATGATATTTGTAAGTAACTCATCTTTACTGTAACTCTCATTCAAATGGCCATCACAGTCACTCCAGCCCCTGAATTTCTCTATTATCCATGATGCTAGTCCCACAGGCGAATCGTTTAGACCAAATGCCAGAGTTGAGGGTTTAGTCGCTTGAAGTGACATATAGCCACCTTCCTGATTCAACCAATTCATCGCTGATTTTTTGTAGTTTAATTCTTCATCAGAACAACAAGAGTCTTGAATAGATAACAGATCCCTAATAATACCAACATCTGTAAGATGCAAACCAATAAGACTATTTGGATATTTCGCAGCAAGGTAACGAGAAACTCCAGAACCAATATCTCCACCTCCTGCCATGTAAGTTTTGTATCCTAGTATCTGCGTCATCAACTCGTGCCACAACTCAGCAACTTGGGAATTGTTCAACCCAGTACTATTTGAAGGCTCGGAAAACCCAAAACCAGGTATAGATGGAATAATTACGTCAAAAGAGTCAGCATTGCTGCCGCCAAATTGTTCAGGATCTGTCAACATTGGGATGATTTTATGATAACGATAAAACGAATCAGGCCACCCGTGCGTGAGAATCAATGGTGTCGGTGAATTACCTTTACCTCTCTGATAGATAAAATGCAATTTTTCACCTTTGACCTCACATTGATAATGAGAAAATTGATTTAGCTCTGCTTCTTGTTTTCGCCAGTCAAAGTCATCGATCCAGTATCTAACCAAAGACTGTAAGTAGTCCAAATCAGTACCACGTTTCCAATCATCATTTTTAGGTACAACTGGCCAACGTGTCGCTTCTAAACGCCTGTATAAATCGTCTAACTGTATTTGAGCGATAGCAATTTTAAATGGTTTTATGTCCATACCAACAACCTTCTCTTATAATCTACAATTCAGCTTTTATGTAAAGTATAGAAATTGATAGAAATGACCAAAAGGACATATAAACGACAAATTAGGACAAGTATCGTTGAGAGAATCGATAACGGTATTCTTCTGGCGTAACTTCCAGAT
The DNA here is from genome assembly GCA_048259585.1 of Vibrio sp. Classification (GTDB taxonomy): domain Bacteria; phylum Pseudomonadota; class Gammaproteobacteria; order Enterobacterales; family Vibrionaceae; genus Vibrio. The sequence continues at coordinate 65,458 of JBLXHN010000005.1, read as the reverse complement.
GTCTTTCAAAAACACGTCGCAAATTTGTAGTGGATCCAAATCCAGCCTCAAGAGCCACTTGTTTAAGTGTTGAAGAGGATTGCTCCAGACGTCGTCTTGCGTCTTCTAACCTTGCTTCTTCTACATATTTTGCCGGTGTCAAACCTGATTCCTTTGTAAATACTCGAGTAAAATTACGCGGACTCATGGAAAATCTGTCAGACAAAGCGTTAATAGAAAGATCTTCAGCCAAATTATTAAGTATCCAATGATGAATATTATTAATTCGACTTGATTTCGGGACTTGGCTAATAAGTGATCGGCTAAACTGTGATTGATTACCCGGACGACGTAGAAACATCACCAAATCTTGGGCAATGTCTCGAGCTATTTCAAAACCAAGGTCATCTTCAACTAAAGCAAGTGTTAGATCAAACCCCGCACTAACCCCAGCAGATGTCCATATGTTTTGGTCTTGTACAAAGATAGGACTTTTCTCAACTTTGACACTAGGGAAACGAGACTGTAATTCATGTACTAACCGCCAGTGAGTTGTTGCATTTAGTCCGTCAAGAATACCTGCTTCAGCAAGTATAAGAGCACCACCGCATATGGATACAATTCTGTTGTTATAAGGTTTAGACAGACTTATCCATTCAGCTACTTCTGTATTTTCTTCTGTCGAAAGTCCCCTGCCAGTCACAATAACAGAATGCCTCTCATAATCAGGTTTCAGATCGCAAAGACGCTTATCAGCTAGTAGCTTAAGATTTGACTGTCCGTGGATGACATGGTGCTTTTGTGTAGTTGCTACTGTAATAGAGTAATGAGGCTCTAAATTTTCAGAAACAACAAAGTGATTAGCTCGCTGAAAAATATCCACTACTCCCGCAGCTTCAAACAACATCCCACCTTCAGGTACGATAATAAGAATATCTTTCATTATAAGTCCTCAGTCACAGTTGGCTTTAATTGTAATATCAAACATATTGAGCCAGTAAATTAAAGGATTAGTGAAAGTAGGCCAATTAATGCCAAAAGAAGAATGCCCCAAATTTTGGATTAGCAAGGAAAGGGGCATTTCTGATTTACTGTTCTTAGGTCACTTCACCTATAGAACTATTTAATTTGACTGTACTCAGAAAGCTAATTAACTCTTTATTAACAATGTCAGGTACTTCTTGTTGTAACCAGTGGCCTGCATTAGGTATGATTTTAGATGCAATCAAATTAGTAACCATAGAAGGCATGTTTTTTATTATTCTATCCATACCAGGTATAGCAAGTCCTGTATCATGTTGACCAACTAAAAATAACGCAGGTACTTTAATTTTCTTATCAAAAAATGCAGCTTCCTGAGACCAGTTCAAATCCAAATTTCGGTAGTAATTGATGCCACTTTGGAATCCACTCTCTTCAAAGATTCTAACAAGAACATCAAAATCCTTCTCATTCATCCAACTCGGTAGTGATGGAGGTACAGGTAGGTTATCAAGTAATGTGACGCCTTGAGGAAGAATTCCAAATGGGTTTGGTGTGCGAGGGTCTTGTCTACTACCAGCGTCTTTTGATGCCCAATAGTATATCTTCAACAAACTGGATCTCACATCCTGACTTAAGTCATTAGCCGCTTTATTTGAATCACATAAATAATGGATATAAAAAGAAATATCATCATTGTTGGGAAATAGCTGCATAGGAGGGCTAGGTGGTCTTGCCATCATTGGAACCCCGAAAGCCGCTACTGCGCTAAATCGATCTGGACGTAATCTAGCCGCCTGCCAGGCTATAGTCGCTCCCCAATCATTACCTATGATAATTGAGCTACTAACAGCTAAATGCTCTTGTAACGCGACTAAATCGCCTACCACAGATAGTAACGAGTAGTCCTCAATTTTTTGAGGACTGTCAGTTTTACCATATCCACGCAAATCAGGAGCGATTACACGGTAACCTGCATTTGCCAAAAAAGATATTTGATGCCTCCATGAATAGGACGTTTCAGGAAAACCATGACACAAAAGAACCAATGGACCATTGCCCTGCTCAAGGTAATGGTAATTTAATCCATTCACATTACATTGTTTACTATCGAACATCATCGTCACCTTTGAGTTAAAATGGATAGGACTCAGTCAAACATACCGAAACAGTAACTGTTACACAAATGGTTTTTAATATTATGTCTCAAAATACGCGTTTACCTCGTTTGCTTCATATCATGCTTCATATGCATCTAAAGGGAGGAACCACAACCTCAGATACAATTGCAAAAATGCTCCATACAAATCCCGTAGTAGTAAGGCGAATGATGTCTAGTTTGAAAGAGTTAGGTGTTGTCGAGTCAACTGGAGGTAGAGGGGGAGGCTGGACCTTAGTTCAAGAGAAGTTTGCGTCGCTGACTGTGCTTGACGTCTACCAGTCTACACAACCAACAAGTCTCTTCACTATCCGTACTACTTTTGACAATCCACAATGCCCAGTGGAAAAATCTGTCAACCAACTTATTGAAACTGAGTTAAATGGGTTGGAAAAAGCTTTATTGGACAAATTTTCGAACAAAAAAATAATTGATATTTGGAATTCATAAGCAAGTTTTTTTAATTTAAAAACATATACGTGTTAATAAATATTGAATGACCACCGAGCCAGTAAACACCCATTATCCTTACAAAGATTGCGGTAATGATGAACTCTTTTTTGTTCATTGATAAACGTTTGAAACAAACAAAGGCGCATAAGCTTGTCAGAAATGCCTTCATGATCATCTAGATTTGAATGAGGCAGGTTACAAGCATATACTACTGGAGCTTGCTATGAGAAACACGGCTTCGGCTCCACTCTTAGACAGACGAATTCAAATAGGCCTGTTATCTTCCGCTCATAGAGTATTGACCGCAGGTAGCGCTTATAGAGCCACTTCTAGTGGCTCTTGTCGTGTCTGGTATTAGAAAAGCTAATATATCTGTCTTCAAATTTACCACTTTCATACATGAGTCATAACAAACTTAGGGGCAAAGGCGTGTTTGCTATCCTCAGTTAACATCACTTCATGGAATATAAACATCACGAGAAAATATTGTGATAGTTTTAGCTCCACGTGAGAGTGCTACATATAAATGATTTGCGTTCATTCCTCGAGCTTGCGCATCAAGAATCATGCAATGATCAGCTTCAAGGCCTTTGAGCAAAAGGGTTGAACCAATAGCTCGATTAGGTATTCGTTGATCTCCTTGCTGACGTAAGCGCTCTCTTACTGCTGACGCTGCTTCAAAGATACTTATTGTTGGAGAAGTTATTGAAAGAGCTAAAGAGTCTTTTAAAGCGTTGTATGCGCCTTTACGGTAAACACGAGTACCAGGTTTTAACTCTAGATGCTGTAGTGCTGCTAAGATGTTGGAGCGAGAACTATTAATCGCTACGTTGCAAAGTACTTGCTCAGTATTTGTTGCAGGAGTCCTATTTCGACGATTGAGAATACTATCTACTCGTTTCGATGTGGTTGCCATTTCAACATTGGTCATCATAGTACTAGCAACTTGCAAAATAGAGGCTGAAAGAGCTACCCCTGTATTGTCATCAAATTGGCTTGCAGCACTAGTTACACTTGCGAGTTGAACTGGTTCAACTACTTCAATTCGCGAATTACCCTGAGCATAACCATGCCTTGAACGTTCATCCATTGAACTACCTATTACCAATAGAGAATCAGTTGGGTAGTGATTTAAAATAGAGTGCTGTGCATTATGCTGATTAGTTATGTCCGTTCGGACTACGTCTGTCAGTTGGTGCAATATTACATGGGCAGGACATGTTCTAAGGTCAACTCTTGTCCCTTGTTTTAGTGCCTCCCTTGTTTCAAGTATCCACCGTCCAAGCAACGGTGCTCCAGCATTGTTCCAACGCCATGGTGTATTTAATTCACCTATCAGTGGAAATTGCTTCAGAACTCCGCTGCCCCAATCAGGCATTGGACTTCCGAAGTTAAAAATACATTGCATAGGGTCACCAAAAATAACTGTCGGGAGAATATTTGAAAGTGAAGTAATTAGAATGTGCTGATTAACGTCACAGTCTTGATACTCATCAACGAGCAGTCGTGAATATGATGATTGTAGGATGTCACTAATGCTGCCTGTATTTAGCAACCTTAAAACAGTTTGTCTAATTTCTGGATAAAAAAGCTGGGGCATTTCAGGTGAATGATGAACAGGGCAGGTCATTGGGAAACTATTGGCAATACGAAGTGCCCATCCATCAATGGTAGTAACAACATAGTTCGACGTTGGCACTGATAGCTTTCGCAGTCTTTTTTTTAATGCAGAAACTCCAGCAGTGGTGTGCGTTAGCACCAATATAGGCTTGTTATTATTCACGGATAATGTCTCCGTGATTATATGGGTTTTACCACAACCAGCGGGAGCAACAATTGCACCTCTATTAGTATCAAGAACGGTTTCCACGTTCATCGAATATCTCCATTAGCTTCTACCCAATTGAGTAAGCCATTGAGGATACTTTGAAAATGTTCGTTAAATAATAGCATATTAGGGGCAACGACATTCCTGATGATGGTTTCAGATTTTGTGATGTTTTTAAACCATTTATAGTGGCCAGCAGCAAGGGCTAAAGAACCTCTCATTTCATCCAGTGGGTTGGATAAACATGCGGCCAAATCATATTGGTTTTTCGACTTATTTTTAATGTGCTGGTCAACTTCCTGGTGCCCGTTTAAGTCAGCAGCTACTTTTACAAGTAGTGGCAAAATATTTACGCTACACCAGCTGAAAATTGCACCTTCGGTAGACATACCATGTCCCCATTCAAAAATTGCTACACCTGCCTGTGTACATTGTTCAGTCTGTACCTGGTGTGCCTGAGAATTTATATCGGAATCTTTTAGTAAGGCCACAGGGTAACCTAAACTCGCAAATACCTTAGCTCGCTGAAAGTAGTTATCACCACCGCCGCCATCAGTACAAAACCCTCCTTTAGATTGAATTCCGAGCTGTTGATTGTCTTGCTTGTAAAGATCCAAACCTCTGATAAAACCAACTTCAGTGCTTCCTTCACCGACAATTATTGCTTTGCTGAAGAATGCTTCTGCACAAGCTCTTAGTGTTGCTTGTTGTTGCTCCCCCCCAAAAGACTGTAGATGTGATGGGAGTAAAGTGGGAATTCAAATATCTGAGCAGCTATGGATTGTTTTCTTAGAACATGGAGTTGGGTAGCTTGTAGCTCTCTAAGTACATAAGGTGAGTGAGTAGTTATAAATACTTGCTTTTGGGGCTCGATATCCTTTGATCCTAGTTCGTTAAGTAGCCTACTAATACGGTATGGCTCAAGACCATATTCGGCTTCATCAACGATCAGAATACTAGAGCTGCTAGTAGCCTTTTGCAGGCCGCTAATGAGTAAGCGTGAAGATCCAAGTCCCTAATTGCCTTAGAGGTGTCCCATCACTATTGTGGAGGCTTATGGCACCATTGGACATGGATATTCCATTGACATCGAGAAGCGCGCTAAGTTGTCCGAGCGGTACACCAAGTCCGTTGGCGATTTGCTGGACTTGAGTCAAAACCTCTGTGACCCCTTGTACTGGTTGTGCAGCAAAGGCTTCACGGGTTTGCCGTCCTAATTGTGCAAGAACTGAAGATACATCTAAGGTATCTTCAGAAAGTTTGTTTAATACTGAACGATGTCCCCATGCGAGATTTTGATGTGATGTGGTGCCCAGTCTGGCTGGAGACAGTAATTCTCGGTGTTTCCAAGGTAATCTACGTTCAAGACCATCTGCATCGGCACGATCAGAGTATAGTCGCCAATCAGGTGCTAAGTCTGCATCTACATAGAGCTTGAAGGTAAGAACCGTTTCACAATTTGGTTGTGGCTCGTCAAAGATTTCTTTGGTCTCAAAATTAAAGCCTCGAAGAAAAAAACCGTATCGTTCAACATTTTTTAACTCATCATCAAGCTCGCCAATTGTCACTGTGATAGTCAAAGGAGATGAAGTATCAAGTTCGTAAAAATCTGCATCGTTGAATGAGTAAGAGCGTCGTGCACCTAGAACCAAATCAATGGCATCTAAAATTGTTGACTTACCAGAATCCCCTGGTCCGATTAGACAGTTAAGTCCAGGCTTTGGATTCCAAGATAGATTTTTTATTGATCTAAAATTTTGTATATCAATGTGACGTATAACCGACATGCCAAATCCCTTTGCTTGCAAGCATAAATATTAGTTCACTGTTCTATAGGTCTTATTCTTCCTTCCGTTCATAAATTGCTGAACATGTCTGTATAATTAAAATTGCTCAACTAGGTTCATAATCTGCTATTGGTATATGTAGGTCAAGACCTGACATGAAAGTGTGGTCAGGAATCCTTAGCTAAACAGTTTTGGGGCAAAACTGTTTCAGCCAGCACTGGCTGAAACGAAGATGGACACTTTAAAGCTAGGAAAAGCCAACAGTCTCTCGTTAACCTAACGCAACTTTGTCTCATAACTGCTAGCCAAAAGAGCCAGCACAACTATTTCTGGCTCTGAATTAGAGATCAAATTATTTTGATAAGTAATTTGGTTTCATTTTGAGGATTTACTAGGCTTTAACCCTGGAGTATTTCCTGGAGTTTTTTTATTGTCCCGTCGACGTTGATCAGGCTTTCCTGTCGATTTAGCAATTGGCTTTGGACCTGGTTTCAAACCCATAACTATATCCTTATTTAAATAGAGGTTATTCCTCATTCACGATCGTTGGGTAACATTGGGGTCTTTCAAGGTGCGAATGAAAAATGAACAAAATTATGTAAGTTTTATCGCTGAAACCCATTTTGGGGCAGCTTTCAGTCAGGCATATGATAAAAGCTAACCGAAAACTACCATTTCAACCAACAATCCATCAACTATCAGTCTCAACGGAAAGTTTTAAGGCATCTTCAATCTCAATTCCAAGATATCGGATTGTGTTATCGATTTTGGTGTGACCCAGCAGCAATTGAACTGCACGGATATTTTTTGTTCTTGCATAAATAAGTGTGGCGTTCGTTCTTCGCATTGAATGAGTACCGTATAAATCGACATCTAAACCTAACTTCTCAGCCCATGATTTAATAATTTTTCGATGATAGGAATAACTTAAAGCTTGGTTTCCCTTCCGGAGACTTGGAAATAAAAAGTTCCTTGGTTCAAGGGAGCTATGATATATCCAATGGCTTTAGCTTTGCTGAGTTCTCAGAGTAATTTCAAATTGAACTGCAATGCCGGTTTTTCGTTGTGTGCATTGAACCCTTTCATATACCATTCTTTGAGCAGCTACGTCCTGTACCTTCAAGTTCAGTAAGTCACATGATCGTAGCTTCGAATCAATCGCAAGATTAAGAAGAGCTAACTCCATCAGGTTATCTTCTAACTCTAGCCTAGTGCGAATACGCCATATTTCTTCAAGTTTAAAAGGACGTTTGATTCCATGGGTGCGTTTTGATTTACCAATTACCATCGTTACCTCCAATCGCTGACGAGTGGTAATAACGATTGTAGTAATGGATTAACCCTCTATTCCGAAAACCTCCACACCATTCGATCACGCAACGGGAATGGACAGTTCCGTGCCTGATGTTAGAGGTCAATCTGGCTCGTTGATGAACATATATTCGTATATATTCGGCCCCAATGCTGCCCGATTACATAAAAGATTGACCACTACTCCGAAAACATTGGCCACACTTCTCGCAGACTGAATAACCACTATTACCTAGACTACTTTTTAGCCTCCACAATTAACAGAACGCTTATGAAACGCTATTTTTGCGAAATTCTCCTGGCGTTTGGCCATGGTGTAACTTAAATGCTCTGCTGAAAGCTGCGAAAGATATATAGCCACAAGCTTCTGCAACTCGCTGGATACTGTCGTGACGATTCAATAACAGCTCTGCTGCGTTTGCCATACGGATTTGCGTTAACCATTCTAATGGAGTCAGGTGATAGCTGGCAGAAAAGTAACGAGCAAAGGTTGCTCGTGATAAATGACAGCATTTCGCCATATCTTCAATGGTCCAATTGTTCGCTGGTGCTGCGAGCACCGCATTAACCGCACTCGTCAGACGCTTGTCGGCCAATAAACTAATGATGCCTAGAGTATTGGTTCGTTGGGCCAATACAGCTCGAAAGATCAATGTAAATAACGTACGAGACAATTGCTGTATAATGGCTACTGCGCCAGGAGCCGCCACGATAGTTTCCCGTTTCAGCATGGCCACTAATTCACGCAGTTCCTGACAATCTTCACGTTCAGCTGTTTGTACCAACCATACTGGCGGAACACTAGCCAGAAGCTGTTGCGCGGGTTTACTTAGCTGAAATTCGCCACACAGCATCTCCAGCAGATCACCTTCACCGTCAAGCACCTCTTCTGCAACCGTACCGTTGAAATAGCGTTGTAGCGATGCCGAAGGCACTGAGCCATCTAGACCCTTCAAGCTATGAGCTGTCCCTAAAGGTAATACCAGCACATCGCCCGCTTGTAGTAACTGCCGTTTTCGTCCTATTTGCAAGTGAGCGCTGCCGGCCAAAATCAGATGAAACGGTAATACACCTTTAGGCTTTTGTGGTCGTTGTGTTTGCCAACCACCACTGAAACGACAGTGGATATCAATACTGCCCTGTACTGACAACAAATGAATGAACTGACTAAGACTGTCCATATGGCTGAGACCCTTGAGCAAAAACATGAGACGCTCCTGTAAGGAGCAGCCAAAGTGAGCTTGGTAACATAGCACCATTGTTACGAAAACGATATGACCTACAACTTAAGGAGTTAATGATGAGTCGCTTAACCACCATTCCTGCTAGCCAAGCTACAGGCAAAGCCGCTGAACTGTTCAGTAAAATCAAAGCTGCTATGGGCAAAGTTCCCAACGCTTATGCCACTATTGGTGCAAATGCTCCAGATATTTTGGAAGTGGCACTCACTCATAATGCGGTTCTAAAAAAAGGAACATTGAGCGCTAAACAGTTGGAAACCATTAATCTAGCTGTTAGTGAAGCCAGCGGTTGTGACTATTGTCTGGCAGCACATACTCTAACCGCTAAGGTTGCCGGGTTTACTGTAGAGCAAATTAAACGGCTTCGCCAAGCTGATTATTCGGATGATCAGCAACTAAATATTTTAGCTAAGTTCTCTCGTCACCTTGTAAGTAGTCGAGGCACTGTGGCTGTAGAGCAGCTCCAAGAATTGCAACAAGGTGGTTTTACTGATCGACAAGTGGTGGAAATTCTAAGCGCTATCAGTGCCATCCTGTTCACTAATATGGTGAATAGGGTAAATGACACTGTGCTGGATTTCCCTCGTGTGAATTAACCTATTGTGTATCATGCAATCGGTGGTTTGTGAAAGCCACCAATTGCTACATCCGCAATATTCAGCTCTGTTTCCTCTTTCAAAATTAAACACGATTTGAGCAATGATGTGATGCTATCACCACGATGTCCTAAAATAGCACTGTAATCGTCATTTGAGACATTTAATGTTTTAGTTAGTCTATCCCTAGGCATTATTGTTTAAGGAAGATTAGCATGACCTATCATCATCAAGGTACAGCACTAGTTACAGGCGCTTCCTCTGGTATTGGCTCTATCTATGCCCAGCGATTGGCGCAGCGGGGATACGACTTGATAATCGTTGCTCGCAATCATGACAAACTCAATCAATTAGCCGAGCACATCACCGCAACGACACAACGCTCGGTTGAAGTATTATCAGCAGATCTGGGCGATCCACGAGAACTTGCGCAGGTGGAATCTACCCTCAAAACCGATGCCAGTATTACTTTACTGGTGAATAATGCTGGAATTGGCACTCATACCCCATTACTCACTAGCGATGTTGAGCGCATGAAGCAGATGATCGATCTGAATGTCACTGCGCTTATGCGTCTGACCTATGCCGTTGCTCCAAGATTTGTTGCTCGAGGCTTCGGGGCCATCATTAATATTTCTTCAATCGTTAGCATTGCACCTGAGATCCTTAACGGCGTGTATGGTGGCAGTAAGGCCTTTGTGAAAGCCTTCAGTCAGTCTCTCCACCATGAATTGACAGATAAAGGCGTGCAGATCCAAGCTGTTCTTCCAGGGGCAACTGCCACTGATTTTTGGGCTACTGGAGGTTTGCCATTACAACATCTCGACCCCAACATCGTGCTAAGTGCTGAAGCTCTTGTCGAAGCTGCTCTGATTGGATTTGATCGCAAGGAACTTATCACCATTCCGTCACTGCACGATGAGCTCCACTGGCAGCGCTACGAAGCTGCCCGCCAAGTCATGTTAGGGCAGTTATCGAATAACACTGTCGCCCAGCGTTATAAATCATTCAATTAATTATCCAAGGAGTACATCATGAAACTGACAAATAACACTATTTTCATTACCGGAGGAAGTTCTGGTATCGGCCGAGCACTGGCTGAAGCGCTGCATCATTGTGGTAATCAGGTCATAATTTCTGGGCGCCGAAGCGCATTACTGCAACAGGTTGTGGCGGAGAATCTAGGCATGGATTATGTGGAACTGGATGTAACTTCACCTCAACAAATCAAGACGGTTGCTCAACAGTTGACCCAAAAATATCCACAGTTGAATGTACTTATCAATAACGCTGGGGTGATGCCATTTGATAATCCTGCTAGCGGAGAATTTGATGATGCAACCTTGGTGAATATGGTTAATACCAATCTGTTGGCCCCCGCCCGCATTAGTGCAGCGTTTGTGGAGCATCTTAAACTGCAACCACAATCTTATATTATAAATAACAGCTCTATTTTGGCATTCCTGCCATTGGCAACCAATGCACTTTATTCTGCGACTAAAGCCGCAGTGCACTCCTACACGATGTCTCAGCGATTTACTCTGCGTAATACCAGTGTTCAGGTATTAGAAATTGCGCCGCCATGGGTAGATACCGATTTGATTTACAAAAGTGGTGATCCTCGCGCTATGCCTCTGGATAGCTTTATCAGGCAAGTAATGAAGAAACTGTCTACTGACGACCTCGAAATTCTGGTGGATTCAGTTGCTGCGGTACGCGACAACCCTGGAAGCAACGAACACACCTTGTTCAATCAGTTCAACATCAGCGTGGTTGACACCCCTATTCCCGTACATCCATAACCCTGAGCGTCGGAGTCAAAATGGCTCTGACAATTTCTATATAGGAATCCTACAATGACTATGGCTACTCCAACCCGGTGGTCACTACGACTTTTGAGTGCCTCCTACTTTCTACAAGCAACAGGTTCATTAGCTATTGCGGGTGGATTGCAAGCTATAGCGGCAGAATGGTCATTGACCAATGCCCAAAGTGCCTATCTTATCGCCGTATTTGGAATTACTTTTGCGGTCTGTGCACCGCTTTTACAGATGGTAATTGGTCACCTTTATCGTCGCCAACAACTGCTTATTGGTTTGAGTCTATTCACCGTCGGCGCCTTGTTATTCGCATTTGCTCCCAACTACCCTATATTGCTGTCATCGAGAGTGATCATGGGACTGGGTGCAGCACTAATGGGCCCGTTACTGGTTGCTCTAGGAGCTGATATGGTGCCACTGTCGCAACAAGGCAGTGCAATTGCCTCTGTATTGATGGGATTATCTCTCGCCCATCTATTGGGAATTCCATTAGCATCATGGATAGCTAATAGTGTCGGACCACGTAAGTTGTTTATGTTGATAGCAATATTGGGCTTTATTACCGCATTACTAACCCGACGTTATGTACCAGGATATAGCCAAGGACATCGTATTAAAGGAAGAACATTATTGGCATTACTATTAACGCCAAAATATTTAAGTGCCTTTCTGGTGGTCTTTTTTTTGGCCTCAGGAGTCTATACGACATACTCCTTTATCGAGCCTATCATCAGAGATGTTTTTCATGGTGATAGCCATGCAGTAACTTTTGCATTGGCAATTCTAGGAGGCGCTGGACTGTTAGGAAATTTTTTTGTTATCAAGGCGGCAGCTCACTTTACCGCAACTAGGATGTTACTTGCAGGTATGGCCTTATTGTTGTTTGTGTTGCTGTTATTGCTTTATATTCCTAAACAACTAGGGTATTTAATGTCGGTATTGGTGCTATGGGCTTTTGCTACCGACTTATTGTGGCCAACACAGCAACGCCGTATCGTCGAAATTAGCGGCCAATTTAGGGGGATGGCCCTGGCGTTAACAGCATCTTTTCTATTTGCGGGAATTAGCCTTGGTTCAACACTCTCTGGTTGGGTGTATCCGCGTTGGGGATACATCGGGTTATTGCTAGGATCTATTAGTGCCATCGTTCTGGCAACAATATGTGTATGGCTATCGCAAAAATTTTCTAGGCAATAGCTGGATACAGTAAATTAACCTTGTGCTTACTAAGGAGACGAGATGCATAAAGTCGGTTTTGTGGTCGTCGATGGGTTTCAGGTAATGGCATTAGCTGCTCAATCAGCTTTTGAATTTGCCAATATTGTTACTGGCGAGCCATTCTACACTATCACCAATTATTCATTGTCGGGAGGTGTAATTCGTTCCTCTTTAGGTATGCAGGTCAATACCGAGGCACTGGACAGTGCTGCGTCTGCGAACACGTGGTTGGTGACCGGAGTAAACAATCCTTTAGTTCACCATACAGACCCCGCGCTTCTAGCCTTTATTCAGCGGGCCAGCAGCCAGGCCCGAAGAATGTCAGCTATCTGCACTGGAGCTTTTTTTTTGGCTCAGGCAGGTATACTAGATCATCGCCGTGCGACAACTCATTGGGCAGTAGCAGACTCATTACAACAGCAGTTTCCTGATATACGCGTGGATGGAAACAGTATTTTCATTATCGATGGTCATGTCTGGACTTCTGCAGGCATGAGTGCAGGCATAGACCTAGCTCTTGCTATGGTAGAGAAAGATCTTGGTAGCGATATTGCCCGTTCAGTGGCTCGGTATTTGGTAATGAACCAACAACGTTCCGGTGGGCAAACACAGCATTCCGAGTTATTAAATTTAGCACCAAAATCCGATAGAATTCAGCAAGCACTAGCGTATGCCCAGCAGCATTTACGTACAGCTTTGAGTGTGGAGCAACTGGCTACAGCCGTAAACCTCAGCCCCAGACACTTCAGTCGCATATTCCGTGCTGAAACAGGTAAAAGTCCTGCTAAAGCCGTTGAAAGCTTACGGCTGGAAGCGGCTAGGTTAATGATCGAAAGTAGCCGCCATCCACTGGAAGTAATTGCCAGAGAAACTGGATTTCGCGATCGACGCCACATGCGTGAAGTATTTATACGCGGTTTCGGTGTAGCTCCGCAGATATTGCGGCAGCATTCCCGAGCCAAAGAATAAGAAACCGCCCATTGGCAATCTTTGTCAGAATAGTTGACCACCGTATTCCGATTTAAGCGATCAACACTATCAAATCATTGATGGTGTGTGCTCACAAAGCAATCCAAAGCGGAAATTATTCCCAACAGGTGAATAAGAGCGAGAAAGGTGATCTTCTTAGCGTTCCAGAAGGGCTAAGTGAATGATGCCTATTGGAAACTATCGACAAGCAATGAACCGTTTTATGACTATGTTGGAGATAGATTGACTGATTATATGTACCAAGACTCGTTACACATAATTATTTTCAGTCTCGGCTCTGATGGAGTTATTGGCGATCAACATCGCCGTTTTGTTTAATTTTTCAGGCTTTCAGACCGTGAATACCTGTCTCTATTTCATTTTCTCGCCAAACGCCCAGCTATGGTCTGCTTTCACATCCGTTAAAGGACCCATGCAAAGATCGGCGCAATTAGCGCTGTCAACACTCCATTCATTCCTATAGCCAGTCCGCCAAAAGCCCCAGTAGTCTCGTTAAGCAACAGCATATAAGACGTTGTAAGACCGTGTCCAACTGTTCCTGCAGCGAGGCCTTGTGCACGGATATCCGTTACACGGGACATTGTTGAAATTCGGCGCACGAGCAACACTTCTGAAATCCCAGTGAATAGTGTGAAGGTGGCGGTCAATGCAGGATCGCCGCCTATCCCTGTTGATATACTCATTGCAAGTGGAGTTGTTGCTGAGTGTGCTATCAACGAAGAAACTACTATGGGAGCAGCTCCGGAATACTTCCCGATCAAAAGCGCGACACTTGACGACACTATTGAACCAACCACCAAGGCTGGCACCAAAGCACCTGCCGTTTGTCGGATATGATGCAAATTACGGTAAATCGGTAATGCAATCGCTACTGTCGCGGGGCCAAGCAGAAAACTAACAAACTGTGCACTTTCTAAATAGCTCTGATATGGGATACGAGTTGCACTTAACAATAGCACTAACAAAATAACTGATACGAGAACTGGATTAGCGAGGACGTTCCCACGTGCCAATTTATTTGCAATAAGCCCTGACTTATATGCGATCAGTGTCCCCAATATCCCCAACCAAGACAGTAAATTTCGGCTGAAGTCTTCAAGCTCTTTAGACGGACCATCACGAGATATCAGCCAAATGAGCAACAGCAACATACCGATCAATTGTCCAGGTATAGGTATATGTGTGATCGCTACCAGTACTTCGCCAATAAACTGAAAAAGTAGAATTGTTGAAATTGCGATTAACATATTTAGGTGTGTCCTGAGCTATCTGGCAGCAGAGCGGGATAGTAGTCGATGATCTTTTCTAGCTCCATAACGTTGAGCGTTGCTCGGCCATCAAGCACTGCTAACAGATTCTGAAATGTTTCTGCCTCACAATGAGCTTTCAATGCCTGTGAGTCACGCCATTGTTCGACCATAACAAACTGACCATATTTCGACTGATTCTGATACAGATTGTACTGAATACATCCCTGTTCCAAACGCACAGATGGGACAGCGTTTCGCAGTGTTTTTCCTACAATATCTACATGAGATCGTTCCGCAGTAATCACTGCAATAATGAATTTTGTATCCACTGATTCAAGTCCTATATTTCTTTTCTCGGGACAACGTAGCCGTATACAACGCCGAACAATGACAAGTCGCTAGTTCGACGCTAAGTTACTGCGCGTTATATATATTCTGCTTAAATGTCGGTAAAGACTACTTCAGCATCAAGGCGGGACTTCGGAAGCATCTTGTTGAAATCCCCGTCACCGCTATAACCGAGTCCCACGAGTACGACACTGGAAAAACCCTTCTCACGCAACCCTAGCTCAAGGTCGAGAATTTTAGTGTCGAAACCTTCCATTGGGCAGGCATCTACATCGAACGTTGATGCACCTAGTAGCAACGTTCCTAGAGCGAGATAGAGCTGTTTCTCCATCCAGTGTTGAGTATCCTTCAATTCATAGCGATGAGTGTTGACATACCCTAGACGAGACTCTCGTTGGCCGTTGAGTGCATCAGCGTTTATGAATCGTCCATCGCTTTCTTCCTGTTCAAGGATGTTCATCAGATGCGTGTTATCGATCGCTGTGCGGGCGCATAACACAAAGACGTGCGACGAGTTGAGAATCTTTGGCTCATTATAAGCAAATCGTCCCTGAGCGGCCTTGGCAATCCTCACCTTTGCTTTGTTGCTTGATGCAACTACGAAATGCCACGGTTGGGAATTCACTGATGACGGACTGAAACGGATAAGTTCGCGTAATTGCAAGATTGTTTCATTCGGGATTTTCCTTGCTGGGTCAAACGCCTTAGTTGAATAACGCTTTTTCGCATAGTCTGCTATGTTCATCACTACATACCTCCAAATAGAGAAAAGGAACCGCTCCGGCATCACTACTGTCGCGGCCAAGGCAACTCAAACTTTCTCTTTCAAAACCCTTCGAGCACAATCTTGCCTCTCGCCCGGTTTGTTTCTATCAACTTATGCGCACGCCGTAGGTTCTCGGCATTGATCGTTCCGAAGGTTTCTGCCAATGTTGTACGCAGTATGCCTTCATCGATTAATGAAGCTACTCGCTCCAGTAGATCATGTTGACGGATCTGGTCGGATGTCGAAAACATTGAGCGCGTAAACATAAATTCCCAGTGCAGCGACACACTCTTCATTTTTAACTTTCGGAAGTCGAATAAATCTGGATCATCTATTAGTGCTAGATGTCCCTGCGGATTGATGGAAGCAACAATTTGATCGAAATGATGATCTGTCTGATTAAGACTAATAATATAGTCAACACCATTAAAACCGATCCCTTTCAGTTCTTCAGACAAGGGCTTTGTATGATCGATAACGTAGTGGGCGCCGAGTTGACTAATCCATTTTGCCGTTTCCGGTCTCGATGCTGTG
This sequence comes from Vibrio sp., assembly GCA_048259585.1. GTDB lineage: Bacteria > Pseudomonadota > Gammaproteobacteria > Enterobacterales > Vibrionaceae > Vibrio. The sequence goes on along the minus strand of JBLXHN010000005.1, from coordinate 49,197 downwards.
CCTATTACTGTCAGACCAGTTAGCTTGCGTGCGAGTTGCACAAGAATTGAGCCGACACCTCCAGCTGCACCTATAACGAGTAGTGTGGCATTATGCTTTTCGACTTCTGAAATATTCAGGCGATCAAAAAGTAATTCCCATGCAGTGATCGTAGTCAGTGGCAATGCGGCAGCTGATGCGAAGTTGAGCGTAGTGGGCATGTGTCCGACAATTTGCTCGTCCACAATATGTAGTTCGCTATTAGTTCCTGGACGCTGTAGCGAGCCTGCGTACCAAACCTTATCGCCAGGCTTAAACAATGTGACGTTCTTACCTACGGCACGCACAATTCCAGCCGCATCCCAACCAATAACCTTTGGCAAGCCAGACTCAGGGGGGGTACCAGCACGAACCTTCACGTCAACCGGATTGACCGACACTGCATGTACTTCAACCAGCAGATCACGCTCCCCAGGCTTTGGTTCTGGCAGAGTTAAATCGACCAGTGACTCGGGATTGTCGATCGGCAAATTACTATAGTAACCAATAGCTTTCATTTTTTTCTCCAAACTTGAATCGGCGCGGTTTATCACATTAGTTAGTTGGCGAATGTAAGAGATCACTTGTTCACCTAGTAACTGAGTAACTAGGAAATAGTTTCCATCAGCAAACCGCTTGAAAGAAGGTGGAAAATGCAACTTCAGTTTCAATGAATAATTGAAAATCTTACGCAAGTCGTGGAGGTAAGATTTACTTCAGATATGATTCGATATGTAGTGACAGGAAATCACGCAGTGCATTAACTGTTGGCGATAACATCGTCCGGTGCGCACTGATCAAGTGCAATGGAGCGGCCTCTCCATCAAATTCAGTGAGGGCCATTTCCAGACGGCCTGTGTGCAGGTCATCTAGTACATCTAATTTGGATTTATATGCAAGCCCTAGTCCTGCTAGAGCCCAACGCCTAACAAGTTCGCCATCATCACTGCTTCGATTGCCGTGAACGTTTACTACTTCTGGTTTGCCTTCCTTAAAAAACGTCCAGCGGTCATGCACTGTATCGTTTAGTGAGAAACGTAGGCAGTTATGTTTGAGCAGATCGATCGGCTTCGCTGGACGCCCATAGCGTGAAAAGTAGGCGGGTGAGGCACATAATACGCGTATGTTTTTCGGTGCGAGAGGGAGGGCAATTAAAGAGGAATCTTCGGGTACTCCATAGCGGATAGCAAGGCTTATTGGTGAGCGAAACATGTCTGTTACATGATCGCCAATACGAACCTGTAGTGAAACTTCTGGGTGTGTCGTCTGGAACTCGTCGATCCATTCAAGCAGTACGTTGCGGCCTAGATCTGATGGGATAGAAAGTGATACTGCGCCACCGATTATCTGGCGTCCATGAGCAATAGCATTACGACCAGCGTCAATCTGCTCCAGTATGGTACGTGCATATTGTAGGTAACGCTCGCCATCTGGTGTAAGCCTTAGACTTCGGGTTGAACGAGCGAGAAGTCGTGTACCGAGTTCGGCTTCAAGGCGCTTCAATCTGGCGCTTGCTACGGCTGGCGTCAGATCTAGTTGGCGAGCCGCAGCCGACAGACTTCCATTATCAGCTGTGTAAAGAAAAATTTGTATATCTTCAAGTTTGACCATCGAAAATTTTGCTCTATTTTAAGCACGCGCAAGGTTGTGACTAAGCCTTAGAGCGAGCATTACAGCATTGTCCCATGCAAAAACTGCTTTCCAAAGTTCACTATGCCATATATGGACGTCCCATGTTAGGCTTTGTTGCGTAATTCATACGAGAAACCAAACAGCCTAAACTTAAGCGAGTTTTATACCATATACTGAGTTTCAGGCATACCTAGCCCCGTGAGCTTGTTCAATGCTTTGACCATCGCATAAGTCTCGCCAACCTGAGCGTTGTAATTTCTTAGGCTTGATTTCCCACCTAACAATTGTTTCACACGATGCATGGCTGTCTCTGATAGAGAGCGCTTATGATAACCATACCGCTTTTCCACTTCTTGTTTGAGCTGTAGAGCTTTTGACAACCTACTGCTAAGTTTCTAGGGTGTCCTTGCTCCCAGAAAGTTGCCCCTTCTCGTGGCGGGATGAGTGGTACGGCTCGCTTGATTCGTATAGCTTCATGGCAACTTCTTGTGTCATATGCTCCATCACCTGATACTTCAATGATTTTACGACGTGTCTGCTTAAGTAAGTTGGGAAGCACTTCTGCATCGGTTACGTTAGAGACACTCAGCTCTGCTGCGGCTATTTCATGAGTGCTGGTATCTACTGCAATATGCAGTTTACGCCAAACTCTACGATTCCCGTCAGTACCATGCTTCTTAACCTTCCATTCACCTTCGCCGTAAACTTTAAGACCTGTGGAATCAATCGCTATATGTTGTATCGTTCTTCTGGTTTTAGTTTTAAACGAAACCTCAACTTCCTTAGCTCGACTACTTATACAGGTGTAATGCGGACAAAATAGCGGGATATTAGCCAATTTAAATATTGAGTCTATAAATCCTTGCAGCGCTCTCAATGGCATGGAAAATACTCGTTTCACCATCAATGCGGTCGTAATGGCTAAATCGCTGAATTGGCGTGGTCTACCACGCTTTCCTTGCTTACTTTGCTTCCACTCGGCTATCGCTTCCTCATCAACCCAAAAGGTCAGTGAACCACGATTTATTAAGGCTTTATTGTACAGCTTCCAGTTGGTTGTTTTATAACGAAGCTTAGGCATTAGGCTACGACGATTAATGGATGTAGCCGATCAGATCGTTGCTTCTTGATTTAGTTCCATTGATTTAAGCAACAAAGCCCGTCAACATAGGTATTGTCCTTTCCGGACATCCCTATGTAGCCAATAAATGCTCCTAGAAAAGCAGCAAATGCTAAATATGACCATTTATTCTGCTCGTTTGGAGCTGGCAGCAACACAATTATGGCCCCCACAAATGGGCTAAGAACAATCGACAAAAAGAAAAATCCTATACCAGACCTTCCTTTACGCCTTGCATAAGCACCAACAGCTAAAGACTGAACTGCCACCAATGAGTAGACACTAGGATAGATTGCTAAAATTTGGTAATCTTGATGCTACCAGATGTCACCATTTAGAACACTGCCAGCTTGAAATGGGGCAGTTTTGAGTTATAAAGTGTCAAAAAATGATGAAGCCTTAAACGTTTGAATGTATTTAGTTCTTAACTTGCTCCGGTAGTTCTTCATAGCTAGGCACATTATCTAAATTCCTAGACCAGTTTGCACTACTACCTACAAAGATTTTAGCGGTAGGCTCAATTGAAATTATGCTATCTAGACTACCCGCAGGAACCACTGCACTGTTAATACTTTCAGCTATCGTGGGAAGTGCAGACCCACATGTTTGGCAAAAGCTTTTTGCATGCATTGAGTTTGGATGCTGGTAGGTTTTAACGTCACTTTCACCTTTCAACCAAGTTAACGTGCTCGCTTTAGCAAATAGATTAGCAGCATGAGCAGAACCGGTATCCTTTTGACAACGAATACAGTGACACAAAAAGAAAGACTGGAAATCACCGGAAAGCTCATACTTGACTCTACCACAAAGACATGAACCTTGATGTTTATTAGCCATAAAAGCCTCCTTACTTTCATTTACAAATTAACGCCATTAAGTAGTGTGTACTACCACAAAACCAGTGATGACATCCCAACACACTTCAATATTCACCCATAATTACATTGAATCATTAAAGAAATTTGGTCAAATAGTGAGTTAAAAATCAGAGGAAAGTGCTCGTTCTAAGTGAGAACGGGGCAAAAACTTGCTAAGAGAGCGGTTAGTCTAATGCCCACTCTCGCTCCCACATCGCATCAACCTTCAGATATATGTTATCTAGAAAAACGCAAATAACAGGCAATAGCGGCTTGCCGGTATAGATCCAACAAGCCGGGTTCTTACATCAATCGATATCACTTCTAGCAGCATCAACTGCTAACGAATCCGCTATCTCATTCCCTCTAACACCAGAATGAGCTTTGACTTTAAGTACCTCGACATACTTTCTAGAACGCAGTTCATCGACTTGTTTCCAGAGTTGCCGATGCTTAACCGGCTTCTTATTCGCTTTACGCCACCCTCGGTCTTTCCAGTCATCAAGCCAAATGTTGAAACCTTTTACGCAGTACTCATTGTCTGAATAGATGACATCACCATCTTCGGCATATTCCAGCCCTTCGATAAGTGCCAGTAACTTCAGCTCTGCACAATCTGTCTCTCGGTCAATGGTGATGCTCTCTTCATGGACTATCTCATTGTCTTCATCCATGACCACCAGCCCTATACCTCCTCGTTTGCAACCGTGTTGGTTGTTTGGTGCAGCGCCGTCTACGTAAATTGAATAGCTCATTTTTATCTCTCTAATTGAAAAAGGGCGCATGACTTTACTTAGCCAGCGCCCTGTTGATGGTGTGATTTGATGTTTGTATTACTGAAAGGATTCTGCGTTGTCTCGCATGCTCAGACGTGATTCCATCCATTCCTCTATTTCACTTTCGACCCAAGCTACCGCTCGTCCACCGAGTGGCACACTCTTAGGGAAATCGGTTTCATCTGCCATGAACTTGTAGATAGTTGAACGGCCTAACCCTGTTAGTGACATCACGTCTTTAAGTCGTAGAAATCTCATGGGAATTGTCTCCTCTTGTATATACCCATGGATAAGCCGCCATTGTAAAAAAATGCAGTCGGTCTACTCCAAGCTAGAGCCAAAGCAATAACGCTTCTCTTCCCACGCTTCAGCAAGGCTGCTCATGCGGTGGAAGAGCGTGTTCTTTATGTTGGTGTCTTTACTACGACAACGCATCCCCACCCCATAATTGCCTCGGTCATTGAGAAACACCAATGAACGCGCTTCTCCGCTGTAGTGCTTTTCTATCGCTTCTTGCCAAGCCCCTTTAAGGTGCTCAACCAATTCATTGCGCTTGTCCCAACAAATAGCGGGACCAAAGTGCTGGCTATAGTCACTAAACAGCATCACTCGATAGTTGTGGGATGGCACCTTGTCTTCCCGCTTACGCCATACATAAAACAGAGAATCCGTCTCAAACTTTTCTTTAAGTAGCTTAAAATAATCGTTGAGGATACTGAGGTCGGTATCTTGATGGTCTTCTGGCAAAAACAAGTCCAAACGTGTAGCAAGAGCGATGTCAAACTGACTGAGTGCCTGCTCAAAGACATCGACCATTGAGATCAGTGCTGATTCGTATAACCCCTTGTCGCTGTAATACAGCGGGTAATCTTCAAAAGTTCTATCAAGGGTAATGCTTGGGAGGTAGTTTCTATTCGCCATGAGTAATGCCTTTTTGTGTGTGAATGACATAGGCATTACTCGCGCTGTATTTTTTAGGTGAGTCGTGGCTGCAACCAAAGCTCTTGTTGAAGTGATCGTTCCGGTTGGCAATGGGCTTCGCTAGACGACTGATTCGATAAAAAAACTCGTTTAACTGTAACGGGAACACTTCAGCGTCAGACAACAGCTCAAAACCTTCATTCGTAGGAGAGTAGGCTAATCCAGAGCATGGTTGGCTGTAATAAGCTTCAACCACCCTATCCCATGTCTTCCTCACTTTTTTGTAGAGAAAACGACCCCAACCCTCTCGACCAGTGCCTAAGTTTTGAAAGAGATCCCTATCAAAGAGCAAGATAAGATGATGGTGATCGCTGGTGGACTCACTCGCCTTCGTCCAGATATAACGAATGACCGTTTGCTGGTATTGATAAGTTCTGTCGGTGTATTTGTCTCTACAGAGCTCATTAGTCTCCGATTCTAAAATACGAAAGAAATGGGCAAACACCGTTAGGTAATCTCCCCCGAAGTCACTCGGTAGGTTTAGGTTGATGTGAACAGCAAAGATTCTTTGATATTGGTTTAGTGCTTCAGTCAGCACTCGGTCTATCTCCTCTAGGTATTCGAGGACAAGACCATCCTCAAAGTAGTAGAGTGGTTTCCCATTAAACGTTCGGTCATGAGTGATGGTGTGGACTCTTTGATGAGCTACGTTGAGTTGATGAATCATGATTGGTTCCTGTGGTTTGTGATGATTCCCACAGGAACTGTTTCCAACGTAATTTTTAAGGGGATTAAGAGCTAGTAGCGAAGTTTCTCATAGTCCCTCCGTATACCTTTGAACTAGGTTTAGCGAAATAACACACCCTTTTGAATAGCTCATTCTTCGATTGTTCAATATCCGATGCTTTCAGGTTTAAGCGATACACACCATTCTTGCAGAAATGAACTAGTGCTGGTTTCTCCTGTTTGATTGCACTGCACCATGCTTGCTTAATCAAGTCGGCTAGAGAGCCGTCTGACATCCCTACATCCCCAAGTTGATAATAGATATCTTTGTTCAGGAAGAGTGCAACATGGTAGTGGTACTGATCAGAGGTATTCTTCTCTTTTGCCCAGATGTAACTGGTCTTGTTCTTTAAACCCCTTCCCCAGCTTTTCTCTTTACGTTTTATATCTACGTCCAATTTGGCATTTAGAGATTTGAAGAATCGAGTGATGACTTTCGAATCTGCATCATCGAAATCTTCGGGTAAGTGTAGGTCTATCCGAAAGACGGATAGCCTAGGGTGATACTTCAATGCTTTCTCTATCAATTGAGAAATCTTGTAGAGGTAAAACTTACGATAGAAGAATCGTTGCTTTCGTTTTGTTGGTTGAGGTAGGTCGTAGTTGTTGAATTTGTCTTCAGATGTGTACTGGTGATTCATGGTGTTGTTATCCCTATTCGTGTGTCTCTCATACACACAGGGAGTAACGTAAGTTTTAGTAGTTGGTAGTTATGTATATTACCTATACCAACATATCCTCATGACATCGAAACGACCTTGCCACAAAAACCAATCCCCTTTTTATAAAAACAGTAGTCCTTTTACGCAAAAATCAAACAAAACAGACTTAAGGGTAAAAATAATCATGTTTCCTTTCACTCGAAACTTATTACCTTGGATTTTCAATTCATTAAAAAACACACACTACAACCAGAGGATGACATCCCATTCAGTTTATACCAAATCGTTAATTTGATTATTTACCAGAGATGCTTTATATTAAATCCACTCAAAGTGAAAAATAACTTATGTCATATATCAGATGTGGATAGCCTGTCCACTTTTTGAACACTGCTAAATGAAATTCGAAATCATCGATCCTGAGTTTAATCTGAAACCTTATAGAAAAACCAGCAAAAAACCCACCACAAACCAACGTAAAACCCACAATTTATAGTTGTAAAACTATCAATTCTCCTACATTTCTCCTACACTAGACCGACAAAAATCTTGCACAAACGAATGACCATGAGTACTAGAAGATATTTAGAGCTGATTAAAAACTCATCAGAAGAAGACCTGAAACTTTATATTTATATAATTAAATGGGAATTAGAAAATAAAAGAGATGAGGTGATTGATTTAAGCAATAGGAACAAATCAAGCCTACAATTAATATTAAAAGAATTAATTAGAGACAAGCTCGACATTGAATATAAATACTTAGAAGGAGATGATTTAACTGAATATGAAAATGAAGATTTGGATGATTTCATTAGCACTTTATTTTCACGCGCTCAGCAAATAAGAGGGGATATTAGTAAACAGATAGAATGGTTATCTGAACCAAGGCCACTATATTTTTTCTCAGTATTGATGCGCGCTGTTATCAATAACAACATTACTGACTTGTCTTACCCTGTAACATTGGTTGACTTCAAAACAACAAAAATTGACTTTAAAACAGCAAAGTCAACAAAAGATGCTGATAAATACAAACCCGGGAGATTCGCTCAAATATTCTTAGACTCTGCCAACAAAACACATTTCCTTGCATCTCTAAAAAGCATCTGTCCAAACAAAACATCATCAGCTCAGGATAGTATCGCCAGAACACTTGAGTATATTGCTGTTTCTTGTAATACAGACGACCAAAGAGTAATGCTAGAAATAATTAATGATATAGAAAGCCTCTACCAATTGAGTTGTCGTTACGTAAACACAGAGTGGAACGTGTTTAACTCAAACGATGAAAAATTGAATGCTTGGTATTACCATTACTTGATGAAAAAGTATCCAGGAACCGGCTTAAACACAACTAATGATTCCATTAAACAAAAACATACCATTATGTGCATTTTTGACGTACTTTGCGCAACAACCTCACCTGATGATTTGAGTGAAAAAAGTAGCGAGGTTACAACATTTAAAAAAGTTGTAAAAGAACTCACTGATTCGTTTTCAAGAAAAGCTAAGTCTTCATCTTCACAAAGCAACGCCTTCAAAACTAAAGAAGAAAAAACACTAACATTCAGTGAGGTGGATTGGGCTAAGTTGATCGAGCTTACTGGCAGCGATGGAAAAAATGAGATTAAGGCCAAGCTTAAAAAGTTGATCGATAGAGAATTGGAAAATCGAAAAAATGCTAAAGAGGGCAATGTAGATCAAGATTCCAACGACAATCTTCAAGCAACTCAAACTCACCAAGAACAGCAAGAACAGCAAGATGATCGTTCAAGTCGTTTTTTACCTAAAGAAAGCAAATATGTTAATCTTTTGTAGTCAATGAAGCGGCAGAACAACATAGTTACGCTTTCATCCAAAACAGTGGAGCGATTAGGTTCAGGCTAATTGCAATGTGATCTAGCCAAGATTTTTCGTAAATCACTCTGATTTTGAAAGAACGATGCTGTTGGTTTCATCATGATGTACCACCAAATGTACCAATAAACAAAATTAAAACCAGAAAAATTTTTACTTAACAACAAGTTAAAATATAAAATTGAGTCTGGGAGGGCCACCAAATACAGAAAAGCCTGATGAGGAAACTCATCAGGCTTTTTCGTTTTTAGCAGTTGAGAAATAGAAATCAACTCGAAGTTACTCTAAGCCACTGAATTTGATACTTTACCTTCACTCAGCAACAGCGTAGCGATAATTATCGCGCCAACAACCGTACCAGCCGGCCATCCCAGCAATACAAAAATCGCTACTGTATATTGAGCTGGACGAACATCTTTAATCACTGACCAGAAACCAAGAACTGAAAGACAGATCAAAATAAACGGCAAAAATGCCATTAATGAACTCAATGCGCCAGCCCCTTGAATCATTGATGCAAACAATCCTGACAGTAAAACACCTGCTATTCCTATTAAAAGAAAAAACACACTCACAGCACCAATTAAAAATTTACTTAAAGTCCTCATATATACACTCTCAAAATTGTAAAAATCTCATTTGGTTGAGAAACAAAGTGCCTATAAAGCAATAAGAATACCGATATTAATACTCAATCAATTCAATATATTAAATTAACAACTCTCAAATTATTGCAAACAATTGCATATAAAGGTAACAACTTGCTTGAAACGAGCATAATATTGCTCCCTACTTCAAGTTGATTTACACAACATAATAGTGATACAAAATATTTTTATGTATAATATTTGTAGTTATTCACCGCTGATATGTTGTACAATTATACGAGTTGTTCAATTGCGTCTGCTAGGTCATAAAAGCCCCAAGAGGCTGTAGTTCTACTTCATACAAACCAATTACAACTGATTCTGAGGCAATACATGTTTCCTTTTAACCGTAAGAATAATCGCCAACAACATGCTGATAGTGAACATCTTGAAGCTCGCTCAGCTTTGATGGTTTTATCCGCAATCAAACATCATGTCCCTTATATTGAATTTTCTCCTGAAGGAAATATCTTGTATGCGAACAACCATTTTTTAGCGGCGGTTGGCTACTCTCTTGAAGAAGTAGTTAACAAGCACCACCGCATTTTTTGCGATTCAACATTAACCTCTTCTGCATCTTACCAAACTTTTTGGCGTGAACTTGCTCAGGGTAAGCCTCAGCACAACACTTTTAGAAGAGTCAAAAAAGATGGTAATGATATCTGGATTGAAGCCACATATATCCCGGTCACTGACGAGAATGGCAAAGTAGAAAAGGTCGTAAAAGTTGCCAGTGACGTTACAGCAGAAAAACAGCGGTTAGACAGTCAGGAAGCCGCCAGTGACGCCATAATGAAATCACTGGCGTATATTGAGTTTACACCTCAAGGCAATATCCTTAGCGCAAATGACAATTTTTGTCGCACTGTGGGTTACTCAGTAAGTGAAATTCAAGGGCAGCATCATTCTATCTTCTGCACTGATGAGTTCATTCAAGAGAACAAAGATTTCTGGCCGTCACTGGCGAGAGGCGAATATAAGTCAGGCCTGTTTGAGCGCAGGAACAAGTTTGGAGAGGTACTTTGGTTAGAAGCGACCTACAACCCTATCGTTGACCAGCAAGGCAAAGTTGTTCGTGTCATCAAACTCGCCAGCAATATCACCGACCGAATCCTACACCAGCAAGCAATAAGAGATGCTTCTAAAATGGCTCAACAAACATCTCTTGATACCTTAGGTATTGCTCGGCATGGTGGAGAAACGTTAGACGCCGCCACTGATATCGCTAGCCAAATTGATGGATCAGTCGTACGCGCTGCGGAGTTAATGGGGCAGCTTGCTGAGCAGTCTCAGCAAATCACGAATATTGTTACCACCATTTCGAGTATTGCAGACCAAACTAACCTTTTGGCACTCAATGCCGCCATAGAAGCCGCCAGAGCAGGAGAAGCTGGTAGAGGTTTTGCCGTAGTTGCAGACGAAGTTCGTAAACTCGCTTCAAATACTTCGCAAGCGACTGATGAGATTGGCGATATCGTTAAGCGTAACAGTGAATTGACTGCCGTTTCAGAACAAACTATGGCGGATATTCAAAAGAAAGTCATAGAGTGCAACAAACAACTTCAAGAAACTCAAACTCTGATTTGTGATATTCGCAGTGGCGCGCAGAATGTCGCAGATACCGTCGGAAACCTAGTAGAAAAATAAAATCCTTTTTCCACCAAACCTTGATTGTTTGGTGGAAAACTAACTAGAAAGTAATAACTCCACTCCCAGATAAGGCTCTCTAGCGCATGGCCGCGCGTTCTTTCCCTAAGCGAGCATCTCTCGGCGTGACATTGAACACTTGCTTAAATTTGGTCGAGAAATAATTACTATCGTGATAGCCAACTTCAAAAGCGATATCGGTTATCGACTTATCACTATAGAGCAACCTTGATAACGCTTTGCTGGCTCGAATGTAATGTAAGTACTGGTTATAGCTCATTCCTGTTAAGTGCTTAATACTCTTAGTTAGCTGACGAGATGAAAGCTTAGCCATATCAGCAACAGGCTCTAGTTCCGTAAGCTGTGAATAGTTGTCATTGATATGTGATAAAGCATAAATCACTTTATCGTCATGATTGAGCAAATCAGTTTGCTGTATTTTCCCTCGCCAAAGCTCAATGATGAGCTGCTGAAACAACGACTGGGCAATTAAACGCGATTCTTCACAATCAGTGTGCGACTCAATATCAAGTTGCTCGATAATTTTGTTCACACGCTCGGCCGCAGTTTCGTTAATAAACCAACCATTCTCTTCGCTGTCCTTGAGAGGTATGAACTTATTCAAGCAAGAACAGATTGAGAGCTTATCTTTATCAAACAACACATTACTAAGGTAAAGGTGATCGACACTATCAAATAAATGTCGGTCTTCTTTATTCACAAAGCACACGTAGTTCTTACTCAAGTTCATCGGAATATCGTTCATCACGTGGATGCCATTTCCGCCAGAAACAATAATGATCTCTTCAAAAGAATGAGCATGTTCAGGATAAGGCTCCTGAGGACTGCGAATTTCTGTCGTCACCGGACTTTTCGAATCCATAAAAAATTCGTGAGCTTTGAGATAAATCATTCTAGCACTCCCGTTAGAATTGGTGATTTATTAAACACCCTGTTCGATCATTACTCTGAGCTCATAAGCACACTTTACAAATACCAGAATGATATATTGTTAAAACTGTGAAACCGATGTAATCCATCTTGAGAAAGTGACCAAGCAAAACCAAACAAGTGTGAATTCACCAAGGTTTATTGAGCAGTGTTAACTTACCTTATCGACATCACGATAAAACCATAAAACATCAAGGAGCCACGAAAGTGAGTGAACTAATTCGCAAAGGCTTTGTCATGCAATTAAACCCCGGTTGCAAAGCTGAATATCAGAAACGACATGACGAAATTTGGCCAGAGTTGGTTGATGTCCTGAAAACTCATGGCGGTAGCAACTACTCAATTTTTTTTCATGAAAATACTCACCAACTATTTGGTTACGTTGAAATAGAAAACGAACAGCAATGGAACAAAGTGGCAGAGACCGAAGCCTGTCAAAAATGGTGGGCCTTCATGCAAGACATTATGGCAACCAATCCCGATAACTCACCACAATCCATTGATTTAGAATCGGTCTTCTATATGGCATAACAAACTTACTCAGCCTTTATTTAACCTCACTCTTTAGTGAGGTTTTTTATGCTCAGAACTTCGTGAAAAATCATAAATTTGAAAAGTTTGAATTACGGCATTCACTTCTTGAGAAAAATGCACCAATAGAGAGTGAGATAGCGGAAATTTAAAGTTATTCGTCTCTAATACGAGCTTTAATAACCCCAATATAAAAATGGTTTAATAAAACTAGTAGAGAGTTTAGAACCTAAAACTCCATAAACATGCTCAACACTCAAATACCTTGCATTTGCCCAATCAGCAGATGCTAGAAAACTTAGAAATTCTTAAATTAATGTGAAATTTATAAGGTAATTACTATGAGTGTATTCAAACTGGCATTTCCAAAAATCAACCTATCTGGTGTTGGTGCAATTGAAGCTCTTGTCGAACGTTTAGTTGAAGAACATGGCCAAGAAAAAGGCTTGCTGATTTGTGACCCAACCTTAGTTGAGCTTGGATTTGCTGACAAACTAATGGACACAAAACTGAACTTAGCTCTGTTTAGCAACGTTCGCCCTAACCCTGATACCAACACAGTCAACAGTGCTTTTGATATGTTTAGCACTGAAGGTGCAAAATACATTATTGGTTTTGGTGGTGGTAGCTCTATTGATACCGCAAAAGCGATTAAAATTCTTTCTGCCAACCCAGGTCCAATAGCAGCCTACAACGGTGTTGAAAAGGTAAAAGTTCTGGGCTCACCATTGTACGCAATCAACACTACGGCAGGTACTGCAGCTGAAGTAACCAGTAACGCAGTGATCACTGATATCGACACTCATGTTAAACACGTTATCATCTCAGATAAAATCATCCCTGAGATTTCCGTCAACGATGCTAGCGTGATGCTGGGCATTCCTGCTTCTGTTACTGCAGCGACAGGTATTGATGCACTGACTCACGCGGTTGAATCGTATGTTTCAGTAGGTGCACATCAGCTCACTGATTACATCTCACTAGAATCTATCCGCCTAATTGCTCAAAATCTACCAAAAGCCGTAGATAATGGTTCTGATGTTGACGCTCGTGAAATGATGGCTTACGGCCAGTTTGTTGCAGGTTTATCTTTCAACAGTGCAGGTCTAGGTATGGTTCACGCGATGGCTCACCCGGCAGGCGCACACAAAGACTTACCCCATGGGGTTTGTAACGCGATTCTTCTGCCTATTGTGTCTGAATTTAACCGCCCATACCGCGTGGAAAAATTCGCAAAAGTTGCAGAAGCTTTAGGTGTTGATACTTCAGCAATGACAGCAGAAGAAGCAAGTGTAGCAGCGATTGATGCTCTAAACGCACTAAACCGTCGTGTTGGTATTCCCGCTGGTTTCGGCGAACTGGGTGTCACCACTGAAGATACACTAAGCTGGGTTGATGATGCACTCGCTGATCCATGTGCTGGCGGTAACCCACACCCAATGACTCGCGAGCAAGTTATCGAGCTTTACGCAAAATCACTATAATCCTTAACTCCTGAAAAATGAGTAAATAAGCCTGAGCCCTCTCTCAGGCTTTACTCATTTGTAGGGGGCTCTAACCTAGGGTCTGCTGATCTTTTGAGGTTAAATATTGTTCGAGTTAAAAGGTCAACAGTCCCTAGTGTCATCATTCTGAAAATAATTCGCCATCAAACACTCATACAAATGCAGCGTAGTTGAAATATTCGCCTTCTAGCATGACTTCATAATACAAGAATTGTGAGGTTTGTATGCTATCCAATAGCCCTTTTAAATTGCCACGAAAAACGCCTTTCGGTTTAGGTGAACACTTAGCGGAATGGGCAACAGGTTTAAACCAACTGGATAAATTCTATGCTCAACGCCCTGCCGGTTGTGATACTCGCCAATTTCTACGTTTCACTCTAGAGGTTTTGGGTATTGATTATCAGGTTATCAAAGGATCTCTCAACAATATTCCTGAGTCCGGTGCTACCGTCGTGGTGGCCAACCATCCACTAGGATGTGTAGAAGGTGTAATTCTTGCCGAGCTATTACTAACAATACGTTCAGACATTCAAATTCTTGCAAATCAATATCTTAAAACAGTCCCAGAGCTGGACTCCCTGTTTATTGGTGTCGATGTATTTGAAACAGATAAAGCACGTAAAGCTAACTTACAAGCGATGCGTCAGGCACATAAGCATTTAGAGCAAGGCGGCTTATTGTTGATGTTCCCTGCTGGCGAAGTCTCCCAATTGGTAGACAGCAAACAACGCCGATTGGAAGATAAAGAATGGAGCCAGTCGGTAAGTCGTTTGATTAAAAAACACAAAGCAGCAGCAGTGCCCGTTTATATCGAAGGTCATAACTCGACTCGTTTTTATATGGCGGGGAAAATACATCCGCTACTCCGCACCGTTATGCTCGGCCGCGAATTGCTGAATAAAAAACAAACCTGTATCGACATCTCGATTAGCGACCCAATTCACTACAAAGAAATGCAACATCTTTGCGATCAGCAGTTGGTCAATTACTTACGTTTGAACACCTACCTGCTCAGTACAAAAAAAACACTGTCGCGAGATAAAACCAACTTAGATGACACTTCACAACCTATAGCTGACAGATTACCGCTTGTTGAACTGCTTGAAGATCTTGAAGCACTTCCTTCATCAGCACACTTGCTTAGCCTTAACGAATTTGATGTTTACTGTACTCAGTCCGAAAATATCCCTTCTTTAATGCATGAGATTGGACGCTTGCGTGAAAAGAATTTTCGTCAAGTCGGTGAAGGTACTGGGGCAGCACTCGATGTAGATGAGTTCGATCGTGATTATCTGCATCTGTTCATCTGGGACAGAGAGCGCAATGAAATGGTCGGAGCGTATCGACTTGGCCTGGTGGATAAAATCATGCAATCACAAGGTATTGCTGGGTTATATTCCAGCACTCTATTCAATTATGACCCCCGATTCCTTGAAAACATGGGGAATGCTATTGAGCTGGGTCGCTCAGTCATTGATGAGTATTACCAAAAAAGTATGGCCCCACTTCTCCTTCTGTGGAAAGGGATAGGCAGCTACATCCATAGAAATCCGCAATACACCCATTTGTTTGGCCCCGTCAGCATCAGCAATGATTACAGTGAACAAGCGCGTCGCTTATTGGCGGATACCATGACACTGCATTACTACGACAACAAACAGGCAGATTTAGTGGTAGCTTCCAACCCATTACCAACGGTGCCGGCCCAATGGAACGCGAGTTTGCTGACTTCTCTGGCTGATCTTCAACTGCTGTCTCGAGTGATTGCTCGTATTGATGAAGGGAAAGGTGTACCAGTGTTGCTTCGACAGTATCTCGGTTTAAACGGGAAACTGGTCAGCTTTAACGTTGATCCCGCCTTCAACGATGCCTTGGATGGTTTGATTGTGGTGGATTTACATGATGTTCCGATGAAAACCCTAGGCCGATATATGGGTGTGAAAGAAGCGGAAGAGTATTTGAAAGTATCGGCTTCAACTTCCCAATAACAATCGCTTCCTAATAGCAAAATCCCCGAGCAGTAAACTCGGGGATTTTTCGATGTTCGTCTTTACTAATAACTAGAATTAGCGTCTAGAACTCATACTTAGCAGTAAGAGAGAAGTTACGTTTTGCTTGGGTAAGGTCTTTATCTTCTGCACTCAGGCCACGAACATCGTTCCAGTTGTAATATTCTTCATCAGTGAGATTGAAGATACCAGCACGTAAAGTTAGGTCGTTAATTGGCTTGTAGTAAGCCGTAATATCAACCACGGTCGCCGCATCGATTGGTAAGTAGTCACCATCAATATCGCTCTGTTTCTTCTTCGCTGTATAGGTCAGGTTAATGGTTGTACCCCATTGATTGACCGAATCATAGCTAACGCCCACAACAGTATTCCATGGGTTAACACTATTTAGCGGATTACCTTCCCCGTCCTCACCTTCAGTATAAGCAGCTGCAACACGTGAACTAAAGCCTTCAACTGGCATGAAAGCATCCCATGACAACTGGTTGGCAAACTCTACGCCTTTGATGGTTGCTTTCTCAATATTGATTGACTGGTAAACAGCATTCCTTGTTTGGAAGCTGCCTGAAACTAATTGATTATCAATAAAGTTATCGTAATCACTGTAGAAAACCGCGATTTCGTTACTCATTAAATCTGAGTTAAAACGCCAGCCAGCTTCATAAGAGATACTCTCTTCCGCTTCTAAATCAGGGTTCGGTTTATTAACGTATCCATAAGTCGGGTTGCCGTAAGAGTAATACAATTCCTCGAAATCTGGAGCACGGAAACCTTGGCTGACTTGTGCAAACAAGCGATGTTGCTCCGTCAGTTTGTAAACCGTTCCTAAACGAGCAGTAACAGCTGAATCAGAGTAGTTTTTATATTCACTGGCATCATTTTGACTTGGGTTCGCACTGGTATCGCCCGGTTTAGTTTCGAATGAGTCAAAACGAAGCCCTGGTGTGACAATGAAATCATTCCAAGAAACTTCGTCTTGTACAAACATGCCGTAACGCGTTTCTGCTGCTTCAGGAATATAGAAAATAACTTGGTCACTACCTACAGAGTTGAACTCTTGGTTAGTATTAGCAATATCTTTGTCTGAGAAAGACGCGCCATAAACTAAGTTGTGCTCAGCACTGCCTATTACAAAAGACTTATCAAACTGAGCATCTAGCTGGATGCCTTCATCTGAATAAATGTAATCTTTCTTTTGTACGTTCCCAGTTCGAGTTGATGTGCGATCAGTGATGCCATTTTCTTCTTTGCTCATCCAATCAAGCTGCCAGGTAATTCGGTCAGCCAATAGAACGTCTGCATCCCAAATATGCTTAATACCAACTTGATATTGTTCAGTTTCGTCGCTACCAGATGCATTCTGATACCCACTAAAAGTCAATGCCTCCAAGTCGTTCTTGTTGCGAATATAGTTTCCAGAAAACTCTAACCGATGAGCTGGATTTAATTGGTACTGCAGTTTCACCAATAGATTATTAGCACTGCTATCTTGTTCATCTGGTTGACCAAAATTATCCACTTCCTGACCATCTCGTCGGGTATAAGCAACCAGCGATTCTAAATCACCCATCTTATTTGCTAATGCAATAGACTCACTGAAAGTTTTATCCGAAGAAGAGTAGTTGAGTTTTGCATAACCGCCGAAATCACGACCTTTTAAAATATCTGCTGGGTCTTTGGTTTCAAACGCGACAATGCCACCAATCGCATCTGAACCTTGTAAAGACGAAGCTGCACCTTTGACGATCTCAACGGCTTTAATCATATCGGTATCAACATCAACACGAGACGAGTTAACAAACGTCGCTCCAGAATCAAATTGGTTTGGTTGCGCTACCCCATCAACAATAACTTTGATGCGGTTTCCTTCAATACCGCGAATATTGATGCTTTGCACACCTTGGCGAGCATTGGTTTGCAAGGTCACGCCCGGTGTATATTTAAATAGGTCTTCAACATCTTCGACCATATTGTGTTCAATAGCCTCTTCATCAATCACGGTAACTGATGCAGCGGTATCAATCGTTTGAGTATTTAGACGTGTTGCCGACACAACGACTTCGTCAAATGAATAGGTAGTTTCTTCTGCAACAGCAGGCGCTGATAGCAACGCGCCGATAACTATCGCAAGCGGAGTTTGCTTAATCATTATTATGTCCATGTTTAAATGTTAAGTGAGCTCAGTGGTTTCCCTGAATTTGAAGTGCACGAATCCAAGCGGCGTTCGCACGCGAGCCGCTTCGAGGCATCAAAATTATGGGAATATTGTTATTAGTTGAGCTGAGATTTCAGATTATGTCTTTACTTAGTAAGCATTGGCTTTTAAGTATTAGTTATTGCTCCATACGCTCCTTTTCAGCTTTCACATGCCCTTCTGTTAAATGAACAAAATCGAGCATGTCATTGCCGGAAATAACAAACGCTTGTCCGAACCCTTTGACGTAACGTCCTGATTCAGGCACTAAGCGGTAAAGATTGAAGTCACCTAGCTGGCTTAAATTATCAATAATCTCTCCAAAACGAGCTTTTAGCGCGGCAACACCTTGGACCCAATCTTCGGTCTGTCTTTCAACAAGTTCTGCGCGCGTGTCGAAAGTCAGTCTCTTACGGGCATAAATGTTCTTACATTCACTTTCATCTTCGATCATTAAAATCGAAACATTGCGGTTCGTTTTTAAGTTCTGCCCATGAGCAGCAATATCACTCACTAGGATGTAATAAGCTTTGCTATCAAAAGCGAATGGTGCATAGGTAGCGTTCGGAATACCAGCAGCGTTAATGGTTGCTAACTGCAAGGTTTTGCGAGAATCACGAAATTCACGAACTTCTGGCTCTAATCGACCTTGCAGACGTTCGCGACGAACTTCTTCTCGTTGAACATTTTCTTGTGGCTGACTTTCAATATTCACGCGGCAAACTCCTTTTTCATTTGCTTAAACGCTTCTACCTGCTGTGGGAAAAGCTGACGTTTTTTGTCTCGACCTACGTACACTTTAAATACGCAATCCCCATCGGAATTGAAGAAACCAATATAGTAACTTTCCATGCCTCGGAATGGCTTACTCACAAACGCGATATGTTCTACGAGATCTAAGCGAAGATGACCATGCAGTTCGCCCTCTCTTCCCATTAAGTTATAGTAGCCGTGCGCTTCTTTGCCTTTCGGGAAATTGGCTTTGGTTTCAAAGATCGAGCCGAAAGAGTGAACAATCGTCGTAACACTTCCCCACTCTGGTAACTGTTCTAAAATAGTCTGGGCGTGTTCACCTGCTACTCGCGTAACCATCTCGTCAGGCAGAGCAAAAGTAATGGCGCCTTCACTTAACCCCAATTGCTGAGACATGTTAAATACTGGGGTAGCGTCATCTTCCAACAACGCTGATGTCACTTTGTGTTTTACTTCTTCTTCGGAAAAAGTGGTGTACATGTTTACTCCTAGTTACGCTTTGGCATTCAAGTAGTTACCACTACTATTGAACAAGCCATTCGCCAAATCCCAACTCAAAATGTTTAATTCATAAAACGAAAATCGGATGAGTGGCTATCATACCCAGTCATTTTAACAATGCAAATGATATTTGATATCATTTGCATTTAAGAATATTATCATTTTTAACATTCTTTGATAGATTCATTAGTGGCTGAAAATGACAAAGCTCCGTTATCTCATTGCTGGCTTAATAGCATGCCTAATAAACGGTATTGCGCTGTCGTACACCCCACAGAAAAACACAATTAATGTATCGACTGAGGAAGGAGCACAATCTTTTCAAATTCAGCTGATGACTATGTCTGCCGTTAAACCTGTGATTGAAATCGAAAATAGCATCACAGAAGAAACTGTAACAGCAACTCCACCAAAGGAACAAAAACCAGCGAAAGTTGAACAACAAAATATTCAAGCTCCAGCGCCAGTCCGTAAGCCAAATACAAAAGCCGCTTCTCTTCTCCCGGAGAAAAGTCCCCCTATTAAGCAGAAAAAAGATCAAGCTAGAAGCAAAATCCCTACTCCAATCGTAGAACAGAAACCACTAAGCAAGCCCGAAAAGAGTGTATCCAAAGCTGAAGAGCACGTTTCTGTTCAACCTTCGAAGCAAGAACCAGCAACAACCCAAACAGAAAAGCGACAGCACACTCCATCAGCAAAGGTAAACGCACAAGACAGTAAACCTATGTTGGTGAAAAAGCCTAGATTTAACGCCAAACCGACGCCAGTGACCTATCCAAGGATCGCAAGGAAGAAAGGCTTAGAAGGCAAGGTTCTGATTGAGGTGTGGCTTGACGAACAAGGTAATCAAATCAAGCAATTACTGCTTGAGTCCAGTGGCCACCGCGTACTTGATGAACGGGCCCTAAGCACGATTAAAGAATGGCGTTTTTCAAATCAGCTAGAGCAAGGGCAGGCCATCGCTCATCGGGTACAAATTCCAATTAATTTCCAATTACAGTAGTCACTATCATGCAAACATTAACCAATATTCACAGTCAGCTCGGCATTATGACATGGCCACTTATCATCATGTCATTCCTCACTATCGCTATCTTGGTCGAACGTACGATCTACATGCTACTCAACAGCCGTACGCATACCACAGCAATCCTCAGAAGGATCCATAAACTGGATTTTTCTCGCCCGCAGGAAGTGGATGCGTTTATTAACAATGAACTAAACGGCAAACAACTGATATTTCAATCCATGCGGATGCTTTTGGGTCATCGTCATTTTACCAAACCACTGCGTGAAGAAGCCGTTGGTATCTGGCTATTCAAAAAACGACAGCAGTTTCGTTCAGGCATTCGCTTATTGTCGATGATTGGCGTGATCAGTCCGTTGATTGGACTACTTGGAACCGTATTAGGTTTGATGGAAATGTTTAGCGGCATGACCGACGCTAGCACCGTCATTTCACCAGCAACCTTAGCGGATGGTTTAGGTCTGGCAATGACCACCACCGCCGCAGGTTTGATCATCGCGTTACCTGCAATTACCGGTGCACAACTTCTAGGCATGTGGGTTGAAAAGACGCTTGCCAAGATTGAATACACCTTAAATCACAGCAATCTGCATATCGAAGGCATTGTGGTTGATCCCTTTTCTGGCAACCAAAGTGGACATGCTGTTACCACAGAGGAGGTGCTGTAATGATCCAGTCACACTCTCGTTTTCTCGAAGATGAATTTAAACCGGATCTCACGCCGATGATCGACATCATCTTTATTGTGATGGTGTTTCTTCTGCTTACGGCGAATGTCAGTGTGCAAACACTGAATGTCGACATTCCCAAAACAGAAGAAACCAGCCAGCTTACCTCGCCAGATAAACCCGTTATCTCAATCGGCATCTTGCACAGTGAAGAGCAGAAATGGGCAATAGATGGCGAGAAGTTTAATGATTGGAACGCTTTCACATCTGCGCTTCTTAAAACTCGTAATCGCTTTCCAGACAAACCTTTAGTGATTGCTGCGGATAAAAAAGCCGATGTGGAATCCATGCTCAACCTGTTTGCATTCATGCAAAAACACCAAATTTCCGCCACTAATATCGTTATGGAAGAACAAGAATGAAGAAAATCATCTGGGCGTTGAGCCTTATTATTTCTGCCACCACTGTTAACGCTCAACAGAATCATGTGGCCAGCAACCGAATCATTAGTGCCGGATCAAGCATCACGGAACTGTTGGTCGCGTTAGGTGCAAAAAATCAATTAGTGGCGATTGATGTCACGAGTCGTCAATTTAATACTGATGGTACGTTGCCTCAGGTTGGCTATCACCGCCAGCTATCAGCCGAAGGTTTAATGGCTCTGTCTCCTACCCACCTTATTGGTTCACATGAGATGGGACCAGAAAAAACACTGACGTTATTGAAAAGTGGTGGCATTAATGTGGAAACCGTCCCTTCAGGTGATACTGAACAAGACTTGTTCGATCGTATCGATAAAATCGCTCAGATTACTGGTACCGAAGAAAAAGCAGTCTTGTTGAAAAAATCAATCGATGAGCAGCTAACAACGATCAAATCACGTCAAATAGAGCATTCGCCAAAAGTGCTGTTCGCTATGCTAACCAAAGGACGCCCAGCAACAATTGCCGGAGATAAAACCACCATCGACGTGATCATCAATCTTGCTGGTGGTCAAAACCCAGCAAAAGAACAGATGAGTTCATACAAGCCTTTATCACCCGAAGCCATCGTTCAAATGCAACCAGACTATCTATTGGTTAGCTCTCGCGCCTGGGAAACTCTAGGTGGACAACAAGGCATTCTTAAAGAGTTTCCTTTACTTGCTGCCACACCTGTCGCGGCTGAAAACAGAATTATTCCAATCAATGGCAGTGCCATTATTGGTGGCTTTGGTCTGGAAAGTTTGCAGCTCACCGAAAAGCTGTATAAGACTTTTCAAAACATGGACGCTGTAAAATAACATGACAGCTTTACGAACGGTTTCAGCCAAAACGTTATGTATTTTCTCGGCTGTCGCACTTTACTTTGCCACCGTGGCTTCTATCAGCATGGGCGCGATGAACATCAGTTTCACCGATAGCTTGAAGTCTGTATTACCCATGGTGAGTCACGACTTACCCGCACATGTCACGATGATCGTCCAACAAGTTCGATTACCGAGAACGTTATTGGCAATAACGGTCGGTGGCATTCTGGCCATCAGCGGTGCAGTTATGCAGGGCCTGTTTCGTAATCCGCTGGCTGATCCAGGCATCATAGGTGTCTCTTCTGGTGCTGCATTAGGTGCTGCCTTAGCAATAGTTGTGTTTAGCGATCTTGCTAATCACTCCCCTAACCTGATGTTGTTTGGCACGGTACCTATGTTTGCTTGCATCGGTGGCGCAATCACCACCTTCTCGGTTTATCGATTAGGGACCAGTAGCAATGGTACCTCGGTCACCATGATGTTGTTATCCGGTGTTGCCATATCAGCACTGGCTGGTGCAGCACTAGGGCTACTCAATTATTTTGCCGATGATCAGGCGCTAAGGGATCTGTCTCTCTGGACGATGGGATCATTGGCGGGCGCTAATCAAAAAGGTTTATGGCTTGCGTTTGTAACCGTCATTATTCTGTTTATTGCTTACTATCGAGATGCTGACAAGCTCAATGCGATGCTGTTAGGTGAAGCTGAAGCGCGTCACATGGGAATCAATGTTCAGTCTTTAAAACGTCGCTTAATTATTCTGGCTGCATTTGGCGTGGGGGTTACCGTCGCTTTAGCTGGCATGATTGGTTTCATTGGGCTGATTGTTCCACATTTAGCACGGATGATTATTGGCCCTAACTACCGCTCACTTCTCCCCGTCACACTATTCATGGGCGCGCTACTACTACTTGTTTCAGACATGTTAGCCAGAACCATCATTGCTCCTCTTGATATGCCGGTTGGCATCGTAACAGCGTTGCTGGGAGCACCATTCTTCATATGGCTACTGATTAAGCAAAAGGGGAGAATTTAATGTTATCCATCCTCTCATCATCTAAAAATAAAGCAGCCAAAGGATCGATATCGTACTTTGGCCAACAGACCATAAGTATAAATGCTCTTTCAGTGACATTAGGTCATAAGAAGATACTGAATAACATTGACCTTACCTTAAACCGCCAAGAGTTTACCGTCCTACTGGGACCCAATGGTACTGGCAAAAGCACGCTGCTCAAAGCGATCACTGGGGAAATAAAAGCTGAGGGACATTTCACCACTTTTGGAAAACCCCGCGACCAGTGGCTACCTAAGGTATTAGCCAAACACCTTGGAGTGTTGCCTCAAAGTAGTTCACTTTCATTCAACTTTAAGGCAAAGGAAGTGATTGAACTCGGTGGTATTGGTTTAACGATGTCGAATGCTCAATTGGCCGCGGTCGTAGAATATAACATGCGCCTCACGGATGTTTTTCACTTAGCATCTCGCTCCTACCCCACGCTGTCAGGCGGAGAAAAACAGCGCGTTCATTTAGCTCGTGTACTCACTCAACTAGAACAGAGCCGTGATAATAAAATTTTGCTATTAGACGAGCCGACATCTGCGCTCGACATTCATCACCAACACACAACACTCGAACTGGCGCGTAAACTAGCCAATCAGGGTGCAACTGTCGTTGCTGTACTGCATGATCTGAACTTAGCCGCTCAATATGCAGACCGAATAGTGATTTTGAATGAAGGTGATATTGTTGCAGATGCAGAGCCCAATAAAGCTCTACAAAAGGAAATCATTGAATCGGTTTACCATCATAAAGTGGATATCATTCCTCACCCCTGTTATGGACACCCAGTGGTCATAGCGAGTTAACATTAAGATAAATTAGACATTTCTGGACTTATTCTACCGCTAGCCAGACTGATACCGTTCTTTTCTTAACCAGATCACTGTTTAATATTACCCAATTCATATAATAAAACTGCGTTTCTATTAAAAAGATCCAACGTTTCACAAAAGGAAAAATAAAATGAATAAGTCTGTAGTTAACGGGCTAGGGATTGCAGCTGTACTCTACCTTTCTTCTGCTTCTGCTACTTCGCTCTATGATGTAAAAGTTTCTCAGGATGGCTCTGCCGATTTTGCTTCTATCCAACAAGCTATCGACAATGCACCTGACAATGACCAGCCGTATGTCATTTATATCAAAAACGGTAGATATCAAGAAAAACTCCATATTACTCGTCCGAATGTTTACCTCATCGGCGAAGATCGCGACAAGACCATCATCACCGCGACCACAGCCAACAGTATGCTCAACGCCGAGGGGAAAAAGTTTGGTACTTTTGGCAGCCGCACCGTTGCGATTGATGCTGAAGGCTTTAGTGCACGTAGCTTAACGATCGAAAATGGCTTCGACTTTCCGGCAAATCAGAGAAAAGCGAAAGACGATCCAACTCGCCAAAAAGGTACTCAAGCGGTTGCCCTGTTAATTTCCCACAATGGGGACAAAGCACAATTTAAAGACGTCAATCTAAGCAGTTATCAAGATACCTTATATGTGCGCGCTGGCCGTTCATACTTTGATGAGTCTCGCATTGCCGGTACGGTTGATTTCATTTTCGGTCATGGAACCACATTGATCGAAAACAGCGACATTGTGGCTCGCTATCGTGAAGATACAGAAGCAGGCAAACCGCTCGGTTATCTAACAGCACCAGCAACCAATATTGAATCACCATTCGGTATTGTTTTTAAAAACTGTAACTTAACGAAAGAAGCGCGAGTTCCGGCAGGAAGCTATGGTCTTGGCCGACCTTGGCACCCAACAACCAAGTTTGAAGATGGGCGTTACGCCGATCCAAATGCCATTGGCCACACCGCTTTCATAAACTGCCAAATGGATGATCACATCTATGGTTGGGATAAAATGAGCGGTAAAGATATCAATGGTGAAAAAATCTGGTTCCAACCAGAGGATTCACGATTCTGGGAGTTTGCAAGCAAAGGCGCTGGTGCTAAAACCGATAACCGCCCTCAACTAAACAGTTCCGAAGCTAAAAAATACACCACCAGCAATGTTCTTAATGGCTGGCAACCCGATATTTCTCTGGGAGCAGAAAGTAAACTGGCGGGTCAGATCACTCACCGCAGCATGATCTTCCCTGCCGCAATTACGGTAAAAGACAGTTTAGGTAAAGTTGCGACCGCAGAAACCGATGCGAAAGGTCATTACCAGCTCTCTATCGCTTCAATGACTCCACCGCTACTGGTTTCTGTTGATGACCGCAGTGGCAACACATGCATAAACAGTAATACTAAGCGCTCAGTATGTGCAACCGCACTGGTTCCGGAAGCCAACAATAATGCAGTAACACTGGCAAACGTTAACCCGTTCAGTGATTTAATTGTTTCGAGCCTTGCGGCCTATGAAAATATCGATGGCCCTCAAGTGTTGGCTTCAAAAGCTCAAGTTCCCGCTCTTTCTCAAAAAGCTTGGCTTGAAGCGAACACTAACTTCAGTAAGGCATTTGCGAATGTCGTGAAAGACCATGGTCTTGATGCGAAGAAATCTTGGAACCCTGTCAGTTACGCGAAAGAGTACCAGCCTGTAATGGATGAGTTAGCTTCACAAGTTATTCATAACTTAGGGCACAATACTCGTACAGGTCAACTATCGAAGACTTTCTTGTCTGACTTAACTTTTAACCCAATTATTAGCTTAGATACAATTCCTCACTACCAAATGAGCGAAAAACAGCTTGCTCAATCCGCAAAAGCTGTTGCGAGCAAAAAAACGCGCCTGTTCATTGTTGGGGATTCAACGGCATCTAACTACCAACAAGATGTGTTCCCTCGCATGGGCTGGGGTCAAGCATTTGCAGACAAGTTCAATAACGATGAATTGATTGTTGTGAACGCAGCACAATCTGGTCGTAGCTCGCGTGATTTTATTAACGGCCGCTGGCTAAGCTTTGTAGAGCCAATGGTTAAACCTGGCGATTATCTATTTATTCAATTTAGTCACAACGATGAAAAATGTAATGGTGCCAAAGCGGGTCGAGGTCCACTGGATGTCGGTACTCTGTGTACTTATCCAAACAGCACCGATGGTAAACTACAATTCCCACAAGGGGCTGAAGATTACTCTTTCCAACGTTCTCTGGAACGTTACTTGAGTTTCGCAAAACAGCATAAGCTTACGCCTGTGATGTTAACCTCAGTACCCAGAGCAAGAACCGCAGACAAAGCTGCTGGTACGCCAATCACAACCGTTCAGCACATCACAACCCAGAACAAAGATAATGGCTACCGCTTCTTTGGTGACTACACCGCAACCGTGCGTCAAACAGCGCAAGCGAATAAAGTGCCACTATTGGATATGCAAACTCGCGTCATCGATATGGCGAACAAGCAAGCTGAAGGAGAATGGCAGAATTTATGGCTAGCAGTCGATCCTGAGCAATATCCATACTACAAAGGGCGCTCTGGATCCGTGATGAAACCGGATGTGACTCACTTTCAAAAACAAGGTGCTGAAGCCGTTGCTGATTTAGTCTTCGAAGAGATCAAAGCTCAGAAGTCTCTGACTAAACTTAGCCAAGTCATTGCGAAGTAATAAAACGTAAACGATCAAAAACAGCCACTTTGACGTGGCTGTTTTGTTTTGAACCGTGTCGTTTAAAACTTAACTTGGTAGTTAAGTGTGTACGTTCGGCCACGGCCCTTATAATCGTATGCTGCTGAATCATAGTGTGCTGAGTAAACAATTTGCGCACGTTGTCCCCAAGCGGTGGTGTAGTCTTTATCAAGTAGGTTTTGAATTCCAAAACCTAAACTACCAACTGGAAACTTATAGCTGCCCACTAAATCAAATAACGTATAACCATTCAGCTTATTATCTGACGCATCTTCATAGTCAAACATCGTTTGGCTTTGTAGTTTCACGGCTAGATCAGAATCGTACCAGCCAACCCAAGCGTTTGCCTTAGAAGTACTTGCATAACCGGCATCATAATCTTCCCAACCATTGTCTCCTTTCACTTCAGAAACGACATAGTGGCCTGAAGCGCCAAGTTGAACATTCTCATGCACCCACAATGACGCCAATGCTTCAAGACCGTAAACACGCTTCTTATCTTCAAGTGTTTCGATTAGCATGGTTTTTTTATTGTAAGTAACGTTTTTATCTGACTGAGAGTAATAAGCCGCAGTTTGCAGATTGAAATCGCCTTTATCTAAGCGGTAACCCAGCTCAAAACTGTTGGTCTTAATACCGAACATTTTTGAGTCATTGACGTTGATGCTCTCGTTAAGCTGCCAGTGATCACCCACTAAAGTGTAATCGCCCTGACCGTAGTATTTAGCAGGATCAGCCAGATCAAATCCCTGAGAGAAGTTTGCCCAAATCTCAGAATCTGTGTTCAGGCTGTATACTGTACCTAAATTGAATAGCGCTACCGTGTAGTCTGTTTCGCCCCCCGGAACGGCATCAGCAGTTAAGCCACTGCCAGCAGCAATTTTCTTCTGTTGATTGTATCCAACGAAGTCATCAATCTTATTAGAGATGTATTGATAACGAACACCACCTTCAACAATCCAATCCTCAGTCAGTGAATAGTCTGCTTGGACAAAGCCAGCAACAGAGCTAACTTCAACGCCTGGGTAACGGCCTACTTGAGCAGAAGTTCGATTGATCAAATTACCGGAATCATTCGCAATCGTTGAATCATAGAGAGCTTGGTTGCTTTCGAGCTTATCTTGATAAGCATCAATACCATAGACGATATTGGACTTATCGAAATTCTTAGCCAAAACAGCCTTAAGAGAAACAACATCTGTAATTTGTTGACCTGAAGATTGGTAGTATGGAGTGAAAGTCTGATCTTCTTTACGGTAAGACGCTTCAGCGATCAACTGATGCCCAAGAACTTGTTCATCAATATAAGAAGCACTGAGCATAATGCGTTCAGTTCCATGTTCGCGGTCAGAATCAAAACCTTTACGAACATCAACAAAATCACGGCCCACAATGTACAGACCATACGGTGAATCTTGTTGGCTATCATAATATTGTGCCAGCAAGTTCACTTTCTTGGTTTCCGAAACATTGATACCGACTGTGGTTAGAAAGTCTACGGTCTGGTTAAACTGCAATGACCCTTGTGAGATATCAGGAGTCGCAATCGTACCATTGCTATCAAACACGCCCTGAGTTTCGGTATAAACGACAGAGGAACGAGCTTGAACGGTTTCATTACCACCTGAAATCGATTGAGCCACCTTGTAATCAAAGTCTTCACTAGAGTTGAGACCCGAAGTGCCCCCCACAAACGATTCAAATTCCAGCTCTTCACTTTGTGCTTTTTTAGTAATGATATTAATCACACCGCCAGAAGCACCTGCACCATAAATAGAGGTTGCTCCTGAGAGCACTTCAATACGATCAATATTAAATGGATCAATCGAGTCTAATTGGCGACTGATTTGACGTGATGATTGTAACGAAACACCGTCGATGATCACCAACATCTTACGCCCACGTAAGTTTTGACCAAAGTTGGTACGTGCGCCACTGCTGACGTCGAGAGATGGAATTGCCGAAGCTAAAATGCCCCCTAACGTCTTACCGCCTCGGTACTCCTGTTCAATTTTCTCTGCATCGATATACCAAACCGTACCAGGAATATCACTGATCGCTTTAGGCGTGCGATTCGAGACCACCACCATTTTTTCTTGTGTTGTAAGATCTTGTGCTTGGGCTGTAAACACGGTGGTGACAGAAGCTATTGCTAACGCAACAGTCGACAGAGGAAACTTCCTTTTACTCGCTTTCATTATTTTCTCTTTGTTTATCAATATAAAACTGCTCAACCTGATATTCGAGCAACGAATTTGCTTTCAATAACTATAAATGAGAATCATTATTATTGTATTTTTGCAGCGAAAACTCAATAAGTTAATGAGAATTATTTTCCTTTGCCTAATTGGGCGTGAAGTAAGTTAAGACTAATAGTGAGAAATTGCAGTGATTGCTTGCCCTAGCAGACGGTGTTTGGAAAGGTGATGATTCGATTAAGAAAAGAATAAAACGGAATATAAGCTGCCTAAAATCGGCAGCTTACAGCGTTAAATGTGGATGTCAGCAATGCTATCAACGAGCTTTTCACTCTCCGATTGCGATAGGTTAACGATATGGTTATATGTGCGCTGCATGACACGGATGTCATTTTCTAACAGCAGTGCCAGCTTGTTGGATGCTTCAGTATTGTTCCCTTCCAGCACCAAATCGATGATCTCTAGACGGCGTTGACAGGATTTAGTGACCGAAGATTGAAAGTGCATCGACACCAGATCCGTAGCTTTACGCATGCGATTGTGTTGCTGCATATTGCCGAGTAAAAAACGATTTCCTGAGCAAGCGGCCAGTAATTCATGGAAATCTGCGCTTAGACGAAACAACTCACTTGAAGTTACCGACTGTGGATATTGAATTGCTTTAACATGCTGATCACGACAGTTTTCTAACCCTTGTCGATCAAGTGTCCAACTCGGTTCAAGTAAACCCGCAGGTTCAAAGATCAACCGACATCGATAGCTTTCTGAATGTCTTTCAAGTGTGTTTAGAACACCATCAAGGTGCCACTTGTATCCAGGACTACGACGCAAAATACCATCATTTTCCAACAATCGAAGTACGCTCTGCACCTCTCCACGATTAGCTTGATAACGTTCTTGAAGCTCTTTTTCAGAAAACGCAGCTTCGATTTCGCCAAAGAACAGATCCATTAACAATCTCAGATAGAGTTGCTCCTGACGAGACGCTTGATCATCGCCTTCAACTTCAATTGATTGCGCATCGACTTGTAACACAAACCCCTTATACGGAACCGCCTTGGTGATACCTAATTTGGACATATACACAAGCACGGCACGCATGGGGGTTCTCGATACTTCGAACTGCTGCGCCAGTAAAGATTCATTCAAGCTATCGCCGACTTTCGCTTGTTCAGCTTTCAGCTTAGCGACCACTTTTATCATTAAGTCTTGTTGAAGTTTGGTAATTGCTGTCTGTTTCATGGGTTAAAAGTTGATGAGTTTGTTACCCAAATCATAAACATATACGCCTTCCATTACTATTGATTGTCTTTTTGATTTCAAAAAACAATCACCGCGTTAACGCCGCATCAGATAGAGGAAGTATCCGCCACCAATCAAAGATGCAAGTAAACCTGCCGGGAACTGCCAAGGGAACCAAACCACTCGCCCGATCCAGTCTGCTAAAACCATGATAATGCCACCAAGCAATGCAGCAGTTAGCATTTGTGGTGTAGCACGGAAATGGTGAAGTGAGCGCGCCATATGCGGGGCTAATAAGCCAATAAAACTCAGCGGGCCAATCACTATGGTGCATAAGGTTGTTAATGCCGCAACCAGTAGCAACAACACTAACCTCACCAAGGTTGCATTGATGCCTAAGCTACTCACGGTGACTTCACCTAGCCCAATAAGGTCGATCCAACGATTGAGTGAGAGCGCGATGATTCCGATAAACGCCACACCAATAACTAATAGCAGAACATCGTTATGGGAAACTAAGTAAGTCGAGCCCGACAACCAAGTCAACAGAGCGGCTGCATTATCATGTCCAGAGCTCATGGCAATTCTGAGTAGCGCATCTAAGCCTGCGCTCAATGCAATGCCAGTCAACAACGTTTGTGTGGGAGCAAAGCTATGTTTTCGGCCCATTAACCAAACAACGGCTGTCACAGCCACTGCACCGAGAGTACCCAGCAACATTTGCTGTTCTCGAGTGGCAGCAACACCAAGCAAAGAACCTAAAACCAGAGTTAACGCAGCACCAGAACTGATACCTAACACTTCAGGACTTGCCATTGGGTTCTGGGATATACGTTGAATGATCGTGCCAGCAAAAGCTAATCCAATACCAGCCACCAGAGCCACCAGCACTCGAGGAGCACGTAGTTCAAACATCGATGGATTAAAGCCTAAGCTCCAGCCGAACTGATTCTTACCGACGACAACTGCGAACAAAGAAACTATGACCACCGCACACGTCAGTACCAGCAAGGTTTTTCTCGTATCAACCAACTTGTAATTCACTACGCTTTCACTGCGAGCCTTAAGATCCGATTGAAGCTTAGTACGTTGCAATAACCATAATAGAAATGGTGCACCGATCAGTGCTGTCATCGCACCAGTAGGCACGAGCTCACCACCCACACCCGATAAAGGTTGGCTGACTAAATCGACGGTAAGCAAGATGACGCTTCCAATCCCACCACTGGCGATAATCTGCTTGGCAAGTGATCTAACACCCAACGTTCTCGCGATAGCTGGCGCAACGATGCCAACAAAACCTATCAAACCCACTTCACTGACCACTGACGCTGTAATAAATATCGCTAACGATAAGCATATCAATTTGATCTGTTTGATATTAACACCCAAAGATGTGGCAACATCATCACCAAACTGCAGCGCAGATAAAGGACGCTGTAGAATCAAAAGCAACAGCACAGGCAACAGAACCAAAGGCAACAAAACTTGGGTACTCGACCAATCATTTTGATTGAGAGCCCCTGCCCCCCACACAAAAATACTGGTTAACTTCTGTTCATTCAGCATCAGCAGCATAGTGTTTAACGAGCCTAAGAATAGGCTGACCACCATACCAGCAAGTACCATATGGAGTGGCGAAAACCCTCTTACAGAACTGAGCGCAAAAACCAAAAGCGTTGATAGACAGCCCCCCACAAAAGCAGGGACAAATGCCGGAACCATAACGTGAGCAGGAATGAGAAGAAGGCCAAGCACCATACCAAGCTCTGCTCCTGCAGCAACACCTAATGTTGTCGGCGAAGCTATAGGGTTACGCAATATAAACTGCATCACACAACCTGCGACAGCGAGTGCGAACCCGCAAATAATCGCAACCGACAACCGCGGTAAATAGGTGAAATGAGTGATTAAATGCTGGTAGTTTTCTGAGTCAAAATGGAAGATCGTATCCCAAATCAGACGTATCCCTTGTGAATAAGGGGCCGTAATTTGGATCAGAGTTCCAATGATCAAAGCAGCAACGCTTAATAAGGTTGCTGCTTTGATATTTAATCGACCGTTAGTAGGGGTTGTGATCTTTAGGGTATTCATTACTGTTGAATAAGTTGCTCAGTAATATGATCACTGAATCTTTGCGCGGCGATCAAACCACCAAAAGTCCAAATCGCAGGAAGTTCATAGACAGAGTTGGTGCGGGTAAACTCCATCGCTTGCCAAAGAGGAGATTGAGTAAGCTGATTACGTTGTTCTGGTTTTAAAGGGCCGAAAAGCAGGACGTTAGCCTTTTGATGTTCCGCTAACTTCTCTGTTCCTGCGGTAGTAAATCCCCACAAGTTCGTTTGTTCTTGCCAGTCATTCTTTAACCCCATAGCGTTAATGGTGTCGTGTGCTAGCGAACCTTGACTATGAATGCGAAGTGTTTTGTCGTTGATAAAACGGGCAAACAGAAGCGGTTTATCAGCTTTTCCTGCAGAAGCGATTTTTTTGCCGTTGTTTTCTAATATCTCTGTTGTCTGAGCAATGACTTGTTGAGCTTGCTGCTCTTTGCCAAACAGCTTACCCAAAGAGGTCGTAATAGATTTTGCTGATTCTATCGGTTGCTTCTGCTCACTGTACACACTGTAAACCAGCACCGGAGCAATCTTGTTCAGTTGCTCATAAGCCGCAGCCATGTGCTTGCTAATCAAAATAACATCAGGCTTAATCTCTGTCAGAAGCTCTAGGTTTGGCTCTCGGCGTGAACCGACATTTATCGCATCAGAGTTCAAACTGGGCTTTACCACCCATTGCTGATAGCCATTAGTATCTGCAATCCCTTCAAGTTCAACGCCTAAACTTAGTACAGTTTCAGTCAATGCCCAATCTAACGCAACCACTTTGTTTGGTGTTGTTGCAAAAGAGGCAGTGCCCATTTCATGGGTAATATCGAGTGCGTAGCTATTGAATGCTAATGCTGTTGAGAGCATTAATATGAGTTTTTTCACAACAAGTTCCTTTTTTATTTACGGAATATAACTGATTGGTTTTCCAGTATTAGGATGATCAAAAATCGCTAGTTCCATACCGTATATTTTCATCAATGTGTCAGGAGTCATCAGCTCTTGGGGGGAACCTGAAGCGATAATTTTTCCGGAATGGAGTGCTATAAGGTGGTCGCTAAACTTCGCCGCCATGTTGACATCATGCAGTACCATGATCACGGTTAACCCCATGGTTTGATTAAGCTCTCTAATCAAAGCCAACAGTTCATGTTGATGGGCGACATCCAGAGCTGATGTGGGTTCATCGAGCAAAATACACTGGCTTTGTTGGGCAAGTAACATCGCAACCCAAGCTCTTTGTCTTTCGCCTCCAGACAAGGTCGCAACAAAGCGATCGACAAACGGGGTTAACCCCACTTTTTCAATCGCCTGGTCGACAATTTCATAATCATGTTTGCCATAACGTCCAAACGCGCCTTTCCAAGGATAACGGCCGAAACAAACTAACTCACGTACAGTAACGCCATCGGTTATCGGTGGATGTTGGGGAAGGTACGCAACCTTGTGAGCGAACTCTAAGTTTGAAAATGACGAGACGGGTTGTTGATTAAATAAAACTTGTCCACTAGTGGGAGGATTTTGACGACTAAGAAGTTTCACTAACGTTGATTTACCACACCCATTGTGACCAAGCAGCGTGGTTACTTTTCCCGATGTAAAAGTGAGGTTAGTGGGTGAAAGAATGGTCTTGCCATCGATTTGGAACGACGCATCGACAAGTTGGTACATAAATAAAAGAGTAAGTTAATTGTTGGCTATATTGCGCTCACCTTACCATGGTTGAAATTAAATGAGAATCGTTTTCATAACGAACAGCGTTTTTATTAACATCAATTTAAATTGATTAGTTACTGATTTATCTAACAATTAAAAACTTTGTGGTTAGTGTCTGTTGGGGAGAGTACGTTTGGGGTTTTCCGTTCTTTACTATGATGTCTAAACAGATCGAAAATGGCCGAGGTCAAAAAAACGTTTTTGGCCTCGGCCCCTGACTCTAGCTATCAGCTATCACTAAGTTTCTATCTGATGACAACTGTTAAAACTTGTCAACAAATCGTTATTCCACAGTCACCGCTTTTGCCAAGTTACGAGGTTGGTCAACGTCAGTACCTTTAATTAATGCAACATGGTAAGACAGTAGCTGCATTGGTACAGTGTAGAAAATTGGGGCGGTAATTTCGCTAACATGTGGCATTGGAATGATCTTCAATGTCTCATCCGCTTCAAAACCTGCTTTTTCATCCGCGAAGACATAAAGCAAACCGCCGCGAGCACGTACTTCTTCAACGTTTGATTTGAGCTTTTCAAGCAAGTCATTATTTGGAGCGATAACCACAACAGGCATGTCAGCATCAATCAGAGCTAAAGGACCATGCTTCAACTCACCCGCAGCATAAGCTTCAGCGTGGATGTATGAGATCTCTTTGAGCTTAAGTGACGCTTCCATTGCAATTGGGTAATACTCACCACGACCAAGGAACAACGTGTGGTGTTTATCAGCGAAATCTTCTGCTAATGCTTCAATTTGCTTATCGAATGACAACGCACTTTCAATTTGCACTGGCAGTGCGTGAATAGCCTCTACAATCTCTTTTTCTTTCGCAGAATCAACACGGCCTTGTTCTTTACCAATCGCCGTTACCAGCATTAGCATTGCCGCTAATTGAGTGGTAAATGCTTTGGTTGAAGCAACACCAATTTCAGTCCCCGCACGAGTCATGAAAGCGATATCGGATTCACGCACTAATGAAGAACCTGAAACATTACAGATGGTCATTGCCGCCATGTAGCCTTTTTCTTTAGCAATGCGCAGTGCAGCAAGCGTATCTGCGGTTTCACCAGACTGAGACAGTGTAATCAACAAGCTATTTGGACGAGTCACAAAGTTACGGTAGCGGAACTCAGAAGCGATCTCTACATCACAGCTGACACCGGCAATATCTTCAAACCAGTAGCGAGCCGCCATACCAGAGTTGTAAGATGTACCACAAGCGATGATCTGCACGTGTTCCACTTTCTTTAAAATCTCAACCGCATTCACACCAATGCTTTCTGTAATGACAGAATCCTGAGTAATACGACCTTCCATCGTGCTTTTCAGTGCCATTGGCTGTTCAAAAATCTCTTTCTGCATGAAATGACGATACTGACCTTTGTCACCCGCATCGTGCTCGATGTTCGATTCAATGATTTCACGCTCTACAAGTGAACCAGCTTCATCATAAATGGTAACGTCGCGACGAGTAATTTCTGCAACGTCACCTTCTTCCAGATACATGAAACGACGAGTCACACTAAGAAGAGCCAGTTGGTCAGATGCCAGGAAGTTTTCACCAATACCAAGACCAATAACAATTGGGCTACCAGAGCGAGCCACGACGATACGACTCGGGTCTTTGCGATCCACAACCACAGTACCGTATGCGCCATCTAATTGCTTAGCTGTCTTTTTAAGTGCTTCAACGAGAGTTTCAGAAGTACGAAGTTCCCATTCGACTAAGTGAGCAATCACTTCAGTATCTGTTTGAGAGACAAACTCATAACCTCTTCCTTGGAGCAGTGAACGAAGCTCTTCGTGGTTTTCAATAATGCCATTATGAACGACGGCAATGTCGCCAGATACATGTGGATGAGCATTCACTTCAGAAGGTACACCGTGTGTTGCCCAACGAGTGTGAGCAATACCAGTACCACCAATAACCTGCGCAGACTCTACCGCATCAGCCAGCTCCTGAACTTTACCTAAACGACGAATACGAGTTAGATTTGATTCAGCATCGACAACCGCAACACCCGCAGAATCGTAACCTCGGTATTCCAAACGGCGTAGACCTTCAACTAAGATTTCTGCAACATCACGCTGAGCGACAGCGCCAACAATTCCACACATTTTATTACTCCGATATTTTATTTATCTGTAGTGCTCTACGGCTGCAAGCAAGGCCAATAAGTAGAGACTATTTTTAAGCTCGTATTACACGAACCTGATGAGATTCAATTTTTGTAACAAACTCGTCAGACAGCTCTTTGTCTGTCACTAGGACATCAATATCGTCCCAAGCGAGTTCCAGATTAGGGATTTTTCGACCAACTTTGTCAGACTCAACCATGACGATCACTTCACGAGACACTTCAGCCATCACTTTGCTTAGGCCTACTAACTCATTAAACGTACTGGTGCCGCGCTCAAGGTCAATTCCGTCAGCACCAATAAAAAGCTGGTCAAAATCATAAGAACGAAGAACCGACTCGGCGACTTTACCCTGAAAGGATTCAGAGTGGTTATCCCAAGTTCCCCCCGTCATCAACAAGGTAGGTTCGCTTTCCAACTCGTTTAACGCATTTGCTACGTGTAATGAGTTGGTCATCACAATTAGCCCACGTTTGTCATTCAACTGGTTAATTAAAGCTGCGGTTGTGCTTCCGCTATCGATAACAATACGGTTGTGGTCACGAATCAATTTCGCAGCTGCTTTTGCCAAAGATTCCTTTCGAATTGAAACTTTTGGATTCAATTCATCATTGACGACTTCTTTCGGCAAAGCAATCGCGCCACCATAGCGGCGAAGCAACTGACCATTTTGCTCTAAAGATGCCAAATCCTTTCTAATTGTGACTTCTGAAGTTTCAAACTGAGTGGATAATTCTTCTACACTCACTTCACCTAATTCATTAATCAGGTTAACGATGGTGTGTCTTCTTAGCTGTGTATTACGTTTTGACATCTTTGTTTATAAAATTAAGTTTCGATTCGAAATTTATTATAATTAAACCGAAACATACATGTCCATTTATTTTGAACCAAAAAATTAATATTTCTGGGCAAAACCTTGTCCTAAGACAATTCTTAAGCAGTGATATTGAAATGATTCGGTGTTAGAATTCGTTCCCTAAAGAAAAAAAATTACAGAATGGTGTGTGATACTTTTGTAATTTTCACCAATAGTGGTGATGCAGATCACATAAACGTGAAGATAGACCCACAACAGATGGTCATAAAATGACTAAACCTGTTGTAAGACTTTCAGTTTTGGAGTGTGCAATACTCGTGCATGTAATGTGGTAATGAAGAGAAAAAATTGCCGCCATCGAGGCCATTCTTAAACTATATATTAACTTTCAAATTGATAAAATTCACCGGAGAGACTCTTCCATGAAAAAGACCAAAATCGTATGTACGATTGGCCCTAAAACTGAATCTGTAGAAAAATTAACAGAACTTGTTAATGCAGGCATGAACGTAATGCGCCTTAACTTTTCTCACGGAGACTTCGCAGAGCACGGTACTCGTATCGCTAACTTCCGCACAGTAATGGAAAACACTGGCAAGCAACTAGCGATCCTTCTAGATACTAAAGGTCCAGAAATTCGTACTATCAAACTAGAAAACGGCGACGACGTTGATCTAGTAGCTGGTCAAGAGTTCACTTTCACAACTGATACTTCAGTTGTTGGTAACAAAGATAAAGTAGCAGTAACTTACCCAGGTTTTGCAAAAGACCTATCAGCTGGTAACACTATCCTTGTTGATGACGGCCTAATCGAAATGGAAGTTGTTTCTACAACTGACACTGACGTTATCTGTAAAGTGCTAAACAACGGTGCTCTAGGCGAAAACAAAGGTGTTAACCTTCCAGGTGTTTCTGTAAACCTACCTGCTCTATCTGAAAAAGATAAAGGTGACCTTAAGTTTGGTTGTGAGCAAGGCGTAGATTTCGTAGCAGCATCTTTCATCCGTAAAGGTTCTGACGTTAAAGAAATCCGTGAAATCCTAACGGCTAACGGCGGCGAAAACATTCAAATCATCTCTAAAATTGAAAACCAAGAAGGTGTGGACAATTTTGATGAGATCCTTGAGCTATCTGACGGCATCATGGTTGCACGTGGCGACCTAGGTGTTGAAATTCCAGCAGAAGAAGTAATCTTCGCTCAGAAGATGATGATCGAGAAATGTAACCGTGCACGTAAAGTTGTAATCACTGCAACTCAAATGCTTGACTCTATGATCAAAAACCCTCGCCCTACTCGTGCAGAAGCGGGTGACGTTGCGAACGCAATCATGGACGGTACTGACGCAGTAATGCTTTCTGGTGAAACTGCAAAAGGTAAATACCCTGTTGAAGCTGTAACGATCATGGCTCAAATCGCAAACCGCACTGATTCAGCGCTTAAAGCTGAACTAGGCTCTCGTCTAGACAGCCCTCGTCTACGTATCACTGAAGCGGTATGTAAAGGCGCTGTAGACACTGCTGAAAAACTAGCTGCTCCACTTATCGTTGTTGCAACAGAAGCTGGTAAGTCTGCTCGTTCAGTTCGTAAATACTTCCCAACGGCTAACATCATCGCTGTAACAACTAACGCTAAAACAGCTGCACAGCTTGTTCTAACTAAAGGTGTTACTCCAGTTGTTGTTAACGCTTACGAAAGTACTGATGACTTCTACCGTCAAGGTAAAGAGATCGCTCTTGAATCTGGCCTAGGCAAGAAAGGCGACATCGTTATTATGGTTTCTGGTGCACTCGTTGCTTCAGGTACTACTAACACTGCATCTGTACACGTTCTTTAATTACTGATATTAATTAAAAACGTCAGATACAAAAAACCAGAGCAAATTGCTCTGGTTTTTTTATATCTGTTTTTAAGATAAACAGTTCGTTTTAGAATTACCAACCAAAAAACTCTTTATGATGAGTGTTAAGCAATAACACCATAGGAAGAAAATAAAGCGCGCTTAATTTAATTCCTAGCACCAACAAGAAGCTTATCGTTAGCCTCACTAGAAAATGATTAACCATACCCTGCCTCATGCTGCCCAGAGTGCTTGATTCCCGTCCATTTACCTAGCGCAAGCAAAGTAAATTGGTATTATTGGGGAAAACCGGATCAC
The DNA here is from genome assembly GCA_048259585.1 of Vibrio sp. Classification (GTDB taxonomy): domain Bacteria; phylum Pseudomonadota; class Gammaproteobacteria; order Enterobacterales; family Vibrionaceae; genus Vibrio. Next base: position 9,837 of record JBLXHN010000005.1, on the reverse strand, counting down.
TACTGATTAAAAGAACAACAGTTTACTTATTGTACAGTTTAGCTCAAGTAAAAATTAAAATTAGACTTTAGTCTAGGTGTATAAAAAGTGTGACATCAGGCAAGATCATCAGTCGTTAGGCAGAGAGAAACTTGATTTCGCCCTAATGTTTTAGATTCATACAAGGCGATATCCGCACATTTGTATGAACGGGCTCCGTCATTGGAGAGGTCAGAAATACCGGCACTAATGGTTACAGGTAGACTTTGGTCTAACTCAATAGAGTATCGTAAACGTTCTACAACAATCTGCGCTTCTTCAACACTGGTGTGCGGCATAATAATCGCAAACTCTTCTCCCCCAATACGGGCGATAAAGTCTGTGGTACGGAGCCTTTCCGACAAAACTTTTGCGATTTGAATGATAACCTTGTCGCCTTCATCATGTCCTTGCTCATCATTGATACGCTTAAAGTAATCAATATCAATCAAACACAAACTGACATCGAAATCATTTGGATAACGTTCAATAAGCTGAGTTTGTAATGTCAGTTCACGTTCAAATTTACGTCGATTCCATAAATGAGTTAAAGAATCTTTTTCACTCAGCTCTCTCAGCTTGTTCTCAAGCTCTTTACGTTCTGAAATATCAACCAAAGAGGTAATATAGTAACTCACTTTACCCGCTTCAATGATCGCTTGAATGCGCATTATTGTAGTTAACAGAGTCCCATCTCGCGTAATACACTCAACTTCGCCTTCCCAGAAATTATTTTCGCTAACCAACTCAAGCACATTGAGAACAAACTCCATACCATTGTGGCTTAGTAATGTTTTTAACGCATTAAGGCCTTGAATCTCATCAATAGACAAGCCAACGGTTTTCTCAAACTCTTTGTTGACCATGATGACTTGATGATGAGTATCTGAAATCATAACGGCAGTCATACCATCAAGAGCAGCACGAGCAAGCTTACTTTCAATATTGCGATGATAGTAATGCAGAGACATTGAGGCTGTTGGCAATGCAAATACCAACATGATCATAAAGAAGAACAATCCTTCTTTAACCACATCGTTAAGATCATGGCTTGCTCGGTTGGCCAGCTGTTTGGGAGTAAAACGAATCACCAATTGAACGGATTTCCCAAAGAAATCATCCAGGGGTTGAAAAACGATTAAGTTTGCATCTTCCATGACGTTGTTACTACTGCCACTGCGCATTTCTTGCCACGTTTTGGGAAAGAACTCAGGAAAATTAAAGCCATGATATCGATTGGTAAAGTCACCATAGAAAGGCAAGGCACTCGACCCAGTCACTAGAAAACCATTGCCTCCAACGATAGCTGGCGTCATATCAGCTTGCGGGGAATAATTGAGTTTATCCACCAAAGTGGAAACGTCTACCGAGCCGACAATATAACCATATCGCACCCCAGCCACAGTGATAGGAGTTATAACCTGAATAGTTGGAGAATAAGGTGTTATAAAGGTTTCAGGATCATTATCAAGCTCAGCAGCCCAAACTCCTACTTCATCAGCAAGTAATGTCTGAGCATACTTGAACAACTCACTATTAGCGATGTTCGTGACTTGAGCATCAAATTCAGCATTGTTGCTATGAAACTGATAATTGAGGTGTACTTGTTCTAAACCGCGATTATCAATAAATCCAATATCGACAAACCACTTTTGACCTTTAACGGCCGAGGTCAATACGTGCTCAAAAACCTCTCTTGTTGTTAAACTAGGTGATGTCACGTACTGATATGTTTGGGAGCCATGACTTAAAAGTGAAATGGTAGAAAACAGTTGCTCACGAATATGAATGGATTCGTGTTTACTGTAGTCAAGCTGACGGACCGCTTCTTTAATAGCGCCTTGATTACTGTAAAACTGAACTTGATTATAGCGATGATAAAAATACGAGAAGATAAATAATGTGATGACAGCACAGGCTATGAGAAATACAGCAATGATCTTTGAATATCTCATAACAACTACTAACGTACATTCCCTGTCAAAAGACGAGTAGTATATCACTCTTGACTAGTAACTGAATAAAAAACTAGCGAACATTAGCTAAAAACGAATAGAAAAGCCGCAACACCGCTCGCAATTATTCATAATGTTAATCATACATTTATAAAAGACTGTCAGATAACCACCATGTTCAACGTTGATTTTATATCCTCAAAACGACCAAAATGTTAATGAATTTTGTATATTACACCGACACTGTCTGTGATGGTGATTGTCGAATCTTGATAGCTTTTATTGACCGCGGACTCATCACTAAAGGCTGCCGCTTTCATCATAATTGGGCGAACCTGACGCGAGTTATAATCAATACGCCAAACCTGATCCAGCTTACGACCAAAGCCACTGGCCAGTGATTCAGCCTTGTCCATAGCGTCTTTAATTGCTGCCATTCTGGCCTGTTGTTGGTACTTTTCTTGATCTCGGACTTTCAGTTGAATGTCGTCAACTTGGTTGATGTTTTCTTCTAACGCAATATCCAAATATTGGTTGAGCTTAGATAAGTCATTCACTTCGACTGAAACACTTCGAACCGCTTTATAGCCGACAAGCTCAGCTTTACCAGATTTCGGATAGTGATATTGAGGAGTTAGGTATAAGTTGGAGCTAAGTATATGGCTATCTTCAACTCCCGCATCATTGAGCCGCTGAATAAACGCAGATACCACTTCGTCAACTTTACCTTTGGCTTGCTCTGCATTCATTGTAATTTCGACCACTTTTACTGAGAACTTAGCCATGTCAGGCGTGGCAATCACTTCACCATAACCGGTTGTTGATATATGAGGAAAATTCAGCTCTTCTGCTTGAGTAACAAAAGAAACACTGCTTAGTACTAACATTAATCCAGCAAGAAATGCTTTCATTTTAACCACCTAGTCACGAGAACTTATTGATAAATAATAGATTAAAACAGTATTTCTTCTACTATCACCAACAGAAAATCACACAATTTTTACACATTACTTTACCCTAAGACTTGTCGAGCATATTGAACAATCGCTTGGGAGAACTTCTTTAAGATCCCTGTCTCTAGTTGCCAGTGATGCCAATAAAGTTGCTGATCGATATACAGGCCCGGGCAAATATCAATCAATGCGCCCGATGTTAACTCTTGTTCAATTTGTACCTTGGGTATCATACAGTAGCCAAAACCCGCTAGAGCCGCTGTCACGCACGCTTCGGAGCTGGCAACGGTATGTTTAACGTGACTGGTCATTTCATAGCCGAAGTTATCAAACACAAATCGTTCATTGACAAAATCATGCCTGTCAAAAGAAACCGCTGGCGCAGCTTGAAAAGACGCTGCATTAACGCCTTGGGAGAAATACTGTTGGAAAAATGCCGGTGTTGATACACATAAATAAGGCATATCTCCCAGCAAGGTTGAATGGCAGCCCGGAAGAGATTTATCTGACTGACTGATTGCACCAATCACTTCGCCTTTCTTAAGCTTATCTAACGTTCTACGCTCATCATCAACAACCAGATGAATTTCCAAATTGCTTTGCTGCATGACTGGTGTTATCGCAGGTAATAGCCATGTCGCTAAACTATCAGCATTGGTAGCAATCGATATCGATACTGGTTTATCAACAATATCGTTATTGAGCTCAGGTAATATGTCTTGCTCTAGGGCACAAACTTGACGGTATAGTCCGAGCAGCTTTTGCCCCGCAGGCGTCACACTTGGAGGATTTTCTCGCACCAGTACGGGTTGCGCTAGCCACTTTTCCAACTGTTTTATTCTTTGAGAAACCGCCGATTGTGACACACACAGCACCGACGCTGCCTTTTCAAAACTCCTTTGAGCAATAATCTCATCCAGAGCTTCAAGCCATCGATAATCTAACCCCCTCACACACACCTCATAAGTTGAACTTATTTAGCATTAATATTATTAGTTTTATTTCTTTAAAGCGATGCCGTATTTTGGTTTTAACGATTTAATTATTCAGTTTTTAGGTATAACTATGAGTTTGTGGATTCTGTTTCAAGGATTTAGCTTTGGTGCCGCAACCATTATTCCGATTGGTGCTCAGAATGCATATGTGCTCAATCAGGGAATAAAGCGTAATCATCATCTAACAACAGCAACACTGTGCAGCTTTCTTGATGTATTTTATATCTCTTTAGGAATATTTGGTGGTGGCGCGCTGCTAGCTTCAAATGAGATGCTGCTTACCTGTGTCACTGTAGGAGGTATCCTTTTTCTCAGCTACTACGGATTTGTTTCTTTTAAAAGTGCGTTTGCCAATGATGCGCAGGATAAAGAGACATCATCAACAAGCATTAATAGAGGAAGAAAAGCCGTTATATTGGGAACCCTAGCCGTTACTGTGCTAAACCCACACTTGTACTTGGATACCATTGTCATACTCGGTTCTATCGGTGGTCAATTTGAAGGTAATGAGCGAATATCATTTGCAATCGGAACCATCATGGCTTCATTTGTGTGGTTTTACTCACTATCAATTGGAGCAGCTAAACTGGCACCAGTACTTTCGCAGCCCAAGGTTAAACGAGGCATTGATGCCGTCGTTGGTGGTGTGATGTTTATTATTGCCGCGTCCCTTCTCAGTGGAGTGGTCAATCAATATTTCTAAAACGATAAAAAAAGTCCCTCCGGGTTAAGGAGGGACTTTTCGCATCAATCGATGTGGATATTAATCTTCGATTTTGTTGAGATGAACATCCATCTGTGGGAATGGAATTTCAATACCATTTTCATCCAATGCTTCTTTAATCGCTTGCATAGATGCAAAGTAAACATCCCAGTAATCTGCCGTTTTAACCCAAGGGCGTACCACGAAGTTTACCGAAGAGTCAGCTAATGCTAATACACCAATCGTAATATCAGGATCTTTCAGGATTCGAGAATCTTTTTCCAGCGTTTCACGTATTACTTTCTTGGTAAGTTTAAGATCCGCTTTATAAGAAACACCAATCACTAAATCAACACGACGAGTTGCGTGACGAGAATAGTTAGTAATAGAACCACCAATGATTGCGCCATTCGGCACAACAACCATTTTGTTATCTGGCGTTTTTAGAATTGTCTGGAAAATTTGAATCGCTTCAACTGAACCCGCAACCCCTGCAACTTCAACGTAGTCACCAGATTTAAATGGACGGAAGCCAACAATTAGTACGCCCGCAGCAAAGTTAGATAGCGAACCTTGCAACGCTAAACCGATAGCTAAACCAGCCGCACCAATCACAGCGACCACAGAGGCAGTTTCAACCCCTACTCGGCCCAGAGCCGCAATCAATACGATAACAAACAGAACGTAACGAACTAAGCCATGAATAAATTCGACAACCGCTTTATCCATTTCCTTCTTATGAAGAACCTTAGCAACACTACCCGCTACAGCTTTAACAATGATGTTACCAATAATCAGAATAAGAATTGCCGAAACAATATTGACCCCATACTGGATTAACAGATCCGAATTATTGCTAAGCCAATCACTCATTTTATTTATTCCATCAGCAATCGGAGCTTCTATATCCAACGATTCACCAGCCATACTTTTAAACCCTCTAAAACTCTTAATTATTATTCAACCGACGTGTAAAACCACTGACGATAGGCGTAAATACTTACCGCCCAAGTGTAACTCGTCGTGCACCTTATATGACGTACAACATTTTGCAAAGTCAGTTTTTTGCAAACTAGAAACAAAAGGCTAGCCACAGTTAATAGGCTACGTATCAGATTAAGCAATAATTTACCGTTCTGCCAGTGCTTTGAAAGAAATAGCTTTTTGTTTTTCCTTCCCAAGAAACAAAAAGCCCGCTCATAACGAGCGGGCTTTAAAACTATCAGTTTATGTAAGACATCTAGTTAATCTAGATAAATTACAGTACGTCTACTGCGTTAAGGTCAGCAAATGCTTTCTCAAGACGAGCAACCATAGAAGCTTGACCAGCACGTAGCCATACGCGTGGATCGTAGTATTTCTTGTTCGGAGCAGATTCACCCGTTGGGTTACCGATTTGACCTTGTAGGTAATCGTGGTTTTCTGCTTCGTAAGTACGGATACCATCCCAAGTTGCCCACTGTGTATCTGTATCGATGTTCATTTTGATAACACCGTAAGAGATAGACTCTTTGATTTCTTCTTCAGAAGAACCAGAACCACCGTGGAATACGAAGTTTAGAGAGTTCGCTGGAATGCCGAATTTCTCAGAAACGTATGCTTGAGAATCACGTAGGATTGTTGGAGTAAGAACAACGTTACCAGCTTGGTATACACCGTGTACGTTACCGAAAGAAGCAGCGATAGTGAAACGGTGGCTAACAGCGCTTAGTTTTTCGTATGCGTAGGCTACATCTTCAGGAGAAGTGTAAAGCTCAGAAGCGTCCATATCAGAGTTATCAACGCCATCTTCTTCACCACCAGTACAACCAAGTTCGATCTCGATTGTCATGTTCATTTTAGCCATGCGCTCTAGGTACTTAGCACATGTTTCAACGTTTTCTTCTAGAGTCTCTTCAGAAAGGTCAAGCATGTGAGAAGAGAATAGTGGTTTACCCGTTTGAGCGAAGAACTCTTCACCAGCATCTAGTAGACCATCAATCCAAGGTAGAAGTTTCTTAGCAGCGTGGTCAGTGTGAAGGATCACAGGAACACCGTATGATTCAGCTACAGCGTGAACGTATTTAGCACCAGCTACAGCACCAAGGATTTGTGCACCTTGACCTTCTAGCTTAACGCCTTTACCTGCAAAGAAAGCAGCGCCACCGTTAGAAAATTGAACGATAACAGGAGCTTTAACTTTAGCTGCCGCCTCTAGTACGCCGTTAACAGAATCAGTGTTAACACAGTTAACTGCTGGAAGAGCGAAGTTGTTCTCTTTAGCTACTTCAAATACTTTCTGTACGTCATCGCCAGAGATAACACCAGGTTTTACGAAATCGAAGATCTTAGACATGGATTTAATCCTATTTTATGTCGTTTTAAAAATAAAAACGGTGAGTTTAAATTCTGTAAACGTCTGCTCACAACCCCTGAAGTTTAACAGATCCAAGTAGGTTGCGCAGCAAACAATAAAGCGGAAAATGTTTCCCGCTTTATTTATTGTTTTTACTTATTAAGCTTTAGCACGCTCTTCTAGCATTGCTACTGCAGGAAGTACTTTACCTTCAACAAATTCAAGGAATGCACCACCACCAGTTGAGATGTAAGAAACGTCAGCTTTGATACCGAACTTGTCGATAGCCGCTAGCGTATCGCCACCGCCAGCTACAGAGAAACCTGCAGATTTAGCGATAGCTTCTGAAATGCCTTTTGTACCCGCTTCAAAGTTTTTGAATTCGAATACACCTACAGGGCCATTCCAAAGGATAGTTTTTGCGTTGCCAATGATTTCAGCCAAAGCAGCAGTTGAATCAGGACCTAAGTCAAAGATCATGTCGTCATCTTGAACATCTGCAACGTTCTTAATTTCAGCTTCAGCGTTTTCGTCGAATGCTTTAGCACACGCAACGTCAGTAGCAACTGGGATAGAACACTCTTTCATTAGTTTTTGAGCAGTTTCGATAAGATCTGCTTCGTATAAAGACTTACCTACATTGTTACCAGCAGCAGCGATGAATGTGTTCGCGATACCACCACCAACAACAAGTTGGTCAGCAACTTTAGATAGAGATTCTAGAACGGTTAGCTTAGTTGAAACTTTTGAACCACCAACGATAGCTACTAGTGGACGCTCTGGTTTGTCCATTGCTTTACCTAGTGCTTCAAGCTCTGCAGCAAGAAGAGGGCCAGCACATGCTACAGGTGCGTTCATACCAACACCGTGAGTTGAAGCTTGAGCGCGGTGTGCAGTACCGAATGCGTCCATTACGAAGATGTCACAAAGTGCAGCATACTTCTTAGATAGCTCTTCTTCGTTTTTCTTTTCGCCTTTGTTGAAACGAACGTTTTCTAGAACAACTAGCTCACCAGTGTTTAGCTCTAGGCCATCTAGGTAATCTTTCGCTAGTTTAACTTCGCAATCTAGTGCGTCGTTTAGGTAGTTAACAACAGGTAGTAGAGAGAACTCTTCCGCGTACTCGCCTTCAGTTGGGCGGCCTAGGTGAGAAGTCACCATTACTTTAGCACCAGCTGCAAGGCAGTGCTTGATAGTTGGTAGTGAAGCTAGGATACGCGCATCAGAAGTCACTTTGCCATCTTTCACAGGTACGTTTAGGTCAGCACGGATAAATACACGTTTACCTGCTAAGTCCAGGTCAGTCATCTTGATTACAGACATGGTTTGTCCTCTCAAATATTAAAAAGAAAAGTTTCTGTAAGCCCGGCTATCCTGCCGAGCCTGTAAAATCTTAAACTGCTACTAATATGGGGTACTGAATATTTATTTCAAGTAATGAAATAAATATTTTCCCCACAGGGGAGGTAACTACTTTGCAGTTTGCATTGCTAACGCTGTATCCAGCATTCGGTTAGCAAATCCCCATTCGTTATCACACCAGACAAGCATCTTAACCAGATGCCCGTTACTCACTCGAGTTTGGCTTCCATCAACAATCGCACTGTGTGGATCATGATTAAAATCGATAGAAACGAGTGGTGATTCAGTATAGTCAACAATGCCGTTTAATGTACACTGAGATGCCTCTATCATGGTTTGATTTACGTCATTAACTTTCACATTTGCGTTAATAGTGACACTTAAATCCATCGCGGTCACATTTACAGTCGGAACTCGCACCGAAATTGCTTCAAATTTGTTAGAAAATTTCGGAAAAATTCTTTCAATCCCTTTATGTAATTTTGTATCAACTGGGATAATAGATTGACTTGCTGAGCGAGTACGACGCAAATCACCGTGGTAGGCATCGATGACTTGTTGATCGTTCATTGAAGAGTGAATCGTGGTAATAGTGCCAGACTCAATACCAAATGCTTCATCTAACACTTTTATAATCGGAACAATACAGTTAGTGGTACAAGAGCCGTTAGAAACAATATGATGATCAGCTGTCAGCGTTTCGTGGTTTACACCATAAATAACGGTGTTATCAAGATCCGCCGAACCCGGATGAGAAAACAGTACCTTTTTGGCTCCAGCAGCAATGTGTTCTTCACCATCGTTTTTAGAACCATAGACGCCTGTGCAATCCAAAACGATATCTACTTCTAGATCTCGCCAAGGCAATAGATGGATATCTGGAGAATGAAGAATTCGGATACTATCAAACTCACCATTATCATGATGAACATATAAATGTTCTTGGTCGTGAGAAATCTTTTTACCGAAACGACCATGACTGGTGTCGTACTGTAGCAAATGCGCCATAGCCTCAGGCTGAGCCAACTCATTTACAGCGACGACTTTTATCTGCTGAGCTTTGCCACTTTCGTAAACAGCACGCAAAACATTACGCCCTATTCGCCCGAATCCATTAATTGCGACTCTTAACATCCGTACTATCAACCGATTAAAATTTCGTGGCACAGATATTACCCGATATACAGACAAAGCGCATCAATAAGGCTGGTCTTACTTCTGATTAATATCCATTTTTCTTAAAAAAAATCCCCGCACATACTGGCGGGGATTCTGAACCGTCATCCCAGAAAGTACTAAGTATTTATCTGGGATCTAAGCACAACTTGCTAAGCAACTAGATTCCAGCTTCCGCTGGAATGACAAATATCAAATTAGGCAAGCAGCTCGTTAGCTTTCTCAAGTACGTTTTCAACCGTAAAGCCGAACATCTTGAATAGCTCACCCGCTGGTGCAGATTCACCGAACGTGGTCATACCGATGATCTTGCCGTTTAGGCCCACGTACTTGTACCAGT